>NZ_CP041765.1:0-1200000 GCF_007559025.1 Tomitella fengzijianii | reverse complement strand
CCCTGCGGCTCGCCGCCGAGCTGCGTGAACGCGCTCGCGTGGTAGATCTGGCCGGGCACGTGGACCGCGTGGACCACGCCGGCGTGCGCGTCGCGCCAGAACCGCTGCAACGGGTGGCGCAGGTGCAGCGCGCCGCCGCCCGAGCGGTCCATGATCTCGTCGACGGCACGCACAGCGCGGTGCGCGGCGCGGATCTGGGTCCGGCGGCCGATGGCCCGCTCCTCGAACGTGACCTCCTTGCCGGCGTCCACCTTGTCGTAGAAGCGGCAGGTGGTTTCGATGAGAGCGGAGCGCGACGCCTGGATCTCCGCGGCCGCCTCGCTGATGGCGTAGAGGACGTACGGGTCCTCCTTGATCGGCTGCCCGGTGATCGCCACGCGGTTCTTCTGCGCCTCGACGTGCGCGTGCATGGCGCCTTCGGCGATGCCGATCACGGCTGCGGTGATGCCCAGCGGGAAGACGTTCCAGTACGGCATGTTGTAAAGGGTCTGGGTCAGGCCCATCTCCTTGGCCGCCTCGCCGCTCATCACCTTCGGAGCGTCCAGCGTGCGGTGGGTGGGGATGAACGCGTTCTTGACCACGACGTCCTTCGACCCCGTGCCGCGCAGGCCGACGACGTCCCAGCTCTCATGGTCGATCTCGTAGTCGCCCCACGGGACCAGCACGTGCATCATCTGCGGCGGCATCAACGGCTTCCCGTCCTTGTCGCCCACCATGGCGCCGATGAACAGCCAGCGGCAGTGGTCGGTGCCGGACGAGAACGACCAGCGGCCGTTGAGGATGAAGCCGCCGTCGGTGGGCACCGCGACGCCCATCGGCGCGTACGGCGAAGCCATCCAGACATCCGGGTCCTCGCCCCAGATCTCCTCCTGCACCTTGGGGTCCGCCACGGCGAGCTCCCACGGGTGCACGCCCACGATGCCGCCGAGCCAGCCGGTGGCCCCGTCGAGCGAGGCGGTGGCCATGACCGTCTCCGCGAACTCGCGCGGGTGCGCCTCGTCGCCGCCGTGCGTCTTCGGCTGGAGCAGCCGCATGATGCCGGACTTGCGCAGGACGTCCGCCGACGAGTCGGCGACGCGCATCAGCTTCTCGTTCTCGGCGGAGTTCCCGCGGATCTCGTCCGCCCGCTCCATTATGTAGTCGAGCGCCTTGGTCATGTTTCCTCGATTCCGGATCGGTTGGTCGCTTGTTCTATTCGGCGCGATGCGGGTCTCCCCCGTAGCGCGCCCGGGATCATCCGGGCAGTCGGTCGGCCGATTCCGGACGGGTCAGGAACGCGAGCGCCGCAGACAACCATGCCTCACGCGCCTCGATCATGGTCCAGTGCCCGCAGTCCGGCAGCACGTGCAGCTCGGCGCGCGGGATGTCGCGCATGGGCAGCATCGCCATGTCCAGAGGGCTTACGCGGTCGTCCCTCCCCCAGGTGAGCAGTGTCGGTGCCTGGACCTTGTCCAGACGCGACCAGTAGGGCGGCACCTTGGAGTTCTTCGCCGCAGCCATGGTGGCAGCGAACGCCTCGGTGCTGTACATGCGCTTGGCGATCGCGAGCGTGGTCGGGTCGGTGGCCAGACGCCACCGCTCCTCGAGCATCTCCTCGGTGACGACCGCGGGGTCGTAGACCATCGAGTGCAGCCATCGGACGAGTCCCTCACGGGTGGGGTTGTCCGTGAACTCGCAGAGTAGCTTGATCCCCTCGCTGGGGCCGTGGCTGAACAGCGCCTTTCCCGGGCCGCCGACGGTCACCAGGCGGCGCACCCGCTGCGGCGCGGCGATCGCCGCATTCACCGCCACGATGCCGCCCATCGAGTTGCCGACCATGTCGACCCTGTCCAGTCCGAGACCGTCGAGGAAGCGGCCGATGGAGGCGCCGGCCATCATCATCGGATGGCCCTCCCCCGGGTCGGACACGCCGAAACCGGGGAACTCCAGGATCAGGCAGCGGAACCGCTCGCCCAGGTCGCCCACCACACCGCGGTAGTTCTGCCACCCCGTGACGCCCGGCCCCGAACCGTGCAAAAGCAGCAACGGCGGCCCGTCGCCGACTTCGTGGTAGCGCAGCACCCCCGCATCGGTCTGCAGCTCCCTGCGGGAACCCTCGTAATCGACGTCCACCATCTAGCGTGCTCCCGTCCTCGAGGCGCCTTGCCCGATCATGCGTGCGTGCCGGAACTTCCTCTGCGCATACCGGAAATTATCCCCGGTGAACGCGACGGATTGCGGGAGTCCCGATCACCGGAACGCCTCTCCGATCACGTCAGGCGGTGCGCAGCACGCGCCGGTGGCCACCTGCTACACGCGGTGCGCCGGAGCGCCCCCCGCGCTGGCCCGCGAGGCGCTGCAGCTCCGGGTACATCTCGTTCGAGATCTCCCGCGTGGTCGCCAGCACCAGCGGCGCGTAGCGCTCGAGCGGCACGGCGTTCGAGGGCGGGCACAGGCACACGGCGGCCTCCGGCCCCTCCGGGCCGACGATGGCGGCGCCCACGCTGATCAGACCCATCGACCGACGCCCGGAGCGGTCGATCGACAGTCCGTAGTGCTGGCGGATCCGGTTGAGCTCCTGATGGAGTTCCGGGAGCGACCAGCCCTCCTCGCCGCGGTGCGCGCGGATGCGCTCGCCGACCAGGTCGTCGACCTCTTCCGGAGTGAGCGCGGCCAGCATGGCGCGGCCGCCGCTGTTCCAGTGTGCGCCGCAGCGGCCGCCGACCTTCGAGGCGAGCTTGCCGGCGAAACGGCCGCCGATCTTGTCGAGGAAGATCTCGTCGGCGCCGTCGAGGGCTGACAGGTGCACGACCATTCCGGTGCGCATGTGCAGCTCGTGGAGGTACGGGTTGGCGACGCTGCGCAACTCCGCATGGTTGTTGCCGCTGTCTCCGAAGCCCAGTGCGCGCCGTCCCAATCCGTAGCCGAGCGAGCCGTGGTCCAGCCAGTCGAGCTTGACCAGCTGGTCGAGGATCCGGTGCGCGGTCGAGCGCGGCAGCCGGGTGCGCTGGGCGACCTCTTCGAGGTTGAGGCGACTCGAGCGCCGCTCGAATGCGTCCAGGATCAAGGTCATGCGTTCGACCATCGACGGCGGCAGCGGCTTCTGGTCGTCGGCGGGGCGCGGGGCGGCCTCGAGCGAACGGGTGTCCACAGATGACATCGGTGCCTCCATCGGGTGACGGCGTTGCAATCCGTGGTGGACGACCGGGGTCCGCCTCCTGTCCGCAGGTCCCGCCGGGCGCGTGCGAGCGTCCGCGCCGGGGGCCGCGGGCGATACCCGCGTCGGCGTTGCCGACGCTGGTAAAGCCGAGGAGGATGCCGGAACCAGTGGGTGCCGCACCGCAGAATTGGAATTGATTCTCAAACTGTAGCAGTGACCCACCTCTCGAATCAACGGACATGCAGTGTTCGCCCGGAAACGCCAGCACGCTCCCACTCACCGATACCCGCCGCGGAGCCGCAAACACGCCGGTCAACCCACTTCCCCGTCGCCGACGCCGCCCCGTACGCGACCCGATCGCCGACCCGGTCACACCGCACATGCGCGATCACACTGTGATCCGTCACATATCGTCTCTCGAGTATGGACGCCATGGCCGGTTCGTGCGGGTGAACTGCGCGGTCGGGTGTGCAGCTACCGGCCGAAAGCGGCGTCGACCAGGGCCGGGAGCACCTCGCCGGCGCTCGCGCGGAAGTCGTCGTGCACGATCGGCTCCAGGCCGGTCGGCGATGGATTGACCTGCACTATCCGGGCCCCGGCGCGACCCGCGATGTGCGGCAGCTCCGCCGCCGGATACACCGTCGACGACGTCCCCACGGACATGAGCACGTCGGCGCCCTCCGCAGCGTTCTGCGCTCGTAGCCACGCGGAGACCGGAAGCTCCTCCCCGAACCACACGACGGACGGGCGCAACCGCCCGCCGCATCCCACGCACAGTGGCGGCGGAATGCGCTTCCCCTCGCCCGCACCGTCGGATCCGGCGGAGAGGGCAGCGTCGGCACCCGCCTGCCCGGGTTCCGCCGTCTCGCCGCACATCGCGCAACGCGACTGCGCGATGGAACCGTGGAGGTGGACCACGTCCTGTGTCCCGGCCCGCTCATGCAGATCGTCCACGTTCTGCGTCACCACTGTCACCGTGCCCCCGCGCGCGCGAACCGCGCGCTGCAGTCGTGCCACCGCGTCGTGCGCGGGGTTCGGCCGGCACCGCGCCAACTGATCGCGTCGCCATGCGTACCAGCCCCACACCAGATCGGGGTCCGCCGCGAACGCCTCCGGGGTGGCCAGCCGCGCGGGATCGAACCGTTCCCACAGCCCGGTCAGGGCGTCACGGAACGTGGGGATCCCGCTCTCCGCGGAGGCGCCGGCCCCGGTGAGCACCACCACGCGGCGCGCCGACCGCAGGGCGGAGATCAGTGCGCGGCAGATCTCCGGGGTCGCGCCGTCCGCCGTCACGCCCATGCCGCTCAGCCCTTCTGCAGCGCTGCCAGTTTGCGGAAGTCCCAGCTCACGATCTTCTCCGGCACGATGCGCAGCCACGCGTGACGGCCGTCCGCGTAGAAGGTTCCGCCCATGTACTTGTCGGCGAACTGCTGCTCCACCGCCTCGAGCTCCGGGTCCGGCGCGGCGGTGCGCGGCACCTCGCCCACCTGCCGGGCGTGGCCGGAGATCTCCACGCCGCGCAGTTCGTCGTACTGCTCCCCCGCATCCACGACCACGGACACGCGCGGATCACTCTCGAGATCCCGCCATCGCCGGCTCTTCGTGATCGAGAACAACCACAGGGCTCCGTCCGACCAGCCGAACCAGAGCGGGCTCACATGGGGCGCCCCGTCCGCGCCGACGGTGGCGACGCGGCAGGTCCTCTCGGCCGCGAGGAACGCGTCCCGCTCCGCGTCGCCCATCGCGATCGCCCGGCCGCGCCGCTGCCTGCCGGCCGCCTCTCCCGGCCCCGCCGTCGCGCTGTCCGTCCCGTCCCCGTTCATCATCTGCGCCTGCCTGTCGAGTCGTTCCCGATGGCTGCACGGGCGTGCCGCCCGCGGCCCGTCCGCGAGTCTATGGGTGCACGCGTATGGGAGACATCACATCTACCGCATCGCCGCGGATGCGCGCACCGCCGGGCCCCGTAGACCGGGACGCCGAAGCGACCGGGCCGACGCCGGAGACGTAGCATCGGCCGACGCAGTGGAACGTGATCCAGTTGACAACAGGACAGGAGCCGACATGGCCGACGAACTGAGCTTGGCGGGCAAGGCCGCCGTCGTCACCGGGGCGGGAGCAGGGCTGGGCAAGTCCGAGGCGCTGGCGCTCGCCGACGCCGGCGCCGCGGTCGTCATCAACGACATGACCGACCGCGCCGACGAGGTCGTCTCCGAGATCGTCGGCGCCGGCGGCAAGGCGGTGGCCGTCAAGGGCGACGTGTCCGACTGGGCGCTGGCGCAGTCGATGATCGACACGGCCGTCTCCGAGTTCGGTTCCATGGACATCCTGGTGAACAACGCCGGGATCACCCGCGACACGATGGTTTTCAACCTCACCGAGGACAAGTGGGACGACGTGCTGCGCGTGCACCTCAAGGGGCACGCCGCCACCTCGCACGCGGCGTCGGCGCACTGGCGGAACCTGTCGAAGGAGACCGGGCAGCCGGTGTACGGCCGGGTGGTCAACACAGCGTCGGAGGCGTTCCTGTTCGGCCCCGCCGGCCAGCCCAACTACGGCGCGGCCAAGGCGGGCATCGTGGCACTCACGCTGTCCACGGCTAACGGGATGCACAAGTACGGAGTCAAGGCGAATGCCATCTGCCCCCGTGCGCGCACCGAGATGACGGCGGAAACCTTCGACGAGAACACCGCGGCCGGACTCGACCCGCTCGCACCTGAGCGGGTCGCCACCCTGGTGCAGTATCTGTCCGCCCCCGCCTCCCACGAGATCACCGGGCAGGTGTTCGTCGTCTACGGCAACATGGTCACGCTGATGGACTCGCCCAAGATCGAGCACAAGTTCGTCGCCGCGGACGGGACGTTCACCCCGCAGGAGATGGACGCGCAGCTTTCCGCCTACTTCACCGGGCGCGACCGTTACAACACCTACGCCGCCTACAGTCTCGCGGCGATCGAGAAGGACGCGCTCCGGACCGAGTGACGCCCGCGTACCCGACGATGCCCCGCGGCCGACGAAGGCCGCGGGGCATCGTCGTCTCCGTATCGACTGCCGCCCGGATCAACCGGCGGCCCAACGTCATCCACGGGTGGCTGTTCCCCATTTCCGGCGTGCTCACCGCCGGTGGCCGGTACGCCGGGTTGTCCCGCACGTCACATGTGACGAAGACTACCCGGTGTGTCCGGAAGGTACGGACGACCGACTCGACCCCGGTGGACGGCCCCCGGGCGCACCACCGACGACGGTGAGGAGACACCATGAGCACCGAGACCCGCCTGCAGGGCAAGAACGCGATCGTCACGGGAGGGGCCGGCGGCATCGGCCGCGGCATCGTGACCGCGTTCGTGAAGGCGGGCGCGAACGTGCTGTTCGTCGACATCAACGCCGAGGCCGGCGCGGCCGTGCAGGACGAACTGGACGCGAGCGGGCACCCCGGGCGGGCGGCCTTCCGGGAGATCGACATCTCCGCCGACGACGGGGCCGAGCGCATCGTCAAGGCCGCGGTGGACGAGTTCGGCGGGGTGAGCGTGCTCGTCAACAACGCGCACGCGTCCCGCCAGGCTCCGCTGATGGAGACCACCGCGGAGATCCTCGACCTGTCGTTCCGCACCGGATTCGTGCCTGCCGTCCGCCTCATGCAGGCCGCCTACCCGCATCTCAAAGACGCAGCGGGTTCCGTGATCAACTTCGGCTCCGGGTCGGCGATGGACGGAATGCGCACGCAGGCGTCGTACGTCGCCGCCAAGGAGGCGATCCGCGCCGTGAGCCGCGTGGCCGCCAACGAGTGGGCCGCCGACGGCATCAACGTCAACATCATCTGTCCCCTCGCCGCCACCGAGGGCGTCGCGCATTGGATGGAGCAGCATCCGGAAACGGCGGCCAAGTTGATCTCCGCGGTGCCCATGCAGCGCTACGGCGATCCCGAGGGCGACATCGGCCCGGTCGCCGTCTTCCTCGCTTCCGACGACGCGAGCTACATGACCGGCCAGACGCTCATGGTCGACGGCGGAAGCCAGAAGCTCCGTTGACCGCGGCCACGGAGCCGAATCCGGCTCCCTCCACTGACGTCACCCCCGCACGCCTGCTCGAAGACGCGCGAGCCCTGCTTCCCGACCTGGTCACCTTGCG
Source organism: Tomitella fengzijianii (assembly GCF_007559025.1). Lineage (NCBI taxonomy): Bacteria > Bacillati > Actinomycetota > Actinomycetes > Mycobacteriales > Tomitella > Tomitella fengzijianii. The sequence goes on along the minus strand of NZ_CP041765.1, from coordinate 1,192,736 downwards.
GCGGGACCTGCACCGTCACCCCGAGGTGGGTCTGCATCTGCCACGCACGCAACAGGCCGTGTTGCGTGCCCTGGACGGGCTCCCTGGTCTGGAGATCGTGCGCGGCTCGGCGACGACGTCGGTGGTCGCCGTACTCCGCGGCGCCCGGCCGGGGCCTACAGTGCTGCTGCGCGGCGACATGGACGCACTGCCCGTGACCGAACTGGCCGAGGTGGAGTACAAGTCGGTCAACGACGCGATGCACGCGTGCGGCCACGACCTGCACACCACCGGACTCGTCGGAGCCGCACACCTGCTGCACGCCGCGCGCGACACGCTCGCGGGCACCGTCGCCTTCATGTTCCAGCCGGGCGAGGAGGGGCACGACGGCGCGCAGGTGATGCTGGACGAGGGCGTGCTCGCGGTGGCCGGACCCCCCGCTGCGGCCTTCGCGGTGCACGTGGGCCCCGGAGACCGCGGCACCTTCGTCACCCGCCCGGGCCCCGTCCTGGCCGGCGCGGCCGAGCTGCGGATCGTGGTGCGCGGGTCGGGCGGACACGGGTCGCAACCGCACTCCGCGCACGACCCGATCCCGGCCGCCGCCGAGCTGGTGGGCGCTCTGCAGACCATGGTGACGCGGCGTTTCCCCGCCTTCGATCCCGTGGTCCTGAGCATCACCCGGATGCGCGCCGGCGACGCGCTGAACGTCATCCCCGACACCGCGGAGCTCGCCGGCACGGTCCGCATGGTCTCCGCCGAGGCGGCCGCCCGGCTGCCGCAGCACATCACGGAGGTGGCCGAAGCGGTGGCGGCCGCGCACGGGTGCACCGCGGAGGTGGACTTCGACCTCGGCTACCCGGTCACTCTCAACGATCCCGCGGAGACGGAGGCCGCCGTCGCCGATCTCACCGACCTCGTCGGAGCCGAGTCGATCGTGACCATGCCGTACCCGGCGATGGGGTCGGAGGATTTCTCGAAGGTCCTCGAACGCGTACCCGGCACCTACCTGTTCCTCGGTGCACGGCCCGACGAACTCCCGGAATCGGCGCGCGGAGAGGTCAACCACTCGCCGCGCATCGTCTTCGACGACGCCGTGCTCGATACGCAGGCGGCGGCGCTCGCATGGCTCGCGGTCCGGGCATTGCAGCGCCACGGGCTCACCTGATCGCCGCCGTCTGCAGGACGTACGTCAGAGCAACACCGCCCCACCCGGGGGGAGTACCGCTGGGCGGGAACCAGCAGTGTTGCGCGTCACAATTTCGCCCAGGATGATGCCGTCTCCCGGCCACGGGATCACTCGTTCACATTTGAAGCGGAGGACTCAATGGAATCGACCGACCACAGGGCCGGCGGCCGGCGCAGGCGGCGCGTCCGCACCGCCGGGCGTGCCGGCCTGGCCGTGCTCGCGGCCGCCGTCCTCGTCACCGGTTGCGCAAGCTCCGACGGCGGTGGCAGCGGCGACGGCACCGGGAACGCGGCGCCGTCCGGCGAATCCGGCGCGTTCACGCAAGGACTGGTGAACGTGCAGTCGCAGGAGGGAGACGTGGTGCGCGGCGGCACACTGACCTTCGGCGTGCAAGCCCTGGCGCCCGTCCTCGACCCCGGCAAGCAGGGCGCGAGCCGCGGCGGAACCGGCGGCGACGCGGCCGCCGCCGTGTACGACGTTCTCATGAAGTACGACCCGGACAGCGGCGAGTTCACGCCGCAGCTCGCGGAATCGCTCACGTCCGACGACGACGTCACCTGGACGCTGAAGCTGCGCGACGGGGTGAAGTTCAGCGACGGAACACCGATGGACGCGCAGGCGGTGGCGGCGAGCTTCGACCGGTACACCGAGCAGAACGGCGCCGACGCCGGCCTGTGGAAGCAGACCGTGGAGTCCGCCACCGCCACAGACCCGCTCACCGTGACCATCACCCTGACGGCTCCCTGGCACCGGTTCCCGTCCATGCTGGCGCTGGGCTACGGCATGATCGTGGCGCCGACGGCAGGCAGCGGGGACGCCTTCAAGCCGATCGGCGCCGGCCCGTTCACCGAGCAGGAGTTCCGTCCGGGCGAGGCACGCGTGCTCAAGGCCAACCCCGACTACTGGGGCGGACCGCCGCCGCTCGACACCGTCCGGATGGTCGCCCTCAACGGCCCGCAGGAGAACGTCGACTCGCTCAAGTCCGGTGGGCTCGACCTCGCGTACATCCGCGGCCTCGCGCCGGCCATCAAGGACGTCGTCGACGCCGGCTTCCCCGGCTATGTCGGCATCCTCAACTCGGGCAGCGCGGAGATCATCAACAACCGTGAGGGGCGCGCCGGGGCGGATGTGCGGGTGCGCAAGGCGATCGCCATGGCGCTGAATCCGGAGCAGATCGGCCAGCGCGCCGAGAAGGGCGAGGGGATCCCCACGTCCGACATCTTCGCGAAGTCCTCCCGCTGGCACCCCGACGTGCCAGGCGTCGCCTTCGACCCCGACCAGGCGAAGAAGCTCCTGGACGAGGCGAAGGCCGACGGCTACGACGGCACCCTGGACTACGTGTTCCTCAACGAGCCGAAAGACCACGCCATCGCGCTGGCGGTGCAGGCGCTGCTGCAGAAAGTGGGGTTCACCGTGAACATGCACGGCGCCACGAGCGCCGCCGACATCATCACGGGGGTCTACGTGCAGCACGACTTCGACATCGCGCACGCGGGGCTGGGCTTCTACGAGTCGATTCCGGACCTCGGCCTGCAGGGCGTGCTCCAGAGCGATTCGCCGTCGAACACCGCCGGGTACGCCGACCCGCAGATGGACGCGCTGATCGCGAAGTTCCGTTCCACCGCCTCCGAAGACGACGCCCGCGCGGTGATGGGCGAGATCCAGAAGCACTGGAACGCCACCGTCCCATCCGCACCGATCGGCGCGCTGCCGTCCCTCTGGGCGTGGCAGAAGAACGTGCATGGCGTGGAGCCGTCCGCCACCGGGATCATGCTCCTGGGCGAGGCGTGGAAGAGCGGTTCGTGACCATCGCCTGAACAGGCGAGCACACAGGTGAACACAGTGACTGCGCCCCGGCCTTCCGGCCGGGGCGCAGTCACTGTGTTCCGCCCGTCGGGGCGGCGTCCCTTCCCGTCACACGGGGATCAGGATCCTGTCACCCACGCGGAGTCGAGCAGGTAGATGTTGTCGGCGCTGCGCTTGACGCCGTGCACGTCGTCGTTCCACACGGTGAGCACCTTCGCCGGCCCCCAGACCGCGTAAGGGATGGTCTCGTTGGCCTGGGCCTGGACCTCGTCGATCGCCGCCTTCTTCGCGTCGTCGTCGGTGGCCGTCTGCACCGCTGTGAGCAGCTCGTCCATCTTGGGATCCGAATAGCCTGCGGCGTTGTTCTTGGAGTCGCTGCCCATGCCCGCGTACAGACGCAGATAGGGGGCGTCGTCCATGAGCTGCAACGCCGCGCGCGCCATGTCGAAGTCGTGGTCGACGTACATCTTGCGGACGAGGTCGTTGACGCTGTTGGCGTAGTCGATCTGCACGTTGAACCCGACCGCGTTGAGCTGCGCCTGCACCGCCAGGGCCGCGGCCCGTGCGGAGGGGTCGTTGCCGGACAGGTAGTGCAGACTGCCGTCGTAGCCGTCGGCCTTGGCCTCGTCGAGGAACTTCTTCGCCTGCGCCGGATCGAACGGCACGCCCTTCGCCCCGTCGTACCACCGCGAGCTCTCCGGGACGATCTCGGAGCCTGCGATGCCCAGCCCGTTCTCGACGCGCTGGTTGATCACCTGCGGGTCGATCCCGTACGCGATGGCCTTGCGCACGCGCACGTCCGCACCGGGACGGCCCTCATGCTGGTTGACGTATCCCAGGCTGCCGAGCCCCTGGATGTCCAGGTACCCCGGAAGACCGGCGTCGACGGCGCTCTTGATCACCTGGGCGTCGCGGTTGATGTAGGTCATCGAAAGCTGGCCGCTCTGCAGCGACTCGAACTGCTGCTGCGCGCCGTGGGTGGGCACGAAGGTGACCGAGTCCAGGTGCGGCTTGCCGGCGAAGTAGTCGTCGCGCGCATTGAGCACGATCTTCTCGCTGGGGGCGAACTCGCCGAGGGTGTACGGGCCGGCGCCGATGGGGGTGAAGTCGCCGCCCGCGTCGGAGCCCTGGCCCACGATCATGCCCGGGCCCATCGCCAGCATCACGGGGAACTGCGCCCACGGCTTGTTGAGCGTGAACTCCACGGTGTGCGCGTCGGGCGTGCCGATGCCGGTGACGATGTCCGCCCACACCTGGGCCACGTCGCGGCCGGCGTCGACGAACCTGTCGATGCTCCACTTGACGGCCGCGGAGTCCAGGGGCGTGCCGTCGCTGAACGTCACACCGTCGCGCAACGTCAGGGTGAACTTCGTGTAGTCCTCGTTGTGGTCCAGCTTCTCCGCGAGCTGCGGAACGAAGTCGCCGGATTCCGGGTCGGTGCGCACAAGCGTGTCGTAGACGGCGGCCATCTCCGTTCCGCCGTTGGAACCGGCCGCCAGCGTCTTCGTGGGGTCGAGCGAGCTGGGGAACGAGTACGAGCCGAACGTCAGCGTGCCGCCGTCGACGGGCTCGCCGGAATCGGCGGCGCCGGCACCGACGAAGCCGATCGTCGTCGAGCCGTCGGAGGTCGCGCCTCCGGAGCCCGACGCGCCGCCGTCATCAGTCGAGGCGCATCCCGCCGCCAACAGGGCCGCGGCCGCCCCGACCGCCGCGAGCCGGACGCTCGAACGAATCCATGGTCTTTTCACTGCAGTCCTCACCGTTGCATTGCCCCCGGGTTCCGATCCCGGAGGCGGTTCGGATCGAACCGTAGTGGGACAGATCACCGCAGGGTGTCACTGATCTCAATAACCGAAATACGTAACCCTCGTCATACTGCCGGATTCACGCCCTGCGCAGGACGGCTTCGGCGTGCCGGAGCACCGGCGAATCGACCATGGTGCCCTCGAAGGCGAATACTCCGCGCTCGCCTTCCGCCGCCGCGAGCACCCGGCGGGACCAGTCGGTCTCCGCATCCGTGGGCCGGTAGGCGGTCCGGACCTCTGCGACCTGCGCGGGATGGATGCACACCGAGGCGTCGAACCCCGTCGCCACCGCGTCCAGCGCCTCGGCGCGTTGACCGGCGAGATCCTTGATGTCCAAGTGGACGGCGTCCAGGGCAAGCCTCCCGTACGCCTTCGCGGCGAGCAGCACCGCGCCGCGCACCTGCTGCGCCACCGGCCGGTACGCGCCGTCGGCCGACCTGCTGGAACTGCCTCCGAGCCCGGCCACCAGGTCCTCCGCGCCCCACATCAGGCCCGCCGTCGCGGCCTGCGCAGCGATCTCCCGCACCATCACCGCGCCGCGCGGGGTCTCCACCAGCGCGATCACACGCCGGGGTGCCAGCGCTGCGATCTGCTCCGCGGATTCCGCCTTGGCGAGCATCACGTGCGAGTATCGCGTCGCGGCCAGCGCCTCGAGGTCCAGCGCCTGCTCCGGCGAATCCGTGGCGTTGACGCGGACGACGGTGCGGGACGGGTCCTGCGGATTGTCGATCAGCGCCCGCCGGGCCGCGGCCTTGTCGCCCGGTGCGACCGCGTCTTCCAGGTCCAGGATGACGACGTCGGCCGCGGCCGCCGCCTTGGCGTAGCGCTCCGGGCGATCGGCAGGGCAGAACAGCCACGCCGGGCCTGCCGCCAATGCGGATGGTGCTGTCACGGTCGGTGGCCTCCGGTCTCGCGGTGTGTATCGGGTCGTTTCTGCATCAGTGCGGCCGTTTCTGCATCAAGGTTGCACGGACCGCCCGGGCGACGATGTCGCCGTCCTGGTTGCGCCCCACGTGCTCGAGCGTCACGATGCCCTCGTCCGGCCGGCTGCGCGACTCGCGCTTGGCCAGCACCACGGTTTCGCCGTAGAGCGTGTCGCCGTGGTACATGGGCTTGGGGAAGGCGATCTCGGAGAAGCCCAGGTTGGCGACGATGGTGCCCTGCGAGAGCTGGGCGACCGAGAGCCCGACGAGCGTGGAGAGCGTGAGCATCGAGTTCATCAGCCGCCGGCCGAACTGCTGGCCCTCCGCCCATGCCGCGTCCAGGTGCAGCGACTGCGTGTTCATAGTCAGCGTCGTGAACAGCACGTTGTCCGCCTCGGTGAGGGTCCGCCCCGGGCTGTGCTTGTACACGACCCCGGTCTCGAACTCCTCGAACCACAGCCCGCGCTGCACCACCTCCCGCAGCGGTTCGGACTGCGCCTCGTCCCCGGCGCTCACTTGAACCCCAGCTCACGCGCGATGAGCATCAGCTGGACCTCCGTGGTGCCCTCGCCGATCTCGAGGATCTTGCTGTCGCGGTAGTGGCGGGCCACCGGATACTCGTTCATGAACCCGTAGCCGCCGTGGATCTGCGTCGCGTCGCGCGCGTTGTCCATCGCCGCCTCCGACGAGACCATCTTGGCGATCGCCGCCTCCTTCTTGAACGGCTTGCCGGCCAGCATCCTCGCCGCCGCGTCGTAGTACGCGAGCCGGGCGGTGTGCGCGCGTGCCTCCATCCGGGCGATCTTGAAGTTCACGGCCTGGTACTCGCCGATGGAGCGGCCGAACGACTGCCGCTCGCGCGCGTACTTGACCGACTCGTCCACGCATCCCTGTGCGGCGCCGGTGGACAGGGCCGCGATGGCCACCCGCCCCTCGTCGAGGATGGACAGGAAGTTGGCGTACCCGCGGCCGCGCTCCCCGAGCAGGTTCCCCGCGGGCACCCGGGCGTCGGTGAACGACAGCGGGTGCGTGTCCGAAGCGTTCCACCCGACCTTGTCGTAGGCGGGCTCGGCGACGAATCCTGGAGTGCCGGAAGGGACGATGATCGTGGAGATCTCCTTGCGCCCGTCGGGGCGCGCGCCCGTGACTGCGGTGACGGTGACGAGCGAGGTGATGTCCGTGCCCGAGTTCGTTATGAATTGCTTGGCGCCGTTGATCACCCAGTCGTCGCCGTCGGCCTTGGCGGTGGTCTTGGTGGCGCCCGCATCGGACCCCGCGCCCGGCTCGGTGAGCCCGAACCCCGCGAGACGCCTGCCGGCGGCGAGGTCCGGCAGCCACTTCTGCTTCTGCTCCTCGGTGCCGAACTTGAAGATCGGCATCAGTCCGAGCCCCACGCCGGCCTCCAGGGTGATGGCCACCGACTGGTCGACCCGCCCGAGCTGTTCGAGCGCCAGGGCCAGCGCGAAGTAGTCGCCGCCCATGCCGCCGTACTGCTCGGGCACCGGCAGGCCGAACAGCCCCATCTCCCCCATCTGCGCCACCACCTTGTAGGGGAAGGTGTGTTCGCGGTCGTGCTGCGCCGACACCGGCGCCACCACGGTGTCGGCGAAGTCCGCCACTGTGTCGCTGAGCGTCCGGTAGTCCTCCGGCAGTTCCGCCGCCATGCTGGTCGTCACGATGCCTCCTGTGCGATCGTCTCCGCTGTGTCGTCCTGTCCCGCAGGGCCATCTCCGGGCCCGTCCCCCGCGCCGTCGCCTTCCGCGCCCGCGCCGTCGGGCGCGGTGTCGTCGGGCGCGGTGTCGTCGGGCACGAGCCGGGCGAGCACCTGCTCCAGGCCGACCTGTTCGCCCACCGTCACCAGGTTCTCGACCGTCCCCGCCACCGGCGCGGTCAGCGTGTGCTCCATCTTCATCGCCTCCACCACGACCACCGGTGCACCCTCGGACACGGTGGATCCGGTGTCCGCGACGACGGCGATCACGCTGCCGGGCATCGGGCTGAGCACCTCGGCCTTCTGCGGGCCGCGGGTGCGCGCGGTCCTGCGCACTTCCTCCTCGCCGAGGCGCCAGGTGCCGCGGTCATCGCTCACCCAGATGTCGCTCCCCGACTCCGAGACCCGGTAGGCCCTGTGCACGCCGTCGATGACGGCACCCAGTCGGCCGCCCGGCTCCGGCGAATAGTCCAGTACCGATGCGCCGACAGGCGGCTGTTCCCCCACATGCACCCGTGCCGCAGCGGGACTCCCCCACACCGACACGGTCTCGGCGCGCAGGGGACTGCGCATGCGCGTGCGGACCGGCGCCGTGCCGCCCACCCGCCAACCGATCTCCGTCGCCCAGGGCGACCGCCCGCCGGCGGTGAGGCGTTGCTGGCGGACGAGGGCGGCCGCGACCATCGTGTCGTCCGGCGCCGGGGCGGGCGAGAACTCCTCGGCGCGCGCATCGAGCAGCAGGGTGTCCAGGTCGCCCGCCGCCACGCGGTCGTCGGCCAGCAGGTACCGCAGGAACTCGATGTTGGTCTGCACGCCGTGCACCGCGGTCTGCGCCAGCGCGCGGTCGAGCCGGGACATGGCCTCGGCCCTGTCGGTGCCGTAGCCGATGACCTTCGCGAGCATCGGATCGTAGTCGCTGCCCACCGCGGTGCCGTCGCGCAGCGACGAGTCGATCCGCACCCCTTCGCCGTGCGGCTCCAGCGCGGCGAGCACCGTGCCGCCGGTGGGGAGGAACCCGCGCGCCGGGTCCTCCGCGTAGACACGCCCCTCCACCGCATGACCGGTCATGACCACGTCTTCCTGCCGGAAGTCGATCTTCTCCCCCGCCGCCACCCGCAGCTGCCATTCGACCAGGTCGACGCCGGTGACCAGCTCGGTGACCGGATGCTCCACCTGCAGTCGCGTGTTCATCTCCATGAAGAAGAACTCGTCTGGGCGGTCCGCGGACACGATGAACTCCACCGTCCCCACACCGAGGTAGTCGACGCTGCGCGCCGTATCGCATGCGGCCGCGCCGATCCGGGCGCGGGTCGCCTCGTCCAGCAGCGGAGAGGGCGCCTCCTCGATGACCTTCTGGTGCCGCCGCTGGAGGCTGCACTCGCGCTCACCCAGGTGGACGACCTCGCCGTGGCCGTCGGCGAGCACCTGGACCTCGATGTGGCGGGGCCGCAGCACGTACCGCTCCAGAAACAGCGTGTCGTCGCCGAACGCCGACGCCGCCTCGCGGCGCGCCGTCGCCAGCGCATCCGGGAGCGCCGAGGGCTCGTCCACCAGGTGCATGCCCTTGCCGCCGCCCCCCGCCGACGGCTTGATGAGCACGGGGAAGCCGATGTCCCCGGACGCTGCGATCAGTTCCTCGTCGGTCAGCCCGGGTTCGGCGATGCCGGGCACCACCGGCACGTCGAACGCGGTGACCGCCTTCTTCGCCGTGATCTTGTCGCCCATCACCTCGATCGCGTGCGCCGACGGCCCCAGGAAGGCGATGCCGGCCTCGGCGCATGCGGCGGAGAACTCGGGGTTCTCCGACAGGAAGCCGTATCCCGGATGCACGGCCTGAGCGCCGGTGCGCACGGCCGCATCGATGACCTTGTCGATGCGCAGGTAGCTCTCCCGCGCGGCGGCGGGCCCCAGGTGCACGGCCACATCCGCCTCCGCGACATGCCGGGCGTCGGCGTCCGCGTCGCTGTACACCGCGACCGACCGGATGCCCAGCCGGCGCAGCGTGCGCATCACGCGCACCGCGATCTCGCCCCGGTTGGCCACCAGGACCGTGTCGAATCCCTGCTTGCGCTCGGATTTCCGCATCGTTTCACTCACATCCTGAAGACGCCGTAGGAGACCGGCTCGAGCGGGGCGTTCGCCGCTGCGGCCAGCGCCAGACCCACGACGGTGCGCGTGTCGGCGGGGTCGATGACGCCGTCGTCCCACAGCCGGGCCGTCGAATAGTAGGGGTTGCCCTGCCGCTCGTACTGGTCGCGCAGCGGGGCCTTGAACCGCTCGATGTCCTCGTCGGACCAGCTCTCCCCCTGGGACTCGAGCCGGTCGCCGTGCACCGTGGCCAGTACCGAGGCGGCCTGCTCGCCGCCCATCACGGAGATCCGCGCGTTGGGCCACATCCACAGGAAACGCGGCGAATACGCCCGCCCGCACATCGAGTAGTTGCCGGCGCCGTAGCTGCCGCCGATGACGACGGTGAGCTTGGGGACCCGGGCGCAGGCGACGGCGGTGACCATTTTGGCGCCGTGCTTGGCGATCCCGCCCGCCTCGTAGTCGCGGCCCACCATGAACCCGGAGATGTTCTGCAGGAACAGCAGCGGGATGCTCCGCTTGTCGCACAGCTCGATGAAGTGGGCGCCCTTCATCGCCGACTCGGAGAAGAGCACGCCGGCGTTGGCGACGATGCCGACGGGGTGCCCGTGCACGCGCGCGAACCCGGTGACGAGCGTCTTGCCGTACTCCGCCTTGAACTCCTGGAATCCGTTCTCCACGGCGCCGGGCCCGGCGCCGCCGTCGACGATGCGGCTGATGACCTCGCGCACGTCGTACGGGATGCGGGAGTCCGGCGGGACCACGTCGTAGACGGTCTCCGGATCGTGGAGCGGCGGTGCGGATTCGGCCACCTCCCACGGGGTGTCCGCGCGCGGGCCGAAGGTGCCCGCGATGCGGCGGACCGTCTCGAGCGCGTCCTCGTCGTCGTCGGCGAGATGATCGGTGACCCCGGAGACCTTCGAGTGCAGATCACCGCCGCCGAGTTCTTCCGCGGTCACCACCTCGCCGGTCGCCGCCTTCACCAGCGGCGGCCCGCCCAGGAAGATCGTGCCCTGTTCGCGGACGATGACGGCCTCGTCGCTCATCGCAGGCACGTAGGCGCCGCCCGCCGTGCACGAGCCCATGACCGCCGCGATCTGCGGGATGCCCCGCGCGCTCATCGTCGCCTGGTTGTAGAAGATCCTGCCGAAGTGGTCGCGGTCCGGGAACACCTCGTCCTGCCGGGGCAGGAACGCGCCGCCCGAGTCGACGAGGTAGATGCACGGCAGATTGTTCTGCAGCGCCACCTCCTGCGCCCGCAGGTGCTTCTTGACCGTCATCGGATAGTAGGTGCCGCCCTTGACGGTGGCGTCGTTCGCGACGATCACGCACTCGCGGCCGGCCACCCGTCCGACGCCGGCGATGACGCCCGCGCCCGGGCACTCGTCGTCGTACATGCCGCCGGCCGCCAGCGGAGCGATCTCGAGGAACGGCGAGCCCGGGTCCAGGAGCCGCTCCACCCTGTCGCGCGGGAGCAGCTTCCCACGGTCGACGTGCCGCTGCCGGGCGCGTTCGCCGCCGCCCAGCGCCGCAGCCGCCAACCGTTCGCGCAGCTCGGTGACCAGCGCACGGTGCTGGTCACCGAAAGACCCGCCCGCGCTGCTCGTTCCGGTGCTGCCCGTTCCGCTGCCGTTCCGGCCGGCGCTCCCGGTGCGCTCCGCGGTATCCGTGGTCGCCATCATTTCCTCCCGATCAGCTCGAGGGCCTCGGACCGCATCTGCACCTTCCGGATCTTCCCGGTGACGGTCATCGGGAAGTCGTCGACGATGTGCACATATCGGGGGATCTTGAAGTGCGCGAGCTTGCCGCGGCAGAACTCCCGCAGCCCGTCCGCTGTCAACGGCGACGCACCCTCGCGCAGCTTGACCCACACCATGAGCTCCTCCCCGAACTTCTCGTCCGGCACGCCGATCACCTGCGCGTCGACGATGTCCGGGTGCGTGTAGAGGAACTCCTCGATCTCGCGCGGGTAGATGTTCTCGCCGCCCCGGATCACCATGTCCTTGATCCGCCCCGTGATGCTCACGTAGCCGTCCGCGTCCATCACCGCCAGGTCGCCGGTGTGCATCCAGCCGTCGGCATCGATGGCTTCGTCGGTTTTCGCCCGGTCCTCCCAGTAGCCCCGCATCACGAGGTATCCGCGGCTGCAGAACTCGCCGGCAGCCCCGCGGGGCAGCGTGGAACCGTCGACCGGGTCGATCACCTTGACCTCCACGTGGGGTCCCGCACGCCCGACGGTGCCCACGCGCTGTTCGAGCGTGTCGGCAGTGCGGGTCTGCGTGGACACCGGCGAAGTCTCGGTCATGCCGTAGCAGATCGAGACGTCCTTCATGTTCATCCGGTCGATGACCTTGCGCATGACCTCCGCCGGGCACGTCGACCCGGCCATGATGCCGGTGCGCAGTCCGGACAGATCGAAGGAGTCGAAGTCCGCCAGCCCCAGTTCCGCGATGAACATCGTCGGCACCCCGTAGAGGCTCGTGCAGCGCTCGTCCTGCACGGCACGCAGCGTGGCCTGCGGGTCGAACCCCGGCGCGGGGATCACCATCGCGGCGCCGTGGCTGGTGGCGGCCAGGTTGCCCATCACCATGCCGAAGCAGTGGTAGAAGGGCACCGGGATGCAGATGCGGTCGTGCTCGGTGTAGTCGATCAGCTCGCCCACCATGAACCCGTTGTTGAGGATGTTGCGGTGGGTCAGCGTGGCGCCCTTGGGCCGCCCGGTGGTGCCGGAGGTGTACTGGATGTTGATCGGGTCGTTCCGGTCGAGTTGCGCGGCCGCCTCCGCCAACCGCGCCTCGGCGGCGTCGTCGAGCGGGCGGTCCGCCAGTTCCGCCCACCGGGCGGAACCCAGGTACACGACGTCGGCGAGGGCGGGGCACCGGGGCGCGACCTCGTCGAGCATCGCGCGGTAGTCGGAGTCCTTGAAGCTCTCCGCCGCGAACACCGTCTTGATGCCGGACTGTCCGAGTGCGTACTCGAGCTCGAACGCACGGTAGGCGGGGTTGATGTTCACCAGGACGGCACCGATCTCCGCCGTGGCGAACTGGACGATCACCCATTCCCAGCGGTTGGGGGCCCAGATCCCCACCCGGTCCCCCTTGCCGACGCCCGCGCGCAGCAGCCCCGCGGCCAGCCGGCGGACCGCCGTGCGCATCTCGGTGTAGGTCCAGCGCAGCCCGGCGGCGCAGTCCACCAGGGCTTCGTGCTCCGGGTGGCGCGCGGCGGTGGCGGCCAAGTTCGCCCCGATCGTCTGCTCCAGCAGCGGCGGCGCCCCCTCGCCCTGCGCGTACGACAGTTCCCCCCGGTCCGCGGAAACTCCGCGGCGATCCGCATCGACCATTCTGCTCTCCCGATTCCGGTGGTGCTCCGTGCAGGACGTCCGGCTGACGGCAAGCGCCCGGGCCGGGCAGTACCTCGACCCCGCACTCGGTTAACAACCGATAACTGAGACTAGCACCGGGGCGTCCATGTGTCCACCATCACTGGGACGTCCGAGCATTCCGTGGCCGGGTAAGCACGGACAGCGTGATCATCGAGCGAGGGCCGACCCGAGACAGGACGGCCCAGGAGAGGGGCTTGGCGGGCGGGGGCCTGCGAGAACGCGGGGACGCTTCTACACCGGCCAGTCGGCGAGCGGCGCGCGCAGCGCCGCCAGCGCCATCGCCGACAGCAGGCGCACAGCGTGGTCTCCCCCGACCGCGTCCACCGACGGCGCGTGCGGCGTCGAGTTCATCAGCCCGAATGCCGCGTGCGCGCGAAACCGGGCGTCGCGCACCGACAGCCCGGCATCCAGTTCGCGCAACGTGCTCGCCCACAGTTCGACGTACTCACGCTGCAATCGGCGGACGCGCCGCTCGGCCTCCGGGGCGAGCACCGCCAGGCTGCGGTCCTGGATGCGGATCAGATCCTCGTCGGCCACCGCGAACCGGGCGTGCGCGGCCACCAGGCGCTCGAGCGCGTCCTCGGGGCCGTCCGCCATCGCCACCTGCGCCTTCCCGTCGGCCAGGAGCCGTTCGCTGATCCCCACGAGAAGCTCCACGAGCACGTCCTGCTTGCTCGCGAAGTGCCGGTACACCGCCGGGCCGCTCACGTCCGCCGCAGCACCGAGGTCGCGCATCGAGACGCCGCCGTAGCCGCGGTCGGCGAACAGGCGCGCCGCCGCGTCGAGGAGGCGCAGGCGCCTGTCGGCCTTCTGCCGGTCGCGCAGCGTGCCACCCTCCGCGGCGGTGTCCGCGCTTTCCGGTTCGACTCCGGTCATGCCGCCGACAATACGATGCGCACGGCGCCCGGATACCCTCAGGTGATGGCGACGGTCACTTCCTCTCCCCGGCCGCACGACCCGGCCATGCCCGCTCCCGCATACGGTTCCGGCACGATCGCCGACCTCGTGCCCAGTGCGCTCGCCGTGCTCGGACTCCCGGGCGAGGCCGACCGGCTGGATCTGCAGTCGCTGCTGGGCCCGGCACCGGTGCGCCGGCTGTGCATCCTGCTGGTCGACGGAATGGGCGCACGCCAACTCGCGGCCTGCGCCGACGCGGCGCCGCTGCTGACCACCCGCCGCGCCCCCGCCACCTCGGCGTCGATGCGGGTGATCGGGACCGGCTTCCCGTCGACCACCGCGGTGAGCCTCAGCTCCCTGGGCACCGGCGTGCCCCCGGGCGAGCACGGCCTGGTCGGTTATCTCATGGCCGTCCCCGGGTTTGATCGCGCGATGAATCCGCTGCGCTGGCGCCTGCACGGCGAGGGCGACCACGTGGACCTGCTCGCGGAGCTGCCCCCGGAGCGGTTCCAGCCCCGCGCCACGGCCTTCGAACGCGCCGCCGAGGCGGGCATCGCCGTCACCCGGGTGGCGCCCGGGTATCAGGCGAAGTCCGGTCTCACCAGGGCGTCGCTGCGCGGCGGCCGGTTCGACGCGACGTTCGCCCTGGGCGACCTCGCCGCACGCTCCGTGGCCGCGCTCGGCGCCTCCGACCGTGCGCTGGTCTACGCGTACCACGGCGACCTGGACCTCACCGGACACGTGCGCGGGCCCGACTCCGACTCCTGGCGCGACGAGCTCGCCCAGGTGGACCTGCTGGCCGCCTCGATCGTCCGCGACCTGCCGGACGACGCGGCGCTCATCGTCACCGCCGATCACGGCATGCTCGCGATCGACGACCCGCTGGACATCGACGACCACGACGCGGAGTCCGACATGCTCGACGGCGTGCGGCTGATCGGCGGCGAGCCCCGCGACAGGCACGTCTACACGCGCGACGGCGCGGCCCCGGACGTGCGTGACCGCTGGTCGGAAACGCTGGCCGCGCGCGCGGCCGGCCGGCCGGAGCAGCGGTTCACCGTCGTCGAGCGCGACGACGCCATCGCGCGCGGCTGGTTCGGCCCCGTCGTCACCGACGATGCGCGCAGGCGCATCGGCGACGTGCTGGCCGTCGCCACCGGGACGTCGGCGCTCATCCGCCGGTCGCACGAGCCGCTGCAGTCTCGGCTCATCGGGCACCACGGAGCTCTGACCCCCGTCGAACGCGAGATCCCGCTTCTGGGGTTCCGGTGATCCGGCGGCGCGCGGCGGAGGCCGGCGCCCCGGAGCTGCCGGGGCCCCCATCGCCGCCCGCGCCGGGCGGCGAGGTGGCGGCCGCGCCCCACCGATCGCCGTCGCTCATCACGCTCGTCCTGTGCCTCACCGGCACGTCGGTGGCGTTGCTGCAGACGATGGTGGTGCCGATCCTGCCGGAGTTCCCGACGATCTTCGGCGTTCGCGCGGACGACGCCTCCTGGCTGATCACCATCACCCTGCTCACGGCCGCCGTGGGGACGCCGTTGATCTCCCGGCTCGCCGACATGGTGGGCAAGAAGCGGATGCTGCAGGTGTCGCTGGCGTTCATGGTGACAGGCTCCGCGCTGCCCGCCGTGTCCGCGTCTTTCGCCGCGGCCGTCGTCGGCCGCGGGCTGCAGGGATTCGCCATCGCACTGATCCCCGTGGGCATCTCGCTGCTCCGCGACCACCTGCCGGCCCGCAAGGTTGCCGGGGCGACCGCCCTGATGAGCGCGACCCTCGGAATCGGCAGCGCGCTCGCCCTGCCCCTCGCCGGGATGATCGACGCCGCGATCGGCTGGCAGGGGATCTTCTGGGTGCCCGCGGCGTTCGGCGCGATCATGCTCGTGGCGGTGCGCATCGTCGTACCGGAGTCGCCGGTGCGCACCGGCGGACGCTTCGACTGGTTCGGCGCGCTCCTCCTGTCCGGCGCCTTGACCGCGCTGCTCATGGCGATCACGAAGGGCGGCGCATGGGGCTGGTCGAGCCCCGGCACCCTGGCCACCTTCGCGCTTGCCGCGGCGTTGCTCGTCGTCTGGATCCCGTTCGAGCGGCGGGTCACCAACCCGCTGGTGGACCTGCGCACCTCCACCCGCAGGCCGGTCCTGCTCACCAACGCCGCGTCCGCTCTCGTCGGTTTCTCCATGTACGCGAACATGCTGCTGACCACGCAGCAGCTCCAGCTTCCGGACTCCCTCGCCCACGGGTTCGGGCTGTCCGTCATGGCCGCCGGCTTCGCGATGATCCCCGGCGGCATGGCGATGGCATTGTTCTCGCCGTTCTCCGCGTACATCACCAACCGCCGTGGGCCCCGCACCACGCTGTTCGTCGGTGCGGCCGTCATGGCCGTCGCGTACCTCGCGCGGACCCAGCTGGACCATTCGGTCGCTTTCATCGTGCTCGGGGCCATGTTCGTCAGCATCGGCACCGCCATCACGTACTCGTCGATGCCGATGCTCATCATGGAGTCCGTCCCGCGCACCGAGACCGCCTCCGCGAACGGGCTCAACTCGCTGCTCCGGTCCATCGGCACGTCCACTGCCAGCGCGGTGGTGGCGGCGCTGCTCACCGCGATGACCGTGACCGCGGCCGACCTCGCGGCCGGGCAGGCGGGCGGCGTGCCCGGGTCCCTGGCGCATCTGCCTGCGCCGGGCGCCTTCGACACCGCGTACTACGCCGCCGCAGGCGCCGCCGCCCTGGCATGTGCGGTGGCGCTGCTGATCCCGAAGCCCGCACGCGGTGGACGCGGCGCACAGGGGCGAACGCCACATCACGATCGCATCTCCCCCGAGGCGTGATTCCGGGGTGCCGATCACATCGGGGGCGAATTACCTATAAGGTCACATTCGACCGAAGGCACGGAAGCAACCGACGAGTGGCGCCCGCGTGCCGGCCGCCGCGGCGAGGAGCGCGATCATGAGCAGACAGTCATTGACAACGCCGCTTACGCAGGGCTTTACGCGGCGCGGATTCCTGGCGGGGGCCGGCGGAGTGGGCCTCGTGGCCGCCACCGGCTTCACGCTCGCAGGGTGCGGAAGCGACACGGCGTCGGGGAACACGCTGCAGAAGGCGCAGGACGCCGGCAAGATCACCGTCGGCTTCGCGGGCGAGCGGCCGCACAGCTTCAAGGAGGACGGGAAGCTCACGGGCGCAGCGATCGCCATCGACAGCGCCGCCTACAAGGAGCTCGGCATCGACAAGGTCGAGGGCGTGCTGGTCGATTGGGGCGGGCTCATTCCCGGGCTCAAAGCGGGGCGGTTCGACGCCGTCAGCGCCGACATGTCGATCCTGCCGGAGCGCTGCAAGGAGGTGGCCTTCTCCACCCCCACCTTCCGCTACACCACGGCGCTGATGACCCCGCCGGGCAACCCGATGGGGCTGATGAACCTCGACGATGCGGCCGCCAAGGGCGCCAACATCGCCGTGATGGCGGGTGCGCTCGAGAGCGGATACTGCGACAAGCTGGGGATCAACAAGACCTCGGTGGACACCGCGCAGGACGGCATGGACGCGGTCACCTCGGGCCGCGTCGACGCCTTCGCGCTCACCGGCGTGTCGTTGCACTACATGAAGAAGCAGCAACCGGATGCGCCCGTGGACGTCACGCCCTCGTTCGTCCAGGCCATCGACGGCGTCCCGCAGATCAGCGGCGGCGCAGCGACGTTCCGCCAGGGCGACACCGAACTGGTCGACGCCTTCAACGAGAAGGTCCGCCCCATCGTCACCGACAAGCAACGCTACCTCTCGCTGGTCAGTGACTTCGGCTTCAGCGAGGCGGAGATGCCCGACCCGGATTGGACCACGCAGGCGTTCTGCGACGGGAAGCTGCCGTAAGCGGTATGGGAGACCAGCTCGACGCTGTACTCGACCACCTTCCGGATTTCCAGCACGGTCTCGTAGTCACCCTGGAGTTGACCGCGGGCGGTACGGTTCTGATGTTCATCCTGGCGTTCACGCTGGGCCTGGCATCCACCTCGCCCGCGGTCGTCGTCCGCGGCGCGGCCCGTGTGGTGATCGAGTTCTTTCGCGGAACATCCCTTGTCGTCCAGATGTTCTGGCTGTTCTACGTCCTGCCCCAGCTCGGCGTGGAGATCTCGCCGATGCTGTGCGGCATCCTCGCGCTGGGCCTCAACTACGGGGCCTACGGGGCCGAGGTGGTACGCGGCTCGCTGGGCGCGGTGCCGGTGCCCCAGCGCGAGGCCGCGGTGGCCCTGGGCTTCTCGCCCGTGGACCGTTTCCGCCGAGTCGTCTTCCCCCAGGCGTGGGTGCAGATGATCCCGCCCATGAAAGTGCTGATCATCCAGCTGCTCAAGGGCTCCGCCATCGCCTCGGCGATCACGCTGGTGGACCTGAACTTCCAGGGGGAGATCCTCCGCAACGCCACCGGCAACACGTTCCTGGCGTACGGCATCGTGCTGGTGCTCTATTTCATCATCGCGTACGTGATCGAGTGGCTGATGAAGGGCGTCGAGTACCTCGCCAAGCACCGGCTGGGCCTCGTCGACACCGCGTGGTGGGACCCGCGCCGCCGCATGACAGCGACGCCCGCTCCGGCGGGTGCCGCACCGTCCGCGCCGGGCGGGTCCAACGAGGGGCCGGGCGGCCTGCGAGGGGGTGACCGATGAGCGTCGACTGGAGCTGGGAAACCACCTGGGACGTACTGCCGGTACTCCTCGAGGGTTTCAAGACCACGCTGCTGGTCACCGTGATCGGCTCGGCCATCGCCGTCGTCGCGGGGCTCGTAGTCGCCGTGATCCAGCAGACCGGGTTCAAACCCGTCACGTGGCCGCTGAGCTTCGTGTTCACCTTCATCCGCTCCACGCCGCTGGTGGTGCAGCTCACCGCCGTCTACGTGGCCATGCCCACCGTCAAACCGCTCTACATCGGCATCGCCGTCATCGGCGTCCATTACGCCACCTACCAGTCGGAGGCCTTCCGCGCCGGCATCGATGCCGTGCCCAAGCCCCAGTGGGAGGCCTGCACCGCGCTGTCGCTGCCCCGCCACAGGACCTGGATCGCGGTGATCCTGCCGCAGGCACTCCGCCGCGTGGTGCCCGCACTGGGCAACAACATCGTCGCCATGTTCAAGGACACGCCGTTCCTTTCGGTGATCACCGTCACGGAGATGGTCCGCGTGGCGCAGGTCTACGGCGGCGACCACTTCCGCTACATGGAGGCGCTCACGATGGCGGGCCTGATCTTCCTGGTGGCCAGCTACCCGACGTCCCTGCTCATCCGCCGTCTGGAGGCACGCCTTGCCCGCAGCTGACACCGCGACCACCACGCAGGATCAGCCGATGATCCGCTTCGAGAAGGTGGTCAAGAAGTTCGGTGACAACACTGTGCTCGACCACCTGGACTTCTCGGTGCGCCGCGGCGACCGCGTCACCCTCATCGGCCCTTCGGGCTCGGGCAAGACGACGATCCTGCGGCTGCTGATGACGCTCGAAAAGGTCACCGACGGCGTCATCTGGGTGGGCGACGAGCCGTTGAGCCACATCCGCCGCCGCGGAAAGTTGATCCCCGCACCGGAGAAGTACCTGCGTCGCCGCAGACGGACCATCGGCATGGTGTTCCAGCACTTCAATCTGTTTCCCAACATGAAGGTGATCGACAACATCACCGAGGCGCCGATCCGCGTGCTCGGGCACTCCAAGCAGGACGCCCGCACGAGGGCGATGGAACTGCTCGAGATGGTGGGGCTGGCGGACAAGGCCGAGCAGCACCCGTCGAAGCTTTCCGGCGGTCAGCAGCAGCGCGTGGCCATCGCCCGCGCACTGGCCATGGAGCCGGAGATCCTGCTGCTCGACGAGGTGACCTCGGCGCTGGACCCGGAGACCGTCTCCGACGTGCTCGACGTGCTGCGCGAGATCGCCCGCACCACCGATATCACGATGCTCATCGTCACGCATGAGATGCGGTTCGCGCGGGACGTGTCCAACCGCGTGCTGATGTTCGACGGCGGCCGGATCGTCGAGGAGGGGACGCCGGAGAAGATCTTCGGCGAACCCGACGAGGAGCGCACCCGCAAGTTCCTGCACGCCGTGCTGGGTGATTGATCCTCCGGAACCCGCCGGGTCCCGCCGCGGCCGGGTCCCGGCGGGTCAGGCCTTGAAGTAGACGAGCTGGTGCGAGGTCGCCAGCAGCCGGCCGTCCGCACCCCAGATCTCCGCCACCTGGTCGAAGTAGCCCTTGCCGAACGCCTTCGCCCGGGCCGTGCCGAGCACCGGCTCGCTGCCCTGGCCTGCCAGGGCCTCGGCGTCCGCGTGGAAGTACACCGTGAAGGTGACCGTCCCGGCCGGCAGCGCGGTGCCGCGACGCAGGAACGCGCGTGGATAGAAGCTGTCGCAGATGCCGGTGAGCGCCGCGAAGTCGAGGGGGCGCGGCGGCATGTCGCGCACCCACATCGTGGTGGTCGAATCGTCGCTCTCGACAGGGGCCTCGCCGTCCGCGGGCGGCTGGGGGATGCCGCCGACGACCCAGCGGAACTCGTAGTTGTCCGCCCACTTGATGAACGGCGGCATCGCCGTCGCCGGCACCTCGTTTGCTGCGGGAACCCGCGGCATCACCGCCTCGTCGGCGGCCCACGTGTCCCGGCGCACCGCGAAGACCGCGGTGGCGGTGGTGGCGACGACGCCGTCCTGGCTGAGCTCGATCGACCAGTGCTGCGTGGATCGGTTGGTGCGCATGGGCCGGGCGGTGACGGTGAAGTCGCCGTCCGCGACGGGCCCGGCGAAGTTCACCGTCAGTGCCACGGGCTCCCCCAGGCGCTCCGGATGCTCCTGTGCCGCGTGCAGGAGCACCGCGGCCGTGTTGCCGCCGAACGGTCCCACCATGTTCGCGTACGCCGCCGTGGTGGCTCCCGTGACGCTCCCGTCGTCTCCCTGCGTCAGTTCCAGCGAGGCGTCGAGCGGGTGGGTGGGCTGCGGCACGGATTCACTCCTCGTGGCGGGGCGGCAGGGACGGCTGTGGTGCAGCGGCGACCTGACCGCCTTCGGTGCCGATCCCTGCGGGGCGGGCGGTGGCCGCCGTTCGGTCAGGTTATCCGGCGGTGTCGGCGTCGCACTCCCCGCCTCACCCCTTCCGGCGGAGCACGCGCCGCCGTAGAACACGGAAACCCCGGCGCCGAAGGGCTACCGGGGTTTCCGTGTGAATACTGTTGTGGCCAGGGCCGGGGTCGAACCGGCGACCTTCCGCTTTTCAGGCGGACGCTCGTACCAACTGAGCTACCTGGCCGGAAGGTCTCGGCTTACCACCGAAACCTTTTGCGACCCTGACGGGACTCGAACCCGCGACCTCCGCCGTGACAGGGCGGCGCGCTAACCAACTGCGCCACAGGGCCTTGCTGTGTACCACCGGGAAACTCGCGCTTCCGGTAGTAATTTCTACCATGTCCCGCCGCCGGAACCGAATCGCCTGGTTCGCAGTGGTGATCGCGGACGATCACGCTACTGCTCGCACGCGAAGGCACACTCCGGTGGAACGTACCCCCTACGGGATTCGAACCCGCGCCGCCGCCTTGAAAGGGCGGTGTCCTAGGCCGCTAGACGAAGGGGGCTCGCCGAGCAGGCTCGGCAAGTACCCTCAACGGCTTTCCGTTGGGAGCGAGGAAAGCATATGACATGCGATCCCCGTCCGCCAAATCGGCCGCACGGTCCGGGAAGGCCACCCCGCGGTCGACGTCGGAACAGTCATGCCCACCAGCGATGGAAGCCACCGGAGTGCCCCCTGTCGGGCTCGAACCGACGACCTGCGGATTAAAAGTCCGTAGCTCTACCAACTGAGCTAAAGGGGCTCGATCCGACACGATACTTGTCCACGAGTCTCGCCGACCACACGGCCCACCGTCCACAGGATTAACCCTGCAACGCTCAACCTTGGGCGAACCGGCAGGAATACGAACACCGACCTCCTTGTTAGTTGAGTCAGAATCACTCACATACAGGAGGCTGTTCATGGCAGTGTTCTACGGGCCGGGCTCGTTCGGCCGCGGTGGCTCCGGTACTCCGGGCGGATTCGGCCAAGGCAACCCGTTCTCCGGCAACCCCGGCGGCCGGCGGCGCATCGAACTGGGCGCCGTCGCCGACGAGGAGACCCAGAAGATCGTCGCGGAGGCGTTCGCCGAGGCGCAGCGCCACGGCGAATCGGTCGTCGGCTCGCTGCGCATCCTGCACGCCTTCGCGCAGCACGAACGTGTCGCGGACCTGCTGCAGGCCGCGGGCCTCGACCCCGACGCAATCCGCCCCGACAGGGGCGGCACCGACGCCGGGTCGGCATCCGGGCACGTCGCGCTGTCCGACGCCCCGTCCCTGGGGTTCGAGGGCAGCCGCATCCTCAGCGAGTCGCTCGAGCTGGCCAGGGCGACAGGCGCCCAGCGCATCGCGCCCGAACACGTCCTGCTCGCCCTCGCCATGACCCCCGACCTTCCGGCAGGCCGGCAGCTGAACGAATCGGGCGCCACGCCGGACCGGCTCATCGCCGCGGCACAGGGGCAGGGCCCGAACGACGGCGGCCCGGGCGCGGGTTCCGGCGGCGAATCCGATTCGATGCTGGCGAAGTACGGCGACGACCTCACCGCCCGCGCCCGCGACGGAGGCTTCGACCCCGTCATCGGCCGCGGCGACGAGATCGAGCAGGTGGTGGAGATCCTGTTGCGCCGCACCAAGAACAATCCGGTGCTGATCGGCGAGGCCGGCGTCGGCAAGACCGCGATCGTCGAAGGCCTGGCGCAGCGGATCAGCGACGGCGACGTTCCCGAGCTGCTGCTCGGACGCCGGGTCGTGGCGCTGGACCTGGCCGGGATGCTCTCCGGCACCCGCTACCGGGGCGATTTCGAGGAGCGGCTGACGAAGCTGCTCGACGAGATCTCCGCGGCCGAGGGCGAGACCATCGTGTTCGTCGACGAGCTCCACACCATCGTGGGCGCCGGCGGGTCCGAGGGCGCCATGGACGCGGGCAACATCCTCAAGCCCAAGCTGGCACGCGGCGACCTCCACATGATCGGCGCGACGACGCTCGACGAGTACCGCAGGAACATCGAGAAGGACCCCGCCTTGGAGCGGCGGTTCCAGCCGGTGACGGTGGCCGAACCCGCCGTGGAGGACGCCGTGCGGATCCTCGAAGGGCTGCGTCCCGCTTACGAGAAGCACCACGGGGTCACCTACACCCGGGAGGCGGTCCGCGCGGCGGTCGAGCTGTCGAAGCGGTACATCACCGACAGACTGCTGCCGGACAAGGCGATCGACCTGATCGACCAGGCGGGCGCGCGCAAGCGGCTCTCGACCGTCGACACCGACGCTCTGCACCGCGAGGTCGCACGTCTGACCGCCCAGAAGGACGACGCCGTCACCGCGGAGGACTACGAGACGGCGGGGGCTCTGCGCGACAGGATCGCCGCGCTCGAGAAGCGGGTCGCCGCGGCCCAGGCCGAGAAGCCTGCGGGCCCGGAGGGCGATACGGCGAACGCGGACCGTGTCGCCGCAGACTCCGGCGACGCCGACCGGACCGTGACGGAGGAGGACATCGCAGGCATCATCGCGCGTGCCACGGGCATCCCGGCCGATCGCATGACCGAGCGCGAACGCGACCGGCTGGTACGGCTCGAGGACGAGTTGCACGCGCGGGTCATCGGGCAGGACGACGCCGTGCACGCGATCGCCCGGGCGGTGCGCCGCAGCAGGGCGGGCATGTCCGACCCGAACCGGCCCGTCGGGAGCTTCCTGTTCCTGGGGCCGACGGGCGTGGGCAAGACCGAGCTGGCGAAGACGCTCGCGCAGAGCCTGTTCGGCGATGCCGACCGGATGATCCGGCTGGACATGAGCGAGTTCGGCGAGCGGCACACGGCCAGCCGTCTCGTGGGCTCTCCCCCGGGCTACGTCGGATACGGCGAGGCCGGTCAGCTCACCGAGAAGGTGCGGCGGAACCCGTACTCGGTGATCCTGCTCGACGAGATCGAGAAGGCGCACCCGGACGTGTTCAACGTGCTGCTGCAGGTGCTCGACGACGGCCGCCTCACCGACGGCCAGGGACGCACGGTCGACTTCACCAACACCGTGCTGATCATGACGAGCAACCTGGGCTCCGAGTTCATCTCGTCGCGATCCGGCGGGATCGGATTCGGCACGCTCGACGGCGACGGCTCGGAGAAGCAGGCGCGTGACCGCGTGCTGGGTCGACTCCGGGAGTCGTTCCGGCCCGAGTTCCTCAACCGGATCGACGAGGTGGTGGTGTTCCAGAAGCTCGCCGCCGAACAGCTGCACGTGATCACCGACAAGCTGCTCGAGGACAGCCGCGCCCGGCTCGCCACGCGCGAGATCGGGATCAGCTTCTCCGACGACGTGGTGAGCTGGCTGGCCGAGCGCGGCCACCAGCCCGAGTACGGTGCGCGGCCGTTGCGGCGCACCATTCAGCGCGAGATCGACGACCGGGTCGCCGACCTGCTGCTGGACGACCGCGTGCACAGCGGCGACACCATCGAGGTCACGGTCGACGGCGACGAGTTGATGCTCGCGGCCGGCTGACGGAGGGCCCGCGTCACAGAGATGGCGGCCCCGGAGGACGCGCCTCCGGGGCCGCCGTCGGCTGTCGTCCGCCTGCTATGCGGGCGAGCGATCGTACTTGGCGTACTCCAGGAGTAGTTCCTCGCGGACAGGGCCGTCGAGCGCGGTGTACTCGAGCGACTTGGTGTCGCCGACGTACACCGTGTGCGCGTCCACCCACGACTGACGCCGCAACGTGGGCTTGTCGATCTTGCGGGTGGCGGTCACCGGGATGCCGTCGGTGATGCGCACGAACCGCGGCGCCCACTTGGTGCCCAGATCCGGCTGAGCGGCCAGGAACCGGCCGAACTCCGCCGGGTCGAACGCGGTGCCGCCGAGCATCTGGAATGTGGCCATCACCTGGTCGCCCGTGCGCGGGTCCGGCACCGGGTACACGGCCACCAGCGACACACCCGGGAACCGGGCCAGGATCCGTTCCACCGGCGCGGCCGAGAAGTTCTCGCTGTCCACCCGCATCCAGTCGCCCTTGCGGCCCGCGAAGTAGAAGAAGCCGTCGGCGTCCCGGTAGGCCAGGTCGCCGGTGCGGTAGGCCTCGCCGTCGATGCGGTCCGCGGTGGCCTCCGGGTTCTTGTAGTAGCCCTCGAACATCGCCGCACCGTTGAGCGTGGTCAGTTCGCCGATCGCGGCGGCGGCGTTGGTGATCTTCCCGTCCGCGTCGAACCCGGCCGGGGGGCACTCGTTCCCGTCGTCATCGAGCACCCGCACATCCATGAAGACGGGCGGTCGACCCAACGATTGCGCCGGCGCATCGGGCGTCTGGCTCACGATGCACCCGCCCTCAGACGAGCCGTAGCTTTCGATGGGACGGACGCCGAACCGCCGTTCGAACTCGTCGCGGTCGTGCGGCGCCGCCTCGGTGCCGAACACCGTGCGCAGCCGGGTGTCCGCCTCCTCCGGCGTCTCCTCCACCGCGAGGATGTACGCCAGCGACCGGCCGACGTAGTTGAAGAACGTCGCCCCGAACCTGCGCACGTCCGGCAGGAAGCCGGACGCCGAGAACTTGCGGCGCATGCTGAACGTCGCGCCCGTGTACACCGACGGGGCCCAGCAGGAGAAGATCGCGTTGCCGTGGAACAGCGGCATCGAGTTGTAGGTGACGTCGTCACGCACGAACGACAGGTGGTTGATCGCCGCGAGCGCCGCCAGCCGGCCGCTGCTGCAGATGACCGCCTTCGGAGCGCCCGTCGAGCCCGAGGTGAACGTGAGCAGCAGGATGCGAGACGGGTCGTGCGCCTCGGGCACGTCCGGCACCTCGGAACCCGCGGCCTCGGCGAGCAGTCCGCGCCACCGCGCACCGTCCACGTCGATGATCCTGTCGGCCGCGACTCCGGTGTCCAGGCCGTCGAGCACCGCGCCCTGCACCGAGTCGGTGAGAATCAGGTCGCAGTCCACCCCGCGGATGTCGGCCGCGAGCTCCGCGCCGCGACGGGTGGGGTTGATGCCCACCAGAGTGGCTCCCGCCAACCCTGCCGCGGCGATGAGGAAGATGTACTCGGGCACGTTCTCGAGAAGCACGCCCACGTGGAAGGGCTTGCCCTCGCTGCGCAGCCCGCGCAGCACCACGGCACGGTCGATCGACTCCTGGACCACCTGCCCCCACGTCCACGCCGAATCCTCGAACAACATGCCGGGATGGTCGTCGCCCCGGCGCCGCATCAGGACGTCTGCGAAAGTCAGCCCCTGCGCTGCGGCCTCCTCCGGCAACAGCCGCTCGACGTCCTCCGGCTCACTCGTCGGCGCCACATACTCGCCGTCGCCGCTCGCGTCCACTGCCGTGTCCTCTTCCGCCGGTCCGCTCATCGCGTTGCCGGCATTCCCGGTTCCGATCGTCATATCGCGCATCCCACAGTGTGCCGGCCCACTTTTCAGCCGCGGTCCCACACATCGGACACATCGGTTCGTCGTTCCCGGCCGGTCGTGAGCCCGGCCGGGAACGGTCCGTACGGAGAACCTGTGGAGAGTCCTATTCGCCCACCCACACCGTCTTGGCGTTGCAGAACTCCCGGATGCCCTCGGCGTGGAGCTCGCGCCCGTACCCGGAGCGTTTGACTCCGCCGAACGGCAGCTCCGGATAGGACGTCGTCATGCCGTTGATGGTCACCGCACCGGCCTCGAGGTCACGGATGAACCGGGCGCGCTCGTCGGCGTCCTCGGTCCAGGCGACGGCGCCGAGCCCGAAATCGACGACGTTCGCCAGCGAGACCGCCTCGTCGATGTCCGCCACCTTGTATAGCGACGCGACCGGACCGAACACCTCCTGACGGTAGATGTCCATGTCTTCGGTGATGTCCGTGATGACCGTCGGCGGGTAGAACCATCCCGCACCGTCGAGCCGCTTGCCGCCGCACAGCGCCTTCGCTCCCGCCGCCAGGGCCGGGTCGACCAGCGCCTCGACGTCCTTGCGCCCCTGTTCGGTGGCCAGCGGCCCGACGTCGACGCCGTCCTCCATCGGGTCGCCCACGCGCAGGGCGTCCATGCCGGCGACGAACTTCGCACTGAATTCCTCGTAGACGTCCGCGTGCACGATGAACCGCTTGGCGCCGATGCAGGACTGGCCGTTGTTCTGAGTACGGGCGAACACCGCCGTCTTCACCGCGCGGTCGATGTCGGCGGACGGCATGACGACGAAGGGGTCGCTGCCGCCGAGCTCGAGCACCGTGTGCTTGATCTCGTCACCGGCGATCGACGCGACCGACCGGCCCGCCGGCTCCGAGCCGGTGAGAGTCGCGGCCTGTACCCGGGGATCGCGCAGTACGGCCTCGACGTGCCGGGCGCCGATCAGGAGAGTCTGGAAACAGCCCTCCTCGAACCCCGCCCGCGTGAACACCTCGCCGAGATACTGCGCGCATTGCGGCACGTTGGACGCGTGCTTGAGCAGCCCCACATTGCCGGCCATCAGTGCCGGGGCCGCGAAGCGCACGACCTGCCAGAGCGGGAAGTTCCAGGGCATCACCGCGAGTACGGGGCCGATCGGCAGGTATTTGACGTAGGCGTCCTGCGCCTTGACGGCCGCCGAGTCGCGGGGCGCGTCGGCGAGGAACTTCCCGGCGTTGTCCGCGTAGTACCGCATCGTCCTCGTGCACTTGGCGATCTCGCCGCGGGCCGACTCGCGGGTCTTGCCCATCTCCACGGTCATCGTCTTGGACAGCTCATCGGCGTCCGAATCCATGAGGTCCGCCGCCGCCCGCATGAGGCGGGCACGCTCGTCGAATCCGGTGAGGCGATGGCGAAGATAGGCATCGTGCGCCAGGGCGATGCGCCGCTCGACCTCGTCGGCGGACATCTCGTCGAACTTGCGGACAAGTTCGCCGGTCGTCGGATTGATCGTCGCTATCGACATATGCGTCCTCCCGTCGCGTACGCTCCGGACGCCGAGCAGCGGCCGGCACCACCCAGCATGCACGGCCGGGCCAGGGTGCATCGACGATCGACGAATTCAACCCCTGGACCCTTTCACCCGTACCTACGGTGCCGTAAAGTGACCGTGTCCAGGAGTCCAATGGGAGGGAACCGATGACCAGCATGCTGACCGAGCTCGAATTGCTCACCGAACTCGAGCCGGTGGTCGAGGCCAACCTCAACCGGCACCAGTCGATGGCCAAGGAGTGGCACCCCCACGACTACGTCCCCTGGGACGAGGGCACCAACTTCGCGGCGATGGGCGGCGTCGATTGGGACGAGGAGCAGTCACGCCTCGATCCCACCGCCAAGGCGGCGATGATCACGAACCTGCTCACGGAGGACAACCTGCCCTCCTACCACCGTGAGATCGCCACCAACTTCTCGCTGGACGGACCGTGGGGCACGTGGGTGGGCACGTGGACCGCGGAAGAGAACAGGCACGCGATCGTCATGCGCGACTACCTGGTGGTCACCCGCGGCGTGGACCCGGTGGCGCTCGAGCGCGCGCGCATGCAGCACATGATCACCGGCTACAACCCGCAGACGGACAAGGACATCCTGCACTCCCTGGCATACGTGACCTTCCAGGAGCTGGCCACGCGGGTGAGCCACCGCAACACCGGCAAGGCCTGCGGCGACCCGGTCGCCGACCGCATGCTCGCGCGCGTCGCGGCCGACGAGAACCTGCACATGGTCTTCTACCGCAACCTATGCGAGTCCGCCCTGGAGCTCGCGCCGGACAGGGCGGTGGGCGCCATCGCGGACATTCTCGAGGCCTTCGAGATGCCCGGGCACGGCATGCCCGACTTCCGCCGCAACGCCGTGCTCATCGCGAAGAACGGCATCTACGATCTGGGCCAGCACCTCAACGAGGTCGTCAAGCCCGTGCTGCGCAAGTGGCAGATCATGGAGCGCACCGACTACACGGCCGAGGGCGAGCGCCAGCGTGACCGCATCGGCGCGTTCATCGACGATCTCGAAGGCAAGGTCGCGCGGTTCGAGGAGACCCGCGCCCGCGCACTCGAGCGTGACCGCAAGCGCCGGGAGTCGCTCGCCGGCTGAGTTCCGGCACAATGGACGGGTGCTTTCGCTGCAGACCCGCCCCGCCCCTCTGACCATCGGCCCGTTCGCGCTGCGCAGTCCCGTGGTCCTCGCCCCCATGGCCGGGGTCACGAACATCGCCTTCCGCACGCTCTGCCGCGAGGTGGAGCGGGAGCGGACCGGCGGCGCCGCGGGGCTGTACGTGTGCGAAATGGTCACGGCGCGGGCGCTGGTCGAGCGGCACCCGGTGACGATGCACATGACCGCCTTCGGGCCGGACGAGTCGCCGCGCTCGCTCCAGCTGTACACCGTGGACCCGGACACCACCTACGACGCGGCGAAGATGATCGTCGACGAGGACCTGGCCGACCACATCGACATGAACTTCGGCTGTCCGGTGCCCAAGGTGACGCGGCGCGGCGGCGGCTCCGCCCTGCCGTACAAGCGCGCGCTGTTCCGGCGGATCGTGGCGGCCGCCGTCCGGGCCACCGAGGGCAGCGGCGTGCCGGTGACGGTGAAGTTCCGCGTGGGCATCGACGACGACCACCACACCCACCTCGACGCCGGGCGCATCGCCGCCGACGAGGGCGCGGTGGCTCTCGCCCTGCACGCCCGCACCGCCGAGCAGCGCTATTCGGGGCAGGCGGACTGGTCGCAGATCGCCCGGCTAAAAGAGCATGTTCCGCAGATCCCCGTGCTCGGCAACGGCGACATCTTCACCGCCCAGGACGCAGCGCGGATGATGGCGGAGACGGGTTGCGACGGCGTGGTCATCGGCCGGGGCTGCCTGGGCCGGCCGTGGCTGTTCGCCGAGCTCGACGCGCACCTGGGCGGCCGCGAGATCCCGGCCGCCCCGAATCTCGGCGAGGTGGCGCGCATCATGCGTCGGCACCTGGAACTGCTGATCGCCCACCACGGCGAGCTCAAGGGCTGCCGCGAGATCCGCAAACACATCGCCTGGTACATGCACGGCTTCCCCGCCGGATCCGAGCTGCGGGTGGCGCTGGCCCGGGTCACGAGCATGGCCGAGTTCGAGGACCGGCTGGGGCGCCTCGACCCGGACGTGCCCTTCCCCGCCGAGGGCTACCAGCCCCGGGGGCGGCAGGGTTCGCCCGGAAAGGTGGTCCTGCCCGAGGGATGGCTGGACGATCCGGACGACCTGACGGTGCCGTTCGGCGCCGACGTGATGAACTCGGGCGGCTGACCTACACGGGTGCCGCGGCCCGGCTGCAACGGCGAGCTCCGGACGCGCCTTTCCGGGTGGGCGTCACGGCGCCCGGGCGCGCCGATAAGTACGATGAGTGATCGACCGGAGACCATGGCCGGAGAACGGCCGGGCGCCGCCGGACACAGGCAGGGATGTCGGCGGCCGTCAACGGTCGCGCGGCATCACGCACACCCCGGGGCCGACGGGCCACCGACGACGACGGCCGACGGGTCGAGGAGCATGAAGGGCGGGCAGTGACCGACGATCACCGTTTCACCGCCCCCTGGGAACGCCCCCTGTCCCGCGTCCGGGGCGAGGAATCACCCCCGGCAGCCGCCCCCGACGACACCGGCCGGGGCGTCGGGGACGAGGGGTCCCCAGGACTGGAGGACGACGGCGATCCGGGGCGTGAAGCCCGTCGAAGCGCCTCCGGGCAGTCGGATGCCGACGGCGGGCGACGCAGGCTGAGTTCCGCAGACCAGGCGCCGCACGGCCGGGTGACCGTCGCCGACCTCATCGCACGCATCGGCCACCCCGGCCAGGCTCCTTCCGCCCCCGGCGACACGGCACCGCCGGGCTCCGGGGACGAGTCGGCGGATCCGGCCACCGGACCGGAACCGGATACGGCATCCGCGCCGTCCGCCCCATCCGACGCGGGGGCTCCACCGCGGCGGACTCCCCCGGACGCGCCCGCATACACCGCCGAGTCGACCGCGGGATCGCCTGCGGGATCCGCGCCGTCCGACCCGGCGGGACGGCCGCACTCCGCTCATCACGGCGACAAGGCCCCTCCGGACGACCTTCGCTCCGACGGCCCCCCGCAGGACGACTCCCCTCAGGACGACTCCCCTCAGGACGACGACGCGCACGACGGCGAAGCCGCCGCGGACGTCGGCATCCCGCACGCAGCGGACGGGGAAGCGCCCCGCCCCACGCCGGAGACCGCGTCGTGGATCCGCTCGGCGCTGCCACTGAGCATCCCGGGACGCCTCCACCACGGTCGCGCCGGGCACGACCGCCACCCCAGCTACTGGCTGCGCGTCAGCCATGTCGCCATCGCGCTGGTCTCGGTGCTCTCCCTGGTGGTGACCGGCGCGGTGTGGAGCTACCTGCGCATCACCGACAGCCAGTACACCCAGGTCTCCGCGTTGGACCAGAACTCGGACGACGTGCGCAACCCCGCAGGACAGTTCGGGGACGAGAACTACCTGATCATCGGAACGGACACCCGGGCCGGCGCGAACTCCGAGGTGGGCGCGGGCAGTTCCACCCAGGTCGAGGGCGCCCGATCCGACACCATCATGCTGGTCAACATCCCCGCCGACCGCAGCCGGGTTGTGGGGGTGTCCTTCCCGCGCGACCTCAACGTCGACCGCCCCTCCTGCGAGCGCTGGGACAACTCGTCCGGCACTTACACCGACGAGATCGTGCCGGCGCAGGACGACGTCAAGCTCAACAGCGCGTACGCCTTCGGCGGACCCCGATGCCTCGTCCAGGTGATCCAGAAGCTCTCCGGGATCAAGGTCAACCACTTCCTGGGCATGGACTTCGCAGGCTTCGAGGCGATGGTCGACACCGTCGGCGGCGTCGAAGTGTGCACCACCAGGCCCCTGGTCGACGACGAGCTGGGCACGATCCTGCCGGAGCCCGGCACGCAGACCATCAGCGGCACGACCGCGCTGGAGTACGTGCGGGCCCGCAAGGTCGAGGCGGAGGGCAACGGCGACTACGGGCGCATCAAGCGCCAGCAGATGTTCCTGTCGTCACTGCTGCGCAAGGCCCTGTCGCACAACGTCCTGCTGGACCCGGGCAAGCTGAATTCGTTCATCAACGAGTTCATCAAGGCGTCCTTCGGCGACAATCTCGACACCCAGGCGCTCATCACGCTCGGCCGTTCGCTGCAGAACGTCGACGCCGATCAGGTCACCTTCCTGACCGCCCCCACGGACGGAACCGACGCCTGGGGCAACGAGACGCCGCGGCTGCAGGACATCCGCAACATCTTCGACGCGATCATCGACGACGAGCCGCTCCCCGGCGAGCAGCGCGCCGACGCCCGGAGCGCCGAGTCGACGAGCGCGCCCGCCGCCCCGGCCACCGCGGGGACGGAAGGTGCGGATGCCGCCGGCGACCCGGATACGACCCAGGTTCACGCCGTCGCCCCCGGGACCATCTCGGTGCAGGTCAGCAACGCGTCGAGCATCGGCGGTTTCGCTTCCTCCACCGCGGACGAGCTGGGCGCCGAGGGCTTCCAGATCTACAGCATCGGCAATCACACGGCGCCCGTCACCGGCGGGACGATCGTCCAGTTCTCCGGGGACAATCTGGCGGCCGCGGCGACGGTGGCCTCCGCGTTCCCGGGCGCCAGGCTGCAGCGCACCACCGGGCTCGGTTCCATCGTCGAGGTGCTGCTCAGCGACACCTCGTCGCAATCCACCGTCACCCCGCAGAGCACCGGCTCCGTGCTGACCCCGATGCTCGCCGGAGACAGCTCCGAAGAGGGCTCGGTTCCGCTCGACGTCAGCGTCGTCAACGCGGGCGACACGAGCTGCAGCTGACCGCACCCGCGGACCCGGCCCGGAAATTCATCCGGCGTTCACCGCGACCGCACCGCCCCTCAAGACTGCCCGCCTAGGCTTGGGTCCGTGCGATCCACATACACCGAGAAGCTCGAGCAGCTCTCCACCGGACTGGCGGAGATGTGCGGCCTGGCAGAGGATGCCATGGACCAGGCGACCGAGGCGCTGCTGCAGGCGGATCTCCCCCTCGCCGAGCACGTCCTCGCCACCCGCCCCCGATTCGACGAACTGGCCGCACGCTGCGAGGAGCAGGCGTTCGCGCTCCTCGCACTGCAGGCTCCGGTCGCCGGGGACCTGCGCCAGATCGTCAGCGGCATCCAGATCGTCGCCGACCTCAAGCGGATGGGCGCGCTGGCGGCGCACATCGCGAAGGTCGCCGCGCGCAACCACCCCGAGCACGCGTTGCCGGAGGAGGTCGGCGGGCATGTGGCGGAGATGGGCCGGATCGCGGTGGCCCTCGCGGACGCGGCGCGCGAGGTGCTGGTCACGCACGACCCGCAACGCGCGGGCCACCTGCAGGCCGAAGACGACGCGATGGACGACCTGCACCATCACCTGCTCACAGTGCTGATGGACCGCGAATGGCGGCACGGTGTCGGCGCTGCCGTGGACGTGGCACTGCTCGGCCGCTTCTACGAACGTTTCGCGGACCATGCGGTGCAGGTGGCCCGCCGGGTGGTGTTCCTGGCGACGGGCGAGATGCCGGACCAGGTAGTCGACCACGAGCTGCTGTGAGCCACGGGTCGAACCGGTGGAGGCCGAGTCTGTCACCGAGCGCAGACCCGAGGAGTCCGACACGTCCGCGCCGTCCGTGACACTGCCGAAATCCGTCACCGAAGCGTTTCGCGACATCGTTTTGCGACCGGCCTCGGCGCCGGACGCTGCGGACCCGGCGCGACGCACAACCTACCGTTGCGTAACCCGCATGTCGCGGCGCACTGTGGGGCACGCGGTACGCCGTGCCGCCCGCACCCGCGGAAGCCGGACTCGGAAGGCTGCAGATGGGCCACTACCGGAGCAACGTGCGGGACATCGAGTTCAATCTCTTCGAGGTGCTGGGCATCGGAAAGATCCTGGCCGACGGCGCCTTCGGCGACCTTGATCCGGATGCCGTCAGCGATATCCTCGCTGAGGCCGCCCGGCAGGCGGAGGGGCCGTTGGCGGCGTCCTACGCCGACGCCGACCGCAATCCTCCGCGCTTCGACCCGGCCGATCACTCCGTGAGCCTGCCGGAATCGTTCAAGGAGTCCTTCCGCGCATGGCGCAGCGCCGGGTGGTACCGCGTCGGTATGGACGTGGAACTGGGCGGCGTCCCGGCACCGCGCATCCTGGTGTGGGCACTCAATGAGCTCGCTCTGGGAGCCCAGCCGGCCGCATACATGTACCTCGCCGGGCCCAAGTTCGCCGAGATACTCCACCGCATCGGGACCGACAGGCAGAGGCGGTGGGCACGGATCGCGGTGGAGCGGGAATGGGGCGCGACGATGGCGCTCACCGAACCCGACGCCGGTTCCGACGTGGGGGCGGGACGCACACGCGCGATCCGCCAGGACGACGGCACCTGGCGGATCGAGGGCGTCAAACGCTTCATCACCTCCGCCGACGCCGACGACCTGTGCGAGAACACCGTGCACCAGGTGCTCGCCCGCCCCGAGGGGGCCGGCCCTGGCACCAAGGGGCTGAGCCTGTTCCTCGTGCCCAAGTTCCTGTTCGACCCCGAGTCCGGCGAGCCCGGGGCGCGCAACGGTGTCTTCGTCACCGGGATCGAACACAAGATGGGTCTGACGGCCTCCGCCACCTGCGAGCTCTCCTTCGGCATGCATGGCACCCCTGCTGTCGGCTACCTCGTCGGTGACCGGCATGCCGGGATAGCCCAGATGTTCCATGTGATCGAGGAAGCCCGGATGATGGTGGGCGTCAAGGCGATCGCGACGTTGTCCACCGGCTACCTCGGCGCGCTCGACTACGCGCGTACGCGCGTCCAGGGAGTCGACCTCGCGCGGATGGGGGACAAATCGGCCCCCAAAGTGACGATCAGCCATCACCCGGATGTGCGCCGCTCGCTGTTGATGCAGAAGTCGTACGCGGAGGGTTTGCGCGCGCTGTACCTGTACACGGCCGCACACCAGGACGCTGCAGTCGCCGCCCGCGTCTCCGGCGCCGACGCCGACATGGCCGCCCGGGTGAACGACCTGTTATTGCCCGTGGTGAAGGCCGCCGGCTCCGAACGCGCCTACGCGATGCTGACCGAAACCCTTCAGTGCTTCGGCGGGTCGGGTTTCCTGCAGGACCACCCCGTCGAGCAGTACATCCGCGACGCCAAGATCGACTCGCTCTACGAGGGCACCACCGCGATCCAGGCACAGGACTTCTTCTTCCGCAAAATCCTGCGCGACGGCGGAGGCGCGCTGGCGCATCTGGCAGAACAGGTCCGGAGAACCGCGGACGGTGGTGACGACGGTGTCAGCCGAGGCGGCGACGTCGGCGCGGACCGTCTCGCCCCGGTGCGCGCCCGGCTCGCGCAAGCCCTCGGCGACGTGCAGGCGATGACCGCCACGCTCGGAGGCCATGCCATGGCGGCGCACGATGACCCGGACCGGCTGTACAAGGTCGGGCTCGGCGCGGTGGACTTCCTTCTGGCAGTAGGTGACCTGCTCATCGCCTGGCAGTTGTCCCTGCAGGCGCAGATCGCCCTGCGGCTGCTCCACGCGGACCCCGCCGAACCGGACAGGTTGTTCTACGAGGGGAAGGTGGTCGCCGCATCGTTCTTCGCCCGCCACGTCCTTCCCGGGATCACCGCGGCCAGGGAGGTCATCGACGGGCTCGACGAGGAGCCGATGCACCTCGATGAGGCGGCCTTCTGACCCGCCCGCGCCGGTGCGCACGGCCCGGCAGGTCAGCCGAAGCGGCCCGAAATGTAGTCCTCGGTGGCCTTCTGTGCCGGGTTGGAGAAGATCGTTTCCGTATCGTCCACTTCGATCAGCTCGCCGGGCATGCCCACTCCCGGCAGGTTGAAGAACGCGGTCCTATCGCTCACCCGGGCGGCCTGCTGCATGTTGTGGGTGACGATGACCACCGTGTACTGCTCCTTGAGCTCGGCGATGAGCTCCTCGATCGCAAGCGTGGAGATGGGGTCGAGCGCCGAGCAGGGCTCGTCCATCAGCAGCACCTCCGGTGAGACCGCGATGGCACGGGCGATGCACAACCGCTGCTGCTGACCGCCGGACAGCCCCCCGCCCGGCGAGGTCAGGCGGTCCTTCACCTCGCCCCACAGGTTCGCCCCGCGCAGTGCGCGTTCGGTGATCTCGGCCAGAGCGGACTTGTCCCGCACGCCCTGCAGCCGCAGGCCGGCGACCACGTTGTCGCGGATCGACATCGTCGGAAACGGGTTGGGCCGCTGGAAGACCATGCCGATGGTGCGCCGCACGGCCACCGGGTCGACTCCCGGCCCGTAGATGTCCTCGTCGTCGAGCCGGATGCTGCCCTCCACTCGGGCACCCGGGGTGACCTCATGCATCCGGTTGATAGACCGGAGCACCGTCGACTTGCCGCAGCCCGACGGCCCGATCAGCGCCGTGACACTGTGCGCCGGCATGCTCAGGTCCACGTCGGCGACGGCCTGGAAGTCGCCGTAATGGATGTTGACGTCCTTCAGATCTACCCGCCTGGACATTGCGGGCCCTCCTTCTCGTGTGCGGTTGCGGGGAGGTGTCCCCGGTGGGTTCCCGTCCCCAGTGCGGACGGGTCTCCGGTGCTGTGGCACGTGCCCCGGTTCTCAACGACCGCCGCGGACGGTGGAGCGCCGCGCCAGGAGCGTCGCGGCGATGCTGAGAATCGCGACCATGCCGATGAGGGTCAGCGCGGATCCCCACATCCGGTCCGCTCCCACCGCGCCGGGATTGTTCATCTGGTCGACTATCAGCCCGGGAAGCGTCCCCATCTCCCCCGACCCCAGGTCGAAGTTGATGAACGGCGCGTAGCCGACGAGGATCAGCAGCGGCGCGGTCTCGCCGAGCACCCGCGCGATCGCGAGCATCGTGCCGGTGACGATGCCGGGCAACGCGGTGGGGAGCACGACCTTGGCGATCGTCTTCCATTGCGGCACTCCCAACGCGAAGGCCGCCTCACGCAGGTCGGTCGGCACGATCCGCAGCATCTCCTCCGTCGAGCGCACCACCATCGGGACCATCAGCAGCACCAGTGCCAGCGCCACCGCGATTCCGGACCTGTCGAATCCGAAGGTCACCACCCAGAGCGCGTAGATGAACAGCGCCGCGACGATCGACGGCACCCCGGCGAGGACGTCGACCATGAAGGTGGTCACCTTGCCGAGCCGCGACGCACCGGCATACTCGACGAGGTAGACGGCCACGGAGATCCCCAGCGGAATCGCGATCACCGAGCACACGAGCCCTTGCAGGAGCGTGCCGATGATGGCGTGGTATACGCCGCCGCCCGGGGTCGTCGCGGACAGTCCGCTCAGGGAATTCGTGAACCAGGTGGACGACGCGACAGCGGGAAGCCCCTTGGCGGTCACGGTCCACAGGATCCAGGCCAACGGCACGAGCGCCACCGCCACGCTGGCCCACACCAGGATGCGCGCCGCTCCGTCGGTGCATCGGCGCCGGCGGGAGGTGGGGACGAACGTGGCCGCCCGAACAGGCGCGACGCGTGCGTCTGTCGCGAGTGTCATCGTCGGCCTCCGTTTCCGCGCGCAGCGATCATGCGCGCACCCGCACCCACGACGAATGTGAGAGCGAAGAGCACCAGCCCCGCCGCGATGTATGCGCCCGCCTGCAATTCGTTGTTGAACTCCGCGTAGCCCAGGGCGATCTTCGAGGCGATGGAGGCACCGCTGTCGAACAGGGACCAGCCGAAGGCCGCGGATGTCGTCTGCAGAACCATGTACAGCGCCATGGTCTCGCCGAGCGCGCGCCCGAGGCCCAGCATCGAGGCGCCGATGAACCCGCTGCGGCCGAACGGCAGCACCGCGGTGCGCACCACCTCCCACCGGGTCGCGCCCAGCGCGAGCGCGGCCTCTACGTGTTCACGCGGCGTCTGCAGGAACACCTCCCGGGTCACACCGGTGATGACGGGGACGATCATCAGGGCCAGGACGATGCCCGCCGTGAACACCGTGCCGCCGCCCGCGACCGAACCGGAGCCGGCGGCGAACAGCGGGAGCCATCCCAGCGTGCTGTTGAGCCAGGTGGCGACGGGCTCGAGCGCCGGCGCCAGGACCAGCAGCCCCCAGAGCCCGTAGACGACGGACGGGACGGCCGCGAGCAGATCGACGACGTAGGCGACGGGCCCGGCGAGGCGCCGTGGCGCGTAGCGCGTCACGAACACCGCGATGCCGAACGACACCGGCATCGCCAGCGCGAGCGCGAACACCGAGACCATCACGGTGAGCGCCAGGAGATCCGCGATGCCGAACGCGAGGTGCGCGACATCGGTGGTGGACCACTCGTGCGAGGTCAGGAAGTTCGCCTCGTTGCGCTGCAACGCCGGCACCGCACGCCACGCCAGGAAGACGCCGATCGCCGCCACCATCGCGGAGACACCGACCGCCGCCGTTTTCGTCGTCGCGCGCAGCACGCGGTCGCCGGTGCGTCCGGTCGACGGCCCGGTCCATCCGCGGCGGCCGAATCGACCGCCGGGGCCGGGACCGCCGGGCGCCCCGGCTCCGCCGCGATCACGGTGCCGGAAGTCCTCGCGCGCGCGCACGGAGTCCGGCGTCCGAAGCATCGTCGTCATCTCCCGGTCAGCCCGCCGTGATCGAGTCGATCGCGCCGGTCAGCCTGGCCCGCAGGTCGTCGGGCAGCGGGACGTAACCGATGTCGGCCAGGCCCCGCTGACCCGGACCGGCCGCGACCTTCAGGAAGGACTTCACCGCGCCGGCGGTCTGCTCGTCGTAGCCACTGCCGCAGACGATCTCGTAGGTCGCCAGGACCAGCGGGTATGCGCCCGGCGCCTCGGTGCCGTAGATGGACGTGAGGTCCATGGCCATGTCGTTGCCGCCAGGCTCGACGAACTCCACCTGGGAGATGGCGGTGGCCGCGTTCTCCGGGGTCAGTTCCACCGGTCCCGCCCCGCTGTCGATCTGCGCGGATTGCAGCCCCGACTGCGTCGCGAACGACGCTTCGACGTAGGTGATGGAGCCCTCGGCGGCCGAGACGGCCTGCGCCACTCCCGCCGAGCCCTTGGACCCGTTGCCGACGCCGCCGACGAAGTCGGACCCCGCACCCTTCGTCCACACCCCGTCCGACGCCGCCTCCAGGTAGGTCTGGAAGTTGTCGGTGGTGCCGGACGAGTCGGAGCGGTACACGACGCCGATCGGCGTGTCGGGAAGTTCGGAGTCCGGGTTCAACGCGGCGATCGCCGGGTCGTTCCAGGTGGTCACCTGGCCGGAGAAGATCTTCGCCGCCGTCGGGCCGTCGAGAATCAGCCCGTCCACCCCCGGAAGGTTGTAAGCGAGCGCAACCGGTCCGAACACCATCGGGAGGTTCCACACCTCGCCGCCGCACCGGGCAGCCGCCTGCTGCTTCTGGTCGCCTGTGATCGCGGAGTCCGAACCGGCGAAGTCCACCTGGTCGCCGATGAACTGCTTGCGCCCGTCGCCGGAACCGCTCGCGGTGTACGCCAGATTGGCTCCGGCGTCGCCGCATGCCGCGATGTATGCGGCCGTGAACTGGTCCATCGCGTTCTTCTGCGCCGACGAACCGGCGGCGGACAACGCGCGGCTGTCCTGGCAATCGACCTGGAAGTCCGCCGCGGCGGCTGCCGCGCCGGTGGCAGCGGCGCTGGTCGCGGCACTGTTGTTGTCGCTGCCGCATGCCGCGACCGTCATGACCGTCACGGCCGCGAGCCCCAGCGTCCCTGCCGCCCGCCCGGCACCGGTGATCCGTCGAATCGACTGACGGTCGCGCCCTGCCGTGCGGCCGTCCTGCAGCTGTGGTGTCTGCACTCGTTCCCCTCGGTTCGCATCGACGGCGCCCTGCCGTCGATGCGAACGCTAAGAGACCGGGATTACCGCGCTGCTGCGGCCGGGTGAACGCGCGCGGAACGGTGGGTGACGATCACCGCAGGTCCGCCGTCAGCTCGACCACCCGTAGGCCACGTCGGCGCGCGCGCGTGTGAAGCCCAGGCGCGTATAGGTATTGACCGCCGCGGTGTTGTCCCCCTCCACGTAGAGCATCACCGTCGCCAACCCCTGGTCACGCAGATGCTCGAGGCCGACCAGAGTGAGCGCCGACCCCAGCCCGCGCCCCTGCGCACCCGGGTCCACGCCCAGCACGTAGACCTCGCCGAGGGCGGGTTCGTCGCCGCGCGCCGCGTGGACCTTGGTCCAATGGAAGCCCAGGAGCGCGCCCGGTTGCGCCTCGTCGAACGCGAGGAAGATGCCGTCGGGGTCGAACCAGGGCTGCGCGCGGTGCTCGTCGAAGTCCCCGGACGTCCACCCGCCCTGCTCCGGGTGCCAGCTGAAGGCCGCGTTGTTGACGCGCAGCAGCTCGTCCTCGTCGGCATCGCGGAACGTGCGGAACGAGATGCCCTCCGGCATCCGCGACGGCGGCAGCGCGGGGTCCGTCAGCGGCCGGGAGAGCTGCAGCAACTCACGTCGGACGTCCATGTCCATGCGCTCGGCGACAGCGCGTGCCGCCACCCCGTCCCCGTGCGCCCAGATGCGCCCTTGCGACCCTGCCTCCGTGGTGGCGGCGTGCAGCAGCGCCGACGCTATGCCCCTGCCCCGCGCGTCCGGAACGACGAACGCTTCGACCATCGCGTGCGGCGTCCCGGGAGCCTCGATATTGGCATAGGCCAGCAGCCGTCCGGACCCGTCGTGCACCAGCAGGTGGCGCGTCCCGGCGCCGCCGGCGAGGCTGCGCATCGGACCGTCACCGATCGGCTCCACCCCGTCCACGCGGGTCGACACGGCGACCGCCGACCGCACCGCGTCCGCCTCCTCCTGCGTCAGCTGCGAGGTGCGCCGCAGATTGTGGCCGCCCGCACCGCCCCGCGCCCCGGCGCCGCCCTCTCGATCCCGTGGACCAGACATTTCCCGACCTCCTCGCACAGGTGCCGCGTCGAGTCCTCCGCGCGGCACGCATCCAACGGCATGGGCACCACCGGCGCCGGATCCTGCGGTGTCAGTCGCCCTGTTCGCGTGAACCCGGCTGCGGAACCGACTTGTACCCCACATTCCGAACGGTACCGATCATGGACTCGTACTCGCTGCCGAGTTTCGCGCGCAGACGGCGGACGTGCACGTCGACCGTCCTGGTACCGCCGAAGTAGTCGTAGCCCCACACCTCGTGCAACAGCTGCGCACGCGTGTACACCCGCCCCGGGCTTTGGCACAGGAACTTCAGCAGCTCGAACTCCTTGTACGTCAGATCCACCGGCCGGCCGCGCAGCCTGGCGGTGTAGGTGTGCTCGTCGATCACCAGCTCGCCCAGCGTGACCGTCGATTGCTCCGCCTGGTCCGGCTCTCCGGTGCCGCCGCCCCGTGCCGCCTGCGCCCCGAGCAGTCGCAGGCGCGCGTCCACCTCGGCGGGCCCTGCGGAGGGCAGCACGAAATCCGCGAGCCCCCACTCGGCGT
Organism: Tomitella fengzijianii; assembly: GCF_007559025.1. Classification (NCBI taxonomy): domain Bacteria; kingdom Bacillati; phylum Actinomycetota; class Actinomycetes; order Mycobacteriales; genus Tomitella; species Tomitella fengzijianii. The sequence goes on along the minus strand of NZ_CP041765.1, from coordinate 1,151,539 downwards.
TCAAGGCGATTGCGTCGCCCTCGGAGACGACGATCAGAACCGGAACGTCCGGCACCGCGGCCGCCAGCGAGGCCGACGCCGCGCGCGCCCGCGGCAGATCCGCCAAAGCGTCGACGACGATGACGTCCGCCCGCATCGCCTGCTCGGGCGCGGCCGCCAGGGACGAGACGACCTCCACCCCGTGTGCGAGCAGGCCGAGCGGCGGCAGCACTGCCGCCGCGTCGTTCGCGGACGACAACATCAGCAGCTCCACCCGGACTCCCTCTCGGAGGCCATGGATCCCCCAACGGCCCCGGCCGTCCCGGCCCGAACGCTGTGTCCCGGACGAGACCGCGGAGACCGGGTCCCCCAAACGCACAGCGGATCCATCGCTTTGCGCCGATTCTATCGGCAGCCCCCACCGCGCGTAGGGCGCCCCGCGGGATCGGCGACAATGGGCGGGTGCGGAAACTCGTCCTGGGACTGGCAGCGCTGGCGGCTCTGCTCGTCGTCGTCGACTTCGGCGCTGCGATCGCCACCGAGTACCGCGTATCGCGCGCCGTACGCGACAGCGCAGCGCTCGGAAGCGACCCGGAGGTCTCGATCTCCGCCTTCCCGTTCCTGTGGTCGGTGCCCCGCGGGCACGCCTCTGCCATCACCGTCAGCGCACAGGACGTACCCACCCCGATCTCTTACCGCACCACGGTCGAAACCCGTTTCACTGGAGTGGATTTCCCGGATGGCGGCATAATCTCCGATCCCCGGACGACGGTCCGCGCGGAGCACGCCACTGCGAGCTGGGTCATCGGCCAGACGACGCTCGGCCGGCTGCTGGGCGTCCCGGACCTGGAGGTGTCCGAGCCGCCCGACGCGGACGACGCCGCCCGGACGGGCGCTCTCACCTACGGCCCGCCGCTCAGCGCCCACCGCGTGCTGCTGACCGGGACGGTGCAGACGTCCGCGGACGAATCCGGCCCCGTGCGCAGTCCGGTCTCCGTCGTCGCCTATCTGGTCCTGGACAAGGGCATGCTGTCGATCGTCCCCAGCGCGGTGTGGCCCCGCGCCGGCGCGCCGGGCATCGAACCCGAGCCGGTCCCGTCGATCGAGGTCGTCGGCCCGCAGTTCGCCGTCACCATCGACGCACGTCACCTCCCCTACGGCCTCGACGCCACCCGCGTGCACTCCGACGGGACCGACATCGTCGTCCAGGGCGGCGCCGACGACGTCCGGGTCCGACTGACCGACCTCCGATCGGCACCGGACACGATCGTCCCGGAGGGGGATCGATGACGGGAACGGTGATCCTCGTGCTGGTGGTCGTGCTCGCCGTGGCCGTCGGGCTCGTCCTGCGCGCGCGCTCGGGCACGGTGAAGCCCACGGCCGGCGCACAGACGGTGGCCCGACGCCCGGCACCCGCGGGCCGGCCGGACGACCAGGCCGATCGCGACGTCGACACGGCCGAAGAGGAGTCCGGAGATCAGACCGGGGTGCAGGCGCTGCTGCGCGCCGCGGGGCTGCGCGGCGACGGCCCCGCTGTCGTGCACTTCTCCGCCACCTGGTGCGGCCCCTGCGCGGCGGTGCGCCGGGTGGTGGCCGGCACGTCTGCGCGCCTGGCGGCGGAGGCTCCCGAAGGCGCCCCGGTGCAGGACCTCGAGCTCGACCTGGACGAGCACGCGGTGTTGGCGCGCCGACTGCGGGTCATGTCGCTGCCCACGACCTTCATCTACGACGCCGAGGGCGTCGGCCACGGCCGGATCAGCGGCGTGCCGGACGCGTCCGCGCTCGCTGAAGCGCTGCGCCCGCTGCGCTGAGCGACCGGCTGCACTGAGCGTCCGGCTGCACTGAGCGACCGGCTGCACTGAGCGACCGCGGCAACGGCGCTAGTCTCCGCTGATGCGCGCGGTTCGCACCCGGAGTGGCGCAGACCGCAGGGCGCACGGTAGTCTCACCGTGTGCAGACAAGCCACGAGCGAATGATGCTCACCCGACGCCGCGCAGTAGACCTGTGCCGCCTCGGGGGCTGTTGCTGTTCCTGTTGCTGATAGACGGGCCAGGCAAAGGTCGCTTCCAACGGTGATTCCACCGCGGACCCGGCATCGATTCTCGGGCATGCCGACCATCGCCGCCCTCGGAGGCGCGATCCGGATCGCCGGTACCTCTGAGAACGCCGCCCATGCAGTCCCCCGCCGGATCCCCGGCAGCCGCAGCATTCTTCGCGTTGCGCGGCATCCTCAGCAGCCAAGGAGCCCACACCCGATGTCCCTCGAATCCACCCACCGCGACGCTGAGCGTCCGGCGCACCGGCAGCAGAGCGCGGTAGTGGACGTCCGCGGCCCCCGATTCGCCGCTGCGGTCACCACCGTGGTCCTGGCGTCGGTCCTGCTCACCGGCGCCTGGTGGCTGCTGGCCGTCCAGGCCGTGGTGTTCGCCGTCGGCGCCGCCTTCGGCCCGCGCCGCACCCCGTACGGCTGGTTCTTCTCCCACGTCGTCGCGCCCCGCATCACGCCGCCGGCGGAGCGGGAACCGGTGGCGCCCCTGCGTTTCGCGCAGACTGTGGGCCTAGTCTTCGCGGCAGTCGGCGTGGCCGGATACGCGGCGGGAGTACCGCTGCTCGGCGCGCTCGCCACTGCGCTGGCACTGTTCGCCGCGCTGCTGAACGCCGCCTTCGGCTTCTGCCTGGGCTGCCGGATGTACCCGATGATCGCCTACCTGCGAATGACATGACCGGATTCCGCGCCGCCGGACCCGCCGCCTTCGTGCGGCGCCGCCGGCGCCGGATCCGGTGCCCCGCCGGCGGGCTGTGCCGCGATGACGGCCGCACCCGCCGGGAGACCCGGTCGCCCCCGCGCGATCGCCCCGCAGAATCCACCGGCATCACGTTGCCGGGGAACGATTTTCGCATCGACTGATCGAGAGTCACACACCCAGCGTCACCGCCCCTGCGGTGATACAGCGAGGAAGGAACCTCATGGCACGCTCCGACGTCCTGGTCAGCACCGACTGGGCACAGAAGAACATCGGCGCGGACGGCATCGTCTTCGTCGAGGTCGACGAAGACACCAGCGCGTACGAGACCGGACACATCGAGGGCGCCGTGCGCCTGGACTGGCGCGCGGACCTGCAGGACCCCGTCCGCCGCGATTTCCTCGACCGCGAGGGATTCAGCAAGTTGCTCTCCGAGCGCGGCATCGCCGCCGACGACACCGTCGTCCTGTACGGCGGCAACAACAACTGGTTCGCCGCGTACGCGTACTGGTACCTGAAGTACTACGGACACAAGGACGTCAAGCTCGTCGACGGCGGCCGCAAGAAGTGGGAGCTCGACGCGCGTCCGCTGTCCACCGATGCGGTGCACCGCCCCGCCACCGAGTACAAGGCGCAGCAGCCCGACACGTCGATCCGCGCCTACCGCGACGACGTCATCGCCGCCATCGGGAACCAGAACCTGGTCGACGTCCGCTCGCCCGGCGAGTTCTCCGGCGAGCTGGCCGCGCCCGCGCATCTCCCGCAGGAGCAGGCGCAGGGCCGCGGCCACGTCCCCGGCGCGCTCAACGTCCCCTGGAGCCAGGCCGCCAACGAGGACGGCACCTTCAAGTCCGACGAGGAGCTCACCGAGCTTTACGGCGCGAAGGGCTTCGACGACTCCAAGGAGACCATCGCCTACTGCCGGATCGGCGAGCGGTCCAGCCACACCTGGTTCGTCCTCCAGGAGATCCTCGGCAAGAAGAACGTCAGGAACTACGACGGCAGCTGGGTCGAGTACGGCTCGCTCGTCGGCGCCCCCGTCGAACAGGGCGCCTGAGAGCGCACCAGAACACACTAGGGAGATCACCATGTGCGGAGCACCAGTGCAGAGTCAGACCCTTCCCGCCGGGGTCGACGCGGAGACCGAGACCGTGATCACGGGTCGGGTCGCGGGAAAGGACGGGCAGCCGGTGGGCGGCGCGTTCGTCCGTCTCCTCGACTCGTCGGGCGAGTTCACCGCCGAGGTCGTCGCGTCCGCCACCGGCGACTTCCGGTTCTTCGCCGGACCGGGCAGCTGGACCGTCCGTGCGCTGTCGTCCGCCGGCAACGGCGACACGACCATCGCACCGTCCGGGCCGGGCGTGCACGAGACGACGATCACCATCGGCGCGTAGCCGACCGTGACGCCGCCCCGGTCGCATCCGGGGCGCGGGGGCCCGGCACCGTGCGGTGCCGGGCCCCCGCTCGCGATATCCGGCACATGCGGCCCTGCGCGCATTCGCCGGACCCCGATCACGATAGGATGGCAGGCGTGGAAATCTTCTTTACGATCCTTCTGGTCCTGTGCAGCATCGCCATCGCATGGTTCGCCGTCTACACGGTGATGCGCACGATCTCGAACGAGTCCCCCGACCAGTGATGTCCGGGCCGTCGAACGACGACCCCACAGGCTACGCTCCCGCACCGGTCGGGCCGTCGCCCGTTGCGGGTTCGGCCAACCGGGCCGTCTCGGAGGCCGCCGAGCGGGCCGCCGGCACCGGCTCCGCAGACCGCAACCTGAGCAACCTTCCCGGCCTGCCGCTGCCGGACGACACCGCGAACCTGCGCCAGGGGCCGGACCTGAATCCGGCGCTGCTGGCACTGCTTCCGCTCGTCGGGGTATGGCGCGGCGAGGGCGAGGGGGACTCCCCCGCGCTGGGCGCCCACCGCTTCGGCCAGCAGATCACGATCACCCACGACGGGGGCGAGTATCTCGCCTGGGAGGCGCGGGCGTGGCTGCTCGACGATGAGGGCGCTTTCGTCCGCCCCACCCTCCGCGAGTCGGGGTTCTGGCGCATCACGAACGACGACGTCATCGAGTTCATGCTCACGCACAGTTCCGGCGTGATCGAGATGTTCTACGGCGCGCCGCGCAATCAATCCTCCTGGGAGATGGCGACGGACGTCGTCATCCGCAGCGCCACCGGCCCCCACTACGGCGGCGCCACCCGCATTTACGGGATCGTCGAGGGCGGCGACCTCGCGTACGTCGAGGAACGCGCCTTCGCCGACGGCGAGCCCCGCCCCCACATGTCGGCGCGTCTGAGCCGCTACGCCGGCTGACCGCCCCTGCCTCGGCGGGCCCGTCCCCGATCGACGGGACCGTTCACTCGCAGCGCCCGCCACCCGGACCGGCCCCGCGTACGCAGTCTGAGCACTGCCATCGGCGATCACCCGCCCCTTCGCCACCTATCCCTTCGCCACCAGCGCCACGCGCCACGCCGCAGCCGGTGGCCCCATCGGCGCGCATCTGCGGTCGACTGCGACGAGGCATCACCCTGCAATTCTCTTGATGGTAATTTAATATGTGACACGTTCTACTCGCGCAGAATCGGTCGCCGCCCATGGCGGCTACCCGTTCGACGGCCGCGGGTCGGCCATTCGATGACGGCGCGCGCCTCATCGATGCATCACACCGCGGTACCGCGCGACAAGTGCGGTACCGCCCAGGCTCCGGAGGTCACCGCGATGGTCACACAGGCACGCGCCTTCACGACGCGCGCGCTCATCGTCAAGGGCGCCGCCATCGCCTTCGAGCGGTACGGCTATGACGGGGCCAGCCTCAACGACGTCGTCGAGGCGGCCGGCACCACGAAGGGCGCACTGTACTTCCACTTCAAGACCAAGGAAGCCCTCGCCCGCGAGGTCATCGTGGAGCAGGAGCGGCAGTCCCATGCGGCAGTCGAGGCCATCGAGGAGTCGGGCTCCGCCGCACTCGAGCAGATCGTCATGGTCTGCCACGAGATGGCACGGCAGATCCTGGAGGACCCGATAGTCCGGGCCGGCGTGCGCATCACACTCGAGCTGAGCATCACGGACGGCCCGCATCATCCCTACGAAACCTGGATCGCCGGATGCGCGCGGCTCGCAGCACGCGCGATCGACGAGGGCGACTTGCGTGAGGACGTGGACGCCGGGGCGCTCGCGCACTTCATCGTGTCCGCGTTCGCAGGCGTGCAGCTGTTCTCCCAGTTCGAGACCCGGAGGACCGACCTGTCCCGGCGCGTCGACGAGATGCTGCAGGTGCTTCTGACAGGGCTTGTCCCACCGCGGCGCCGCGCACGCCTGGACAAGATCCTCGCAGCCCACCAGGCCCCTCAGACGCAAACCTGAGCGCCCGCGGGCCGTTCCCACCACTTGCGGGGACCGCCCCGCGCTGAACCCGCCTACGCGCCGTCCGCCGTGGCCGTTGCGGCTTCCCGCCCGTCGGTGCCGGCCCCGCCGCCCACCGCCGTCTCCACCATGGACCGAACGGTGCCGTCCAGCTCCGACCGGCCGATCTCGACCCCGTTGACCGTGCGCACCGACGCCACCAGCGTGGTGGACGACAGCAACCAGACCCCCTCCGCGGCGATGAGGTCCGCCGGCCGCAGCGGCGCGTGCCGGCAGGCGATCCTGCGTTCCCGGGCGGCCTCGAACAGCGCATGCTGTGTGGTGCCGGGCAGGATCCCGTGCTCCACGGGCGGGCTGATCAGTCCGCCGTCGCGCGCGATCACCACCGTCGACCGTGGTCCTTCCAGCACATACCCCTCGGAACTGACCAGGATCACGTCTCCGGCGCCCTGCCGCTCGGCGTATCGCAGGGCGGCCATGTTGGACGCGTAAGAGATGGATTTCGCCCCGGCCAGCAGCCACGGCGACGCACCGGCCGTCTCCACCGAGCGCCCGCAGTCCATCGTGATGACGGCCAGCCCGTCCTTGCGGACCCGCAGGCTCCGCGCCGGCAAGGGTGAGACCAGGGCGAAGCCGGTGGGACCACCCCCGGACTCGCGCCCGCGGGTCAGGACCAGACGCATCACGCCCTCGTCCTTCGTCCCCCAGCGCGCCGCAGCGGCCTTCGCCATGCGCCGCCACGCCTCCTTGTCGGGGGAAGGCAGCTCCAGCATGCGCGCCGAACCGGCGAGGCGCTCCACGTGCGCGTCCAGCAACCGCGGCGTCCCCCCGCGCACGAGCACCGTCTCGAACACCCCGTCGCCGCGGAGCACCGCCAGGTCGTCGGCGTAGAGCAGCGGGGCGTCGGGCGCATGCGCCGCGCCGTCGAGGGTCATCACGACCTGCACGCCGCCACGAGTGCCGCCAGGACCATCCTTCACGCCCGTATCAGTCATGGGACCAGCCTAATGCGGGCACCCGCCCGCGCCCGCGCAATCACGTACAGCGTGCCGCGGCGGGGCGGACGTAGGATGGGCACGTGGTTCCGGCTTCACGTGACGACACGTCCCACCAAGTCAGCACTCCCGTACCCGACGGCCCCTCCATGTCGGTGCCCGGCGCAGTCCCCGCACCCCCCGGCGCGGGCACGGTCTCCGATGACGGCGTCGCATGGCATTTCGGCGACCCGTTCGGCGAGCAACGCGCCGCCGCCCGCGGCATCGCCGTGGTCGACCGCTCGCATAGGCCGGTGATCCGGATACCGGGGCCGGAGCGCCTCTCCTGGCTGCACTCCCTCACCAGCCAGCACCTCGAATCCCTGTCGCCCGACGACGGCGCCGAGGATCTCGTCCTCGACATCTCGGGGCGGATCCAGGAGCACTTCGTCCTCACCGACCGGGACGACACCCTGTGGCTCGATACGGAGCCCGGGCACGGGCGCTCGCTGCTCCACTACCTGACCTCCATGGTGTTCTGGGCGAAGGTCGAGCCCCAGGCCGCCGACGACCACGCGGTTCTCACGATCCTCGGCGACGGCCTGCACGCGACCGCCCCGCAGCAGCACCCCGAGTTCGCATCCGTCGTGCCGGTCCCGGAGCGGCTCTACGCTTCTGCACCGCTTCCCGGCGGCGGATTCGTCCGCCGCATGCCGTGGCCGGCGCAGGGCGCGCTGGACCTCGTGGTTCCGCGGAGCCGGCTGGCCGAGTGGTGGGACCGGCTGACCGGTGCCGGCGCGCGCCCCGCAGGCACGTGGGCCTTCGAGGCGTTGCGGGTCGAGTCCCTGAATCCCAGGCTCTCCGTCGACACGGACGACCGCACGATCCCCCACGAAGTCCGCTGGATCGGCGGGCCGGACGAGGGCGGCGCGGTCCACCTGGACAAGGGCTGTTACCGCGGGCAGGAGACGGTGGCGCGCGTGCACAACCTGGGCCGCGCCCCGCGCAATCTGGTACTGCTCCACCTCGACGGCAGCGAGGACCAGCGCCCCGCCCTCGGCGACCCGGTCACCGCGGACGGCCGCACCGTCGGCCGCGTCGGCACGGTGATCGACCACTTCGAGCTGGGGCCGGTCGCGCTCGCTCTGGTCAAGCGCTCGGTGCCCGCGGACACCCCGCTCGTCGCGGGCGGCGTCGCCGCGTCCATCGACCCCGACTCGGTCCCGCGTGACGACCGGGTGCAGGCCGGCCGTGCTGCGATCGACCGGTTGAGGGGGCGCTGACCTGACGGATGCCGCAGTCTGCGTCCGCGCCCGCCGATGCGCTCCTACGCTGGTCGGCGGACTGCAGGCATGTTCATTACGACACCGTCGGTGGGCGGTGGCGGCACTTCTCGCGCGAGCAGGCTAGAGTGTGTGGCAGGAAAAGATACTCAGTTGTACGGGGCCGCCACGTTTCCCCAGGCCGCCCCGTCATTGCGCGAAGGGGGCAGCCATGGGCCGCGGCCGGGCGAAGGCAAAGCAGACCAAGGTTGCTCGGAAGCTGAAGTACTCCTCCCCGACGACAGACTTCGAAAGCCTGCAGCAGGAGTTGTCGACCTCGTCGCCCTCCGGGGGCGACCTGCTTGAGGACGATCGCTCGGAGCAGGACGCGGAGTCCTCGTGGGACGACGACCACGACCAGTGGCGTAGCTGAGGAGCCTCACCCCGAGCACGCGAGTGCGCCGCGAGCCGCGGCCGCTCGTCTGGCCTTGAATACACGGTACGACGCCGGACTGCACGGTCCAGCGTCGTACCGTGCTTTTCGCTCCGCACTCGCGAGACGTGTGGCTCCGGCAATCGCGGTCACAGACGCATCCGGCCCGGGCCCCGCGCACATGCAGCGCGGGGCCCGGGCCGGATGGGGCCGCAAAGCCGGTCAGAACCTCGGGTGATCGCCCACCAGGATCGCCCGCTCCGCCTCGTCCTCCGCGGGCTTGCGCACGCTGCCCAGCACCCAAGAATCGACGTGGCGTGCGGTGAGAACGGCCAGGGCGCGGTCCACGTCCTCGGGCGCCACGACGGCGACCATTCCCACGCCCATGTTGAAGGTCTGTTCCATCTCGGCACGCTCGACGCGGCCGCGCTGCGCGATCAGGGCGAACACCGCGGCCGGCGTCCACGAGCCCCGATCGATCTCGGCCACGAGACCCTGCGGGATGACGCGGGCGAGGTTCGACGCGAGCCCCCCGCCCGTGACGTGGCAGAACGTGCGCACCTCGGTCTCCGCGATCAACGCCAGGCAGTCCTTGGCGTAGATGCGGGTGGGCTCGAGCATCTCCTCACCCAGGGTGCGGTCGAACTCCTCCACGTAGCCGTCCAGCGGAAGACGGGCGATGTCGAGGAGCACCTTGCGCGCCAGGGAATAGCCGTTGGAGTGCAGCCCCGACGCGCGCATGCCGATGACGACGTCGCCCGGGCGGACCTTGTCCGGGCCCAGGACGTCCTCAGCCTCGACCACGCCGACACCGGTGGCGGACAGGTCGTACACGCCCGGCTCCATCAGGCCCGGGTGCTCCGCTGTCTCTCCGCCCAGCAGCGCGCACCCGGCGATGGCGCACCCGTCGGCGATGCCGCCGACGATCTCCGCCACGCGTTCCGGGACGACCTTGCCGACGGCGATGTAGTCCTGCAGGAACAGCGGTTCCGCACCGCAGACGACGAGGTCGTCCACCACCATCGCCACGAGGTCCTGCCCCACGGTGTCGTGCTTGTCCATGGCCTGTGCCACCGCGATCTTGGTGCCCACACCGTCCGAGGAGGCGGCGAGCAGCGGTTCCCGATATCCGCCCTTGAGCGCGAACAGCCCGGCGAATCCGCCGATGCCGCCGACGACCTCCGGACGCGTGGCCTTGGAGACGTGATCGGCGAACAGCTCCACGGCGCGTTCACCGGCGGCGATGTCCACACCGGCGGCGGCGTAGGAAGCGCCCCGGCTGGACTGCGCCGGTGTGTCCTCGGACTGGGAATTCTCGGTCATCAGGTTACGGCTCCGACAGCTGTGATGGGTTCTCGAGCAGAGCCGGATCACAGGCGGGATCGCGGGGTCACTCGGCTCGGGCGGGACGGACGGTCACGCAAGCACGATCGTGCAGACACCACCACGCCGGTCCGGCCCCTGCGATGGGGGCCTGCGTTCCGGGCGCCTGTGTTCGAGGTGCCTGTGTTCGGGCATCTGCATCAGGGCGGACTTGCACGCCCACGATACCGGACCGCAGCCGCGCCCCCGCCGCAACCGGCCCGGTTCCGCGGCCCCGGCGGCGCACAGCCGCGCCACCGTGGCTCCCTCGCGCTTCCCGGCCCGGTCAGGGCCTGCGCAGAGCGTCGACATTGTCGTTGCGCCCGCTCATGGCGTCAGCGGGCTCATCGCCACCGCGGTCCTCGACGATGCCGCCGCGTTCGCCGGCACCGCCGTCGGCGTCTGCCCGCTCGAACATCGGCTCCAGGACGTTCTTGCCCAGCGACTCCTCCGCGGGAAGCGCGATGGGGTACGTGCCGTCGAAACAGGCCGCGCACAATCGCGAAGAAGGCTGCTGCGTGGCGGCGATCATCCCGTCCGTGGAGATGTAGCCCAGCGAGTCCGCGCCGATGCTCTGCCGCACTCCCTCCACCAGGTCCGCCACGCGATCGGCATGATGGACGTCGCCGTCCGCCGCGGGTGCACGGCCGGTGCCGCTGCCCGTGTTGTTGGCGATCAGTTCGGCGGGCGAGGCGAAGTCGATGCCGTAGAAGCAGGGCCAGCGCACCGGCGGTGAGGCGATGCGCACATGCACCTCGGCGGCGCCGGCTTCGCGGAGCATGCGGACGAGTGCGCGCTGGGTGTTGCCGCGCACGATCGAATCGTCGACGACGACGAGCCTCTTGCCGCGGATCACCTCGCGCAGCGGGTTGAGCTTGAGCCGGATGCCCAACTGGCGGATGGTCTGGCTCGGCTGGATGAACGTGCGGCCCACGTAGGCGTTCTTGACCAGCCCCTGCCCGTAGGAGATGCCGGACCCCTGCGCGTAGCCGATGGCCGCGGGCGTGCCCGACTCCGGGACCGGGATGACCAGTTCGCCTTCCGGCGCAGGGCACTCCCCCGCCAGCCTGCGACCGATCTCGACCCTGGTGGCGTGCACCGAGCGGCCGTCGATCACGCTGTCCGGCCGCGCCAGGTACACGTACTCGAACACGCACGACTTGACCGTGGGCTCGGCGAAACGCGAGGAACGCACCCCGTCCGCGTCGATCGCGAGCAGCTCACCCGGTTCGATGTCGCGGACGAACGAGGCGCCGACGATGTCGAGCGCCGACGATTCGCTGGCGACCACCCAGCCGCGTTCCAACCGCCCCAGGCATAGCGGGCGCACGCCATGCGGGTCGCGCGCGGCGTAGAGGGTGTTCTCGTCCATGAAGGTCAGGCAGAATGCGCCGCGCAGCCGCGGGAGGAGCTCTATCGCCGCCTGCTCGATGGTGCTGTCCGCCGCCGCGTACGCCAGCAGGGCGCCGATGAGGTCGGAGTCGGAACTGCCACGCCCGGCGCCGCGGCTGCGGCCAAGCAGCCCCTTCTCCGACGCCTCCGCCGCGAGTTCCGCGGTGTTGACGAGGTTGCCGTTGTGGCCGAGCGCGATGCCGGTGCCCGCGGTGGTGGTGCGGAAGATCGGCTGCGCGTTCTCCCACGTGGTGGCGCCCGTTGTGGAATAGCGCGTGTGCCCGATGGCGATATGGCCGCGCATCGATCCCAAGGTCTGCTCGTCGAACACCTGGGAGACCAGGCCCAGATCCTTGAAGACGAGGATCTGCGCGCCGTCCGCCGCGGCGATACCGGCGGCCTCCTGTCCGCGGTGCTGCAGCGCGTAGAGGCCGTAGTAGGTCATCTTGGCGACGTCCTCGCCCGGCGCCCAGACGCCGAACACGCCGCATTCCTCGCGCGGCTCCGGCTCGTCGGCCTCCGGATGCGTCATGACGTGGGGTGTGCTGTCGGTGCTCGTCGGATCGACGTCGGTCACCACTGAGTGCTCCCTTGCGCGGCTGGGCGATGCGCCACTCATTCTACGGCCACCGCCGCCGCGCCACCGGGCGTGGTCGGTCACACCCTCGCCGACGGCGCCGGCGGTGTTCACAGCGGCACGATCGGCAACCAGCGTGCGATCTCCGCCGCGCGCGAGCCCGACGCCGTCACCGCGCCGCCCGCGACCGCCCGCTCCCACGTCCACCGTCCCGACGCGAGCCGGAGCCATGTCAGCGCATCGGTCTCCACCACGTTCGGCGGCGTCCCCCGCGTGTGCCGGGGTCCTTCGATGCATTGCACGGCGACGAACGGCGGAACACGCACCTCCACGCTGTGCCCCGGCGCGACCGCCTCCAGCGTGCGCGCGCTCAGGCGCACCGCCTCCGCGACGACGGCCCGCGCGGGCCTGCCCCCGGCTGCGGGCGCCCCGCCGCCACCGTCCGTGGCACCACCGTCCGTGGCACCACCGTCCGTGGCACCACCGGCGGCGGCGTCACCGACAGCGGCGTCACCGCCAGCGGCGTCACCATCTGCAGCGTCCAGCCACGCGCGCACCGCGAGCATCGCCGCCCGCGTGCGCGCCGGGTCCGCCGTTCTCCGTCCTGCCACAGCCACCTGCCTCCGTCCGTGCGCCCGTCGGAGCGCATCCGCCTTCGTTCTTGCGCCCGCAACGGCGGGGCGGCCTCACGGCCCGCTCATTTCTCCGGCCCCTGGTGATCACGGGCCCGTTGCAGAAGTACGCGCGTCCGTTCGGTGTCGCCGTCGGTCCAGCCGGGCGGCGCCGCCACGGCCGCCCACCCGTCGAGCATCTGGGTGCCGTAGTTGTGGCCGTGCCCGTCGGGGACGTCCGCCGCCATCGCCAGGTCCGCGCTCACCTGCCAGAAGGTGACCAGCGGGAACCAGCGCATCGCCTCCAGGCGGTCGTACCCCGGCGTCTCGGACAGCCAGGCCGGCCGGTGCAGCAGCAGGTCGGTCGACCACCACACCACCGGGTCGGACGGGTGCTGGATATAGAGCACCCGCGGCTTCAGCCACGTCCCCTGGCCGCGCGCCTCCTGCAGCTCGTCGGCCCGGATGTCTTCGGCGTCGTTCGCGAATCGCACCACCAATCCGCCCGCGTAGGTGGGCTCGATCTCGTCGGTGCCCGGATCCCGGCGCGTGACGATGCTGCGCCACAGCCGGCTGCTGTTGGGCGGCCCCACCCACAGGACCCCGTCCACGGTCTCCCTGACGTCCGCGAGTGACTCGAAGGCCCCCTCGCCCGCCGTGACGCCCAGGCTCTCCCCGTAGACGTACAACTCGGGCCGGTCTCCGTCCGGCCGCCCGGCCACAGTCTCCTCGTACTCGTCGTGCACAGTGTCGATCAGTCGCTTCCCGGCCTCCGCCGCGGCGTCGCGGTCGGTCAGAAACGACACTGCGCTGGGCTTGTAGGAGTATTGGGAGGCGATGATCGCCGTGTCCCCGCCGTACATCAGCTCGATGGCCTGCGCGGCGGTGGGATTGACCCATCCCGTGCCGGTGGTGGGGATGACGATGACGGCTTCACGGTCGAACGCGCCCGTGCGCGCGATCTCCTCGCGCAGCAGCCGCATGCGGTCCTGCGGCGTGGGCGCCGAATCGAGGCCGACGTACAGCCGTATCGGCTGCTTCGCGGGTTCGCCCGTCTGCCGCTGCAGCTCGTCCTGGCGCCAGCCCCGCGCCACGAAGTACCGCCCCTCGTAACCGAGGGTGTCCCAGGGGATCAGCGACGCGCCGCTGCCCGAGCGCTCCGGTTGCAGCGGCTGCTCGATCCCGGGCGGCGTCGCCTCGTTGTTGGCGCTGAAGATGCGGTTGGTGACGCCTTCCGTGACGCGCAGCAGCACCTCGTCGACCACCACCAACACAATGGCGGCGACGGCGACCGATCCCATCGCGACCGCCGCCGCCCGGGGCATGCCGGTGCGCCGGGACAGCACCCTGCCGATCCCCACCGCCGCGTCCCGCAGCAACCGCGCCGCGGTGACGACGGCGGCGAGCACGCCGACGGTGACCAGACCGGCCCGGATGTATCCGCCGGCGCTCGCCCCCTGCTCGCCCATGAGCGCGGCGAGGTCGCGCTGCCACATCGACGACAGGATCAGCATGCCGATCGTGGCCACCACGCACACGAGCACCACGGCGACGCGCACCGCGTGCAGGCGGGGCCGCCGCAGCGGCCACCATGGCCGGCGGTCCAGGTAGACGCGCCGCACCGCCCAGCCGGCGACCAGCCCCACGCCGTACCCCAGAGCCGCGCTGATTCCGCCGATGAGGCCTTGGTACAGCCACCCGCGCGGCAGCAGCGACGGGGTCAGCGACCAGCACAGGAACAGCGTCGCGAAGAAGACGCCGGTGATGTCGAACTTCGCCAGTCCGGCGGCCCACCGGCCCGCCCCGCGCAGGCGAGGGTACCGCCGCGGGCCGTCCTCGCCGATCTCCCCGACGCGCGGTGCGCCGGCGTCGCCGCCGGCCGGGTCGTCCGCGGGGGCGGCGCCGCGCTCCGCGTCGCCGGGCCTAACGAGCACGGCGGCGGGCACGGGCGAGGCGGGACGCCGGAACCATGGACACCGGATGCCCCCTTCCCGCTTCGTCATTCCAGGACGGACAGGCTCATGCTATTACCCGCGCGAGCACCGTCGGGCCGTACGTCGGCCCTCCACCCGCCGAGGTGCCCGTCCTCGTCCATGCGGGTTCCATCTTCGTCCATGCGGGTTCCATCTTCGTCCATGCGGGTTCCATCTTCGTCCATGCGGGTTCCATCTTCGTCCATGCGGGTTCTGCCCGAACCGGCACGGACCCCCACGGAATTCCCTAGCATGAATCACCTCGCGGACCACGCCGCCGGTCCCCCACGCGGGCCGGCACGAGGAGGCCGGAAACCATGGACCCCGCCACCGCCACCCGTCGCGGTTTCCTCGCCGGCGCCCTCGGCGCCGGCGCCGCCCTCGGGCTCGCGGCGTGCGGGTCGAATGCGGCCGGAGGCACCGCGCCGGCGGCCGCCGGCCCGATCGCACCGCCGACCACCCTCACGCCTCCTCCTCCCGGCCCTCCCGGGCCCGGTGCCACGCCGCTTCCCCCGTTCCGGCTCTTCGCCGACGAGTCGATGAACTTCGACGCGCTGTTCGGCCTCGGCGAATCGGCCTACGGGATCTCCGAGGCCGGCGAGGTCGTCACCGCGGTGAACCAGGCGAACGCCGCCGGCGCAGGCTACGACGGCTACGTCACCGCATTCCGGGCGATGGGCGACCGCCTGGCAGCGGCCTCCGATGCCGCGACGGCGGCCGGCGACCGCGTCACGGCCCGCGATACCGCGCTCCGCGCCGCGTCGTACTACACGCGCGCCGTGTTCTTCGTGCTCGGCACCGCCGACCCGGGCGACGAGAAGGCCCTCTACGCGGAGTACCGCAAGGGATGGGACCGGGGCGTTTCCGGCGCCGGTCTGGCGATCGGGTCGCGTCCCGCCGCCGAGATCGTGCAGATCCCGTACGGCGACGGCGGCCTGACGGGGTGGCTGTTCAGGCCCGACGACTCCGGAACGGCGCGGCGCACCGTGATAGTCAACAACGGCAGCGACGCGCAGGGCGTCGAGCTGATCGCCTACGGCGTCCGCGCGGCGCTGGACCGGGACTGGAACGCCCTGGTCTTCGAGGGCCCGGGACAGGGCGCGATGCTGTTCGAGCGGGGCATCCCCTTCCGCCCCGACTGGGAGAAAGTGATCACGCCGATCGTCGATCTGCTCTCCGGGCGCGACGACGTCGCCGCAAACGCCATCGCACTCACCGGGTGGAGCATGGGAGGAGAGCTCGTGGCCCGGGCGGCGGCCTACGAGCATCGGCTCGCCGCGCTCGTCGCCGATCCGCCCGCAGTGGACATGTGGCGGACACTTCCCGACCAGGTGCGGCAGATCGTCGACCCCGACGACCCCGAACGGACGAACACGATCTGGAACGAGCACATGGTCCCCGGGATGTCGCCGGAGCAGCGGTTCACCGTGGCCAAGCGCATGGAGATCTACACCCCGGAGGCGCACCGCGCGGCGCTCGCAGGACATCCCACCCGCGATTTCGCCGCCGTCGCGGCACGGATGAAGAAGTTCACCGTCGCCGAGGACACGCCCCGGATCCGGTGCCCCACGCTTGTGCTCGACTACGAGGGCGAGAGCTTCTATCCCGGGCAACCAGAGGAGTTCCTGTCACTGCTCACAGTCGATGACAAGACACTGGTCACGCTCACCGCCGCCGACGGCGCCCAGTACCACTGCGCCCCGATGGCGCCGGCCCGCCGCAACGAGGTCGTCTTCGACTGGCTCGACGACGCCGTCCCCGGCTGACCGCCGCCCCGCGCCCGGCGTCAGCCGAACAGCTTCGGCAGCGTCGATTCGTGCACCTCACGCAGCTCGTCGAGGGTCACCTGGAAGTGGTCCTGCACCTCCACCGAGTCGGACCCCTGGTCGACGACGCCGATGCGCACCCACGGCATCGCACGCGCGTCGCACATCGCGATGAACCGGCTCTCCTCGGTGCGCGGCACCGCCACCAGCGCCCGGCCGGCGGACTCCGAGAACAGCGTCACGAACGGGTCGGCGCCCTCGGGGATGATGACCCGGCAGCCCGTCTCGCCCGCCAACGCGGATTCGATGACCGCCTGGGCCAGTCCGCCCTCGGACAGGTCATGTGCGGCGCTGAGCAGTCCGTCGCGGCTGCCGGCGACGAGGATCTCGGAGAGCAGCCGCTCGCGCTCCAGGTCGACGCGCGGCGGCACGCCGCCGAGGTGGCCGTGCTCCACCTGCGACCACGCGGAGCCGTCGAGCTCGTCGCGCGTCTCGCCGAGCAGGATCAGGGTCTCCCCCGGCTCGCGCCCCAGCCCCGTCGGGAGGCGGCGGTGGACGTCGTCGAAAACGCCGAGCACGCCCGCCACGGGAGTGGGCAGGATCGGCTCGCTGCCGGTCTGGTTGTAGAAGCTCACGTTGCCGCCGGTCACGGGGATGCCCAGCTGGGCGCATCCGTCCGCCAGCCCGCGCACCGCCTGCTGGAACTGCCACATCACGCCCGGGTCCTCGGGCGAACCGAAGTTGAGGCAGTTCGTGACCGCCGCGGGCACCGCGCCGCTGACGGACACGCTGCGGTAGGCCTCGGCCAGGGCCAGCTGCGCACCCGCATAGGGGTCGAGCGCCGTGTACCGGCCGGAGGCGTCGGTGGCCAGGGCGATGCCGCGCCCCGTCTCCTCGTCGATGCGGATCACGCCGGAGTCGGCGTTCTCCGCCAGCACGGTGTTGCCGCGCACGTAGCGGTCGTACTGCTCGGTGATCCATTTGCGGCTGCACAGCTGCGGCGAGGCGATCATCCGCATCAGCGTGGCGCGCAGATCCGCGGACGTCTGCGGGCGCGCCAACGACGCCGTGGTGTTCCCGATCAGCGCATCCTGGGAGTCCGGGCGCGCGACCGGCCGGTGGTACACCGGGCCCTCGTCGGCGAGGCTCGACGGCGGCGCGTCCACCACGGTCCGCCCGTTCCATTGGATGACGAGGTTGTCGCCGTCGGTCACCTCGCCGATGTCGGTGGCCAGCACGTCCCACTTGGCGCAGACCGCCATGAACGCGTCGACGTTCTCCGGCGCGACGACCGCGCACATGCGTTCCTGCGACTCGCTGGAGAGCACCTCCGCCGGGGTCATGCCCTCGGCACGCAGCGGGACCCGGTCCAACCGGACCAGCATGCCGCCGTCGCCGGCCGCGGCCAGCTCAGAGGTGGCGCAGGCGAGCCCCGCGCCGCCGAGGTCCTGGATCCCCACGACGAGCTCCGCCGCGTAGAGCTCCAGGCAGCATTCGATGAGGACCTTCTCCGTGAACGGGTCGCCCACCTGCACGGCGGGAAGCTTGCGGCGGCCCTGCGATTCGTCGAAGGTCTCCGACGCCAGCACCGAGACGCCCCCGATGCCGTCCAGGCCGGTGCGGGCGCCGAACAGGATGATCCGGTTGCCGGTGCCCGACGCGTGCGCCAGGTGCAGGTCCTCCTTGCGCATCACGCCCGCACACAGCGCGTTGACCAGGGGGTTACCCTGATAGGAGGAGTCGAAGACGGTCTCGCCGCCGATGTTCGGCAGGCCCAGGCAGTTGCCGTATCCGCCGACGCCCGCCACGACGCCGTCGACCACGCGCCGGGTGTCGGCGTGCTCGACGGCACCGAACCGCAGCTGATCCATGACCGCGATCGGCCGCGCGCCCATCGCCATGATGTCGCGCACGATGCCGCCCACGCCGGTGGCCGCACCCTGATACGGCTCCACATAGGACGGATGGTTGTGGCTCTCCACCTTGAAGGTCACCGCCCAGCCGTCGCCGATGTCGACCACGCCCGCGTTCTCGCCGATGCCGGCGAGCATCTTCGAGCGCATCTGCTCCGTGGTGGTCTCGCCGAAGTACTTCAGGTGCACCTTGGACGACTTGTAGGAGCAGTGCTCGCTCCACATCACCGAATACATGGCCAGTTCGGCGTCCGTGGGGCGGCGGCCCAGGATCTCGCGGACGCGCGCGTACTCGTCGTCCTTCAAGCCCAGCTCGCGGAAAGGCTGCTCGAGGTCCGGGGTGGCGGCTGCGTTCGAGACCGTGTCCACGGCCTGTTCCGAGACGACGGACGGCTGTGCTGACGCTGACTGCTGCGCTGACACGGGTGACTGTGCTGACACGGGTGGAAGGGTCCTTTCGGTGCAGCGGAATGCCCACGGCGATGGCACGGTCAGTCTATCCGTGCGGGTTCCTCCGGCGCTGGCAGGTGCACCCGACGGGGGGCGGCGTGCGATCCCCGTCGAACATGCGTCTCAGCCCGCCAGGAACGCCGCCAGCGCCGCCGCGTACGCCGCGACGTCCGACGCGGCCATCAGCTCGCGCGCCGAGTGCATGGCCAGCTGCGGCGCCCCCACGTCGACGGTGGTGATGCCGGTGCGCGAGGCGGTGATGGGACCGATGGTCGAACCGCACGGCAGGTCCGCGCGATGCACGTACCGCTGCAACGGCACTCCGGCCCGCTCGCAGGCCAGCGCGAACTCGGCGGCGCCGGTGGCGTCGGAGGCGTAGCGGAGGTTCTGATTGACCTTGAGCACGGGACCGCCCCCCGCGAGGATGGTGTGCCGGGGTTCGTGCCGCTCCGCATAGTTGGGGTGGGTGGCGTGCGCCATGTCGCCGGAGACACAGAGCGACCCGGCCAGCGCCCGCAGGTAGTCGTCGCGCCCGCCGCCGCGCGCCAGCACCACCCGCTCGAGCACCGTCCCGAGCAGGTCGGAAAACGCGCCGCGCGCGGACATGCTCCCGACCTCCTCGTGATCGAACAGCACCAGCACCGGGTCCGCCGCGTCCTGCTCCTCCGCCGCCGCGTCCAGCAGCGCGCTGAGCCCGGCATAGCACGTCGCCTGGTTGTCCAGCCGCGGCGCGCTGACCAGCTCACCGTCCGCCCCGGTGAGGGCGCTGGGCGCGAGGTCGTGCGTCATGAGCTCCCAGCCCAACACCGACTGCGCCGGGACCCCCGCCCGGTCCGCGAGCATGCCGAGGAATCCGCCCTCCGGCCCGTCCGCCCACGAGCCCAGCCCGTACACCGCGTCGACGTGCCGCTGCGGGTCGAGCTGCACGCCCTTGCGGTCCTCCGACAGGTGGATCGCGAGCTGCGGCACGCGCAGCACCGGCTGGTCCACGCGCACGAGCCGGTGCTCCACCCCGCGCCCGGCGGACACCGCCAGGCGGCCGGAAACACCCAGGTCGCGGTCCAGCCACGAGTTGAGCCAGGCGCCGCCGTACGGCTCCAGGCCCACCATCCGCCAGCCCGCCGAGTCGATCTCCGGGTGCTGCTTGACCCGCAGGTTGGGGCTGTCGGTGTGGGCGCCGATGATGCGGAACGGGCGCGCCGCATACGCCGTCGGGACAAAGGTTTCCGTGCGGTGGCCGCGGGACCGCCAGGCGATGAGCGAGCCGCCGCGGATCAGGAAGTACCCGCCGGGTTCCTCCGGCCACGAATCGGTCTCGTCGAGCTCGCGGAAGCCGGCGGCCCGCAGACGCGCCGCCGCCGTCTCGCACGCATGGAACGGGGACGGCGAGGCGTCGATGAACTCGCACAGACCCGCGGCGTCCGCGGACGTGACGGGGCTGCCGGAACCTTCGGGGCTGTCGGAACCTTCGAAGCGGGAGGTATCAGCGGTGGCCATGACGCCATCATGGCAGGCGCCACCGACAGCGTCTTCTCCGCCGACCGGGTGCCCGGAGACACGCGTTCCATTACGGTGGGAGACGCATGTTCGAGTAGCGCGCAAGTGCACCCGGCCGGGCGCTGAATCGTCCGGGTGCTGAATCGTCCGGGCGCGAACCGGTGCTGCGCCCGGCCGCCACGCACGAAGGCCACGCACGAAGGCCGACCATGGACAGGAGACGATCGATGACCGAGGGGCACGAGAACCGCTCCGGCGGAACGAGCCTGCCGCCCGCCAAACCCCAGTCGGTCGCGACGCCGCTGACGTCCGCCGCGATCTTCCTGACGCTCACCATCGACACCGGCGGCGAGGAGGCGGTGCGCGTACTGCTGCCCGACGTCGCCGGTCTGCGCAGGGCGATCGCGTTCCGCAAACCCGACTCCGCACCGGAGGTCGTCATCGGCATCGGCGCCGACGCCTGGCCCCGGCTGTTCGCGGCGGAACCGCCGCCGGAGCTGCACCCGTTCGTCGAACTCGACGGCGGCCGCCACAGTGCCCCCTCCACCCCCGGCGACCTGCTCTTCCACATCCAGGCCGGGTCGCCCGGCGCATGCTTCGCGCTGGCCGACCAGATCATGAGCGCACTGCGCGGCGCAGTAAGCCCCGTCGACGAGGTGCACGGCTTCCAGTATTTCGACCGCCGCAACCTCCTCGGCTTCGTCGACGGCACGGAGAACCCGGAGGGCGCGGAAGCGGCCGGCGCCGCCTACATCGACGCCGGAGACCCCTTCGCCGCCGGCAGCTATGTCATCGTGCAGAAGTACCTGCACGACATGGACTCCTGGAACGCCGTCTCCGTCGAGGAACAGCAGCGGGTGGTGGGCCGCACGAAGCTCGACGACATCGAGCTGGGCGACGACCGGCCGACGAACTCCCACGTGGCGCTCACCGACATCGCCGACGACGACGGAAACGACCTGGCCATCTATCGCGCCAACATGCCCTTCGGCGCCCCCACCGAGGACCTGCACGGCACCTACTTCATCGGGTACGCCAAACGCGCGGACACGCTCGAGCGCATGCTGCGCAACATGTTCCTGGGCGACCCGCCCGGCAACTACGATCGACTCCTCGACTTCTCCACGCCGCAGACCGGCAACCTGTACTTCGTTCCGTCCCAGTCCTTCCTCGGCGATCTGCCCCCCGCACCGGTCGCGGGACGCGCTGCGGCGGACGAGGCCGGCGACGCCCCCGCCCCCGACACCCACGGTTCCCTCGGAATCGGCAGCCTCAAGTAGGAGTGACGCATGATGAGCAATCTGCACCGTGAACTCGCACCGATCACCGACGGCGCCTGGGCCGAGATCGAGGAGGAGGCCCGGCGCACGTTCAAGCGGAACATCGCCGGCCGCCGCGTCGTCGACGTCGTCGGCCCCGCGGGCCTCGACCTCGCCGCCGTGGGCACCGGCCACACCGAGGCGATCGACGCGCCCGGCGGCGGCGTCCAGGCCCGGCTACGCACCGCCCGGCCCGTCGTCGAGTTGCGGGTGCCGTTCACGGTGACGCGGGCCGCCGTCGACGACGTGGAGCGCGGCTCGCAGGACTCCGACTGGGATCCGGTGAAGGAGGCCGCCAAGACCATCGCGCTGCACGAGGACCGCGCGATCTTCGAGGGCTATGCGGCCGCGCACATCACGGGCATCAAGCAGGCCGCCTCGCACGAGCCGATGGCGCTGCCCGGCGACCCGCTGCAGGCGCCCACCGCACTGGCCCAGGCGCTGAGCATCCTGCGCCTCGACGGCGTGGACGGCCCGTATTCGATCCTGATGGATGCCGAGGCGTACACCGCCGTGTCCGAGACCACCGACCACGGCTACCCCATCAAGGAGCACCTCAAGCGGCTCATCGACGGCGACATCGTGTGGGCGCCGGGGCTCGAGGGCGCGGTGGTGCTCACCACCCGCGGTGGCGACTTCGCGCTGCACATCGGCCAGGACCTGTCGATCGGCTACACCTCGCACGACGCCGAGAGCATCGAGCTGTACCTGACCGAGTCGTTCACCTTCGCGGTCTACTCCGACGAAGCCGCGGTGACGCTCGGCAAGTAGGGGCGGCCGAACCCTCCTCGCACAGAGTCCGGGGCACGTTCACCACTGGTGAACGTGCCCCGGAACCGCGTCTGCGTGCCGTACCCGTCAGGCCCCTGCGAGCACCCCGTCGAGTACCGACAGGAACATGCCGAGGCCGTCGTCGCTGGGGCCGGTGAGCGCCTCGGTGGCGTGCTCCGGGTGCGGCATAAGCCCCACCACCCGGCCGTTCTCTGAGGCCACACCGGCGATCGCACTCTGGGAACCATTGGGGTTGTCGCCCACGTAGCGGAACACCACACGGCCGTCGCCCTCGAGCTGCTCGAGCACGTCGGCCGGAGCCTGATATCGGCCCTCACCGGACTTGAGCGGGATGAGGATCTCCGCACCCGCGTCGTACCGCGCCGTCCACGCGGTCGCGTCGGACTCCACGCGCAGCCATTGATCGCGGCAGATGAACAGCAGGTCCTCGTTACGGGTGAGTGCGCCCGGCAGCAGGCCGGCCTCGCACAGCACCTGGAAACCGTTGCAGATCCCCAGCACGGGCATGCCCCTGCCCGCCGCCTCGACCACCTCGCCCATCACCGGCGAGAAGCGCGCGATGGCGCCGCAGCGCAGGTAGTCGCCGTAGGAGAAGCCGCCGGGCACGACCACCGCGTCGACTCCCTTGAGGTCCGCGTCGCCGTGCCAGAGGCTCACGGCCTCCGCGCCGGACGCCCGCACCGCACGGGCCGCGTCCACATCGTCGAGCGTGCCGGGGAACGTGATGACACCGATGCGCGCGCTCACGACTGCTGCACCCGGGTGACGTTCCAGTCCTCGATGACCGTGTTGGCCAGCACGTCCTCGGCGATCTTGGCCAGGTCCGCGTCCGAGACGGAACCGTCGACCTCGAGCTCGAAGCGCTTGCCCTGCCGCACACCCGCCACCCCGGCGTACCCGAGCCGGCCGAGCGCGCCGGCGATAGCCTGCCCCTGGGGGTCCAGGATCTCTTCCTTGGGCATGACGTCCACCACTACACGGGCCACGCGTCGCTCCTCGAAGTCGAAACGAAAGATCGGATCCGGCGGCCGGATCCGGAATGGATTGCGGGAACCCCGGCTGAGGCGCCCGGCCGACACCCGTCGGCCACGTGGCAGTCTACCGGTCCGGTTCCGTCGCATACTGGTGCCATGCGACTGACACATTTCGGACACTCGTGCCTGCTCGTCGAGCTCGGCGGGGCGCGCATCCTCATCGATCCCGGCAACCTCTCCGGCGGCTTCGAACCGCTCACGGGGCTCGATGCGATCCTGGTGACGCACCAGCATCCGGACCACGGAGACGTGGCGCGTCTGCCTGCACTGCTCAACGCCAACCCGCAGGCCGCCGCGTACTGCGACCCGCAGAGCGCCCGGCTGTGGGCGGACGAGGCATGGGGTCCGCGGTTCACTGCGGCGCACGTCGGCGACGAGTTCGTCATCGCCGACGTGCGCGTGGACGTGGGCGGCGGCACCCACGCGACGATCCACCCGGACATCCCGCTGGTCGACAACGCGAGCTACATCCTGTCCACGGCGCAGCAGGCGGGCGCATTCATGCACCCGGGCGACGCGCTGTTCGTCCCCGAACAACCCATCGACGTACTGGCCCTGCCCGCCACCGCACCGTGGTCCAAGCTGCAGGAGACCGTCGACTACTTCCGCGCCGTCGCGCCGCGCGTCGCGATCCCGATCCACACCGCCATCGTGTCGGAGCCCGGGCTGGGGATCTACCTGGGCCAGCTGCAGAACCTCGGTCCGGCGGACTCGCGGTTCCTGACGCCGCCGCGCGAGGAGGCGGTGGAGATCGCCTGACCCCCGCCCCGGCCCCAGCTCTACTCAGCCCAGCGCAGCTCAGCCCAGCGCAGCTTCCAGGGCCTCGATGACAGCCGGGTCGTCGGGCGTCGTCGTGGGCCGGAAGCGCCGCAACACGGCGCCGTCGGCGCCGATGAGGAACTTCTCGAAGTTCCACTGGACGTCGCCGGCCTCGCCCGCGTCGTCGGCCTTCTCCGTCAGCACGCCGTAGATCGGGTGCCGGCCCTTCCCGTTCACCTCGATCTTCTCCATCATCGGGAAGGTGACTCCGTAGGTCGCGGAGCAGAACTCCGCGATCTCCTCCGCAGTACCGGGCTCCTGGCCCATGAACTGGTTGCACGGGAAGCCCACCACGGTGAGGCCGCGCGCGGCGTAGTCCTTCGCCAACTGCTCCAGCGCCGTGTACTGCGGCGTGAGCCCGCACTTGGAGGCCACGTTCACCGCCAGCACTGGGCCGGAGCCCGTCGCATGCGCGATCGTCGTCGGCTCGCCGGCCAGGGTGTTGACGGACAGGTTCATCAGGTCGTCTGCGCTCATGCCCCAACGCTACCCACAAAGAGCGCAGGCCAGGAACGGCCGCCGATCCGCCGCGGCGGCACCCGATGCACCAATCTCGACGACAACGCCCATTATTGTCGCATTTGCGTCGATAATGAGCTTTGATGGTCGCATGCCTGAGTATCGCGTCCGCCATGCCGCCGATCTCCTCGGCGTCAGCACCGACACCGTGCGCCGCCTCATCGACACCGGCGCTCTGCCTGCCGAGAGCCGCCCCGGCGGGGTGACGATGATCGACGGTGCGGCGCTCGCCCGCCACGCCCGCGCGCACGCCGCCGCCGCGAACGACCCCTCCTCCGTGGGGCGGTCCGCACGCAACCGACTGGTGGGGCTCGTCACCGAGGTCAAGACGGACGGCGTGATGGCCCAGGTGGAGATCCAGGCCGGCCCGCACGCGGTGGTCTCTCTGATCAGCGCTGATTCGGCCCGCGAACTGGGGCTCGCGCCCGGCGTGCTCGCGGTCGCCGTGGTCAAGTCCACCAACGTCATCGTCGAGACGCCGGCTGCCCCCGAGGACGGGCCCCGATGAAGGCGGGGAGGTCACCGCGGACGCGGCCGGCCCTCCGGGCGTGCGGCGCCGCAGCGGCATCGCTCGCCGTGCTCGTAGTGTCGGCCTGCGCATCCGGCACGTCCGACACGCTCACCGTCTACGCCGCGGCCTCGCTCAAGGACACCTTCACGCAGATCGGCCACGTCTACGAGGAGCAGTACCCGGGCCGGAACGTGGAATTCTCCTTCGGCGGTTCCAACACGCTCGAGCAGCAGATCGCGAGCGGCGCCGACGCGGACGTGTTCGCCTCGGCCAACGAGGCGGTCATGCAGGACGCCGCATCGGCGGGGCTCACCGATGGGGACCCGGAGACGTTCACCTCCAACGTGCTCACCATCGTGACCCCGCCCGGCAACCCTGCCGGCATCGCCTCGTTCGCCGATCTGGCCCGGCCGGGCGTCTCAGTGGTCGTGTGCGCGCCGCAGGTGCCGTGCGGCGACGCGGCCGTACGGGTGGAGGACGGTGCGGGGGTTCGACTGAGCCCGGTCAGCGAGGAGAACAGCGTCACCGATGTGCTCGGCAAAGTACTCGCGGGCCAGGCCGACGCCGGACTCGTCTACGTCACCGACGCCGCGGCCGCCGGAAACCGGGTCGACACCGTGGACTTCCCGGAGGCCCGGCACGCGGTGAACCACTACCCCATCGCCGTGCTCGGCGGCGCCGGCGGCCAGGCGGGCGCGGCGCGCGATTTCGTCGGCATCGTCACCGGCGAGAAAGGGCAGCGGATCCTGCACGACGCCGGATTCCGCTGACTCCGGCGCGCCCGCCGCCCGCCCGGTTCCGCACACCGTCTCCCGCCGTCAGCGCGTGATCAGGCGCTCGGCGTGCACACGCGGTGCTCGAACCGTGTCGAATCGGCGAAGCCCGCGCGGCCTACGCCGCCCCCGCGGCGGTCAGCACCCACGCGTACTCGAATGCCGTCTGCCGCCACTTGTCGTAGCGACCGCTGACCCCGCCGTGCCCCGCGGCCATCTCCGTCTTCAGCAGGATCCCCTCGGACGTCTTCTCGTCGACCACCTCGCGCAGGCGGGCCACCCACTTGGCCGGCTCCACGTACAGCACCCGGGTGTCGTTGATGCTGGTGACCGCGAGGATCGCCGGGTACTGGCGGTTCTCGACGTTCTCGTACGGCGAGTACGTCTTCATGTACCGGTACACCTCGGGGTCGTGCAGCGGGTCGCCCCACTCGTCCCATTCGATGACGGTCAACGGCAGCGACGGGTCGAGGATGGACGTCAGCGGGTCCACGAACGGGACCACGGCGAGGATGCCGGCGAACAGTTCCGGCGCGATGTTCGCCACCGCCCCCATCAGCAGCCCACCCGCGCTGCCGCCCTCCGCCACCAGCTGCGCGGGCGTGGTGAGCCCGCTGTCCACCAGGTGGCGGGTGCAAGCGACGAAGTCGGTGAACGTGTTCCGCTTGGCCAGCTGCTTGCCGTCGTCGTACCAGCGGCGCCCCATCTCGCCGCCGCCGCGGACGTGCGCCACGGCGTAGACCATCCCCCTGTCGAGCAGCGACAGCCGCGCTATGGAGAACTCCGGGTCCACGCTGATCTCGTACGAGCCGTAGCCGTACAGCAGCGTCGGCGCCGGGGCCGCCGGGCCGTCGGTGCCGGGCACTCGCCGGATGATCGAGATCGGGATTCGGGTGCCGTCCGGCGCCGTCGCCCACTCGCGCTTCTGCTCGTAGTCGGCGGGGTCGAACGCCCGCCCCGACGGGTCGGGCAGCACCGGCTGCTGTTTGCGCAGGTGCAGCTCCCCGGTGGAGAACTCGTAGTCGTAGATCCGTGCAGGGGTGACGAACGAGGTCTGGCCGACGCGCAGCAGCGGCGACTCCCACTCGGAGGTGGCGCCGAGGCCCGCCGAGTACAGCTCCTCGTCGAAGCCGATCTCCCGCACGGGGCCGAACCCGGATGCGGTCACCGCCATCACGCCGATACGCGGAATGGCACCGCTGCGGTAGCCCACAGCGACGTGCCCGGCGAAGACGTCGATCTGCTCCAGGCGCACGTCGTCGCGATACGCGATGACCTCGGTCATCCGCCCGGGCTGGTCCACCGGCGCCTGGGCGAGCGCGAAGTTCTCCGCACCGTCGGCGTTGTGCAGGATCAGCAGGCGGTCGTCACCGCCCACCACCGCGTGATCGATCTCGTACTCGACGCCCTCACTTCGGGGCAGGACCACCCGGAACTCGCCGGCGGGATCGTCGGCGCCCAGGATCCACGACTCGGACGTGATCTTGGAGCCGAGTTCGATCACGATATACCGGCGGCTGCGGGTCACGCCGATGCCGAGCCAGTAGCGCTCGTCCGGCTCCGTGAACACCCGCACGTCGTCGCCGCGGCCCGTGCCCACGCGGTGCCGCCAGACGGTGTCGGGACGCCATGCGTCGTCGACGGTCGGGTAGAACACGTAGCGGCCGTCGGGCGAGAACACCGCGCCGGGGAAGGTGCCCGGGATCTCGTCGCCCAGCAGTTCTCCCGTGCGCAGGTCCTTGATCCGCAGCGTGTACCGCTCGTCGCCCGCGGTGTCGACGGCGAACGCCAGCAGCGTCCCGTCGTCGGAGACGGCGAAGCTGCCCAACGCGAAGAACTCGTGCCCCTCCGCCTCGGCGTTGCCGTCGAGCAGCACCTGTTCGCCGGGCACGGCGACGCCGGGCGCGAGCACCGGCGGAGTCCAATCGTCCGCGGCCGCGGGCGCCCGGCAGTGCAGGGCGTACTGCCTGCCCTCGACCGTACGGCTGTAGTACCACCAGCCGCCGTCGCGCACCGGCACCGACAGGTCGGTCTCCTGCACGCGGGAGCGGATCTCCTCGAACACCGCATCGCGCAGCGGGGTCAGCCCGGCGGTCCGCGCCTCGGTGTAGGCGTTCTCCGCCTCGAGGTGGGCACGCACCTCCGGCGCGTCCTTGTCGCGCAACCACTCGTAATCGTCGACGAACCCGTCGCCGTGGTGGGTGCGCCGCTCCGGGTGGCGAGGCGCAATGGGGGGCCGCCGGGGAATCACTCTCCGCCCGGCCAGTCGTCGAAGGAGCGGCCGCTGAGCCGCTCGTAGGCCTCCACGTAGCGCTGCCGGGTCGCGTCGACGACGTGCTGCGGCAGCGGCGGGGGCGGCGTGTCCGACGCGCGGTCCCACCCGGACTCGTCCGAGGTGAGCCAGTCACGCACGAACTGTTTGTCGTAGCTGGGCTGCGCGCTGCCCTCCGCATACCCGTCCACCGGCCAGAACCGGGAGGAATCCGCCGTCAGCACCTCGTCCGCCAGCACAAGGTTGCCGCCGGGGTCCGTGCCGAACTCGAACTTCGTGTCGGCGAGCAGGATCCCACGATCGTAAGCGAGCATCGACGCGCGCGAGTAGATGTCGATGGTGTCGTCGCGCAGTTTGACGGCGAGGTCTGCGCCGATCGCCGCCACCACCTGGTCGAAGGTGATGTTCTCGTCGTGGTCCCCCACCGCGGCCTTGCGGGCCGGCGTGAAGATCGGTTCCGGCAGCCTGCTCGCCTCCACCAGGCCGTCCGGCAATGCGACGCCGCACACCGCCCCCGTGGCGCGATAGTCGGCCATCCCGGAGCCGGTGAGGAATCCGCGTGCCACGCATTCGACCGGGATCATCTCGAGCTTGTGCACCACCAGCGCACGGCCCAGCACCTCTTCGGGGATCCGCTCGTCCTCCGCATCACCGGCGAGGTGGTTCGGCACGGACAGCTGGTCGAAGAAGTAGACGCTCATCGCGGTGAGCAACTTGCCCTTATCGGGGATGGGGGTGCTCAGGATGTGGTCATACGCGGAGATCCGATCCGAGGCGACCATGAGCAGGGTCTTCTCGTCGATCTCGTAGAGCTCCCGGACCTTGCCGGTGCTCAAGTGCTTGTAGTCAGACAGTGTGGGACGCACGGTGGTACATCCTATCCGCTAGAGGATGGAACCCGGGGTGTAGGCGGCCGCGGCCGGATCCGAATCGACCAGTTCCTGCACGCGCGCGACCACCCCGGCGGTCTGCGCGCCGGCGGCCCCGATGAACGCGGCCTTGTCCGCGAGCGCCGCTTCGAGACCGTCACGGTCGAGAGGAAGGCGGGGGTCTGCGGCGAGGCGATCGACGAGGTCCGGCTCGCGGCCTTCCTCCCGCATCGCCAACGCGACGGCCACCGCGTGCTCCTTGATGACCTCGTGGGCGGTCTCGCGCCCCACACCGGCCCGCACCGCGGCCATGAGGATCTTCGTGGTGGCGAGGAACGGCAGGTACCTGTCGAGCTCCTTGCCGATCACGGCGGGATACGCGCCGAACTCGCCGAGCACGGTCAGGAAGGTCTCGAAAAGCCCGTCGATGGCGAAGAAGGCGTCCGGCAGCGCCACGCGCCGCACGACGGAGCAGAACACGTCGCCTTCGTTCCACTGTGCGCCGGCGAGTTCCGCCGCCATCGACGCGTAGCCCCGCAGGACCACCTGCAGCCCGTTGACCCGTTCGCACGAGCGCGTGTTCATCTTGTGCGGCATCGCCGACGAGCCGACCTGGCCAGGCTGGAAACCCTCGGTGACCAGCTCGTTGCCGGCCATCAGCCGGATCGTGTGCGCAAGCGACGACGGCCCCGCGGCCACCTGGACCAGCGCGGAAAGCGCATCGTGGTCGAGGGAACGCGGGTAGACCTGGCCCACGCTGGTGAACACGTGCGGGAAGCCGAGGTGCCCGGCCACGCTCTCCTCGAGCCGGGCGAGCTTGGCCGCGTCGCCGCCGAGCAGGTCGAGCATGTCCTGCGCCGTGCCCATCGGCCCCTTGATGCCCCGCAGCGGGTAGCGGTCGATGAGTTCGCGCAGCCGCGTGAGCGCCAGAAGCAGTTCGTCGGCCGCCGATGCGAAGCGCTTGCCCAGCGTGGTCGCCTGCGCCGCCACGTTGTGGCTGCGGCCGGCCATCACCAGCGTCGAGTACTGCGCCGCCCGCTCGCCCAGGCGCGCGGCCACCGCGATACCCCGCCGGTACACGTGCTCGAGGGAATCGCGCACCTGCAGCTGCTCGACGTTCTCGGTCAGGTCGCGGCTGGTCATGCCCTTGTGGATGTGCTCGTGCCCCGCGAGCGCGTTGAACTCCTCGATGCGGGCCTTGACGTCGTGGCGGGTGACCCGCTCGCGTGCCGCGATGGACGCCAGGTCCACCTGTTCCAGAACGCGCGAATAGTCGTCGAAGGCCCCGGCGGGCACCTCGATGCCCAGCTCGGCCTGTGCGCGGAGCACCGCCAGCCACAACCGCCGCTCGGCGACGATCTTGCGCTCGGCGGACCACAGGCGGACCAGCTCGCCGCTCGCGTACCGCTGGGCGAGGACGTCCATGATCACGGGAGGCGCCGCGGGGGCTGCTGCGGGGGAGGCTGCGGGCGAGAAGGAAGGGGAGTCTGCGTGCGTCGAATCGGCCACGCCGCCCATTATGCGGGATCGGCGGCGGCGCCCCGCACCTCCCCGCCCGCCAGCGGCGGAGCGAAGACGCCGAGCACGGGAAGCAGCGCGTCGCGGGTGGCCGCGTGCAGGTCGGCCGAGGTGTCGAGCAGGCCGGCCAGGATCGTGCCGTTGATGATCGCGGTGATGCCCGCCATGCCCTCGGGTTCCGCCCGGCGGCGACACTTGCGCAGCACCTCGGCGAGCATCCACCCGTACGGCCGGGCCAGGCCCAGCTGCAGTTCGCGCAGGCCCGGCACGCGCGCGGAACCCGTCAGGCGCTCGTAGCGCGCGATGAGCATGTCGCGCTCCACTACTCCGCCGGGCGCGGCGAACAGATCCGCGAGCAGATCCGCTGTGGCGGGGCCGCCCCGGCGCCGCACCGTGATGCGATCGACGAGGTCCTGCATGCGCTCGTGCTCGTGCAGCGAGCACTTCTCGATGGCACTGGCCACGAGGTCGTCGATGGAACTGAAGTAGTAGGTGGTGGCGGACAGGGGCACGTGCGCCCGCTCGGCCACGGCCCGGTGGCGGATGGCGCTGATGCCGCCCTCGCGCAGCAACTCCACTGCGGCGTCGACCAGGCATCGGCGCCGCAGCTCCCCCTTGCTCGTGGATGCGGTCGGCATGGCGCAATAGTGTCATAACCCGACGCCGTGCACGCCCCGCTCCGCGCATGCCGATGTCCGCCTGCGCGGAAATGCGACGCCACGATCCGGACGCTCGTCCGGCAGCGCGCTCAGGCGCGGTGCGGCAGGTAGCTGCCCATCCGGTCCAGCGCCTCCGCGATCTCCTCCTCGGCCCCCGCGAAGCTCATCCGGATGGTGGCGCCGCCGCGGCGGGTGTCGAAATCCACACCCGGGGTGACGGCGACGCCCGTGTCCCGCAGCAGGCCCGTGGACCACCGCAGCGAGTCCCGGGTGAGGTGACCGATGTCGGCGTAGACGTAGAAGGCGCCGTCCGCGGGCGCCAGGTCGCCGATCCCGATCGACGGCAGCCCCTCGAGCATCAGGGCCCGGTTGCGGGCGTACCGGCGCACGTGCGCATCCAGTTCCGCACGCGATTCGGGCGAGAAGGCGGCGACGGCGGCCACCTGGGAGAGCGCGGGCGGGCAGATGTTCATGTTGCCGGTGAGCCGGTCGACCGCGCGCCGCAGCCCGCGCGGCACGAGCATCCAGCCCAGACGCCACCCCGTCATCGAGAAGTATTTGGACACCGAGCCCATGACCACGGCCTCGCGGGACGTCTCCCAGGCGCTGCTGGTCGGCGGCAGCGCCTCCGCACGGCCCGCAGGGCCGTCCGGGGCTGGGCCGTCCGGGGCTGGGCCGCCCGGGGCTGGGCCGCCCGCGTCCGCCCCGGAGGAGAACTCGATCCCGTGGTAGATCTCGTCGGAGACGAGCAGTGTGCCGTGCTCTTCGCACCAGCGGGCCAGCGCGGCCAGACCGGCGGGATCGATCACGGTGCCCGTGGGGTTGGCGGGGCTCGCGACGATGAGCCCCGCGGGCGCCGCCCCCGCCCGGCGTGTGTGCTCTTCGAGCATCTCCACCGTGGGCTGGAACCGGGTGTCGGCCCCACAGTCGATCTCCACCACGCGGCAACCCAGGGCGGCCAGCGTGTTGCGGTAGGCCGGGTATCCGGGACGGGCCATCACGACCGTGTCCCCGGCATCGAACGCCGCCAGGAAGATCAGCGTGAATCCTCCCGAGGACCCGGTGGTGACGATGACGTCGTCCGCGTCCACGGCCACGCCGGAACGCTCGTGGTGGTACCGGGCGATGGCCTCGCGCAGTTCCGGGATGCCCAGCGCCTCGGTGTAGCCGAGGAGGTGCGATCCGAGCGCCTCTCGCGCCGCGGCGAGCACCGGTGTGGGGGCGGGCGTGGACGGCTGCCCGGCGGCCAGGCTCACCAGATCTCCGTGCGCGCGGGAGCGCTCTCCCGCCGCTTTGAGCACGTCCATGACATGGAAGGGCTCGATGCCTGAGCGCCGCGACTGTGTGACCACGCCATGACACTAGCTCGTGCCGCGGCGCACTCCCGGCCCGCGTGGCCGCTCCCGGCCCGGCACCCCTAGACGCTGATGCGCCCCTGCTCCGCGGCGAGTCCGATGTCGGTGCGGTGGTGGGCCCCGGGGAGGTTGATCTGTGCCAGGCGTGCGTAGGCCGCCGCCCGCGCCTGCGCCAGATCGTCCCCGGTGCCGGTGACGTTCAGGACGCGCCCGCCCGCCGAGACCAGCCGGCCATCCTCACCTCGCGCGGTGCCGGCGTGCAGCACCGCCGTCCCGTCCGGACCGTCCGCGAGCCCGGCCCCGCTGATGACGTCGCCGGTGCGCGGGATGGCGGGGTAGTTCTGCGCGGCGAGCACCACCGTGACCGCCGCGCCGGCGCGCCATTCCAGTGGCGGCAGGCCGGCCAGGGTGCCGTCGGCCGCAGCAGCGAGCACCGCGCCCAGCGGCGTGCGCAGCAGCGGCAGGATCGCCTGCGTCTCCGGGTCGCCGAACCGGCAGTTGAACTCCACCACCGCGGGCCCCTCGGAGTCGATGGCGAGCCCCGCGTACAGCAGCCCGGTGTAGGGGCAGCCGCGGTCGGCCATCTCCGCGGCCACGGGGGCGACGACCTCGTCGACGATCCGGTCGGTCATCTCCTGCGGCAGCCAGGGCAGCGGCGCATAGGCGCCCATGCCGCCGGTGTTGGGCCCGGCGTCGCCATCACCAGCGCGCTTGTGATCCTGTGCGGGCAGCAGCGGGACCACGGTGCGCCCATGCACCAGGCAGAAGAGCGAAACCTCGGGCCCGGACAGGAAGGATTCCAGCAGCACCGGGTGCCCGCCGTCGAGGACCGCGGCGGCGTGTGCGCGCGCCTCCTCGAGGTCGGCCGTGACGACAACGCCCTTGCCCGCGGCCAGGCCGTCGTCCTTGACCACCCAGGTGGGGCCGAATCGGCCGAGCGCGGCGTCCAGGTCGCCGGCGTTGTCCACGGACTCGGCGCGCGCGGTGCGCACCCCGGCCGCGGCCATGACGTCCTTCGCGAACGCCTTCGACCCCTCGATCCGGGCCGCGGCGGCCGACGGCCCGAAGCAGGCGATCCCCGCCGCCCGCACCGCGTCCGCGACGCCGAGCACCAACGGCACCTCGGGCCCGACGACGACCAGGTCGGCGGCCGTGTCCCTCGCCAGCCCGACGACGGCGTCGCCCGACGCCGCGTCCACAGGCAGGACCTGCGCCCGGGCGGCGATGCCCGCGTTACCGGGGGCGCAGACGACCGCCTCCACTGCGGGGTCGTCGGCGAGAGCCGACACGAGGGCATGTTCACGGGCTCCGGAGCCGATCACGAGTACGCGCACCCGGACAGACTACGTGGACCGAGGTGCGCCGACGCACCGGTGCCGGGCTCGGGAGGGAGCCGTCGGGGCACGCGGTCGGGGCGCGCAGTCGCGGCTACGGAGACGTCGGCGGGCGCGGTAGCGGGATGGACCGCCATCGGCGATGCTCGTACGCATGGCAACCGTATTCAGCAAGATCATCGCCGGCGAGATCCCGGGCCGGTTCGTCTGGTCGGACGACCGGGTGGTCGCCTTCCTGACCATCGCCCCGGTCGCGCAGGGCCACACGCTCGTCGTCCCGCGCGACGAGGTCGACAACTGGCAGGACGTCGACCCGTCGCTGTTCGCCCACTGCTCGACTGTCGCTCAGCACATCGGGAAGGCCGTGTGCAGCGCGTTCGATGCGCCTCGCGCGGGGATGCTCATCGCCGGATTCGAGGTGCCGCACCTGCACCTGCACGTGTTCCCGGCTGCGGACATGTCGGGGTTCGACCTGTCACTGGCGGATCCGCAGGCCCCGCCGGAGCAGATGGACGTGGCAGCCGAGCGGATCCGGGCCGCGCTCCGGGCCCAGGGCCACGGCGCGCAGGTCGCCGGCGCCTGAACCCGCGCCGCCCCGGCGGGTCGCCGGAGCATGGTCGCCGGAGCATGGACTGCACGCCGCTCGGTTAATGTTTCGGCATGGGATTCGTCGACCTGATCACTCTTCCTGCCAAGGTCGCCGTGGCCGCGACGCAGGCGACCCTCGGCATGGGCCAGCTCGTCGCGCCCGACGGACCGCTGCGCCGGCCCGGCGGGTACGCGGACCAGTTCTCCGCCGTGGTGGGCCCGGGCGGGCTGGCCGAGCAGATCAACAAGCTCCTCACCGACCCGAACGGCCCCATCGCACTGCTGCAACGGCTGGCGGAGGTCACCGCGAACGACCGCCCGCTGGGCCAGGCGATGGCGCCGGGCGGCGCCCTCGACAGGGTGCTGTCCGAGGAGGGGCCGGTGCAGCGCCTCGCCCGGCCCGGCAGTCCCGTCGACCGTTTCCTGCGCGAAGGCGGCGGGCTGGACCACCTCGTCGCCGCGGACGGCCCCATCGACCGCCTGCTCTCCGACGGCGGCGCCCTCGACCGCATCACGGCGGAGGGCGGCGTCATCGACCGCATCCTGGGCGAGGACGGCCTGGCCGAGCGCCTGCTGGCGGAGGAGGGCTTCGTGGAGAAGCTCACCGCCGAGGGCGGCACCCTCGACCAGCTGGTGGATCTGGGCGACACCATCGACCGGCTGCACGACGCCGTGATCACGCTCAACGCCGCCGTCGAGCCGCTGACCGAACTCGTCAACCGGATCCCGGGCGGCCGCCGGCGGAGGTCCGTGCGCGACGTCTACACCGAGATAGAACACGACCCGCACTGACGCGCGGGCGGGCGCGGACATGCGGTCCGTCTCCCGCCAAGCGGAATTGAGACTCACATCACACGAGAATCGGGCCCATGCTTGTTAAAGTATGGGCAGGCTAACCTGAGCCTGCCAGCCCAGGGCGGACCGTCGGCATCGTTCCGGCAGGCCGCACCCGACGACCGTGGAGGATCCCGATGTATGTGTGCATGTGCCACGCCTTCACGGACGAGGACATCCGGGCACAGATCGCCTGCGGTCACACCTCCGTCAACAAGATCGGCCGCAGCTGCGGAGCCGGCCGCGACTGCGGCGCGTGCGTGAAGAAGATTCAGGCGATTCTCCGGTCGAAGCCCGCTGAGGGTGGGACGATCGAGCTGAAGATCGCGGGCTGACCGGCCGGTCTCGCACTAAGGCGCATCCGCGCCCCGGATTCTTGTACTGTTTCCAGTACTCGACTCGGTGTCGCGGGCGGCCTTGCCTCGCTGTCGGCGGCACGTGTCATCCCACCCCCACGAGGAGGACACGATGCAGGGCGACAAGCAGGTCATCGACTTTCTGAACGAGCAGCTCACCGCCGAGCTCACCGCCATCAACCAGTACTTCCTGCATTCCAAGATGCAGGAGGACCGAGGCTGGGCGCGCCTGGCCTCCCACACCCGGGCCGAGTCGATCGACGAGATGAAGCACGCGGAGATCCTCACCGACAGGATCCTGTTCCTCGACGGCCTGCCGAACTACCAGCGGCTCGGCGTCATCGCCATCGGCCAGACCGTCAGCGAGATGTTCGAGGCGGACAAGCAGATCGAGGTGGCCGCGGTGGACCGCCTGCAGCGCGGCATCGAATACATGCGCTCCGTAGGCGACGTCACCTCCGCCCGGATCTTCGAGACGATCCTCGAGGACGAAGAGGAGCACATCGACTACCTCGACCGGCAGCTGGACTTGATCAACCAGCTCGGCGAACCGCTCTACCTGTCCACCCACGTCGAGTCCTGATCGCCCCCCTCGGAGGGGCGCACTGCCGAGCGGGGTGGAGGCGGCAGGCAGGAAGCGCCGGCCGCGAGACACGGTCCGAGCACGGCGAAACGCCAGGTCACCACCTGCTGCGACCTGGCGTTTCGGCGGAGCTGGAGACGAGACTTGAACTCGCAACCGCCCGATTACAAGTCGGGTGCGCTACCAATTGCGCCACTCCAGCACCGGCCCGGTCCGCCGGACCGCATCACATCGTAGCCGTCGGACGCCTGCGCGCGGAATCGCCGTCGCAAGTCTGCGGATCCGCGCCGGGAACAGTGTGCGCCGCCACCGGACCCACTACGGTTGACGGCATGAGCACAACCGCCTACGCCACTGCCCTCGCCTGGCAGGAAGCCCTGACGTCCGGGGACATCGACACCCTTCTGGAGTTATCCAGCGACGGCATCGAGATCGCCGGCGATCACGGCGGCGGACAGGGCCTCGCAGTGCTCAACAAGTGGGCGTCCGAATCCCACACCACGATGACCCCCGAGCGCGTGTTCATGCGGGGCGATCTCGTCGTTTCGGAAAGCGTCGCCAGCGGCTCGGCGACTCCGGGCGAGGCGCCGGACTCCCGCACCATCGCCGCGGCTTTCCAGATCACCGGCGACCAGGTCGGCTCCGTGTTCGTGCACCCGGACCTCGCCAGCGCCTTTGCCGCGACCGGACTCGGGGACGGGGATCTTGTCGAAGACTGACAGCGCCGAACCAGCCGACCCCGCCGGGGTTCAGCCTCCGGACCCGCCGGGGTCGACTCCTGCGGACGTCGGTGGCGCCGCGGCCTCCGCACCGACGGCCGTGGCACCTCCGCGGCGGTCGCTCGCGCAGCGTCTGACCCGCCGCAAGGATCTGCGCCGCCCGCGCAAAGTGCGTCGTGCCACGGTCGATACGACGACGCCGCCGCCGTCGCCGCTGCAGCCGATCGATCTCACGGACGACACCGCCGTCACCGAGGTGCTCCGCCTCGCCATCTGGGTGGGCGAGGTCCTGATGGCGTCGGGCACCGGCGCCATCGACACACAGATCCAGGTCCGCCAGGTCGCCGCGGCGTACGGCCTGGCGGAGTGCGACGTGGACGTCACCTTCAACTCGATCGCGATCAGCGCCCGCCGCGGGTCGACGCTGCCACCGGCCGGGTCGATCCGGATCGTCGAACACCGTTCCCACGACTTCAGCAGGCTGGCGGCCATCGACCGGCTGGTCCGGCGTATTCGCGTCGGCGCGGTCAGCCCCGTCGAGGCCCGGAACGAGCTCGAATCGATCACCAACTCGCCGCATCCGTACCCTCGCTGGGTTTCGACAGTGGCGTGGGCCGGAATGGCCGGCGCCATCGCGGTGTTGCTGGGCGCGGGCGTGATCGTCGCGTCGGTGGCGCTGCTGTGCACCATGGCGATCTACCAGACCAACCTGGTGCTCAACAGAGTCGGGCTGCCGTACTTCTTCCAGCAAATCGTCGGCGGATTCATCGCCACGATCCCTGCGGCAGGGCTCTACTCCGCGCGCGACGCCATGGGCCTGGACCTGCGCCCTTCCCTGGTCATCGCCTCGGGGATCGTGGTGCTGCTGTCCGGCCTCTCCGTGGTCGGCTCGGTCCAGGACGCCATCACCGGCGCCCCCATCACCGCGTCGGCCCGGTTCTTCGAGCTCCTCATGATGACAGCGGGCATCATCGTCGGCGTGGCGATCGGTCTGCGCGTATCCGATGCGGTCGGCCTCACCCTCCCGCCGATCAGCGCCGCGCAGTACTCCGGGGACCTCACCCGCATCCCGGTCCAGGTGATCGCGGGCGCCTTCGCCGCCGGGTTCTTCGCGTTGGCCTGTTACGCGGAGGCGCGCGCGGTGAGCGTGGCCGCCGCGGCGGGCGCGGTCGGCAGCCTGGTCTACACGGTGCTGCAAATCTGGGCCACCGGCCCGATCATCGCGGCGGGCACCGCGGCCACCGTCGTGGGCGTCGCGGGCGGCCTGCTCGCCCGCCGCGCGCTGACCCCGCCGATCATCGTCGGCATAGCGGGCATCACCCCGTTGCTGCCCGGCCTGTCCCTGTATCGCAGCCTGTACTCATTCCTTTCCAACGAACCGCTCACGGGCTTAAGCGGACTCGCGACCGTGTTCGGCATCGGCAGTTCCCTCGCGGCAGGCGTGGTGCTCGGCGAATGGGCGGCCCGCACCATCCGCCGGCCGCGAATAGTGCGCGCCGCGGCGTTGCCCAAGCCCATCGTCCGGCGCATCGGCCGCGACATCGGACATGGCCGAGAACACACGGAATCGAAGTGGCGGAACAAGCGAACCGTCTCCTAGAGTCGTACTGATCCGCGCCCCGCCCGCACCTTCGTGTCGCAGCGGTCGCGCGGCCTCCGCGCTCCGGACGAGCGGCGTCGGCTCTGTGGGCATGCGGCTGCGGCCGGAACGGCCCTACCGCAGGCCCCTGCCCGGGTCTCCGCCCACACGCTCACCGTCCACCCCGCGCGGGCCACTACCGACACAACCAGTCACAGGCCAACACCCCTAATATGGAGGAACCGATGGCGGCACGAACCACCGGCGAAAGCGCCGCGCAGGAACTCGACGAGGATCTCGCACCGCTGGCGGACGAGACCGCGCACCAGGCTCAGCGCGTCGTCGCCGCATTCGCAACGGATGCGGCGGAGTGCCGCATGTTCCTGTCGATGCTGGGGATCGACCCGCAGCCCCGCGAAGAATGACCTGGCACCATCGGTGTTGACCCGACCGCCGTCCGGCGGTCGGCGCAGACGACGGTGTGGAGGCCCGCGTGAGCGAGAAGGACGTCGGTTCGGACTTCGTCGTCGTGGCCAACCGGCTTCCGGTGGACATGGTCACCGGCGCGGACGGCGCGCCTGAGTGGCGCCGCTCCCCCGGCGGTCTGGTCAGCGCACTCGAACCGGTGCTGCGGAACAACTCCGGCGGATGGGTGGGCTGGCCCGGACAGGCCGACGCCGACGTCGCCCCGTTCGTCGAGGACGGCCTGGAACTCCACCCGGTACGGCTCGACTCCCTCGACTACGAGCGCTACTACGAGGGATTCTCCAACGGCACGCTGTGGCCGCTCTACCACGACTTGGCCGTCAAGCCCATGTACCACCGCGAGTGGTGGGACAGCTACGTGGACGTGAACAGGCGGTTCGCGGAGGCAACAGCGAAGACGGCCGCCCCCGGGGCCACAGTCTGGGTGCAGGACTACCAGCTGCAGCTGGTGCCCCGCATGCTCCGCGAGCTGCGCCCCGACCTCACCATCGGATTCTTTCTGCACATCCCGTTCCCACCCGTGGAACTGTTCATGCAGCTCCCGTGGCGGCGCGAGGTCGTCGAGGGCATGCTGGGGGCGGACCTCATCGGGTTCCAGCTGCCCGGCGGCGCCGACAACTTCATGATCCTCGCCCGTAAACTGCTGGGCCTGCCGACCAGCCGCGGGTACATCCGCCCGCTCGCGCGCCACGGCTCGATCACGCACGAGGGGCGTACGGTGCGCGTCGGCGCATTCCCCATCTCCATCGACTCGACCAGGATCGATCGCCTCGCCCGCAGCCGCACCGTCCGCGACAGAGCCGCGGAGATCCGCAGGCAGCTCGGCAACCCGGGGGTGATCATGCTCGGCGTGGACCGCCTGGACTACACCAAGGGCATCGACATGAGGTTGCGCGCGATCGGCGAGCTCCTCCAGGAGGGACGCCTGGACCCCTCGGACACCGTGATGGTGCAGTTGGCGACGCCCAGCCGGGAACGCGTCGAGCAGTACGCCATCATGCGGCGGTCCATCGAAGAGCAGGTCGGCCGCATCAACGGCGAGTACGGCGAGGTCGGCAGCACGATGGTGCACTACATGCACCGGCCGGTGGGGCGTGAGGAGCTCACGGCGTTCTTCGTGGCGGCCGACGTCATGCTGGTGACCCCCCTGCGCGACGGCATGAACCTGGTGGCGAAGGAGTACGTGGCGAGCAAGGTGCGGCTGGACGGGGCACTCGTGCTCAGCGAGTTCGCCGGCGCCGCGTCCGAGTTCAAGCAGGCCTACCTGGTCAACCCGCACGATATCGAAGGCGTCAAGAACGCGATGGCGGCCGCCGTCTCGCAGGACCGCGAGTCGGGCCGGCGCCGTATGCGCGCGCTGCGCAGGCAGGTGCTGGCGCACGACGTCGACCGGTGGGCACGGATGTTTCTCGAGGTCCTCAGGTCGACCTCCACGCAGGAGCCGCAATAGGCCCGCCGCCCGGTCAGAAAGCGATGCGCTGCACGTCGCTGATCAGCCATTTTCCGTCCGTGTTCCCCAGCGAGACCATCATCTGGCTGGGCGTGAACGCCGTCTGGTCGGCGCCCTCCGTCTTGGCGACCTGGTCCATGAACACCAGCACCTCCGCCGAGTCGTCCGAGAACCGCACCGGAGCCGCCCCCACGACCGTCGCCGCCACCGAGGCCTTCTTCTCCTTGGCCGCCGGAACGAGCTGAGTGGTCACGTACTCGCGAAACTCGTCCTGGAAGTCCCCGGTCAGCGCGTTGGAAGCGTCGCCGAGCTGCTGCTCGGCCTTGTCATAGGTGTATCCGAAAATCGATTCGGTGCCGCTCACCGCTGCCCGGACCGCCGCCGTCGCCGGCCCGGTCCCCCGGCCCCACACCACGGGGGCGCCGGCCCCGTTGGAGGCGGGGTCCGCGTCGTCCTCCGGTGTCCGCCCGATGGCTGCGGCCGCATCGGTGTGCGACGCGTCTTCGGAGAAGTATCCCCACGCGAGCCAGCCCACCACGGCCGCCAGCGCCACGATGACCGCCACCGTCGCGGCCCGCAGCAACAGCCGTGCACGGCCCCTGCGCGGGTTGTCGAACGTCCCGCCTTCGTCGATCGGGTCGGTTCCGGTCAGCTCGTCGTCCACCGTCACGGCACCTGCTCCAGATTCGACACCTTGTAGTCGTTCCCGTCCTTCTCCAGCGTCACCCGGAGGCGGAACCCGCGCTGCGACGCCTCCGGCAGCGCGGAGTTCTGCACGTCCGTGGACACCACCACCAGAACCGTCGCGGTGTCGCCCTTGATCGACTCGAGCCCCGATTGCACGATCGTGCCCTTCGAGGTCGCATCCGCTTTGCCGACGAGGGTGGCGAACTGCCCCTGCGCGGACTGGTAGTCGTCGTGGAAGGACCCGGTGGAGTTCGCGAGCACCTCGTCCGCGTTGGCCTTCACCGTGTCCGGGTTGACGTTGGTGACACCCAGCACCACCTTCTCCGCGACATCGATGGCCGGCGACTGCAAAGCGCTCTGCACGCCGCTGCCGGAGCCGTTCGAGTCCGTCGCCCCGTATCGCTGCCACAACAGCAGGCTCATCGCCACAAGCAGAGCGACGATGACGACCCCCGATACGACGGGGAACAACCAGCGGGGCCCTCGCGCCCGCCCCGCTTCCGCGACGTCGGCCGATGCGAGCGTGTCCTGTGCTTCGGCGGTGTCGATCGCTTCGGCGGTGTCGTTCGCTTCGGCGGTGTCGTTCGCTTCGGAATCGACGTGGGCGCCGTCTCCAGCGCGACCGTCGTCGCCGTCGCCACGCGCGCTTTTACGCAGTCCTATCAATTGCCTATCCTCGTGCTTTCGGCGCGACAGGGAAACCGGCTCACGCGCCCGGCGCGGTGAGCAGAGCCTGCCACGAGTCTTCCCCCGCCGCCGCGTCGCCGTTCGCCGACTTCAGGCTCCGGTCCACGGTCACTGTGCCGTCCGGCGCCACGTACCTGCCCGTGCCCGGGTCGTAGGACGCGGTGCCGATCTGTCCCTGGCCTTGCTCGGCGCTGCTGGGCTGTGCGCTGTTGCGCTGGTCCCCCAGCCCCTCGTAGGTGCCGGGCGGCACGCCGGGCACGTCCGGCTGCGGCGGGCCGAACGGCGTCGGATTCTCGCCCAAGGGTACAAACCCTTGCGGGTCCTCACACAGGGCCGGGGTCGGCGCTCGCTTACCGGGCTGATTCGGGCAGGGAGAGTTGCGGGCGCCGCGCACGGCGATGGGCGAGTCCTGCGGCAGCTTGCAGTAGATCCCGTCCGGCGTCACCGGCACCGAGACCTCGTTGGGCGGCCGCCGCTGATCCGGAGCCAGGTACCCCACGGTGCACGCGGGGGGCTCGTTGAGCTCGAGGTGGAAGTCCAGCGGCAGCTTGTTGCCGTGGTTCGACGCGTAGGTGGTGACGGTCTGCAGCGCGGACATCAGCGCCGGATACACGACCAGCATCTGCTGGATCGAATCGTTGTAGGTGTAGGTGACCTTGCCGAGCGTCACGGCGTTCGCCATCAGCAACGGCAGCGTGTCCTGCACGTCCTGGAAGGTCTGCTGCGCCTCACGCAACGTGTCCGGAGCGTTGTCCAGCACGGACCGCACCTGGGGGTCGTTCGCCCTGACCTGCCCGGTGAACGCGGCCAGATCGCGCACCCAGGACTTGAGGTCGTCCCCGGAGATCACCTGCGTGTCCAGCAGCGGCCCCAGCTCGGCGAGGAGGCTCTTGGTGGCGTCGGAACTGTCCTGCGCGTCCTGGATGAGCGTCTTGCTGGACTCGATGAGCCGGCGCAGGTCCGGGCCCACGCCTTCGAACGCGGTGAACGTCTCATCGACCAGACTGGTCAGCTTGTCGCGCGGGACCGTGGACAGCAGCGCGTCGGCCTTGTCGAGGATCGGCCCGATGTCTACCGGCATGCTCACCCGTTCCTCGGGGATCTCCGCCCCGTCGCCCAGGTACGGCCCCTCGTCGGTGCGCGGCAGGAACTCCACGTACTGTTCGCCGATCGCCGACACGCTACGGACGGCCACCTCCGTGTCGACGGGGATCCGCGCGTCGCCGTCGACGGACAGGCGCGCCTTCACGCCGTCGCGGGTGAGATCGACCGATTTGACCCTTCCCACGTTGCTGCCGCGGTAGGTCACGTTCGCGTTCTCATACAGTCCGCCGCTGCTGGGCAGGTCGACGGTGATCGAGTCCTGTCCGATCCCCAGCAGATCCCCCACGCGCATGTACTGCGTGGCCATCACCGTCACGCCGAT
The DNA here is from genome assembly GCF_007559025.1 of Tomitella fengzijianii. Lineage (NCBI taxonomy): Bacteria > Bacillati > Actinomycetota > Actinomycetes > Mycobacteriales > Tomitella > Tomitella fengzijianii. Next base: position 1,108,064 of record NZ_CP041765.1, on the reverse strand, counting down.
GACAGAGAGGATCAGGAAGATCACCAGCTGGATCCGGATGAACCGGCTGAGCATCATTTGCCTTCTCCTGTCGCCGGCGGGCCGAAGAGATCCTCGACCGGGGCGTCGAACACGGGCTCAGGCTCCGCGGACGGCGCCGCGCCCGGGCCGTTCCCGCCCGCTGCCGCGCCCGGCAACTGCGTGTCAGAGGCTTGAGTATTCGGGGCCTGCACGTTCGGGGCCTGCACGTTCGGGGCCTGTGCTTCCGGGGCCTGCGCTTCCGGGGCGGGGGCACCCGGGGTGCCCTGACCGCCCGCCGCCGGTGCGGCCCCGGGCGCCTCGACCGCTGCCGGATCGGGCATCCGCGGATTGAACGGGTCGCCGATCTCACCGCCGGCGTCCGCCATCTTCTTCGCCCAATCGGTGTCGGACCACGGTTGGGCGGGGCTGCCGACGAGCAGCGAGCGCTGGATGCGCTGCCCCGTCAGGTCCACCTCGTCCCACAGGTTGGTGTAGTCGCCGCGCATCGCGTTGAACAACGTCTCCATCGGGAACGGGAAGGTGAACAGCAGCGAGAGCGTTTCCGGAAGCTTCTTGCCCGCGTCCGCCAGGGCCGCGAGGATCGGCTTCAGGTCCTTGGTGAGCGAGCGCAGATCCGAGCCGCTCTCCGTCAGCACCGTGTCGGCCTTCGCGCTGAAGTTCCCCAGCGCCACGATCGCATCGGTCAGAGTGTCCTTCTGGTCGGCCAGCACCTTGGTGGCCGGTTCCAGACCGGTCAGCGCGTTCGCCAGCACGTCGTTCTGCTCGTTGACGGTGGCGCTCAGGCGATCGACGCCGTCCATCGCCGCGACGATGTCGCCGCGCTGCTCGTCCAGCGTCGACACCAGCTCATCGAGCCTGGGGATGAGATCGTGCAGGCTGCCCTCGTTGCCGCCGAGCGCGGCGTTCAGCTCCGTGGTGATGTCCTGCAGCTGCGCCAGACCGCCGCCGTTGAGCACCACCGACAGCGTCGACAGCGTCTGCTCCGTGCTGGGGAACCGGCCGCCGCGCTGCAGCGGGATCACGTCCCCGGCGCTGAGATACCCCGCCCCCGCGTCCGTCCCCTCGGGCGGATCGAGCTCGAGGTACTGCGAGCCCAACAGACTCGCCTGGCCCACCATCGCGCGGGTCCCACGCGGAACATTCGTCCCAGCCTTGAGGCCGATCGTCACGCGCGCGTTCCAGTTCTCGTCCGCGACGATCTTGCGGACGCTGCCCACGGTGACATCGTCGATCATCACCGGCGAGTTCTGCGTCAGCGTGCCCACATTGGGCACCACCGCGGTGATCTCGTACGAATCGTCGTCCGTCCCGACGGTGCCGGGCAGCGGCAGCGAGTTCAGGCCGTTCCATGTGCATCCGCTCGCGAGCAGGGCGGCGCATCCGAGTGCAGTCGCGGCGATCAATCGCCGTCCGGTGCAGTGCCGGCTTCGCATCAGTCACCGCCTCCTTCCGGCAGCACAGGATTGAGCAGGTCGCCGAGGCCGCTGCCCGGCGTCGCGTCCGCGTCGGTCTTGCCGTCGCCGCCGTCGGTCCGCCGGATGTCCGCATCGCTCAGCGGGGTCGCGTTAGGCAACAGCCGCGGCGGTTCGAGCTTGGGGACGTCGTGCATGCTCGGATCGGTGTAGACCACTTGGTCGGGGGTCGCCGTGATGCCCGTGATCGGGTTTGTGCCCGCGGGCGGGTAGTTCATCGCAATGGAACCGATGACTGGCGCCAGCGCCTTGATGCATGTGTCGACGTCCGGGTTGGGGCCGGTTCCGTCCGAACCGCCCATCGCGCCGCACACCATGTCCACCAGATTGCTCGTGTTGTTCAGCGCGATCGCACCGGTGAAGGTGCCCTGGTACGGCTGGTAGATGTTGTAGAAGTTCACCAGACCGGTGGGTCCCACGTGCAACAGCTGACCGAGCCGGTCCTTCTTCTTCGCGATGACGCTCGTGAACTCCGAGAGCTCCTTGATCGAACGGCTGAGCTCCGAACGGTTGTCGGTGAGGAACCCCTTGACGTCCTGCACCGCCGTATCGAGGCTCTTGAGCGACGAGTCCAGCTGCTGATTGCTGTCCGCGAGCACGTCGGAGACCCGGGCCAGATGGCCGCTGACGGACACGATCTGCTGGTTGCTGTCCGCCAAAGCGTTGACGAACACCTGCAGGTTCTTGATGGTCCCGAACAGGTCCGTGCTGCCGTCGGAGAAGGTGTTCATGGCGGCGGCGAGCTCTTTGATCGTGTCGTGGATCCGCTGGCCGTTTCCGTCGAGCGTGTCACCGGTGACGTTGAGGAAGTCCGTGAGAGCGCCGGGCTCGTCGCCCTTCGGCCCCAGCGCCTCGGTGAGTTTGGACAGCTCCTTTTTGATCTCGTCCCATTCGACCGGAACCGCGGTGCGGTCGATGGGGATCACCGCGTCGTCTTCGAGCTTCTCGCCGCCGGTGTAGACCGGGGTGAGCTGCACGAAACGTGAGGTCACCAGGCTCTGCGCGACGACGATCGCAGTGGCCTGGGCGGGGAGGTCCACGCCCTTGTCGATCGAAAGCTCGAACTTGCTGCGGGTGCCGTCCGGGGTGATCGAGGTGATCTCGCCCACCGGCACGCCCAGGACCCGGACCGAATCGCCCTCGTAGATCCCCGTCGCCGAGGTGAAGTACGCCGTGACCGTGTACCGCTGGTTGCCCGGCCACACCAGCCACGCGCTCACCCCGACCAGCAGAACCAGCACCACCGCGATCACCGAGCGGAGGTAGCCCTTGTAGGCCGTCATCGCCCGCCCCCGTTCGTGTCGTTCTCAGCCGGCGCGCCGCCCGGCTGCGCCGCGCCGCCGGCGGCGTCCTGCGCTGCGCCCGCATCGCCTCCGGGCGCGGGCGCCCCGGCCGGCTGCTTCGCCGCATCGAACAGCTGCGCCGCGGCGGGGGTCTGCTGCGCCATCTGGGCGAGGAGCGGTTTGAGCATGTCGGTGGTCTGCACTCCGCCCGGATAGTCCATGGCGTTGAGGAAGTTCTGGATGAACGCCATGAAGTACGGGCCGTTGGCGACCGAATCGCCCAGCGCGTACATGTACTTGGCCACGCCGTCGAGCGAGTCCGAGATGTTGCTGTAGTTCTTCTCGAGCACCTGCATCACCGTGTGCAGGTTGTCGAGCGCCGGCTTGAGCTGCTGCTCGTTGTCGTTCACAAAGCCTGTGAGTTGGGTGGACACCGCGCCGATGTGCACGATCAGCTGGTTCAGCATCTGCTTGCGCTCGTCCAGCTTGGCCATCAGCGAGTTCGCGTCCACCACCAGGGCGTTGAGCTGGTCACTGCGGTCCTTGAGCACACCGGTGACGCCGTTCGCCTTCTTCAGCAGCTGCTGCAACTGCTGGTCGCGCGAGCTGATGCTCTTCGACAGCCGGGTGACGCCGTCCAGCGCCCCGCGGAGCTCCTCCGGCGCACCGGCGAAGCTGTCGGAGAACGATTCGAGCGCCTCGGTGACCGCGTCGGTGTCGATCTCCCCCACGTTTGTGGCCAGGTCGCCGAGAGCCTCGGTGAGCGCGTAGGGGGTCGAGGTGCGCGACAACGGGATCACTCCGCCGTCGCCGAGATCGCCGGCGCCCTCCGGGCGCACCTGCAGGCCCCGCTTGCCCAGCATCGACTCGGTGGAGATCGCCGCCACCGTGTCCTTGCCCAGCCGGATGTCCGAATCGACGGAGAAGTCGACCACCACGTGGTCGTCCTGGATCCCGATGGAGCCCACCTTGCCGACCTTGAGTCCCGCGACGAACACGTCGTCGCCCGACTTGAGGCCCGCAGCGTCCGCCACCTGCGCCTGGTAGCTGTTGGCCGAGTTGATGAACGGCAGCTTGTCGTACTGCAACGCCCCGAGCACCACGGCGGCGGTGAGGACCAGCCCGATGATGGCGATCGGGATCGGGTTCATGTCACGGAATCGGGGCAGCGACCGCATGCGCGTCCACAATCCGGGCTTCCTCCGGGTGCCCTGGCCTTCAGGACTCCGTCGGGATCGCTTAGTCATCAACGGGCGCACACCTTCCCGTCGTCTGGTTCTTGAGCGGAATGTAGATGGGGTTGTTCTCGTCGCCCACCTTGAACGTCACGCCGCACAGGTAGAAGTTGAAGAACGCGCCGTACGTGCCCACGCGCACGACCTGACGGAACGCGGCCGGCATGTTGGAGAGCACCCAGTCGAACTCCGAGGTGGCCTCGTCCGTGGACAACAGCCCCATGAGCCGGTCCAGCTCGGCCACGTCGCCCTTGAGGTCGGGGCGCGTGTCCTCCAGCAGCGACGCCATCGTGCCGGTCGCGTCGTTGATGCTGCTGGTGCCTCCCACCACCGCGTCGCGGCTCGCCGCGAGCGTGCTGACGACCTTCTGGACGTTGTCGACGATGCCGCTGAACTCCTGCTTGTGCTGGTCCATCGTCCCCAGGACCGCGTTGAGGTTGCCGATGACGTCGCCGATCAACTGGTCTCGGTCCGCGAGCGTCTTCGAGAACGAGCTGGTGCTGCCCAGCAGGCTCACGAGTTGCTGGCCCTGGCCTTGGAACACGTCGATGAGCGACTTCGCCAGCATGTTGACCTGCTGCGGATCCAGCGCCTTGAACAGCGGTTTGAAACCGCCGAGCAGCGTGTCCAGGTCGAGAGCGGGCTCGGTGCGCTCCACCGGGATCGTGGCGCCCATACCCAGCGGCGTGCCCGGCTCGGCGCCCTTGATCAGCTCCACATAGCGGTTGCCGACGAGGTCCTTGTACCGCACGGCCATCTCCGTGGTGGTGGAGAGCCGGTACTTCTCATCGACGTTGAAGTCGACCATCGCCTGGTTGTCGTCGGTGATGTGCACACCGTTCACAGTGCCCACTGTCACGCCGGCGATGGCGACCTTGTCGCCGCTCTCCAGGCTCGACGCGTTCTCGAACACGGCGTGGTAGTCCTCGGTGGTGCCGGTGCGGTACTGGCTGAACACGACGACCAGTCCGGCCAGGATCAGCAGCATCACCAGCGTGAACACGCCCAGTTTGAGGGCGGTGAACTTCAAGGGTGTCTTGTTCATCGGTTCACCACGTCCATCCGGGTGGCGGCGGGCCGAGCAGGAACGCCCACAGCGACTGCGGGTTGGCCCGCTGCTGCTCGGTGACGGTGGGGTTCGCGCCCGAGTCGGTGACCACGTAGGGGGCGTGCACGCCTTCGCCCACCCACGGCAGGCCGTAGCAGCTCGGCGCGTTCTTCGCGTTGACCTTCGGAAGGTTCTCCGGGTACTGGTATGACGGCGCGCCAGGGAGGAAACCGGAGGTCAGCGAGAGCCCCGGCTGCGCCCCGCCGAACGCGGCCTGGCCGGCGTCCTTGGCGTTGGCGATGCCGACGATGAAGCACGTGAGCACCGGCGAGTATTCGCGGGTCAGGCCCACGGTGGGCTGCAGCAGGTCCGCCGAGGTGACGAAGTCGTCGCCCGCGGCGTCCAGCACCGCCTTGCCGGTGTCCGCCGTCGTCTTGGCGCCGGCCAGGCTCTGCGCCAGCACGTCGGACTTGTCGACGATGGTCCCGCCCACCGCGGTCGTGTTGTCGAGCAGAGACATGAGGTCGGGCGCGACCTGTGCGTAGGTGTCGGTGACCGGGGCCGACTTCTGCAGCACGTTGCGCAGGTCCGGGAGGCTCGGGTTCATCTTCTCGAGGTAGTCGTCGACGCCCACGAGGGTCTCCCCCAGCGCCTCGCCCTGGCCGTCGAGCGCCGTCGCCACAGCGCCCAGCGTGGCGTTGATCTTCTGCGGCTGCACGGTGTTGAGGACGTCGGTCAGGTGCTGGAAGAGGGTGTTGAACTCGACCGTGACGTTCTGCGAATCGATGACGTCGCCGGCCTGCAGGTGCTCGGCCGACGGCTCGGCCGGCTCCTCGAAATTGACGTACTTGGCGCCGAACACCGTCGTGGAGCGGATGTCGGCCTTCACATTGGCGGGGATCAGGTCCATCTGGTCCGGGTAGATCGCCAGGTCCAGCACCGCGCCGCCGAGCTCGTGCGAGATCGACTCGACGAAGCCGACCTGCACGCCGCGCATCTTGACCTTGGCGTCCGGCTCCATCACCAGCCCGGCACGGTCCGCGCGCAACTGCACGTGCTCCTTGGACTGGAACCCGCCGAGGAACGAGGTGACGGCGATGGCGATCAGACCCACCAGCACTGCCGCGAGGACGAGCGCGAACAGCTTGTAATTGACCCGGGCTCCGGGGCGCGTACTCATCGTCACCGCCCCCTAACCCGAGAGATGGAAGTTGCCGGACGTTCCGTAGATCGCCAGGGAGATGAGCAGGGTCACGGTGACGACGCAGATCAGCGACGTGCGCACGGCGTTACCCACTGCCACGCCCACCCCGGCCGGCCCGCCGGAGGCGTTGTAGCCGTGGTAGGTGTGCACCAGCATCACGACGATCGCCATGGCTATCGCCTGGAAGAACGACCACAGGATGTCCAATGGTTGCAGAAACGTCGTGAAGTAGTGGTCGTAGATGCCCGCGGACTGGCCGAAAAGGACCACCGTGGAGAAGCGGCTGGCGATGAACGAGGCGATCACCGCGAGCGAGTAGAGCGGGATCACCGCGATCATGCCGGCGACCACACGCGTGCTCACCAGGTACGGCACGGACGCGATGGCCATCGCCTCGAGCGCGTCGATCTCCTCGCTGACCCGCATGGCACCGAGCTGCGCGGTGGAACCCGCGCCGATGGTGGCCGCCAGGCCGATGCCCGCCACGACCGGCGCGGCGATGCGCACGTTGATGAATGCCGCGAAGAAGCCCGTCAGCGCCTCGACACCGATGTCGCCGAGCGAGGCGAACCCCTGTGTGGCGATGGTGCCGCCCGCCATCAGGGTCAGGAATCCGACGATCACGACGGTGCCGCCGATCATGGCGAGCGCGCCGGTGCCCATGCTGATCTCCGCGATCAGCCGCAACGTCTCCTTCTTGTACTTGCGCAGCGCGAAGGGGATGTTGATGATGGCCTGCCAGTAGAAGAAGGCCTGCCTGCCGAAGTCGTCGACGCTGTCCGAGGCGCGCCCCATCTGCCTGCGCGTGCGGGGCAACCTGCCGGTGATCACTGCCATGCCGTCACCCCGCGATCTTCACGCCGACGGCGGTGATGATGACGTTGGCCACGAAGAGCGCCATGAACGCGTAGACCACCGTCTCGTTGACGGCGTCCCCCACGCTCTTGGGCCCGCCCTTGACCGTGAGCCCGCGGTAGCAGGCGACCAGGCCCGCGATCACGCCGAAGACACCCGCCTTCACCTCCGAGATGATCAGGTCGCCGAGGTCGGTCAGCACCGGGATGCCGTTGACGAAGGCGCCCGGGTTGACGTCCTGCAGGAACACCGAGAACACGAACCCGCCGAAGATGCCGATGGTGGACACCATGGCGTTGAGCAGGATCGCCACCAGCATCGAGGCCCACATCCGCGGGATCACCAGCCGCTTGACCGGGTCGATGCCGAGCACCTCCATGGCCGCGATCTCCTCGCGGATGGTGCGGGCGCCCAGGTCGGCGCAGATCGCCGTGGCCCCCGCTCCGGCGACGATCAGGACCGTCACCATGGGGCCGACCTGGCTGATCGTGCCGAACGCCGCGCCGGCGCCACTGAGGTCGGATGCGCCGATCTCGCGCAGCAGGATGTTCAGCGTGAAGCTGACGAGCACCGTGAACGGCACCGCGACGAGGATCGTGGGGATCATCGAGACCCGCGCGATGAACCACGCCTGTTCGATGAACTCCCGCCACTGGATGGGCCGGGAGAAGGTGTAGCGGAAGGAGTCCAGCGTCATCGCAAAGAACCCGCCGATGCCTTTGACGGGGCCTTCCATGACCTTGTTCACCGGACCTCCTCCCTAGAGCTACTCGTTTCAACCTGCGATTCACGGGCGCGCCACGTGACCTGCGTCCTATTCACGCGGCGCGGACACAGTATCCACCAGGCGGACGCCCGCATCCGTGACCCCGTGCCGTACCCGTGTCACCCGCACCGGCGGGCCCACCGGCCGGCACTCCGGACTCCGGCGATCGCCCGGCCCTCGTGCGGGCCTCCCCGCTACGAACGAGAACGTGTTGCAGTAAGCACCGTACAGCACCTGTGACCCGCCTCACCGGGGGGTGGCCCGATTGCACCGAACGGACGACCTCTCCGTCGTCGCACCGCCGGTCCGCAGGGCACCCCGGCAGCGGAGCGCCGGCCGGAACATCCGGCCGGCGCACATTCCTCGACCATCACCGCGGCGACGCCGCACGCACGGCGTCGCCGGCAGTCAGTACTTGCTCAGCGCCGCCTTGGGGCAGCGGTCCACGGCCATCTGCACGCGCTTCTCCAGCTCCTCGGGGACCTCGTCCACCTTGACGTGCAGGATGTCCTCGTCGTCCAGCTCGAACACCTTGGGTGCGAGCCCGCAGCAGATCGCATTGGCCTCACACAGGTTCAGGTCGACCTTCACCCTCATCGGCTCACTCCTCCTGAGATCCGGATCGCCTCCACCGAGGCGGCGTGCACCACACACTAGAACGTGTTCCAGCCATGTGCAATGATCGGTCGTGACGCACCGCACAGACGCCGGCGCACCGTGAGCCGTCCGGCGACGCATTCTTCCCGTACACGGAGGTCACATGCACATTGCCTACAGTCCGGAGCAGGAGGCGCTGCGCGCCGAGCTTCGCGAGTACTTCTCCCGCCTGATCACGCCCGAGCGACGCGAAGCGCTCTCCGTGCAGAGCGGCGAGTACGGCGAAGGCACCGCCTACCGCGACGTGGTCCGCCAGATGGGCGAGGACGGCTGGCTTGCGCTGGGCTGGCCGGAGGAGTTCGGCGGACAGGACCGGTCCGCCATCGATCAGCTCATCTTCACCGACGAGGCGGCGATCGCCGGCGCACCCGTCCCCTTCCTCACCATCAACTCGGTGGCCCCGACGATCATGCACTTCGGCACGCCGGAGCAGAAGGCGTTCTACCTGCCGCGGATCGCCGCCGGCGAGGTGCACTTCTCCATCGGCTACTCCGAGCCCGGTTCCGGCACCGACCTCGCGAGCCTGCGCACGTCCGCGGTGCGGGACGACGCCTCCGGCGACTGGATCGTCAACGGGCAGAAGATGTGGACCAGCCTCATCGCCTACGCGGACTACGTGTGGCTGGCGGCCCGCACCGACCGGGAAGTCAAGAAGCACCGCGGCATCACGATGATGATCGTGCCCACCGACGCCGAGGGCTTCTCCTACACCCCGGTGCACACCATGGCCGGGCCCGACACCTCCGCGACCTACTACCAGGACGTGCGGGTCCCCGCGGAGAACGTCGTCGGCGAGGTCGGCGGCGGCTGGAAGCTGATGACCAACCAGCTCAACCACGAGCGGGTCGCACTCACCTCCGCGGCGCCCATCATCGGGGCGCTCGAGGCGGCCACCGATTGGGCGATGTCCACACGCCTGACCGACGGACGTCGGGTGATCGACCAGGAGTGGGTGCAGCTGAACCTGGCCCGCGTCCACGCCAAGGTCGAGTACCTGAAGCTGATGAACTGGGAGATCGCGTGGAGCGCCGAGCACGCGCCGAGCCCCGGCGACGCGTCGGCCTGCAAGGTGTTCGGCACCGAGTTCGCCACCGAGGCCTACCGGCTGCTCATGGAGGTCCTCGGGCCCGACGCCCTTCTGCGCCAGGACTCGCCCGGGGCGATCCTGCGCGGCCGTCTCGAGCGCATGCACCGTTCGTCGCTGATCCTCACGTTCGGCGGCGGCACCAACGAGGTCCAGCGCGACATCATCGCGATGGCAGCACTCGGCCAGCCCGCCTCCCGCCGCTGACGCCCGGCGCACGGACCATCCGGCGCCGTTTCCGGCGCCCGACCACAGGGACCACACATGGATTTCACCCGAACCGAGGCCCAGGACGATCTCGCCGGCCTCACCCGCGACATCTGCGAGAAGCTCAGCACCCCCGATCGCCAGCAGGAACTCGACGAGGTGCCCGGCCGCTTCGACAGCGCCCTGCATGCCGCGCTGGCCGATGCGGGGATCCTCTCGGCGGCCGTGCCCGCCCCCGCCGGGGGCGGGTTCTCGATTCTCGAGCAGACCGCCGTCCTGCGCGAGCTCGGCCGCGCATTGGCCGGCACCCCCTACCTTCCGTCGATCGTGATGGCGGCGGATGCGCTGGCGACGTACGGCTCCCCCGCACACGTGGAGCTGGCCTGCCGGGCCGCCGACGGCGAGACGATCCTCACCGCGGCACTCGAGGAGTCGTTGACCGCGGACCCGTCCGCACCCGCCACCACCGCCACCCGGAGCGCGGACGGAGGTCACTGGGTGCTCAGCGGCGGCAAGACCGCCGTGCCCTTCGCCGACGAGTGCGAGGCGATGCTGGTCCCGGCCACGCTCGTGGGCGCGGACCGGGACCAGGGACCGGTCGGCGTGTTCGTCGTGCCGGCGACGGAGGTGCGGATCACCCGGCAGGACGGCACGGACCACAGCAGCCTCGCCGCCGTCGACCTGGAGGCGGTCACGGTGCCGGACGGCGCCCGGCTGGGCGCCGTGGACGGGCCCGGACCCGACGCCGACGGTCAGGCCGTCCTCACCCGCATCCTGCAGCACGGCACCGTGGGGCTGTGCGCCCAGCAGTTCGGCGTACTCGAACGCTCCCTCGAGCTGACCGCCGAGTACGCGCGCGAACGCGAACAGTTCGACCGGCCCATCGGCAGTTTCCAGGCCGTCGCGCAGCGGCTGGCGGACGCGTTCATCGACGTCAAGGCCGCCAGGCTGACGTTCGAGCAGGCCGCCTGGCGGCTGGCGGAGGGGCTCGACGCCGACGACGCCGTGCGCATCGCCAAGTTCTGGGCCGCGGACGCCGGGCACCGCGTGGCGCACACCACCGTCCACGTGCACGGCGGCGTGGGACTGGACCGGGACCACCCCGTGCACCGGTACTTCCTCGCCGCCAAGACCGGCGAGTTCCGCCTGGGGTCCGCCACTGCGCAACTGACCCGGATCGGCGCGCAGATCGCGGGCTGACTCCGCTTGCTCCGGCGGGGCGACGCCGGATGGGGCCGGGACCGATGGCGGTCGGTCCCGGCCCCGCCCCGGGGAGTCCGATCAGATCCGCGCCAGGCGCAATCGCCAGGCTTCGGGGCCGCGCTCCTCGTAGGACACCTCGAGGCGCCCCTGTGCACGCTCGTTGAGCTGGTGCAGCAGCGGGATCGGGTCGTGCGGCGCGACCAGCACCATCGAACCGCCCGCCGGGACGGCGTCGAAGGCGCCGAACACCGTCGCGTGCCGGATCGCGTGCGGGATCGCGCGCACGTCGAGCTCGGGCGCCTCCGGCCCGTCGTGCTCGCCGCACGCGCAGCCCACGTGGCCGCCGGCCCCGCCCGCCGCGGGCGGCGTGCTGCCCGCGAACGGGTCGGGAAGCCGCGCTGCCAACGCGGCCAGGTCCACGTCCTTCTCCCCCGCGAGCGCGGGCAGCAGCACCTCGTCCTCCACCGCCAGGCGCGCACGCACCAGCGCGGACACCGCGTCGGCGGCGGCGATGGCCTCGGGACGCTCGGTGGCATCGACCAGCCTGCGGATCTGCTCGTGGATCCCGGGGCCGGACACGCGGTGCGCCTCGGCGAGCAGCCTCGTCGCCGGGACCGTGCGGGCCGCCGCGTAGATCGCGTCGTCCGCCGCGTCGAGGTAGGCGCGCAGGCCGCCGCCCACATGATCGCGCGCCCCCGTGAACGCCCGGTCGAACTCCGGCCCGGCCGATCCCGCGGCGCCGCGCAGTGCGTCGGCCACCCCCGCGAGCCGCCCGGTGATCTCCGCATGCTGCACCCGCAGCCCGTCCACCGCGTGGGCGTCGTCTGCGCTGGTCGCCATGACCACATCGTTGGTCGTCATCGTGTCCGGGTCCTCTCGCCGCTATCGCTCCTGGCCTGTCCGCGCGCGGTCAGGCCTTGTCTGCGCTCAGGTCCTGCCTGCGCATCAGGTCTTGCCTGCAGATGGTCACAGGCTGTCCGTACGTGGTCAGACTCATTGTGGCCTCCTCACCCGTAATTTACTACAGTGGATTCCGTGATTAATAATGCGGATCCGGGAGGGCACCGGGACCCGGCGGGCGGGGAAGGCCCGGCGGGACGCGCCCGCCCGACCGGACGCAGGGCCGCGCTACGCCACCGCGGCCCCCGCGCGGCGCCGCCCCCCGTCGCCCACCTGTCCGACCAGCGTGCCGCCGTCCTGGACCGGCTGCGGCGCCATCCGGACGGCGCCCGGATATCCGAGCTCGCCGAGGAGTCGGGCCTGCACGCCAACACGCTGCGCGAGCACCTCGATGCGCTGGCCGCGGACGGATACGTCGAACGGCGCCGTGCGGCCCCGCGAGGTCGCGGCCGCCCCGCGTGGATCTACGCCGCGGGGGACTCCGCCGGACCCGCGACCCCGCACGCCGATCCGCGGCTGCGCGACTACGCCGGACTCGCGATGTCGCTCGCGTCGATCCTCCGGCGGGTCAGCACCGACGTGGAGCGCGACGGTCTCGCAGCGGGCGTCGAGTGGGGCCGCAACCTCGCCCGAGAGCACCGCGGCACCGGCACCCCCGAGCAGCGCCTGGTGCAGCTGCTCACCGAGCTCGGCTTCGCGCCCACGCTCCGCGGCGACGGCGTTTCGCTGCGCCAATGCCCGCTGATCGACGCCGCGCGCACCTATCCCGACGTCGTCTGCACGGTGCACCGCGGCATCGTGCGCGGCGCGCTCGCCGAGTTCGGCGGAGACCCGCACGCCAGCACGCTGACCGCATTCGCCGAGCCGGACGCGTGCCGCCTGGAGATCACCCCCGTCCGGCCCCGCGACAACCCGGGCGGCACGGACTCGGGCTGCGGCTGCGGAGGGCAGGGCCCCGCGGGCGCACCGCAGGACCCGGCGTGAGCTCCGACGGCCTGCAGGCCACCCGCCGGGTGCGCCTGCTGTTGCTGGCGCCCGGCGGCGTCGCGTTGCTCGCCGGGCTCGACGCCGCACTCCTGCTGCTGGGGGTGGGCGCCCCGGTCCGGGACCTGTCGCTCACCTCGCTGCACGGCGTTCTCATGGTGCTCGGCTTCGTCGGCACCGTCGTGTCCGTAGAGCGCGCGGTGGCACTGGGCCGCACATGGGGCTTTCTCGCCCCGGCGGCGCTGGGCGGCGGGGCGATCCTGCTGCTGACACCCGCACCCCGGGACGTCGGTGCCGTGCTCTTCGTCGTCGGCACGGCCGCGCTGGTCGCCGTGTACCTCCCGCTGTGGCGCCGCAATGCGCAGCCCGCGGTGCTGGTGCAGGCCGCCGGCGGCGTTCTCGCGTTGGGCGGGACCGGACTGTGGCTCGGCGGGGTCGACGTCCCGTGGCTGCTGCCCTGGCTGGTCGGGTTCCTGGTGCTCACCATCGCCGGCGAGCGGCTGGAGCTGGCGCACGTGGCGCTCACCGATCCGCGCGCACAGCCCTACGCGCTCGGGATCGCGGGTGCCGTCATCCTGGGCACGCTCGCGACGCTGCTCTGGCCCCAGGTCGGCTATCCGCTTCTGGGGCTCGCGCTCGCGGCGCTGGTGGCCTGGCTGCTGCGCTACGACATCGCGATGAAGACTGTCCGCGCCTCCGGCCTGCCGCGGTTCTCGGCGGCCTGCCTGCTCGCGGGGTACGCCTGGCTCACCGTCACCGCGCTGATCTGGGTCGTCGCCGGCCCCGTGCGCTCGGGCCCGCTCTACGACGCGTCCGTGCACGCCGTGCTGCTGGGGTTCGTCATCTCGATGATCATGGCGCACGCCCCGATCATCTTCCCCGCGGTTCTGCGCCGCCCCCTCCCCTACCGCCCGGCCATGTACGCCCCGGCGATCCTCCTGCACGCGTCCCTGGCCCTGCGCATCATCGGCGGTGACGCCCGCGGCGTCGACGCACTGTTGCAGTGGGGCGGCGTGCTCAACGTGGCCGCGCTGCTGGCCTTCGTCGTCGTGGCCGCCGGATCGGTGCTGTTCGGTTCGCGGCCGGACCGGCGCACGAAGGGCACCTCGGCCCCCGAACCCGTTCCACAGAAGGCGGAGGCGCCGTGAAGCTGAGCACCTGGCATCTGCGCACCGGCTCGGTGGTCGCCGCGTGGCTGGTCGCGCTCGCCGTCGTGGCCGCCGCCCACGAGCAGATCCCGCAGTCGCCTTGGCTTCTCGTGCACCTGCTGGGGCTGGGCGCCGCCACCAACGCCATCCTCATCTGGAGCTGGTATTTCACCGAGGCGATGCTCAAGATGGGCCGCGATCAGGGCCGGCGCACTCAGACCGCCCGGCTGGCCGGGCTCAACGCCGGCGCGGTCACGGTGGTCGCCGGAGTTCTCACGGACACCTGGCAGGCCACCGCGGCCGGCGCCTCCGTGGTGGGCGTCGTGGCCCTGTGGCACGGCGCGGCCATGGCCCACCGGCTGCGCCACGCACTGCCCTCGCGCTTCGGCCCCATGGTGCGCTTCTACGCCGCCGCCGGCCTGATGCTGCCGATCGGCGCGGGACTGGGCGCCGCGATGGCCTGGGGCCGGCTGCCCGGCGACTGGTATTCGCGGTTCATCGTCGCGCACGCCATGCTCAACGTGCTCGGCTGGATCGGGCTCACCGTGCTCGGGACCCTCGTCACGCTCTGGGCGACGATCCTGCGCACCCGCATCGGTTCCGGAGTGGAGGACGCGGCCAAGCGGGGCCTGCCCGCCCTCATCGCCGCGCTCGCCGTCGCGGTGGGGGGCGCGCTGGGCGGACTCGCCTGGCTCACCGCCGCCGGGGTCGCCGCCTACACCGCCGCCGTCGGGTACGTGCTGTGGCCGCACCTCGACGAGGCCCGCCGCAAGAAGCCGCTCCACTTCCCGCCGCTGTCGGTGCTCGCCGGGGTCGCCTGGCTGGCCGGGTCCCTCGTCACGCTGACCGTGGGCATGGCGGTGGCCGCCTCGCACAGCGGCCCCGCCGCGTGGTCGTCCGCCGAGGACACGCTCCGCGGCATCGTCCCCGCACTGGTCGCGGGATTCCTCGCGCAGGTGCTGCTGGGGGCGCTGTCATATCTCATGCCGGTGGTCCTCGGCTCGCGGCCGTCGGCGACGCAGCAGGCGACGAAGGTCCTCGACACCCTCGCCGTCGCCCGGATCGCCATGGTCAACGCGGCGCTGCTGCTCGCCGTGCTGCCGACGCCGCCCCGCGTGCAGCAGTTCTCCTGGATCGTCGTGGTGGTCGGGCTCGCCGCGTTCATCCCGCTGCTGGTGCGGGCATGGGTGATGGCGCGCCGGGCCGGGTCGGGCCCGATGACCCCGCCCGACCGCCGCGCACGCGTCGACCACTACCAGGGCCGGCGCCTGGGCCACGCGCTCGCCGGGCTCGCCGTCGCGGTGCTCGTCGCGGCGGCAGGGGTCGCGGTCGACCCGGCCGCCGCGGGCCTCGACTCCGGCGCCGCCGCGCAGGCGGCGGGGCCCGACGGCCGGTCGACGGGCGAGACGACGACGGTAGCGCTGCACGTGCAGGGCATGCGGTTCGTCGGCGCCGACGGCCGCACCCTCGGCGCCGGCACACCGATCGAGGTTCCGCGCGGCGACAACCTGATCATCGAGCTGACGAACACCGGCGATCAGCGCCACGATCTCGTCCTCGCCAACGGCGCCCGCTCGCCGCGGCTGGCGGTGGGGCAATCGGCGCGCATCGACGCGGGCGTGATCGACGGCGACGTCGACGGCTGGTGCGACATCGCCGGCCACCGGCAGATGGGCATGGTGCTGCGCATCGACGCGGTGGGCGCGGACGAGTCGGAGCCCGCAACCGGCCCGGACGCGGCGCGGGCAGGCGGTGCCCCCGTGCCCGGCCTGCCGGAACTGCTCGCCGACCCCGGCCCCGGTTTCCGGGCGCGCGATGCCTCCGTGGCCCCGGCCGTCGAATCGCCCGGCGCCGGGCCCACGGTGCACCGCGTCACGCTGGATGTACGCGACGAGAAGATCCAGGTGGCGCCGGGGTTCACCCAGACGCTGTGGCCCTACGGCATCGACGGGCAGGCCGGCACCGTCCCCGGGCCCGTGCTGCGCGGAAAGGTGGGCGACACGTTCGAGATCACGCTCCGCAACGACGCCACCATGGACCATTCGATCGACTTCCACGCCGGCAGCCTGGCGCCGGACGGACCCATGCGCAGCATCGCGCCGGGCGAATCGCTCACATACACGTTCACCGCGACGAAGTCCGGCATCTGGCTCTACCACTGCTCCACCATGCCGATGTCGCTGCACATCGCCAACGGTATGTTCGGCGCCGTCGTCATCGACCCGCCGGACCTGCCCCCGGTGGACGAGGAGTACGTGCTGGTGCAGTCCGAGGAGTACCTGGGCGCCGACGGCGCCATCGCGGACCAGGCCAAGATCAACGCCGAGCGGCCGGACCTGGTGGTGTTCAACGGTTACCCGAACCAGTACGACCACGACCCGCTCACCGCGAAGGCCGGTGAGCGGGTGCGGATCTGGGTGCTGGCGGCCGGGCCGAACGACGGCACCACGTTCCACGTGATCGGCGGGCAGTTCGACACCGTATGGAAGGAGGGCGCCTACCTGCTGCGCCCGGGGAACCCGTCGAAGGGCGGCAGCCAGGCGCTGGACCTGGGGCCCGCCCAGGGCGGCTTCGTCGAGCTCACCTTCCCCGAGGCCGGGCACTATCCCTTCGTCGACCATTCGATGGTGGACGCCGAGCGCGGGGCGCACGGGATATTCCGGGTGACGGACTGAGCGTGCTCTACAACCCCGCCAGCCGCCGCACCGCCGTCTCGTACTCGCCGACGAGCAGGTCCATGCTCTCGGCCACCGGGCGGATGGCGTTCATCCGGCCCACGATCTGGCCGGCCGGCATGGCCACCACCTCCGGGTCGTCCGCGGCGGAAATCCGCTGGTGAGCCTCGCTGACCAGGATGTTCTGCAGCGGCATCGGAAGCGGATCGGGCGCGCCGGGCGCGGACCACGCCTCGGTCCACTTGGTCTTGAGCAACCGTGCGGGTTTGCCCGAGTAGACGCGACTGCGCACCGTGTCCGAGGACGTGGCGGAGAGCAGCGCGCGCTGGATCGTCGACGGCCCCTCCCCCGACGCGCTGCCCAGCTTGTATTCGGAGGCCGTGAGCCAGTACGAGCCCATCCACACGCCGGCCGCGCCCAGGGCCAGCGCCGCCGCGATCTGCCGGCCACTGCCGATGCCGCCGGCCGCGAGCACCGAGACCCGGTCGCCGGCGGCCGCCTGCACGGCATCGACGATCTCGGGGACGAGCACCATCGACGCGATCTCACCGGTGTGACCGCCCGCCTCGTACCCCTGGGCGATGACGATGTCGACGCCGCTGTCCACGTGATGCAGCGCGTGCGACACCGCGCCGGCCAGCGCCGCCACCGGGACGCCGTGCTCGTGCGCCTCGCCGATGATGTCCGCCGGCGGGGAGCCGAGCGCGTTGGCGATGAGCGCGGGACGGTGCCGCAGCGCCACGTCCACCTGTGCGCGGGCCACCGAGTGCAGCCAGCCGAGCACGCCGGCCGCATGCTCGTCCGACGTGTCCAGTGGCGGCACGCCGAGGTCGTTCAGGGTGCGGTCGACGAATGCGCGGTGCTCCGGCGGGATCATCGACTCGAGATCGGTCTGCCCGCCCTCGGTGGGCACCTTGGCCGGCATGACGACGTCCACCCCGTAGGGCTTGCCGTCGGTGTTCTCGTCCATCCAGGCCAGCGTGGCCTCGAGCTCGTCGGGGTCGTTGAACCGGACGCAGCCGAGCACGCCCAGCCCGCCGGCCCGGCTGATGGCGGCCGCCACGTGTTCGGAAGGGGTGAAGCCGAACACCGGCCGTTCGATGCCGAGCTGCTCGCAGATAGGGGTGCGCATGAATGTCCTCAGGAGTTGGAGGCCGCAGCGGCCTTGCGGGCATCGGCGGGGCGGGATTCGGTGACGGACCTGGCCCACTTGTAGTCGGGCTTCCCGGCCGGCGACCGCTTGATCTCGTCGACGAACCACAGGGCGCGCGGCGTCTTGTAGCCGGCGATGTGTTCGCGCACGGCGGAGTCCACCGATTCGAACGAGGGCACCGCATCGTCACGCACCGCCACCACCGCGGCGACGGCACTGCCCATCCTGTCATCCGGGATGCCCACCACCAGCGCGTCGAACACGCCGGGGTGCGATTTGACGGCGCCCTCGACCTCCTCGGGGAAGACCTTCTCGCCGCCGGTGTTGATCGACACCGAGCCGCGGCCCAGCATCGTCACGGTGCCGTCGGCGTCGACGGTCGCGTAGTCGCCGGGGATCGAGTAGCGGACGCCCTTGATGGTCCTGAACGTCTTGGCCGACTTCGCCTCGTCCTTGTGGTAGCCGATCGGCAGGATGCCGCAGCGCGCGAGCAGGCCCACCTGGCCCGAGCCTGGCTCGACGGGGTCGCCGTCCTCGCCCAGGACCTGAGTGGAATCGTCGATCTTCACCCGCGGGCCCGCATCCAGCTCGGTGTCCTTGGTGATCAGACCCATGCCGGAGAATCCCGTCTCCGACGACCCGATCGAGTCGGTGAGCACGGTGTTCGGCAGCGCGTCGAGGTACTGGCGCTTGACCGACGGCGAGAACAGCGCTGCGCTCGAGGCGATGGCGTAGAGGGTGGACGTGTCGTAGTCACCGGACAGCAGACCGTCGATCATGGGCCGGGCCATCGCGTCGCCGACGATGAACAGCACGTTGACCCCGTGCTTCTCGATGATCCGCCAGGCGACGTCGCCGTCGAACTCCGGATAGACCACGGCCTTGCCCGCGGTGAACAGGCTCTGGAACACCGCCCACTGCGATCCGCCGTGGATGAACGGCGGGATGGGGTAGCGCACCATCTGCGGGTTGCCGGCGCCTTCCTGGGCCAGCTGCCACTCGTCCGCCACGTACTCGCCGGTGACGAAGTTGATCCCGCCGCCGAGCACCCGCCACACGTCCTCCTGGCGCCACATCACGCCCTTGGGCATGCCGGTGGTGCCGCCGGTGTAGAGGAAGTAGAGGTCGTCTCCGGAACGCTCGCCGAAGGATCGCCCGCCCGGCTGCGCGGCCAGCGCGTCGTCGTACCGCACCGCACCGTGCGTCCCGTAGGGGGTGTCGGTGCCGTCCTCGATGACCACGGTGGCGGCGATCAGCGGCAGGCCCGGCAGGATCGCCGCGACCTTGTCCGAGTACTGGCGCTCGTAGATCAGCGCCACCGCGTCGGAGTCGTCGAGGATGTGGGTGAGCTCCTTTTCCACATACCGGTAGTTCACGTTCACCATGACCGCGCGCGCCTTGAAGATGGCGATCATGGCCACGATGCATTCGATCGTGTTGCGGCTGTAGAGGCCGACGCGGTCGCCGGGGCGCACGCCCTCCGCGATCAGATGGTGCGCAAGCCTGTTGGCGCGCTCGTCCATCTCCGCGTAGGTGCACGCACGGTCGCCGGACTCGATGGCGATCCGATCCGGCACGAGGTCGACACAGTGCTCGATGAGGTCAGCGATATTCAGGGCCACACGATCCAAACTAGAACGTGTTACGGTTCTAGGCAAGAGCTTTTCGAGATCCACGTCACGAACAGCACCGATGCCGCTGCGCGCCACACCCGGACCTGGACGGCGGCGCCCGCATCCTCACCCGCAGCGCCGACCTGGAGGACCGATGACCGCCACGACCACCCGCCTGGACATCAGCAGCGAGCACTGCCTGGTCGACAAGCGCGGCCACACGCTCATCGTCACCATGCACCGCCCCGAGGCCCGCAACGCGCTGTCCGCGGACATGATGGCGACGATGCAGGCCGCGTGGGATCTCGTCGACGAGGACCCGGATATCCGCGTCGCGATCCTCACCGGCGCCGGCGGCGCGTTCTGCGCGGGCATGGATCTGAAGTCGATGAACAGCGCCCCGCCCGGCGAGTCGATGCGCTCCGGCGACGAGTCGGGCCAGGGCGGCGGGGGCTCGTCCGCAGGCGGGCTGGACGTCACGCGGCTGCCGGCCCTGCTCAAGGGACGTCGGCTGACCAAGCCGCTGATCGCGGCGGTCGAGGGGGCGGCCGTGGCCGGGGGCACCGAGATCCTGCAGGGCACCGACATCCGGGTGGCGGGGCGCAGCGCGCGGTTCGGCGTCGCCGAAGCCAAGTGGGGACTGTTCCCGCTGGGCGGCTCGGCGGTGCGGCTGGCGCGGCAGATCCCCTACACACTCGCCGCGGACATGCTGCTGACCGGGCGGCTCATCGGCGCCGACGAGGCCCGCGAGTACGGCCTGATCGGCCACGTCGTGGACGAGGGCGCCGCGCTGGACAAGGCGCTCGAGCTGGCGGAGACCATCGCCGGCAACGGCCCCGTCGCGGTGCAGGCGATTCTGCGCACCCTCCGCGAGACCGAGGGTATGCACGAGGAGGACGCGTTCCGCATCGAGTCGAAGATCGGCGTCGAGGTGTTCCGCAGCGACGACGCGAAGATCGGGCCGCGGGCGTTCGCGCAGAAGCAGAAGCCGGAGTTCACGGGCCGCTAGCGCCCCTTCCCTCAGGGAGACTCCGTGAGCGCGCCGTCAGTCCGGTGCGGCCACCTCGAGCCCCGCGGATTCCGCGGCGTCGGCCAAGCGCAGGTCATACGCCACGAAAGCTGTGAGAGCTCCGGCCGGCCGCAGCGCCGACGCCAGATGAATCGCGCCCGGGGAGCGGAGCACCGGTCGTCACGAATCTGCTCCACCGCCGCCACGGGCACGGTCCTCGCCACTGCCCGCCCCCTGTTGGTCACCGTGATCTCCTCCCCCGTTGCCACCTCGGCGATGCATCGCGACGCGTACTGTCGCAGTTCACGCACGCCGATGACCTTCACACCCCCACGCGTAGCACCAGAAGTGCTACACGACTGCCGTTCGTGGCCTGCATGCACAGTCGCCATCACCCGGTGGACAGTGCCGATCGGCGCTAATCTCAGCACATGACGGCCCTTCATGGCGGTGCACGACTCGCTATGGTGCTCGCCGCCGCACTGGCTCTGGCCGCGTGCTCGTCGTCCACCGGCGGCGACGCGCTTCCCGCCGTCACCACCACGCCCGCGCCCGCCGTCACCACCGTCTCCCCCACGTCGCCTGCCACCAGCGCGACGAACACCGGCATCCCGCCGACGGTCACCGCCGCGCCCACCACCGTCACCACCCCGCCCGCCGCCATGGGCACCACGGACGCCGCCCCGGCCACCACGCCGGGCAGCGGCTCGGGCACCGCAGCAGCCGTCACCGGCGAGTGGACCGGCCACACCCGCACCATGGACCTCGCACCGGACGGCACCGGCACCATCTCCCTGTTCAGCGGTTGCTGCACGGGCGAAACGTGGTCCGTGCACTGGGAGACCGACGGCGACGGGATCACCGTCACCCTCGTCGAACGGCTCGATTCGACCGGTGGCGGGCTCGGCGACCTGTCGCAGGGATATACCTACGCGGGCGCGTTGATGCAGCCCGACGGGACGACCACCGCCCTCCACTTCACGCGCCCCGGCGAGGACCCGGCAGACCGGGACCAGGGCTATTTCTGGTGCAGCGACCGGTACGGGTACACGCGCTACTGCGGGGCGTGAGGGCGGACGCTCACGTCGGCCGCGCCCGCTGATCGTGCAGTGCCGCATTTCGAGCCGGCTCCATGTCGGGCCGCCTTCCACAGCTATCAATCGGATACGACGAACGGGTTGATCACCGGGACGCCGGCAGCGACGAACGGGGCGGCGTCTCTAGTGGCGACCGTGGCCGAGCGGGAGACCGCGATCGCGGCGATCAGCGCGTCGAGGCCACCTATGGCACGGCCCACGCGCCGGGCATCGGCCCGCAGATCCGCATACGCGACCGCTTCAGCCAGGCCGAATTCGAGCACCCGCCCGCCGAACTTCGGGAGCACCTCGTTGTCGATCCGGCCGCCGGGCGCGATCCTCCGCCGCCCGTCCGCCAGTGACGCTATCCCGTAATGGATCTCCGCGACGGTGATGGCCGTGAGCCACAGCGTCTCCATCGCCTGCGCGTCGAGCCACCGGATGACGCCCGCGTGCGGAGAACTGCGGATCGGCTCCGACAGCACGTTGGTGTCGAGGATGATCACGTCAGGTCCATCGGGTCGTGCGGCGAGCGATCCCGTTCGATGTCCAGGTCGATGCCGCCGATCTCCTCGCCGATGCCCGCGAGCAGGCTGCCGAGCCGTACGCGGTCGGCGGGGAGCACGGCGGCGTCGACGATCGCGCGCACCTCCGTCTCGGTGCTGCGGTTGTGCATTGCAGCCCGGGCCTTGAGCGCGCGGTGCGTCTCCGCGGAGAGGTTGCGGATCGTGATGGCGGCCATGCACGCCTCCCGAGGTTTGCCCATCGGTAGCTCCCCCACCGGCTTGTGCGCTACCGACGGCTCGTTCTTTTCGCCCCCCAGCGATTGATATCAGAACCACATAATTGCTATCACCGAACGGCGGTGGCCCGTGCCGTGAACAGGGCCGGTATGTCCACGCGGATCATCGCTCCGAGCTTTTCCGCGCCTCCGCCCAGCGATTCCACCCGGTGCACGGCCCCCAGGATCGCCTCGAGCGAGACCTTCGACGCCGAACCGTCCTGCGGCAGCCCGCCGAGATACTCCGCCGACGGAGTGTCGACCCCGACCCGCCCGCACACGAGCCACGAAACGCTCTCGGCCTCGTATTCCATGGCGGCATGCCCCAGCCGGGATCTGTCCTTGATCACGACCTTGGGGCGGCTCCGGATGCCGCGGCGGTCGACCGTGACGGGCGGCGCGAAGGCTCCGAGATGGCCGCAATACAGGTGGCCCAGCTCGTGGGCGACGGTCGCGAACTTCGCGTTGACGTCAAGATCACGGTTGACCACCATCTCGTAGGCCAGCTCGGTCTCTCTATCGCCCACCCGCCGCCAACGAGGCGTCCCGAGCCGCGCGAGCACGCCCGCGGAGGCGGGCCCACGCTGCGATTCCGCGTAGGCAATGCCGGCGGAGGGCAGTGCGCGAGTGAACCGCGCAAACCCGTCCTCGGTGACCGGGCCGCGGGAGGCGAAGGGGCTGATGATCTCGTCGGGCAGCGGCTCGCCTTCGACGTCCGCGACGTCGTAGACGAACTGCACCGGGCCGAAGGGCTTGAGGATCACCAGCGGGTTGGCTCCGGGGGCCACCCGTCGCCCGAACCTCTTCCGCCAGGCCCGCGCTGTGAGCACGAATCTGCTGCCGGGGCGCTGGACACCGATCAGGGCGGCGTTGTAGGGCGCGATGGCCGGCATCCTGCGGACGAATTGGAGCAGTTCGGCGGACAGCGGCGCGCGGCCGTATGCAAGGGCGGATTCCCATAGAGCGTCGAGCCCCTTGCGCTCGTCAGGCTCCTCGTCGGTGGTGCTCACGGCCCCTCCCCCGTGTCATAGCGGCGGCCGCGTCGGCAGTTCGCCGTCGCCGCACGGGCCGCTCCCGTCGCGTTGCTGTCGGAGTATGCCCCTGCGCACCGACAGGTTTCTTCCGCGACTTCTGCCGCGACGCGGCGCCGACGGAACGCAGCCGTCGCGCAGCTCGATCACCTCGAGGGGAATGGGGATGCCGCCTGACCAGAACACATCCCACACGTGGTCGATCTTGCTCTTGAGCTGCCCTGTGATCACGACGGCGAACCTAGCGCCAATCACCGACAGCGCCGCCCCCGTACGCTTCCCCCATGCTCTGGTCGATACTCGCCGCGTGCGCGGTGATCGCGGCGGCGGCAACCGCCGTCGTCCCCCGCCGCGCCCGGTTCGGCGCCCGCGGACTGCCGTGGTTCTGGCCGGCCTTCGCGATCCTGTGCCTCGCCGTCGCCGGGTGGGTGGGGGCCTCGCTCGGGTGGATCGACAACCTGGGCGGCTCGGCCCGCTTCTTCTGGGACGCCTTCACCCCCGGCCCCACCGGAGCGCAGTTCCTGTCCAACGAGCAGTTCGAGGAGATGCAGCGCCAGGAGAACCTGCGAAGGTGGCTCCCCGTCGCCGCGGCGGTGGGCGCCGCGGCCTCCGTCTGGGCCTGGCGCACCCGCCGGATCTGAACCGGACGATCGTCCGGACTACTCTGAACGCACCGACCCGCCCTCGAGTCCGCCGGTCCCGCCCCGATGCAGACCGCTTCAGCCGCCGGAGCCGCGGCGACGACGCCCACGCGCCCTCAGGACGTCGGCTCCTCCGACTTCGCGGCGGCGTTTGAGCCGGCTGCTGCGCGCTTGCGCGCCTGGAACCGCTGCATGAGCTTGTCCACGATGAGCCCCACCACCACGGCGATGCAGATCGAGATGACGGCCCCCAGCAGCGGCTGCGACTCGAACCAGCCGCCCACGAAGTGCCCCATCAGCGCCGAGTACGAGGCCCAGATGAGCCCGGCGACCACCGTCAGCGGGAAGAACACGCGCCGCGGGTAGCCGGTGGCCCCGGCGGTGATGTTGACGGCGATGCGTCCCACGGGAATGAAGCGCGCCGTCACGATGATCACCGGACCGCGTTCGTCCAGGGCGTGGCGGGCCCATGCGAAGGCCGCAGCCGTCTTCGGTTTCCGCATCCACGCCCACCGGTCGGTGCCGACGAACTTGCCGATGGTGTACGCGATGTTGTCGCCGATCACCGCGCCCAGCGCCGCCACCGGGATCACCGCCCACAGGTACGGTTCGCCGGTGGCCCCGCCCAGCGATCCGAGGGTTACCAGCACCGTTTCGCTCGGTATCGGCGGGAAGAACCCGTCGATGATGCACACCGCGAACAGCAGCGGATAGAGCCAAAGCGCGCCTGACTCACCGATGATGAAGTCGTTGATCGAATCCAACAAGCGCGGGCCCCTTGACGCCGATGCGGATGGCTTTCGGCCCACCTTACCCAGCCGCCGGGAGGGCCCCGCGGCCGCGACCACGCCCCTACAGCACCACCTCTGCGATGCTCCGGACCTGCGCCGCGTCGCGGCAGGTCACCAGCATCGTCGTGACCCCCGCCGCCTCCCACCGGGCCACTTCGCGGCGCACGTGCTGCGCGTCGCCGATGATCATCGTCTCGTCGATCATCTCGTCGGGGACCGCGGCCGCGGCCTCGTCCTTGCGCCCGGCCCGGAACAGGTCCGTCACCTCGTCGACCGCCTCGCCGTAGCCCATCCGGCGGTAGACCTGCGCGTGGAAGTTGAGCTCGGGCGCGCCCATGCCGCCCACATACAGCGCCACGGTGGGCCGCACCCCGTCACGCACCGCGCCCGGATCGTCGGTGACGGTGATCTGGCACGTCGCCGCGATCTCGAAATCCTCCCGGCTGCGCCGCGCGCCCGGCCGCGCGAACCCCTCGTCCAGCCACTCGTCGTACATCGGCGCCAGGCGCGGCGAGTAGTAGATGGCCAGCCAGCCGTCGGCGATCTCGGCCGTCTGCGCGACGTTCTTGGGTCCCTCCGCGCCCAGCCAGATCGGCACGTCGGCGCGCAGCGGGTGGGTGATCGGCTTGAGCGGCTTTCCCAGCCCCGTGGCCCCCTCCCCCGCGAAAGGCAGGGTGTAGTGCGGCCCGTCCTGGGCCACCGGCGCCTCCCGGGCGAGGACGTCACGTATCACCTGGACGTACTCGCGGGTGCGGGCGAGCGGCTTGGCGAAGGGCTGCCCGTACCACCCCTCGACCACTTGCGGCCCGGATACGCCGAGCCCCAGGATGAACCGCCCTCCGGTGAGGTGGTCCATCGTCAACGCGGCCATCGCGGCTGCCGTGGGCGTGCGCGCGGACAGCTGCGC
The DNA here is from genome assembly GCF_007559025.1 of Tomitella fengzijianii. Classification (NCBI taxonomy): domain Bacteria; kingdom Bacillati; phylum Actinomycetota; class Actinomycetes; order Mycobacteriales; genus Tomitella; species Tomitella fengzijianii. The sequence continues at coordinate 1,082,320 of NZ_CP041765.1, read as the reverse complement.
TACCGACGTGCCGAGCCGCAGCCGGCTGGTATCCGAGCCCCACCACGCGAGGGGCGTGAGCGCGTCCGATCCCCAGGATTCGGCGGTGAAAGCGGAATCGAATCCGCACTCCTCCGCGGCGGTGAGCAGCGCGGCGACGCCCTCCGGCGGCCGTGCGCCCCAGTACCCCAGTTGCAGGCCGAGCTTCATGTTCGATCCCCTCTCCGCCGGGTTTCAGTCAATATGTCAAAAACCCTTGCCGAACAAATGAGAACGTGTTCTACTTCACCATGTGAGCACGCAAACCCCTGTTGTGGCAATGCCTACCCCCGACCTCGAGCCGCTGAGCGCGCCGATCGAGCTGCAGTTCGATTACACACGCTCCGTCGGCCCGGTGATCGGCCGCTTCCTCGGAGCCCTCGCCCGGCGGCGCATCGTCGGCGTCCGCGGCTCCGACGGCCGGGTGCATGTGCCACCCGTCGAATATGACCCGGACACCGCCGATCCGCTGGACGAATTCGTCGAAGTCGGCCGGTCCGGCCAGGTCGTCACCTGGTCGTGGGTCGCCGACCCCGTGGACGGCAACCCGCTGACCGAGCCGTTCGCGTTCGCGCTGATCCGCCTCGACGGCGCCGACACCGCCATGCTGCACGCGGTCAAGGTGGACGGCCCCGCGCAGATGTCCACCGGGATGCGCGTGCGCGCCGTGTGGGCGGAGACCACGACCGCGTCCATCGGGGACATCGTCCACTTCACGCCGGAGGGCGGGGCCGACGGCGGCCACGGAGAGGAAGCCGCCGCGGATCCGGAGCCGCTCGCCGGCGAGGCGCTCACGGCGTTCCTCGACCAGGACCCGCTGCAGATCCTCGTCACCCCGTTCGAGATGACGGTGCAGCACTCCGCCTCTGTGGAGGAGAGCAGTTACCTGCGCGCCATCGCCGAGGGCCGCGTGGTGGGCCAGCGCTGCCCCGAGACCGGCAAGGTGTACGTGCCGCCGCGCGGCGCCAGCCCCACCCACGGGGTGCCCACCAGCGAAGAGGTGGAGGTGTCCGACACCGGCACCGTCACCACCTTCTGCATCGTCAACGTGCCGTTCATCGGGCAGAAGATCAAGCCGCCCTACGTCGGCGCCTACATCCTCCTGGACGGCGCGGACATCCCCCTGCTGCACCTGGTACTGGGCTGCGACCCGGCCGAGGTGCGCATGGGCATGCGCGTGCGCGCGGTGTGGAAGCCGCGCGAGGAGTGGATCCCGTCGACGGGCAACATCGAGCACTTCGAGCCCTCCGGCGAACCCGACGCGCCGTACGAGTCCTACGCCGAGCACCTGTGAACGGGGAGCACGCACACATGACATCGACAACCTCCGCCGCGCGTCCGGCCGCGCTGACACCCGAGACCGTCACCGACGACGACGTCGCCGTGGTCGCCTTCTGCCAGTCGCCGTCCGTGCGCCACAGCTACAGCACCACCAACGGCACCGAGATGCTGGTGCCGATCTTCCAGCAGCTCTACAAGGATCTGGGCATCACCCGCCGCGACATCGGCTTCTGGTGCTCGGGCTCCTCGGACTACATGTCGGGGCGTGCGTTCTCGTTCATCTCCTCGGTGGACGCCATCGGCGCCGTGCCGCCGATCGACGAGTCCCACGTGGAGATGGACGGCGCGTGGGCCATGTACGAGGCCTACGTCAAGCTGAAGACCGGGGAGACCGACACCGCCGTGGCCTACGGTTTCGGCAAGTCCTCCGCCGGCGACCTGCGCCGCACACTGGCTCTGCAGACCGACCCTTACGTGGTCGCCCCGTTGTGGCCGGACTCGCTCGCGCTGGCCGGCATGCAGGCCCGGCTGGGCCTCGACGCCGGACTGTGGGACGAGACGGCGATGGCAGAGGTGGCGGCGCGCTCGCGGCGCGACGCGGTGGGCAATCCGGCGGCGCAGTTCTCCGGCTTCCGCGGACCGGACGGCACCGTCACCGACGACGTGACCGCCGAGCAGCTGCTGACTCAGCCGATGCTCGCCGACCCCTTGCGGCGGCACGACATCGCGCCGGTCACCGACGGCGCGGCGGCGATCGTCCTCGCCAGCGGCCGGCGGGCCTTCGAGCTGTGCGACAACCCCGCCTGGATCACCGGGTTCGACCACATCATCGACTCCGCCGAGCTGGGCGGACGCGACCTGACCACCGCCCCGTCCGCCGCGCGGGCGGGCGAGCGCGCGACCGGCGGCGACATCGCGGGGATCACCGTGGCCGAGCTGCACGCGCCGTTCACGCACCAGGAGCTGATCCTGCGTTCCGCCCTGGGCCTGGACGGTTCGGCCGACGCGATCGCGATCAACCCGTCCGGCGGCCCGCTCACCGGCAACCCGATGTTCGCGGCCGGGCTGCAGCGGATCGGCAACGCGGCACGAACCGTGATCGACGGCGGCGCCGAGCGCGCCCTGGGGCATGCCACCAGCGGCCCACTGCTGCAGCAGAATCTCGTGTGCGTCCTCGACGGACGACGCTGACCAGCCAGGAGGAGACCAACACCATGAGTAAGAACCTGGCCGCAGTGCTCGGCACCGGGCAGACCAAGTACGTCGCCAAGCGCCACGACGTGACGATGGGCTCGCTGTGCCGCGAGGCCATCGACCGCGCCCTCGACGACGCCGGCGTGACCCTCGACGAGATCGACGCCATCGTCATCGGCAAGGCCCCCGACCTGTTCGAGGGCGTGATGATGCCGGAGCTCCCCACCGCCGACGCCCTCGGAGCGGTGGGCAAGCCGCTGTTCCGCGTGCACACCGCCGGATCGGTGGGCGGATCGACGTCCATCGTCGGCGCCAAGATGGTGCAGTCCGGAATCCACCGCAAGGTGCTGGTGGTCGCGTGGGAGAAGCAGTCCGAGTCCAACGCGATGTGGGCGCTGTCGATCCCGATCCCGTTCAACAAGCCCGTCGGCGCCGGGGCGGGCGGGTACTTCGCTCCGCACGTGCGCTCATACATCCGCGAGTCCGGGGCGCCCGAGCACGTCGGCGCCATCGTGGCCGCGAAGGACCGGCGCAACGGCGCGCTCAACCCGCTCGCGCACCTGCACCAGCCGGACATGACCGTCGAGTCCGTGCAGAAGTCCCAGATGCTGTGGGACCCGATCCGCTATGACGAGACCTGCCCGTCGTCCGACGGCGCCTGCGCGATGGTCATCGGCGACGAGGCGAGCGCCGACGAGTCCGTCGCCGCCGGACGCCCCGTCGCCTGGGTCCACGCCACCGCCATGCGCACCGAGCCCACGTGGTTCTCCGGCCGCAACCAGGTCTCCCCGCAGGCCGGCCGGGACGCCGCGGCCGCGCTGTGGGAGCAGGCGGGCATCACCGACCCGATCGAGGAGATCGACGCGGCGGAGATCTACGTGCCGTTCTCCTGGTTCGAGCCGATGTGGCTGGAGAACCTCGGTTTCGCCGAGAAGGGCCAGGGCTGGAAGCTCACCGAGTCGGGCGCGACCGCCCTCGACGGCAAACTGCCCGTCAACGCGTCCGGCGGCGTGCTCTCCTCCAACCCGATCGGCGCCTCCGGCATGATCCGGTTCGCCGAGGCGGCGATCCAGGTCACCGGAAAGGGCGGCGCCCACCAGGTGGAGGGCGCGCGCAAGGCGCTGGGACACGCCTACGGCGGCGGGTCGCAGTACTTCTCCATGTGGGTGGTGGGCGCCGACAAGCCCGCGCCGTCCGCCTCAGGTCCCGCCGGCGAAGGCGGCACGGCGTGAGCGAGCACCCGGCGCGCACGGCGTCGCAACGGTCGATGGCGGCGGTGCGCGCCAAGGACAAGCAGGCCTGGCTGGACATCTTCGCCGACGACGGATGGGTGGAGGACCCCGTCGGCAAGTCCGGCTTCGACCCCGAGGGTTCCGGCCATCACGGGAAAGAGGCCATCGGCCGCTTCTGGGACATGGCCATCGCCAAGACCGACTCGATCGAGTTCCTCATCGATGACTCGGTGGCCTGCGGCGACGAGGTCGCCAACATCGGGCGCATCCGGACGACGCTGGCGGGCACCGTCATCGACGCGGAGGGCGTGTTCGTCTACCGTGTCGACGACGCTGGCGATCTGCTGTCGCTGCGCGCGTTCTGGGAGCTCGACCGCGCGATGAAGACCGCGCGGCCGGCCGAATAGCCCCACCCCTCGGTCCCTGCGTCGGCCCCCGCACGCGAGCCCCTGCGTTCGGTGGACTTCCGGTCGGTATCCGGCGGATATCCGACCAGAAGTCCACCCGACGGGCCGTGGGCGGGGGTCGATCAGTCGGACGATCCGGCGCCCATCGCCGCGCCGGCGGCCCTGTCGCCGCCACCGCCGCCGCCCGCATCACCGCCGCCCGCATCACCGCCGCCGGACTTACTTCCGTCCGGCCCGCCGAGCCACCGCGGGCGCACCACGCGGATGCGGAGCACCCGCTCCGTGGTGCGCGCCTCGTCCAGATCCTTCTGCCTGCCCGCCAGGAGCATCGGCAAGGTCACGATGCCCAGCACGCGCTGCGGCCGTTCCCTGTCGACCACCGGCATCTTGGTCACCTCGTGCTCTGTCATGCTCATCGCCGCCGACCGAAGGGTCTCCTCCGGGTGGGTGACGATGGGCGCGACCGCGAGCTCCGAAAGCAACTCGTCCGACTCGCCCCGGTACGCGGCGGTCTCGAGCATCCCTGAGGTGACCACCCCGACCAGGTTGTCCTGCCCGTCGACCACCGGATAGAGCATCTGGCGGCGGTCCGAACGCGTGGCCGGATCGTTGCCGGAGACCGTGGCGGACGCGTCGTCGACCGTGATGTCGTGGGCGAAGGTGACGATGGTGCTGTTCATGACCTCGCCGACGAACAGGATCTCCAACGGGTCCACGTCGTATTCACGCGACACGTGGAACCCGCGGCGGGCGATCTTCTCGGTGAGCACCGAGCGTTTGAGCGTCAGGACCGACACCGCATAGGCCGCCGTCGCGCCGATGACCAGCGGGAGCAGCGCGTCGAAGCGATGGGTGAGCTCGGCGGCGAACACCACGCCGGTGATCGGCGAGCGCATCACCCCGCCGACCACCCCGGCCAGCGCCACCAGCGCCCAGAAACCGGGGCCCACGTCGGGAAAAATCTGCGCCTCCAGCGCCCCGAGCGCGCCGCCGATCATGAACATCGGCGCCAGCACGCCACCGGAGGTGCCCGAACCCAGCGACAGCGACCAGATGAGCGTCTTGACGACGAGGATCCCCACGACGAGGCCCAGTCCGATGGAACCGTCGAGCTCCGCACCGATCACGTCGTAGCCCACGCCCAGCGCCTGGGGCACGAACAGTCCGCCGATGCCGATAATCACGCCGCCGATCGCCGGCCACCACATCCAGTGCACCGGCAGCTTGCGGAACAGGTCCTCCGAGGCGTACACGAGGGTCGTCGCCACCACGGCCAACAGCCCCGAGACCACGCCGGTGACCGCGCACAGCACCCAGGCGGCCGCGCTCATGTGGAAGTCGCCGGTGCTGGGGAACAACGGCCCGGTCCCCAGGATGACGTGCCGCAGCAGTGTGGCGACGGTGACCGCGGCGACCACCGGGATGAAGCTGCGCGGGCGCCACTCGAACAGCAGCAGCTCCACCGCCAGGACGATGGCGGCGAACGGCGTGTTGAACGTCGCCGCCATGCCCGCCGCGGAACCGGCGACCAGCAGCGTCTTGCGCTCATCGGCAGTCAGCTGCAGGAACTGGGCCAGCAGCGACCCGAGCGCGCCGCCGGTCATGATGATGGGCCCCTCGGCACCGAACGGCCCTCCCGTGCCGATGGCCACCGCCGACGAGGTCGGCTTGAGGACGGCCACGCGGGGCTGGATCTTGCTGCCGCCCAGCAGGATCGATTCGATGGCCTCCGGCATGCCGTGGCCGCGGATCTTCTCGGATCCGTAACGCGCCATCAGGCCCACGATGAGGCCGCCCGCCACCGGCGCCCCGATGATGAGGAACGGGCTGTGGTCGCCGGCCCCCGGCGCCACCAGCTCGGTGGCCACACGCTGGTAGAAGACCAGGTTGGTGATGAGGCCGATCAGCTTGAGCAGCACCCACGCGGCGCACGCCCCCAGCAACCCCACCGGGACCGCCAATGCGGCGATCAGCAGGATCCGGCGATGCGCCGTGAAGTCCGCGAGATGTCGCAAATCGCGCGGCGGATGGCCCCGGCCTGCCACGTTTCCTCCAGCCTCCACGCAGCCGTCCGGCGCAGAAATCGGTGATCGGACGGAAGAAGCCTAGTCCTGCCGCACCGGCCGCCGGATCGTCCCCCCGTCCGGCGGCTCCAACGATGCGTCGAGGAACGGCAGCACCGCGGCCTCGAAGCGGGCCCTCCGGTCCCGGTGGATGCTGTGCCCGCACGGCACCTCGTGCACGGCCATCCCGGGCAGCGCCCGCGCCATCCCGGCGAGCAGGGCCGGGTCGACCATGCTGCCCTGGCGGGTGCCGCGCAGGAACAGCACCGGCACGCCCCGCAGGCCGGGCAGCGCGGCCCACCATCGGGCGTTCGGCGCGCGGAACTGGGCCATCGCCGGTTCCGTGAGCCCCCGGTCGAAGCCGAGGACGCCGCGCGGGCTACGGGCCATCGCACCCAGCGCATGCCACAACTCTGCGGGCGTGGGCCGGTGGGAGGGCACCTCCGGCACCGGGTCGCCGGCGCGCAGCGGCATCGGCATCTCCTCCAGCACGAGCCTGCGCGCCAGGCCCGGCCGGCGCTGCGCCACCAGCGTGGCGGTCAGCGCGCCCAGCGAGTGCCCGACGATGTCGACGCTCCCCAGCCCCAGGTGGTCGCACACCCCGATGACGTCCTGCGCGATGTCGTCGAACCGGTACGACGGCGCCTTCGCGCTGCGGCCATGGCCGCGCAGGTCCACCGTGATCACGTCGCGGCCGGCGGACCGGGCGGTGCGGGCGACCGCGTCCCACGTCCGGCTGTCACCGCCCATTCCGTGGATGAACAGCACCGGATCCGCGCCCGGCGCCGCCCCGGCGCGGGTGAAGCGGTACGCGATGTCGACGCCCGCCGGCGCGACCGTGAGTACCGGCGCGCTCATGCCGTGTGCGCGAAGGCGGGGCGCTTCGGGTCCCGGCCGACGGCCGGCGCGGCGCCGGAACCCCGGGGGAGGCGGCCCGCCCGGCCGCGCGCCGACCGAAGGTCGCGCAGCGCGGTGCGCAGGCCCCGGCGGCGCCCGGTCAGCGGGCTGATCGTGGACACCGTGGGCGTGGTGAATCGCCGCTCCGACCCGGTCTCCGGCGCATCATCTGCGGTGTCCGTGAGGTACCGGTCAGGCAGCGAGAGTTTGACAATGGTCCGCAGGGTCAGCAGGTACTGCTTGGCCAGCGGCCCCGTGGTGTAGGGCAGGTCGTACTTGTCGCATACGGCACGGACCCGCTCGGCGATCTCCGCGTAGCGGTTGCTGGGCAGGTCGGGGTACAGGTGGTGCTCGATCTGATAGCACAGGTTGCCGGACATGAACGCCATGGCCGGGCCCGCGTCGAAGTTGGCGGTGCCGAGCATCTGACGCAGATACCACTCCCCGCGTGTCTCGTCGGCGATGTCGTCGGGGAGGAACTTCTCGGCGCCGTCCGGGAAGTGCCCGCAGAAGATCACCAGGTAGGCCCAGAGGTTGCGCAGCACGTTCGCGGCGGCGTTCGCAGCGAGGGTGCGGCGCCAGCGCGGGCCGCTCAATGCCGGCAACAGCACGTAGTCCTTGACCACCTGGCGGCGGATCTTGCGGCCGAACGCACGGATTTGGGCCTTGGTGTGCGCGCGCTCCTCGGCGGAACCGTGGAGCTTTCCGAGCTTGATGTCGTGCATGCCGATCCCCCACTCGAACGCGATCGCCAGGAGCAGGTTCTGCACCGGCTGGATCAGATAGATGGGGCGCCACTGCTGATCGCGGGACACGCGCATGATGCCGAAGCCGATGTCCTCATCCATGCCCAGCACGTTCGTGTACTTGTGGTGCAGGTAGTTGTGGTAGTGCTTCCACTGCGCGGAGACGCAGGCCATGTCCCACTCCCAGGTGGTGGAGTGGATCTCGGGCTCGTTCATCCAGTCCCACTGGCCGTGGCTGACGTTGTGGCCCAGCTCCATGTTCTCGATGCTCTTGGCCGCCCCCAGCCCCAGCACCCCCAGGCACAACCCCGGACGCGTCCGCGCGCCGACGATCGCCGCACGCGCGGCGACCTCCAGGATCCGCTGGGCGACGATCGTGCGGCGCACGTAGCGGGCGTCGCGGACGCCCCGCGCGCGTTCGACGTCCTCGCGGATCCGGTCCAGTTCGATTCGCAGGTTCTCGATATCCTCGGCCGTGAGATGGGCGTAAACGCCGACATCAGTGATCGCCATGCTTGTCACCTGCAATTCTCGTTGACGGGCGGCTCGCCCCGGTACCTCCCGCCCCGTACCGGGAACGATCCGCCTCCCAGGTCTGCACCACCCGCTCCGCCGGATCCGGCCGCCTCCCCCCGTGGCCCGCGGTCATGACGACCCGGTCAGAGTTCGAGCGTGCAGTCGCCGGCCGCGGTGCTGATGCACGTCTGGATCCGGCTCCCTTCCTCATGAACCTTACCGTTGCGTAGATCTCTCACGGCACCCGCCTCGAGCGGCACCACACAGGTCTGGCAGATGCCCATGCGGCAGCCGAACGGCATCTGGACGCCCGCCTGTTCCCCCGCCTCGAGCAGCGTTGTCGCGCCGTCGATCTGCAGTTCCTTGCCCGAACGGGCGAAGGTCACCGTGCCGCCGTCGCCGTCCTGCCCGGTGCGGTCCACCGCGAACCGTTCCAGGTGCAGATTGGCCTCGAGCCCCGCAGCGCGCCACTGCTCCTCCGCGGCCGCCAGCATCCCGGCGGGGCCGCAGGCCCACACCTGCCGGTCACGCCAGTCCGGGCACAGCTCGTCCAGCCGGGCCATGTCGAACTGGCCCATCGAGCGGGTCAGCTGCAGGTGCAGCCGCAGCCCGTCGTGCTCGTCGGCCAGCGCGGCGATCTCCCCGCGGAACATCGCCGCGTCCTCGGTGGGCGCCGAGTGGATGTGGACGATGTCCGGCACGCGCCCACGACGGTCCATGGTGCGCAGCATCGACATGATCGGCGTGATGCCGCTGCCCGCCGTCAGGAAGAGCATCCGATCCGGCAGCGGCTCCGGCAGCGCGAAGTTCCCTTGCGGAGCGGCCAGCCGGACCACGGTGCCGGGCTCCACGCCGCCGACGATGTGCGAGGACAGGAAGCCCTCCGGCATCGCCTTGACGGTGATCGTGATGAGCCGAGCGCCGACGACGGGGCTCGACGTCAGCGAGTAGGAGCGCCAGTGCCAGCGCCCGTCCACGAGCAGCCCGATGCCGATGTACTGCCCGGGCCGGTAGTCGAAGTGGAATCCCCAGCCGGGCTTGATCACCAGGGTGGCGGAGTCGGCCGTCTCGGGGCGGACCTCGACGATCCGGCCCCGCAGTTCGCGGGCCGACCAGAGCGGATTGACCAGGTGCAGGTAGTCATCCGGCAGCAGCGGGGTCGTCACCCGCGCAACCGCGCCGCGCAGCATGTTCATCCGCGGCGACCCGGTGGTCGCCACGTCCTTCGCCGGCTCTTCCAGCCACTGCCGCACCTGCGCGACCCTGTTTCCCAGGTCGAATCCCACAGCCCGTCCCCTCATCCAGCGTTCCGCATCATCCGGAAACCCGCGTCACCCGAAACTCCAGAGGTTCCGGAAGCGCGACCCACCGCGTAACCTACGCAACCGTAGGTTACCGCATCCGCGGCTGCAGGGGAACGCGCCGCCCGGCGGCGGGCGGGCGCCGCCCGCCGCCGCGCCGTCACATGAGCTCGAGAAGGAACGGCAACTCCTGGGTGGCGTACCAGGCCAGCGAGTGGTCCTCGGCGTCGCCCAGCGCGAACTCCGCGTCCTCGTCGCCCAGGTCCGCCGCGTCGACCACGTCCGCCGCACCCCGGACGTGGTCCTCCGCGTCCTCGAGGTCGACGTGCACGGACGCCACCTGCTTGAGCGTGATCGGATCCTGCACCCGCGCCACCGCCGCGTCGAGGTCGGGGCGGTGCTCCGCGGCCGGTACATCCGCGCTGACGACGACCCGGCGCATCCGCGCGCCGGGCTGGGCGGACAGCAGGCGCAGCGAGGCCCGCGCCGCCTCCGCCATCGCGACCTCCGCGAGTTCGTCGTCGCCGTCCGAGGTGTACTCGTCCCGCAGCGCGGGGGTGACCGTGAACACCGTCCCGCTGAGCGGCATGAACAGTCTGTCCTGCACGAGCTGTTCCAGCATCGGCACGGTCATCGGGACGAAAACCCGCATCAGCACACTCCAGTCAGTCGGTTGTCACAGCGATTCCAGCAGTTCGTCCACGGCCTCGCGGACCAGCGCCGGGAAGACGTCCACGTCCGGGACGGCGTCGCGTTCCACGTCGAACCCGAAGAACAGCTTGCCGTCGTACGAGGTGATGCCGATGCTCAGCGCCTGCCCCGGCACCAACGGCAGCACGGGGTACATCTCCAGCATCCGCGCACCGGCGAAGTACATCGGCGTCTGCGGCCCCGGCGCGTTGGCGACGACGAGGTGGAACGCCCGCCGCGACATCGAGCCGGTCACCCTCGACCCCATTGCGTGCAGCGTAGGCGGCGTGAGTCCCGACAGCCGCATGAGGTTGCGCGCGGCCACCGCGCGCGAGGCGCCGGGACGCGAGGTCATGGCGTGCGAGATCTGTGAGAGGCGGACGATGGCGTTGGGCTCCCCCACCGGCAGGTCCACCAGCGCCAGTTCCACTGTGGTCTCACCGTAGGTGGGGCCGACGGGATACCGGTCCGACGACTGCTCGCCGTCCCCCACCGCGGGCGGGGTGCCCGGCGCCGCGCGATCGCCCGGATACACCGACAGCGGCACGAGGGCGCGGACCGAGGTCGACGCGGTCACCGGGTGCCCGCGCGAGACGAGCCAGCTGCGCAGGACGCCGGCGACCACGGCCAGCGCGACGTCGTTGATGGTCCCGCCGAAGCGCGAACGCACCTTCTTGAAGTGGGCCAGCTCCGCCTCCGCCACGCAGAACCTCCGGATGGCCGACCGGCCGCCGCTGAGCGGATCCACCGCACCGTTGGTGGTGGCGCCGCGCACGATCGACGCGACGTCCGCGATGGTCCGGCCCGTCTTGCCGGCGAAGTCCGCCACGTCCCCGAACGCGTACCGGACCATGTCCACGCCGGACGCCGGCCGCGAGACCACACCCGCCAGACCCTCGAACATCAGTCCCAGACGCCCCGGCTCGGGGCGCGGCATCCACAGGTCCTCCCGCCGCTCCGGCGGCTCCGGAGAGCCGTCGAGCATCACCTGCCCGATGTCCAGCGCGCCGCCGCGCGGATCGACGAGGGCGCGGTGCGACTTGGTGAAAACCGCGAACCGATCGCCCTCGATCCCCTCGATGACGTACAGCTCCCACAGCGGACGTCCCAGGTCCAAGGGCCGCGACACCAAGCGGGCCAGCAGATCGTTGAGCTGGTCACGGGATCCCGGGCGCGGCAGCGCCGAACGCCGCACGTGGTAGGTGATGTCGAAATCGGCGTCGTCCACCCACACCGGACGCATGAGGCCGCCGGCCACCTCCCGGACGCGCTGGTGGTACCGCGGGATCAGCTGCAGCTGCTGCTCGACCTGTTCCAGAACCTGCTCGTACCCCAGGCGGGCGCCCGCGCGGTCGAACACCGCCATCGTGCACAGGTGCGACGGCGACGCCGCCTCCTCCATGTAGAAGAACGCGGCGTCTTTGCTGCTGAGTCGTGTGACCATCTGCGCGTGTCCCCACCTTTGCTCGGGCAGCCCGCGTACACGTGCCTCCGACGTGCCCACCCCCGGTGGTGGCCGCAGACACATTCTGCCATGATGGATTTCGTCCGCGCCTCCCCCGCGGACTCGACAGGAACACACCCACGGGACGGGCCGGCCGGCGCGCCCCGGGTCGAGTCAGGGGGACACATGGCAGGCAACGCGCACGGCACCACCGTCGATGACGAATCCTCGGGCGCATCGCCCGGAAACCTCGCGCACGCTGATTCCGGTCAGGTGCACTCCGCGCGGCCCGCTCCCGGATCGACGGAACCCCCCGGGCTGCCGGGCCTGCGCATTCCGCCCGTCGTAGTGCGCGGCGCGGTGCCGGTCCTCGACCCGACGATGCGTTACCTCTCCCGTCCCCCGGCCCGGCCGGCCCCCGCGCAGAACCACCTGCGGGCAGCCTCGGCGCCGGCCCCGTCGTCCCCGCCGACCGCGCCGACCGCGGCCATCCCGTCGCCGCAGGCGCCGTCGGCCCGCACGCGGGTCCCGCGCACCCGGGACGCGGCCACCGCCGCCGAGGTCCGGCGCAAGGTGGAGGTGACGCTCCGGCTGGTGCTGGAGGTCCTGGACTTACGGCGCCGCCCGGAACAGCTGGAGGGCTTCGCCGACGCCTCCGTACTCGGGATGATCCGCAAGCTCTCCCGTACGTCGCCGCCCGGCCGCCATCTGGGAAGCGCTGTCCTGCGCCGCATCCACATCACCTCGGCCGGAGCCGGAGCCGCCGAGATCTGCGCCACCTACGTCCGCGGCCGTCGCACGCTCGCCATCGCCGGTCGATTCGAACGCAAGCGCGGCACGTGGATCTGCACCGCGCTGCACCTCGCCTGACGGATCGCGGAGGCACGCGCGGCGCTCGGCGGATCGGCCTCGGCACGGACCTGCGCCGACACTCCGCCCCGCGGCGGCCGCACGGCCGCCGCGGGGCGGAGTCGCTCAGCGGCGGGACTTCTTGGACTTGGCGTTCTTCGTCTTCTTCTTGGCCTGCGCGCGCTCTTCGGCCCGGCGTTCGCGGCGGCTCGCCGGAGCCGCTCCGCCCGCCGGCTTCGAACTCTTGACCTCGGCGTCGCCGGTCTCCGACGGCCCCGAATAGCTCAGCGCCTGAGCCTGCTCGTCGCCCAGCCCCTTGGCGCGGACCGTCGGCTCCTTCGCCGGCGGCGCGCCCTCGGCCTTCGCCTGTGCGTCCGCCTGCGCGTCGCCCTCGGCGGCGTCCGATCCGGCGGCGGCCGAGGACTCTCCTGCCACCGGTGCGGCCGCGGCGCCGGCCGCCTGGCCTGCGGCGGGCGCCGACTGCGTCTGCTCCACCGACACGTTGAACAGGAAGCCCACGGACTCCTCCTTGAGCCCCTCGAGCATCCCCCCGAACATGTCGAAGCCCTCGCGCTGGTACTCGACCAGCGGGTCGCGCTGCGCCATCGCGCGCAGGCCGATGCCCTCCTTGAGATAGTCCATCTCGTAGAGGTGCTCGCGCCACTTGCGGTCCAGCACCTGCAGCAGCACGCTGCGTTCGATCTGCCGCATGGCGCCCTCGCCGCCCAGCGCGTCGATCTCCGCCTCGCGCTTGTCGTACGCGTTCTGCGCGTCGGCCAGCAGGGCGTCCTTGAGTTCCTTGGCCGTCAGGTCGTCGCGCTCACCCGTGGTGGCCTCGCCGGTGAGGTCCTTGTGGTCGATGCCCACCGGGTAGAGGGACTTCAGCGCCGTCCACAGTGCGTCCAGGTCCCAATCCTCGACGTACCCGTCTGCCGTCGCGCCGTCGACGTAGGCCGACACCACGTCGCTGACCATCAGCTCGATCTGCCCCTCGAGGTCCTCGCCGTCGAGGATGCGGCGCCTTTCCTCGTAGATGACCGTGCGCTGCTGGTTCATCACCTCGTCGTACTTGAGGACGTTCTTGCGCATCTCGAAGTTCTGCTGCTCGACCTGCGTCTGCGCCGTCTGCACGGCCTTGGCCACCATGCTGGAGTCCAACGGCATGTCCTCGGGCATGTTCAGGCGGGTCATGATCGACTCGACGGCCGCGCTGTTGAAGCGCCGCATCAGCTCGTCGCCGAGCGAGAGGTAGAACCGCGACTCGCCGGGGTCGCCCTGTCGTCCCGAGCGGCCGCGCAGCTGGTTGTCGATGCGCCGCGACTCGTGCCGCTCCGTGCCGAGCACGTAGAGTCCGCCCGCCTCCTTGACCTTCTCGGCCTCCTCGCGGACGACGCCCTTGACGCGCACGATGGCGTCGTCCCAAGCATTCTCGTAATCCTCGGGCGAATCGACCGGGTCGACTCCCGTCGCGCGGATCTCGAGATCGGCGATGATGTCCGGGTTGCCGCCCAGCACGATGTCGGTGCCGCGGCCGGCCATGTTGGTGGCCACGGTGATGGCCCCCTTGCGCCCGGCCTGCGCGATGATCGTCGCTTCCTGCTCGTGGTGCTTGGCGTTGAGGACGTTGTGCGGCACGCCGCGCTTGGTGAGCGCCTTCGACAGGTACTCGGACCGTTCCACGCTGGTGGTGCCGATGAGCACCGGCTGGCCCTTCTCGTGCCGCTCGGCGATGTCGTCGACGACTGCGTCGAACTTGGCGACCTCGGTCTTGTAGATCAGGTCGCGCTGGTCCGCCCGGATCATCGGCTTGTTGGTGGGGATCGGGATGACGCCGAGCTTGTAGATCTCGTGCAGCTCGGCGGCCTCCGTCTCCGCGGTGCCCGTCATCCCCGCGAGCTTGTCGTATAGGCGGAAGTAGTTCTGCAGCGTGATCGTGGCCAGCGTCTGGTTCTCGGCCTTGATCTCGACGCCTTCCTTCGCCTCGATCGCCTGGTGCATGCCCTCGTTGTACCGGCGCCCGTGCAGCACGCGGCCCGTGAACTCGTCGACGATGATGACCTCGCCGTTGCGCACGATGTAGTCCTTGTCGCGCGTGTAGAGCTCTTTGGCCTTGATGGCGTTGTTGAGGTAGCTCACCAGCGGCGAGTTGGCGGCCTCGTAGAGGTTCTCGATGCCCAGCTGGTCCTCGACGAACTCCACGCCTGCCTCGTGCACGCCCACCGTGCGCTTCTTGATGTCGATCTCGTAGTGCTCGTCGAGCGTCAGCAGCGGGGCGATGCGCGCGAACTCGGTGTACCAGTTGGACGAGCCGTCCGCGGGGCCGGAGATGATCAGCGGCGTGCGGGCCTCGTCGATGAGGATCGAGTCCACCTCGTCGACGATGGCGTACGCGTGCCCGCGCTGCACCAGGTCATCGAGGTTGTGCGTCATGTTGTCGCGCAGGTAGTCGAACCCGAACTCGTTGTTGGTCCCGTAGGTGATGTCGGCCTTGTAGGCGGTCCGGCGCTGTTCGGGCGTGAGACCGCTGAGGATCGAGCCCACCTCGAGGCCCAGGAAGTGGTGCACCCGGCCCATCCACTCCGCGTCGCGCTTGGCCAGGTAGTCGTTGACCGTGACCACGTGCACGCCCTTGCCGGAGATCGCGTTGAGGTACGCGGGGAGCACGCAGGTGAGCGTCTTGCCTTCGCCGGTCTTCATCTCGGCGATGTTGCCGAAGTGCAGGGCGGCGGCGCCCATGATCTGCACCGGGTAATGCTTCTGCCCCAGCACACGGAAGGAGGCCTCACGTGCCACCGAGAATGCCTCCGGCAGCATGTCGTCCAGCGACTCGCCTTGTTCGTAACGCTTCTTGAACTCGTCGGTCTTCTCCCGCAGCTGCGCGTCCGTGAGGCCCTCGTAGTCCCCCTCC
The DNA here is from genome assembly GCF_007559025.1 of Tomitella fengzijianii. NCBI lineage: Bacteria > Bacillati > Actinomycetota > Actinomycetes > Mycobacteriales > Tomitella > Tomitella fengzijianii. The sequence goes on along the minus strand of NZ_CP041765.1, from coordinate 1,066,774 downwards.
AGCGCCATGATGTGGTCTGCGACCTTTTTGAGTTGCTTGACCTTGCGGCCTTCACCGATACGCAGCAGTTTCGACAGCACGGGCGTTCGTTTCCTCAATCCTGTGTGAGCTCATGTCCCGGGACGGCGCACGGACCGCTGTGGCCCGCGGTCCAGGCTCCCGGCCGGCCGCCTGACGTGCAAACGCCGGTTCCGGCCGGGGCGCGAACGCCCCGACCGGAACCATGGTATGCGCAACCGGGCCGGTTCAGGCGAGCCGGATCAATCCGTAGTCGAACGCGTGGCGCCGGTAGACCACGGACGGACTGTCTGTGGCGGCGTCGTGGAAGAGGTAGAAGTCGTGTCCCACCAGTTCCATCTCGTACAGGGCATCGTCGACCGACATGGGCGTGGACGAGTGCTCCTTGGTGCGGACGATCTGGCCCGGCCCCACCGGATAGTCGTCCTCCTCGAGGGAGCCCGGGGGGATGCCGAAGTCCGCATTGCGGGCCAGTTCCGCGGTGGCGCTCGCCACGGACATCGGCGTCTTGTCGCCGTAGCTGACCGTGCGGCGGTCCTTCGACTTGCGCAGGCGGCTCTCGAGCTTGTCGATGGCGGATTCGAGCGCAGCGTAGAAGCTGTCGCCACGCGCCTCCGCGCGCACGACCGGCCCCTTGCCCCGCGCGGTGATCTCGACGCGGCTCGCGGACTTGGACTGCCGGCGGTTGCGCTCGTGCTGGAGTTCGACGTCGAAGAGCTTGACCTTCAGATCGAAGCGTTCGAGGCGGGCGAGCTTGTCCGCCACGTGCACCCGGAAATGGTCGGGGACCGTGACGTTGCGCCCCTTGATGACGAGATCGGCCGACAAGCCGCCGTCCTCGGACGCGTCGCGTTCGTCGGGCAAGTACTCCATGGCTGCTTCTGAACCGGTGGACACGTCTTACCTCCCAGCTTCGGCTGCCGCTCGGTGTGGCAGCGGCAGCAGCTTCACGGGCCGGACGACCCAGCACGCCCGCGCATGCGACTCGCGCGGCGCCCGTCCTCGCACCGCCCCGGGGCGGTGCGCGTCCGCGACGGCTACGCGGATCCCGCTGCGTCGACATCCCGCATGGACTTACCGTGCACCGGCGGTATCACCCGGTGCTACCTGCGACGCTATCGCTCCTCGGCCGGTTGTGCCACACATTTCGACACACCCGCGCGCCGGTTCCGCCGGCCGTTCACGCGTGCCCCAGGACCAGCACCGCGCGCACCGTGACACCGGCGTCCGCGAGCACCCGCACGGACTCGGCGGCGGTGGCCCCGGTCGTGACGACATCGTCGACGAAAACGACGGCGGGGGTGCGCGGAACCACGCCGGGAACCGGCACCGCCTCCAGGCGCGCGGCGGCACTCCGCCGCAGCGCCACACGACCCGCCAGGTTCCGTTGCCGCTCCCCGGCGCCGAGGCCCACCGAATCACGTGCACCCGCACGCAGCCGCAACGCCTGCACCGCGCGGTCGGGCGCGCCCGGCGAGGCCGGACCCGACGGAGGCGTACGCGTGGCCAGACGGGCTATGCGCGCGACCGGATCGCCCCCGCGACGGCGGGCGGCCGACGCCCTGGACGGGGCCGGCACGAGGATGAGCGGCGCAAGCTCCGGCGGGTCGAGCTCACCGGCCTGCCGGAGCACCGCGATCATCCGGGCCAGCGCGGCGGCCAACGGCGCCGCCGCATCCCTGCGACCGTGCTCCTTGAGCGCGATCACCGCACCCCGTCGCGGACCGGCGAACACGCCGGCGGACCACACAGGCGCTCCGGGCGCGACGCGGGGGCGCACGGCGACGGGCTCGGTCGCCAACCCCGACGCGCACCGTGCGCACCAGCCGGTCCCCGCCGCGCCGCAGCCGGCGCACTCGGCCGGGAGCGCGAGGTCCAGAAGCCCCGCGAGCATCCGCATGCCGTCCGACTGCACCGTCCCCCCGATCATGCCGTCGCGATCACGCCGCCCCCCCGACTACGCCGTCCATGCCTGTCAGCCGGGCACCACCGGCAGGCGGTCGTCGCCCATGAGCCCGGGCACCTCGCGCCAGTACTGCGCCTCTTCGCCCGCGCTGCGTGCGCGGCGCATCACACCACGGCTGTCGACCACGTAGACGTCGTCGGGCGTCATCTGGATCATCGTCAGCGGCGGCGCGAGGTTCCGGCTGCTCATCGCGTGCATGCTGAACCCGTCGAAGGACATGATCACCGGCGGCGCTTCGGGGGTGGACCGGACCACGCCGATCTCCTCGCTGCCGCCCCAATCGAGGGACACCGCGTCGCCGCTGAGGCTGGACCCGATGGCACTCGGCGAGGTCAGCGCATAGCCGCCGTTGTCCCGGGGCGTGACGTAGGCGACGAACACGCGTCCGTCCACGATCAGCGCCGCCCGCACGCCGTCCTGCGAGAGGCGCAGAGCGGTGATGTCCCCGCCGATCTTCGTCACGTCTGCGATGTCGACCTGCTCGACCGCTGGCTCGCCGTTCTCTCCCTCGCTGATCCGCTGCACCGAATCGCCCCCCACCGCGACCCACGTGGATCCGTCGGGCCCCCAGGTGGGCTCGGTCATCCACGGGCCCGCCGCGGCGACGTCGGTCGCGGCCCCGTACTGGCCGACGACGAGCTCCACCCCCGTCGCGGGCGCGTTCGCCCTCTGCACCGCGGCGACGTGCCTGCCGTCGCGCGCGAGGCTCGCGTCGATGAGCCCCTTGGCCGACCCCAACGGCCCCGGTACGGGTACCGGGCCGGAGTCGGTCATGACCACCAGCGCCCCGCCGACCACCGCGTGCAGCCCGACGTCGGCGGCGGTGCCGGACGGGTCGAACGCTGCGACGTCGGCGGTGGTGTATCCGTCCGCGTGGGCCGGGTCGAGCGGCGCCCCGTCCGCGAGGATCTCGTACGGGCCGGCGACGCCGGCCGAGGACAGGGTCCAGACGACCTGCGCGGCGAACTGCTGCCGCTCACGCGGGCCCAGGCCGCCGATGCCCTGGAAATCCATCTTCACCCCGCCGATCCCGACGCCCACGTTGCTGTCGCGCCCGTCGAGCTTGGTGAGCGTGCTGCGCAGGTGCACATTGGGCCCGAACCGCGTGGCCACGGACTCCTCGAGAAGCTGGTTGGGCCCGTCGATGAGCATCGAGATCAGCTGCGCGGCGAGCTCTTCGACACGCACGGTCAACCAGCGCGGATCGGTGACCACCATGGTCCCCGCCGGGTTGAGGAAGTACAGCTGCACCTGGTGGTAGCTGTTGAGGAACTGGGACCTGTCGATGATGACGCCGTCCGGCAGCCGGTCGATGCGCCACTCGCCGTCGACGCGCACCATGGACACCCGGGTCTCCAGCGTGCCCTCCTCCGCCCGAAACGAGCCGCTGTCGTCCAGTCGGCCCACCTTAGCGGCGCTGATGAGCAGCGTCGCCTCGTCGGCGCTGCGGCTGTCGAAGAACACGTCGATCTTGTCGATGATCGACGTGCTGGTGGTGTCGTCCCAGTTCTTCGCCGCGGTCGGGGTGAGGAACTTGCGCGCCGCCGAGTGCCGCCCGCCGGGCTCGCTGCTGGCCTTGAGGAAGTCGCGCACCATCAGGTCCGGCTCCTTGCCGGGCGTGGGCGTGGGCACGTCGGCGGCGCCCACGTCGCGCTGGACGGTGCCCAGCGCCTGCGGCGACGACGACGTGGGCAGTTCCGCGCAGGCCGACAGTGCCACCATGAGGATCGCGGCGAGCGCCGTCAGGAGCATGGCGCTGGACCGCCGAGCGGATAGTCCGCGCCGGATCATTTCCGCGCCTCGCTTCCGCTCGTATCGATGGAAGCGCCGTCGGCGGCCCCGTCTCCCGAGTCCCCCTCCGCCGGCGGCTCCACGTCACCCGCGCCGGGCAGGTCGGGTCCGGGGGACGCCCGGTCCGGGGCGGCCGCCTCGAGCGCCGGCACCGACGCGGGCGCCTGCACGCGCAGCGGCAGCGGATACGAGACCACGCCGGCGCCGCGCTTCCGCGGCAGCGTCAGGCGGAAGCTGGCGCCCTTGCCCGGCGACCCCGACGCTTCCAGCCGCCCGTTGTGCAGTCGCGCGTCCTCCATGCTGATGGCCAGGCCCAGGCCGGTCCCGCCCGAGCGCCGCACGCGGGACGGGTCCGCACGCCAGAACCTGTTGAACACGAGCTTCTCCTCCCCCGGGCGCAGCCCCAGGCCGGCGTCGGCCACGACGACGGCCACCGTGTCCTCATCGGCCCGCATGCGCAGCGCCACCGGCTTGCCCTCCCCGTGGTCGAGCGCGTTGGCCAGCAGGTTCCGCAGGATCCTCTCGACCCGCCGGGGGTCGACCTCCGCGACGACGGCTTCGTCCGGCAGGTCCACCACCAGGGTGCTGCCCGACTCGGCCGCCAGATACTCGACGGTCTCGAGGGCCGCCCGTGCGCAGGCGCGCAGGTCGAGCTTCTCGGCGGCGAGTTCTGCGACACCGGCGTCGTGGCGGCTGATCTCCAGCAGGTCGCCCAGGAGCGCCTCGAAGCGATCGAGCTCTGCGGTCAGCAGCTCCGCCGAGCGCCGCAGCACCGGATCGAGTTCGTCGCTGTTGTCGTGGATCAGGTCCGCGGCCATCCGCACCGTGGTGAGCGGGGTGCGCAGCTCGTGGCTGACGTCCGAGGTGAACCGCTTCTGCAGGTTGCCGTACTCCTCCAGCTGGGTGATCTGCCGCGAAAGGTTCTCCGCCATGTCGTTGAACGACACCGCCAGCCGGGCGATGTCGTCCTCGCCGTGCACCGGCATCCGCTCCTTGAGCCGCCCGTCAGCGAACCTCTCGGCGATGCGCGATGCGTACCGCACCGGCAGCACCACCTGCCGGGCGACCAGCAGCGAGATCGCGGCCAGCAGGCCCAGCAGTACCAGGCCGCCGGTGAGCAGGATGCCCTGCACCAGCGACAGGCTGCGCTCCTCCGCGGTGAGCGGGAAGATCATGTAGAGCTCGATCGGCGAGATGTCCGACCCCGCGGGCGTCCCCACCACCAGCGCCGAGCCGATCCCGGACCCGTCGGGAACGGTCGTGTACTGGTAGCTGACCTTGCCGGCGCGGACGAACCCGCGCAGCGAGTCGGGCACCTCGTTGACCGGCCCCGCCGAGGTCTCCTTGCGCGGGCCCGCGCCGGGCACGATGAGCACCGGCTCGAACGCGCCCGCGTTGTTGCCGGCCTGGCCGTCCGTCGTCGGATCCGTCAGCGCGGACTTGGCCTCCTCGAGGCGGCTCTCGAGCGAACTGGACGGATCGGAGTTCTCGAGCATGCGGTCGACGGTGCCGCGCGCACGGTCGATCTCCTCGGACGCCGCGTCGACCTTGGCCTCGAGCATCCGGTTGGTGATCTGGCTGCTCAAGACGAACCCGAGGATGAGGATGACCATCAGCGACAGCGCCAGCGTCGACACCACCACGCGCAGCTGCAGCGACCGCCGCCAGCTGCGCGACAACACGCGTCCCAGCCTGTGGAACGCGTGCGCCACCGTGATCACGACGCCACGGAGGCGGCGCCGCGTTCCGGGGGAACCGATCACGGAGGTCCGGCCTTGTAGCCGACGCCGCGGACGGTGAGCACCACCTCGGGATTGTCCGGGTCGCGCTCGATCTTGGCGCGCAGCCGCTGCACGTGCACGTTGACCAGCCGCGTGTCCGCGGCGTGCCGGTAGCCCCACACCTGTTCGAGCAGCACCTCGCGGGTGAACACCTGGCGGGGCTTGCGGGCCAGCGCGACGAGCAGGTCGAACTCCAGCGGAGTGAGGTTGACGCGCTTGCCGTCGCGGGTGGCCTTGTGCGCGGGGACGTCGATCTCCACCTCGCCGATGGAGAGGATCTCCGCGGGCTCGTCCTCGATCCGGCGCAGGCGCGCCCGCACCCGGGCGATGAGTTCCTTGGGCTTGAACGGCTTGACGATGTAGTCGTCAGCGCCGGACTCGAGGCCCAGGACCACGTCGACGGTGTCGGTCTTGGCGGTGAGCATGACCACGGGCACCGTGGATTCCGCGCGGATCGCCCGGCACACGTCGATGCCGTTCATCCCGGGCAGCATGAGGTCGAGCAGGACCAGGTCCGGCCGGAACTGGCGCATCTGCGGCAGTGCCTCCATCCCGTCGCCGACGACGCAGGGATCGAAGCCCTCCGCCTCCAGGACGATCGTGAGCATCTCCGCCAGGGCGGCATCGTCGTCGACTACCAGAATCCGCTGCTTCATGTTCCCCATCGTGGCATCCCAGACCGCCGCCGACGCCCAACGCGCCGCGGCGGTTCGCACGGCACTCGCGCGAACAGTCTATCCGGTGGCGGATCGCCGGTTCGGATCGGTTGGCCGCGGTGCGATCACCGGTGTCCTCCGCCGCCTCACCGTCCCGGCACGAGGCGCGCGGCGAGCGCGTCCACCGCGACCGCCGAACCCGCCGTGTCCGGCGACGCGACCTCCCACGGCGACACCCACGCGGCGCCCGCGAGCGCCTCGTAGGCGCCGGCCACCCGCTGTTGCAGCGCGCCGTCGCGCTCATAGGCGTCGCGGGACCGGGACGGGTCCTGCGCCTCACGATGGGCGGCCCGCTCGCGCGCCAGCTCCACCGGCACGTCCAGCAGCAACTGCGCGTCCGGCACCGGCAGGCCGAACCGCCCGAACTCGAGCCCGCGCACCCACTTGGTGAACGGCCCGTCGCAGCCCTCGCGCAGGCGCGCCGCCCCGTACGCCGCGTTGGATGCGACGTAGCGGTCCAGCAGCACCACGTCGTGCCCGGCGATCATCCCGGCCAGGTCCCCGTCCGCGGCGCGCCGGTCCAGCGCCCACATCAGCGCCATGCCGTAGACGGAGTCGACCAGGTCGCCGTGCCCGCCGCGCAGCGCCTCGGCACCCAGGTCGGCGTGCACCGACGCGCCGTAGCGGGGGAACGCGGCGGTGGCGACCGTCAGCCCCCCGCCACGCCAGGCCTCGACGAGGCGGCCGGTGAGCGTGCGCTTGCCCGCCCCGTCGATGCCCTCGACGGCGATCAGTACGCCCATCAGTACCGGTAGTGCTCCGGCTTGTACGGCCCCTCGACGTCCACGCCGATGTACTCCGCCTGGTCCTTGGACAGCTTGGTGAGGGACCCGCCGAGCGCCTCGACGTGCACCCGGGCGACCTTCTCGTCAAGATGCTTGGGCAGGCGGTAGACCTCGTTGTCGTACTCGTCCGGCTTGGTGAACAGCTCGATCTGCGCGATCGTCTGGTTGGCGAACGAGTTGGACATCACGAACGACGGGTGCCCGGTGGCGTTGCCCAGGTTGAGCAGGCGCCCCTCCGACAGCACGATGATGCTGTGCCCGTCGGCGAAGCGGAACTCGTCGACCTGCGGCTTGATGTTGATGCGGGTGACGTCGCCGGCCCGCTCGAGGCCCGCCATGTCGATCTCGTTGTCGAAGTGGCCGATGTTGCCCAGGATCGCCTGGTGCTTCATCTTCCTCATCTGCTCGAAGCCGATGATGTCCTTGTTGCCGGTGGCCGTGATGACGATGTCGGCCTGGTCGATGAACTCGTCGACGGTGCGCACGTCGAAACCGTCCATGAGCGCCTGCAGCGCGCAGATCGGGTCGGCCTCGGTGACCGTGACGCGCGCGCCCTGGCCCTTGAGCGCCTCGGCGCAGCCCTTGCCCACGTCGCCGTACCCGCACACCAGCGCCGTCTTGCCGCCGATGAGCACGTCGGTGCCGCGGTTGATCCCGTCGAGCAGCGAGTGCCGGGTGCCGTACTTGTTGTCGAACTTGCTCTTGGTGACCGAGTCGTTGACGTTGATGGCGGGGAACGCCAGCTCGCCCGCCGCGGCGAACTGGTAGAGGCGCAGCACGCCGGTGGTGGTCTCCTCCGTCACGCCCTGGACCGAGTCCGCGATGGTCGTCCACTTGGCCGCGTCCGCGGTCAGCGAGGCGCGCAGCAGCGACAGGAACACCTTGTACTCGTCGCTGTCGTGCTCCTCGTCCACGGGCGGCACCACGCCGGCCTTCTCGAACTGCGCGCCCTTGAGCACGAGCATCGTCGCGTCGCCGCCGTCGTCGAGGATCATGTTGGCGGGCTCATGCTTCCCATCGGCCTCGGGCCAGGTGAGCATCTGCTCGGCGGCCCACCAGTACTCCTCGAGGGTCTCGCCCTTCCACGCGAACACGGGGACGCCCTGCGGCGCCTCGGGGGTGCCGTGCGGGCCGACGACGATCGCCGCGGCTGCGTGATCCTGGGTGGAGAAGATATTGCACGACGCCCAGCGCACCTCCGCGCCGAGGCTCGTGAGCGTCTCGATGAGCACCGCCGTCTGGATGGTCATGTGCAGAGAACCGGAGATGCGCGCGCCCTTGAGCGGCGCCACATCCGCGTACTCGCGCCGCAACGCCATCAGCCCGGGCATCTCGTGCTCGGCAAGCCGGATCTCGCGGCGCCCGAACTCCGCCAGCGACAGGTCCGCCACTGCGAAGTCGATGCCGCCCAGCGTCTGCACGGTCGCCCTGGTCTGTGCGCTCGTCATGTACCTCTCCTCATCACGTACGGTCGGTCCGCCCGCGGACCGCCTGCCAGGCTAGCGGTCCGCGCTTCCGGCGCCGCGCGCCCGGTCCAGGTCCGGCTCGATGTAGATGAGCTGCGCCACCGGCACGGCCTCGCGGATCCGCGCCTCCGCCGCGTCCACCTGCCTCGCCACCTCGTCGAGGGGCGTGCCCGGGGGCAGCGCGATTTTTGCGGCCACCAACAGCTCGTCCGGGCTCAGGTACTGGGTGCGCAGGTGGATCACGCGCTCGGCGAGACCCGCCTCCATCGCCGCCAGGATCCTGCCCTCCTGCTCCTCGGTGGCCGCCTCCCCGATGAGCAGCGACTTCATCTCCACGATGAGCACGATCGCGATGGCGCCGAGCAGACAGCCGATGAGCACGGTGCCGACCCCGTCCCACACCGCGTCGCCGGTGGCCATGGTCAGCCCCACACCGGCCAGCGCCAGCACCAGGCCCACGAGAGCTCCGGAGTCCTCCAGGAGCACCACCGGCAACTCCGGGTTCCTGCTTCTGCGGATGAACCCCCACCAGCTCTGCCCGCCCTTGAGGGCCTTCGACTCGCCGCGGGCGGTGTGGAAGCTGTAGCCCTCGAGCGCGACGGCCACCAGGAGGATCGCGATCGCCACGAACGGGCTGCTGAGTTCCTCGGGGTGCCGGATCTTCTCGATGCCCTCGTAGACGGCGAACACCGAACCCATGCTGAACAGCACGAGCGCCACGACGAACGCGTAGAAGTAGCGGTTGCGGCCGTAGCCGAACTGGTGCAGGCGGTCCGGCCTCTTGGACGCCTGCTTGCGGCCCAGCAGCAGCAGCGCCTGGTTGGCGGTGTCGGCCATCGAGTGCACGCCCTCCGCGAGCATCGACGACGAACCGGTGACGGCGAACCCGACGAACTTCGCGATCGCGATGCCCAGGTTGGCCGACAGCGCGGCGAGGATGGTCTTCAGGCCCTCCTGCCCGTGGCCGCCGGACTCGTCCGCCCCGCCACCGGACGGTCCGGCGGCGTCGTCCGCCTGCCCCGGCCCGGCGCTCACGCCGACCCCACCCGGGCCCGGAAGACCTGCGCCCCGGTACCGCCCGCGGCACCCGCCCCCGGATCCTGCGGCACGTGCGCGAGCGGCCCGCGTTCATGCGGGACCGCCGTCAGCGTGACCGGTCCGGACGATGCGGGCACCCACAGCGCCTGCGTGGCATGGATCGTGGTTTCCACAGCATCACAGTGTGCCTCAACCGCCCCCCCTGTGCAGAGAAGTATCTCCGGTCCCGACCCGGAGATCTCCACGCACCCGTCGTGCAGGTCGATGCTGCTCAGGCGGAACTCCGGGGTGTCCGAGAGGTATACGCGCTCGCGGGCCCCGGTGGCGACGCCCTCGGTGGGGGTGGCGGGGACCGAGTGGAAGTCCAGCACGCGCAGCAGCTCGGGGACGTCGACGTGCTTCGGGGTGAGCCCGCCGCGCAGCACGTTGTCGGAGTTCGCCATGATCTCCACGCCAACGCCGTGCAGGTACGCGTGCAGGTTGCCCGCCGGCAGGTAGAGCGCCTCGCCGGGCTCCAGCGTGATCCGGTTGAGCAGCATCGACGACAGCACGCCCACATCCCCCGGGTAGGCCTCACCGATCTGCAGGGTGGAACGGGCCTCGGCCGCGAATTCGCCGCCGTTGCCGTGCTCCGCGAGGTAGCGGACGCACCCTTCGAGGACCTTCGGCAACAGCCGGTAGACCATCGCCTGCGGCATGGTGATCCACGTGGTGAACAGGGCCCGAAGCCCGGCCTCGTCGGGCTGCCCACGCAGCAGTCCCAGATGCGGGTCGAGCTCCGGCACGCCGATGGCGCCCAGAAGATCCACGGTGCGCGCCGGGTCGCGGAACCCGGCGAGCGCGTCGAAGCGCTCGAGGGCCACGACCACCTCGGGCTTGTGGTTGCGATCCCGGTAGTTGCGGATGGGCGAGTCGATGGGGATCCCCGCGCCCTCCTCGCGGTCGAACCCCTCCAGCGCCTGGTCCCTGCTGGGATGCGCCTGCAACGACAGCGGCTCCTCCGCGGCCAGCAGCTTGAGCAGGAACGGCAGCCGCGGGCCGAACCTGGCCATCACCTCTGCGCCGAGCTGCCCGGCGGGGTCCGACTCGATCAGGTCCAACAGCGAGCTGCGGCCGTCCGCGGGGGCGTCCTCGCCGTCGCGCGGGCGCGCTCCGTGCACGTAGGCGGAATCAGCAGGATGCGCGCCGAACCACAGCTCAGCCTCGGGATGCGGCGAGGGGCCGGCGTCGCCGCGCAGCCGCGCCAGTGCGGTCCGCGATCCCCAGGCGTAGGAGCGCACCACTGCGTCGAGTACCAGCACTACCTCAGTTCCCCCTGCGGACCGCCCCATGCGGCAGTGCCGGACGCCGCGGCGACGTAGCCGGCGGCCGTCTGCCACCGCACCGCAAGCACCGCGCACTGCTCGATCAGCGGCACCGAGTCCGCGGCGCGCGCCGTGCCGGCGCGCCCGGCGTCCGCGGCGCCGGGCGGACCACCGGTGGACAGGTCGGAGGCGGCCGGGTCGGATTCGGCGTGGTCGGAAGCGGACGGGTCGGATGCAGCGAGGAGCAACTGTCCGTCCGGCACCGCCGCCATGCGGGGCCGCACTGCGCGTTCGTCGCGGGCGGCGGCGAAGACGAACACCCGGCGCGGCGCCACCGCGGCCGGCCCGTCGATCTGATCGTCGTGGAAGATCGAGTCCGCCCCACCCGGCCCGTCCGCGACCGGCGGCGCGGCCAGCACCTCGACGAGCCCGACCCCCGCGGAAGCCGCGCCGGCCGTGGACAGCAGATCGGTGGACGCGCAGCGCGCCAGCGCCGCGGTGGCGGCGTCGTCGCCGGCGAACACCACGTCATGGCCGAGCATGGCCTCCGCCAGCGCCTTCGCCGGATTGCGGAACGCCTCGCGCCCGGGCCCGTCGGTCAGCGCCTCGCCGTCGAGGCGGTCCGCGAGAGCAGTGAGGCCTGCGGCCACGTCCCGGGTCCCCAACCACCGGGCGCACCGTTCGGGCCGCGCGGTCGCCAGCACGGCCAGCGCCGCTGCCAGATGGTGCAGGAAGCGGTGGGCGATCAGCACCGGGACGCGCGGGGGCAACGTCAGCGCCCGCGTGCCCGCCGCCGCGCCGACGGGCCCCTCCGCGGGGACGGTGACCACTGTTTCCGCGCCGCGCCGCACCGCTTCCCCCACCGCCCCGCTCAGCGCCGGGTCGCCGGCGTCGTCGCCGAGCACGACCACGAGGTCAAGGGAACCGGCCCATTCCGGCAGGGCCGCCGCACGCACGACCGGGACGTCGAGATCCGGCCCCAGCACGGCGGCCGCAACGTCGGCCGCCGCGGCGCCGCCACCGCCGCGCGCCACGAGGACCACCGCACGGGGACGCACCCCTGCGACCGGGACGAGTACGTCTTCCGATACCGCCGTCGCCACGGCACGGAACTGCGCGCCCCCGGAGGCCGCCGACCGCAGGATCCCGCGGTGGTCTCCGCGGATCAACTGCTCGGCGTCGTCGAGGTCGATCCCGGACGCCGAAGCGATCACGTCGACTGTTCCCCGTCCAGCGGCGCAGCCTCGCCGGAGACCCCCTGGCCCGGAAGCGTCGCCTCCTCCAGCAACATCACCGGAATGCCGTCGACAACCGGGTACATCCGGCCGCACACGGTGCAGGCGAGCACGTCCGCGTCCGGGTCCTCCGGCGTTCCAGCCCGCAGCGCTCCGTGGTCGGGCGCCGGGCAGGCCAGCACCTCCGCCAGCACGGGATCCAGCTCCACCGCCATGTCGAATGTTCCTTCCGGGTTCCGTTTCGGGCATCGGGGACCTCCGAACGCATTCCCGGTCGATCCCCGTCGCACACTGTCAGTCTTGCCGATCCGCCCCGGGCGCGCAGCAGTCCGGGGCGCACCGCGCGGTCGGGGCCGCCCCCGGCCCTCCGGCTGGCCCGGTCAGCCGCCGCGCACCACGGCGAGCACCTCCGCGGCCAGCGCGTCCACCTCCGACTGCGTGGCCGCCTCGGCGTTGAGCCGCAGCAACGGCTCGGTGTTGGACGCCCGCAGGTTGAACCACGCGCCGCCCTCGAGTTCCACGGTGACCCCGTCCAGGTCGTCCACGGACACGGTCCGGTCGGCGAAGGCCGCCACCACCGCGTCGGTGCGTGCGGCCGCGTCTTCGACCGTGGAGTTGATCTCGCCCGACGCCGCGTACCGGGTGTAGGAGGCCATCAGCTCGGAGAGCGGGCGCTCCTGCTCGCCCAGCGCGGCCAGCACGTGCATCGCCGCGAGCATGCCGGAATCCGCGTTCCAGAAGTCCTTGAAGTAGTAGTGCGCCGAGTGCTCTCCGCCGAACACCGCGCCAGTGTCCGCCATCGTCGATTTGATGAAGGAGTGGCCGACGCGCGTGCGCACCGGGGTGCCGCCGAGCTCGCGCACCAGCTCCGGCACCGCCCGCGAGGTGATGAGGTTGTGGATGATCGACGCCCCCGGCGCCTTCGCCAGCTCGCGCTCCGCCACCAGGGCGGTCACCGCCGACGGCGACACCGGACGGCCCAGCTCGTCGACCACGAAGCAGCGGTCCGCGTCCCCGTCGAAGGCCAGACCCACGTCGGCGCCCGACTCGACGACGCGCGCCTGCAGGTCCACGATGTTCTTCGGGTCGAGCGGGTTCGCCTCGTGAAAGGGGAACTCGCCGTCGAGCTCGAAGTAGAGCGGGTCGATCGTGAGGGGCAGGCCGGCGCCGCCGAGCACCGCCGGCACGGTGTGCCCGCCCATGCCGCTGCCCGCGTCGACCGACACGGTGAGCGGGCGGATGGCGCTGAGGTCCACGAGCCCGCGCAGGAACGCCGCGTACTCTCCGAGCACCTCACGCCGGGACGCCTCCCCGGGGCGTCCATCCCAGGAGGGGACGCCTGCGATCACCGCGCCGGCGATCTCGGCCAGTCCGGAGTCCTGCCCCACCGGACGTGCACCAGAACGGCACATCTTGATCCCGTTGTAGCGGGCCGGGTTGTGGCTGGCGGTGAACATGGCGCCGGGGCAGGACGCCGCGCCGGATGCGTAATACAGCTCGTCGGTGGAGGTCAGCCCCAGCGAGACGACGTCGAGCCCCTGCGCCCGGACTCCTTCGCCGAAGGCGGCGGCGAGCGCCGGGGACGACTCGCGCATGTCGTGGCCCACGACGACGGAGAGTGCGCCCTCCGATCGCATGAGGGCCGCGAACGCTGCGCCGACGTCGCGGACGAAGCCCTCGTCGAGCTGTTCACCCACGAGCCCTCGCACGTCGTACGCCTTGATCACGGCGTGCACTGACGTAGCCGATCGCACCACTGCCCCAAGCCTCTCGAATCTCGTCTACGAATGCGCGGCGGACTCCGCACGCCCCGCGTGGCCGTCCCGCACGGCCACGATCCTAACGGCCCGGGCCCGTCGTGATCCCCGTCAGGATTCCGGATCCGGCAGGACGCGCAGGTGCCCCCGGCGTCCCGTCCTGGTGATCGGCGACGGTGGCCCCGACGGCGTGTCCGCCCCGCGTGCCGGACCGTCGGCGGCGGCGGACCTCCTGCGTTCCCCCCGTCCGGCCTCGCGGACCGCCTCGGCGAGGGCCGTCAGATCGTCCTCGTCGGGCTCGCCGGGCGCGAAGCGGCCCTCGTGGCGGACCAGATCCCAGTTGCGGGGCGCGGTGATGCGGACGGCGTGCGACTCGCACAGGTCCCAGGAGTGCGGCTCCGCGCTCGTCGCCAGCGGTCCCACCACTGCAGTCGAGTCCGAGTACACGAACGTCAACGTGGCGACCGCCGAGTTGTTGCACCCCGGCCGGCAGCATTTCCGCAGCATCCTCACAAGCGTCGACCCTATCGCACTCCCCGCGCCGCACCGTCGCACTCACCGCATGTCGCACCGTCCGGGCCGCACCGGACGCGCCTGTGCGCCCGCGGACGGCCCCACGGGTAGCCTCGTCGTCATGATGAGAGGGCCTTTCGGCGACCGCGCGGCCGCCGGTCGCGGGCTGGGACGGCGCAGGCACCCGGGCGCACCGGGCGTGTCCCGCGCGTCCGCGCACGGCGAGTCCTCCGGCGGGCGACGCGGCGGCGAACCCAGTTCCCGCAGTGTGGAACGGCGCGGGCGCGGCCCCCGGGGCAGCATCCTCCCAGCGGGCGCCCCCGCCCGGCTGAGCCGATCGTCCGCCTTCGATCAGCTCGCGCTCAACGCGTTCAGCGCGATCGACGCGGATTGGCATGAGAGGCTGACCAAGCTGGACCTGGCCGTGGACGATGTACCGCGGATCAGCGCCCGCAACCCCCGGTCGGTCGTGTGGCCACCGGAGGTGGTCGCCGACGGGGCCGTGCCCCTAGCCCGCCTCATCCCGGCCGGGCTCACCCGCGACGGCCGCCCCACTCGTGCACGGCTGGTGCTGTTCCGGCGGCCGCTGGAACTGCGGGCCGGCAAACCGGAAGAGCTGATGCTGCTCATCCACGACGTGCTCGTCGAGCAGATCGCGAACCACCTCGGCGTGACGCCGGAGATCATCGACCCCACGCTCCGGGACGATTGAGCCGTCGGCCCGCGCTCCGGCCAGGAGATTCGGGGCCAGGAGATTCGGGCACGTCGCCGCCCGCACCACCCGGCTCAGCCCACCGGGCGCCGGGCGACCGTCAGACGATGCCCTTCTTCAGGCGGCGCCGCTCACGCTCCGAGAGACCGCCCCAGATACCGAACCGCTCGTCGTGCTCCAGCGCGTACTCGAGGCATTCGGAACGCACCTCGCAGCTCTGGCAGATGCGCTTGGCCTCGCGCGTGGAGCCGCCCTTCTCGGGGAAGAACGCCTCCGGGTCCGTCTGCGCGCACAGAGCCTGATCCTGCCACTGCTCCTCGACCGGGCCGAGGTCGCTGCCCTCGAACCCGCCCACCAGATCGAGCTCCGGGCGGCCGGTGGCCACCGGCTCCTCGCCGAAGCCGTGACCGAACTCCCCGCACTCCCCCGACTGCGGTTCCGCCACGGTTCCCGGCGCGGCGCCGTCGGCCGCGTGAAGCTCCGTCATGTGAAACAGTCTGCGGCCAGATTCGTGACCACCGGGCTCATTCAGCATCGTGAAGGGTCCTCATCTGTCGTGGTGCCGTATGCCTGGACTCGGTTGCCCGATCAGGCATCTCCTGCAGTCGCACTTCCCGCAATCGACGCCCGTCGGCGTGCGCGCCGGGTGAACCGCCGGCCTGCGGCCTCGGCCGCCGAACGATCCAATGGTGAACGTCCATGTTTACCATAGCGACCGATCGATACGTCCTGCAGCCTGCGCCCCGGGAGCCTGGACTCCCCGAGGATGCCGACCGCCCGAAGACCTCGCATCCACCCGAATCACATGCCTGTGATTAAACACCTCCCGGACCGACCCTTCAACCCGAATCGCGAAATCGCTATATCATCCTGATCCATCATTTTTGAAGGGTGACACGGAGGAGTCACACAGTCTTTACACGGCGACCTCCGCTTTTGCCGTGTGTTTTCCCTCACAAGGTACCGCCGTTCCCGGGTGCGCGCACACCCTGAGACGGGTCGGCGGGCGGTTCGCCCTCGCCGGGGCATGCAGGCCGGCACGCACTAGGCTCGTGCCCGTGAAGGTGACGGTGTTGGCGGGCGGAGTAGGCGGCGCGAAGTTCCTCCGGGGGCTGCGCTCACATCTGGGGATCCCCGGCGGCGAAGGCCACCGGAGCGACGGCGCAGACGACGCACGCGGCGCGGCGAGCGGCGGTCACTCCGTCACCGCCGTCGTCAACGTGGGCGACGACGTATGGCTGCACGGGCTGCGCATCACCCCGGACCTCGACAGCTGCATGTACACCCTCGGCGACGGCATCGACCGCGAACGCGGGTGGGGCCGCGCCGACGAGGGCTGGCGTGTCAAGGAGGAGCTCGCCGCGTACGGCGCCGACCCCACCTGGTTCGGCCTGGGCGACCGCGACACCGCCACGCACCTGATCCGGTCCCGCATGCTGCGCGCCGGGTATCCGCTCTCCGATGTGGTCGCGGCGCTGTCCAACCGCTGGCGGCCCGGGGTCCGTCTGCTGCCCGTGACCGACGACCGCTGCGAGACGCACGTCGTCGTCACCGACGAGGACTCCGGCGAACAACGCGCAATCCACTTCCAGGAGTGGTGGGTACGCCACCGCGCCGGCGTCCCCACGCACAGCTTCGTCCAGGTGGGCGCCGAGCGCGCCGTCCCCGCGCCGGGCGTCGTCGAGGCCATCGAGGATGCCGACGTCGTCCTCATCGCCCCGTCGAACCCCGTGGTCAGCATCGGACCGGTGCTCGCTGTACCCGGAATCCGCGGCGCGCTGCGCACGACGGAGGCGAAGATCGTGGGCGTCTCCCCGATCATCGCCGGCGCACCGGTGCGCGGCATGGCGGACACCTGCCTGTCCGTGATCGGCGTCGAGACCTCGGCGCAGGCGGTCGGCCGCATGTACGGCGCGCGCTCGGAATCCGGTCTGCTCGACGGCTGGCTGGTGCACACCGGCGACCATGCCGACGTCCCCGGCGTCGACGTGCGGTCGGTGCCGTTGCTCATGACCGACGACGAGGCCACCGCGGAGATGGCACGGCAGGCCCTGGATCTGGCCGGCGTCGGCCCTGCGGAAGACCAGGCGCCGTGACCGCCGACGGGCGGGCGCCCGACGATCACGCCGCACCGCACCTGACGATCCGCCCCGTCGAGGGCCTGCCCGAGTTCCGCCCGGGCGACGACCTCGCAGCGGCCATCGTGGCGTGCGCCCCGTGGCTCGAGGACGACGACGTCCTGGTGGTCACCTCCAAGATCGTCTCCAAGGCGGAGGGGCGCATCGTGGCGGCGCCGCGCGACCCCGACGAGCGGGACGCCGCGCGGCGCCGCCTGATCGACCAGGAGTCGGTCCGCGTGGTGGCCCGCAAGAACCGCACCCTCATCACCGAGAACCGCCTCGGCATCGTCCAGGCCGCCTCCGGGATCGACGGATCCAACGTGCGCGGCGACGAGCTGGCGCTGCTGCCGGAGGATCCGGACGCCAGCGCGCGGGGCCTGCGCGACGCCGTGCGCCGGCTCGCCGGGGTCACCGTCGCGGTGGTGGTGACCGACACGATGGGCCGTGCGTGGCGGATCGGGCAGACCGACGCGGCGATCGGCGCCGCCGGCCTGGCGGTGAGCCACCCTTTCGACGGCAGTGTGGACGGGCAGGGCAACGAGCTGATCGTGACCGAGATCGCGGTGGCCGACGAGATCGCCGCCGCGGGCGACCTGGTGAAGGGCAAGCTGGGCGCGACCCCGGTGGCGGTGGTCCGCGGGCTGTCCCCACGCGACGACGGATCCCGCGCGCGCGATCTCGTCCGCGAGGGCACGGAGGACCTGTTCTGGCTGGGCACGGCCGAGTCGATCGAGCGCGGTCGCCGCGAGGCGCTGCTCCTGCGGCGTTCGGTCCGCTCCTTCACCGCCGACCCCGTCGACCCGGCGTTGATCGAGGAGTCCGTCGCGGAGGCGTTGACCGCTCCCGCGCCGCACCACACGGCGCCCGTCCGCTTCGTCTGGCTCCGCGACCTCGACCGCCGGCACGCGCTGCTCGAGTCGATGCGCGACGACTGGCGCGCCGACCTGGCCGCCGACGGCTGGGACCCCGGGCGCGTCGAGAAGCGGGTGCACCGCGGTGACATCCTCTACGACGCCCCCGAGGTGCTCATCCCCTTCTGCGTGCCGGACGGCGCGCACGACTATCCCGATGCGCGCCGGACCCGCGCGGAGGAGACGATGTTCACGGTCGCGGTGGGGGCCGCAGTGCAGGGGCTGCTGGTGGCGCTCGCCGTCCGCGGCGTGGGCAGCTGCTGGATCGGGTCGACGATCTTCGCCCCGGAGACCGTGCGCCGCGTTCTGGACCTGCCCGACGACTGGCGCCCGCTCGGTGCGATCGCCGTGGGGCACCCCGCCGACGGCCTGGCACCGCGCCCGCCCGCCGACACCGGAACACGGCTGGTCACCCGATGACCGGCATGGACCCGACGGCCGCCGCTGCGCATTCCGCCGGCCAGCACCCCACCTCTCTGCACGCCTCCGCGGCCGAGACCCTGCGCGAGTGGCCGGCGCCGAACGCCGGGCAGGACTCGATGCGGCACACCTATCTCGCGTTCCTCGACGCGGCGCCCGACGCCTGCCTGCGCCGCAGCGCGCCCGGGCACCTCACCGCGTCGACGCTGCTGGTCGACGCGGACCTGGAGCGGGTCCTGCTCACACTGCACCCGCGCGTGGGACGGTGGATCCAACTGGGCGGGCACTGCGAGCCTGAGGATGCGAGCATCCAGGCCGCCGCGCTGCGCGAGGCCACCGAGGAGTCCGGGATGACCGGAGTCGCACTGGACCCCGTGCCCCTCGAGCTGCACACCCACCCGATCACCTGCTCGCTCGGCGTGCCCACCCGCCACCTGGACGTGCGCTTCCTCGCCGTCGCCCCGCCGGGGGCGCAGCCGGTACGGTCCGCGGAATCCGACGACCTGCGCTGGTGGCGTGTCGGGGAACTGCCGGACGCGGCCGAGCACGACACGATCGCCAGGATGATCGCGCTGGCGCGCCGCCGCTGAACCGTCGGCCCGGGCGGGGCCTCAGACCTCGATCGCCGTCAGCGTCGGGTACTTCGGCGAGACGCCGTCCCCGGACGACGCCCCGCGCAGCCGGCGTCCCGCCCAAGGCACCAGGAAGGTGCGCAGCCACTCGCGGTCCACCTCTCGCTGCTCCGCCCGCGACAGCGCCGGCGCGGGCGGCAACTGCGGGCGCTCGACGGCGTGCGGCACGCCCAGCACATCGAGCACCTCGGCGGCCATCAGCGTGTGGCCGAGCGGCGACATGTGCAGCCGGTCGGTGCCCCACATGCGCGTGTCGTCGAAGCCGCGCATGTTCCAGTAGTCCACCAGGTCGGCCCCGGCACGGTACGCTGCGGGCCGCAGCAGCTCGTTGTAGATGGCGGTGCGGCCGCGGAGCCGCCGGAACACCGGCGCCCACCCCGCGTCGTAGGCGGTGAACACGAGCACCCTGGCACCCGAATCGGCGAGCCGGAGCAACGCGCTCTCGTACCGTGCCACCAGGGCGTCGAGATCAAGCGAGGGCCGCATCATGTCGTTGCCCCCGGCGTAGATGGTCACCAGGTCCGGGCGCAGTTCCAGCGCCGGCTCGATCTGCTCGTCGAGGATCTGCGGCAGGAGCCGCCCGCGCACCGCCAGGTTCGCGTAGGCCGGCTCCGGGCCGCCGGCCCGGCGCGCATGCGCCGCCAGCTGTTCTGCGACCCTGTCCGCCCAGCCGCGCAGGCCGTTGGGGCGCGCCGCGTCGTCGTCGCCGACCCCCTCGGTGAACGAGTCGCCCAGCGCCACGTAGCGCCGGTACACCGGCTGTCCGCCGTCGTCCTCCGACTGCCGTCCCACTGCGCTCTCCTCGTTGTCAGACATCGGTCGAGAATCGGACCCCGCCGTCGGGCAGGTGGACCCCGGGCCACACGCGCGCGCCGCCGACGAGCTCGCATCGCGCCCCCACGTCGGCGCCGTCGCCGATCACCGCGTCCCGGATCAGAGCGCGGGGCCCGATGCGGGCGCCGAACCCGATGATCGAACGCTCCACGACGGCGCCGGCCTCCACCTTGGCCCCGTCGAAGAGCACTGCGCCGTCGAGCCGCGCCCCGGCCCCCACCTCGACGCCCCGCCCGACGACGGTGCCGCCGATCAGCAGTGCGCCCGGGGCGACGCCCGCGCTGGCGTGCACCAGCGACTCGCCGCGCGTCCCGTCGAGCGCCGGCGATGGTGCGATCCCACGCACCAGGTCGGCGGACCCGCGGACGAAGTCCTCCGGCGTGCCCATGTCACGCCAGTACGACGCGTCGACGTGCCCGAACACGCGCGCGCCCGCGGCGAGCAGCGCGGGGAAGATCTCGCGTTCCACCGAGACCGCGCGTCCCGCGGGGATCCGCTCGATCACCTTGCGCCGGAACACGTAGCAACCGGCGTTGATCTGGTCCGTGGGCGGATCCTCGGTCTTCTCGAGGAACGCGGTCACCCGCCCCGATTCGTCGGTGGGCACGCAGCCGAACGAGCGCGGGTCCCCCACGCGCACGAGATGCATCGTGACGTCGGCCTCCTGCTGCGCGTGCGTCTCCAGCAGCCCGCCCAGGTCGGTGCCGCCGAGCACGTCGCCGTTGAACACGAGGACGTTCTCCGAGGCGATCCGGGGCAGGACGTTGCGGATGCCGCCGCCGGTGCCCAGCGGATCGGTCTCCGTGATGTATTCGATGGACAGGCCCAGATCCGCCCCGGAGCCGAAGTGCTCCTCGAAGACCTCCGCCTTGAACGAGGTGCTGAGGATGACGCGCCGGATCCCGGCCTGCCGGATGCGCGCCAGCAGGTGCGTCAGGAACGGCACCCCCGCCGTCGGCAGCATCGGCTTCGGCGCCGAGAGCGTCAACGGCCGCAGGCGGGTGCCCTTCCCGCCCACCAGGATCACCGCGTCGGTCTCTTCCGCGAGGTCGCGCCCCGGCGAGGGCGACGCCGGGGCCGCCGCGGATTGCCGCGCCCGGCCGGTTCCCCACTGTCCGGACTGTACGGTCATGGATTCGTCTCCGCTCTCACGCTTGCCTGCCCGCCCTGCGACGCTCACGGACCGCCGACGCCACCGACACCTGCGACCGGAGCCGCAGACCCGCCCACAGCGCCCCGCGCAGCGGCGCCTGCCACCAATGAGGATGCCGGTCCGCCTGGAACCGGTAGGCGCTGCGATGGTGCGCCGGCAGCATCAGCTCCGGCTCCTTGCCGGCGGCATGACCCTTGGCGTGCACCACCGTGGCATCCGGAACATACAGGTTCTGCCAGCCGGCGCGGCCGAGCCTGTCGCCCAGGTCGACGTCCTCCATGTACATGAAGTAGCGCGCGTCGAAGCCACCGATCGAATCGAAGGCCCTTCTGCGCAACAGCAGGCATGAACCGGAGAGCCATCCCACCGGCCGCTCGCTGACCTCCTGCGTTTCCTGCAGGTAGGCGCGCGTCCACCGGTTCGAGGGCCAGACCTTGCCGAGGACCGCATGCCCGGCGCCGTCCAGCAGGCCCGGCACGGCCCGCGCGGACGGGTAGCGCGACCCGTCCGGCTCCAGCACCGTGGGGCCCAGGGACCCGGCACGGGGCCAGCGGCGGGCGGCGGCCAGGAGACTGTCGATGGCGCCGGCCTTCCAGCGCACGTCCGGGTTGGCCACCACGACGAACTCCGCCGCCGGATCGATCTCCGCCACCGCGCGGTTGATCGCGCCCCCGTATCCGATGTTGCCGCCCGTGCGCAGCAGGCGCGCACCCGGGAACTCCTGCGCCGCGGCCTCCGGGGCGCCGTCCGTGGAGCCGTTGTCGGCCATGATGACCTCGGTGGGCAGCACGGTGGCCGACGCGAGCGACTCGAGGAAGCCGCGGAGGTGCTCGCCGGGCGAGTACGTCACGGTGACCACGCTGAGCGTCGGCGCGGGGCCCGATGCCGATCCGCCGGTGGGGGGCGCCGATTCGTCCGAGGGGGTCGCAGTCACGCCGGTCAGGGTATCCACAGCCGCGGGCCGACGACCAATGAGGTGCCGGGCCTGCGCGTCGCGTCACTCTCCGCGCCGCATGGCCGGACGGCGGCGGCTCACGGTTCCGCCAGTGCCGCGGTCAGTGCCGGCCGCCAATGCCGCAACGGGGTGAGCCCGGCGGCTGCCCAGGAGGCGCCGGAGAGAACGGAATAACGCGGGCGGGCCGCCGGCCGGGGCATGTCCTCGGTCCGGCATGCGCGGACCCGGCCCGGATCCGCGCCGAGCTCCTCGAACACGGCCCTCGCCACCTCGTACCACGTCGCCGCCCCGCCGCCGGCGGCGTGCAGCGTGCGCCCCGCCGGCCCGTCCGCCGCCGGCCCGTCCGTCAGCCGCCCCGTGAGCTCGGCGATTCCGCGTGCGAGGTCCCGGACGTACGTGGGCGAACCGCACTGGTCGTCGACCACGTCCACGGTCTCGCGCTCCGCCTCCAACCGCCGCATGGTCGCGACGAAATCGCCGCCGCCGGGCCGCACCGCGCCGGTGTACACCCAGGCCGTCCGGACGATCACCGCGGCCGGATGCGCCCGCCGGACCGCCCTCTCCCCCGCGGCCTTCGAGCGCCCGTACGCGGTATGCGGACCGACGGGGTCGTCCGATTCGTAACCGTCCGCGCCGCAGGAGGCGGGCGATGCCGTCCCCGCCCCGGGTCCGGCCCCGGAGAAGACGTAGTCGGTGGACAGATGCACGAGCCCGCATCCGGCGTCGGCGCACGCCCGCGCCAGGTTCTCCGCGCCCACCGTGTTGACGGCGTGGGCGGCCGCCTCGTCGGCCTCCGCCGCATCGACCGCCGTGTAGGCGGCGCAGTTGACCACCACCCCCGGGTCGATCCGTCGCACGGCCTCCCGCACGGCGGCCGGATCGGTGATGTCCATCTCAGACGAGCCGACCCCCACCGCTTCGACCCGTCCCGCATCGGGTCCCGTCCCGTCGTGCCACCGGGACAGCAATGCGGACCCCAGTTGACCTGCCGCTCCCGCGATCAGTATCCGCGTCGCCATGCGTCGCCCCTCCTTCTCCGAACGGTCCCGCGAACTTCCTCGGTCCGCTTTCCACTGCGGCCGAGTCTGGCACGATCCCGGTCCGGCCTCCCCTGCCACCGCGCGTCGGGCCGCTAGTCTGGAACACCGGTATCGCAGACCGGCGCCCGGCCCGTGCAGGCCACCGGACAGCCCAGTCCACGAGACCCCAGGCGACAAAGCAGTGCAGGCGACCGACAGGAGGGCTGCCCGTGCCGTCCGACCCCGACGGACGTGACCCCCGCGGCGGGCGGAACGCGGCCCGGGCGCGGCGCCGCAGCGACTCCCGGCGCCGCAGCGACTCCCGGCGCCGCAGCGACTCCCGGAGCACAGCGGGAGCCGCCGGTCAGTGGCACCGCCGGTCCCGGAGCGACGGACGCCGGGCCTCCGGCGAGCGGCCGCGCACCGCCGGCGGTCCGCCCCGAACCACTGCCGCGGGCGCGTGGGCGACCGCGCTGCGGCACCCGGGCAAGGTCCTCGTCACGCTGGTGTCGGTACTCGTCCTCATCGTCACCGGGTTCGCCTGGCAGCAGGTGGACTCGCTGCGGTCGAGCCTGACCACGGCCGGCGGCCTGGAGCTGGGGGACGGCAAGGACGGCGCCGTCGACATCCTCATGGTCGGAATCGACTCGCGCACCGACGCCCAGGGCAATCCGCTCTCGCAGCACGAGTTGGACATGCTGCGCGCGGGCGAGGCCGACGCCACCAACACCGACACGATCATCCTCATCCGGATCCCCAACGACGGATCGTCTGCCACCGCGGTGTCGATTCCGCGTGACTCGTACGTGCAGGTCCCCGGCATCGGCATGTCCAAGATCAACGCCGCCTACGGCGAGACCAAGGCGCTCAAGCAGGCGGAGCTCGTCGAGGACGGCATGGACCCGGACAAGGCGGACGCCGAGAGCACGAAGGCCGGCCGGCATGCCCTGCTCGAGGCGGTGGCCGACCTGACCGGCATCACCGTCGACCATTACGCGGAGGTGGGGCTGCTCGGCTTCGTCCTGCTGACGGACGCCGTCGGCGGCGTGCCGGTGTGCCTCAATGCGCCCGTGGACGACCCCTATTCCGGCGCAGACTTCCCCGCCGGCCGGCAGACGCTCCACGGGTCCGACGCGCTGAGTTTCGTGCGGCAGCGGCACGGGCTGCCGCGCGGCGACCTCGACCGGATCGTCCGGCAGCAGTCCTACCTCGCATCGCTCGCCCAGGAGGTGCTGAGCGCGGACATGCTCGCGAACCCCGCCAAGCTGAACCAGCTCAACTCGGCGGTGCAGCGGTCGGTCGTCGTCGACTCCGGATGGGACATCCTCGGCTTCGCCCGCCGCCTGCAGGACCTGTCCGCCGGTGCCGTCACGTTCCGCACCATCCCCGTGCAGAACCCCTCCGGCACGTCGCCGGACGGGGAATCGATCGTGAAGATCGACCCGGCTCAGGTCCACTCCTTCTTCGAGGGGCTCGTGGGCCGCGGCGACCCGCCCGCGGATCCGGCCGGAGACGGCGGCAGCGGACCCGCCGCAGACGGCGGCGAAGCGCTCGACGTCTCCCCGGGCGACGTGACCGTCGACGTGCTCAACAGCTCGGCGATCGGCGGCCTGGCCTCTGCCGTGTCGGAGGCGCTCGGCTCGGTCGGATACCCGGCAGGCCGCGTCGCCAACTACACCGCCGCGCCACCGTCCGAATCGCAGGTGCGCGCGGCGCCGGGGAGCCGTGACGCCGCGACCGCGGTGGCGCGCGCTCTGGGCGGGCTCGAAGTGGTCACCGACGACGCGATGACACCGGGAACAGTCACCGTGGTCGTGTCCGACGAGTACGCCGGTCCCGGCTCCGACACCTGGTCTGGCACCCTGGTGTCCGGGACCGACGGCGTCTCGGAGTCGGGCGGATCGTCCGGTTCCGGAGGATCCGCGGCCGGCACCGGGCAGCCCGGGCCGACCACGGCGCAGCCCGACGCCGACCACCCGGTGGGTCCCGCCGTGAGCGCGGACGACGGCGTCCGGTGCGTCAACTGACCCCGACCCGCATCACCACCGTCGGCCGCACGCAGCGGCTCCGCATATTTCCGCAGACGAGGTGAACAGTGACCCCCACCCACCGCACACTCACCGAGAAGCTCATCGACCCGATCCTCGCGACGAACCCCGCCACGCCCCGCGTGACCTACTACGACGACGGCACCGGCGAGCGTGTGGAATTGTCCACGGTGACCCTGATGAACTGGGCCGCCAAGACCGCCAACATGGTGCGCGACGAGTTCGCCGCGGAACCCGGCACCCGCGTGCGCATCGCGCTCCCCGCGCATTGGCAGACGGCCGCCGTGCTGCTGGGATGCTGGTGGGCGGGCTGCGAGGTCCTGGTGGGCGCCGAGGGCTCAGAAGGCGGCGACGACACCGGCAGTCCTGCGGAGATCGCCTTCGTCGCCGAGTCGCTCATGCAGGCCGACTCCTCCGCCGAAGCGCGCAACGCGGACGAGCTTCTGGTGCTGTCGCTGGACGCGTTCGGCCGCCCGGCCGCCGACCTTCCGCCCGGCGCCACGGATTACGCGACGACGGTACGCCTCCACGGTGACCGGTTCATGCCGCAACGGATCGACGCCGACGCCCCGGCGATGAACGGGCGCAGCATCGCCGACACGGCCGACGAGGCACGCGCGGCCGCCGCTGCGCTCCACATCACGGATTCGGATCGGGTGCTCGCCGTGGCCGGTTGGGACGACGCAGGATCGATTGTGACCGGGTTACTCGCCCCGTTTGCGGCGGGCGCTTCGCTTGTGCAGGTGAGCAACCCGGACGACGCGGCGATGTCGCGCCGATTTGAAATCGAGAAAATCACCGCGGACCTGCGGTAACGATCTAATATCGATAATCTCGACCATATCTCGGGGAGCATGTGCCCGATCCGATAACTAGTATGGCGGCATGCCTACAGACCAGCCCCCGATCAAGCGGAGGCAAGCCGGTGGCGGCCGGCCCGGTCGTCGGCCCGGGCGACCTGATACCCGTGAGACGATCCTCGACGCCGCCTACCAGGCTTTCACATCCCAAGGATTCCGCGCGGCCACTGCGAAATCGATAGCGGACGACGCGGGCGTCGACCCCGCGATGATCAACTACTTCTTCGGCTCCCGGCAGGGCCTGTTCCGCGAGGTGCTCTATCGTCACCACGAGCCCGCCGCCCGGCAGGCCGAGGTGGCGGAGAACATCAGCGACGACAGCGCACAGGGCATGCGCGGCATGGACTTCGCCGAGCGTCTCGTCCGCGAGATCCTGCGGGCGTGGGAGCGCCCCGAGACGCAGAGCCTGCTCACCGGGCTGATCCTGTCCGCGGGCGAGGACCCGCAGACCGACGAGTTGATCCTCGCCGTCGGCGACTCCACCGGCGAAGTGGTGGAGAAACAGCTCACCGAGGACGGGATGGACTCCGCCCTCGCACACCAGCGCAGCGCGGTCATCGTCGCGATGAACATGGGCATGGTCTACGCCCGCTACATCGTGAAGTCGCCGGTAGTGGCGGAGCTGTCGGTGGACGACGTCGTCGCACGGTACGCCCCGGCCATCCGCGGACTACTGGCAGGCTGAGCAACCGCACACCCGTAACAATCCGAATCCCGTCCCGGCCCCGGCCGCACCCTGTGCGGCCGGGGCCCTGCTTTGCATCGGCCGGCCGGCGGATGCCCGCCATCAGATCGCGGCACGCGATGGCGCTCAGGGGATCGTGCGCTTCATCTCCCGCACCGCGCGCGCCTGCTCGGCCGGCCCCTCGAACCCGATGCGCACCGCGTCGCGGCCGAAGGCGTGCAGCACCAGCTCTTCTGGCTCCCCGCGCAGAGTGACCGCGCCGCCGTCGCCGCCGTGGTGCACGCGAACTTCGGGCCGCCCCGGCGCCTCCAGGACCACGGGGGCCGCAGCCGATGAGTACGCGCGCCGACCCAGCATCGTCGCCGCCTTCCACAGCGCACCGCGCACCGGTGCGGGCAGCTCCCGCGGCTCCCAATCCGGTTGTGCGCGGCGCACATCCTCGTGATGCACGATGTACTCGACCAGGTTGGCCTTCTCATCGAGGTAACGCATCGGCGAGTACCACGGCGGGCCGCTGCGCACCGCGTCCAGCAGCTCGCCGAAGTTCCTGCGCGCCACAGACGCCTGCACGCGTGCCGTGTATCCGGCGAGCGGCGGGATGAGGATGCCAGGGGCGGCGTCCGGGCGGCCTTCGCGCAGCACCAGGTGCGCGAGCAGATCGCGCACCGTCCACCCTTCGCACAGGGTGGGCGCGTCGGGCCCAGCCTGCTGCATCGTGTCGACAATGGACCGTCGTTCTTCCCGCACGAATCCCATGTGCTGAGGCTACTACCGCGACGGCGCGGGATCCGCGTTCCGGCGTCCCGCCGCCCTCGGGTCCGAGTCCACGAGCACACCCGGATTGAGTACGCCGCCCGGGTCCAGCGCCGACTTCGCCGCGCGGAACGCGCCCGCGAACACGTCCGGGCGTTGCCGGTCATACCAGGGGCGGTGATCCCGGCCCACCGCATGGTGGTGGGTGATGGTGCCGCCTTCGCGGGCGATGGCCTCGCTCACCGCGGACTTGATCGCGTCCCACTGCGTCACCGTCGCGCCCCAGCGTCCAGCCACGTACACGCCGAAGTAGGGCGCCGGCCCGTCCGGGTACACGTGGGTGAATCTGCACGAGACCACGCCGGCTGCGCCCTCCTGCGCCATCGCGTCCTGCGCCGCGGCGGTGACCGCGTGGCGCAGCGCGTCGAAGCGGTCCCACGTGCACGCCGTTTCGAAGGTCTCGACGATCATCGAGCGCGCGGCCAGGGCGTCCCGCTGGTACGGCATGCGCAGGAACGACGAGCGCCACCGCCGCGCGGGCCCGCCGGCGCCTGCGGAACCCGGGCCGCTGCGCCCGCCGGCGCTGTTTTCGGCGCGGTCGTCGCTGCGCCGGTCGCGGACGGCCCCGCCGTGATCTGCGCACAGCTCGGCCGCACGGTCCATGGCGGCGTCGACCGGGTGGTCGGCGGATTCGAAGCCGAGTACCAGCACGCCGCCCTGCGATGCCGTCCCGGCGTTGAGCATCGCCTCCACCGGGTCGAGCAGCCGGCAGTTCGACGGGGACAATCCGGACTGCACCAGGGCTCTGGTCGCCGCGACGGCGCCTGCGTAATCGTCGAAATGCACTGCGGCCGAGGCCGTGTAGCGCGGGCGGTCCTGCAGGCGCACCCACGCCTCGGTGATGACGCCGAGCGTCCCCTCGGAACCGAGGAACAGCCCGTCCGGCGACGGGCCGGCGCCGGATCCCGGCACGCGCAGAGATTCGGAGGTGCCCGCCGGGGTCACCACCCGCATCGATTCGGTGAGGTCGTCGATGCGGGTGAGAACCGTCGCATAGTGGCCGCCCGCCCGGGTGGCCAGCCAGCCCCCGAGAGTGGAGAACTCGAACGACTGCGGGAAGTGGCGCAGGGTCAGGCCCGCGGGGCGCAGGGCGTCCTCGAGCGCCGGACCGAGGATCCCCGCCTGCACGCGTGCCGCCCGGCTGGTGGCGTCCACCTCCAGGACCTTGTTCATCGCGGTCGTGTCGAGACACACGGCCGGACCGTCGAAGCGCGGTTCGACGCCGCCGACCACCGAGGAGCCGCCGCCGTAGGGGATCACCGCGACGCCCGCTCCGGTGCACCAATCGAGCACATCCGTCACGTCCTGCTCGGTGCGCGGCCGCGCCACCAGGTCCGGCGCGTGGTCGACCGCGCCGTGCAGGTTGCGCACGACATCGCGGAACGCCTTGCCGCGGGCATGCGCGACGCGGTCGGCGTGGCCGTCGGACACGAAGGCCCGCAGGGCGGCGGGCGCCGACACCCGCGGCGCCGGCAGGGGCACGTCGTGGACGGCCGGCGGCCGGTGCGCGGTGAGATCGGCGTCCGGCAGCAGCGCGGCCACCCGCTGCTCCAGCGCGGCGGCCTCCTCCCCTGTCACCGCAGCATCCTCGTCGCCCCACCCCCACCACGATCGACCCACGGTCTCCTCCGTCCACGCCGTGCCACGCGCCCCCCCGCACCGTAGCCCGCGACGACCGCGACGCCGCCGGAAACGCGCGGACGCCCCGGCGGAGAATCCTCCGCCGGGGCGTCCGCCCTCGGTCACGCGCTGCCGCGGCAGGCTCGTGCACCCTGCGGCGGCGGGGACTCAGTTGTAGTCGTAGAAGCCCTTGCCCGTCTTCCGGCCAAGGTGCCCCGCGTCGACCATGCGACGCAGCAGCGGCGGCGGGCACATGTGCGGCTCGCCGAACTCGGCGTACATCGACTCCGCGGCGGCCAGCGCCACGTCGAGGCCCACCGTGTCGCACAGCGTCAGCGGGCCCATCGGGTGGCCGCAGCCGCCCTTCATGCCCGCGTCGATGTCCTCCTTGGTGGCGTAGCCCGACTCGTACATGCGCACCGCCGAGAGCAGGTACGGGATGAGCAGCGCGTTGACGATGAAGCCGGAGCGGTCGCCCGCCTGCACCGCGGTCTTGCCCAGGGTGGCGGAGGCGAACTCGGTGACCGCGGCGGCAGTCTCCGGAGAGGTCGACAGCGTGGAGATGACCTCCACCAGCGGCATCACCGGCACGGGGTTGAAGAAGTGCACGCCGACGACCTTCTCCGGCCGCTGCGTGGCGTTCGCCACCTTGATCACGGGGATCGACGAGGTGTTGGTGGCGAGGATCGCGTCGGCCTTGACGATCTGGTCGAGCTTGCCGAAGATTTCGGCCTTGAGCGACTCGATCTCCGGGGCGGCCTCGATCACCAGGTCGGCGTCGGCGAGATCGTTCATCTCGAGCGTCACGGTGACGCGGGCGAGGGCCGCGTCGGCGTCGGCCTGCCCCAGCTTGCCCGCCTTGACCCCGCGCGCGATCGACTTCTCGATGCGCGCACGGGCCGCGTCGGCGAACTCCTGCTTGGTCTCCAGCACGGTGACCGCGGTGCCGGCCTTGGCGCAGACCTCGGCGATGCCGGCACCCATGGTGCCGCCGCCGACCACTCCTACTTGCTTCATAATCTCGCTTTCGTGTCGGGATCCGTGACCGGCGCGATCGCCGGACGGCTCACTTCAACAGTGCCCGCGACATGACCATGCGCTGGACCTGGTTGGTGCCCTCGTAGATCTGGGTGATCTTCGCGTCGCGCATCATACGCTCCACGGGGAAGTCGGTCGTGAACCCGGCGCCGCCGAACAGCTGCACGGCGTCGGTGGTGACCTCCATGGCCACATCGGACGCGAAGCACTTGGCGGCGGAGGAGATGAAGCCCAGGTTCTTCTCGCCGCGCTCGGCCCGCGCCGCCGAGGTGTACACCATCAGGCGGGCGGCCTCGAGCTTCATGGCCATGTCGGCCAGCATGAACTGCACGCCCTGGAACTCGCTGATCGACTTGCCGAACTGCTTGCGGTCCTTGGTGTAGTCGATCGCCGCGTCCAGCGCCCCCTGCGCCAGCCCCACGGCCTGCGCGCCGATGGTGGGCCGGGTGTGGTCCAGCGTCTCCAGCGCGGTCTTGAACCCGGTGCCGGGCTCGCCGATGATCCGGTCGCCGGGGATGCGGCAGTTCTCGAAGGCCAGCTCGGCGGTGGGGCTGCCCTTGATGCCGAGCTTGTGCTCGTAGCCGGTGACGGAGAAGCCCGGGTCGTCCTTGTGCACCATGAACGCGGAGATGCCGTTGGCGCGCTTGTCGGGGTCGGTCACGGCCATGACGGTGTACCAGGTGGACTTGCCGCCGTTGGTGATCCAGCACTTGGAGCCGTTGAGGACCCACTCGTCGCCGTCGGCCTTGGCGCGCGTGCGCATCGACGCGGCGTCCGAACCCGCCTCCCGCTCGGACAGCGCGTAGGAGGCCATCGCCTCGCCGGAGGCGAGCTGCGGCAGCACCTGCTTCTTGAGCTCGTCGGACCCGTTGAGGATCAGCCCCATCGTGCCCAGCTTGTTCACCGCGGGGATCAGCGACGACGAGCCGCACACCCGCGCGACCTCCTCGATGACGATGCAGGTGGCCACCGAGTCCGCCCCCTGGCCGTCGTACTCCTCGGGCACGTGCACCGCGTTGAACCCGGACGCGGTGAGGGCGTCGAGCGCCTCCTGCGGGAAGCGGGCCTCCCCGTCGACGGCCTTGGCGTACGGCGCGATCTCCTTCTCGGACAGCGAGCGGATCGCGGCGCGCAGCTCATCGTGCTCATCGCCCAGCTTGAACAGGTCGAAATCCGGGTTTCCGGCCATTGGTGGTCCTCCTCGTAGGGTCCGCGGGCGCGGCGGCGACGCCCGATGGACACAGCATGCGTGTCGCTTCGCCGATTCCGAGTGAAATCAAGGGACTCTCGATGACACTCAGTGCCAGCTTGCGCCCTCCACGGACGTCCACATCTCCGTCATGTGCGCAGACAGCGCCTCGACATCCGCCGAAGCCATGATACTCCCGTACTGCACCAGCACGTCAAGCCCTTTTGCTTCCACGTCCGCGCCACGTCCGCGCCACGCCCGCGCCGCGCGGCCACGCTTGGCACTAAGTGCCAGCGACGGTGCCGTCGGCTGTGCGCGCCAGCTGCGACCGCACCGCGTCGGCGATCTCGTCGTCGCCCGCTCCCGGCTCCGCGACGACGACCACCACGCGACGGCCGGCCGACGCCCGCCCGTCTGCGGGCGCCGCTTCGCCGCGCATCCGGCTACGGATCAGTGAAAGTTCGGAGCGCAGCCGGTGCAGCGTGGCCTCCGGGTTGCCGCGCAGCATCTCGCGCAGCAGGTAGTTGTGCCCCGCGGTGACCGCCGCCGCGAACGGCACGATCACCGACGGCGCGGCCGACGGATCGACCGCGCCGAGGTGGTCGGTGAACAGCCGCTCGTAGCTGTGCACGGTGACGATCTCCCGCTCGCGCAGCGCCTCGACGGCATTGACCACGCGGTAGCGCCGCACCGACAGCGCCCGGTTCTCTTCGAACCGGCGGAATACCAGCTCCGCCGCGTCGCACACCGACACCCACGGGTCGGTGTGCGGGCTGTGCCGCGACGTTTCGAGAAACTCGGACGCCTGCGCCAGCAAAGCGCGGTGGTCGGCGAAGACCACGTCCTCCTTGGAGTGGAACTGGCGGAAGAACGTGCGCCGCGAGATCCCCGCGGCCGCCGCGATCTCGTCGACGGTGGTGGACTCGAAGCCCGATTCGGAGAACAGCCGGATCGCGGCGTCCATCACGCGCATCCGCGCATCCGGCAGCGCCGGATTCCGCGGCGCGTCGTCGCCGGGCGGCACCGGTATCAGCCCATCAACTTCGCGCGCAGCGCGGCGTCCTTGTCCGCCACCATGCGCTCCAGGCCCGCCTGGAACTCCACCATCCGCTCGCGCAGCGCGGAATCGGACGCGGCGAGCATGCGTACCGCAAGCAGGCCCGCGTTGCGCGCGCCGCCGATGGACACCGTGGCCACCGGCACGCCCGCCGGCATCTGCACGATCGACAGCAGCGAGTCCATTCCGTCGAGATGCTTGAGCGGGACCGGCACGCCGATCACCGGCAGCGGCGTGGCCGAGGCGACCATGCCCGGCAGGTGCGCGGCACCGCCGGCCCCCGCGATCACCACGCGCACCCCCCTGGTGTGGGCCGCGCGCGCGTAGTCCAGCATCTTCTGCGGCGTGCGGTGCGCGGAGACCACGCCCACCTCGAACGGCACGTCGAACTCCGCCAGCGCCAGCGCGGCGGCCTCCATCGTCGGCCAGTCCGAGTCGCTGCCCATGATCAAACCGACGCGCGCGGCGCCCTCGCCCGGCGCCCCCGGGGTCCGCTCCGGCTGCTGGTCAGTCATCCGCGTGCCCATCCCATCCGTCGGTCCATTCCGCGTGCGACATCCAGTGTGCCGCGCGCTCCGCCCGTTCACGCACGTCCGCCGCATAGTCCGCGTCGTCGGGCGACCCGGGGAAGGCGCCGGCGATGTTGACGTGACCCAGCTTGCGGCCCGGGCGCTCGCCCTTGCCGTACAGGTGCACCTTGGCCTCGGGCATCCGCGCGAACAGGTGATGCAGGCGCTCGTCCATCGACATCTCCGGCGCCTGCGCGGCGCCGAGCACGTTCGCCGTCACCGTGAGCGGCGCCGTGGGCGACGGGTCGCCGAGCGGGTAGTCGAGCACCGCACGCAGGTGCTGTTCGAACTGGGAGGTCACGGCGCCGTCCTGGGTCCAGTGGCCCGAGTTGTGCGGGCGCATGGCCAGCTCGTTGACCTGGATCCGCGGGGTGCCGTCCGGGCCGTCGAACTCGAAGAGCTCCACCGCCATCGACCCGACCACGCCCAGTTCGTCGGCCAGGCGCAGCGCCAGCTGCTGCGCGCGGGAGGCCAGCTCGGTGGAGATGCCGGGCGCCGGGGCCAGCGCGAGGGCGAGCACGCCGTCGCGCTGGACGGTCTCCACCACCGGCCACGCCGCGCCCTGGCCGAACGGCGAGCGCGCCACCATCGCGGACAGCTCGCGCCGCCACGGCACGGCCTCCTCGACCATGAGCACCGTTCCCGCGGCGCGCTGCGCGGCCACCACCTCCGCGGCCTCGTCCTGGGAGTGCAGCACCCACACGCCCTTGCCGTCGTAGCCGCCGCGGGTCGCCTTGACCACCACCGGCCAGGAGTGATGCTCGGCGAACTCCGCCACGTCCGCGGTGCCCTCCACCGGCGCGAAGTCCGGCACCGGCGCGCCGAGTTCACGCAGCCTGCGGCGCATCAGCAGCTTGTCCTGGGCGTGCACCAGCGCCTCCGGCGGCGGCAGCACCGTCACGCCCTCCGCCACAAGTGCGTGCAAGTGCTCCGGCGGCACGTGCTCGTGGTCGAAGGTGAGCACCGAAGCCCCGTCCGCCGCGCGGCGCAGCGCGTCGAGATCCGTGTGGCTGCCGAGCACCACGTCCGCGGACACCTGCGCCGCGGACTCGTCCGGCGCGCCCGCGAGTACCCGCAGGTTCTGCCCCAGCGCGATGGCCGCCTGCTGCGTCATCCGCGCCAGCTGCCCGCCGCCGATCATCGCGACCAGCGGCATCACGCCCGCCGCCGCGGCCTCCTCGCCGCGGCCGGGAGGGGCGGAATCCCGCGCGCCGCCGCGGATGCGCGAGTCGCCGTGCGCGGCACTGTCGTCGTCAGCCGGTGCGGAGAGAGGTTCGTCGGTCACGGCTGTCCATGGTGTCACGGGAGCGGCCTGCGCGCGGACTCGCCCTGGATATGCGCGCACGCAGCTCAGCACCCCGGAGAGCGCCAAGTCCAACGGTTCTATGTTGCGGCGCGCGGCGGCGGAAACGAGATCCTCGCGACGATGTCGGCGTTGGCCGGATCCGTCAGCGGGTCCGGCCGAACCCAGCGCACAGTGCCACGGGTTCGCACATCGAGGTCGATGCGCCGACGCGTGCCGTCCGGGGATTGCGCGGTGAGCATGCCCACGGCCCTCCACTCCGTGCCGTCGGTCCCGCGCGCCGAGTCGGCTCGCCCCCACTGCGCCGTGACCTCGGCGATGGTGGCCGGATCCGCGACGGGGACGAACCGCCGCTCCTCGTCGAGCACCCGCAGCCGGTGGGCGTCGCCCTCGATGCGCACGGCGCCGTAGCGGGGGTCCTTGCTCAGTTTAGGACGCAGGTGACCAATCAGGAAAAGCTGCCCGTCGAAGAAAACGGTGCTGCCACCCTCCGTGCAGACACGTTCCACGGTCAGCGTCCCGTCGTCGTCGCGATCGCACCGGAACACCTCGTAGCGGGAGGTGATCCAGCACCCGTCACGGTCGGCGTGAACCCTGCGGGTCCACTGGTCCACCGGCGGCTCGATGGTCAGCGGCAACAGGTACTCGACCACTCGCGGCGGCGACGGCCTCGTGTCGATGTGCAGCAGGACCGGATCCGACCGGTCCATCACCCACACGTCGGGCCCGGCGACGGAAACCGCGCCGGCGACGAACTCCGGCTTCGCCGCCGGCACGTCGTGGACGTCCAGGTCGACCAGCACGCCCGTCGCCCGGAAACCGTCCTCTTCTACAACCAGGTCCGACCAGAAGCGGCGCGGGGTGAACTCGACCTCGGTCAGCCGCTCGGTGCCGTCCACGGCGCGTATCCCTCGTTCGACGTGCTCGAAGCGCTGCTCGACGAGCCGGACCCGCCGCACCCGGCCGCGCACCCGCGCTGCGTTGCTTGACGACGTCCAGCCGACACCGACGACGAGCGTTCCGGTGAGTTCGACCCGTCCGGCCAGTGGCTGCTCAGACAGCCACTCGGCGGACCATCCGTCACCGATCACTTCGTGGGGCCAGCGCAGTCGACCGCCGGGTCGGTTGCGGGGGGCGTGCCCGAACATCGGCCGCGCGATGGCCTGCACGGCGCGCTCACACGGCGAGGGTGTCTGCCCGGCGGGGTCGAACGTCAACTCGACGTC
The DNA here is from genome assembly GCF_007559025.1 of Tomitella fengzijianii. NCBI lineage: Bacteria > Bacillati > Actinomycetota > Actinomycetes > Mycobacteriales > Tomitella > Tomitella fengzijianii. The sequence goes on along the minus strand of NZ_CP041765.1, from coordinate 1,031,240 downwards.
GAGGAGGTCTCCGCGATCGGGCGGGGTGAGCGAGCGGTCATCGAAAACCCAACCGGGCACGAACACGGAAATCGTGCGATCAGCCGTTTCGGCAGTCATCGTGCAAACCCCACGCACTCGACGAACCGATGGGCGAAGCCATCGGGCGCGGGGACACCTTGCACCGGAAACTACCACGACGCCCCCCGATAGCCGCGGGCATTCCCGCGAGAGCATCGCGGCCGAGAGAACCCCCGTGCACCATGTCTCCATGGCGGAGTTGCGGATAGTCCTGCCCGAGTACCTGGTCTCGGACGGCCAGGAGACGATCCCGCGGGTCGGCGACCGGGTGGAGTACTTGCTGGAGTTCCGGGAGATCGACCCCGCAGTCTTTCCTGAGGCCTCCCACGTGGTCGAGACGCGCGCAGAGCACGTTCCTGCCGCCGGCAACGCGCATGCCGACGCCGACCGCCGAATCCTTGCGCACCATGACGGGCGCCGGCACTTGCTCCGTGGGAGTCACTGGGCCGCCTCGCTCGCTTCGCAGACCCTCGACTCCGTTCCGGCCGAGCTCGTCGGGATCTTCGAGGTCGCATGCCTGGGAATGGTGACAGAGCACGCACGCGCGGCGGGCGAAGTGACCGACTGCATGCTCATCACCCGGACGAGTTGGCCCGACACAGACGGCGAGTATTCGCACGACGGAACCATGAAGCTCAGCCCTCTACGCGTCGGACAGTCCGGATTCGATTCCGGACTGGTGGCCGACGTACCCGACAACTTCCACGGCTCCGGCTGGTTCCCGCTCGTGCCACCACGGGACGGTCCTTGGCGCTGCGAGGAGGGCGCCCTCGTCACGCTCGATGTCGACGGATCCGCACCGCAATAAACGGGCCCCGCGGGCGAGATCCCGCACACACTCCGCACCCTGCCTGCGCCGCAGCGCACACGCCGGGCCTTGCGGAATCTAGACTGTGGGATCGTGGCCTATGTCGACACCGTGATGGGGATGATCCCGCAGCCGTTCCGGGACCTCGCGCTGCGCCACGCCGAGTTCATCAAGTTCGCCATCGTCGGAGGTACCACCTTCGTCGTCGACCTGGCGATCTTCTACTGCCTCAAGCTCACGATCCTCGAGCCCAAGCCGGTCACCGCCAAAATCATCTCCGGCGTGCTGGCCATGATCCTGTCGTACTTCCTCAATCGGCAGTGGTCGTTCCGCTCCCGCGGCGGTCGGCACATCAGCTCCGAGGCGGTGCTGTTCTTCATCGTCAGCGGGATCGGCGTGGTGCTGAGCTTCGCGCCGCTGTGGGTGTCCCGCTACGGGCTGCACCTGAACGCCGAGCACTATTCGCTCACGGTCGAGAACATCGCGGACTTCGTCAGCGCCTACATCATCGGCAACCTGCTGCAGATGGCCTTCCGGTTCTGGGCCATGCGGCGCTGGGTGTTCCCGCACGAGGACGGGACCACCGAGATCGACGTGTCCGAACCCGGCCCGCCGGACCTCCCCGAGCCGCGGCTCACGCCGCGAGGCTGAATCCACGGACCGCGGCGACCGCGCATGCCGCCGCGCGCCGCCGCTCCGGGTCCGATCAGCTCCAGCCCGCCTCCTCGCGGATGAGCCGCTGCACGCGTCGCGCCCCGGGCATCCCGGCGAACTCCAACGGCTCCGCAGAAGATGAACGCAGCACCAGGGTCCCCGCGCCCAGCAGCCGCTCCGAGAACGACCGGCGATAGCGGACGTCGCTGACCCGTTCCAGTTCCAGCTCGAACCCGGAGCGCGAGAACACCCCCTGGCGGACCATGACGCGCCGGTCCGTGACGACGAAGTGCGTCGACCGCCACCGCAGCCACGGCAGCACGCACCGCCACCACACCGCCGCGCACCACGCCACCGCGAGAACGCTGTAGAGCACCGCGGAGACACCCGGGCCCGCATGCCGCTCGATCAGGCCGCCGCAGATGCCCGCGACGCCCGTCAGCACCGGCAGCAGCAGGGCCGCAGGCAGGACCGACTTCCAGTGCGGATTCCGGTGCCACAGCACCGTCTCGCCCGGTTCCAGGACGCTCTCGGGGTAGGCCATCGCCGTCCCGGTCAGCCCGCGCCCGGCGCGGGGGCCGGGCGCACATGCTCGACGTCGCCCGCCGCCACCGCCACGGGCCCCGCCGACCCCGCGTCGATGAGCAGGCAGCCGCGCTCGTCGATGCCCGTCGCGCGGCCGACGTGCGCGTCGCCGCCGGGCAGCAGCGCCCGCACCTCGCGTCCCACCGTGCTGCAGTGGCGCAGGTAGTCCGCGGTCAGCTCCGGGGATTCGCCGCGCAGCCCCTGCCAACGGTGCGTCCGCGAGGCCAGGTTGCGCAGCATCGCCCGGACCAGTGTGTTGCGATCCACGCACGCGGCGCCCTCGACCGCCAGCGACGTCGCGGTGGGGACCGGCAGCTCGTCGGCCGACTGCGAGACGTTGAGACCCACCCCCACGACGATCATCGGGACGTACGGCGCACCCGGTCGGGCGGCGGGCGAGGCGACCTCGGCGAGGATCCCGGCCACTTTCCTGTCGCCGACGAGAACGTCGTTCGGCCACTTGAGCCGCGCGTCGACCTCCGCCACCTCGCGGAGCGCGTCGACCACGGCGACCCCGGTGAGCAGCGGCAGCCAGCCGATCCGGTCCGGGGGGATTCCGGGCAGGCGCAGCACCGTCGACATCAGAACCTGGGATTGCGGCGCGCACTCGAACGACCGCCGATGCCGCCCACGGCCCGCCACTTGCTGCTCGGCCAGCAGCACCGTCCGATCCAGCGATTCGGGACGCCGGTCCCGCGCGATGCGCTCGAGCAGGTCCGCGTTGGTCGAGCCTGTCTCCGCGAGCACCTCGAGACCCGACCACGGCGCGTCCACCGCGCCCGCCAGGCTCCGCCGCAGGCCGCGCTCGTCCAGCGGCGGCCGTCCCAGATCCCCGTACATGCCACCCAGACTATTGACTGTTCCGCGGCTGCGCGCAGTCGCCGCCCGCCCGCGCGCGAGCCGCGGTTCACGCTGTGGCCACCCGCACACCGACTACCGGCCGGTAGTCGGACCTCGCAGTAATGCGGTGTGGCGCGCATCGCTACCATGCAGCACATGACCAGTGCGACAGACTCGACGACGGGCGCCGCGGCCCCACAGGACCCGGCCGCCATCGACATCCACACGACCGCGGGCAAACTCGCGGACCTGCGCAACCGGCTCGCGGAGGCCCAGCAGCCGGTCGGCGCGGCCGCCATTGAGAAGCAGCACGCGAAGGGCAAGCTCACCGCCCGCGAACGCATCCAGGAGCTGCTGGACGACGGTTCGTTCGTGGAGATCGACGCGCTCGCCCGGCACCGATCGACGAACTTCGGCCTGGACGCCAACCGCCCCACCGGCGACGGCGTGGTCACCGGCTACGGCACCATCGACGGGCGCGAGGTCTGCATCTTCAGCCAGGACGTGACCGTCTTCGGCGGCAGCCTCGGCGAGGTCTACGGCGAGAAGATCGTCAAGGTCATGGACCTTGCGCTCAAGACCGGCCGGCCGCTGATCGGCATCAATGAGGGCGCCGGCGCCCGCATCCAGGAGGGCGTGGTCTCCCTGGGCCTGTACGGCGAGATCTTCTACCGCAACGTGCAGGCCTCCGGCGTGATCCCGCAGATCTCGCTGATCATGGGACCCAACGCGGGCGGGCACGTCTACTCCCCGGCGCTGACCGACTTCATCGTCATGGTCGACAAGACCAGCCAGATGTTCGTCACCGGCCCGGACGTCATCAAGACAGTCACCGGCGAAGACGTCACCATGGACGAGCTCGGCGGCGCGAACACCCACATGGCCACCTCCGGCGTGGCGCACTACGTGGCGCCCGACGAGCAGGACGCGCTCGACTACGTCAAGGAGCTGGTGGGCTACCTGCCCGACAACAACCGTTCCGAGCCGCCGCGCTACCCGGCGCCCAACCCGGTGGAGACGTCGGTCGAGGATTCCGTGACCGCCACCGACCTCGAACTCGACTCGCTCATCCCCGACTCCCCCAACCAGCCGTACGACATGCACGGGGTCATCGAGCGGCTGGTCGATGACGAGGAGTTCCTCGAGGTCCAGGCGGGCCGCGCCACCAACATCATCGTGGGCTTCGCGCGCATCGACGGCCGCTCCGTCGGCATCGTCGCCAACCAGCCGACGCAGTTCGCCGGCACGCTCGACATCGACGCCTCCGAGAAGGCCGCCCGCTTCGTGCGCACGTGCGACGCCTTCAACATCCCCATCGTCACCCTGGTGGACGTGCCCGGCTTCCTGCCGGGCACCGAGCAGGAGTACGGCGGCATCATCCGGCGCGGCGCCAAGCTGCTGTTCGCCTACGGCGAGGCCACGGTCGGCAAGATCACCGTCATCACGCGCAAGGCTTACGGCGGCGCCTACGACGTCATGGGGTCAAAGCACATGGGCGCCGACGTCAACATCGCCTGGCCGACGGCCCAGATCGCCGTCATGGGCGCGTCGGGCGCGGTGGGCTTCGTCTACCGCAAGGAGCTCAAGGCCGCCGAGGCCGAGGGCAAGGACGTCGACGCGGTGCGCCTGGATCTCCAGCAGGAGTACGAGGACACGTTGGTCAACCCGTACGTCGCCGCCGAGCGCGGTTACCTGGACGCGGTGATCCCGCCCTCGCACACCCGCGCCTACATCGCCAAGTCGCTGCGGCTGCTCGAACGCAAGTCGGTCAGCCTGCCGCCCAAGAAGCATGGGAACATTCCACTGTGAGTGTCGGAACTGTGTCGAAGGCCGGAGCGGTGGTGGATTCCCAAACTATGGTGGATGCGGAAGCTGTGGATACCGAAGCGCAGAGCGCGATCGACGAGGCCGCCGCGCCGGCCGGTGACGGCGACGTGGCCACGGCTCCGGCGTTGCTCCGGGTCGTGAAGGGCAACCCGTCGCCCGAGGAGCTCGCGGTACTGGTCGCCGTCGTCGCCGCCGCCTCCGGCAATGGCGGTGACGGTTCCGATGATGCGGGTCCGCGTGACATGTGGGGCGATCTCGACGACGCGCTCGACGGCATGCCGCGCATGTTCTCGCCGCGCGCGTACCAATCCGGGAGATTCGGCGGCCGCTGATCATGGCATCGCCCGTCGCCGCCCGCCCGGGTGATCCCGGCCCGGACGGCGCCGTCGCGCCCGTCCTGTTCGTCCTCGCATCCGCCTCCCCCGCGCGTCTGTCGGTGTTGCGCGCGGCGGGGGTGGAACCGTCGGTGCGGGTCTCCTCGGTGGATGAGGACGCTGTCGCATCCGCCTTGCCGGAGCAGACCGGCCCCGCCGAAGTCGTCGCGGCGCTCGCCCGCGCGAAGGCGGTCGACGTGGCCGACGGTCTCGCCGTGCAGGCGCGCGACGCCGACGCCCCGGCCCACACGGTGATCGTCGGTTGCGACTCGATGCTGCACATCGACGGCCGCCTGCAGGGCAAGCCGCACACCGTGGAGGCCGCACGCGAACGTTGGGCCACGATGGCCGGGCGCAGCGGCGACCTTCTCACGGGGCACTGCCTGCTGCGGATCGCGGACGGGCGCGTGATTGCCGAGGCGGAGGGCGTCTGCTCCACCACAGTGCGGTTCGGCACGCCCTCGCAGGCGGAGCTCGAGGCGTATCTGGCGTCCCGCGAACCGCTCGAGGTGGCCGGGGCCTTCACGCTCGACGGCCTCGGCGGCTGGTTCGTCGACTCGCTCGAGGGCGACCCGTCCAGCGTCATCGGCATCGGCTTGCCGCTGGTCCGCACGCTCCTGCGCGACGTGGGTCTCGACGTCGCGCAACTGTGGGCGGGCAACGCCCGCTGACCGCGCTGACCGGCGCTGCCCGCTGACCGCGCTGCCCGCTGACCGGCGCTGCCACGCTCCTCCGGCGGGGGTCCGTGCGATGATCGGGTCCGACGGCCGCGCTGAGAGGTGACCATGCCCGAATCCGAGGAAACCATGCCCGCCCCTGAGGCGACGACGTCCGGCTCCGAGACGGCCTCGCCCGGCACTGCGCCCCGGGTCCTCACGATGACCGACCACCACGGGCTGATCGACGCCGTGGCGCCGCGCGGCGCGCGCCCGGGCGTCAAGCGCATCATGGTCGCCGACGGCGCCCGCGTGATCGTCTTCCGGTTCGCCGCCGGCCAGATCCTCGCCGAGCACAAGGCCGCGTTCCCGATTCTGGTGCAGTCCATCGACGGGCACATCGAGTTCACCGCCGACGGCCGCACCGTGGACCTGCATCCCGGCGACGTCGCACACCTGTCGGCCCGGCTGTTGCACGAGGTGCGGGCCGTCACCGACGCCACGCTGCTGCTGACCATGCTCGACCCGGCCGCGGCCACCGGCGAGGAGTAGCCCGCCGGGCCGGCGTGGAACGTGCACGCCGCGCCTCGCAGTGTTGGCCGATTCGCGCATCGCGGAGCCGTTCGCGGACTAATCTCAAGCGGTAAGGACGCACCGTTCCGGTCCGCGGGGGTGAGCGCGTGTACGTGGCACTGGTGGCCGTGTCGGCGGCCCTGCACTTCGCTTTCATCGGGTACCTGCTGTGCGGCGGGTTCATCGCCTGGCGCCATCCCCGCACGATCTGGCTGCACCTGATCGCCGCCGCGTGGGCGGTCTGCATCACGGTCATCCCGTACCTCGAATGCCCGCTGACGCTGATCGAGCGCTGGGCCCGCGACGGCGGGGGCATGGATCCGCTGCCGGACGGCGGGTTCATCGCCTACTACATCACCGGCGTGTTCTATCCGCGCGGTGCGGCCGGCATCGCCGAGATCGCGGCGGCGCTCGTCGTCGCCGCGTCGTGGGCGGGCTTCGCGGTCGTGCAGTCGCAGCGCCGCGCACCGGCCTCCGTCCAATCCCGCGACGACCGGTCGGCCCCGCACCGACCGCACGAGTGACAGGGTCCACACCGCCGCGCTGCCCCGCGCCGTGTCTCATCCGCCTGCTCGGGACTACGCTGATTTACGTCACGGCGGTATTGCCTAATCGGCCCGCGGTGACGCCTCAGCCCGCCACTGCCGAGACAACAGGAGCGCACCGTGCCAGTCCCCGTCGAGCAGAATCCGGCCTTCGCCGCCTACGCACACCCGGAGCGACTCGTTTCCACCGAGTGGCTCTCCGCGAACATCGGCACGCCGGGTCTGGTCGTCGTCGAATCGGACGAGGACGTGCTGCTCTACGACGTCGGCCACATCCCCGGCGCCGTCAAGGTGGATTGGCACCTCGACCTCAACGACCAGGTGACGCGCGACTACCTCGACGGGCCCGCCTTCGCCGAGCTGATGAGCAGCAAGGGCATCAAGCGCGACGACACCATCGTCGTCTACGGCGACAAGTCCAACTGGTGGGCCGCCTACGCGCTGTGGGTGTTCACGCTGTTCGGGCACGAGGACGTGCGCCTCCTCGACGGCGGCCGCGACGCGTGGCTGGCGGAGAACCGCGAGATGACCTTCGACGTGCCGCAGCTGCCCCGCACGGAGTACCCGGCGGTGGAGCGCGACGACTCGCAGATCCGCGCCTACCAGAGCTACGTCCGGGACTTCCTCGGCTCGGGGCCGCTCGTGGACGTCCGCTCGCCCGAGGAGTACACGGGCCAGCGCACGCACATGCCCGACTACCCGCAGGAAGGGGTCCTGCGCGGCGGGCACATCCCCACCGCCGTGTCCATCCCGTGGGCGAAGGCCGCCGCGCCCGACGGCCGCTTCCGCTCCCGCGACGAACTCGAGGAGATCTACGCCGGCGTCAAGGAGGCCCGCCAGGGCGACGACGGCGAGATCATCGCCTACTGCCGGATCGGCGAGCGCTCCAGCCACACCTGGTTCGTCCTGACCCACCTGCTGGGCCTGCCGAACATCCGCAACTACGACGGCTCCTGGACCGAATGGGGCAATACGGTGCGCGTGCCCATCGCAGCGGGTGAGGAGCCCGGGGCGGTACCGTCGCAGGCATGAGCATTCCCGCCGCGCTCGCGGAGATCATCGACGATTTCGAGGATCTCCAGGGGCAGGACAAGGTCACCCTCCTCCTCGAGTTCAGCCAGGAGCTCCCCCCGCTCCCGGCCGAGCTTGAGGAGGCGGCGATGGAGCCCGTGCCCGAGTGCCAGTCGCCTCTGTTCCTGCGGGTCGACGCCGCCGACAGGCAGTCGGTGCGCCTGTATTTCAGCGCTCCCCCGGAGTCCCCCACCACGCGCGGGTTCGCGGGGATCCTCTACGAGGGGCTCAACGGCAGCAGCGCCGAGGACATCCTGGGGGTGCCCGACGACTTCTACTCCACCCTGGGACTCGAGAAGGTGGTCAGCCCGCTGCGGCTGCGCGGATTGTCGGCCATGCTCTCGCGGGTCAAGCGCAACATCCGGGAGTCCGCCTGAAGCCGCCGTCACACGGGCGCCTAGAATGTGATCCGGTCGCGCAGTGGCGCGATGCGGTCGCAGCGGGACCGGCGGCTGACGCCGCATGGCCCGGTTGCTTAGACTCCATTACCAGAATCGCCCCCGCGAGGGGCATGAACTTCCACGAAGACACTCCCGGGAGGCCCTGTGCCGAATCACTCCAGTGAAAAGATCACCAAGGTCCTCGTCGCCAACCGTGGCGAGATCGCGGTGCGAGTGATACGAGCGGCAGCCGATGCGGGTCTCGCCAGCGTGGCCGTCTACGCCGAGCCCGACGCCAACGCACCTCACGTCCGCCTCGCCGACGAGGCCTTCGCTCTGGGCGGCCAGACCTCTGCCGATTCGTACCTGAACATCGAAAAGCTCATCAAGGCCGCAGCCGATTCCGGCGCCGACGCCATCCACCCCGGCTACGGGTTCCTGTCCGAGAACGCCGACTTCGCGCAGGCCGTCCTCGACGCCGGCCTGATCTGGATCGGCCCGTCGCCGCAGTCCATCCGCGACCTGGGCGACAAGGTCACCGCCCGGCACATCGCCGAGCGCGCGCAGGCGCCCATGGCCGCGGGCACCAAGGATCCGGTGGCCGGGGCGGACGAGGTCGTCGCCTTCGCCGAGCAGCACGGCGTCCCCGTGGCCATCAAGGCGGCGTTCGGCGGCGGCGGGCGCGGCATGAAGGTCGCGCGCACCGTCGAGGAGATCCCCGAGCTGTTCGAGTCGGCCACCCGTGAGGCGGTCGCAGCCTTCGGCCGCGGCGAGTGCTTCGTCGAGCAGTACCTGGACAAGGCCCGCCACGTCGAGGCCCAGGTGATCGCCGATACGCACGGCAACGTCGTCGTGGTCGGCACCCGCGACTGCTCCCTGCAGCGCCGCTTCCAGAAGCTGGTCGAGGAGGCGCCCGCGCCGTTCCTGACCGATGAGCAGCGCGGCCGCATCCACGAGTCCGCCAAGGCCATCTGCCGCGAGGCCGGCTACTACGGCGCCGGCACCGTGGAGTACATGGTGCAGGGCGACACGATCAGCTTCCTCGAGGTCAACACGCGCCTGCAGGTGGAGCACCCCGTCACGGAAGAGACCTCCGGCATCGACCTGGTGCTCGAGCAGTTCCGCATCGCCAACGGCGACGAGATCTCCATCAAGGAGGATCCCACCCCGCGCGGGCACTCCATCGAGTTCCGCATCAACGGCGAGGACGCCGGCCGCGGCTTCCTGCCCGCCCCCGGCCCCGTCACCCTGTTCCAGCCGCCCACGGGCCCCGGGGTCCGCATGGACTCAGGCGTGGAGACCGGCAGCGTGATCGGCGGCCAGTTCGACTCGATGCTCGCCAAGCTCATCGTCACCGGCGAAGACCGCCCGCAGGCCCTGGCCCGCGCCCGCCGCGCACTGGCCGAGTTCACGGTGGAGGGTCTGGCCACGGTGATCCCGTTCGACCGCGCAGTGCTGGACGACCCGGCCTTCATCGGCGACGAGAACGGCTTCGACATCTACACCAAGTGGATCGAGACCGAGTGGGTCAACAACGTCGAGCCCTTCAACGCGCCCGGTGAGGCGCCGGAGGACGACGCCGAGCGGCAGAACGTCGTTGTCGAGGTCGGCGGCCGCCGCCTCGAGGTGTCGCTGCCCGGCGAGCTGAACCTCGGCGGCAACGGCGGCGGCACCGCGACCGCCGTGCGCCGCAAGGTCAAGCCCCGCAAGCGCGGCGCCGCCGGCAACGCCGCCGTGTCGGGTGACGCGATCACCGCCCCCATGCAGGGCACCGTCGTCAAGATCGCAGTCGAGGAGGGCCAGGAGGTCGCCTCCGGCGACCTGATCGTGGTGCTCGAGGCGATGAAGATGGAGAACCCGGTGACCGCGCACAAGGACGGCGTCGTCACCGGCCTGGCCGTCGAGCCGGGTGCTGCCATCAACCAGGGCACCGTGCTGGCCGAGATCAAGTAGGCGCTGGAACCGCCGGGCGCGCGTAGTCGCCCTGCAGCGGGCCGGGAGCATCGATCAACCGATCGGAGCTTCCGGCCCGTGGTCGTTCCCGCCGTCGGCCCCCGCCTGATCGCGACTAGGCGGTGACCGATCCGCGCGGGTTGCGCACCCCGGAGTCGATCAGAAGTCCGACGCAGTGCTCGACGAGCCTCTCCCGGTCCACCGCCAGCGTGCCGTCGAGGAAGCCGATGAACAACGCGGTGAACGCCCCGACGAGCCCGGTGGACCGCATACGCCGTTCCTCGACGTCCTCCACGGTGGAGAGGCCGTCGAAGACCATCGTGACGAACTCCGGCGCCAGCGCGACCCCGACCCTGCTCAATGCGGGTTCCGTCAGCGGCGCGATGAGCAATGCACGGCCGAGCACCGGCCGGTCGACCGTCAACCCGATGAACGCCTCCACCGCGGCGCGCGCCCGCGTCGCCCCGTCCATGGGCCCCGCCTGCACCACGTCGCCCAGCGTGGCCTTCGCCCGGGCGCCCAGCTCGTCGTAGACGCTGCGGACGAATCCGTCCCGGTCGTCGAAGCTCTCGTAGAAGTAGCGTTCGGTCAGGCCCGCCGAGCGGCATGCTGCTCGGACGGTCAGCGGCGTCGTCTCCGTGGAGCCGAGCAGCGTGATGCCCGCGTCGATGAGCGCCTCACGGCGCATTCGCCTGCGCTGCTCCAGCGAAGGCTGCGCATCTCGCCCAGGCGCCATCCCTCACCACCTCCCTTGACCGATCCGCACCGCATTCCTATCCTGACAACATACGTTGTCAACAGGACGCGCAGCCAGTCGCTTGGACGGAATCGAGGACCCCTCATGAGCGGATTCCCCCCTCCGCAGGCCGACGAAAGCCCCGCGGAGACTCCGCCGGCGCATTCCGGCCGGCACGCTCCGGCCGCCTCCGCAGCCGCGCCACTGGGGCCCGGGTCCGCGACGTGGAAGTACTTCGGGGACTGGCGCGGGCTGCTCCAGGGGCCGTGGGCCGGCTCCATGCAGAACATGCACCCCAAGCTCGGTGCCGCGGTGGAGCAGCACTCGGACTTCTTCGACGAGCGTTGGGAGAGGCTGCTGCGGTCCCTCTACCCCATCGGCGGCGTCGTGTTCGACGGCGACCGCGCGCACCGCACCGGGCTCGAGGTGCGCGACTACCACCGCGGCATCCAGGGCGTCGATTCCCAGGGCCGCCGCTACCACGCTCTGGACCAGGACGTCTTCTACTGGGCGCATGCCACGTTCTTCTACGGCACCATCGTCACCGCCGAACACTTCTGCGGCGGCATCTCGGAAGACGACAAGCGCCGGCTGTTCGACGAGCACAAGCAGTGGTACGCCCAGTACGGCGTGAGCATGCGGCCGGTGCCGGACACCTGGGAGGACTTCCAGCGGTACTGGAAGCACATGTGCGCCGAGGTGCTCGAGGACAACAAGGCCACACGTGACGTGCTCGACCTCTCCGCGCTCCCCCGCCCGCCGTTCCTGCCGTGGCTGCCGGACGCCCTCTGGCGGCTGCAGCGCCCCCTGCTGGCGCGCGGGTTCGTCTGGCTGACGGTGGGCATGTACGACCCGGAGGTGCGGGACCTGCTGGGCTACCGCTGGACGGCACGCGATGCGCGTCTGCACCGGCTCGTCGGGCGCACCGTCAACGCGCTGTTCCGCCTGGTTCCGCCGCGCTACCGCAAGCATCCCCGGGCCCGCGACGGCGTGGACCGCGCCGCGGGCACGGTGGCGGCGGATGCGCCGCTGCTCGAGAGCCCCGCCCGCAACCTTCCCGCCGGCCGCTACGCGTCCGGACCACAGCACTACAACCCGGCGGGCGCTCCCCGCACGGCCTGGGCGCCGGGGTTTCTCATGCGGCTGCTACAACGGTGAGTGAGCAGGCCCGCAATCGGCGGTCCGGCGTCGACGGAAGGCGGCAGCAGATGAACGAGAAGATCGTCCACAACGAGCAGCAGCACCGTTTCGAGGTGTTCGTCGACGACGAGCTCGCCGGCTTCGCCGCGTACGAGCCGGCCGACGGGGCCCGCGACTTCGACCACACGGAGGTCGGCTCCGAGTTCGGCGGCCGCGGGCTGGCCGGCAAGGTCGTCGCAGCCGCGCTGGCGGACACCGAGGCCGCAGGGCTTTCCGTCGTCCCCACCTGCAGCTACGTGCGCAAGTTCGTCACCAAGAACGCCGAGCACCTGGCGCACATCCCCGCCGCCACCCGCTCCGCGATGGGGCTGCCCGAACCGGCGTGAGCCCACGACGAACCCGGCACCACGGCGGACCGGTGCCGCAGCGTGGTATCCACGGGTGGTGACCGTGCGCCGTGTCGACGCGCGCAGGACGGAGGCGGCATGCCGTGGAGCACCCGCGAGCTCGCCGAGCTGACGGGGACGACGGTGAACACCATCCGTCACTATCACCGGCTCGGCCTGCTCGCGGAGCCCGAGCGTCGGTCCAACGGATACAAGCAGTACGGGATTCGGCATCTTGTAGGACTTCTGCGCGTTCGCAGACTGGCGGAGCTGGGAGTCGGCCTGACGCAGATCGGCCGAACCGACATGGCAGGCGATCACGCCCGGGACTCGCTGCGAAACCTCGATGCCGAACTCGCCGGGCGGATCGAGCGCCTCGAGAAGGCGCGCAGCGACATCGCGGCGATCCTGACCGACGACGCCCCCGCCGATGCACCTGCGGGATTCACGGCCGTTGCATCGCGGCTTTCCGAGGCCGACAGCGCGATAATCCACATCTATTCCAGGCTTTACGACGCGGACGCACTCGAAGACGTACGTGCCATGGTGGACGCCGACACCGATGCCGTCAGCGCACGCCTCGAAGGATTGCCGCCCGATGCGGACGAAGCGGCGCGAGCCGGTCTCGCAGAGCAGCTCGCGCCGATCGTCGCCCGGAATCTCATCGACTTCCCGTGGTTGAGAGCCCCCGAATCCCGGCTGTCGCAGCCCGGCCACGTGACGCGGCGGACTCTCGTCGAGGCGATGTTGGAGCTCTACAACCCTGCACAGCTGGACGTGCTGTCCCGTGCGGGCATCCTGGCGGACGAGCGTGTGCGCGCTCTCGATCAGCCGGTGGAGAACGCCGACTGACCAGTGTGTATCCGCACGATGCTTGACCCTGTTCCAAGAACACGGCCTCTACTGGGCGTGTCGAGGCAGACCTCGACCTTCAGCTCCAGCCAGAGGAAGGCCCGCCGTGAATCCCCTCCAGAACCTCGTCAGCGATTTCCAGGAACTGGTGACGCAGGTGCCTGAGCACATCCGTCCGTTCATCGCCATGCTCGCGGGAGCCATCCCGTTCATCGAGGGCGAGGTAGGAACAACAATCGGAGTGATCGGCGGCATCAATCCGTTCGTCGCCGGCCTGGCGGCCGCACTGGGCAACTTCCTCAGCGTGCTGGTCGTCGTGGCAGTCGGTTCCCGGGCCCGGACTGCGGTGGTCGGCGGCCGCACGGGCCCGATGCGCGCCCCCGCGCCCGGTGATGCCGAACCCGGTTTCGGCGACGCCGGGCGCGCGGGCGAGTCGAAGGGCCGCCGGCGCTTCCGGAAGTGGCTGGCACGTTTCGGCGTACCCGGGGCGAGCCTCCTCGGACCGTTGGCGATCCCGACCCAGTTCACCTCCGCCATGCTCGTCGCGTCCGGGACACCGCCTGCGAGGGTCCTGCGCTGGCAGGCCGTGGCGATCGCGCTGTGGACCACGGGGACCACGATCCTGGTATGGGCCGCGCTCAACGCCATCGTGCCGTCCTGAACTCGAGCCCCGCACACTAGCCGCGCGGGGCCGGACACCGCGGCCCTACTCGACGGGCTCCAGGATCTCGGCACGCGCCTCCGGCGCCGCGGCGCGCAATCCGTCGGCGGACGCGTCGTCGGGCTGTTCCTGCGAACGCACCTCCGCCTCGACGCGCGCGCAGTAGTTCTCCACCTCCCGGTCGATGGTGGCCTGGTCCCAGCCGAGCACGCCGGCCATGAGCCCGGCGGTCTGCCGCGCGCAGTCCACGCCGCGGTGGGCGTACTCGATGGAGATCCGGGTCCGCCGGGCCAGCACGTCCTCCACGTGCAGGGCGCCCTCGGAGTCGGCGGCGTAGACGACCTCCACCTGCAGGTAGTTCGGCGCGGCGTCGATGGGGCCCAGCAGCTCCGACCGCCCCTCCGCGAGGGAGAGCACGTCGTGGATGAGCGAGCCGTAGCGGTCCAGCAGGTGCCGCACCCGGTACGGGTGCACCCCGTAGCGGTCGGCCACGTGCTGCGCCTGGTTGACCAGCGCGAAGTAGCCGTCGGCGCCGAGCAGCGGCACCTTGTCCGTCACGGACTCGGCCACCCGGCCGGGAATGTCCTCGGCGGCCTCGTCCACCGCGTCGGCGCCCATCACCCGGTAGGTGGTGTACTTGCCGCCGGCGATGGCGACCAGCCCGGGTGCCACCCGGGCCACCGCGTGTTCACGTGAGAGCTTGGAGGTCTCGTCGCTTTCGCCCGCCAGCAGCGGGCGCAGGCCCGCGTAGACGCCCTCGATGTCGTCGGGCGTGAGCGGGGTGACCAGCGCCTTGTTGACGTGGTGCAGCAGGTAGTCGATGTCCGCGTGGGTCGCGGCCGGGTGCGCCAGGTCCAGGTTCCAGTCGGTGTCGGTGGTGCCGATGATCCAGTGCCGGCCCCACGGGATGATGAACAGCACCGACGTCTCCGTGCGCAGGATGATGGCGGATTCGCTGACGATCCTGTCGCGCGGGACCACGATGTGCACGCCCTTGGAGGCGCGCACGCGGAAGCGGCCGCGCTCGCCGGAGAGCGACTGGATCTCGTCGGTCCACACGCCCGTCGCGTTGACGACGGCGTGCCCGCGCACGTCGGTGGCCTCGCCGGTCTCGCTGTCGCGCACGCGCACGCCGCTGACCCGGTCCGCCTCGTGCAGGAACCCCGCGACCTGGGTCGAGGTACGCACCACCGTGCCGTAGTGGGCGGCGGTGCGGGCGACGGTCATGGTGTGGCGGGCGTCGTCGACGACGGTGTCGTAGTACCGGATGCCGCCCACCAGCGCGCTGCGCTTGAGCCCCGGCGCCATGCGCAGCGCGCCCGCCCGGGTCAGGTGCTTCTGAGCGGGCACCGACTTGGCCCCGCCCATCCTGTCGTAGAGCATGATCCCGGCGGCGATGTACGGCCGCTCCCACAGCCGGTGCTGCAGCGGGAACAGGAACTGCAGCGGCTTGACCAGGTGCGGAGCCAGCCGGGACATCGCCAGCTCCCGCTCGTGCAGCGCCTCGGCGACCAGCCCGAACTCCAGTTGTTCCAGGTACCGCAGCCCGCCGTGGAACATCTTCGACGAGCGCGACGACGTGCCCGACGCGAAGTCGCGCGCCTCCACCAGCGCCACGCGGAGCCCGCGGGTGGCGGCGTCGAGCGCCGTGCCCGCCCCGACGACCCCGCCGCCGATGACGATGAGATCGAACTGTTCGGCGCCCAGCCGCCGCCACGCCTCGTCGCGCTGGCGGGGCCCGAGCCGCTCGTGTCCCGGTTCCTTCGCCACCCTGACTCCCTGTCGCCGTATCGTCTGGCGCCGTATCGTCTGGCGCAGTTTCGTCTGGCACCGTGTCCTCAACGGCCGTCGCATCCTCTGCATGCCGTCGTGCCGCGGCACCTCTCCCAGGCTAGTTGCTGCGGCGCGCGGCCCACCGGATTACGCCGCGCGGGGCGGCGGAATCCGCATAATGAGGCGGTGACCGACGCAAACACCCCGCACCGCGGCGGCTACATCGCCGCCATCGACCAGGGCACCACCTCCAGCCGGTGCATCATCTTCGACCACGACGGCCGCATCGTCGACGTGGCCCGGCGTGAACACCGGCAGATCTTCCCGCATCCCGGGTGGGTGGAGCACGACGCCCAGGAGATCTGGATCAATTCCCGATCCGTGACGGGCGAGGTGCTGGCGTCGTCGGACATCCCCGCGTCGGAGATCGCCGCCATCGGCATCACCAACCAGCGCGAGACCACCGTGGTGTGGGACCGGGCCACCGGCGAGCCGGTGTACAACGCCATCGTCTGGCAGGACACGCGCACCGCGGAGATCTGCGAACGACTCGCGGCGGGCGCCCCGGACGGCAGCGGCATCGACCGCTACCGCGCCGTCACCGGCCTGCCGCTCTCGCCGTACTTCTCCGGCACCAAGCTGGCCTGGATCCTCGAGAACGTCGACGGGGTGCGCGAGCGCGCCGAGGCCGGCGAGCTGTGCTTCGGCACCATGGACACGTGGCTGATGTGGAACCTGTCCGGCGGGACCGGCGGGCCGGGCCAGGAACCGGGCATCCACGTCACCGACGTCACCAACGCCTCGCGGACGCTGCTGATGGACCTGACCACGCTGCAGTGGGACGAACGGATCTGCGAGGACATGGGCATCCCCGTCTCGATGCTGCCGGAGATCCGCAGCTCGTCCGAGGAGTACTGCCGGGTGCGCCGACGCAGCGTGCTCGGCGGGGTGCCCGTGGCGGGGATCCTCGGCGACCAGCAGGCGGCGATGTTCGGCCAGGCGTGCCTGGAGCCGGGCGACGCCAAGAACACCTACGGCACCGGCAACTTCCTGCTGCTCAACACGGGCACCGAGCCTGTGCACAGCGACAAGGGCCTGCTCACCACCGTCTGCTACCGCCTGGGCGATCAGCCGGCCGTGTACGCGCTGGAGGGATCGGTGGCGGTGAGCGGTTCGCTGGTCCAGTGGCTGCGCGACAACCTGGGCCTCATCTCGTCGTCCTCCGAGGTGGAGCCGCTGGCGGCGAGCGTGGACGACAACGGCGGCGCCTATCTGGTGCCCGCGTTCTCGGGCCTGTTCGCGCCGCGGTGGCGCCCCGACGCGCGCGGGGTGCTGGTAGGGCTCACCCGCTACGTCACCAAGGCGCACATCGCGCGCGCCGCACTGGAGGCCACCGCGTTCCAGAGCCGCGAGGTCATCGAGGCGGCGATGGAGTCGGGGCTGCCGGTCGGCGAGCTGCGCGTGGACGGCGGCATGGTGGTCAACGAGCTGCTCATGCAGTTCCAGGCCGACATCCTGGGCGTTCCGGTCACCCGCCCCGCCGTCATCGAAACGACGGCGCTCGGGGCCGCCTACGCGGCGGGGCTGGCCGTGGGGTACTGGTCCGGGACGGAGGAGATCCGCCGGAACTGGTCGGCGGAGCGCACGTGGGAGCCGTCGATGCCCGCGGAGCGGCGCGAGGAGCTGTATGCCCGGTGGAACCAGGCGGTGGAACGCACCTACGGCTGGGTGCAGGACTGACCACCGCCCCGCGCACGCGCGCCGCCGCCCGGTAGCCGGCCGCCGTCGCCGCAGCACACACGGCGACCACGGCGATGGCGGCCGCCCCGTCGAGCCAGTAGTGGTTGGCCGTGGCGACCACTACGAAAACCGTGAGAACCAGATGCGCGGGGCCGATCCACCGCCACCGCCGGCCGCCGTACCGCCACACCGCGCAGGCCACGATGTACGCCCACGCCACGTGCACCGACGGCATCGCGGCGACCTCGTCGGGTGCCAGCGCCCCGGCCGCTGCGTAGACGGACTGCCCGTAGCGCGCGGCCACGTCGACGAAGCCCGCGTCCGGCAGCAGGCGCGGTGGGGCGACGGCGACCAGCGAGATCGCCAGGCACGCGGCCGTCGACACCGCCACCACCGTGCGCACCCGGCCGTAGGCCCGGCGGTGCCGCGCGTACAGCCATATCAGCAGGGCGATCATGGCGCCGAAGTGCGCGGTGGCGTAGTACAGATTGGCCGCCTGGGACGCGGACGCGTACGGGAGGATCCACTGCTGCACCGCGTGCTCGCCGGGCAGGTGCAGTGCGTGCTCGAGGTCGAGGATCGCCTGCCCGTGCGCGACGGCGCCGTCGGTGGTGCGGCCGGCGACGCCGCCCACCCACTGCCAGACCGCGTACAGGCCGACGACCACCGCAGCCTCGCGCAGCAGCCGCGCCGCGGCGAGCGCCCGCGCGGGCGTTTCGGCTCCACGCCGTCGCCGCGCACTCGACCACGCCCACAGCGCCGCCGCGACCGCCGCGGCGGCGCCGGCCAGCCACGCCGCCTGTTGCCAGGTCAGGTTGTGGTTCACGGGGCGCTGTCCGTCGGCGCGCGGCGGGCCGTCGGCATGCTCTCAGTCCAGGTCGTCGTGGCGCATGAGCTGCCGGGCGGCCTCGGTGATCGATCCGGACAGCGACGGGTACACGGAGAAGGTGGCCGCCAGCGACGCCACCGACAGCCGGTTCTGCACCGCGATGGCGATCGGCAGGATCAGCTCGGACGCCGTGGGCGCCACGACGACGCCGCCGATGACGGTGCCCTGCGCGGGCCGGCAGAAGATCTTCACGAAACCGCGGCGCAGGCCCATCATCTTCGCGCGCGGGTTGGTGCTCAGCGGCAGCATGATCGTGCGGGCGGGCACCTCGCCCGCGTCGATGGCCTTCTGGCTGACGCCGACGGTGGCCAGCTCGGGGCGGGTGAACACGGCCGCGGAGACCGTCTTGAGCTTGATTGGCGTCACCCCCTCGCCCAGCGCGTGGTACATCGCGATACGCCCCTGCATGGCGGCCACCGAGGCGAGCGGCATCAGCGAGGTGCAGTCGCCGGCCGCGTACACGCCGGGCGCGGAGGTGCGCGAGACGCGGTCGACCGTGATGTGCCCGCTGCGTTCAAGCTCGATGCCCACCGAGTCGAGCCCCAGGTCGTCGGTGTTCGGCACGGAGCCCACCGTCATCAACGCGTGGCTGCCCTCGACGGTGCGCCCGTCCGAGAGCACCACGCTGATGCCGTCGGCGGTGCGGTCGATGCGGTCCGCACGGCCGTGGGCGACGATGCTGACGCCGCGCTCGGCCAGCGCCTCCTCCAGCACCAGCGCGGCGTCCTCATCCTCGTGCGGCAGGACGCGGTCGCGGCTGGACACCAGCGTGACCTTGACGCCCAGCTCGGTGTAGGCGGAGACGAACTCCGCGCCGGTGACGCCCGACCCGATGACGATCAGGTGCGAGGGCAGCTCCTCCAGGTCGTACACCTGCCGCCAGGTCAGGATGCGTTCGCCGTCCGGCTCGGCCCCCGGCAGCACACGCGGGTTGGCCCCCGTGGCGATGAGGACGACGTCCGCGGTGAGCGTCTGTTCGCCGCCGCCGGCCAGAGAGACGGTCACCTGGTGGGACGCGAGGCCGGTGGCGGTGTCGGCGAGGCGCCCGCGGCCGTCGATGACGGTGACGCCCTCCTCCTCGAGCCGGGCCGAGATGTCCTCCGACTGCGCGCGGGCCAAGTCGATGACGCGCCGGTTGATGCGCTTCATGTTCATGTGCGCGTGGTCCAGGTCGATGTCCACGCCCAGCTCGTCGGCACGCCGCAGCGTCGTCCGCATGCCCGTCGACGCGATGAACGTCTTCGACGGGACGCAGTCCGCCAGCACCGCGGCGCCGCCGACGCCCTCGGAGTCCACGAGGGTCACCGCCGCGCCGTTCTGCGCCGCCACCAGCGCCGCCTCGTAGCCGGCCGGTCCGCCGCCGATGATCACGATCCGGTACATGCTCGCCGATCTCCGTTCGTCGCTGTGGTCCGCGTCGTCTCGTGGGCCCCGGTGCGGCGCGCGCCCGCCGCCTGGATGGCCGGTCGCGGCGCCGTCGCGTCCACGCTATCGGTTCCGGGCCGCGCGCGGAGGCGCGCCGCACACCCCGCGGCCACGACTCCCCCGGACGGGTGATGCCGTCCGCCAGGCGCGTCCCGCGCCCACGGCGTCTCCGGGATCGGAGGACGCGCGGATCGCGCGCGGACGGCCGCGTCGCCTATCGTGGACGCGTGTCGATGTACGCCGCCTACGGGTCCAACATGCACCCGGAGCAGATGCTCACCCGCGCACCGCATTCGCCGATGGCGGGGACGGGCTGGCTCTACGGGTGGCGGCTGACGTTCTGCGGCGGCGACCTGGGCTGGGAGGGCGCGCTGGCCACCGTGGTCGAGGATCCGGACTCCCGGGTGTTCGTGGTCCTCTACGACGTCGCCGCGGACGACGCGCCGGGGCTGGACCGCTGGGAGGGCGCCGAGCTGGGCCTGCACCGCAAGATCCGCGTGCGCATCCACCCCGAGGGCACCGCTCCCGGCAAGGGCGCCCGTCCCGCACCCGGCGACGACTCCGCCCCCGCCGTCCCGGCGCCCACGGAGCCACCGTCCCTCGACGCCGACCCCGCCGCCGTGGTCACCGATCCGCTGCTGGCCTGGCTGTACGTCATGGACGCGTTCGAGGGCGGCCTGCCGTCCGCCCGCTACCTCGGGGTGATCGCGGACGCCGCCGAGGCCGCCGGTGCGCCGTCGCACTACGTGCGCGGGCTGCGCACCCGCGAGAGCCGCAACGTGGGCCCGGGCTGCCCGGAGTAGGGGCCGCTACCCCAGCGTCTCCTGGTAGGGCACCTTGACCCGCGGGGCGACCAGATTGACCATCGTGCGCACCCCCACCTCCAGTGCGCGTTCGTCCAGGTCGAAGTCGGGCTGGTGGATGTCCACCTTGCGCCCGCCGTCCCACACGCCCAGGCGCGCCATCGCCCCGGGCACCTTCTCCAGGTACCAGGCGAAGTCCTCGCCGCCGCTGGACTGCGGGGTGGGCACCGCCACGTCGGGGCCGATCGCGTCGACCGCCCGCCGCAGCACCGCCACCGAATGCTCGTCGTTGACGACGGGCGGCACCCCCTGGCGGTAGTCGATGTCCACCTCGACCCCCGTCGGCACCGCGAGCGCCTGGATCAGCTCGCAGACGAGCGGGCGCAGCTGCCGCCACGTGGCCCTGTCGCCGGTGCGGACGGTGCCGCGCAGCACACCGCTGCGGGGGATCGCATTGGCCGCCGCACCGGCGTTGACCGCACCCCAGGTGATGACGGTCCGCGACCGCGCGTCCACGCGGCGCCCCACCAGGTTGGGGATGCCGGTGATGAGCAGGCCGATGGCGTGCACGAGGTCCGCGGTGAGGTGCGGGCGCGAGGTGTGCCCGCCGGGCGAGCTCAGGTGCACCTCGACGATGTCCGCGGCAGAGGTGATCGCCCCCACTCGCAGGCCCACCGTGCCCACCCGCAGATGCGGGTCGCAGTGCAGCCCGAAAATGCGCGAGACCTCGTCGAGCGCGCCTGCGGCGATCGCGTCGAGCGCCCCGCCCGGCATCACCTCCTCGGCGGGCTGGAACAGCAGCCGCACCCCCTGGTGCAGCGCCGGCGCCGAGGCGAGCGCCAGGCCTGTGCCCAGCAGGATGGCGGTGTGCGCGTCGTGCCCGCACGCGTGCGCCGCGCCCGGGTTACGCGATGCGAAGGGCAGCCCGGTGGTCTCGCCCATCGGCAGCGCGTCCATGTCCGCGCGCAGTGCGATCCGCTTGCCGTCCGCGTCCGCCGGGCCGATGTCGCAGGTGAGCCCGGTGCCGCCCGGCAGGACCTGCGGTTCGAGTCCCGCGGCGCGCAGGTGCTGCACGACGAAGTCGGTGGTCTGGAACTCCGCGCGGGACAACTCGGGGTTGCGGTGGATGTGGCGGCGCCAGGCCGTCAGGTCGTCGCGGTGGGCCCCCAGCCACTCCTCGAACCAATCCGCGCCGGCCGCCATGATTCAGCCGCCGATCCGGGTGCCGGCGGTCTTGCGCGCCAGCGCCTCGAGCAGCTCCGCGTGGATCCCCCGCTTGATCCCCGCCAGGTTGGCACCGCGCAGCGGGGCCAGTTCCTGCGCACGCGCGACGGCCGCGTCGAGCACCGCGTCGGCCGAGGCGGAGCCGTCCGCGACGGCGTCGACGATGCCCGCGGCCAGCGCGTCACGGCCGCCGTAGCGGCGGCCCGTCGTCATCGCCTCGAGCGCCACCTGCGGGGGCAGCCTGCGCGTCATCAGCGCCGACATCGACGGGGTGAACGGCATCTGCAGCGTGACCTCCGGCAGGCAGTAGAAGCCACGGTCGGCGCGCATCACGCGGAAGTCGTGCGCCGTGGCCAGCATGGCGCCGGCGCCGAACGCGTGCCCCTGCACCGCGGCCACGGTGGGCGTGGAGAACACGAGCAGACGGCTGAAGAGGGCGTGCACCTCGTCCAGGTAGGCGTCCAGCCGGTCCGGCTTCGGCAGGATGTAGTCCAGGTCCAGTCCGTTGCTGAAGAACTTGCCGGCGTTCGCGGTGACCAGCGCCGCGGGCCCGTCGGAGGCCTCCACCTCGTCGAGCGCCGCGTGCAGTGCGGCCATCCGGTCCGGGTGGAAGCGGGCGTCGTCGTCCACCGCGTCCGTGCCCGCCAGCCAGAGGATGAAGACGTCGCCCCGGCGCTGCAGCCGCGGCATCGCGCGCGGTGCCGTGCCCGGCGCGCCGTCGGAGCTGTCCGGTTCCTGCTCAGTGTTCGGCATGGGTTGATCGTAGCGACCGGTCGTCCCGGGTCCGCGCTTCGCGGCACGGCCCGTCGGCGGCGCGATGGGGCCCGGCAGCACAATGGGGCCATGCCGTCGCCGAACCTCCCCACCGATGAGCCCGCCCCCGGCTCCACACCGCGCCCGGTCTCCGCCAGGCAGGAGCCCCGCGCCGAGGAGGCCGCGGCCGTCATCGCCGAGCTGAGCGAGGTGCAGCGCCACGACGTGGCCGTGGTGCTCGGCTCCGGCTGGCGGCCCGCCGTGGACCGGCTGCTGGGCGGCGCCGAAGCAGGCGTGCGGATCCCCATGTCCGAGCTGCCCGGCTTCGTCCCGCCCACCGCCGAGGGGCATGCCGGCACGGTGGTCTCCGCGACGGTGGGCAGGCGCCGCGTCCTGGTCATGCTCGGCCGCACCCACGCCTACGAGGGCCACGGCCTTTCCCACGTCGTCCATCCCGTCCGCGCCGCGTGCGCCGCCGGCGCAGGGACGGTGGTGCTCACCAACGCGGCGGGCGGATTGCGCGCGGACATGTCGGTGGGGCAGCCGGTGCTCATCAGCGACCACCTCAACCTCACCGGGCGCTCGCCGCTGGTCGGCCCGCGCTTCGTCGACCTGACCGACGCCTACGACCCCGCGCTGCGCGCGCTGTGCCGGGACGTCGACCCCACGCTCGCCGAGGGCGTGTACGCCTGCATGCCGGGCCCCCACTACGAGACGCCCGCGGAGATCCGGATGCTGCGCACCCTCGGCGCCGACCTGGTCGGCATGTCCACGGTGCACGAGACGATCGCCGCACGTGCCGCGGGCGCGCGGGTGCTCGGCGTGTCGATGGTGACCAACGCCGCGGCCGGGATCACCGGGGAACCGCTCGACCACGAGGAGGTGCTCGCGGCGGGCGCGGCGGCCGCCGGCCGGATGGGCGGGCTGCTGCGCGACGTGGTGTCGGCGCTGTGACGCCGCCCGAACCCGATCCCGCGCCGCTGGCCGGGCGGGTGGCGGCATGGATTGCGGGCGATCCGGATCCGCGCGACCGCGCCGAGTTGTCGGCACTGCCGCCGGGCGGGCCCGAGCTCGCCGCGCGGTTCGCCGCGCCCCTGGCCTTCGGCACCGCCGGGCTGCGCGGCCCGCTGCGTGCCGGGCCGGCGGGGATGAACACCGCGGTGGTCCTGCGCGCCACCGCGGGGCTCGCGTCCCACCTGCTCGGCCGCGGCGAGTCGGGGGCGATCGTCGTCGTGGGGCGCGACGCCCGGCACGGCTCCGCCGGCTTCGCGCGCGCCGCCGCCGAGGTGCTGGCCGCCGCCGGGTTCGACGTGGTCACCTTCCCGGAGCCGCTGCCCACGCCCGTCACCGCCTTCGCCGTCCGCGCGCTCGGCGCCGCGGCGGGAGTGCAGATCACCGCCTCCCACAACCCCGCGGGCGACAACGGCTACAAGGTCTACCTGCGGGGCGGTGCGCAGATCGTGCCGCCCGCGGACCGCGCCATCGAGGAGGCCATCGCCGAGGCCGGGCCCGCGGCGGAGATCCCACGCACGCCCTTGCCGGAGGCCGCGCACCGCGGCTCCGCGGAACCGGACCCGCGGTGCGCCGCACTCGTCGAGCGGTACCTCGAGCGCGCGTCCCGGGTCCTGGCCGGGGTCGGGGCGGACGGCCCCCTGCGCGTCGCGCTCTCCCCGGTGCACGGGGTGGGCGGCGCCGTGGCGGTGGCGGCGCTGCGGCGCGCGGGCTTCACCGACGTGCACGTGGTGGACGAGCAGTTCGCCCCCGACCCGGACTTCCCCACCGCGCCGCGGCCCAATCCCGAGGAGCCCGGCGTCGCCGACCGGCTACTGGCTCTGGCGCGGCGGGTGGACGCCGACGTGGCGATCGCGCTCGACCCGGACGCCGACCGGTGCGCGCTGGGGGTGCCCGGCCGCGACGGCTGGCGGATGCTGCGCGGCGACGAGACCGGCCCGCTGCTGGGCGAGCACATCCTGCGCGCCGGCGGCCCTGCCACGGAACCGGTCTCTGATCCGGCATCGGTCCCGGCCTCGGCCCGGCTCGTCGCGACGACGATCGTGTCGTCGACGCTGCTCGGCCGCATCGCCGCGGCACACGGCGCGCGGTTCCGCACCACGCTCACCGGCTTCAAGTGGCTGGCGCGGGCCGCCGACGACGTGCCCGGCGCCCGGCTCGTCTACGCGTACGAGGAGGCGATCGGGATGTGCGTGGACCCCGACGCCGTCGCCGACAAGGACGGGATATCCGCGGCGGTGGCGCTGTGCCGCATGGCTGCCATGCTGCGCGCGGACGGGCGCAGCATCGCCGACGAGCTCGACCGGCTCGCCGGCGAGTACGGGATGCATGCCGGTCGCCAGATATCGGTCGCCGCCGACCGCCCCGGCGTGATCGATGCGCTGATGCACCGTCTGCGCCGGAGCGCACCGTCCCGCCTCGGCGGCGTGGCCGTGCACTACGCAGATTTCGCCCAGCGCGCCGACGGGCTGCGGACCGACGCGCTGGTATTCGCCTCGCCCGACGACGCCGGTGGGCCCGCGGTGCGCCTGGTGATCCGGCCGTCCGGCACCGAGCCGAAGGTCAAGGCCTATGCCGAGGTGTCGTTTCCGCCGGTCGCCGCGCAGGGTGCGCCGGCACTCGGCGAAGAGACGCTGGACGCGGAGATGCTGGACGCGCGGCGCGCCGACGCCGACGCGCTGCTGCGCAGCGTCGCCGACGACGCCCGGCGGCTGCTCACTCCCTGACCGGCCACCGCACGCGGGCGCGGGACCACCGCGCACCGGCCCGCTCAGCGCGGCCCGTACTGCCGGTCCCCCGCGTCGCCCAGGCCCGGGACGATGAACGCATCGGCATCGAGGCCGTCGTCCAGCGAGGCGGTCACCAGCCGGTCCGCCGCGCCGCACGCGCGCACGGCCTCGACGCCCTGCGGTGCGGCCACGACGCAGATGACCGTCACCGCGTCGGCGCCCCGGCCCCGCAGCAGCTCCACCGTGTGCACCATCGAGCCGCCGGTCGCCAGCATGGGGTCGAGCACGAGCACCGGGCGTCCGCTCAGGTCCTCCGGCAGCGACTCCAGGTAGGCCGTCGGCCGGTGCGTCGACTCGTCGCGGGCCAGGCCCACCATGCCCAGATCGGCCTCCGGGAGCATGGCCTGCGCCTGGTCCACCATGCCCAGCCCCGCGCGCAGCACCGGCACGAGCAGCGGCGGGTTCGCCACGCGCACACCACGCGTCGGCGCCACCGGCGTCTGCACATCGATCTCCGTCACCTCGATGTCGCGGCAGGCCTCGTAGACGAGCATCGTCGTGAGATCACGCAGCACCGCACGGAAACGCGCATTGTCGGCACGCCGGTCACGCAGCATCGCCAGACGGGCCCCGACGAGGGGATGGTCGATCACGCGCAGATCCATACGGGCAGCATAGGCGGTCCCCACTGCACGACCCTTTCCGCAATCGGCGTTCTGTCGATAGGCTCGCGACCATGGCAGGTGACATCGTCCCCATCGAACTGCGCCTTCACACCGGCAGCGTCTACACCCTGTGGGCGCCGCGGTGGCGTGACGGCGCGGACGAGTGGCAGGCGTTCCTCGGGCTGGAGGACGAGGTGTTCGGCTTCGACTCCGTCGCCGAGCTCACCGCGTTCATCCGCACCGACCACGACCACGACCTGTACGACCATCCGTCCTGGAACATCGTCGAGGCGCTGTCCGCAGACGAACTCACCCCCGAACCCGAGGACCGCTACGACCTGACCCGGGTGCCGGCGGTCGCGCAGCGCGCGCCCACCCTGTCGTCCACGCGATTCCTGGACGATTGCCTCGGCGTCGTGTTCGCACTCGGAGACGTCTGCGACATCAGCAGCATCACGGACTTCCTCGAGGAGCACGGCGAGCTGGATCTGCTCGGCAGCGGCACGGCGCCGTTCCACGGCCGGTCGGGCGGCAAGCGGTGGGACCGGATCGGGCGCCTGCTGGCCGGCGAGTGGGACGCGATCCTCACCGCCCTCGACGACGTCATCGGCAGCCCCGACATCGACGCGGCGGCCCTGGAGATCGCCGAGGCCGAGCTGACGGCGTCCGACGAGAACGACGTGGAGAACGACGACGAGCTCGACACCGACGACGACCTGGACCTGCTCGATTCCGAGGGCACCGACGCCGATCACGACGACGGGGACGACGGGGACGAGGACGGGGAATCCGAGGAGGGGGACGACGAGTACGCGTTCTGGGATTCGGTGGGCATCGACCCCATCCAGGTGGTCGTCCCCGGCGGCACCTACTACACCCTGCGCTGCTACCTGCGGGACGACCCGGTCTTCCTCGGCCACGACGGCCGCATCCGCGTGTTCGCCACGCCCCGCGCGCTGACCCAGCACCTTGCGGTCAACCACGAACACGACCTGGCCGGGGTGAGCACGTACTCCACCGTGGCCCAGTCGGCGACCGGCGGCGAACTCGAGATCGTGATCACGGACGACAACGTGTACGTGCTCACCGGACTGGTCGAGGACATCACCGACGGCCCTGTCGCCGTCGACTCCGAGCAGCTCGACCTGGCGATCGAACTGCTCGAGGACGCCGCCGACTACTGCGACGACGACGCCGTGGAGCAGGCGCTGGACGAATCCACCGAGCTCGGCGCGCTGGTGTCGTTCATCCGCGAGCCCGACCCGCTCCGCGTGATGCCGCACCCGCCGTTCACCGTCGAGGCCGGTCAGTGGCGCGCGCTGGAGCACGCATTCGAGGATCGGCTGATCCAGCCGGACACGTGATCCCGGCGGGCCGGCCCGTCACATCACCGGACCGTCACATCATCGCGCCGATGAGCTCGCCCACTGCGTAGGTGACCGCCATCGCCGCGGCCCCGCCGGCCATCACGCGCACCGTCGCGCGCAATCTGTCGGCACCGCCCAGCGCGGCGCTCACCGCGCCGGTGAGCGCCAGTGCCGCAAGCACTGCCAGCACGGTGACGGGCACCCGGAGTTCCGGTGGCGGCAGGACGATCGCGATCAGCGGCAGCAGCGCGCCCAGGATGAACGACACCGCCGAGGACGCGGCGGCGTGCCAGGGCGAGACCAGCTGGTCGGGGTCGATGCCCAGTTCGGCCTCGGCGTGCGCCGTCAGCGCATCATGCGCGGTGAGCTCCGCCGCCACCGTGTGCGCGGTCGCATCGGTGAGGCCCTTCGCCCGGTACAGCGCGGCGAGCTCGCGCAGCTCGCCCTCGGGCTCGTCGGCGAGCTCCTGACGCTCCTTGGCCAGCAACGCGCGCTCCGCGTCTCGCTGGGTGCTCACCGAGACGTACTCGCCCATCGCCATCGACGCCGCGCCCGCGATCAGCCCCGCCACGCCCGCGGTCAGCAGGGTGTCGCGCGAGGCCGACGCCGCCGCCACGCCCACGACGAGCCCCGCCGTCGACACGATCCCGTCGTTGGCGCCGAGGACGCCGGCCCGCAGCCAGTTGAGTTTCGAGGCGATCGCGCCGCCGTGGGGCTCCGGATGGGTACCCGCCACCGCCGCCTGTGACGACTCCCCCGTCATGGTCTCCATGAGCCCGATCGTAGGCGCGCCGCACCCCTCCCACCAGCAAGGAAAGGCTGCACTACCAGCAGGAATGGTAGCCTATCCGAACTCTTGTGCGGTGGGTCCCGGTCAGCCGAAGAGCACCGCGTAGCCCGGCTTGATCACGTCGTCGATCATCGCCAGCCGCTGGTCGAACGGGAGGAATGCGGACTTCGCCGCGTTGATGGTGAACCGCTGCAGGTCCACCCAGTCGTAGCCGAAGGTGTCGACGAGCTTGATCATCTCGCCGCTCATCGTCGTGTCGCTCATCAGCCGGTTGTCGGTGTTCACCGTGACGCGGAACCGCAGGCGCGCCAGCAGGTCGAAGGGGTGGTCGGCCAGGCTCGCGACTGCGCCCGTCTGCACGTTGGAGCTGGGGCACAGCTCCAACGGGATCCGCTTGTCACGCACGTAGTTCGCCACCCTGCCGAGCACCGGCCTGCTGCCGCTCGGCGCGTCCGGGGACCAGTCGACGATGCCGCCGTCGGGCACGGTGATGTCGTCCGTGATGCGCACGCCGTGGCCCAGGCGGTCCGCCCCGCAGAAGGCGATCGCCTCATGGATCGACGGCAGGCCGAACGCCTCGCCGGCATGGATGGTGAAGTGCGCATTGGACTGCCGCATGAATTCGAACGCGTCCAGGTGGCGGGTCGGCGGGTTGCCGGCCTCGGCGCCCGCGATGTCGAAGCCCACCACGCCGCGGTCCCGGAACCGCACCGCCAGCTCTGCGATCTCGCGTGAGCGCGCCGCATGCCGCATGGCGGTGACGAGCGTGCCGATCCGGATGGCGCGGCCGCCCCGCGCGGCGATGTCGACCCCCGCGGCGAAACCGTCGAGCACGGCCTGCACCACCTCGTCCAGGCCCAGCCCGCCCTCGAGGTGCTGTTCCGGCGCGAACCGCACCTCGGCGTAGACGACTCCGTCGTCCGCCAGGTCCATCGCGCATTCGCGCGCGACACGCACCAGCGCATCCCGGTGCTGCATGACGCCGACGGTGTGCGCGAACGTCTCCAGGTACCGCTCCAGCGATCCGCTGTCCGCGGCGGAACGGAACCACCGGGCCAGCTCCGGCCCGTCGCCGACGGGCAGCCCGCGGTAGCCGTGCGCGTCCGCCAGTTCGAGCACCGTCTGCGGGCGCAGCCCGCCGTCGAGATGGTCGTGCAGCAACACCTTGGGCGCCGCGCGGAAGGCGGCGGCGCGCGCCGGGTCCGGCTGCGACGCCGACGGGGTCTGCGCGTCGGAGCCTGCGGCCGGGACGTTCGCGGTGGTGTCCACGCTCCGACCGTACGTCGGCGGGCCGGCGGTGCGCCGGTGCACCCGGCTATCCGAGAACGGCCGCGTCCTCTTCGGCGAAGCGATCCTCGAGCGCCTCGGGCGTGTGGTCCAGGTCGATCTCCTCGACGCGGCGCCCGCGCGCGGACTCGATGGCGGTGAGCCGCCGCTGCGCGCGGTCTGCCGCGTAGGTGACGAACTCGTCGGGGTCGAGGCCGAAGGGCTGCTCGTCGAACTGCTCGTTGACCCAGTTGATCATGGTGATCGCGTGTGGCATGAGCTCCGCCACGCGCTGCTGCACGAGCTCCCACAGGCCGTCGTCCGCGGCCACGTGCCGCCGGCAGGTGAACGTGCCCCAGGCCATGTGCCGGCGTTCGTCCAGGCTGATGCGGCTGATGAGCTCGCGCATCCCCGGCAGGATGTCGTTCTCGGTGCACACCTTCTGCCACGCGTAGTAGCCGGTGAGCGCCAGGCTGCCCTCCACGACGTGGTTGTAGGTGACGCTGGCGATGATCTGGTTCGCGGGGCTCGGGTCCCGCTCGAGCGCCCGCAGCGACTGCGGCAGTTCGTAATAGAACAGGCGCCGGTAGCCGGGGTTGTCCTTGACGAACGGCTGCAGGTCGCCGTCGAGCCCCACCGCGTCCATCCACAGGCGGAAGACCTGCGCGTGCTTGGCCTCCTCGAAGCAGAACTGGGTCAGGTACATCTCGTCGCCGAAGCGGCCCTCCGCGGCCATGGCGCGCATGAACGGCTGCAGGTCCTGCGTCACCGCCTCCTCCCCGGCGATGAACTGCGAGCACAGGTAGGTGGCGCTGCGGCGCTGCTCGTCGGTCATCGCCTCCCAGTCCTCGCGGTCCTGGGAGAAGTCGATGCTCCGCGGGTCCCAGAAGTGCGCGTTGCCCTTGGTGAACAGTCGCAGCGGCATCGACTGCCAGTTGAGCCCGCCGGCGCGGAGGGTCGCGAAGTCCGAGCGCAGGTCCGGAACGTCGTCCGCGCCCGAGGCGGGTGATTGCGCGGCCGGCTGCGCGGCCGTCGATTGCGATGTCATCTGTGTCGTCATGGAAGTACCTCCCGGCAGGCGGCGCCGATGCGGATCCGCGGCCCGGCCGTACGTCCGGAGCGCGTGTGAGATCCCGGTCACAGCCGACGATACCCGCATTCACACATACCCGGAGCCGGAATCGGACGTCCGACCGGACGGGGTCCGGTCAGGTCACCCTGCCCAGCACCAGCGGGCCGGCACCGCCCGCGCCGGCGTCGACGCCCGCCGGGCCCCGCGGCCCGATGTCGATCGCCCCGGCCAGCGCCTCGCGCGCAGCGGCGAACCGCTCCGGGGCATCGGTGTGCAGCGACAGCAGCCGCCCGCCCGCCGCCACCCGCTCGCCCGGGCGGGCGTGGATCTCGATCCCCGCACCGGCCTGCACCCGGTCGCCCGGGCCGCGGCGGCCCGCACCCAGGATCCGGGCGGCCTCCCCCACCGCCCGCGCATCGAGCCGGGTGACCACCCCCGCGGCGCCCGGCTCGGCCCGCACCGTGTCGACGTGCCGCGCGGCGGGCAGGGGCGCGTCGGGGTCTCCGCCCTGCGCGGAGATCATCCGCCGCCACCGGTCCATCGCCGCACCGTCCGCCAGCCGGGCCGCCGGGTCCGCGGAGTCCAGCCCGGCCGTCGCGAGCATCTCCCGTGCCAGGGCCACCGTCAGCTCCACCACGTCCGGCGGACCCCCGCCCGCCAGGACCTCCACCGCCTCCGCGACCTCGAGCGCGTTGCCGACGGTCCTGCCCAGGGGCGTGTCCATCGCGGTGAGCAGCGCGGTCGTCCGCACGCCCGCGTCCGTGCCCAGACGCACCATCGTCCGCGCCAGCTCCCGGGCCGACCCGGCGTCGGTCATGAAGGCGCCGGAGCCCACCTTCACGTCGAGCACCAGCGCCTCCGAGCCCTCCGCGAGCTTCTTGCTCATGATCGACGCCGCGATGAGCGGGATGGACTCGACGGTGCCGGTGATGTCGCGCAGCGCGTACATCGCCCGGTCCGCGGGCGCGAGGTCCGCACCGGCCGCGCACACCACCGCACCGACGTCCTCCAGCTGGCGCCGGAACGCCCGCATGGGCACGTCCGCGCGCCACCCCGGAATGGACTCGAGCTTGTCCAGAGTGCCGCCGGTATGTCCGAGCGCGCGCCCCGACAGCTGCGGCACGGCGGCGCCGCAGGCCGCGACCAGCGGCGCCAGCGGCAGCGTGATCTTGTCCCCCACCCCGCCGGTGGAGTGCTTGTCCGCCGTGGGAAGGCGCGCGCCGCCGCGCCGCAGACCGGTCAGATCGGCGGTGGTCCCGCTCGCACGCATCGCCGACTCGAGCGACGCGGTCTCGGCCGCGGACATCCCGCGCAGCACGATGGCCATCAGCAGCGCCGCCATCTGGACGTCGGCGAACGCGCCCGACGTGTATGCGGCCACCGCCCAGCGGATCTCCGCGTCCGTCAGCTCGTGCCCGTCCCGTTTGCGCGCGATGACGGCTACCGGGTCCATCGCCGCACCGCCCCCGAGTCCACCTCGCCGGGCCCGAACGCGCGCGGGAGCAGCTCCCCGAGCGTGACGGGCGCGTCGAGCCCGGCGTCGACGGTCAGCCCGGTGCCGCCGTGTTCCAGAAGCACCTGCCGGCACCTGCCGCACGGCATGACGGCGGCGCCGTCGGGACCCGCGCACGCCACCGCGCGCAATCGGCCGCCACCGGACGAAAACAAGTTACCGACCAGTACGTTCTCCGCGCAGACGGTGAGACCCAGTGAGACATTCTCCACATTGCACCCGACCACGACGCGGCCGTCCTCCGTCAGCCCGGCGGCGCCCACCGCGAATCCGGAGTACGGTGCGTAGGCATGCCGCATCGCGGCGAAAGCACGCTTGCGCAGGTCATTCCAGTCGATGTCGGCCACGTCACCCATCGTGCCATCGGCGGAAGGGGACACAGTCCGGGGCCGTCGGATCCCAGCCCGAGGTTTGCTTAGGCTGCGCTAATTCCATGGCCGATTCTTCGTATTGCCGGTATATCGGATTCGTTGCCTCACTACGCTGGGTCTACAGTTCATCTGTCGGTTCAGGTTCTCGTCGAGCCCCGAGGCCCCGCCCGTAGGACTCCCGCGTCCCCACGGCATCTGCTACGTCTCGCGGCCGCCGAATCACCACAGACGTTGGAGGCAGAGCACTCGATGACCAGCACGCAAGAAGTCGCACTCACCAGAGAGCGCACACGATCCCTCTACCGGGGCGATCCCGGAATGTGGTCCTGGGCCTTGCACCGGATCACAGGCGTCGCCACCTTCTTCTTCTTGTTCGTCCACGTGCTGGACACCGCTCTCGTGCGCGTCAGCCAGGACGCATACAACGAGGTGATCGGCACCTACCAGAACCCGATCGTCGCCCTGATGGAGCTGTCGCTCGTCGCGGTGGTCCTCTACCACGGGCTCAACGGCGTCCGCATCATCCTCGTCGACTTCTGGGCCAAGGGCTGCCGCTACCAGCGCCAGCTGCTCTGGGGAGTCGGAGTCGTCTGGCTGGTCGTGATGATCCCGGCCACCTTCCGCATCATCCAGCAGATCATGAAGGGGATCTCATAATGTCCGCCGAAGCCCCCATCATGGGTCGTTCCTACGACCGCCCCGCGAGCCTCGACAACCCGCGCTCGCCCCGCCGGCCCCGCCGCGGCGGCTTCGAGATGACCGCGTGGGTGTTCATGCGCGTCTCGGGCGTCGCGCTACTCATCCTGGTCCTCACGCACCTGTCGATCATGCTCATGATCGACGACGGCGTGCACCGCATCAACTTCGCCTTCGTCGCGGACCGCTGGACCAACCCGTTCTGGCAGATCTGGGACCTGGTCATGCTCTGGCTCGCCATGCTGCACGGCGGCAACGGCCTGCGCACCGTGATCGCGGACTACTCACGCAAGGACTCCACGCGGTTCTGGCTGACGACGGTGCTCGCCGTCGCAGTGGTCCTGATCATGGCGATCGGCACCTACGTCATCTTCTCGTTCGACCCCAACATCAAGATCAGCTGACCTCCGGGGAGCAGAAACTTCATGCCAGAATCGCAAGAGCTGCATCAACACCGTTACGACGTGGTCATCGTCGGCGCAGGCGGCGCCGGCATGCGCGCGGCCATCGAGGCCGGCCCCCGCGCCCGCACCGCAGTGCTGACAAAGCTGTACCCCACCCGCTCCCACACCGGCGCAGCGCAGGGCGGCATGTGCGCCGCGCTGTCGAACGTCGAGGAGGACAACTGGGAGTGGCACACGTTCGACACGGTGAAGGGCGGCGACTACCTCGTCGACCAGGACGCCGCGGAGATCATGGCCAAGGAGGCCATCGACGCGGTCATGGACCTGGAGAAGATGGGCCTGCCGTTCAACCGCACGCCTGAGGGCCGGATCGACCAGCGCCGCTTCGGCGGTCACACCCGTGACCACGGCAAGGCGCCCGTCCGCCGCGCCTGCTACGCCGCGGACCGCACCGGTCACATGATCCTGCAGACGCTCTACCAGAACTGCGTCAAGCACGACGTCGAGTTCTTCAACGAGTTCTACGCGCTGGACGTGTGCCTCACCGAGACCGACGAGGGCCCCGTCGCCACCGGCGTCGTCGCCTACGAACTGGCCACCGGCGAGCTGCACGTGTTCCAGGGCAAGGCCATCGTGTTCGCCTCCGGCGGCTCGGGACGCATGTACAAGACCACGTCCAACGCGCACACCCTGACCGGCGACGGCATGGGCATCATCTTCCGCAAGGGCCTCCCGCTGGAGGACATGGAGTTCCACCAGTTCCACCCGACGGGCCTCGCCGGCCTGGGCATCCTCATCTCCGAGGCCGTGCGCGGCGAGGGCGGGATCCTCCGCAACGCGGACGGCGAGCGCTTCATGGAGCGCTACGCGCCCACCATCAAGGACCTCGCCCCGCGCGACATCGTCGCCCGCTCGATGGTCCTCGAGGTGATGGAGGGCCGCGGCGCCGGGCCACACAAGGACTACGTCTTCCTCGACGTGACCCACCTCGGCGCCGACGTGCTCAACGAGAAGCTGCCCGACATCACCGAGTTCTCGCGCACCTACCTGGGCGTCGACCCGGTCACCGACCCGGTGCCCGTCTACCCCACCTGCCACTACGTGATGGGCGGCATCCCCACCACCGTCACCGGCAACGTGCTGCGCAACGACCAGGAGGACATCGTCCCCGGCCTGTACGCGGCGGGCGAGTGCGCCTGCGTCTCGGTGCACGGCGCCAACCGCCTCGGCACCAACTCGCTGCTCGACATCAACGTGTTCGGGCGCCGGGCGGGCATCGCGGCCTCCGAGTACGCGCAGTCGCACGAGTTCGTGGAGCTGCCGGAGGACCCGGCCAAGATGGTCACCGAGTGGCTCGCGCAGATCCTGTCCGACCACGGCAACGAGCGCGTCGCGGACATCCGCAAGGAGCTGCAGGCGACGATGGATGCCAACGCCCAGGTGTTCCGCACCGAGGAGACGCTCGAGCAGGCACTCAAGGACGTGCGCGCGCTCAAGGAGCGGTACAACCACATCGTGGTGCACGACAAGGGCAAGCGGTTCAACAGCGACCTGCTCGAGGCGATCGAGCTGGGCTTCCTGCTGGAGCTCGCCGAGGTCACCGTCGTGGGCGCCCTCAACCGCAAGGAGACCCGCGGCGGACACGCCCGCGAGGACTACCCCAAGCGCGACGACGCCAACTACATGTGGCACACCATGGCCTACAAGGAGGGCGAGGGTCTGCTCTCCGAGATCCGGCTCGGCCAGAAGCCGGTTGTCCAGACCCGCTACGAGCCGATGGAGCGTAAGTACTGATGGCCGACACCGCTGTAATCACCGCGCCGCCGAAGGGCGACCCGGAGCTGCCGAAGCCCGCCGAGGGGTCGGTGACGGTCACCCTCAAGATCGCGCGCTTCAACCCCGAGGACGGCAAGGGCGCCCACTGGGACAGCTTCGAGGTGCCCGCTCTGCCCTCCGACCGGCTGCTCAACCTCCTTCTCTACGTGAAGGGCTACCTCGACGGATCGCTGACGTTCCGCCGTTCGTGCGCGCACGGCGTGTGCGGCTCGGACGCCATGCGTGTCAACGGCGTCAACAGGCTGGCCTGCAAGCTGCTGATGAAGGACCTGCTGCCCAAGGACGGCAAGCCGGTCACCATCACGATCGAGCCGCTCAAGGGGCTGCCGTGCCTCAAGGACCTGATCGTGGACATGGAGCCGTTCTTCGACGCCTACCGCGCGGTCAAGCCGTACCTGATCACCTCGGGTAACGAGCCCACCCGCGAGCGGGTCCAGTCGCAGGCCGACCGCGCCCGCTTCGACGACACCACCAAGTGCATCCTGTGTGCGTGCTGCACCAGCTCGTGCCCGGTGTACTGGAACGAGGGCAGCTACTTCGGCCCCGCCGCCATCGTCAACGCGCACCGGTTCATCTTCGACAGCCGCGACGAGGGCGCCGCCGAGCGTCTCGACATCCTCAACGACGTCGACGGCGTGTGGCGGTGCCGCACCACCTTCAACTGCACCGACGCATGCCCGCGCGGCATCGAGGTCACCAAGGCGATCGCCGAGGTCAAGCGCGCGCTGCTGTTCGCACGCTGAGAACGGACCGCATCGGCGGTCATGCTTTCCGGGGACCCCGCACCTGCACGGTGCGGGGTCCCCGGCGTTTTCCACGCCCCTGCTTTCGGCCGCGCGCACTCCGGCGCTCCGGTTCCGCAGTCGAAAGCGCGCAGCCGGGCTAGTGTGAGGCCGCGGGCGGCGCACGAATGCCTCCGGGCACGCGCCGGCTGCGCACGGGTACGTCTGGAGAGGTGGAGTGCGATGAGCGAGGACAGCTTCGGGGCGCGGGACGAGCTGGAGGTCGACGGCGCGCGGTACGAGGTCTTCCGAGTGGACAAGGTGCGCGGGTCGGAGCGCCTGCCCTACAGCCTCAAGGTGCTGCTGGAGAACCTGCTGCGCAACGAGGACGGCCACCTGGTCACCCGGGCGCAGATCGACGCGCTCGCGCAGTGGGATCCCGCGTCCACCGCCAACCCGGAGATCCAGTTCTCCCCCGCCCGCGTGCTCATGCAGGACTTCACCGGCGTTCCGTGCGTGGTGGACCTCGTCGCGATGCGCGACGCGATGACCGCACTCGGCGGCGACCCGAAGAAGATCAACCCGCTCATCCCCACCGAGCTCGTGATCGACCACTCCGTGATCGCCGACGAGTTCGCCTCGGTCGACGCGGCCCGGATCAACTCCGACCTGGAGTTCGAGCGCAACAAGGAGCGTTACCAGCTGCTGCGCTGGGGGCAGGGCGCTTTCGACGACTTCCTCGTGGTCCCCCCGGACACCGGGATCTGCCACCAGGTCAATCTGGAGTACCTGGGCCGCGGCGTGTTCACCCGCGACAACGCCGACGGCACCGCCACCGCCTACCCCGACAGTCTCGTCGGCACCGACTCGCACACCCCGATGATCAACGGGCTCGGCGTGGTCGGCTGGGGCGTGGGCGGCATCGAGGCGGAGGCGGCCATGCTCGGCCAGCCCATGTCCATGCTCATCCCGCAGGTGGTGGGCCTCAAACTCACCGGCGAGCCGCAGCCGGGCACCACGGCGACCGACGTGGTGCTCACCGTCGCCGAGCTGCTGCGCAAGACCGGCGTGGTGGGCAAGTTCGTCGAGTTCTACGGTCCCGGCGTGGCCAACGTGCCCCTGGCCAACCGCGCCACCCTCGGCAACATGAGCCCCGAGTACGGCTCCACCGTGTCGATCTTCCCCATCGACCAGGTCACCCTGGACTACATGCGCCTCACCGGCCGGCCCGAGTGGCGGATCAAGCTGGTCGAGGCCTACGCCAAGATGCAGGGGATGTGGCACGATCCGGACCGCGAGCCGGAGTTCAGCGAGAAGGTCGAGCTGGACCTGTCCACCATCCGGCCGTCGATCGCCGGCCCCAAGCGGCCCCAGGACCGCATCCCGCTGACCCACTCCAAGCGCGCCGTCAAGCAGCTGCTGCACGGCGAGGAGACGGCGAAGGTCATCGACGAGGTGCAGGCCGTGGGCCTGGACGAGGCGTCGTTCGAGTCGTTCCCCGCCTCCGATCCGGTCGCCATCGTCGAGGACCACAACGTGGCGCCCCCCGTCGAGGTCGACATCGACGGGCCCGCTCCGGACTACCCGTCGAACCCGACGAAGGTGACGATGCCCGGCGGCGACGATTTCACCGTCGACAACGGCCACGTGATCATCGCCGCGATCACCTCGTGCACCAACACCTCCAACCCGTCGGTGATGATCGGCGCGGCGCTGCTGGCCAAGAAGGCCGTGGAACGCGGGCTGACCAGCAAGCCGTGGGTGAAGACCACGCTGGCGCCGGGCTCGCGGGTGGTCACCGACTACTTCGAGCGCTCCGGCCTCACCCCGTACCTGGACAAGCTGGGGTTCAACCTGGTCGGCTACGGGTGCACCACCTGCATCGGCAACTCGGGTCCGCTGCTCGGGCCAGTCGCCGACGCCATCGATCAGGGCGATCTCAACGTGGCGGCGGTGCTCTCCGGCAACCGCAACTTCGAGGGCCGCATCCACCCGCAGTCCAGGATGAACTTCCTCGCGTCCCCGCCGCTCGTCGTCGCCTATGCGCTCGCGGGCAGCATGCTCGTGGACCTGACCTCGGATCCCCTCGGCACCGACAGCGACGGCGAGCCCGTGTACCTCCGGGACATCTGGCCGGACGAGGCCGAGGTGGAGAAGGTGATCTCCGAGTCCATCGAGGCCTCGATGTTCACCGACGGCTATTCGGACGTGTACGCCGGGGACGACAACTGGAAGAGCCTCCCGGAGGCGACGAGCGAGGTGTTCGAGTGGAAGGACGACTCCACGTACATCCGCAGGCCACCGTACTTCGACGGGATGGCCCGCGCGGCCGAGCCGGTACGCGACATCGCGGGGGCGCGCGTCCTGGCCAAGCTGGGCGACTCGGTCACCACCGACCACATCTCGCCCGCCGGCGCGATCCGGCGCGACGGCCCCGCCGGCTCGTACTTGCAGGAGCACGGCGTGGAGCCGCGGTCGTTCAACTCGTACGGTTCCCGGCGCGGCAACCACGAGGTGATGATCCGCGGCACCTTCGCCAACATCCGCCTGCGCAACGAGCTGGTGCCGGGCGTCGAGGGCGGCGTCACCCGCTATCTGCCCACCGGCGAGCAGATGAGCATCTTCGACGCGGCGGAGAAGTACGAGGCGGACGGCACGCCGCTCGTGGTGCTCGCGGGCGCCGAGTACGGCTCCGGCTCCTCGCGCGACTGGGCGGCCAAGGGCACGCTGCTGCTGGGGGTGCGGGCGGTGATCGCGCAGTCGTTCGAGCGCATCCACCGCTCCAACCTCATCGGGATGGGCGTCCTGCCCTTGGAGTTCCCGGAGGGCGAGTCGATCGAGAGCCTCGGGCTCACAGGTGAGGAGGAGTTCGCGATCACCGGCATCGAGGGCGCCGACTCCGGCGAATTCCCGCGCACCGTCACCGTCCGGGCAGGCGACACCGAGTTCATCGCGAAGGTGCGCATCGACACCCCCGCGGAGGCGTCGTACTACCGGCACGGCGGCATCCTCCAGTACGTGCTGCGGCAGTTGATGGAAGCCTGACCGCGGCGGGGGAGATCGACGGCCCCGGTTCAGCGGGTTCGCTCCGCAACGCGCCCCGCCCCGGAGCACCAAGTGACACAATGAGCCCATGAACAAGATGTCGCTGGTGGCACTCACTCGTGAGCTGCGGACGAGGGCGGCGGGGAGCGAACGGAAGGTCGCGTCCTCCACCGTCTTCGGCGGGCACGAAAAGACCCTGCGGCAGACGCTCGTCGTCGTTGCGGCGGGCGGCGAGCTGGCCGAGCACGAAAGCCCCGGCGAGGCGACGGTGCAGGTGCTCTCGGGGCGGATCACCCTGGACACGGCCGAGGACTCGTGGGACGGCCGCACGGGCGACCTGCTCGTGGTCCCGCCGGCGCGCCACAGCGTTCGCGCGGTGGAGGACGCTTCCTTCCTGTTGACGGTCGCGAAGAATTGACCGACCGGGAACCGGCGCCGTGACCGACACCGACCCTGAGCATTTGTCGCCCCGCGCGTTCCTCCGGCGCGTCGACTCCGCCGTATCCACCCTGAACCCCGGTTACTTCGCGCTGACCATGGCGACGGGCATCGTGTCGGTGGCCATCCGGATCCATGGCCTGGACGTGCTGGCGCGGGTGATGGCGGTGATCTGCGGCGTCTCCTGGGTACTGCTCACCGCCCTGACGCTGATCCGGATAGTCCGGCACCGCCCCGCGATCCGCAACGACTTCAAGGACCCGCGGCGCGGCTTCGGCTACTTCACGTTCACCGCGGGGTCCGGAGTGCTGGGAACGGTGCTGCTGGCCGAGGAGCAGCAGTCGCTCGGTATCGCGATGCTGGTGATCACCGCCATCAGCTGGTTCCTGCTGGGGTACATCGTGCCGTGGACGGCCGTGCTGCACCCGTCGCACCGGCCCACCCTGCCCGGCGCGAACGGAACCTGGTTCATCTGGGTGGTCGGCGGCCAGTCCGTGGCGGTGCTCGCGGCCACCCTGGAGCCCACCGTAAGCACGTTCCAGGACGAGTTGGGAATCCTGGCCGTGTTCTCCTGGGCCGTCGGTTGCGTGCTCTACGCGGGCGTCGCGCTGCTGGTGGCGGCGCGGTTGATGCTCTACCCGCTGGGCCCCGAGGACGCGGTGCCAGCGTATTGGATCTCCATGGGCGCCACCGCCATCACCGTCCTGGCCGGGTCCAAGGTGGTGCTCATCGGCGACCACGCCGCGCCCATGGTGCGGGCCACCCGGGAGCTGGCGGCCGGGACGTCGGTGATCTTCTGGGTCTTCGGCACCTGGCTGATCCCCGTGTTGATCGCGGCCGGCTACTGGCGGCACGTGGTCCACCGGCTTCCCCTGCGGTACGACGCCACGCTGTGGAGCATCATCTTCCCTCTCGGCATGTATGCGGTGGCCAGCTACTTCCTCGGCTCGGCGCCCGTCGACGACCTGCCGCTGGTGCAGACGATCGCCGAGGTCGAGGCATGGGTGGCGCTCGCCGCGTGGGCGGCCGTCTTCCTCAGCATGTGCGTGCACCTGTTCCGCACGCTCATCCTGGGGCGGATCGTCCCGCCGCAGCCGGAGCGCCCGTACATCATCCCCGAAGAACCCGACCCCGCCCCGTGACACCGGCGCCCGCCGGCCACTGCGCGCCGCCGCTGCGCATCGGCATCCTGGGGGTCGCCCGGATCTCGGGCGAGGCCGTCGTGCTGCCCGCCCGGGCGCTCGGGCACCGCCTGGTGGCCGTCGCATCACGCGACCGGGCGCGCGCGGAGTTCTTCGCCGGGCTGTGCGGGGTGGAGCGCGTCCACGACACCTACGAGGACGTGCTCGCGGACCCGGAGGTCGACGCCGTCTATCTCCCGCTGCCGCCGGCCCTGCACGCGAATTGGACCCTCGCCGCGCTCGCCGCCGGGAAACACGTGCTGTGCGAGAAGCCGCTCGCGGCCACCGAGGATGAGGCGCAACGCGTCCGGTCGGCCGCGCACCGCGCCGGCCTCGTCGTGCACGAGGCGTATCACCACCTCTGCCATCCGCTGTGGGAGCGCATC
This sequence comes from Tomitella fengzijianii, assembly GCF_007559025.1. Classification (NCBI taxonomy): domain Bacteria; kingdom Bacillati; phylum Actinomycetota; class Actinomycetes; order Mycobacteriales; genus Tomitella; species Tomitella fengzijianii. The sequence continues at coordinate 990,039 of NZ_CP041765.1, read as the reverse complement.
GCGTCGCTTCTCGCGATGCCGCCGAGCATCGTAGAGAGCGCCCTCGGCGCATCTCGTTCCGTGCGGGTGGATCTGTCGATGCCGCCGCCCGGCCCGGACGATCCGCGCTGGTCCCGGACCCTGGGCGGCGGCGCGCTGCTGGACCTCGGCTGCTACGGGCTGCAGATCGCGCACCTGCTAGGGGCCGTGTGCGGCGGTGCGCCGGCGGTGGAATCGGCGTCGGCCCGGCTCGCCGGCACGGGGCGCTCCGCAGACGGGCACCGCACCCCGGTCGACGCGTCCGTCACCGTGGTTCTGCGCTACCCCGGCGGCGCGCACGCGCAGGTGCACGCGTCCATCGCCGCCGCGTCGTCGCGCCACCGGCTCCGCGTCGACGGGCGCGACGGCAGGCTCGAGGCCGACGGGATCCTGCTTCCACACCTCGGCGGCTCCCTGGTCGTCCACAGGAACGGCGCGCCGGAGGCCGCCGGGGACACGACCGCGTTGTTCACCGGGCCTACCACCTACACCCGCCAGCTGGCCCGGTTCGCGGCGCATGTCCGCGACGGTGCGCCGATGCCGTTCGGCTGGTCGCTCGACGACGCGGTGGCCGTCGCGCGCCTGACGGACGACGTTCGCGCCGCCGCTGGGCTCGCCGCGCCCTAGTCCCTGCCCGCACGATCCGACTGCTCCAGCGCCCCGGCGAGGAGCGAGCGCACCGCGGCCTCGAGCGCGCCGCGGCCGCACGGCCGGACCCGCACAGTCCTGCCCGGAGCTCCCGCGGGCGCCGACCCTGCGCTGCGGCCGATCCCGTCGCCGTCGAAGACATGACCGCCGTCATCGCCGACGAGCCAGATCAGCCCGGCCCGCGCACGCTCACCCGCCACGCCCGTCGGCGCGGTGACCTGGAAGTGCGCCTCGAACCTGCGTGGCCGCTCCCCCAGCGAGCGGATGCGCTCGGGGTCGGACCTGGTCGCACGCTCGGACAGGGGTGCTCCGGCGCCGCCCGGCGCCCCAGGGGCGACGGCGGCCAACGCGGCCGTCAGCACGGTTCCCCCGCCCGCCGGATGGTGCGGCAGCCCCGCGCACAGCCGCGCGACGAGCCCGCCGACCCGGCCCGTTTCAATGTGGCAGTCGCCGCCCCGTTCCCGGGACCAGGCCGGCCGCGCGCCGCCGATGCCCGGTTCTGCGGCCCGCCCGGGAGGCTCCGGCACCGGATCCTGCAGTACGAGCGTCGAATACGCCGCGCCGACGCCGACGAGCCCGCGCAGCGGCCGCCCGGCCGCGTCCACGGTCGTCGCCTCGAGCCACAGTTCCGGCCGCCGCAGAATGCGCACGGCAGAGAGCGCCGCGGGGTCCGGCCGGTACCGCCACCAGGCGGCGAGCTCCGCGGTCCGGGATGCGGACTCGCTGCGCGTGCGCGCGGACCCCAGCACCTGCAGCGGTCGCTTGACCACGTCGCCGCCGGCCTCCCGCCACAGGTACCGGAACTGCTCTCCGGTGAGCGTGCGCTTCACGAGCCATTCGCCGACCCCAGCACCGGGCGCACCGCCGTGCCCAGGTCGCCGATGAGTTGGTCGCCGTTGCCGACGGTGGTGAGGAACCCGGCCGCGTCATACCCCTCCTCGTCGCCGCCGCGCCCACGGCCCGCGCCGCCCAGCATCGCCGGGCCCATCGTCCTGCGGACGGCACCGCCCGGGGCTTCGTGCGTCGCGGCGGCGCCGGCGGCCGACCTCGGCACCCGGCCCAGCGGTCCGCCATGCGCGGCGGATCCGCCGGCCACGCCGCCCGCGCGGCCATCCGCAGCCGAGCCCGGGGACCGGAGCCCCGAGCCATGCGCGCCCACGCCGCGCGCCCGGGGCCGGTCCCCGCCGTCGGCGATGACGGGGGCGCCGGCCGACGCTCCGGCCCCCGTACCGCGGAGGGCCGACGGCGTGTGCCCGGACCCGTCGCCTCGCACCGGCCCGCTGTGCGGTCCACCGCTCACCGCCGCGTCGGCTCCGGCTGCCCCGGGCGGGACGGGCGACGGCGCGGCACCGCCCGCCTCCGCAGCCGAGACCCCGTACCGGTCCACGCCTGCCGTGTCGGCCCGCTGCGCAGCCGGTGCGCTCGCGCCGCCGTTCGGCCCCGGGCCCGGCCCTGCCGCCGCGTCCCCCGCGACGTCGCCCACGTGGCCACCGCCACCCCCATCACCGGACGCGCCCACCGGCCGGGAGACGTCCGGTCCACGGCGGCCGGCATCGACGCCGCCCGCCGGGCCCGCAGCGGGGATCCCCGAAGGCCTGGAGTCCGGACCTGCGCCGGGGCCTTCGGGGCCGGCCGCGTCCGCACCGCCGCGCTGCCGGACGTCCGGCCCGGGAAGAGGGTGCACCGCGACCGCCTGCCGCACCGCGGGGACATACAGCGATTCCATCAGTGCTGCCAGCTCGGTGGACGGCTCGGCGAACAGGTACCGCGACGGGAACCCCTGCAGCAGCCCGCCGCCGGCCGGCGCGGCCGCGATCCTCGTCCGCACGTCACCCAGCTGCGGCGCCGCGTCGTCGAGCCGGCCCGCGGGCCGGCCCAGCGCGTCGCCCAGCGCTGCCGCGCCGTCCGCGAAACCGCGGTGCGCCGCGCGGACCGCATCCGGGAAGGCGCCACGGAACTCCGCGTCCGCCACCGACGCCACCGCCGAGTGCACCCTGTCCAGCACGCCGGACAGGCCCGCCGCAGCGGTGGTCCAGTGACCGGAGTTCCCCGAGACCGCGCCGGGGGTCAGCTCCTGGGCATAAAAGCGCAGCGTCGAACGGCTCATCTCCTCGAACGCCTCGAAGTCGAGGGCCATCGGATGGCCGTCCCCTGCTCCCGCGTACCGGCCGGATCCTGACATGACTCGTCCCCTCCCCCTGCGGACCGCTGGTCCCACGGCCCGAACTTCTGTGCACCCGGCGCATCCCGGAATGCGCCGCGCGCCTCGATGGTGTCGCGCGTTCCCCCGTATGGTGCCGCGCGCCCGGACCCCGCCCCCGCGGCGGCCCGGCCGCGTCGAACCCTACCCGCAACCGTCACGCCACGGCGACCGTTTCGCCCCCCGGAGCCCCTCGCCTCCCCGGCTCCGGCAGCTCCGTGGCGTAAACTCAGCCGACGCCCACGACAAACTCAGCCGACGCCCACGATCGACGCCCTGGCAGGCCCCGAAGCGCACCGCGATGCCGGCGATGCGTGGCAGTGAGGAAGAGATGAGCTCGAACGACCCGACCCCGCGGCCGGAGCCGACACACGACAGGGCGCCGGCGCCCCGACGCACGGACGGCGCGCCCGCCCCGTACCGGCACGTCGGCAAAGGCGAGCCGGTGCTGCTCATCCACCCGTTCCTCATGACGCACGAGGTGTGGGCCGAGGTCGTCGACCTGCTCGCCGTGGACCACGAGGTCCTGGCCGTGACGCTGCCCGGGCATTGGGGCGGGCCCGACGCACGCTGGGGCCGCACCGGCGCCAAGGACATGGCCGACGCGGTGGAGCTGGTGCTGGACGAGTGCGGCTGGGACACCTGCCACATCGTGGGCAACTCGCTGGGCGGCTGGATCGCCTTCGAGCTCGAACAACGCGGGCGGGCCCGCAGCGTGACGGCGATCGCCCCGGCCGGCGGTTGGACCACGCTGTCGATGCCCGCCGTGCGGCTGGGCGCGGCGTTCCTCGCGTTGTCGCCGCTGATGATCGTCGCCCGCCCGTTCGCCTCGTGGGCGGTGGGGGTGCGGCGGATCCAGAAGGCCGCGATGTCCGTGGTCACGGCGCACCCGGCGGCGGTGCCGTTCGACGCGGCCAAGCGCGCCATGAACGCGGCCATCCACTCGCGCGCGTTGCTGCCGGTGTTGTGGTCGGCGGTGTGGGACGGCGGACTCACCGGGCTGGACTCGACCACGACGCCCGCCCAGCTGGTGTTGTGCGACAAGGACCGGGTGATCCCGTGGCGGGTCTACGCCCGGGCGTTCCTCGACGAGTTGCCCGATACCGCCGGGCGCCTGCTGCTGCCCGATGTGGGGCACGTGCCGATGCTGGAGGACCCCGACCTGGTGGCCCGCACCGTGCGCGGGTTCATCGCCGAGCTGGCCGCGGCATGACCGTCCGCGGCGCCGGAGCGGCCCGCCCCGGCCCCCGCAGGCGTGCCGCTGCGGCGCTGTTGTGCGCCGGAGCGGTCGCCACCGCGCCCGCCGCGGCGACCCTCCTGGCGGGAGCGCTGCCTTTGGCACCCGCCGCGGCGGCGGAGCCGGCCCCCGCATTCACCACTCCGAACACCGACGACTGTCCCCACCGCGTGTCGCCACCGCCGCCCATCGACAGCTCCGAGGTCCCGGAACCGGGCGAGACCGCGCCGCCGCCGCTCCCCGTCCCCGACGAGCCCGTCGGCGGCCCGCGGCTCGGCGAGTGCGGCGCCGTGCAACCCGCTGCGTCGCCGCCGCTGCCGGAAGGGATCTCGGCGTCCGGGTGGGTGCTTGCCGACCTCAACACCGGCGAGGTCCTCGCCGCGAAGGACCCGCACGGCCGGCACCGTCCTGCCAGCACCATCAAGATCCTCCTGGCCACGCTGGCGCTGCAGAAGCTCGACCTGGACACCGTGCTGACCGCCACACCTGAAGAGGCGAACGTGGAGGGCAGCCGCGTCGGGATCGGCGCCGGCGGCGAGTACACCGTGCACAAGCTGCTGCGCGGGCTCATGATGAACTCCGGCAACGACGCCGCCCAGGTCCTCGCCGACACGATGGGTGGCACGGATGCCACCACCGCGGCCATGAACACGCTCGCCCGGCATCTGGGCGCACTGGACACCCGCACACCCACCCCCGCGGGGCTCGACGGACCGGGCATGTCGACCTCCGCGTACGACCTCGCCCTGATCTTCCGGGACGCGATGCACGATCCGGTCTTCGCAGACCTGATCTCGCACGGGCCCATCGAGTTCCCCGGCTATCCCAAGACGCAGGACCGGATCGACCAGGAACACGCCGCCGCGCAGAGCCGGATCGCGGCGGGCGTGGAACCGATCCGCGTGGAATCCACCGACGCGGAAGCGGTGACCGCCGCGCTGGCCGAGGCGGCACCCGATCCCGCCACCGGGCTGAAGCCTCCGGTCGTGGGCCCGGACGGCGCGCCCGTGATCCTGACGGACAACCCGGGCTTCGCCATCGCCAACGACAACCCGCTGCTGTCCATGTACCCGGGCGCACTCGGCGGCAAGACCGGCTACACCGACGACGCCGGCCAGACGTTCATCGGCGCGGCCGAGCGGAACGGACGGCGCCTGGTGGTGACGCTGCTCGACGGCACCCGCACGCCGTCCGATCCGTGGCAGCAGGCTGCCGCGCTGCTCGACTACGGTTTCAGCCTTCCGACGGGAGCATCGGTGGGCACGCTGGTCGAGCCCGGCACCGTGGGCCAGGACGGCGCGGTCGCGGCCGAGAACGCTTCGCACAGCTCCGGGACCGACGGGGCGGTGACGCTCGCGGCACCGCCGCAGAGCGCGCAGCCGGGCTCGGACGATTCCGCGCACGGGGCCGGCTACTACGCGGCCGTCACCGGCATCGTGGCCGCCGCGATGCTGCTCGCCGCGGGCGGGATCCGGCTTCTGCGCCGGCGGCGCTGAACGGTGCCCGCGCCTGGCGGGATCAGGCGGAGTCGAGGCGCGCCGCGAGGACCTGCGCGAGATGGAAGGCCTGGACATCGGCGCCGTCGCGCACCTGGGTGCGGCAGCTGAACCCGTCCGCGATCACCAGCGGGTCCGGGCCCGCCGCGCGGACCGCGGGCAGCAGGTTCTGCTCCCCCACCGACATCGACACCTCGTAGTGCCCGTCTTCGAACCCGAAGTTGCCGGCCAGCCCGCAGCAGCCCGGGCTCATCTCCGCCGGCCGGATGCCCGCGCGGCGCATCAGCGCCCGGTCGGCGTCGTCGCCGAGTTCCGCGTACTGGTGGCAATGGGTCTGCACCACCGCGTCCTGCTGCTCCGACGGCGGCTCCCAGCCGGGCGTGTGGTCGACGAGCTGCTCGGCGAAGGTGCGCACCAGCCCCGACAGCGTCCGGGCGCGGTCGTCCTGAGGAAGCAGCCGGGTGATCTCGGTGCGCAGCGCGGCCGTGCAGCTGGGCTCCAGGCCGATCACGGGGGTGCCCGCGGCCAGGTGCGGCGCCAGCACGTCCAGGCTCTTGCGGACGGTTCTACGCGCCAGCGGCAGTTGGCCCGTGCTCAGCGCGGTGAGCCCGCAGCACACCGGCCCGTCAGGCAGGACCACCCGATAGCCCGCGTCCTCGAGGACGGCGGCCGCGGCCATGCCCACGCCGGGGTCGAGGTGGTTGGTGAACGTGTCCGGCCACAGCACCACCGTGCCCCGCACGCCGGCGGGTCCCGCCGGCCGGTCGCGCCATTGCCGCCGCAGCGTGTGCGGCGCGAAGCGCGGAAGGTCCCGTCGCGCATCGATGCCCGCGGCGCGCTTGGCCGCCGCCCCCGACAGCCTGCCCCCGGACAGCGCGTTGACCGCGCGGGGCGCCCGCGAGGCGAGGCGCGCCCACTGCGGCAGCCTTCCCAGCGCGTAGTGCACGCGCGGCCGGATGCGGCGGCGGTAGTGCTGGTAGAGGAACTCCGACTTGTAGGTGGCCATGTCCACGTTCACCGGGCAGTCGGACTCGCACGCCTTGCAGCTCAGGCACAGGTCCAGCGCGCCGAGCACCTCTTTGGAGCGCCAACCGTCCTCGATCACATCGCCCTGCATCATCTCGAACAGCAGGCGGGCGCGTCCCCGCGTCGAGTGCTTCTCGTCGCGGGTCACCTGGTAGCTGGGGCACATCGCGACGCCGTGGTCCACGCGGCACTTGCCGATGCCCAGGCACCGGCTCACCGCCTGCCGGAAGCTGCCGCGGTCGTCCGGGTAGCTGTAGGCGGTCTCCCATTCGCGGACACCCAGCTCGAGCCACCGGACATCGGCGTCGACCTTTTTGGGGCGCACCAGGATTCCCGGATTGAGCAGGTCGTCCGGGTCCCACAGGCCCTTGAACCTCTCGAACAGGCCGATCACCTCGGGGCTGTAGGCGCGGGGCAGCAACTCGGAGCGAGCCTGCCCGTCGCCGTGCTCCCCGGAGATCGACCCGCCGTGACGCGCCACGACGTCCGCCGCGTCGAACAGGAACGCGCGGTAGCGATCCACCCCCGGCCCCGTGGACAGGTCCGCGTCGAGCCGGATGTGCAGGCAGCCCTCGCCGTAGTGGCCGTAGGAGACGCCGCTCAGCCCGTACTCGCCGAGCAGCCCGCGGAAGTCGGCGAGGTAATCGGCGAGCCGCTCGGGCGGCACTGCGGCGTCCTCGAACCCCGGGTAGGCCGCGTCGCCGTCGACCGTGCGCGCCGCCAGCCCGCTGCCGTCCGCCCGCAGCGACCACACCACCTTCTGCTGGGCGGGGTCGGTGAGCACCACCGCCCGCGGGTCGGAGCCCACCGGCATGCCGATGCCCCGTGCGAGCGCCTCGGCCGCCGCTCGGGCCTCCTCGGCGGTCCCGCCGCCGGTTTCCACCAACAGCCAGTCCGACGTGTCCGGCAGCGCATCCGCGGCGGTGGCGCGCGCGCCGTGCAGCCGCACGCCCGCGAACAGCTTGCGGCCCATGCTCTCCACCGTGAGCGGCGCATGCGCGAGGATCGCCGGCACCGCGCGCGCCGAGGCGATGTCCCCGTCGAATCCCAGCACCAGCAGCGCGCGGTGCACGGGCGGCCGTACCAGTTCCAGGGTGGCGCGCAGGACCACGGCACAGGTGCCCTCGCTGCCGACGAGCGCGCGCGCCAGATTGCGATGGTTGTCCGGCAGCAGCTCGTGCAGCCCGTAGCCGCTGACCTGGCGCGGGAACCGGCCCAGCTCGGTCCGCAGCAGCGCGAGGTTCTCCGCCGTCAACGCATCCAATCCCCGGTGCAGCCGCCCCGCGGTGTCCTCGCGCGCGGCGGCCGCGGCCATCTGCTCCGCGGTGGTGGGCCCCAGCGTCAGGCGTGTGCCGTCCGCGAGCATCACCTCGAGCTCTCGGATGTTGTCGCTGGTCTTGCCCCAGGCCACTGAATGCGAGCCGCAGGAGTTGTTGCCGATCATCCCGCCCACGGTGCAGCGGGAGATCGTCGACGGGTCCGGCGCGAACGCGAGCCCCGACGGCGCCAGCGCCTCGCGCAGGCGCCCGCCCACGACGCCCGGCCGCACCACCGCCGTCGCCGAGCCCGCGTCGACGTCCTCGATGGCGTCGAAGTACCGGGAGGTGTCCATGACGATGCCCTCGCCCAGACAGTTTCCGGCGATGGAGGTTCCCGCGCCGCGCATGGTCAACGGGACCCCGTGGCGGCGGCAGGCCGCAAGCGTCGCCGCCACGTCGTCCTCGCCGCGCGGCAGGACCACGGCGGTGGGCACGTGACGGTAGTTCGACGCGTCCGCGCTGTAGAGGGCGAGGGAGGCCGGATCGTCGAGCACGTCCGCGGATGTGGAGCGGCGCAGGCTGGAAACGACTTCCGAGGAGGGACCCGCGGGATCCGTCCGGCTCGCCATCGGGGCCTCCTTCACGGGTGGGTCGTGCGTCTCCCGCGAGCGTAGTCCCCCGCCTGCCCCTCGGGGCCCGACCGGGCGATCAGCCGCGCCGGCTCCGCGACCTCCGGCCGATCCCCCAGCCCGCGGCGGCGCCCAGGCCCGCGCCCGCGAGCGCCGCGAATCCGGCGGCGGATTCGCGCTCGTCCACCCGCGGCCGGATGACGACGGGATCGGGTACCGGCACCGGCGCCAGGTTCAGGCTCTCCTCGCTGGTGGCGGCGAAGGCCGTGGCGAACAGCGTGATCCGCGCGGTGATGTACGCGAAGACCATGATGCCGATGATGGGCCCGAACGTCGCACCCGCGGGTCCCTGGACGATATTCGCCAGATACACGACCGCGATGCGCTTGAACACCTCGAACGCGATCGCCGCCAGCAGGGCGCCCATCAGCGCGCTGCGGAGCGCCACGCGTTCCCGCGGCAAGCGCGCGATCACCCATGTGAACAGCGCCCACGAGGCCGCCACGCCCGCCAGTACGGACACCACAGTCAGCAGAACACCGGCCCCCGGCATGGCGTCGAGGCGCAGCCACTCGAGCACCTTCTTGCCCAGCGACCCGGAGCCCAGGGCGGTCACGCCCAGCGACACCACCAGCGCCACGCCCAGCCCGCCCAGCGCACCCAGGTCATGGACCTTCTTCATCAGGAAATTCGGCTGCGGGCTGGTCTGCTCCCACTGCTCGGACAGCGCGGCGCGCAGGTGCGCCATCCAGCCGAGCCCGGTGTAGAGCGCGCCCAGGATGCCCAGCACGCCCACCGCGGCACGCGAGTTGATCGCCGTATCCACCAGGTCGTTGATGGTGCCGCCCATCGACCCCGGCACGTTGTCGGTGATCTGCGTGCGCAGCTCGTCCAGCAGGTGCGCGTTGCCGGCCAGCACGAACCCCGCCACCGCGAACGCCACCATCAGCAGCGGAAACAGCGCCAGCACGGTGAAGTAGGTGACGGCGGCGGCGTAGTGGTCGCCGCGCTCGTCCTTGTAGCGGGCGGCCGCCCGCATGACGTGGTCGAACCAGGGCCACGCGGCCCGGCGCCGGTCCAGGAACGACGGACCCTTGTCCTCGTCGGTCTTCCCGGTCGCAGTGCCGCTGCGGGCCATACGGCTCAACTCCTTTCCCGCGGAGGTCAATCCCCGGAGGCGAGGAAGCCCACCCTGTCGTAGACACGCTTCAGGGTTCCCGACGCTACCGCACGCGCCCGCTCCGCGCCGCGCGAGAGGACGCGGTCGAGCTCGGCCGGGTCGGCCAGGTACCCGTCCACGGCGGAGCGCAGCGGCGTGACGAACCCGGTGAGGACCTCGGCCGTGTCGCCCTTCAGGTCGCCGTAGCCGCCGCCCGCGAAGCGCTGCTCGAGCTCGGCGATGCTGCGGCCGGACAGCGCGGAGTTGATCGTCAGCAGGTTCGACACGCCCGGCTTCTCCGCGCGGTCGAAGCGGACCTCGCTTCCGGTGTCGGTCACCGCCGACTTGATGCGCTTGGCGGAGACCTTCGGGTCGTCGAGCAGGTTGATGACGCCCTTGGGGTTGTCGCCGGACTTGCTCATCTTCTTCGTCGGCTCCTGCAGGTCGTAGACCTTCGCGAACTCCTTGATGATCGTCGCCTCCGGCACGACGAATGACTTCCCGTACCGCGCGTTGAACCGCTGCGCCAGGTCACGGGTCAGTTCCAGGTGCTGGCGCTGGTCCTCGCCCACCGGCACCAGATGCGAGCGGTAGAGCAGGATGTCCGCCGCCATGAGGATCGGATAGGTGAACAGCCCCACCCCGGTGCTCTCCGCGCCCTGCTTGGCGGACTTGTCCTTGAACTGCGTCATCCGGCCCGCCTCGCCGAACCCGGTGATGCAGTTGAGGACCCACGACAGCTCGGCGTGCTCCGGCACGTGGCTCTGCACGAACAGGGTGGACCGCTCCGGGTCGATCCCGATGGCCAGCAGCTGGGCCGCCGCCAGCCGGGTGCGCTTGCGCAGCAGCTTCGGATCCTGCGGAACAGTGATCGCGTGCATGTCCGGGATGAAGTAGAACGCGTCGTGCTCGTCCTGCAACGGCACCCACTGCCGCAGCGCGCCCAGATAGTTGCCGAGGTGGAACGAATCCGCGGTGGGCTGGATTCCGGAGAGCACCCGGGGCTTGCGGGCCGGCGCCTGGGCCGCCGGAGCCTGATCCGCTGGCGCATCGGAGGCCGGTGAAGAGGACGGTTCTGCCATGTCACCCATACTTTCACGCGCCGCTCCGCCCCCCGCCTCCGGCCGAGAGCGCGCCCGCACGGAAACCCCTGGGAAAGTGTCGTGCATCACAGTAGACTCGTGTGATCGTCGGAGGACGCTCGACAGACGCTCGACAGGGGAGTCCGCATGCGTATCGCAGACGTTCTGCAGTCCAAGGGCACCGCGGTGCTCACCGTCGCACCGGATGTGACCGTCCGCCAGGTCATCGACGACATGGCCCGCCACAACGTCGGCGCGTTCGTCGTGGTGCAGAACAACGAGGTCCTGGGGATGATCTCGGAACGCGACATCATCCGCAGGCTGCACAGGTGCGGGGCCGGCGCGCTGGGCACGCCGATCTCCGAGATCATGTCCACCACCGTGTTCACCTGCGCGTTGGACGACTCGGTGGACAGCCTCGCGGCCACCATGACCGAGCACCGCATCCGCCATCTGCCCGTCGTCGTGGAGGGATCTCTACGCGGCATAGTCAGCATCGGCGACGTGGTCAAGAGCCGCATGGACGAGCTCGAGACCGAGCGCGACCACCTCGAGTCCTACATCCACCGCGGCTGATCCCTCCGCGACGGCCGTGCGGTCCGCAGCGGGTGGGCAGCGTCAGCCCAGTTCCACCGGATCGGCGCCGAAGTCGCGCCACCGCTCCTGCACGCCGTCGGCCTCGCCGGGGGCCACCACCAGCAGCACACGGAACTCCACCTCGGCGTCGCCGTAGTGCTCCCCGTAGAACTCGAACGCGTCGACGAACCACTCGAGTTCGTCCGGCTCATCGGCCAGCAGCTCGGACGCATGCCGGATGACGACGGCGTGGCCGGACGCCTCCCCCACGATCTCGTCGAGTTCGCGCATGCACTCGTCGAAGGCGTCCTTGTTGTTGCCGAAGTAGTCGGGGAACTCGAGGGCGGCCGAGAACTCCTCGAACACCCCTCCGACGGTGTGCATGTGCTCCGCAGAGACGGTGCTCACCGCGAATCCCGCGCTCTCAAGCGCCACGATCACCTCGCCCGCCCCGGTGTCGCCCGGCCGGGCGACACCGACCAGGTGCCCGCCGGCCGCGGCGAACTTCTCGATCTCGGTCATGGCGCATCACCTCTCCTGGGGGCGGCCACCGTCAACGCATGCGCGTGAACGTCGAGTAGTGGTCGCCCGTGTACCAGGCTGAACCCTCGTCCCCTGTGACTATGCGCTCCGCGTCCCGCCCTTGGCCAGGTTTCTTCGGATTGACATCCCATTCGCTGTAGCGGATCCGGTCGCCACCGGCGTCGCGCTGCGGCAGCCGGTTCTCCCGGTTGCCGAAGCGCTGCCCGCCCTTGGTGCCGGGCGCTTCGGCTGCCTCCGGCCAGTCGCCGGCGTCGATGAGCGCGAGCGTGCTCCAGGCGGCCTCGGGGACGCCGGCCACGTGCGGATGATCGCCGGCCTGCGCCGCGGCGTGCGCGCCGGTCGCCCCGCCAACCCCGGCGGCATCGTCCGCCGGGCCGCAACCGGCCAGCAGCGCGGCGATGACGGCGAAGACCGCCACCAGCAGCGCCGCGATGCGGCCGGGCCGCCGCGCACGCCGCAGAGGGGGCCGCTCAGCGCGCATAGGTGACGGTGACGGGCGCATGATCGGACCAGCGCGTGTCGTAACTCTCCGCGCGCTCGACGACGCCCGCGGACGCCGACGACGCGAGCCCGGCCGTGGCGACGTGGTAGTCGATGCGCCAGCCCGCATCGTTGTCGAACGCCTTGCCGCGGTACGACCACCAGCTGTAGGGGCCGTCGACGTCGCCGTGCAGCGCGCGGATCACGTCCACCCAGCCCGTGTCCGCGGCGAACAGTTCGTCCAGCCACGCGCGCTCGCCCGGCAGGAAACCCGAGGACTTCTTGTTGCCCTTCCAGTTCTTCAGGTCCCGCTCGGTGTGGGCGATGTTCCAGTCGCCGCACACCACGGTGTCCCGGCCGGCCGTCGCGGCGCGCGCCATGTGCTCGGCGAACGTCGCCATGAAGCGTTCCTTCTCGTCCTGCCGCGGGGTGTCGGTCTCCCCGGACGGCAGGTACAGGCTCGCGACGGTGACGTCGCCGAAGTCCGCCTCGATGTAGCGGCCCGACGCGGCGAACTCGGGATCCCCGTGCCCGATGCGGTGGGCGTCGGCGGGCACCCGCGACAGGATGGCCACGCCGTTGCGGCCCTTCTGCTCCGGCTCGGCGGAGACGATGTGCCAGCCGTCCTCGACGGCGGGCGCGAGCGCCGCCTGCAGCTGCGCGTCGGTGGCACGCACCTCCTGCAGGCAGACCACGTCCGCCCGGGTGCCGGCCAGCCACTGGAGCAGCCCGTGCTCCTTCTTGGTGGCGGCGCGGACGCCGTTGATGTTGACGGTGCTGACGGTGAGATCGCTCTTCGACACGCTCTGAAGGCTAGTGCACCGCCGCCGGCGCGCGGTCCCGGTCCACGGACGTGCGCGCGTCGGTGCGCCGTTGCAGCGCCGCGCTCACCGCCAGGATCAGCAGGCCGGCCACCGCCAGCCCGGCGCCCACCGCCGCCGGGGCGGTGTAGCCGAGGCCCGCGGCGATGACGACCCCGCCCAGCCACGCCCCGCCCGCGTTGGCGACGTTGAGCGCCGAATGGTTGAGCGCGGCGGCCAGGCTCTGGGCGTCGGCGGCGACGTCCATGAGCCGCGTCTGCAGCGCGGGGACCATCGCCGCCCCGGAGGCCCCCACCAGGAACACGGCGGCGAGCGCGGTCACCGGGTTGTGCACGGCCACGACGAACAGGGCCATCACGACGGCGATGAGGGCGAGCATCGCGAACATCGACGGCATGAGCGCCCGGTCGGCCAGGCGCCCGCCGACGAGGTTGCCCGCGACCATGCCGAGCCCGTAGAGCGCCAACGCCAGCGGTACCAGCGCCGAGGGCACGCCGGCGACGTCGGTGAGCGTGGTCGCGATGTAGGTGTAGACGGCGAACATGCCGCCGAATCCGACCATCCCGACGGCCAGAGTCAGCCACACCTGCGGGCGCCGCAGCGCTCCGAGTTCGGCCCGGGGACTCGACGAGGGCGCCGCCGCCATGGGCGGCACCCAGCGCAGCAGCGCCGCCATCGTCGCCAGCCCGATCACGGCGACCAGGCCGAACGCGCTGCGCCACCCCAGCTGCTGGCCCATCGCCGAGGCGAGCGGGACGCCCACCACGTTGGCCACGGACAGGCCGAGCATCACCGTGGCCACCGCCTTCGCGCGTTTGCCGGAGCCCGCGAGTTGCGCGGCGACCAGCGACGCCACCCCGAAGTAGGCGCCGTGCGGCAGCCCCGCGAGAAAGCGCGACACGATGAGCACGTCCATGCCCGGCGCCAGCACCGTGACGGCGTTGCCCACGGTGAACGCGACCATCAGCGCCACCAGCAGTCGCCGCCGGTCCACGCGCGCGGTGAGCGCCGAGATCGTCGGTGCGCCCACCACCACGCCCAGGGCGTAGGCGGAGATGACGTGCCCGGCCGTCGGCTCGGACACCCCCATGCCGTCCGCGATCTGCGGCAGCAGCCCCATCGCCACGAACTCGGTGGTGCCGATGCCGAAGCCGCCGAGCGCGAGCGCCGTCATCGCCGGTCGCACGGACATGCGGGCACCGCCTTCCTGAATGTTCGAGTACCGGCGGGCGAGGGCCCACACGCACGGTCAACGGGGCGCGGGCGCGCGGGCATTCCGGGAACCGGCGTGAGCCGCACCACGGTGCCGGGGCTCCGGACGCACGACAACGGCCGGGGCCCGTGGGCCCCGGCCGATCCTCCGCCGTCGGGTGCCGCTCTGCGCGAGCGGCGGTGCGTCAGGCGCGGGCCTTCGCGGCCTTCAGGTTGTCGTCGAGCGCACCGAGGAACTCCTCGGTGGTCAGGTAGCCCTGGTCGCCGCCGACGAGCATCGCCAGGTCCTTGGTCATCTTGCCGCTCTCGACGGTCTTGATGACGACGTCCTCGAGCAGATGGCAGAACTCCACCACGTCGGGGGTGTTGTCGAGCTTGCCGCGGTGCTCCAGGCCCCGGGTCCAGGCGAAGATGGACGCGATGGGGTTGGTCGAGGTCGGCTTGCCCTGCTGGTGCTGGCGGTAGTGCCGGGTGACGGTGCCATGCGCGGCCTCGGCCTCGACGGTCCGGCCGTCCGGCGTCATGAGCACCGAGGTCATCAGGCCCAGCGAACCGTAGCCCTGCGCGACGGTGTCGGACTGGACGTCGCCGTCGTAGTTCTTGCAGGCCCAGACGTAGCCGCCCTCCCACTTGAGCGCGGAGGCGACCATGTCGTCGATCAGGCGGTGCTCGTAGGTGAGCCCGGCGGCGTCGAACTCCGCCTTGAACTCCTCCTCGTAGATGCGCTGGAACTCGTCCTTGAACATGCCGTCGTAGGCCTTGAGGATCGTGTTCTTCGTCGACAGGTACACGGGGTAGTTCTGCTGCAGGCCGTAGGACAGCGATGCGCGGGCGAAGTCCTGGATCGACTTCTTGTAGTTGTACATCCCCATGACGACGCCGCCGTCCTCGGGGATCTTGCACACCTCGTGCTGGATCGGCTCGCTGCCGTCCTCGGGCGTGTAGGTGATGGTGACCGTGCCGGCGCCGGGGACCTTGAAGTCGGTGGCGCGGTACTGGTCGCCGAAGGCGTGACGGCCCACGACCACCGGCTTGGTCCAGCCGGGGACCAGGCGCGGCACGTTGGAGATGATGATGGGCGCGCGGAAGATCGTGCCGCCGAGGATGTTGCGGATGGTGCCGTTGGGCGACCGCCACATCTTCTTGAGCCCGAACTCCTCCACGCGCGCCTCGTCGGGCGTGATGGTGGCGCACTTGACGCCCGCGCCGTGCTTTTTGATGGCGTTCGCCGCGTCGACGGTCACCTGGTCGTCCGTCGCATCACGGTGCTCGACGCCCAGGTCGTAGTACTCCAGGTTCACATCCAGGTACGGATGGACCAGCTTGTCCTTGATGAACTGCCAGATGATGCGGGTCATCTCGTCGCCATCGAGCTCGACGACGGTTCCCTCGACCTTGATCTTGGACATGTGGTCCGCGTCCTCCTAGACAAGCCTGTTCAACTCGCGCAGCGCGGCCCATCTTGTGGATGCACGCCCGACGGCCGACTGCAAGGCGACCGCGCGGCGCGCGTGCTCTCAGGCACCGGCCGTACTGACATACTCCGTCATGTAGCAGATTAGTACCCCGGGTCACAGGAGCGGTCACGTGGTGACGTGATACGCACCGGAATCCGGGCGGGTGCGCACGGGGCACAGGACCCGGCCGTGCACACCGCACGTTCTGCAGTACGAGCGTACTCGATAGCCGGCGCCGGGCACCCCTTCAGGTCCCGGTGACTACAACAGGTCCGGATCCCGGCCCCCCGCCGGGACGGACCAGTTGAAACCGCACCCGCGTATACGGCTAAGATCGGGTCAGGTCATGAGCGTCAGCGTCAAGCCCCGGCTGGCTGGCCGGCAACCCTCCAACCGCGGTGGGGTGCCCCGGGTGATGACCAGGTCGTCCGTGGACACCGCGTCGGCATCGCCGGCTGTGCGCACCACGGCACAGGCGAGGCATCCGTCGAACGGGTGGCCGTTGCGGACGACAAGCGCGGGCCCGCTGGGGCGGGCCCACAAAGAAGGGGTAAGCCCCAACGGAGGTTCACACATGTGTTGTCGTAGCTGACGGAAGTGCCGACCCCCGCATCTCCGTCGTCGCCCCGGGCCCGGCCCGCAGGCCGCGACGCGATGCACCCTGCCCGACGGCTCCGTCCGCCCTCGCCGGCGGAGCCCGCGCACGATCCCCGGCAGAAGGCCACCGTGCCGAGCCGGGCTCCGCACAGCGGCGGATCCCACCGGGTCCCGCCGGAACGCGGCGATCCACGCGCGGGCCCGCGGCCCGAGCCGCCCGGAGCCATCCGCCACCTGCCCCGCACGCCCATCGGGCGGCGCGGCGAACCAGCCCCCTGGAGCGCATCGATGACCGAGACCACCGATCCCACCGCCAACTGGTCCTTCGAGACCAAGCAGGTCCACACCGGCTACACCCCGGACCCCACCACCAAGGCGACGGCGCTGCCGATCTACCAGACCACGTCGTACCAGTTCGACAGCACCGATCACGCCGAGGCCCTGTTCTCGCTGGCCGAGCCCGGCAACATCTACACCCGCATCATGAATCCCACCGTGGATGCGGTCGAGCAGCGCATCGCCGCGCTCGAGGGCGGCGTCGCAGGGCTGCTGCTGTCCTCCGGCCAGTCGGCCACCATGTATTCGCTGCTCAACATCGCCGGCGCCGGCGACCACGTCGTCTCCAGCCCGCACATCTACGGCGGCACGTTCAACCTGTTCCACTACACGCTGCGCAAGATCGGCGTGGACGTGAGCTTCGTCGACGACCCCGACGACATCGCGCAGTGGCGCGCCGCCATCAAGCCGAACACCAAGGCGCTGTTCGGCGAGACCATCGGCAACCCGCGCGGCGACGTCCTCGACCTGCCCGGCATCTCCGGGGTGGCGCGGGAGGCCGGCGTCCCGCTGATCGTCGACAACACGATCGCCACCCCGTACCTGCTCAACCCGCTCGAGCACGGCGCCAACGTGGTCGTGCACTCGGCCACCAAGTACCTCGGCGGCCACGGGACGACGATCAACGGCGTCATCGTCGACGGCGGCAACTTCGACTGGACCGTCACGCAGGCCGACGGCACGCCCCGGTTCCCCGGGTTCACCGAGCCGGACGAGAGCTACCACGGCGTCGTCTACGCGGATCTCGGAGCGCCCGCGTTCGCCCTCAAGGCGCGCGTGCAGCTGCTCCGCGACATGGGCAATGCCCCCTCGCCGTTCAACGCGTTCCTCACGGCGCAGGGCCTGGAGACGCTGAGCCTGCGCGTCGAGCGGCACGTGGCCAACGCGCAGCGCGTCGCCGAATTCCTCGAGGCCCGCAGCGAGGTCGAATCCGTCTCCTACGCCGGCCTGGCCTCCTCGCAGTGGCACGAGCGCGGCAAGAAGCTGCTGCCCCGCGGGACCGGCGCCGTGCTCACCTTCAACATCGCCGGCGGCGAGAAGGCCGCGCGGGCCTTCATCGACGCGCTCACCCTGCACAGCCACGTGGCCAACATGGGCGACGTCCGCTCGCTGGTCGTCCACCCCTGGTCCACCACCCACCAGCAGCTCTCCGAGGCCGAGCGCGAGGCCGCAGGCGTCTACGCCGGCCAGGTGCGCCTGTGCGTGGGCATCGAGGGCATCGACGACATCCTCGCGGACCTGGCGACCGGCTTCGCCGCGGCGGCTGCATCTTGACCATGAGCACGGTCCACCCTGCCCGTCCGGCGTCGCTCCCGTCGCCGGACGGGCAGCAGGGCGCCGTCGAGATCGGACCGCTGGTCCTCGACTGCGGCGTCCGGCTCCCCCAGGTCACCATCGCGTTCCAGCGGTGGGGCGAGCTCAACGCCGCGCGCGACAACGTGGTGCTCGCGCTGCACGCGCTGACCGGGGACACCCACGCCGCCGGTCCCGCGGACGACCGGCACGCGTCGCCGGGCTGGTGGAACGGGCTGATCGGCCCCGGCCTGGCCCTCGACACCGACGAGTGGTGCGTGATCACCACCAACTCGCTCGGCGGCTGCAACGGCAGCACCGGGCCGTCGTCGCCCGCTCCGGACGGGCGCCCCTGGGGCTCGCGGTTCCCGTACCTGTCCATCCGCGACCAGGTGCGCGCCGAAGCCCGCGCGCTCGAAGAGCTCGGCATCGACCGCGTCGCCTCCGTGATGGGCGGCTCGATGGGCGGCGCCCGCGCGCTCGAATGGGAGGTCACCTATCCCGAGCGGGTCGACTCGGCGCTGATCCTCGCCGTCGGCGCCCGCGCCACGGCGGACCAGATCGGCACGCAGACCACGCAGCTCGAGGCCATCCGCCGCGACCCCGACTGGCAGGGCGGCGACTTCTACGGCACCAGCCTGCGGCCCGACACCGGCCTCAGGCTGGCGCGGCGGTTCGCGCACCTGAGCTACCGCACCGAGTTCGAGCTGGACGAGCGCTTCGCCAACGCGGGCCAGCTGGACGAGGATCCGCTCAAGGACGGCCGCTACGCGGTGCAGAGCTACCTGGAGTACCAGGCGGACAAGTTCGTCGGGCGATTCGACCCCGGCAGCTACGTGATCCTCACCGAATCACTCAACCGGCACGACGTGGGACGCGACCGCGGCGGCGTGCAGGCCGCGCTGGCCGGCTGCAGCGTGCCCACCATCGTGGCCGGCTGGGACTCCGACCGGCTCTACCCCATCCGCCTGCAGGCCGAGATCGCCGAGTACCTGGCCGGATGCGTCGAGTTCCTGCAGTACGAGAGCCGCTACGGGCACGACGCGTTCCTCATCGAATTCGACGCGGTCGACGCTGCGATCTGCAAGACGATGGAGCTGGCGCGCAAGGCGGCCGCCGCGCGGCGCTGACGCGGGGGTGTTTCTTCGCGGGGTGGCGACGGACCGCGGGCGGGATGACGGCCGCCCGGCTACCCGGTGCCCAGCGACTCGATGGACAGGCCCAGCCAGATGATCAACCCGCCGAACGCGGTGAGCGTGGCCACGTCGAACGCCCGGCTCCGCACCGCCAGGACCCCCACCCGCTCCGGCGAGAGCACCAGGCGCACCACCGCCGCCACCAGTGTGACCAGGCCGAACAGCACGGTGCCGCGGCGCCACCGGTCCATCGCCACCAGCACCATCGCCGCGAACAGCCCGCAGCCGATCAGTATCAGCGGCAGATGGATGGTGCGCAGCCGGTAGAGGAGCGTCGTCGGCGGACCCGTCGGCGCGGCGATGCGGCTGGGCACGGCCTTGCCCGCCCCCGGACCGCCCCCGTCACCCGCGTCGCTCATCGCGTCTCTCCTGCTGTGTGTCAGGCCTGCCCTGGGTCGTCGACTTATCCGGCGTCCCGTTCGGCACGCTCGACCACATTCTGCAGCAGGAAGGCCCGAGTGAGCGGCCCGACGCCGCCCGGGTTCGGCGACACGTGGCCGGCCACCTCCCACACGGCCTTGTCGACGTCGCCCACCAAGCCGGCGTCGGTGCGCGTGACCCCCACGTCGAGCACCGCGGCGCCCGGCTTGACCATGTCCGCCGTGATGAGCCCGGGCTTTCCGGCTGCGGCGATGACGATGTCCGCGCGCCGCACCTCGGCCGCGAGGTCCTTCGTACCCGTGTGGCAGAGGGTGACCGTGGCGTTCTCGGTGCGCCGGGTGAACAGCAGCCCGATCGGCCGGCCCACCGTGACCCCGCGGCCGACGACCACCACGTGCGCGCCGGCGATCGGCACCTCGTAGCGGCGCAGCAGGTGCAGGATCCCCCGCGGAGTGCACGGCAGCGCAGCCTCCTTGCCCAGCACCAGCCGGCCGAGGTTCATCGGGTGCAGGCCGTCGGCGTCCTTGTCCGGGTCCACCGCCTCCAGCGCCTCGTTCTCGTCGAGGTGGTCCGGCAGGGGCAGCTGCACGATGTAGCCGGTGCACTCGGGGTTGCCGTTGAGCTCCGCGATGGTGTCCAGCAGCTGCTCCCGGCTGACGTCGGCAGGCAGATCCCGGCGCAGCGAGGTGATGCCCACCTTGGCGCAGTCGTTGTGCTTGCCGCGCACGTAGGCGTGCGAGCCCGGGTCGTCCCCCACGAGGATCGTGCCCAGGCCGGGCGTGATGCCCTTCGCCGCCAGCGCCGCCACCCGGGTGGTGAGGTCGGCGAAGAGTTCGTCGCGGGTCAGCTTGCCGTCCAGAGTCGTCGCAGTCACCATGCCATTCTGGCAGGTCCGCAACAGGCCCGACGGGGCGGTCAGCGTGGACCCGCGGCGGCGGCGACGGATAGGTCACCGCGCCCGGTACTGCAGCACCTTCTCCTCGGCGAGCCGCGTCGCGTCCTGTGTGATGACGAGGGCGCCGGGGCTGATCGTGTACTCCACGCCGTCGTTGGTCGCGGCGAAGCCGGAACCCGAGGGCACCGGGTCATCGATCTCGATCGCCGCGCCGTCCTCCAACCGCACGCCCTTGTAGTAGAAACGGCCGACGCCGGTCCGGCAGATCACCACCAGCGACCGGCCGGTGCGGGCGGTCACGACGGCCGGGTCGTCGGAATTGCAGCGCGCCGACGCGCGGCCGACGAAACCCTGACCGTCGGTGGGCAGGTCGCCGCCGCGCACTGGAGGCGGGGTGGTCGCCGGCGGGGCCGTGGCGGGGGCCGCGCCGGTGGGCACCAGCCGCAACCGCTCGACGCGCACGGCCAGGTCGCCGGGCAGGATCGTCAGATAGCCGGGCCCTGAAACGTTGTCGTTGGCGATGATGCACTGCATTTCGCCGGTGGTGCAGGACAACCGTTCCCAGTAGCCCGCCGTACCGCCGACCGGTGACACCGCGTACTCGCCGGGCTGGATGTCGGAGCCCACCTTGAAGATTCCGCTCGCGGGCAGCACGCCGGTGTCCGCGGTGGGCGTCGGGGCCGCTGCCGTGGTCGGAGCCGTCCCTGCGGCCGGCGCGGAGGCTTCGCCGGTGGCCGGAGCGGGCGCAGTGACCGCGCCGGCATTGTCGGCCGTGTCGCGACCGCCGACCAGCTCCACCACGAGCGCCACGATGAGAGCCGCCACCGCCAGCACCGCGACGGCGCCGACCACCCACGGCCACCGCTTCTTCGGCGGCGGGGACGGCGGGGGCGGCGGCGCGGCATAGCCGTAGCCGTATGCCTGCTCCTGCGGGTAGGGCCGCTGCAGCGGGATCTGCTGCGTGGGATCGTCCTGGGCGTATCCGGGGTGGCCGTACGGGGTCTGCGAATAGGCGATGGGGGTGTCGTCGTCCGGCGGGCCGTCACCGGACGGATGCTCGGGATCGGGCGGCGGCTGCGGCGGCACGGACATCGCTGACCCTCCTGGAGCGTCTCGGCAGGTATGACGACCGTAGTCCGAGCCCCGCCCGCTCCGGGCCCGAAGCCCCGTCATCACCGCCGCTTCACACAGAAGCTCCTGCGGACGGATCGTGGTTCTGCACTTGCCAGGGGAATCTCCGGCGTCCGCGGGACGAAGCCGGGGCACGGGCCCACCACGCCCGAACTTCGAGCGCGACGCCGAGCAACCCCCGCCGCGCCGAGTGGCATCCTGTACCCCGTGCTCAAAGTGATGTTCCACCAGCCGCTCATCCCGCCGAACACCGGCAACGCGATCCGCATGGTCGCCGGCACCGGGGCGGAGCTGCACCTGGTGGAGCCGATGGGGTTCGACCTGTCGGACAAGCATCTGCGGCGGGCCGGGCTCGACTACCACGACCTGGCCCGGGTGTTCGTGCACCCGGACGTGGAGTCGGCGTGGGCGGCGGTCGCCCCGGGGCGGGTGTTCGCGTTCACCACCCACACCACCACGTCGTTCGCGCAGGTGGAGTACCGGGACGGCGACGTGCTGCTGTTCGGCTCGGAGACGACGGGTCTCCCGCAGGAGGTGCTCGACGATCCGCACGTCACCGCGCACGTCCGCATTCCGATGATTCCGGGCCGGCGGTCGATGAACCTGTCGAACTCGGCGGCCGTCGCCTGCTATGAGGCGTGGCGGCAGCTGGGCTATCCCGGCGGCGTCTGAACCGTCGGCCCGCGCGGTCATACTGTCCGTGTGAGCGCACTCCTGCAGGCCACCGGCCTCTCCGCCGCCCATGGCGACCGCACCCTGTTCTCCGGCCTCGACCTCACGGTGGGCCCCGGCGACGTGGTGGGGCTCGTCGGCGCCAACGGGGCGGGCAAGTCGACGCTGCTGCGGATGCTCGCCGCGGCCACCCGCACCGACAACGCAGGAACGGAAACAGGCACGGTCACGCTGACCCCGCCCGGCGCGTCCGTCGGCCACCTCGCGCAGGAGCACGAGCGCCGACCTGGCGAGTCGGTGCTCGGCTTCATCGCGCGCCGCACGGGCGTCGCCGATGCCGAGGCCGCCATGAACGCCGCCGCCGAGTCGCTGGCCGACGGCGGCGCCGAGGACCACTACACCCCCGCCTTGGAGCGCTGGCTGGCGCTGGGCGGCGCCGACCTGCCCGAGCGCGCCGCGGCCGTCGCCGCCGACCTGGGGCTGCGCGCCCCGACCGGCGACGCCGACCCGCTCGACGCCCCGATGACGGGACTGTCCGGCGGGCAGGCGGCGCGCGCGGCCCTCGCGGCTCTGCTGCTCTCGCGCTACGACCTGCTGCTGCTCGACGAGCCGACCAACGACCTCGACCTGGACGGCCTGGCTCTACTCGAACGGTTCGTCGCCGACACCCGCGTGGGCCTGGTGGTGGTGAGCCACGACCGCGAGTTCCTGGCGCGCACCGTCACCCGGGTGGTGGAGCTGGACCTGGCCCAGCAGTCGGTGGACGTCTACGACGGCGGCTACGAGGCGTACCTGGCGGAACGGGCGGTGGCACGCCGGCACGCCCGCGAGGCCTACGACGAGTACGCGGACACCCGCTCGCGGCTCGAGGACCGCGCCCAGATGCAGCGCAACTGGCTCTCGCAGGGCGTGCGCAACGCGCGCCGCAAGGCCGGCGACAGCGACAAGATGGGCCGCCGTCTGCGCGCCGAGTCGTCCGAGAAGCAGGCGGCCAAGGCGCGGCAGACGCAGCGCGCGATCGAGCGACTCGACGTGGTGGAGGAGCCGCGCAAGGAGTGGGAGCTGCGCATGACCATCGCGCCCGCGCCCCGCAGCGGCACCGTCGTCGCCACCGCGTCGGGCGCCGTCGTGCACCGCGGCGACTTCACCCTGGGACCGGTGTCGGCTCAGGTGAACTGGGGCGACCGCATCGTCATCACCGGCGCCAACGGGGCGGGCAAGTCGACGCTGCTGGCCCTGCTGCTCGGCACGGCCTCCCCGGACGAGGGCGCCGCGGCTCTCGGTTCGGGCGTGCGGGTGGGCGAGATCGACCAGGCACGCGGCGCCTTCGCGGGGCCCGAGCCACTGGCGGAGGCGTTCGGCGCGGCGGTGCCCGACTGGCCCGACGCCGACGTTCGCACGCTGCTGGCCAAGTTCGGGCTGCGGGCGGCGCAAGTGGGGCGCCCGGCCGCGTCGCTGTCCCCCGGCGAGCGCACCCGCGCCGCGCTGGCGCTTCTGCAGGCGCGCGGCGCCAACCTGCTGGTGCTCGACGAGCCCACCAACCACCTCGACCTGCCCGCCATCGAGCAACTCGAGCAGGCTCTGGACGCGTACGAGGGCACGCTGCTGCTGGTGACGCACGACAGGCGGATGCTCGACGCGGTGCACGCCACCGCTCGCTGGGAGGTCGCGGACGGCCGGGTGCGCGAGGCCTGACGGGGCGGCCGGCCTCGATCCGAGCACCGGCTGCGCACGCCGAGCACGCATTCGCAAGGGCCCGGCGGGAAACGGCGCTCGGATCGCCGGGGACGCCCGGGCCGCAGCCGCCCGCCACCCCCTCCATCGCGAATACCTATCAGGTAATTGTTTCCGGTTGCACAATCGTTGGGTTTATACAACACTTTGTTCTGTGAGTGCTGCACGCAGGGGAAGCACACCCCCCATCCACAACCGGGTCGGCGTGCTGCGCGCCGACAGGCGGATGTCGCGCGCACAGCTGGCCGAGCTGGTCTCGGTGAACCCGCAGACGATCGGCGCGCTGGAACGCGGCGACCACTACCCCAGCCTGGACCTGGCGCTGCGCATCTGCGAGGTCTTCGCCCTGCCCGTCGAGGCGGTGTTCTCCCGCACGGAGTTCGCGCCCCTCGCCCAGAGCCTCCATCCCGCACCAGAGACCGGCCGGACCGGCGGATCCGGCCCGGAAGGCGGTAACCATCATGACTGACTTCGGCGCCGTCGAGCGCTATCAGGCCTATCGCACGCGCAGATTCCTCGAACAGCAGCGGCGCTTCAGCACCCGGCTGCGGCGCCTGCGCACGCGGCCCGCACGTCGCACGCTCGTCGTTCTGCTGTGCGCGCTGTACGCGGCGATGATTATCATCGCCGTCCTCACCTACTGGGACATCACCGCCGCCTACTGGTCGTGGCTGGGCGCGACGGCGGCGCTGCTCGTGCTGTGGCCGGCGGTGCAGATCGTCTCCGGCCGCCAGGGCGACGCCCCGCGTGATGCGCTCGACGAGTACGAGCTGCAGCTGCGCAACAGCGCCCGCTCGATCGGCCTGACCATCACGCAGATCGCCGCGTTCGTGCCCGCCGCAGTGCTGATCTTCATCACCAGCGGCGGCGGGGGTTCGCCCCAGCTCGCCTACATGGGCGGCCTGCTAGTGGTGACGGCGCTGCTCATCGGCGGCACGTCGCCGACGCTGATCCTCGCCTGGACTCGCCCCGACCCCGAGCCGGAGGACGGCGTGATCGACTGATCCCCGCGCCCCGCAGAGTCAATCCCTGACACCCCTTGGAGCAGCAATGACCAGATCGACCCCTTCCGGCAACGCCCCGCCGAGCCGTCACGCCGCAGTACTGACCATCGACGGCGTCTCGAAGTCCTACGGCACCGTCCGCGCCCTCGACGACATGAGCTTCTCCGTGCAGCCCGGCGAGATCTTCGGCTTCGTCGGAAGCAACGGGGCGGGCAAGACGACGACGATGCGCATCGCCCTCGGCGTGCTCTCGGCCGACGCGGGCGAGGTGCGCATCGGCGACCGGCCCGTCGACCTCGACGTGCGCCGCACAGTCGGATACATGCCTGAGGAAAGAGGGCTGTACCCCAAGATGAAGGTGGGCGCCCAGCTGGCCTACCTCGCCCAGTTGCACGGCCTGAGCAGGGCCGACGCCGACGTCGCAGTGCAGCGGTGGACGGAGCGGCTCGGTATCGACGGGCGGGTCGGCGACACGGTCGACGCGCTGAGCCTCGGCAACCAGCAGCGCGTGCAGCTCGCCGCCGCACTGGTGCACGACCCGGCCGTTCTCGTGCTGGACGAGCCGTTCTCCGGCCTCGACCCCGTCGCCGTCGACGTGATGAGCGACGTGCTCCGGGAGAAGGCCGCCGACGGGGTGCCCGTCATCTTCTCCAGCCACCAGCTCGAGCTGGTGGAACGGCTCTGCCACCGCGTCGGCATCATCGCCGGCGGGCGGATGCGCGCCATCGGCACCGTCGACGAGCTGCGGGCGCGCGGCGAGGCCCAGCTGGTGGTGCACGCCCCGCAGGCGCCCGCCGGGTGGGCATCCGCCGTCCCCGGCGTCGCCGCCGCAGAGCAGTCCGGCGAGCGCACGCTGCTCACCCTCACCCCCGGCGCCGACGACCAGGCGGTGCTCGCCGCGGCGCTCCGCACCGGCCCCGTGCACGAGTTCACCCTGCGCCGCCCGTCCCTGACCGAGCTGTTCCGAGAGGTCGTGACCGCATGAACGCCACCATCTCCCCAGCGCGCGCCGTGGGCCTGGTCGCCCGCCGCGAGTTCTCCACGCAGATCCGGAAGAAGAGCTTCCTGATCAGCAACATCATCATCCTCATCGCCATCATCGGCGGGATCATCGTCTACTCCGCGTTCTCCGGCGGCGACGACGGGCACGACGCGACTGTGGCCATCGTGGGCGACCAGACGCTGGCCCAGCCGCTGGAATCGACGGGCGAGGCGATGTCGATGACGATCGACGTGCGCGAGATCCCCGACGAGCAGACCGCCCGCACCGCGGTCTCCGACGGGGACGTGGACGCGGCCCTGCTCCCCGCGGCGAACGGATCCGTCACGGCGATCACCGAGTCGGAACTGGGCTCCGACCTGCACACGATCATCTCCGCCGCCGTGAGCTCGGCGGCCCAGGAGCGCGCCCTGGCCGCCCAGGACGTGGACGTGGCCGCGGTGGACCAGGCGGTGTCGGCGGCCACCGTGCACGTCGACGCGCTCAACCCGCCCGACCCGGAGAAGGGCCAGCGCATCGCCATGTCGATTGCCGCCGTGGTGCTGCTGTACATGCAGATCCTCACGTTCGGCATGTTCGTGGCCATGGGCGTGGTCGAGGAGAAGTCCAGCCGTGTCGTCGAACTGCTGCTGTCCACCGTGCGCCCGCTGCACCTGTTGTGGGGCAAGATCTTCGGCATCGGCGCCGTCGGCCTGATCCAGCTCACGGCCTACGGCGTGGCCGGCGTCGCCGCGGGACTGGCCACAGGAGTGCTGACGGTGACCGGCACGGCGGTGGCCACGCTGTTCGCCACGCTCGGCTGGTTCGTGCTGGGGTACGCCCTGTTCGCGGTGCTGTATGCCGCGGCCGGGTCGATGGTCTCGCGCCAGGAGGACGTCAACTCCACGGCGATGCCGCTGATGATCCTCATCGTCGCCATGTTCATCGTGGCGTTCTCCACCGTCGACAACCCGGACAGCACGGCGGGCACGGTGCTCAGCTGGATACCGCCGTTCTCCGCGATCCTCATGCCGCTGCGCATCGCGGCCGGGGTGGCCGGGCCCGGACAGATCGTCGGCACCATCGCGATCATGCTCGTCGCCATCGCGGCGTTGTCTGTGGTGGCCGCCAAGATCTACCAGCGCTCGATCCTGCGCATCGGCAAGGTGGTGAGCTGGAAGGAGGCGCTGGGCAGGTAGCGGTCACCCGGCGGTCTACGCGCCTCGTGCCCAGTCCGCGCACCCCTTACGCAGTCCGCGCACCTCCGATACGGCCCGAGCACCTGTTCCCGCGGCTCTCGCGGGAACAGGTGCTCGGCTCGGCGGGGCGGCCTGGCGGGGCGGCTCGGCGGGGCGGCTCGGCGGGGCTACTCGGCTCGGCGGGGGCCGCCCCGGCGCCGGTCAGCCCAGGTGGTGCACCTCCTGCAACCCGTAGACCGGCGTGTCGATCCCTTCGTAGCGGGCCTTGAGCTGCAGGGCCAGGTACAGCGAGTAGTGGCGCGACTGGTGCAGGTTGCCGCCGTGGAACCACAGGCGCTCTTGCCGGGTCGGCTTCCACATGTTGCGCTGTTCGCCCTCCCACGGGCCCGGGTCCTTGGTGGTGTCCGAGCCGAGGCCCCACACCTTGCCCACCTTGTCGGCGGTGTCCTGGTCGATGAGGTCGGCCACCCACCCGTTCATCGAGCCGTACCCCGTGGCGTAGACGATGACGTCCGCGGGCAGTTCGGTGCCGTCGTCGAGGATCACGGAGTCCTCGGTGATCTCGCGGACGCCGCCGCGGGCCAGCTTGATGTCGCCGTTCGCCACCAGCTCGGCGGCCCCCACGTCGATGTAGTACCCGGAGCCGCGGCGCAGGTATTTCATGAACAGCCCGGAGCCGTCGTCGCCCCAGTCGTGCGCGAAGCCCGCCTTCTCCAGCCGCGCGTAGAAGTCGGCGTCGCGCTCGCGGATCTTGTCGTACACGGGGATCTGGAACTCGTGCATGATGTGGTACGGCATCGACGCGAAGGTGAGGTCGGCCTTGTGCGTGGTCATGCCCGCCGCCACCGCGCGCTCCGAATACAAGTCGCCCAGCCCCAGCTCCATCAGCGAGCCCGACTTGACGATGTGCGTCGACGAGCGCTGGACCATCGTCACGTCCACGTCGTTCTCCCACAGCGCCCCGCAGATGTCGTGCGCGGAGTTGTTGGCGCCGATCACGACGACGCGCTTGCCGGCGTACTGGTCGGGCCCGGGGTGCAGGGACGAGTGGTGCTGGTCGCCGCGGAACCGCTCGGCGCCCGGGAACTGCGGGACGTTGGGCTTGCCGGACATGCCCGTGGCCATCACGAGGTGCCGCGGGCGCAGGGTCAGCGGCCGGCCGTCGCGCTCCACGTGCACCACCCACTCGCCGGCCTCGTCGTCGTAGCGCGCCGAGGTGGCGGTGGTGGAACTCCAGTAGGGCACCTCCATGACCTTGGTGTACATCTCCAGCCAGTCGCCGATCTTGTCCTTGGGCGCGAACACCGGCCAGTTCGACGGGAACGGCAGGTACGGCAGGTGGTCGTACCAGACCGGGTCGTGCAGGCACAGCGACTTGTAGCGGCCGCGCCACTGGTCGCCGGGGCGCGCGTGCGCGTCGATGACGATCGCCGGCACCCCCAGCTGGCGCATGCGGGCGCCCAGCGCGATGCCGCCCTGACCGCCGCCGACGATGAGCACGTACGGCTGGACCGAGTACCCCAGCTCGCGCTCCTCGATCTCCTTCTCCTCCGCCCAGCTCAGGCGGTTCCTGTCGGCCCCGTGCTTGGCCCCCATCGGGCGGCTCGCGCCCTGGTTCTCCTCGTGGCCCTTGAGCTCCTGCAGGGTCGTGAGCAGGGTCCACGCCTTGTCGGTGGTGCCGTCGGCGTCTTCGGCGTCATCCATTCGCAGCCGCAGGTGGCCCTCGCAGCGGCCGGTGGCCGTCTCGAAGGTGATCCACGCGGTGAGCACGCCGTCGTCCGCCTCGGGGGTTTCCGCGGCACGCAGACCCGACGGGTCCGTGCCGTCCACACGGGCGGTGAGCATGTCGGCGATCTGTCCGCGGCCCTCGACGGTTTTGAGGTTCCAGGTGAAGGAGACGAGGTCGCGCCAGTAGCCGTCGACGGCGAACATGCCGGTGGCCCGCTCGACGTCGCGGTCCGCGAGCGCCGCCTCGAACGCGGCGAGCCAGGCGTCGACGCGCTGCTGCGGGGTGGCCGGCGCGGTGGCCTGGAGCCGGCATTCCGGCCGGGTGAGCATCTCGGTCATGATCGTCCCTTCGGGTCGCGGTCTGCGCTTTTCTGTGATTCACAGCACACTCCGCCTGTGGCGCCGCGGCAACGGTTGCAGGGGGTTGCACGCGATTCGACCCGCGCCGGACAATCGCGTAAGACTGTGGTCCGGGACACATGTTCCCGGGCGCAGGTTCAACGCGGCGACGGGATGTTCGGCATGGGCGGTTTCAGCGCGGTGCGGCCCGGCACCGACCTGCCCCGGTACGCGCACCAACTCGCGAGGGTGCATGACGCCGTCCTCAGCGGATCGGCCTCCTCCGACGCGCCGCGCGCCGTCGTCGCCCGTTCGTGGTCGCGGATGCTCGCGGCCGGCCGCACCGCCGACTCCGCCGGAAACCGGGCCGTCGCCGACCCGGCCGAGCTCGAGCGACGGCGGCGTGCAACAGCGCTGCAATACGTGATCGACGAGCTGGGGCAGGTGATCGAGGCGATCGCCGACGCGTCGCACATGCTGATGGTGGTGGCGGACGCGGACGGCGTGATCCTCTGGCGCTCGGGCTCGGCCGCTGTGCGCCGGCACGCGGACCGCCTGGGATTCGCCGAGGGTGCCGAATGGACCGAGCAGCAAGTGGGCACCAACGCCATCGGCACGGCACTCACCGAGGCCGCGCCCGTGCAGTTGTTCTCCGCCGAGCACTTCGAGCAGTCCCAGCACCCCTGGTACTGCACCGCATCCCCCATCCACGACCCGCGCACCGGCCGGCTGCTGGGGGTGGTCGACGTGTCGGGCCCGGCCATGACCCTGCACCCCACCGTGGTGGCGCTCGTGGAGACCGCGGTGCGCATGGCCGAGTCGCAGCTGTGGCGCCACCATGAGTCGCGGCTGGAGCGGCTGCGGTCGTCGGCCGCCGCCGCCCTCGCCGGCAGGTCCGGGCCCGCGCTGCTCGTGGACACGGAAGGCTGGGTGGCGCAGTCGGACGGCGTCAGCGTCGGCGGCAGAGTCCCGGTCCCCCACCCCGACAAGCCGATGCAGGTGCCGGGCATGGGCTCGTGCGGGGCCGAGCAGGTGGCGGGCGGCTGGCTGATACGCCCGACGGGGAGTTCCGCGCGGATCGCCCTCACGCTGACTCTCACCTCCGAGCCGACGATTTCCGGTGGCGTCGGAGCGGATTCCGGTGCCGCGGCGCTCACCGCGCGGCACGCCGAGATCCTCCTGTTGCTCTGCGTCCACGGGCCGGACGGTGTGAGCGCCGCACAGTTGAGCCGCGGCCTGTTCGGCGACGCAGAGCACGTCGTCACCGTGCGCGCCGAGGTGTCGCGGCTGCGGCGAGTGCTCGGCGGCATCGTGCTGAGCAGGCCCTACCGGCTGGCAGACTCCGTGGAGCTCACACTCGACCCCGCCGGAGCGGGCCGGGCGGCGCAGTCGCCGTTCGTGCAGCGCGTGGCCTGTCCCGAGGTGCGCGGGGCGGTTGCGGGGTTGCGGTACTGACCGTCACGGCCGGCGGTTGGCGGTTGGCGGGGTCGGCTTCCGGCGGGGTCGGCCAGCCCGGTCCGAGCGCCTCCTGCACCGCCCGAGCACGCGTTCCCGGCGGATCCGGTGGAAACGGCGCTCGGAGCGGCCGGCGGAACGGACAGTCAGGCGCTCTCCCCCAGCCGGCCGCAGTACCGCTTACGCACAGCCTCACCCGACGTTCCCACCATCGCGCCGATGGCGGACCACGATATGCCTGCGCTCCGAGCTGCACGCACCGCTTCGGCCAACAAGCGCTCCGCCTGGGCACGCTTCTCCACGGCATCGCGGATGGCGCGGAGTGCGCCTGCGTCTGCACCTGCCGGCTCGTGCTCTTCGAACCTCCGACCCAGCTCGTCGGCGTGGCGAAGTACCTGGTCCAAGCTACGTGGCATCGCTCTCACCTCAAGAACTTTCTGCGCGCCGGCATCGCGTGGACGATCACCGGCCCCGCCTCGGAATCGACCACACCGACCTCCACCATCTGCGCTGAACGCGACGGGCCGATGATCATCACCAACCCGTCTCCCAGTTCCTCGAACCACATCGGGTGGTTGAACGCGTGAATGATGTCGCGGTCATCGATTGCATGTCGACGGGCGCTGTCGGCAATCACCGGCCCTGTGCTCACAGACTATCCCCGCCCGGACGTCGCGACAACATAAGTTGCGAAGGAGAACGACTGCCCACGGTCCGAGCGCCTCCTGCACCGCCCGAGCACGCGTTCCCGGCGGATCCGGTGGAAACGGCGCTCGGAGCGGCCGGCGGAATCCCAGCACCAACACCCCAGCGCCGTCACCGTCCCGCCCGCAGTCGGTACTCGTCGCCGGCACGGGGCGGGTCGATGCGCGGGGCGGGCATGCCGGCGGCGATGTCGCAGGCGTCCTCGAACAACCGCCGCAGCCGGCCGGTCGCGCGCAGGTCGTCCCAGTTCCACCGGAACACGACCAGTCCGCACCGCCGCAGCGCGTCCTCGCGGCGCTTCTCCCGGTAGACGATCTGGTCGCCGCTCGCGCCGCGGGGGCGTGCCACGTCGCGGCCGAGGTACTTGATCCGACCGTCGAACTCGCCGACGATGCCGAGCTCCTCGAAGTAGAAGTCGACGCGCCCGAGTGCCACCCCGCGGCTCCGGATCACCCGTTGCAGCTCGGGCACCGGCATTCCGCAGGCGACCATCTGGAGACGGCTCCAGGTTTCGCCGGGGCTCTCGCTGCGGGCGTCCATCATCCGGACGGCGGCCGCGGCACGACGTGCCCCATTCCTGCCCCGCACCCGATCCACCGCCGCATCCAGTTCGTCCCGGGTGGTCTTGGCCTTGTTGAGTGCGCTGTCGCCGACGGCCACCGCACGGGTGAGGTCGGCGGTCCGCGCGACGTCGACCACCGTGCGGGCAGCGCTGGTGACCTCGATTCCGCCCAGCGTCGTGATGTCCTCCGGGCCGAGCGGTCCCATGTGCAGGTGGCGGCGCGCGCTGACGTGACCGCCCTCGTGGCCCGGGCGCGTCATGTGCACCCTGGCCAGGTCGACGTCCCACAGCGACATTCCGTGCAGCGCCGCGGCCGAGACGTGACTGACCGCCGCCGGCACGGTGAGCGAACGCACCGCGGCGTGGACGGCCGCGACGTGGCGCTCGCGGCGGGTGCTGTCCGGATCCGGCACCGCGTACACCCCCGGCCGGATGCGCTGCAGTTCACCACGCTTGCACCGCTTCTGCAGCTCGCGGTCGTCGAGCCCCATGTGGTGCCCGGTTGCCCTGTCGATGATCTCGATCCTCCCCATGCGGCCATGGTGCACGGGCGCTCCGACCGATCGCAGCTCCGAAGGCCCTCCGCGGGCGGCCTCTGTGGAAAACCTCCTGCCTGTGGAAAACCCGCCGGCCAGGGGCCCTCCTCACGATCCGAGCACCTGCTCCCCACACCGAGCACCGGCTCGCAAGGGCCCGGCGGGAAACCGCACTCGGATCGGGCCCCGGCCACCCGAACCCCGTCCCCACTGGACTCGTGTATGCGAGGCTGCGGGAAACAGGCACCGAGGGCGGGGAGCGCGACATGAGGGCGGGACGATTCGGGACGCTGATGTCGTGCGCGGGGGCGGCCGTCGCACTGGCCCTGGGCACCGCCTCCCCCGCCGCCGCGCAGAACCCCACGGACGGCCCGCTTCCGGTGCCGTTCGACATCTCTGCCGGGGTGCGCGCGGGCGTCTTCCCGGAGACCCCGCCGCCGGGCGCGAACGACTGGAACTGCCGCCCCTCCCCCGAGCATCCGTATCCTGTGGTGCTGGTCAACCCCACCGGCACCAATCAGGCGCTCGCGTGGCAGGCTGGCGCGCCGCTGCTGAAGAACGCGGGCTACTGCGTGTTCACCTTCAATTACGGCAACCCCGAGTGGATTTCGGAGATCCCGATCCAGGGGCTCGCCGACATCCCGTCCTCGGCGCGGACGCTGGCCGCCACCGTCGACCGCGTGCTGGCCGCCACCGGCGCGGAGCAGGTGGACCTCGTCGGTCATTCGCAGGGCGGCGGCATCCTGCCCGACTACTACCTCACGCAGCTCGGCGGCGCCGCGAAGGTGCACACCAAGGTGGGGATCTCGCCGTCCACCGGCACGACGATGAGCGAGGTGGTGTACCTGCGGTCGCTGATCCCGCTGCTGGGCCCGGCGGTGTACGGCAGCCTGGAGCAGGCGACGCCCGCGCTCACCCAGCAGGCGGTGGGCTCGCCGCTGATGCGGCAGGTGTACCCGTCCGGGCGGCCCACCGGCATCGACGGGGTGCACGTCTACAGCGTCATCACCCGGTACGACGAGGTGGTGACCCCGTATGACCAGCAGTTCTACCGCGGCGGCGACGTCACGAACATCCTGCTCCAGAACGGGTGCGCGGCGGACCACTCGGAGCACGTCTCCACCCTCTACAACGAGCGCTCGTGGCTGTTCGTCCTCAACGCCCTCGACCCCGCGCACGCGCAGCCGGTGCCGTGCTTCTACCAGGCGCCGTTCGCGCCCTGGGTGCACTGACGGGCGGGCGTCGCCTCGCCGCCGGCCCCGCACGGTCCGAGCACCTCCTGTGCAGCCCGAGCACGCGTTCCCGGCGGATCCGGTGGAAACGGCGCTCGGATTGCGCAAGCCGCCCGCCGGGCCCGCGCAGCCGCCCCCGCCCCCTACCGGAAGTCCCGTGACCGCGCGGCGATGCGCAGGTCGAGCGGTTCGAGCCGGTCGGCCACCACCGTCACCGCACCGGAGGCGTTCTGCACCGTGCCCCGCACCACCAGGGCCGTCGCGGTGACGGCGAGCCGACGGTGCCGCGCCCACAGCCCCGCCGAGCAGACCACGTTGACCATGCCGGTCTCATCCTCGAGGTTGAGGAAGGTGACTCCGCCCGCGGTGGCGGGTCGTTGGCGGTGGGTGACGGCGCCGCCCACCAGCACCCGGTCGCCGTCGGGCACTGTGAGCAGCCCCGACGCCGGGACGATTCCGCGCTCGTCCAGCCACGTGCGGATGAACTCCGTGGGGTAGCTGTCGGGTGAGATGCCGGTGGCCCACACGTCGGAGGCGGCCAGTTCGAGCCGGCTCATGCCGGGCAGCGAGGGCGCCACCGCCACGGTGCCCAGGCCGGGGAGCCGTCCGGGCCGTTCCGCGGCGGCCGCGCCCGCCGACCACAGCGCGTCGCGGCGCCCCAGCCCCAGGCACCCGAACGCCCCCGCGGTGGCCAGCGCCTCCACCTGCGCCGTGGACAGTTCCACCCGCCCGGTGAGGTCGGTCATCGACGCGAATCCGCCGTCCGGCCGGGCCGCCGCGATCTCCTCGGCCTTGGCCTGCCCCAGCCCGCGGACCGCGCCGAGCCCCAGCCGCACGTCCCGCCCCGCGTCCTCGAGCCCCGCCTCGACGCCGGACGCGTTGATGTCCACCCCCTGCACCGCGACGCCGTGCCGGCGGGCGTCGGCGACGAGGGACTGCGGCGAGTAGAAGCCCATCGGCTGGGCCCGCAGCAGCGCGGCGCAGAAGGCGGCCGGGTGGTGCAGCTTGAACCAGGCCGAGTAGTAGACGATGGCGGCGAACGACTGCGAGTGGCTCTCGGGGAAGCCGAAATCGGCGAAGGCGCAGACCTTTTCGAAGATGCGGTCGGCCTTGTCTCCGGTGATGCCGTGCAGCCGTCGCATGCCGTCGTAGAAGCGTCCACGCAGCCGTTCCATCTTCTGCGGCGAGCGTTTGGAGCCCATGGCGCGGCGCAGCTGGTCGGCCTCGGCGGCGGTGAATCCGGCGACGTCCACGGCCAGTTGCATGAGCTGCTCCTGGAACAGGGGGATGCCGAGGGTGCGGGCCAGCGCGTTCTCCATGGCCGGGTGCTCGTAGGTCACCGTCTCCTCGCCGTTGCGCCTCCGTATATAGGGGTGCACGGAGCCGCCCTGGATGGGGCCGGGCCGGATGAGCGCCACCTCCACCACCAGGTCGTAGAAGGTGCGGGGTTTGAGCCGGGGCAGCGTGGCCATCTGGGCCCGGGACTCCACCTGGAACACCCCCACCGAGTCGGCCCGCCGCAGCATCGCGTAGACGGCGTCCTCCGCCAGGTCCAGCTGCGCCAGGTCGACGGTGATCCCCTTGTGCTCGGCCACCAGGTCGATGGCGTAGTGCAGCGCCGAGAGCATGCCGAGCCCCAGCAGGTCGAACTTGACCAGTCCCACCGCGGCGCAGTCGTCCTTGTCCCACTGCAGCACGGTGCGCCCCGCCATGCGCGCCCATTCGACGGGGCACACGTCGGCGACGGGGCGGTCGCAGATGACCATGCCGCCGGAGTGGATGCCCAGGTGGCGGGGGTAGTCCTCGATTTGTTCGGCCAGGTCCAGCACCGCGCCGGGGATGTCGGTGTCGGCGCGCAGGTCCTGGTCGTGCGACAGTCTTCCCCATCCGCGCACCTGCTTGCTCCACGCGTCCTGCTGCCCCTGGGAGAATCCGAGCGCCCGCGCCATGTCGCGCACCGCCGAGCGCCGGCGGTAGGTGATCACGTTGGCCACCTGGGCGGCGTGGTCGCGGCCGTGCTTGCGGTAGACGTATTGGATGGCCTCTTCGCGGCGGTCGGATTCGATGTCGACGTCGATGTCGGGCGGGCCGTCGCGCTCGGGCGAGAGGAACCGTTCGAACAGCAGCCCCGCGCTCACCGCGTCCACCGAGGTGATGCCGAGCGCGAAGCACACCGCGGAGTTGGCCGCCGAGCCGCGCCCCTGGCACAGGATGCCGCTGCGCCGGCAGAAGTCGACGATGTCGTGCACCACCAGGAAGTAGCCGGGGAAGTCGAGCTGTTCGATCACGGCCAGTTCGTGTTCTATCTGCCGGTAGGCCGCCGGGTTGCGTGCGGGGCCGCCGTAGCGGCGGGCGGCGCCGCGCAGGGTGAGCTCGCGCAGCCAGGTGGCCTCGGTGTGCCCCGCGGGCACGTCGAACGGCGGCAGCTGCGGGGCGATGAGGCGCAGGTCGAAGGCGCATTCGCGCCCCAGTGCGGCGGCCCGGGCCACCGCGTCCGGGTAGCGGTCGAACAGCACGGCCATCTCGTCGCCGGAACGCAGGTGTGCGCCGCCCACCGCGGGGAGCCAGCCGGCCGCGTCGTCCAGGCTGCGGCGCGCGCGGACCGCGGACATGGCCATCGCCAGGCGCCGGCGCCGGGGGGCGGCGGCGTGGGCGGCGGTGGTGGCGACGGTGTCGAGGCGGTGGCGGCGGGCCAGCCCGGCGAGCGCCTCGCACAGTTCGTCGTCCTGCGGGCTGCCGTTGCGGGTGAGTTCCACGGTGACGCGTTCGCGTCCGAAACGCTCGGCCAGCCCGCCCAGCGCGGCATCGGCGGCGGCCAGCGCCGTGTCCGGGTCGGGGCTGGAGGCGAGGGCCTTGCGCACGTGGCCTTTGCGGCAGCCGGTGAGGATCTGCCAGTGCCCGCCCGCGGCCGCGGTGAGCCGGTCGAGGTCGAAGCGCGGGCGCCCCTTCCGCCCGCCGGCCAGGTGCGCGGCGGCGATCTCGCGGGACAGGCGCCGGTAGCCTTCCTGGCCGCGGGCGAGCACCAGCAGGTGGGTGGCGTCCGGGTCCGGTCCGCCGTCGGCCCCGGCCCGTTCGTCCGCCGCGTCCAGGCCCAGCTCGGCCCCGAAGACGGTGCGCACGCCCAGCTCGGCGGCGGCCTCTGCGAAGCGGACGACGCCGTAGAGCCCGTCGTGGTCGGTGAGCGCCACCGCCTCGAGCCCCAGGCGCGCCGCCTCCTCGACGAGTTCCTCCGGCGGGCTGGCCCCGTCGAGGAAGCTGAACGCGGAGTGCGCGTGCAGCTCGGCATAGGGGGTGCGGGTGCTCTGCCGCGCCGTGTCGGGCGGCAGGTACGGGGCGCGTGTGCGGGACCAGGCGGGACTGTCGTTGCCGTCGCCGGGGTGCTCCGCCCGGCGTGCGGCCCGCTCCCCCGCCCCGGGCTGCGCCGACTCCGGCGCCGGCCGGCCGGAGAGCACACGTTCCATCTCCGACCAGCTGGGTGGACCGTTGCTCCACCGACTGGCTCCGCCCCACCCCATGGCTGTCCCCTTCCCGGACGACGCGCATCATCCGGGCCGCCGGACTCCCGTCCCGGCCGCCCGGATGCACTGCCGTGGGGAAGACACGGAAGCGAAATAGAACATACATTCGATATGATCGAATATAGCGTCAATCCGCTTGCACGGTCAAGACGGAGGATCCCGAGAAGGGCGGGTCAGCCCGATTCCCCGGAAGGTGCAGTGGGTTCAGCGGGCGCAGCGGCCCCTGCCGCCTGCACCTCCCCGCCCTCGGCGATCCAGCGGACGCGCGTCGTGATCTCCTTGCCCAGCTCCTCGTTGAGCCTCACCAGAATCCTGGCAGCCCTCTGACGCGTCTCGGGAGACCAGGCCGCAGGGCCACCCTCGCACTGAGTCATCACCCTCACCTCCACCACACCCATCCTCCCCCGGATCTCATTCGAAGTCACCATCTGATCGCGGCGATACGAGGGTCGCGTCAAGAAATGCCGACGCGATCTCCTTCTCTTCACGCGAGACAAGCGACGATCTGCTCACGATGTCGACAGCGGACAGGCCGAGCGCGCTCGCGGCCGCGTTCATGCTCACCGCCCGTTCGAACGCCCAGGTGAGCCGACGCCACAACTCCGCCCGCCGATCGGCACGATCCTTCTGCGACAGTGTGACGATCACGCCGCCGAACCCGACCACCCCCACGATCACCGTCACCCACACCTGCACCGTCATGAAGCCCCCTCCCGGACACGCGCACGATAGCGCCGCGCTCCGACAACCACCGCGGACGATCCACCCGCCATAGACTGCGCGCGCAGACCACGACCGACCGGAGGGCGCCATGAGCATCGATACGGCGATCGTCGCCGCCTACCTGCGCCGCACCCGCAAGCCCCTCTACTCCGACGCCGAGCGCTATGCCCGGCACCTGCAGCAGCCCAAGGCCGACGCGGGGCCGCCGCGATGGTTGCGCAGGCGATGCGCGGTCGCCGAGCACACCGTCGAGGGGTTCCGGCTCGTCACCGTCGCACCGCGCACCGGGGCGACGGGTTCCGTCGTGCTGTATCTGCACGGCGGCGCGTACGTCAACGAGATCGCCCCGCAGCATTGGACGCTGATCGGGATGCTCGCCCGGGCCGGCGCGACGGTGCACGTGCCGCTGTACGGCCTGGCCCCGCAGCACGGGTTCACCGAGGCGTACGCGATGCTCGACGCCGTCTACGCGGACCTCGCCGACGCGGCCCCCGCTCTGACCGTCATGGGCGATTCCGCCGGCGGAGGCCTGACCCTGGGCTTCGCGCAGACGCTCCGCGACTCCGCGCGTCCGCTGCCGCGCGCGCTCACCCTCATCGCGCCGTGGCTGGACATCGCCTGCCGGAACCCCGAGATCGACGCCATCGAGGCCTACGACCCCTGGCTGGGCAAAGCGGGGGCGCTCGTCGCCGGGCGGGCGTGGGCCCGCGGCACCGATCCGGACGATCCGCGCCTGAGCCCCGCCCTCGGCAGCATGGCCGGCCTGCCGCCGATCGACGCCTACTACGGAACCTTCGACATCACCTACGCGGACGCCGCCGCGCTGGAGCGCGCCTGCCGTGACGCCGACACCCCGCTCGACCTGCAGGTGGCAACCGGGGCGTGCCACGTGTATCCGCTGGTGCCCACCCGGGCCGGGCGTGCAGCGCGACGGCGGATCGTCGTGCGCGCGACCGGGACCCCGTAGCACTCCGCAGGCGACGCGCGACCGCCTCGTAAATAATCGGCCGGACCTCCCTCAAACTGATTGACTTCGTCACTACCCCTAAGTAGGGTCCCATCCCGAGGGGTGATGTTCGACACATCGAGCCGTTGGGGTGATATACGACTCGCAACCTGTGATCGCGCCGGCAATCCCGGCTGACACGTCTTCCTCGGCCGCTGCGGCCACCTTCACCCGCGGTCGACCCATTCACAAATTCCGCACCGGTCCGCCGGTTATTCGGCGTGCCCTGCGCAGGAAAGGAAACCCATGGGTTCGAAAACCCTGTTCTACGTGATGGCGAACTCCGTCACCGCCATCCCCTTCATCGGCGTTCTCCGGGCGTTCGCCTCGGTCGACCCGGCGTCCGCCGCCTTGGGCGACTTCGACACCGCCAGCCAGACGTTCGCGGACGGCAGCCTGGCCAACGCGTAACGGCCGCGCCACGCCTCCGAAATCACCCGCACACCACTGCCCGTACGCAGTGAGGAAGGACCGTTCATGAGCAGCAACCTGCCCGCCGTCGTCGGCACGCTGATGAAGGCGATCGTCGCCGGCTCCACCAGCGATTCCGCCGATTTCTGGAAGATCCAGGGCTGGTCGGTGGACGACCTCACCGCCGGCTCGTTCGAGTAGCCCGCGGCTCGCCGCAGCCTGCGGCGCCGCACCACACCATCCCCACGGGAAAGGAACCCCATGAAGACCCAGACCATGCGCCGAGTACTCGGCGCCGCCACCGCGGTGGGCGCGTCCGTCGCGCTCATCGGCACCGGCCTCGCCGGCGCCGCGCCCAGCTCGGATTTGTCAAGCGACTCGGGCGGATCGGCCGGCAGCGGCGGGTCGAGCACGATGTCAGCATCAGCTGACTTGGGAACCCCCTTCACGTTCGACAACTTTGCCGATTGCCCTAAGGACACGGTGACGGCGCCCATCAAGCCCGGCGGTCCGAACAATGTCGGGAGCTGTTACGACCTGTACGTCCGCTCAGGAACCATGAAGCTCGGCAACCTCACCGTGGACATTCCTGACGGCAGCTTGAAGATCGCTGTCGGCCAGAACTACAAGATTGACGAGAACGGCAATCCGATCCCGCTCGACCCCGGCCCCGGCTACGAGCTGGCCTGGCACTCGAAGGACGACGGGCACAACGGTCTTTACAGCAACGATGTGACAGTCCCCGGCGGCGCCTTCGGCACGAGCTCCTCGGAGAACTTCGCACTGACCGGCATCAAGGCAGAGGTCCAGGCGGTCAAGCCCCCCGTGGTCCATCTACTGGAATCCCGGCTGACGATGTCGATCCGCCTCAAGCTCTCCAACCCGCTCCTCGGCGATTCGTGCTATCTCGGATCGGCCGAAAACCCGATCAACATCGATCTGAAGCCGACCTATGTCCCGCCCGCGCTGGAAAATGACCACGGCGATGGCGCGATGCTGATCGGGCTCAAGAGCGAAGACAACAGCTTCTCCGTCCCGGGCGCTACAGGCTGCGGTCTCTTCGGCAGCCTGAACGGGATCGTCAACTCGAAGGCCGGCGCACCGTCAGCATCGGGTCAGAACTCGCTGACGACGGTCTCCGACGTCTACAACATCAGCTCTTTGCTGCCAGCGTGGCCGCCTGTGCCGATCACGACCCCCTAGCCAAAGCGCCCCAGAATGGAAGGA
Source organism: Tomitella fengzijianii (assembly GCF_007559025.1). Taxonomy (NCBI): domain Bacteria; kingdom Bacillati; phylum Actinomycetota; class Actinomycetes; order Mycobacteriales; genus Tomitella; species Tomitella fengzijianii. Next base: position 949,337 of record NZ_CP041765.1, on the reverse strand, counting down.
GGTCGATGCCAATCACGCAGAGTATCAGCACGTTCTAGACAATCCCAAGAATGGAAGTAGGACATGAAGTCAGCTTCGACGACAAGACAACTGCTCGCAGTTGCGGGCGGTGCCTCTGCGCTGGTTCTGACAGCGGCCGGGATCGCCTCGGCCTCCACTGCCATCGACCACGCAGGCGACTCGATTCAGGCGAGTGCCACAGGCGACATCTTCACCCCTGGCGTTCAGATCGTCTCGGGCGCATATGCGCTCAACTGTGAAAGCCTCACTGCAGCGGGAACGGTGCCCACCGGTAACGACTCGGCCAACCCCGACTGGGTCGTCAACTCGGGCACCGGAGGCATCGACGTCCCGATCGATAGCGTGGCGTTCACCAACTGCAATCTCAACGGCACGCCGGCGACGATTGCAGTCACCAACACCGCGTCGAGCCCGTGGCTGATCAACGTCAACCACGATTCCGGCAGCCCGATCGGCACGCTCAAGATCCCCGCCCATGGCGCGGTGGTGACGGCAGGGACGTGCACCATCGATGTCGATCAGGCCAGCGAGATCACGAACATCCCATACAGCAATTCGACGGGAGTGGCCTCAGCAAGCAACAGTGGAACGATCAACTTCACGTCCTCGAACACCGGTAGCACCCCGTGCCCGCCGTCCGGCACCGCCACGCTGACCGGCAATCTGCAGTTCGATCCGATCGTCCAGGTCCTGGATGCACCCCAGCCCTGACGAACGCGCAGTCTGAGGTTCGCCCTCTGACCCGCCCGGTGGCTGCCATTCGAGGTGGCAGCCACCGGGCGGGGACGGGGCACTGAGGCCCCAACGACCGCCGCGCGCGACCATCACCGGTCGCGCGCGGCGGCCGCGTTCCGCCCCCAACGCGCCCCTCCCGGCCACGCAGCCGCAAGCGTAACCGCGCTCACTCCTCCGCGCCGGGCGAGCGATCGCCCGAGACTTCCCGGCACCGTCCCGCTGCGCCCCGTCACAACTGCGCGCCCGGCATCGTCCTAGGTGCAGAAGCACACTCGATCCGCACCCTCCGGGAGGAGCCCCACCATGCCGCGCATCCCCGCCGTCACCCCCGCCCAGGCCGGCCCCGTCGCCAAGCTCGCCTACCGCATCGCGGCCCGCATGTACGGGCAGGTGCCCGAGCCGCTGGCCGTCGCGCTGCACCACCCGGGCATCGCCCGCACCAGCACCGTGCACGAGATGATGGCCCAGCAGGCGTCCAAGCGGCTGCCCGCGAACATCCGCGACATCGCCGTCTACCGCACCGCCTGGACCATCGGCTGCAGCTGGTGCGTCGACTTCGGCACCATGGAACAGCGCCTCGCCGGCCTCGACACGGAACGTCTGGCCCACATCGCCGACTACGCCACCTCGCCGCTCTACTCCGACGACGAACGCGCCGCCATCGCCTACGCCGACGCGATGACCGGCGCCGTCGCCACCGCCGTCACCGACGAGCAGGTGGCCGACCTCGAGGCCCGCTTCGGCCGCGACGGGCTGGTGGAGCTCACCTACCAGATCGCCCTGGAGAACTCGCGCGCCCGCATGAACTCGGCGCTCGGCATCCACGAACAGGGATTCAGCACCGACGCGTGCCGGGTGCCGTGGGCCGACGGCACCTGACCGGCCGCCCGCGATCCGAGCACCGCCTCTCCCGACACGCCGCGCCGACACGCCGGTGCACGGTGCAGACGGTGCTCGGATCGGGTTCAGGACGGCGTCCACACCCCAACGAGCCGCCTTTCTGCTAACGCATGACATCAGTATCGCGGCACGGTAGCATTCGAATGTGATCAGGTCGTTCGCCGACAAGCACACCGAACGCGTGTGGGCCAGACGCCGCACAGCCCTTCCACCCGATGTGCAGCGTCGCGCGTGGAGCAAGCTCGCCATCCTCAATCGCGCCGCTACCGTCGACGACCTCCGGGTCCCGCCCGGCAACCGGCTCGAACAGCTCAAAGGTCATCGAGCCGGCCAATACAGCATCCGGATCAACAGACAATGGCGGATCTGCTTCGTCTGGACCGACTCCGGCCCTGAAGACGTGCAGATCACCGACTACCACTGACACCCGAGGTGAAGATCATGGACGACGCACCGATCATGGATCCGGTCCATCCGGGAGTCATCCTGGCGGAAGAGTTCCTCGAGCCGATGGGGATCACCAGCTACCAGCTGGCCAAGGACATCGGCGTACCGCAGACCCGCATCAGCGCCATCACGCACGGCCGGCGCCGGATCTCCGCCGACACCGGGCTGCGGCTGTCCCGCTACTTCGGCATGTCCGAGGGGTTCTGGACCGGGCTGCAGGACGATTACGAGCGGGAGCTGGCCAAGGACCGGCTCGGCGACGCACTCGACGCGATCCGCCCCATCGCGTCGTAGACGGCGCATGCCCGTCGCCTGACCCGATCCGAGCGCCGCTTCGCCCGACACGCCGCGCCGACACGCCGGTGTGCGGGGCAGACGGTGCTCGGATCGGGAGGCAACCTGCGGATCGGGTTCGGCCGCAGGATCGCGGCGCACCGCGCACCGCTCAGTGCACGCCCCGCAGCTTCGCCGGGTTCGCCATGTCGTAGCCGGCCCACACGGCCCCGTCGCGGACGGTGCAGGCGATGACGCGGCGGGCGATCGCGGGCCGCCCCGTCGCCGCATCCGCCGGGGCCCCGCGGTGCAGCAGGCCCGGCCGCCCGTTCACCAGCACGGGCTCGAGCTCCAGCAGCCGGTGCGGCCCGTACATCCGCGCCAGGCCCAGCAGGAACCGCGCAGTCCGGTCGGGCCCCACGATCACGTTGGGCGCCGTGCGGGTGGTGCCGCCCGCGTCGCCGACGAACGTCGCCTGCGGATGCAGCACCCGCACCACCGCGTCCACCTCGCCGGAGGCGACCGCCGCGGCCAGCGCCTGCACGGCGGCCGCGTGCTCGCCGGCCGGCACCGGGGGCGGCGCCGAGGCCACCGTCCGCCGCGCCCGCGAGGCCGCCTGCCGCGCCGCCGCGGGCGTCACCGCCAACGTCGCCGCGATCTCGCCGAAGGGGACACCGAACCCGTCGTGCAGCACGAACGCCACCCGCTGCTCCGGGGTGAGAGTGTCGAGCACGATGAGCGCGGCCAGCCCGTTGTCCTCGTCGCGCACCACCTGATCGAGCGGATCCTCGGGGCGTGCGCCGGACAGCGGCGTGACGATGGGCTCCGGCAGCCACTGGCCGGTGTACGTCTCGCGCCGTGCCGCCGCCGAGCGGAGCCTGTCGAGGCAGATGCGGCCCACCACCGTGGTCAGCCAGGCGCGCAGGTCGTCGATGCCGGCCGCCCCGGCGCGGTCGAGTCGCAGCCACGCCTCCTGCACCGCGTCCTCGGCGTCGGCGACGCTGCCGGTGAGCCGGTAGGCGGCTGAGAGAAGGTGGGCGCGGTGCGCGTCGAACTCCGCGGCCAGCGCGTCGGAACCCATGCGCCGAGGATAGGGGGTACGCCGCCGGTCAGTGCCGCCGCAGCCGGGACACCGCCAGGCCCGAGAGCACGTGCCCCAGCTCCCCCAGCGCCAGCACCCACTTGAGCGTGCTCACCGCCGTCACCGCGCGCGTGCCCGCATCGGTGACGTGCTCGCGGTGGTCGATGAGGTACCAGCCGGCAGCGTTCTCGACGTAGTCGCAGGCGGCCGACACCAGCGGCGCCGCCATGAGGAACCGCCGCATAGGCTCCGGCTGCGGGCGGCGCGCGTCGAGCGCCCGGGCCCCCGCCCGCAGCGCCATCGCATAGATCGCCGGATGCACCATGTCGAGCGGGTAGTGGGCGCGGTAACCGGCCAGTTCGCGGGGCGTCATCGAGTCGAGCACCTCGCGGTAGCCGGCAGCGGAGGTGGCCGTCTGGATCTTGAGCAGCTTGGGCGCCGCCGGGCCCAGCGTGCGGGCGATGTTCGCCTGCGAGACCGTGTACACCGCCGCCCAGCCGAGGAACGCACGCCCGGTGCGACTCCTTGCGTCGGCGTCCGCATTACCTGCCACAGCATTCCCGTCAGCCATCCGTCGATCCTACGGCCCGCGGCGCGCGCGGCGGCCGGTTCCGGGGCAGGAACCGGCAGTGCTGCACAATCGGTCGCATGAACGTGACCGCCGACCGCATCGCCGCCCCCGCCCTCGCCTGCCTGCTCGGCGGCGCCGGGGCGATCCATATGCTGCGTCCCCGCGTCTTCGAGCCGCTGATCCCGCCGCAGCTCACCGGCGTCGCCTCGCGACGCGACTGGGTGTACGCATCCGGGGCCGGCGAGCTCGCGTGCGCGGCGGCGGTCGCGGCCCCCAGGACCCGCAGGATCGGCGGATACGCGACCGCGGCGCTGCTGGTCGGGGTGTTCCCCGGCAACATCCAGATGGCGCTGGACTACCGCCGGCGTAACCGCCCCGCGTGGCAGCAGGCCGTGGCCTACGGGCGGCTGCCGCTGCAGGTGCCGCTGGTGCTCTGGGCGCTGCGGGCGGCGCGCGGCTGAGGGGGCGGCCTACGGCGACCCGCGTGTGCCGGCCCATCACCGTCATCCTGGTGGAAGATGAAGGCAGGATGTACGGAGTCAACGCCTGGCGGTCGAACCCCCGGGATGTGCGCGAATACTGGGAGGCGCCATGAGCCGTCTGAGCGAACTCATCGCGGCTGAAGCCGAGGCCGCAGAGAAGACCCGGCACATGCCGAGCGTCGGCACCAAACGCCGGGCAAGCGCCACGGGTGAGGATCCCGACCCGGCCCGCACCGGGCGCACCGGGAGCCCGAACACCCCGCATCGATAGCCCCCGCTCACCCGTACACCCCCTCCACCGTCCACTCCCCGCCGCGGCACAGCAGCAGCACCGCCGGGACGCCCTCGGCCAGCACCTGCGCCCGCGCCGCCCGCAGCCCGGCGGCCGGATCCCACCAGTGCTCGTCCACCGGCCACGGCCCCGCCCAGCCCGTCACCGGGCGGGCGCGCCCCCGCCACACCAGCACCGCGGGTTCGGCCGTGAACAGGCCCCGCCCCGTCACCCCCACCGGGCCGCCCGCACCGTCGAGCAGCCCCGCCTCCTCCGCGCACAGCTCCACCGGGGCGGGCGCAGGCAGCCGCCCGGGCCACGGGGCGGACGGGTCGTGCGCCGGCACCGCCTGATCGCCCCACGCGCGCAGCGTCACCTGCTCGCTCGGGCCCCGGCCGCCCGAGAGCACGCCGAACCGCACCGCATCGCCGCCCAGCAGCCCCTGCACCCGCGACACCGCACGGCGGGCACGGTCGAGCGCCTCGCCCGCCCCGCCGAACAGCCCCATCTGCAGCGCCCCGGCCGCCACCAGTTCCACCGGCTCGAGCCGCAGCAGGACGATCGGCCCGGTGGGGCGCGCGGCACCCCGCCCCGTCAGCCAGCCGTCCATCTGCCAGCGCACCCTGTCGGCGGTGGCCGCCGGGGTGAGCGGCTCGGCGCAGCGCCACACGCGATGGTGCTCCTCGCCCTCGGAGGTGGCCGCATGGATGGCCAGCCGCGTGCACGCCGCCCCCGCCGCCGCCAGCGCGGTGTGCAGCCGCTCGGCCAGCCTGCGGCCCGCGAAGGCGGCGGCGTCAACGCGGTCGATGGGCGGGTCGCAGGCGGCCTGCACCGCCAGCTCCGCCGGTACCGTGCGCGGCGCGGGCGGGCGCTGCGGCTCGGCGCGCGCCACCCGGTGCGCAGCCGTGCCGTCGGCGCCGAAGCGCGAGGCGACATCGCCCCTCGGCAGCGCCGCAAACCCGCCGATGCTGCGGATACCCATGCGCCGCAGCAGGTCGACCAGGTCGGCGCGCTCCGGCGGGGCGAGCGCCGGCTCCTCGGCCAGCACCCCCACCGGCAGCTCCGCCAGGAACGCGCCGTCGTCCCCCGGCTCCACCCGGCGCCCCCGCTTGGCGGCGACCACGGCGGTGGCCAGGGCATCGGCGATCCCCACCTGGCACTCGGCGCCCGCCGCCGCGACGGCGTCGATCAGCGGCTCGGCCACCGCGTGCTCGCCGCCGAAGTAGCGCACCGCCCGATGCGCCGCCACCGCCAGCAGTCCGGGGCGCAGGATCTCCACGCCCGGCACCAGCTGCTCGACCGCCGACACCACCGGCTCGAAGGCGCGGGCGTCGCGGGCGGCGTCGAGCTCGGCCACGTGCAGGCCCGGGCACCGCGCCTGGGCCTCGCGCTTCCGTAGACCCCGACGCACCCCCTGCGCGCGGGCCACGGCGGTGCAGGCGACGACGCGGTTCGCGTGCAGCACGGCCACCGGCTCGCCGGGGGAAAGGTCGGCGTCTGCGGCGGCGCTCACCGCGGGCCAGTCGGGGCACCACAGGGCCAGGGTGCGCTCACGCTCCACGGCGGGCCTCCCCGGCCGTCGGCTCCGGGTGCCCCGCCGTCCATCCCGTGCCGCCCCCGCGATGCCGCAGCACCATGGCGCCCGAGCGCGCCGGAAACGCACGCCCGCGCGCCCGCACGTCCAAGCGCATCCCGTGCACCCGCCCGCGCCCCGCACCCAGGCCCTCGTAGGCGCCCACGCGCGCGTCGATCCGCACCGCCGCGCCCTCCCACTCGCCGCCCGTCACCACCAGCGCCGCGCCGTGGCTGCGGGCCCGGGCCACCACCGCGCGCGAGCGGCTGGGCGGCACCGACGCGCCCGCCAGGTCGAGCACCACCAGGTCCATGCCGTCGAGCAGCACGGCGGCCACCCCGACGTGGTCGGCGCCCGGGTCGGGCACCAGCGCGATGCGGGCCAGGTCGGCGCCCATCTCCACCGCCGCCAGCAGGCCCAGGCCGGGATGCCCCACCACCGCGGCGCATCCGCCGTGCGCGGTCACCTCGGCCAGCAGGCCCACCAGCAGCGCGCGCGAGCCGGACAGGGACGTCACCGCGCCCCGCTCGATGCCGCCCGCCGGCAGGATCCCGGCCAGGCCGGGGAGCGTGGCGAGGGGGCGGGCGGTGTTCGGGGCCGGCGTGGGGGCCGTGCGGGCGGGGGCCGTCCGGGCCGGCGCGGGGATGGGGTTCTCGCGGGCGGGGTTCTCACGGGCGGGACGGTTCCGCGGAACCTCCGGCTCCCGCACCGGCCGCACCCCCTGCCCGTCCCCCGGCGACGGCACCGCGTGCAGCGCCGCCATCCGACGGCGCAGGTGCGCGATCGTCTCGGCCCGGTTGTCGGACCCCCCGTCTACCGTTCTGCCCGCCGGTGACAACCCCGTCATCGCACACTCCTCCCACGTTCCGCACGGCCATGCCCGGCCGGGGATCGCGGGGAAGACGCGATCTCGCACTCAAGCCATTTCGACGGTGAACCGGACCGTTCGCACGCAGCGCCCGCAAGCGTCATGTACGAACACCAGTTCGATGCCTGTTCCAGTAAAGCGCGACACGCCCGAACCGTCAAACTCCCTGGTCATGGGCGCTTCCGGGAGGTGCGACACCCGACGTTCCCGAGGCCGATCGGCACCCCCGCCGCACCGTCCCCACTATCCTTTACATATGGAAAGGATTAATGCACAATGAACCGTGCGATCAAGGACATCGCAGACTGGGCCGCCTCCCAAGGCTGGACGGTCACCGACGACACCAAGGGCTACACCCGCTTCTACAGCCCCGATGGCGAGTACGTCGTGAGATATCCGGCGACACCGAGCAATCCGTACCGCCGGATGCTCGATCTCACCGTCGCACTCAAGAAGGCGGGACTGCAGATCCCGCCACCGAGCAAGAAGGAACTACGCGCACAGCGCAGGAAGGACCGGTGATCCCCGTGTGGGCCGTCACCCTCACCTACGACACCTCCCCCACCCCCGAGACCCTCGACGCGTGGGAGGACGCACTGGCGGGCATCGACGCCCACGTGTCGGCCGCCGCCGGGCGCACTCAGGTGGTCGCGCACATCGACACGCTCGACGCGCCGAGCGCCATCGAGGATGCACTGGCGCACACGACGAAGGTCGTCAAGATCGACGCCGTCGGGATCGAAACGCTGCGCGACGACCTCTACGAGCAGGCCGCGCTGGCGCCCACTCTGCCCGAACTGATGTCGGCGCCCGAGGTGGGCGACCTGCTGGGGGTGTCCCGTCAGCGGGTGCACCAGCTGCGCCACACTGCCCACTTCCCTCTGCCGCTCGTCGAGCTGCGCACCGGCCCGATCTGGGATGCGGCGGCGATCCGCAAGTTCGCCGCCGACTGGGATCGCAAGCCCGGCCGGCCCGCACGGCGCGCGAGCTGACCGACATGACCGGCCTGGACACCCTCACCCCCGCCGGCCGCCCCGCCCCACCCCACCGTCAACACATGGTTGACGCATGAGCAACGACAGCACCCCCATCACCGGCACCGTGCGCCTGGACGACCTCATCGCGGCCATCGCCCAGGCGCACACCGACCCCCTCGAGCAGCTCACCGACGCGGTGCTGGCCGCGGACCACCTCAGCGGGATCGCGGACCACCTGATCGGGCATTTCGTCGACCAGGCCCGCCGCTCCGGCGCCTCATGGACCGAGATCGGTGCCAGCATGGGCGTGACCAAGCAGGCCGCGCAGAAGCGGTTCGTCGCCAAACCGGCCGCCGGGATCGACGCGAGCGCGGGCTTCAGCAAGTTCACCCCGCGCGCCCGCAACGTGGTGGTGGCCGCCCAGAACGAGGCCCGCGCCGGATCTCATGACAGGATCACCCCCGCCCACCTGACCCTGGGCCTGCTCACGGAGCCCGGCTCGCTGGCACTCCACGCGCTCGCCGAGCAGGGCGTCACCCCGGAGAAGATTCGCGAGGCCGCCACGCGCGCCCTGCCCTCCGCCGCGGACCAGGTGCCCGCGCTCATCCCCTACGACGACGACGCGAAGACGGCGCTGGAGCTCACCTTCCATACCGCCCAGCGCATGGGGCACGGCTACATCGGCACGGAGCACCTGCTGCTGGCGCTGCTCGAACACCAACCGGACGGGCCGCTCGGCGCACTCGGGGTGCGCGGCGCGGACGTCGAGAAGTACGTGGCGGACACGCTGGCCCGGCTCGATCCCCCGCCGGCCGGGTGACCGGCACGGGCTTCGAGCACGGTTCCGGCACGGAGCATGTGGCCTGCGGTCACCGCCGACCAAAGCGGCCGCCATCAGGCTGCCACCCCGCGACCACGGACCAGAGGCGACCACTCCTCGCGAACACCGGCGGGCAACACCAACTCGTCCCACAGGTCTATGAGCAGAACACCGTCAATGTATTCGAGTATGTCCGTCTCAGTCCCTTCCCGGAGGACCGTCTCATACACCCGGGCACGCTGACGGCGGTCGCTCAAGTCGAACGACCGCCCCTTGTCCGACCAGTTGAGGTGCAGCGGAAGCCGCACTATCGCCAAGGCCCGCTCCACAGGAAGCCTCGGCAGACAGGACGGCACGATGATCGGCCGCCCCCTGCCTGCGAACACCTGCCGGAACCGAACCTGCGGAATCAGCACAAGACCCTGCCCCGCTTCGTCGATGATCCGCGCCGCAGTGGCCAGCGTCGGCGACTTCCTTCCACGTTCGTATGCCGACAAGGTGGACCGTGACGTTCCCGCCGCGGCGGCCAACGAAGCCTGCGACATACCCGCCCTCATCCGCGCCTGCACCAGAATGCGTTCCACACCCACGCACCCAGTGTATCCGATCGGATACACCAGGTGGACAGATCCCCCGCCGGCCGGGTGACCGGTGCAGGCGCAGCGCCGGCGCACACAGCGCGCTGCGCCCGCACCCCATATCCTCGACAACCGTGACGACACCGCTGCCGGCCCGGGCAATGTCCCCGCGCGACCCCACCGAGGAGGGCCGCGGGTCCTCGCCGCTGGAGCTGCTGTTCGACCTGGTGTTCGTGGTGGCGGTGAGCCTGGCCTCGGCGGAGTTCCATTCGGGCGTCACCGACGGCCGGGTGGGATCCGGCCTGGTCGGCTACGCCATGGTGTTCTTCGCCATCTGGTGGGCGTGGATGAACTTCACCTGGTTCGCCAGCGCCTACGACTGCGACGACGCCCGGTACCGGCTGACGACGCTCGTGCAGATGGCCGGCGTGCTGATCCTCGCCGCGGGCATGCCGGACGCCATCGCGGAACGCGACTTCACCCTCGTCGTCATCGGCTACGTGGTCATGCGGATCGCGATGGTCACGCAGTGGCTGCGCGCCTCCCGCGCGGACCCGGGGCGCCGCCGCGTGGCCCTCACCTACGCCGGCGGGATCGCCGTCGTGCAGGCCCTGTGGGTCGCATGGCTGTTCGTCCCCGACGCCTGGCAGGCCCCGCTGTTCGTGGTGTGCGCCGCGTGCGAGCTCGCGGTGCCCGCGCTGGCGGAGCGGCGCGACCCGACGCCGTGGAACCCGGAGCACATCGCCGACCGCTACGGTTCGTTCACGCTGATCGTGCTGGGCGAGACGATCCTGGCGTCGACGAACGCGATCATCGCCGCCCGCGATCAGGAGTCGGACACGGGCACCCTGATCGTCGTGAGCACGAGCGCGCTCGTGCTGGCGGGCTCGGTGTGGTGGCTGTACTTCGACCGCCCGCAGCACCACCTGTTGGACCGGCTGTCGATGGCGCTGCGCTGGGGGTACGGGCACTATTTCGTGTTCGGCGCGGTGGCCACCGTCTCCGTGGGCATCGGGGCGGTGCTCGACTACGACGTGGGGGCGACGGAGCTCTCACGCACCGCGTCGTCCGCACTCGTGACCTTTCCGATCGCGCTGTTCATGGTCGTGTTCTGGCTGTTGTCGCTGCGGCACCGCCGCGACCGCCCGCTGGATGCGGTGCTGCTCGCGGGCGCCGTGGCGGTCGGCCTCTCCGCGCTGCTGCCGCACGCGCTGCCCGTCGCCGCCGCACTCACCTGCATCGTCACCGCCGCCGCCACCCGCCGGGCGCGCCGGGTCGACGCGGCCCGCCAGGGCGGCGAGGCACGCGGCTGAACCCCGGCGCGGCGCTGGCGCATCAGGCAAGGTGAGGGCATGGGAACGCATTCGGACAGCACGGCTCCGGACAGCGCCGAGCCGACGGTGCGGCACGTGCCGGACAAGCGCATCGTCCCCATGTGCCCGTACGTGGCGAAGTACATCAAGTCCCACCACGGGGTCGACGAAGCCCTCACCGCGGTGGCGCCGGACGCGATCGCGGCCGCCCAGGCCGCTGCGCGGCGGTAGCGCCCGCATGGGATCACCGCCCGCGTCGTCCACGCCGGGACGGCATGACCACGCGGGCGCGCGCCCGCGGACGGGCTTCGCCGTGGTGGGCCTGCTGTTCTTCGCGACGATGGGCTACGGCACCGTCACCACGCCCCTGTGGCCGCTGTACCAGGATCGCGACCACTTCGGGCCCACCATGGTCACGGTCGTGTTCTCCATGTACGCGGTGGGGACCGTGGCCACGCTGATGTTCGCGGGCAGCCTGTCCGACCGCTTCGGCCGCACCCGGATCCTGGCGGCGGCCGCGGCGCTCGGCATCGCCTCCGTGCTGGTGTTCCTGCTGTGGCAGTCCGTGCCGGGGCTGCTCACCGCGCGGCTCGTTCAAGGCATGGGCGTGGGGCTGACGACGTCGACGGCGACCGCGGCGATGGTGGAGCTGGGGCACCGCGGCGCCGTCCGCCGGCCCGCGACGAGCGCGACGACGGCCACCACGCTCGCGAATCTGGGCGGGCTCGGCGCCGGCGCGCTCATCGGCGGGATGATCAGCGAATGGGTCCCGGGGCCGCTCACCGCGCCGTTCATCTTCTTCGGCGCCGCGATAGCCGTGGCCGGGCTCGCGCTGACCCTGGTCCCCGAAACCGCGCCGCGTGGTCAGGGTCCTGCCCCGGCGACGCCGCACCGCCGCGCCGGCGCCCTGATCGCGGTGCCGCGAGGAAAGGCCGGGGTGTACTTCTGCTCGGGTGCACTGGGGTTGACGGCATTCGCCGTGTTCGGCACGTTCACCGCGCTGGTGCCGGTGATCCTCGCCGACGTGCTCGAATCGCCCGGCCGCGTACTCTCCGGCGTCCTGGTGATGCTGGTGATGGGCACCGCCGCGGGCGCGCAGCTGCTGCTGCGCAACGCCCGCACGCGCACTCTCGCGTCCGCCGGTGTGGCGCTCTATCCGGTCGGCTGGCTGCTGACCGCTCTCGCCGTCCACGCCTCCTCGCTCGCGTTGTTCATCGTCTCGTCCGTCGTGGCCGGCACCGCGGCGGGGCTGCTGTTCAAGACCGGCAGCTCCACCGTCGACCGCATCGCCGACCCGCAGCGGCGCGCCGGCGCCCACTCCGGGTTCTTCCTCATCTCGTATATCGGCATGGCGCTTCCGGTGATCGGGCTCGCCGCGCTCGGCGGCGTCATCGGCACAGTCTGGTCGGTGGTGATCTTCGGCCTGGTGCTCGCCGCCGCGGCCGGGGCCGGGATGGCCGGGGCGGTTCCCCGGATGCGCGGGCGCTGACGGCCGCCATCGGCCGCGCACTACGCTCGACGCATGCCATGGAATCTCTTGCGCCGCACCGCCCCGACCGGCCCCGCGCGGTCTCTGCGCACGGACCGCCGTGCACGCCGGACCGCGCGCGCCGTCACGGCCGGCGCGGTGCTGGCGGCGTCGGCGACGATGCTCGGCGCCTGCAGCAACAGCCAGGAGTCGGCCGCCCCGGACGCCTCCGGACCCGCGCCGACCGCCACCGGGCAGGAAGGCGCCCCCGCGATGACCGACGCCCCCACACCGGCGGACCTGGACGGCGCCGTGTTCACCAGCACCGCCGTCACCGGCCACGAGCTGGTGCCCGGTTCCGCGATCGAGGCGGCCTTCCAGGGCGACACGGCCTCGCTGCACGCCGGGTGCAACCGGCTCTTCGGCGGCTACACGATCGCCGAGGGCACCTTCACCGTGCCGCAGGCGGCGAGCACGATGATGGCCTGCGAGCCCGCGCTGATGGACCAGGACCAGTGGCTGACGCAGCTGCTCGCCACCGGCACGACGATCGGCCTCGACGGCGACACGCTGACGCTGGCGGGCGCCGCGGGAACCCCGTTCGACGGCACGGTGATCACCTTCGCCCGGCAGGGCTGACGCCGTCCCGTAGGTTCAGTCCATGGACCCCGTGACAAGCGCCCCGCAATGGTTCACCGACGCGCTGGCGGTCCGGCCGACCAGCGGCGAGGTCGAGGTGGGCGGCGCGCAGGTGCGGTACCGGGTGTGGGACAGGACCGCCGCGGCCCAGGACACCACCGGCGCGGTGGCGCCCCGGGGCGCCACCGCGCCGGGGATCCTGCTGGTGCACGGGGGCGCCGCGCACTCGCACTGGTGGGACCACATCGCCCCGCAGCTCGCAGGCCGGCACCGGGTGGCGGCGCTCGACCTCACCGGCCACGGCGACAGCGACACCCGCGACCACTATGCGCTGGCCCAGTGGGCGGACGAGCTCCTCGCCGTCGCCGAGGCGGCGGAGCTCGGCCCGCGGCCCGTCGTCGTGGGGCACAGCATGGGCGGCATGGTCACCTACGTGGCCGCGCACCGCCACGGCCCGCGGCTCGGCGGGATCCAGGTGATCGACTCCCCCATCCGCCTGCGCACGCCCGCCGAGGAGGAGACGCGCGGCTCCGCCCTGCGCCGCCCCAAGAAGGTCTACCCGGACGTCGCCACCGCGCTCGCGCACTTCCGGCTGATCCCCGCCCAGCCGGCGACCCTGCCGTACGTCATCGACCACGTGGCGAGTACCTCGATGGGCCCGGTGCCGGGCGGCTGGTCGTGGAAGTTCGATCCCGCGATGACCGGCCGCGACGGCAGCGACGCGCTGGGCGCCGGGGCGCCGCCGTGCCCGATGGCCTACTTCCGCGCGCAGGACGGCATCATCACCGACGAGGTGTTCGCGGAGATGCGCGCGCGCTTCGGACCCGAGGCGGTGGTGTTCGAGCTGCCGCACACCGGCCACCACCCGATGGCCGACCAGCCGCTGCTGCTCGTCGCGGCCATCCGGTCCGTGCTTGCGGCGTGGGCCGCGGACGGGCGGCTCCGGTAACCTCATGAAGTGACCGGATCCTCGCCTTCCCCGCACGTCGCCGGGCCGGACTATCTCGTCGCCGGGCGGTACCGCCTGCAATCCCGCCTGGGCGGTGGCGGCATGGGGACGGTGTGGCTGGCACGCGACGTGCTGCTGGACCGCGAGGCGGCGCTCAAGCAGATCGCGGACACCGCCGGCCTGCAGTCGGACCGCGCCGAGTCGCTGCGCACCCGCGCCCTGCACGAGGGCCGCGTCCTGTCACAGCTCACCGGGCCGCACATCACCCGGGTCTTCGACGTGACGCTCGACCAGGGCGCGCCGTGGATCGTGCTCGAGTACCTTCCGTCGTGCAGCCTGGCGCAGGTTCTGCACATGACGGGCACGCTGCCGCCGCAGCAGGCCGCGCAGATCGGCGCCCAGGTGGCGGACGCGATGACGGAAGCCCACGGCGCGGGCATCCTGCACCGCGACATCAAGCCGGGCAACATCCTCATCGCGGACCGCGGCACCACCGCCGGCGTCGTGAAGATCAGCGACTTCGGCATCGCCCGGGCCGCCCCGGCCGCGGAGCCGATGGCAGGTCCGGCGGCGGATCCGATGGCGGATCCGATGGCGGATCCGATGGCGGATCCGGTGACCGGCACCCCGGATCCGGCCGGGGTGGGCGAGGACGTCATCGTGGGCACGCCCGCCTACTTCGCCCCGGAGATCGCACGCGGACACACGCCGACGACGTCCAGCGACGTGTTCTCGCTGGGCGCCGCGCTGTACACCGCTATCGAGGGGCTGCCGCCGTTCGGGGTGGACGAGGACCACGCGGTGGTGCTGCACAACGTGGCCCGCGGCGAGGTCACGGCGCCGCTGTCCACGCATCCGGCGATGGGCGTGGTGCTCGCGATGCTCGAGCCGGACCCCGCGCGGCGGCCCACCATGGCGGAGGCGCGCGACAGGCTCGCGCATGTCGCGGCGGGCGATGAGCTGGACCCGGAGCTGATGCTCACGTCGCCGCTGCTGGCCCCCGACGGCCGCATCCCCGTGTGGGTGCGCCGGGCCGGCGGCATCCGGCAGCGCAGCAAGGCGGTGCCGGGCAGCACCGTGGGCGGGCTGATCGCCGTGCAGCACGCCACGCCCCTGGACCAGGTGCGCAAGCCGGACAACCCCGCGCTGGCCACGCTCCAGTGGGGGGCGCAGATGCATGCCGAACCGGCGCGCATCCACGCGGACGCGTCGTCGCGGGTGCCGCGGCACTCGACGCCCTCCGCGGCACCGGGCCACGCGTGGCTCCTGCGCGTCGCCATCGTCGCCGGGATCGCCGTCGTGCTGGTGCTGATCCTTATCCTCCTGATCACCAGCGTCTTCTGAGCGGCGGCGGCCCCGCCCCCGCCGCGCCTCCCGACGCCCCCGCCTACACGCCGCCGATGTACGGCACTGCGGGCGCAGTGGACGAGGGGGTGCCGTCGCCTATGCGCGGCCACCCGCCGACCCAGCTGATCTTGTCGATCATCCCCTGCCTGTTCTGCGGCCCCGCGCCCAGGCGCGGCGTCGCCCGCGGCGCCGCGTGGTACATCGCCCAGTCCGTGCCGGCGTCGTCGGTGACCACCGTGATGTGGCCGGGCCCGAGCCAGGTGACGTTGCCGGACAGGATCAGGTCGCCGCCCTCGTCGAGCATCGGCTTGCCCGTGGAGTCGACGTAGGGGCCCAGCAGACTCTGCGACCGGCCGACGTACACCCGGTAGTCGCTCGCGGCGCCGTTGCAGCAGTTCCCGGCCGAGACGTACAGGTAGTAGAAGCCGTTCTTGTGCTGGATGTACGGCGCCTCGTACCCGTTGCCCGCCACGCGCACCGGCGCGGCCTTAGGGTCGTCGCCCGCGACCGCCGTGCCGTCGGGGGTCAGCGGGATCGCGTAGATGCCGCCGAAGTTGCCGACGAACACGTAGGGCGTGGCGCCGTCGTAGTACACGTAGGGGTCGATGGTGCCGGGCACGCCCACGTCGGACGAGCAGAACACCGGCCGGCCAAGGTCGGTGAACGGGCCCGTCGGCGACGCCGCGGTGGCCATGCCGACGCACGGATTCGCCGTCCCGCCCACCGAGTAGTAGACGACGTAGGTGCCGTCGACGAGGTGCACGTCCGGCGCCCACAGCCCGCCGACGGGGTCCACCCACCCCGGCTTGCCGGGGAACACGTTGCCCGCCGGGGTCCAGTCGACGAGGTTGGTGGAACGGAAGATCGGCAGGTGGCGCATGCCGCCACCGTCCTGCCAGTCGTCGGAGGTGGCGTAGAGGTAGAAGGTGCCGTCGGGCGCGCGGACCACGGACGGGTCGGCCGCGATGGGCAGCACCACCGGGTTGACCCCGGTGCCGAAATCCACGCGCCCCGAGCCGGGCGCCAGCGATCCCAGAGAACCGGTGGGCCCGGTGGCGTCACCGGACTGCGGAACCGGCCCCGACGAACCCGACAGGTCACCCAGGTCCAGCGACCCCGGCGCGGCCCCGGCCACCGCGGTCCCGCCGATGGTCAGCGCGGCCGCCGTCAGCGCCACGAGCAGGGCCCGGACGAGCCCGCGGGGACGCTTCGGCGTCGGCGGCGGGGCGGCGCCTGTCGATCGTGGGGTCGGCGCGGGGAGAACGGGATCGGACATCGGCAGGTCACGGGCCATAGGTTCCTCGAATCATTCTGCATTCGCCCCCGTGGCAGAACGCGAAACGGGGGCGCCTACGCCGACGGCCCCGACTCCTCGGACCGACCGCGCTTCCCGACCGGACGGACGCTTAGACGGTAACCGCTCCGTGATCTCTGTGTGATCGATTCGAATGAACCAGGGTGAATTCGGAGATCAGTCGAGCCGCCGCCGGCTCGCCCACCGGGTGAGCGCGTTGCGGTTGGACTGCTGGGTCTTGCGCAGCACGTTCGACGCGTGCGTCTCGACAGTCTTGACCGAGATGAACAGCTCCTCGCCGATCTCCCGGTAGGTGTAGCCGCGGGCGAGCAGCCGCAGCACCTCCAGCTCGCGCGGCGTGAGCGAGTCCAACTCGGGGTCCAGCGCCGGCTCGGGCAGGGGTGAGCGGCCGGTGAACGAGTCGAGCACGAACCCGGCCAGCCGCGGGCTGAACACGGCGTCGCCGCCCGCCACCCTGCGGACCGCGTCGGCGAGCTCGGCACCGGAGATCGTCTTGGTGACGTACCCGCGCGCGCCCGCCCGGATCACGGCGATCACGTCCTCGGCCGCGTCCGAGACCGACAGCGCCAGGAAGACGGGGTCCGGAGCTGCCTCGCGACCCGCCGTCCCGTCCGCCGCGCCGTTGCCCGGGCGGTCCACCCCGCGCAGCACGGCGACGCCGCCTCCCCCCGGCATGTGCACGTCGAGCAGCACCACGTGCGGGTGCGCGGCGCCGATGCCCTCGATAGCCCCGGCCACGTCGCCCGCCTCGCCGACCAGCGCGATGTCCGGTTCACGGCTCAGCTCGGCCCGCACCCCCGAGCGGAACACCGCGTGGTCGTCCACCAGGTACACGCGCAGAACGTCACCCACTTGCAGGTCCTCCGTCTCCGATTCGGTTCTCCGCGGCCCGCTGCACCGCGAACGGCATCGTCAATCGCACCTCGGTGCCCCGCTCGACCCCGGAGCGGATCTCCGTCGCGCCGCCGTGCCGGGCGATTCTCGCACGGATCGACCCGGTGACCCCCTTGCGGTCGGCGGGGATCGCGTCCGGGTCGAAGCCGACGCCGCGGTCGCGCACGAACACGCTCACCCGCATCCGCTCGCCCGCCGGATACTCCTCCGGCGGGGCCTGCGCCTCCGCGTAGAGGTCCACCCGCTGCGCCCCGGAATGCTTGGCGGCGTTCACCAGCGCCTCACGCGCGGCGGCCACCAGTGCCCTGACCGCCGGCCGCGCATCGTCGTCGGCCGAGCGCGACGCCGCGTCGAGCTCGCCGACGAACACCGGGTCGATCGTCACCCCGTAGTGGTCCTCCACCTCGGCGCACGCCGAACGCAGCGCCTCGGTGAGGCTGTCCTGCGCCGTACGCGAACCGCCGAACAGCCACTGCCGCAGCTCCCGCTCCTGCGACCGCGCCAGCCGCAGCACCTGTTGCGGCTCGTCGGGCTGCTTCTGGATCAGGGCGAGCGTCTGGAGCACCGAATCGTGCAGGTGCGAGGCGATCTCCTCGCGTTCGGCGTCGCGGATGCGCGCCGCCCGCTCCTCGTTGAGGCTGCGCACCATCCGCAGCCAGATCGGCACCGACAGCAGCCCCACACCGACGAGGGTGACGACCACCGCCAGCAGTGAGGACCGCAGCGAGGCCAGGTCCACCTGTGCGAGCACCACCACGCCGAGGCCCACGACGACCAGGCTCACCCCGGCCACCACGCGGGCCCAGGTGAGGGCGGTGGGATTGCGCGGCATACCGATGATGGACCGGGGCCCGTCCGCGTCGAACTCCCGCCACACCAGCGCGGCACCGATGCCCACCACCACGATCGGCACGATCACCGACGCCGCAGTACCGCTGAACAGCCAGCTCGACGCGAAGGCGCCCGCGACTCCGAGGACCACGAGGCCGGTGGCTCGGCGGCGTTCCGCCGGCGGGGTGGTGCCACCCTGCTCGCTGGGGCGCATGAAGATCCACAGCAGCGCATAGGCGACGATGCCCGCGCCGCCGAGCACCGCGAGCAGCGCGAACACCACGCGCACCTTGGTCGCGTCGACGCCGAGATGATCGGCCGTCCCGCCCGCGACCCCGCCGAGCACGCCGCGCCGGCGGCGCCGCAGCGGCGGGACGGCCGGATACGGCGCCGGCGCCGGCTGCGGCTGCGGCGCCGGCTGCGGCTGCGGCGTCGGCGGGCGCTCGGTGGTCACACCCCGATCCTGGCACGCCCGGCCGTGCACGGCATCAGGGCTTGCCCTGACCTTCCAGCGGCGGAACCGGCACGATTCAGGGCGATCCCCGATGGTGCCGGCGCCGCCGCGCGGCCACGATTGAGCACATGACCACTACGAGACCCACGGGCCCGCCCCGACTCGACGGTATTGCCGACGAGCTGCGGGACCTGTGGCACACCCGGCCGGAGCGGCTGCGCGAGCAGGGCAAGATCGCCGGCGTCGCGGAAGGGATCGGCAGGCGCTACGACGTGGACCCGCTGCTGGTGCGGATCGCCTTCGTCGTGTCCGCGCTCTTCGGCGGGGCCGGCGTGTGGCTGTATCTCGCGTGCTGGCTCACGTTCCCGTCGCCGCGGCACCCGTCCGCCGCGGGCCACCCGGGATACGACTATGCGCACGCCGCGTACGGATACCCGTACGGCGTCCACGGATACCCTCCCCACCCGCACCCGGGCCACCCCTACCCCACCGCCTGGAGCCGGCCGGTCAAGCCCCGCAACCGGTTCCGCGCCAGGAACGTCGCGCTGCTGGGCATCCTCGGGATCGTCGCGGTGTCCACGCTTCCCGCCACCACCGGCCGGGGCAGCGCGGGGCTGCTCGGCGCGGTGCTCATGCTCGGCGCGCTGTACCTGCTGTACCGCAGGCGCCCCCGCCCCGCCTTCGCTTCCCCCGCACCGCCCTCCGCGGGCACTGCAGCGGCGGGCTCCGAGCAGCCCGCTCCGGCTGATGCCGGCCCGCCGCCGGCCGCCTGGACCACCGGCGCCCGGGACGCGGCCGCCGCGGGCGGCACTGCTGCCGCCGCCACCCCGCCCGAGTGGGATCCGCTGGGCGCCGCGCCGTTCGCGTGGGACCTGCCGACGCCGCCGCCCCAGCCCGCACCGCCGAAACCACGGCGGTCGCCACTCACCGTGTTCACCGTCGGGCTGGCGCTCATCGCGGCCGCGATCGCATCGGGCCTGTCGGCCGCCGGAGCGGACTGGCTCAACGCCCCGAGGATCGCGGCGATCGCGCTCGCCGTCGTCGGCGTCGGCCTCGTGGTGGGAGCGTTCCTGCGCACCGGTTACGGCCTGCTCATCGTGGCCGCGCCGCTGGCCGGATTCGTCATCCTCGGCTCGCTGGCCGGCTCGCTCGACACGAGCGGCGGGGTGGGGCAGCGTGAGTTCCGCCCGACCACCCTGGCCCAGTTGCAGCCCGAGTACCGGGTGGGCGCGGGCGAGATCCTCCTGGATCTGCGGGGACTGGACCTCACTGCGGACAAGACGGTGGACGTGCGATCCACCGCCGGCCGCGTGGAGGTCATCGTTCCGGACGGCATGCGCGTCGACGCCACCTGCCACACGACGGTCGGAGACACCTCGTGCCTGCCGGATGCGGCCGCCGCACCCCGTCCGGGGCAACCCGGTGACAGCCCCGTACTCACGCTCAACGCCGACAGCACTTTCGGAGAGGTGGTGGTCCGCCATGGCTGACAACGCATTCCGCCCGGACTCCGGCGGTCCTGCCGACGGTCACCCGGACACGGCCGCGACCGACGCAGCGGAGCACGACGACCGGCGTGGCCCGTCCGGCCCGATGCTGGTCGCCGCGATCGCCGCGTTCGCGGTGGCGGTATGGGCGCTGTTCGGCCCGTTCTCGCTGGCCTTCCTCGGCGAGGTGGACCTGCGGTGGGCTTTCGTCATCGCCGCGGGCGTCGTGGGGCTGCTGCTCATCGCGGGCCCGCGCCTGCGGCCACGGAGGCGGCGGCGCGGCGGCGCGGCGGGGACGTGACGCCCGGCCGGGTCACTCCCACTCGATGGTGCCCGGCGGCTTGCTCGTCACGTCGAGGACTACGCGGTTGACGTCGGGCACCTCGTTGGTGATGCGGGTGGAGATCGTCTCGAGCACCTCGTACGGCAGCCGCGACCAGTCCGCCGTCATCGCGTCCTCGCTGGACACCGGCCGCAGCACGATCGGGTGGCCGTAGGTGCGGCCGTCGCCCTGCACGCCGACGCTGCGCACGTCCGCCAGCAGCACCACCGGGCACTGCCAGATCTGCTGGTCGAGCCCGGCGATGGTGAGCTCCTCGCGGGCGATGGCGTCGGCCCGGCGCAGGAGTGCGAGACGCTCGGCGGTGACCTCGCCGACGATGCGGATGGCCAGCCCCGGGCCCGGGAAAGGCTGGCGGCCGACGATCTCCTCCGGCAGCCCCAGCTCGCGCCCCACGGCGCGCACCTCGTCCTTGAACAGCAGGCGCAGCGGCTCGACCAGGGTGAACTGCAGGTCCTCCGGAAGGCCGCCCACATTGTGGTGGCTCTTGATGTTCGCCGTACCGGATCCGCCGCCGGACTCCACCACGTCGGGATACAGCGTGCCCTGCACGAGGAAGTCGACCGTCGCGCCGGTGGAGGCCGCGTCGCCGAGCACCTCGGTGACCGCGCCCTCGAAGCTGCGGATGAACTCGCGCCCGATGATCTTGCGCTTGGCCTCCGGGTCGGAGACCCCGGCCAGCTCGCCCAGGAACGTCGCCGCCGCGTCGATCGTCACCAGCCGGGCCCCGGTGGCCGCGACGAAGTCGTTCTCCACCTGGCCGCGCTCCCCCTCGCGCAGCAGCCCGTGGTCGACGAACACGCAGGTGAGCTTCTCGCCGATGGCACGCTGCACCAGAGCGGCGGCCACGGCCGAGTCGACCCCGCCGGACAGCCCGCACAGGGCGCGGCCGTCGCCCACCTGGGCGCGGACCTGCTCGATCAGCTGCTCGACGATGTTCGCGGTGGTCCAGGTGCGCTCGAGGCCGGCGACGTCCCGCAGGAACCGGGTGAGCACCTCCTGGCCGTGCGGCGAGTGCCGGACCTCGGGGTGGTACTGCACCCCGGCGAGGCGCCTGTCGAGGCATTCGAACGCGGCGACCGGGGCGCCCTCGCTGGACGCGGTGACCGTGAACCCGGCGGGGGCCTCCGTCACCGCGTCGCCGTGGCTCATCCACACCGGCTGCTGCTCCGGCAGTCCCTGGTGCAGCGCGCCCCCGGAAACTTCCACCGCCGTGCGCCCGTACTCGCGGCCGCCGGTGTGCTCCACCGTGCCGCCGAGCGCGCGGGCCATCGCCTGGAATCCGTAGCAGATGCCGAGCACCGGCACGCCCAGGTCGAACAGCGCAGGGTCGAGCGCGGGCGCGCCCTCCGCGTACACGCTGGCCGGGCCGCCGGACAGGATGATGCCGGACGGGTCCTTGGCTGCGATCTCCCGCACGCTCGCGGTGTGCGCGATCACCTCGGAGTAGACGCCGGCCTCGCGGACCCGGCGGGCGATGAGCTGCGCGTACTGCGCGCCGAAATCGACGACGAGGACGGGCCGGGCGGACTGCTGCAGGCGGAGTTCAGGCACCCGGACAGTCTACGATGGCCGCGCCGACCGTCCCCATCACGCCCGGGGCCGCGGCTACGCAGCCGGGCCGTGCCAGGTGGACTCGGGCCCGAGGACGAGCCCCTCGATGAGGTCGGAGAGTTCGTGGTCGTCGTTGGCCCCCGGCCTGAGGGTCAGCCGGATGTGCCCCGACGCCGGCGTGTCCGCCCAGGTGGATGTTCCGAAGTGGCTGAACCGCGCGTGACCGGCGTTCTCCTGCAGAAACCCGCCCGCGCCGCGCGCCACGTACAGCAGGGCGATCTCGTCGTAGGCGGGATTGTTGTAGGCGACCTTCGACCCGACCGCGTTGGCCAGGTTGTTGACGTAGTAGCCCATCCGCACGGGGTGATCGACGCTGAACTTGTTGTAGGCGTCCCCGGTGGGCACCTGAAATCCCTGCTCGTTCCCGAGCAGGATCTTGGGCGTCGGGAGCTCGTCCAGCTTCTGGAACACGCTCTGCGTCAGGCCCGGATACCACGCCTGCGCGTTGTACTCAGCCCCGATGCCGTTGCCCGTGGTCGCGCGCTGCGAGAGCGCTTGCGGAAAGAAGGAGTTCGGCGGCCGGTCGTAATCGGCTTCGAGGCGCGCGGCAACGTCGATGGTCATCGGGCCGCCGAATGCCCCGATCATCATCACGAACCGGCTCACTTTGGCGCGCACGAGGTCCATGCCGTCGAGGGGCGAGTATTCGTCCGGGCCCGAGCTCAGCAGTGCTTTGATGTTGTACAGCTGCCCCTGGGTCATGATGGTCACGCTGCGGTCCGGTTCGGCCGACAGGAGCCTGCGGTACAGCGTCACACTGTCGGCCGCCGTCGCCGCGGTCTCGGGGTGCCACCCGGAATACTCGGCGGCGATGGTCCTGCTGGCGGGGAACATGGTGTTCGCCAAATCCGAGGCTGGCTGCACAGTCTGCGCGTATCCGCGGTCGGAGGGGTCCTTGAACGTGCCGATCGGTATCCGGTCGCCGTACCAGCGGTTGAAGATGTCGATCACCTCCACATTGCTGGCCTCGGGCATGGTGCTCATGACGCCGAGCAGGTCGATCTCACCGGACCGGTCCAGATTGTGGGCCATCGCGAGCGTGCTGAAATCACACGGGTCGGGGCCGACGTCCCCGTCCAGAATCAGCTTCGGAACCGGGACCGCTGCGCGGTCACCCGAATCGGCGGCCGCCTGGCCCGTCCCGGCGAACATCGCGAGCAACACGCCGGCCACGAGCGCCGTCAGCAGAAGTGCGCGAATACGATCGCGTTTCACCCAGGATCCGCCAGGCATTGCGTCCTCAGATTCCTGCCCCGCCCCTCGACGAGACGCCGCAAAGATATAGCAGAATTCGATTGGACTTAAACTGTTCGAAACAGTACGGCGCGGCGCACTGCAGGTCAAGTTTCGGGTTTGGTGACAATTGCTCGATTGTTCGGGCTGCAGGTTGCCGCTACAGGATGCGTCATGTTCGCGTGCCGCCCGTATTCGGCTTCGAAATCGAACGGTCGGCGGCCCCCTGCTGCTGTCGTGACTCACGGCTCCTCGCGGCGCGGACGACGTCGCCGCGGACCCCCTCGGGATACGGGGTCCGCCCTTCCCGCTGTGTCGTCGGGCACCACGGATCAGAAGTCAATAATCCGTGCAGCAGGCCTGCGGCGTACGCGTCGAAGAACTTCCGGGATCGGGGTTCACGTGGTTGTCCATTTCTGTGTTCCTTTCTTTCAGGATCCGTGGGCCGGCTCGGCGCGGTGATCCGGACGCGGTGGATCCTCGAAACCGCGGTGCCTCCGTCCCAGCAGGATCGCGGCGAGGATGGCCGCGGCAACCAGGATCCCCGCACTGACCGCCAAGGCGACGGTGTAGCCGTGGACGACGGCCCCGTCGTCTCCCCCCGCGCCGACGGCCCGGTGACCGCTGCTGGAGATCACGGCGACCGCGTTGAGCAGGGCGACCCCGAGTGCGGCACCGAGTTGCTGGGACGCGTTGTAGGCGGCGGAGGCCGCCCCGATCTCGTGGACGGCGACGCCCTCGGTGGCCGTGCTGGCGGTGACAGTGATCACCATGCCCATCCCCAGGCCGGTCAGCACCATCGCGGGCACCAGGTGGGTCGCCAGGACGTTGGTCGCCCCGGAGCCGAGGAACGTGAGTACGGCCAGGCCGGCCGCGGCGGCGAAGAGTCCCGCGCCCACGAGTACCGCCGCCGACACGCGGCCGAGAAGCCGCCCGGCGATCAGCATGGAGCCGATCAACGCGGCGACGGCGTGGATGAGCAGCACCAGGCCTGCGTTCAGGGGCGGATACCCCAGCTGATCCTGCATGTAATAGCTCATGAACAGGTAGAAGCCGAACATCGCCAGGAACATCAGCGCGATCGCTATGAACGAGCCGGCGCGGGCGGGGTTCTTGA
Source organism: Tomitella fengzijianii (assembly GCF_007559025.1). Lineage (NCBI taxonomy): Bacteria > Bacillati > Actinomycetota > Actinomycetes > Mycobacteriales > Tomitella > Tomitella fengzijianii. Next base: position 924,739 of record NZ_CP041765.1, on the reverse strand, counting down.
GGATCGCCAGCGGGAGGATCGGGTCGGGTGCCGCCCGCTCGACGAGAACGAACCCGACGAGCAGCAGGAGGCCGCCGACGAGCAGAGCGGTCACGACCGGCACCGAAACCTCCTGGCCGTCGAGCCGTCCGATACCGATCACGATTGCGGCGATGCCGGCCGCGCTGAGCAGCGCGCCGAACACGTCGATGCGCCCGGACTGCTTCACCGCGGCGCCCCGGGGGGTGATCGCAGCGCCGATCGCGACGAGCACTGCGATCGGGACGTTGATGTACAGGCACCAGCGCCAGCCGGCGAAGTCGGTCAGCGCCCCGCCCAGGAGCAGGCCGATCGCTGACCCTGCCGCGCCGACGGCTGCGAACACGCCGAACGCCCGGCCCCGTTCCCGCTCCTCTGTGAACGATATGGAGAGCAGTGTCAGCGCGGCGGGTGCCAGAAGCGCGGCGAACGCGCCTTGGAGTGCGCGGGCGGCGATCAGGACCTCCGCGCTCCAGGCCAGTCCGCCGATCAGGGACGGGACGGCGAAGCCGATCAGTCCGATGATGAAGGCACGCCGGTGCCCGATCGCACTGCCGACCCGGCCGCCGATGAGCAGCAGGCCCCCGAATGTCAGCAGATATGCGGTGATCACCCACTGCCTGTTCACCGCACCCAGGCCCAGCTCGGCGTCGGCCGAGGGCAGGGCGATGTTGACGATCGTGCCATCGAGCACCACCAGCAGCTGCGCCGGCGCCACCAGCGCGAGCGTCCATCAGCGTGCCGACGCCGCCGTCTGTCCGTCCATGCTCCACCCTCACATCCCTAACACTGGTCAAGAGTGACTAACGTTGTTAGTCTAACGTGACTGGACGCCGGGATGCGGCGTCGAGCCGAGGAGGACGATCGGATGCCGGAACACACCGAAGGGCGCGCGGACCTGTCGAACGTGTGGCTGCGACCGCGGCGGGCCAGACGAGGCGAGCCCCCGGTCACCAGCGAGCGGATCGTCGACGTCGCGATAGAGATCCTCGACGCGGGCGGGCTCGAGTCGCTGACGATGCGCCGCGTGGCCGAGCAGCTCGGGGTCGTCGCTCCGTCGCTCTATTGGCACGTCAAGACCAAGGACGACATCATCGACCTCGCGGTCGACCACGTGTTCGCCGAGACCGACGCCCCCACCGGATCGCAGCAGGACGATTGGCGGGCGTGCATCGAAGCCGTCGCGGTCGCGTGGCGGGCGACCCTGGTCCGGCATCCCTGGGTCCCGCCGGTGGCGGCATCCCGGCCCAGCTTCGGCCCGAACTACCTCGACCAGCTGGAGCTGGTCATGTCCACTCTGCACCGCGCCGGCCTGGACGGCGCTGCATTGTCCGCGGCGATGTGGACGCTGCACAACCTGATCTTCGGGTCCGCCTCCACCGAGGCGACTCTGAACATCAGCGACCATGACCGCGAGGCCGGACAGGCCGTCTTGCAGCAGCACTCCGACCGCTACCCGACGCTGGCCGGCCACCGCTACCTCGACGACGACGACTGGCTCGGAGACTTCGCCCGAGGCCTCGCCTACTTCCTCGACGGCCTCGAGCTCCGCATCCGCACCGGACCCACCCCATGACCATCATCGACCGCACTCGAAGAGGAGAACGACCATGAACCGGCCGGACAGCACGTCGATACGCGGTTTCCGCGGCCCCATCACAGCAGAAGGGGCACCCGGCGCCCTCCCTTCCATGCAGACCGCCGTCACAGTCCGCCCCGAGCTGACGGTCGAGCCGCTCGACAGCGACGACGTGGCCCGCGCCATCGGCCACGCCGCCGAGCGGGGCATGCCGGTGTCGGTGACCAGCACCGGGCACGGCGCGACCTCGCTCACCGGCGGCCTGCTCATCCGCACCCACCGGATGTCGGCGATCACGATCGACCCGGACACCCGGGTCGCCGAGATCGGACCAGGCGCCACCTGGGACCAGGTCACGGCGGCGGCCGCCCGGCACGGCCTTGCTCCACTCAGCGGCACCGCCGGCACGGTCGGCGCCGTGGGCTACAGCCTCGGCGGCGGCATCTCACCACTGTCGCGGACGTTCGGCTACGCCGCCGACCACCTCGTCGACCTCGACCTCGTCACCCCCGACGGCCGACTACGGCACGTGAGCGCCGAGGACGACCCCGAACTGTTCTGGGCCGCCCGCGGAGCCGGAGCCCAGCTCGGCGTGGTCACCCGCATGGCATTCCGGCTCTTCCCCATCGACCAGGTCCGGGCCGGGGCACTGCCCGTCATCATCGACGACTGGGCCGAGGCGGCTGACCGGTTCGCCACCTGGTCGGCGGGCATCCCCGACCACACGGGCACGTTCCTGTCGCTGAAGAGCTTCCCCGACCTGCCCGGCCTGCCCGAGGTGATCCGCGGCAAGCGCACCGCGACGGTCTACGTGACCTCGCTGGGAACCGAGTCCGAAGCAGTGGACCAAGTACGCGCCCTCGGCGGACTCGTAGACCGGTCCGCAGGCCTCGCGCCCACGCCTCCCGCCGAACTGACGGCGGTGTTCCGCGAACCGGCCGGGCCGCATCCTTTCCAGGGCGACGCCATGGCGACGTCGGGAATCGCTGCACAAGCGCTTGCGACGAACGCGCCATGCCTGGAGGCCGAGGACCGGCCGCAGTTCGTATTCATCCATCGCCTGGGCGGCGAGATGGCCGCCGCACCCGACGAAGGTTCGTGCATCGGCAACCGCGACGCCGAGTACCTCGCCCGGATCATCACCGGCCCGGGCCCCGCGCACGATCCCGCGGTCATCGCGGACGAACAGGATCGCCTGGTGCGGTCGCTGAGCATCGAGCCGGCCGGGCGCGTGCTCAACTTCCTGTTCGGCGACAACCGGGGCGTCGCCCCCGCCCACGACTGCTACGCCCCCGACGACCTGCGCCGGCTGGTCGACATCACAGCCCGCGTGGACCCGGACGGACTGCTCGCGCCCGCGCGGGGGCGGCTCGATGGCCGGTGAGCGGACAGACCGACCACGCGGGCCCGATTCCTGCCCGCGGATCATCGCCCCGGAAGGATCCGGCTCCCGCTGCCACTCGACACCCGAAGACGCACCCGAGAAGGAGAAGAAGTGACCGACAAGACCACTGAGACCATGTCCCCGCAGGAGCGCGCCGCCATCAAGGAACGGGCCGCGGAGCTCAAGGCCCAGGGCCGCAGCGCTAAGGCCGCCGACAAGGCTGCCGCCAACGAGGCGGCTCTGCTGGCGAAGATCGCGGAGATGCCCCAACCCGACCGCAGCCTCGCGGAGAGGGTGCACGCGATCGTCACCGCGTGCGCCCCGGACCTGCAGCCCAAGCTGTACTACGGCCAGCCCGGATATGCGAGAAAGGGCAAGGTGCTGTGCTTCTTCCGCAGCGGCCAGGATGACAAGGAGCGGTATTCGACCTTCGGATTCAGCATGCAGGCCGACCTCGACGACACGAGCGGACTCTGGGCGACCTCCTACGCCCTGACCGAGCCGACCGAGGCCGCCTGGGCCGAGCTGGAGAAGCTGATCAGCAAGGCCACCCGCTGATCGGGCGGACCCGCGCGATCACCCCGCCGAGTCCCGCTCGGCCGCTGCGGAAGTGGCGTCGGGTGCCGCTGCCACATCCCCGGCGCGGGACGGCACCGCTTCATCCTCGTCGCCGCTGTCAGTGCTGTCGGCGCTGTTAGAGCCGTCGGCGTTTTCGCCGCTGTCAGTGCTGTCGCCGCTGTCGGTGCTGTGAGTGCCGTCGGCATTGTCGGCGTCTTGCTCGCGACGACGCCGACGATCAATGCGCCACCCCAACACCAACCCCACAACAACCACCACAGCAAAGATCACCGCCGCATTCGACACCGAACCGGCGAAACCACTCACACTCTCTTGCAACTGCTGATCCGTATCGACCCCCACGATCCCACCAAGATTCGCCGTACCATCGGTCACCAGGAACAACACGCCGATCGCGATGAACAACAACCCCGACACCAACGACATCGTGTGCGTATGCAACGGACCGATCTTGATCCCACGCCCCCGCAACCACCGCCGGTCACCAAGCTTGAACCGATCCCACAACAACGCCAACACGAACATCGGCACCGTCATCCCCAACGCGAACACCGCCCCGATCACACCCCCGTAAACCGGATTCGACCCGATCAACGCCAGCGACAACACCGCCCCGATCAACGGCCCCGCACAAAACCCGGCCAACGCATACACGGTCCCCAGCAGATACACCGACACATTCCCGGAAATCTTGATCGACGCACTCGCCCGCTGCGCCGGCCCGAACGAGAACCCCTTCCCCACGATGATCACCACACCGAACACGATCAACACGATCCCGCCCACCAGCGTCGCCGTCCCCCGATACCGCGTCACCAACGAACTGAACGCACCCACCCCGGCACCCAACGGCACCATCACCGTCGCCAACCCCAGATAAAACAACGCCGAACGCGCCGCAAGCTTGCCCACCCCATCGAAGGCATAAGCGAAAAACGACGGCAACAACAACGCCGAACACGGACTGAGCAGCAACAACATGCCCCCCAGCAACGCGCCCAGCAGCCCGATCTCCGAACTCATGCGCCCCCCTCCCCGCCGAGCAGAGCATCGATCACCTGATTGAACACCGACGCCGGCTGCGCCCCCAGCATCGGATTGCCGTTGATCGAGAACGCCGGCGTCGCCGGAATCCCCAACTGCTGGGCCTGCGCCACATCCGCCCCGATCGCCGCATCGAACTCAGTGCTCTGCATCTGCGCGGTGAACCGATCCATATCCGGCACCCCCGCATCCTCGGCGAACCCGCGCAACTTATCGACATCCATCCCCGGATGCCCACCCTCGGGCGCCGCCGCATACAACGCCCGGTTGAACTCCCAGAACCGGCCCTGCGCCGCCGCGGCACGCCCCGCCCGGGCAGCGAGCATCGACTCATCCCCATAGATCGGCATATCACGCCACTCGATCCGCAACTGCCCCGACTCGACGTACTCGGCGACCAGACCCGGCTCCACATCACGGCTGAACTTCGCGCAGAACGGGCACCGGTAATCGGCGAACTCGACCAGCACCACCGGAGCATCGACCGCGCCGAGCGCCAACGGATCCCCCTCCTCGCGGGTCGCCAGCTCACCGAGCGGCCCCAACTCGCCCGGCGTGACCCCCTGCCCGCCCGACGCGGCCGCAGACGACTGCCCGCCCCCGCCATCATCATTACCGGTGAAAACAATGACCCCGAGCGTCACGGCCACGACGGCCAGCACCGCCATCGCCGCGATCTCCAGGCGCCGCCGGGTGCTACCGACGCCACGCGGCGTGCCGCCGGATTCCGGACTGGTACTCATCTGTGCTCCGTGTCCTCGAAAGTTGCGCATGGGCCGGCCCACCCGCGGAACACGCCACCACGCGCCCCACGGGCAGACCCACCCCAACTACTATGCCAGATAGTAGTAGATGGCTACCATGCCGGATAGGACACACACGTCACGCCCGACACCGGCGATCAGCACCGCCACCGGCACCGGCGTGACCCCCCACAGGAAGGAGCCCGGAATGCGCGTCGCACCAGGCCAGCCCGCGGCAACAGACACCCGCCCGCGCACCCGGTTCCACTGGGCACGCGCCGCCGTGGCCGCAGTGGCCACCGCGGTGATCGTCGGCGTGCCCACCGACATCATCGCCAACCCCTGGTTCTCCCGCGAGATCCCCGTGCGATGGTGGGAATACCCCGTCCTCGCCGCCACCTGCCTGCTCACCGCGGCATGGTTCGCCATCCGCATGACCCGCCCCCAGGACACCACCGGCAAATCCGGCGCCTACGGCGGCGCCGCCCTCGCCCTGTTCGCCGTCGGCTGCCCCGTATGCAACAAACTCGTACTCCTCGCCGTCGGCACCTCCGGCGCACTCGGACTCTGGGCACCCATCCAGCCCTACCTCGCCGTGGTATCCCTCGCACTACTCGGCGCCGCCGTCGCCTACCGATGGCGACGACGCGACTGCGGCACCACCTGCCAAACCCCATGACCCGCACCGGGTTCGATTCATCGTCGATAACGGTGGGATGCAGTCCCTCGCTGCGGAACTCCGCCCGGGTCGCCCCCGCAGGGCCGATATCGTCACACCATGGCGAGCAGCATGTACGCCATGAGCAGCGCCATCACCGTGAGTGTGGCGCGCACGCCCGGGCCGTTGCGGCCACTGAGCCCCACACCGAGCCGCGCCGTCAGCGCCGCGCCCTCACCCGCCGCCACAACGCTTGCCGGGTCTCCGCCACCGCCACCGGTTCCCGTCGGCACCGCTGCAGGCTCGAGTGCGAACACCGGTACGCGACCCCAGGCGCCGGTCGCCCATGCGATCGCCTGCACCAGCAGGTAGGCGATGACCAGCCAGGTCACCGGTGCGGGCCGCAGTCCCTGCGGCGCATACATATAGGCCATCGCCGCCATGTCGAGAGCCGTGGCAATCCACAGCGGATTGACGACTCCTTCGCGCGTCCGGCACCACACCGCGACGACGAGCACGGTGAATGCGATGGCGATGAACAGCCCGCCCATGGCGTTGTCGACACCCGGGTTGCCCATCCCCAGCAGGAACATCTGCACCATGCCCAGCGCCATGACGATGTGGCCGGCATGCCACCAGCGGTGCTGCCCTGCCGTCGACGCGACGTGCCGCAGGTGCGGGACGACCACGAGCAGCGACACGACGCCGAACGCGATGCCGAGCCCGCCCGGGAGCAACGTCATCGCATGATCGTGCATGTCTCCCATGTCTCCCATTCCGCTGATGTCCCTCATATCGTCTGCACCTCCCGTGCACTCCTCGTGTCCGGCCGCGACGGGCGGCAAGGCGCGCCTCCGGTGCGTGCGGCGACCACCGGCACGGCCTCCGGCGCGCATCGTGGGCACACGCCGCCCGGTGAGGCGTATCACCGATCGGAGCTTCTCCCACCTGTAAAGACTACGTTGCGTAGTAGACGGCTCCCGGTACCCCTGCCGCCGAACACGAACGCCGACTGCACGAAAGGACGAATCGTGGACGACGCGTCGCCGACCCGTCCGGCACTCGCCGCCGGAAGCGGGGATGAGAACGCCGCTACGGCCTTCACTCACGGCACCGCCCGGCCGTTGCAGCGTGTGCCGCACAGCCTGTGCGACAACGGCAATCGACACGCACTCGTGGACCACGGTGGTCTGCGGCTGCACCGGCGGCGCTAGTGGGGGGCCCGGCAACCACGGCACTGCAGATGGCGGCGGTCCTGCTCGCGGCAGCCACCGTGGGCCCCGCCACCCACGTCCTGCTCACCAGCGATCCCGACCATCGCGGCCGAATACGCGGGCGTCCAGCGGCGGAGGCGCTGCCACGGTATGCCTCCCTCGCGTGGGTGGCGGTCGCCGTCGTCGCCGCGGCCACCGTCGATGCCTCCGACGGCGCCGGGCCCCGCGTCGCCTGGGCGGCCTCCGCACTCGCGGCGGGCACAGCGGCCGGATTCGCGTGGTGGGCGCGCGCGTGGCAGACACGATTCGCAGGCGTGGCCGCCGGGTGCGCCGGGGCCGCCCTGCCCGCGACTGTGGGCACACTGACGCACGGGGCGGACCACGACCGCACCGGCGTCTTCGGCCTCATCATCGCGGTCACGCTGCCGGTACTTCTCGGCGCCGCCGCCCACCTCGCGCGCCGCGACTCCACCGCCGCCGCCACCCGCCGTCATCTGCACCTGTCGTGGGTGTGTCTGGCGGCGCTCGCCTACTCGGTCGTCGGCATCGTCGTCATCACCATGCGCGGGTCATGGGCGTCGGCGTGGGGTGCACTGTCCGCCGTCTCCCTGGGGGCACTTGCGGTGGCGGTCGCCGCCACCGCGGCCGCCCACCGCCGTCCCCGGCAGCGCCACTGCGGACACCATCGTCCGGACCGCGTTCTCATCGCCGGGCAGGCCGGCGCGCTGTTGGTCCTCGCCGTCAGCACCACGATGATGATGCACGTCGACCGGCCCGCGCCGGATGACCCGCTCAGCGTGCAGCAGCTGATGGTCGGCTTCGACGTGCCCGGGGAATGGACCTGGGCGCGGCTGGTGACCGACTGGCGGGTGGACGTGCTGTTCGGTCCGCTCGTCGTCGCCATGGCCGTGTTCTATCTGATGGCGGTGCGGCGGCTGCACGTCCGCGGGGACACGTGGCCGGTGGCGCGCACGGTGTCGTGGTTGAGCGGGTGCCTCGGCGTCGCGGTGATCACCTGCACCGGAGTGAATCGTTACGCGTACGGCCAATTCACCGTGCACATGATCCTGCACATGGGCCTGAGCCTGTTCATCCCCGCGCTGCTCGCGATGGGCGGCGCGGTGACGCTGGCGATGCGTGCACTGCCCGCGCGCCGTCGACGGCCGCAGGCCCTGGGCGCCGGGGAGTCCCCGAACACCGGCACCGACGCGCCGGATGCGCTTGCCGGTGCCCGGTCCCTGCCGGGCCCGCGCGAGTGGATCATGCTGTTGGTCCACGCCCGGTCCACCCGGATGCTGTGCAATCCGCTCGTGGCGATCACCATCTACATCGTCACCCTCTATGGGCTGTACTTCTCCGGGATCTTCGACTGGGCGATCCGCGCACCGTGGGGCCACGAGTGGATGACGGTGCACTTCCTGATCACCGGGTACCTGTTCTACTGGCCGATCATCGGTATCGATCCGGGCCCGAAGCGGCTGCCGCACGTCGGCCGTCTCGGCGTGCTGTTCGCCATCATGCCGTTCCACGCGTTCTTCGGCATCGCAGTGATGTCGATGTCCGGCGCGCTGGGCCAGAGCTTCTACCGCGCGCTCGGCGTCCTGGGGCCGGACGCCATCGACCACCAGCAGACCGTCGCCGGGGGCATCGCGTGGGTGTCCGGAGAACTGCCGCTGCTGGTGGTGTTCCTTTCACTCGCCACGCAGTGGGCCCGCAGCGACCGGCGCACCGCCTCCCGCCACGACCGCCAGATCGACAGGTACGGCGACGACGAACTCGACGCCTACAACGCCATGCTCAAAGAACTACAGGATCAGCGCAGATGAACAACAAGGACCCCATGGTCGATACAGACACGACAGGCCGCACCGGACAGCCGGGCGGCACCGGGCGGTCGAGCGACACCGACCCCGCCGGCGATACGGAACCGTTGCAGAGCACGGCCTCGAAGGCCCCCACGGCAGCGCCCCGCCGCGCTGGCCGGACCTCGCGCCAGGTCATCGTGCCCGTCCTGTTCGCGCTGTGCGTCGCCGCGGCCGCGGCGGCGACGGCCTGGCTGGGGTCGTGGCCGTACGACATCGTCTCGTCGCTGTACCCAGGCGATGCGTCGGTGACGCTCATGGCGGCCATGCGGGCCGCCGCGATGATCGCCGGCTCGGTCACCGTGGGCGCCGCGGTGTTCGCAACGTTCTTCGTCGGGCATTCCGGCGATGGCCTGCTGGGCGCGCGCGGCTACGCGGCCACCCGGCTGGCCTCCCGCGCCGCCACGGTATGGGCGGCCGCGGCGGCGGTGATGATCCTCGCGACCGCCGCCGACGGCGCGGGTGTCTCCATCAGCGAAATGATGAGCCGCGACGCGTTCCTCGACGTCTACGCGGCCGTGGAGCAGCCGAAATCGTGGACCGTGGCATTCGTCCTGGCAGTCGTCGTCGCCGTGGTGCTGCGCATGGCGCTGCGCTGGATGACCGTGCTGGCCACGCTGGGTTTGTCGCTGCCCGCCGCGCTCGCGCCGGGCATGGTCGGCAACAACGGCCAGGGCCTCTCCCACGACCTGGCCACGAACTTCCTGATCCTGCACTCCGCGGCGGCCGCGGTATGGCTGGGTGTGCTCGTGGCCGCATGGTCGTACCTGCGCGCCGCCGCCCCGAACGCGCCCGTCGGCGAAGTACTGCGCCGCGTCCGGTGGTGCACCGCGGGTGTGGTGGTCCTGCTGGGCCTGTCCGGCGCGGGGATCACCTGGCTGCAGCTCCGCGGCGGCGACCTCACCTCCGCCTACGGCGTGGCGGCACTGGCGCAGACGGCCGCCACCGTCCTGCTGGCCGTCCTCGCCGTGGCCCGCGTCCGCCGACCGGTGAAGCCCGGAGCCGGCCCGCGTCAGCTGCTCCCGGACCTGGTACTGGTGCTCGCCGCGTTCGCCGCGGCCGCATTCGCCGGCCGCGTCCCGTCCCCGTCGCTGCTGCGCACCGCGACCACCGGGCACGAGATCTACATCGGCTACGACATCCCCGGGCCATGGACGTGGACGGGCCTGGTGACCGAGTGGCGGGTGGACGCGCTGTGGCTGACGATCGCCGTGGTCATGCTGGGCGGATACCTTCTTGCCGTACGCCGGCTGCACCGCACCGGCGGGACCTGGCCGGCGCACCGCACCTGGCTGTGGGCGGCGGGCTGGGTCCTCATCGCGCTGTCCACCTCGTCCGGGGTGAACACGTGGTCGAGCGCGCAGTTCAGCATGCACATGGTGCTGCACCTGATCCTGAACCTGGCCGCGGCCCCCATGCTGGTTGCCGCGGCACCGCTCGGCCTGATCCGCGCCGCCACGCCCCCGCGCCCGGGCGGCATATCGGGTCCGCGCGAATGGGTGGACACCTTCACCCGCTCGGGCCTGGTCCGCATGCTCACCACGCCGTGGGTAGCCCTGACGATCTACGTCGTGACCCTGTTCGGGTTCTATTTCACGCCGCTGTTCGACGACGTGATCCGCTACCACTGGGGCCACCAGTGGATGAACATCCACTTCCTGGTGACGGGCTGCCTGTTCTTCTGGCCGATCGTCGGCGCCGGCCTGCCGGGACGCCGCCTGGGGAACCTGGGGCGCATCGGGATGCTGCTGGCGATCATGCCGTTCCACGCGCTGTTCGGAATCGTCGTCATGACCTCCGACACCGTCCTGGGAAACACGTTCTACCAGGCCTTCGACCTGCTCGACGCCGACGGGTTGCTCCACGACCAGATGATCGGCGGTCTGCTGGCCTGGGTCTCCGGGGAGATCCCGGTGCTCATCGCGGTGACGATCCTGCTGGTGCGCTGGTTCCGGCGCGAATACCGGGCCGTCGGGAGGGCACCGCACTCCGGCGACGGCCCTGGCGGCACCGCGTCCGCCGAGGACGCCGACGGCGCGGAGGCGCTGCTGGACGAACTGCAGCGCATCCGACGGTGACTATCGGCCGTCCACGGCGCCGAACCGGCGCAATCGCAGCGAGTTGCTCACCACGAAGAACGAGCTGAACGCCATCGCCGCCGCCGAGACGATCGGGTTGAGCAGCCCGGACGCCGCGATCGGGATGGCCGCCACGTTGTAGCCGAACGCCCAGATGAGGTTGCCCCGGATGGTGCGCAACGTGGCCGCCGCAAGGTCCACCGAGTCCGGCACGATGGTCAACCGTCGGCGCACCAGCACGACGTCCGCCGCCTCGATCGCCACGTCGGTGCCGGTGGCCACCGCCATGCCCAGGTCGGCGGTCGCCAGCGCCGGGCCGTCGTTGACCCCGTCGCCGACCATCGCCACGCGCCGGCCCCGCTCCTGCAGGCCGCGCACCAGCCCCACCTTGTCACCCGGCATCAGGCCGGAATGGAACTCGTCGATGCCCACCTGCTCGCAGATGCGCTGCGCCGCCACCGGGCCGTCGCCGGTGAGCATCACCGTGTGCAGGCCCGCGCCGTGCAGACGCGCCACCGCCTCGGCCGCGTCGGGCTTGACCGAATCCGCCAGGCCGAACGCGGCCACCGCCGTCCCGTCGACGGCCAGCAAGGCCGTGGTGCGGCCGGCGTCCTCCGCCTCGGCGACAGCCGAGCGCAGCAGCGGAGACACGATCGCCCCCGCCTCCTGGAGCGCCCGCTCCCGGCCCACGTGCACGTCCCGGCCCTCCACCGTGCCGCGCGCGCCCAGGCCGGTGGCCGCCTCGAATCCGGCCACCTCCGGCACCGTGATGCCCGCGTCCCGCGCGTAGCCGACGATCGCCGCGGCCACCGCGTGCTCGGAGGCGTTCTCGACGCCCGCCGCCAGGCGCAGGGCCTCCTCGCGCCGGTGTTCCCCCTCCGGCGCACTCTCCAGTGCCGCGCCGGGGTCGACCACCAGCGACTGCACCGTCAGCCTCCCCTCGGTGATCGTGCCGGTCTTGTCGAACACCACCGTGTCGATTCCGCGGGTGGCTTCCAGCGCCTGCGGCCCCTTGATGAAGATGCCCAGCTGCGCACCGCGCCCCGACGCGACCATGAGCGCGGTGGGCGTCGCCAGCCCCAGCGCGCACGGGCAGGCGATGATGAGCACCGCCAGGGCCGGGTTCGCCGCGTCCGCGAGCGACCCGTCGCCGAGCAGCCACCAGCCCAGGAAGGTGGCGATCGCCAACGCGAACACGACCGGCACGAACACCGATGACACCTTGTCCGCCAAGCGCTGGACCTGGGCCTTGCCGGACTGCGCTTCGGCGACCATCCGGGCCATCTCCGCCAGGCGCGTCTCGGCGCCCACCGCGGTCGCCCGGGCCACCAGCCGCCCGGACAGCGCCGCAGTGCCGCCGAGCACCGCGTCACCCTCTCCGACCTCGACGGGCCGGGCCTCGCCGGTCATGGCGGAGGCATCCACCAGGGAGCCGCCGGCCTGCACCACGGCGTCGGTGGCGATCGTCTCGCCGGGGCGCACCACGAAGACGTCGTCCACGCCGAGCCGGTCGGCGGGAATCCGCATCTCCACGCCCGCCCGGGTGAGGATGGTGACCTCCTTGGCGGCCAGCGCGGCGAGGGCGTTCAGCGTGTCGCCCGCCCGCTGCTTGGCCCGAGCCTCCAGGAACCGGCCGAACAGCACGAACGCGGTGACACCGGTGGCCACCTCGAAGTAGATGGTGCTGGAATGCATCACCGCGTCCCACACGCCGTCGGCCTCGTGCTCGAGCATCGACGGGGTGAAGATGGTGTAGATCGACCAGGCGGTGGCGGCCGTGATGCCGGTGGACACCAGCGTGTCCATCGTGACCGCGCCATGCCGCAGGTTGACCAGCGCCGCCCGGTGGAACGGCCATGCGGAGAAGGTCACCACCGGAATCGACAGCGCCAGCAACAGCCACTGCCACCCGGCGAACCGCGTCGACGGCACCACCGCGAACATCACCGACAGGTCCATCACCGGGATGAACAGCACCACCGCCACCGCCAGACGCACCAGCAGCGAACGCAACTCATCGTGGTAGCGGGCGCGTCGAGTATCCGCGTCGGGGGCATCCTGCGCGGCCGTCGCCGTGTATCCAGCGGACTCGACGGTGCGGCGCAGCTCCTCTTCCGACACCCCCGCGGCAGCGTCGACGGTGGCCCGTCCCGTCGCATAGTTGACGGCCGCGACCACGCCGTCGAGCTTGCCCAGCTTCTTCTCGACACGACTGGCGCAGGCTGCGCAGGTCATGCCACCGACCTCCAAGTCGATGCGGCGGAGAGCGGCGTCGCCGTCCGATCCCGCTGCAGTGTCGAAGTCCGGTTCGCCGGATTCGCTGACAGACCTGGCGTCCTCGCCAAGGGTCTCCGTCGAAACAAAGCGCATGGCCCGATTGTGCCTGCCCGCCGCCTCTCGCCCCATTACCCCGATCACAGACACGGCCGTCCCGCCGGCCGCACGGCGTCGGCCCCGGTCAGCTCGCCTGGATCGGCGTGATCGGCAACCGCAGCGCTCCGGGCGCGTCCGCCGGGACGAACGGGCTGCGGGGCGCCACCGGCCGGATGCGCCGGTAGCCCTCGCCCTGGGGCGGCCGCGCGTCGGCCTCGCCCTTGTTCGGCCACATCGAAGCTGCACGCTCCGCCTGCGCGGTGATGGTGAGCGACGGGTTGACGCCCAGGTTGGCCGACACAGCCGCGCCGTCCACCACGTACATCGTCGGATACCCGTGCACCCGGTGGTACGGGTCGATCACACCGTCGTCCGGCCCGTCACCGATCACCGCGCCGCCCAGAAAGTGCGCGGTGAGCGGGATGTTGAAGATCTCGCCCCAGGTGCCGCCCGCGATGCCGTCGATCTTGTCGGCGATCCGCCGCGTGGCCTCGTTGCCCGCGGGGATCCACGACGGGTTGGGTTCGCCGTGGCCCTGGCGGCTGCTGATGTGCCGCCGCCGCAGCAGCCCCCGCTTGGTGAACGTCGTGATGGAATTGTCGAGGTTCTGCATGACCAGCGCGATGATCGTGCGCTCCGACCACCGCCGCACGTTGAGCATGCGCAGGGTCATCAGCGGGTGGCGCAGGATCAGCAGGAGCAGCTTGAGCCAGCGCGGAATCGGCCCGCCGCCGTCGGTCATGAGCGTCTGCAGCAGCCCCATCGCGTTGGAGCCCTTGCCATAGCGGACCGGCTCGATGTGGGTGTCGTCCGTCGGATGGAACGACGAGGTGATGGCGACGCCCTTGGTCAGATCCCTCTCCGGGTCCACCGCGAACTTGCCCGCGCCCACGATGGACTCCGAGTTGGTGCGGGTGAGCTCGCCGAGCTTGCCCGAAAGCCCGGGCAGCGTGCCCGTGTCACGCATCGCATGCAAGAGGTTCTGGGTGCCCCAGGTGCCCGCGGCGAGGACCACGTTGGCGGCGGTGAACGTGCGGCGCTGCTTGCGCACCCAGGCGCCGGTGCGCTCGCTGGAGATCTCCCACAGCCCGTCGGCCCGCCGGCGCACGGCGGTGACGGTGGTCATGGGGTGCACCTTGGCGCCGGCCCGCTCGGCCAGTCCCAGATAGTTTTTGACCAGCGTGTTCTTGGCGCCGTGCCGGCATCCCGTCATGCATTCGCCGCACTCGATGCACCCGGTGCGGGCGGGCCCGACGCCGCCGAAGTACGGGTCGTCCACCGTCTTTCCGGCCTCGCCGAAGTACACGCCCACCGGCGTCTGGATGAACGTGTCGCCCGCGCCCATGTCGTCGGCCACCGACTTGATGACCTCGTCGGCGGGCGTCATCGTGGGGTTCTGCACCACCCCGAGCATCCGCCGGCCCTGCTCGTAGAAGGGGGTGAGCTCGTCCTCCCAGTCGGTGATGTGCGCCCACTGCGGGTCGTTGAAGAACGGCCCGGTGGGCTTGTAGAGGGTGTTCGCGTAATTCAGAGAACCGCCGCCCACGCCGGCGCCCGCGAGGATGAGGCAGTCGCGCAGCATGTGGACGCGTTGCACCCCGTAGCAGCCGAGCCGCGGAGCCCAGAGGAACTTCTTGAGGTCCCAGCTGGTGGCGGCGAACTCGTCGTCGGCGTAGCGGCGCCCCGCCTCGAGGACTCCCACGGAGTAGCCCTTCTCGGTCAGGCGGAGCGCGCTGACGCTGCCCCCGAATCCCGACCCGACGACCACCACGTCGTAGTCCGGCCCGTCCACGCCTGGTGCCATCGCGCTGCCTCCACATCGACCACTGCCCTGAGTCCGTGGAGCGGAGCTTACTATAACGTCAGGTACCGGGTATATGTGTGCCGTCGTTCACAGTCGGCAAGGCGGGAGGCTTCCGGCGCCACCCGGCCCGATCGCCCTATCCGCGCACGCTCAGCTCGACCCGCTGGAACTCCTTGAGGTCGGAGTACCCGGACTTCGCCATCGAGCGCCGCAGGCCGCCCACCAGGTTGAGCGAGCCGAACGGGTCGTCCGCCGGACCGCCGAGCACGGTGTCGAGGCTCGGGCGGTCGTCGAAGGTGACGGGCACGATGGCGCCGCGCGGCATGGACGGGTGCGCCGCCACCGTCGGCCAGTACCAGCCCTTGCCCGGGGCCTCCTCCGCGAGCGCCAGCGGGGTCCCCAGGACCGCCGCGTCGGCGCCGCACGCGATGGCCTTCGCGACGTCGCCCGAGGTGTGGATGTCGCCGTCTGCGATGACGTGCACGTACCGGCCGCCGGTCTCGTCCAGGTAGTCGCGGCGGGCCGCGGCGGCGTCGGCGATGGCGGTGGCCATCGGCACGCCCATGCCCAGCACCTCGCCGCTGGTGGTGACCCCGTCGGCCGCCCCGTAGCCCACGATGACGCCGGCCGCGCCCGTCCGCATCAGGTGCAGCGCGGTGAGGTGGTCGCTGACGCCGCCCGCCACCACGGGGACGTCGAGCTCGTTGATGAACGTCTTCAGGTTGAGCGGCTCGGCCTCCCCCGCGCCCACGTGCTCGGCGGAGATGATCGTGCCGTGGATGAACAGCAGGTCCACCCCCGCGGCGACGATGTGCGGGGTGAGCGCGGCGGCGTTCTGCGGGCTCACGCGCACGGCCGTCGTGACACCGGAATCGCGGATGGCGCCCACCGCCTCCCCCAGGAGGTCGGGGTCCACCGGCGCGGCGTGCAGCCGCTGCAGCATGCGGATGGCCGCGTCCTCACCGTCCTCGCCCTGGGCGACCTCGATCAGCTGCGCGAGCTTGTCCTCGACGTCGCGGTGCCGTGCCCACAGCCCCTCGCCGTTGAGCACGCCCAGCCCGCCGCGTTTGCCCATCTCCACCGCGAACTGCGGCGAGACGAGCGCGTCGGTGGGGTGCGCGAGCAGCGGGATGTCGAACCTGTAGGCGTCCATCTGCCAGGCCGTGGACACGTCCCTCGCCGAGCGCGTGCGGCGTGAGGGGACGATGTCGATGTCCTCGAGCTGGTAGGTGCGCCGGGCGATGCGCCCGATGCCGATCTCCACGAGGTCACGCACGCGTGTCCCCTTTCCTGGTTCCGAAGAGCACGGCGGCCACCTCACGTGGCGGCCGCCGACCGTCCATTATGCCGCCGCGGCGCGCACCTCGGCGCACCGCCGGTCAGCGTGAATAGTAGTTGGGCGCCTCGACGGTCATCTGGATGTCGTGCGGGTGGCTCTCCTTGAGCCCGGCCGCGGTGATCTGGACGAACTGCGCGTCGTTCAACTCCGCGATGGTGCGGGCGCCGGTGTATCCCATCGCCGCGCGCAGCCCGCCGGTGAGCTGGTGGATCACAGAGCCCAACGGCCCGCGGAACGGCACCCGGCCCTCGATGCCCTCGGGTACGAGCTTGTCCTCGGAGAGCACGTCGTCCTGGAAGTAGCGGTCCTTGGAATAGGACTTACCCTGCCCGCGCCCCTGCATCGCCCCCAGCGAGCCCATACCGCGGTACGCCTTGAACTGCTTGCCGCCCACCAGCACGAGCTCACCGGGGGACTCGGCCGTCCCTGCGAGCAGCGAGCCGAGCATCGCAGTGGACGCGCCCGCGGCCAGCGCCTTCGCGACGTCGCCGGAGAACTGGAGGCCGCCGTCGGCGACGATCGGGATCCCCGCCGGGCGGCACACCGCCGCCGCCTCGAGGATCGCGGTGATCTGCGGAGCCCCCACGCCCGCCACCACGCGCGTGGTGCAGATCGACCCGGGCCCCACGCCGATCTTGACGGCGTCCACGCCGGCGTCGATCAGCGCCTGCGCGCCGCCGCGGGTGGCGACGTTGCCGCCGATGATGTCGACTCCGCCGGCCCCGGCCCGGCTGTCGACCTCCTTGCGCAGCCGCGAGAGCATCTCCAGCACACCCGCCGAGTGCCCGTGCGCGCTGTCGACGACGAGAACGTCGACTCCCGCATCCACGAGGCTCATCGCGCGCGTCCACGACTCCTCACCCACGCCGACCGCCGCGCCGACGAGCAGACGCCCGTCGCGGTCCTTCGTGGCATCCGGGTACTGCTCGGTCTTGACGAAATCCTTGACCGTGATCAGCCCGGTGAGCTTGCCGCCGCCGTCCACGATCGGCAGTTTCTCGATCTTGTGGCGCCGCAGCAGCCCCAGCGCGGCCTCCGCCGAGACGCCTTCCTGCGCGGTCACCAGCGGCGTCCGCGTCATCACCTCGGAGACCTTGCGGCCCATGTCCATCTCGAAGCGCATGTCGCGATTGGTGATGATGCCCACCAGCTCGCCCGACTCGTCCGTCACGGGCAGCCCGGAGATGCGGAAGCGCGCGCACATCGCGTCCACCTCCGCCAACGTGTGCGACGGGCTGCAGGTGACCGGATCCGTCACCATTCCGGCCTCGGACCGCTTGACCGTCTCCACCTGCCCCGCCTGCGCGTCGGCCGACAGATTGCGGTGCAGCACGCCCATGCCGCCGGCCCGGGCCATCGCGATGGCCATCCGCGCCTCGGTGACCGTGTCCATGGCCGAGCTGGCCAGCGGCACACGCAGCCGGATATTGCGCGTGACCTGCGTGGACGTGTCGACTCCGCCGGGAATGACCTCGGAGGCCGCGGGGAGGAGCAGGACGTCGTCGAACGTCAGTCCGGTCATCGCGACCTTGTCGTCGCGGTCGCCGCCGAACCTGACGTTTCCGTTTACCTGCCCGGCCGGATTGCTCATACGATGTTTGGCCTTCCTGGATGTGGCCGCTGCGGATGGGGATGCCGTCCATGGTATCGGGATCCACGCGTCCGGACCGCCCGGCCCGCGCACCACGAGACCGCCGTCACCATGCGGGATGCCGCCGCCGTGTTCCGGCTACAGGCGCACGGCCCGTCTCCGCGACGCGCGCATTGCGGGACTGCGGTGGCGGGTTCGGGTGCTCCCCAAGTACCGTGGGCATCGTGCACGAGCATCTGCCGCCCGGCCTGCCGCCGGATCCGTTCGCGGGCGACCCCGCCGATCCCGCCGCGGCCTTCGACTCCCAGGAACCGGCCCAGCCGCTCGACGCCCATGAACGCCTGGCCGTCGAGGAGGACTTGGCCGACCTCGCGGTCTACGAGGCGCTGCTGGGCCACCGCGGAGTGCGCGGCCTGGTCATCGCCTGCGAGGACTGCCACGACGACCACTTCCATGACTGGGAGATGCTGCGTGCCAACCTCATGCAGTTGCTGGTCGACGGCAGCGTGCGCCCGCACGAGCCGGCCTTCGACCCGCAGCCTGAAGACTACGTCACCTGGGACTACTGCCGCGGATACGCGGATGCCGCGATGAACGACGCTTCGCTGTTCAGCGACGGCCACGACATCTGAGCCGTCCGGCCGTTCCCGGATTCACCCGGATCTTCCGCTTCACGACGATCGCCGCCACGCCCACTCAGGGCGCGGCGGCGATCGCCGTGTTGTGCACTTTTCCCACGCGGGTCGACCCGTGACCCGATCCGACCGATCGGGACCCACTCACCGCTCGTCAGTTCGGGTCGAGATCCGTCAGCTGCTTCTGCTCGTTCCCGGTGGGCGTCGGCGCCTCCAAGATCACCGGCGGCGGCTGGTCGGCGCTGGATGACGGCGCCGGCGTCTCCGTCGGCGTGGGAGTCGGCGTGGTCGTCGGCGCCGGCGTGGTGGTCGCCGGCGGCTTCGGCGCCTGGGGCAACGGCAACTGCGGGATCTGCACCGGCGGCAGCTGCGGCAGCTGAATCTGCGGCAGCGGCACGGTGATGTTCGGCAGGCCTGGCACGCCTTCGATGCCGATGGACGGCGGCGGGGGCGGCGGGGTCGGCGGCGCGACCGTGCTCGTGGGTGCAGGGGCCGGGGCGGGCGCGTCCGCACCCACCGCCGGCGCCTCGGATTTCGGCCGCCCTGTGGCCTGCGCCCAGAGGTCGACGCGGGTGTCGTCGAGCTCGTTGAAGGCGGAGTCCCCGCGGATCTTGTCCATCTTCGCCGTGGCCGAATCGAGGATCGCCAGGGCGCCCTGCAGATCCCCCTTGGCCAGCAGGTTCTTCGCGTGGGCCAGATCGTCGCGGATGCTGGCCGCGGTGACGAAGTCCTCCGAACTGTGTCCGACCGGCTCGCCCGCCCCCAGGAAATGCCCTGCCACCGCGATGCCGCCGAGCAGCACCGCGACCGAGGCCGCGCCTGCGGTCACCGTCGTCATCCAGCGGTGCCGGCGGCTCCGGCGCAGCGGAACCACTGCACCCCCGCCCGCCTCCGCGACCCCCGACGCCAGAGCGGCGGCGAGCTCGTCCTCCGACGGCATGCCCGGCATCGGCGTGTTCACGACCTGATGGCGGGCGCTCGAGAACAGCACTGCGAGCTCGGCCTCGCCGTCCCCATCGGCCGGCACTTCGCCGCCGCGGAGTATCGATTCGATGAACTCATCATCGCGCAGGATGGCGGCGAGGTCCGACCCCGGGGACTCGTCGCCCGTCGCGCTGTCACGCTCGGACACCCTGCTCACCCGCCTCTCCAAAAGAATTCCTCAGCTTCGCGAGCGCCCTGTGCTGGGCCACGCGCACCGCACCGGCGGTACTGCCCACCGCAGCCGCCGTCTCCTCCGCGGACATCCCGACGATCAATCGAAGAACGACGATCTCGCGTTGCTTGCTCGGCAGCCCCTCGAGGAGCCGCTCCACCCGCACACGGGATTCCGCATCCAGATACGACTGCTCCGGGTCCAGGTACGTGCCGTCCTGGACACCATTGCGCCCGATCTCATCCGGTATATCTGCGGTGGGCTCCGATTTGTTACGCGCGGAGGAACGGTGCGCGTCCGCGACCTTATGCGAGGCGATCCCGTAGACGAACGCCATGAACGGCTTGCCCTGATCCTTGTAGCGCGGCAGCGCCGTCACCACCGCCATGCACACTTCCTGCGCCACGTCGTCCGCCGAGCCGAAACCGCGTTCGGCGAAACCCACCCGGGCGCGGCAGTAACGTACGACGAGGGGGCGGATCTCGGTCAGCAGCCGATGCAGAGCGGCGCGATCACCCGCCACGGCATCCGCGACATCCCGGGATACCTCGTCGTCCGGTCGCGTCATCGTGCCTTCAAGCCCCAGTCCTCGCCCCGCCGGCGAACAGCGGCGATGCATGTTTCAAGTCGATTGTCCTGCCCCACCCTATCGGCCGGGGGTGCGCCGCGGTGCACTGTGGCACCTCCGCGCCGCGCCGTGTTCGCGTCTCCAGGGTCTCCACGGCCGCCTGGGACGTGGGTCCCGGAGGCTCAAAGACCGCCTCTCATCAGGCGCGGATCGTCGCCTCCGCGGACGGCCAGGACGTCGTGGCACGCCCGCACGTCGGATTCGGCCGTGGCGGCGGTCGGGTTCTCCGTCACGCCTGCGAGAAGCATGGCGGCCGCCCACCGGAGCGGGACCAGCCCCGCCGACCGGGCGGCGGCATGCGCACGCGACGCCATGCCGGCCGCCGGGACGGGCCTGCCCGCCACCGCCTCCGCCGCCGCCGCGACGAGCAGAGTCTTCACCCGGTGCCGCTCGGAGGGGAACGCCCCGGCGTCCAGCATCTCCTGCGCGGCGCGCGCCGCGGCGACCGCCGAGGCCGCGTCGCCCGCCGTCATCGCGGTCTCCGCCGTCACCCAGTGCACGCGCAACAGCAATCGGGGCGCCGCGCACGCGCCCCGCGCCTTCCGGGGGCCCTCGGGTTCGAGCAGCGCCCGGCATCGGGTCAGAAGCCGCTGCGCCGTGCGCCAATCTCCGCGCCCCAGGCGATCCGCCGCGAGCCCCGTCAGGGCATCCGCGCGGGCATGCCCGGCAACCGGTCCGGCCGCGGCGGGTCCGGCGCCGGCGAGCCGCGCCAGCGCGCGGCCGTCGAGGACGGCCGCCCGCTCGTGGCAGCCCATCTGCCGAAGCAGCGAGGCGGCGGTCGACGCGGCCAGCGCGTCCCATCCCGCCCCGGCCCCCGCTGCCGTCAGAACAGCCAGATCGCTGCCGGCCCGGGCGTAGAACCCGGCCCCCGAGTGCGCCACCGCCCGCCACCAGAGCTCACGCGGCGTGCGCGCGGCGGGAAGTCCGCGCCTGGGGCCATCGACGGGCGGCGCGGCACCGTCGCCGATGCGCCCCGCAATGCTCGCGGGCCCGTCCCCGAACGCGGCCGAGTGCAGAAGGCGGGCACGCGCATCGGCCCCCTCCGGCACCACGTCCGGATCCGCGCCGCCGGCCTCCGTCCATGCAGGCATCATCCGCACCGTCCTCGTCGTCGCGTGGACGGCCCCGTCCGCACCGCCCCGTCTGTTTCCGCCGAGTGTGCACGAGCGCCCCGAAGGGATCCGGCACGGCCCCAACAGGCGATGGTGCGTTTCAGATGTTGGGATCGCGCACCCACGATCCTCCGGTTGTCCGCTGCGAATCCTCCCGCGAGTGACACACAGGCGTTTGACACGATTTTCCGCACCTGCTTAGAGTGGCAGCACGCCCGACGACGTCGTGCCGCGTGTCACTCCGGATGGCCCCGAACCAAGGCCGGACGGCGCGCAGCGGACCCGCCGCGCAACAGACCCGCCCGGAACGATCACCGACGGAGGTGCCATGAGCCGCCCGCACGCCATCCCCTGCCCTCTCGTCGACGACTGGGACTGGCAGCAGCAGGGCCTGTGCCAGGGAGTCGACTCGTCCGTCTTCTTCCATCCCGACGGTGAGCGCGGCCATGCCCGCGCCGCGCGCGAACAGCGCGCCAAGCAGTTGTGCGCGCAATGCCCGGTGCTGGTCACATGCCGCGAGCATGCGCTGGCGATGGCGGAGCCGTACGGCATCTGGGGTGGACTGTCCGAATCCGAGCGCCTGTCGATCATCAAGGAACGCGGGCGCGCGCGCTCCGGCCGAGCCGCCTCCTGACCCTCCCGATCCCCACCCCGCCGGGTGGCGCCTGCCGCGGTCCGGACGACCCGCGGCAGGCGGAAACGACCGTGGCCCGCGGGCACCTGTGCGGTGCCCGCGGGCCACGGTCGTCCTGCCACTGCGGCAGCTGCCGCGATCAGTGCTGGTGGCCTGCCCCGGCGTCGTCGTCCTCCTCCGGCTTGTCCACCACGGCGCCCTCGGTGGTGAGCACCATGCGCGCCACGGAGGCGGCGTTCTCCACCGCGGACCGCGTGACCTTCACGGGGTCGATGACGCCGTCCGCGACCAGGTCGCCGTACTCAAGCGTCGCGGCGTTGAAGCCGTGTCCGGCCGGGAGTTCCGCAACCTTTTCGACGACCACGGCGCCGTCGACGCCCGCATTGGCGGCGATCCAGTACAGCGGCGCCTGCAGCGCGGTGCGCACGAGCTCGATCCCCACGGCCTCATCGCCGGTGGCCGACTCCGCCAGCTCCCGAAGCCCCGCCGAGGCCGTGACCAGCGCCGTCCCGCCGCCGGGGACCACGCCCTCTTCGACGGCGGCCTTGGCCGCCGCCACCGCGTCCTCGACCCGGTGCTTGCGTTCCTTGAGCTCGGTCTCGGTGGCGGCACCCACGCGGATCACGGCCACGCCGCCCGCGAGCTTCGCCACGCGCTCCGCGAGCTTCTCCCGGTCCCACTCGGAGTCGGAGGACTCGATCTCCGCGCGCAGCTGCGCCACGCGCGCATCCACCTCTTCCTTGGCGCCGGCGCCGTCGACGATGGTGGTGTCGTTCTTCGTCACCACCACGCGGCGGGCCGTCCCCAGCATCGACAGCTCCGCCGACTGCAGCGTCAGGCCCACGTCGGCCGTGATCACCTGACCGTCGGTGACGACCGCGAGGTCGTCGAGGAACGCCTTCCGGCGCTCGCCGAAGAACGGCGCCTTGACCGCGACGGCCTTGAGGGACTTGCGCAACGCGTTCACGACGAGGGTGGAGAGCGCTTCGCCGTCGACGTCCTCGGCGATGATCAGCAGCGGCCGCCCGCTCTCGACGACCTTCTCCAGCAGCGGAAGCAGATCCGGCAGCGAGCTGATCTTCTCGCGGAACAGCAGGATGTGCGCGTTCTCGAGCACCGCCTCCTGCTCCTCGACGTCGGTGACGAAGTACGGGGACAGGAATCCCTTGTCGAACTGGACGCCCTCGGTCACCTGCAGCTCGGTGTCGATGGTGCCGGAGTCCTCGACGGTGACGACGCCGTCGGCGCCCACGACCGTCATCGCCTCGCCCACCATCGTGCCGATCTCCTCGTCACGCGAGGAGACGGTGGCGACCTTCGCGATCGCGTCCTTGCCCTCCACGGGGCGCGCGGCGTCGAGCAGCGACGCGGTGACGTGTTCCGACGCCCGCGCGATGCCGGCGCCCAGCGCCACCGGGTTCGCGCCGGCGGCCAGGTTGCGGATGCCGCCGGACACGATCGCCCGGCCCAGCACCGTCGCCGTGGTGGTGCCGTCGCCCGCCACGTCGTTGGTCTTGGTGGCGACCGACTTGACCAGCTGGGCGCCCAGGTTCTCGAACGGGTCCTCGAGCTCGATCTCGCGCGCCACCGACACACCGTCGTTGGTGATGGTGGGGCCGCCGAACGCCTTGGCGAGCACCGCGTTCCTGCCGCGGGGTCCCAGCGTCACCTTCACCGCGTCGGCGAGCTGGTCCACGCCGCGCTCGATCGCGTTGCGCGCCTGTTCGTTGTATTCAATCTGCTTGGCCATGGCTCTCCTCCGGATCTTCTCGGCAGTTCGCTGATACGGGCCCGCCCCGGGGCCGCCGCTCGGGCGGCGCCTCCGGGGCGGGTCACGTCACAGGCTGCGGCCCGGACCGCGATGCGGTACGGGCCGACGCCCGGGGGAACTGCTAGCCGATGACCGCGAGGACGTCGCGCGCCGACAGGATGAGGTAGTCCTCGCCCTTGTAGTTGATCTCGGTGCCGCCGTACTTGCTGTAGACGACGGTGTCGCCCTCGGACACGTCGACGGGGATGCGGTTCTCGCCCTCGTCGTCCCAGCGACCGGGGCCCACGGCGATGACGGTGCCCTCCTGGGGCTTCTCCTTCGCCGTGTCGGGGATGACCAGGCCGGAGGCGGTCGTCGTCTCCGCTTCGTTGGTCTTGACGAGGATCCGGTCCTCGAGCGGCTTGATGTTCACGCTCGCCACGATGAGCCCTCCACTTTCAGTGGTCATACACACCCGCGGGGTCGTCCCCCGCCGGGCGCGGATCGAATGTAGTCGGATCGGTGCGTCACGCAGTCCCGTCGTCGCGGGTGCCGGAACCGCTTCGGTACCAACTAGCACTCTATACATGCGAGTGCCAGCGCTCAACCCTTCCCGCTGCTGGCCCCGCGACGCCCGACACGCATCCCCCTCCCGATTCTTGCCGGATGGTCGTCCAGATCACATAGGATGACGGCCGTGACCAAGGTGAATCGCAGAAGGTTCCTGACCGGCGCGGGCGCAGGCCTGGGCGGGGCACTCACGTTGAACGTGCTCGGCGCCGCCGCCCCGAGCCGCATCGGCGGCGGGTTCTGGACGCCGGCCACCGCCCACGCCGACGCCCTCGCCGGGTCGACGGCCGGCACCACGCTCGAGGCCGTCGCCACCCCCGCCGGGCCGCACGGGTACCAGCGGCTCACGGCCGGGCCCGCATACCCGGTGGTCGTGCGCACCGAGCTCGCGCCTGCACAAGCCGCGCGTGCCGACCGCCGGCGCGCGCTCGCCTCCCTCGTCCAGATGACGGACATGCACATCCTCGACGCCCAGTCCCCCGTGCGCGTCGAGTTCGTCCACCCGCTCATCGGGTCCGCGTCGCGCCCCCAGGACCTGCTCACCACGCAGGGGCTCACCTCGCTCGTGGGCCGCATCAACGCGCTGGCCGGCGGGCCGCACTCGGGCCGCCGGTTCGACGCCGTCGTCACCACAGGCGACAACACCGACAACCACGAGCACGTGGAGCTGGACTGGTATCTCACCGCGCTCAGCGGCGGCCGGTTCACACCGAACACCGGCGACCTGCACCGCTACGAGGGCACCCAGGACTCCGGCTTCGACCTGTACTGGAACCCGGAGTCGCGGCACACCGACAGCTTCAAGCGCGCCGGGTTCCCCGTCATCGACGGCTACTTCGACGCCGCGCTGGCGCCGATGTCCAGCCCCGGGCTGACGGTGCCGTGGTTCGCGGTGTTCGGCAACCACGACGACAGCGTCCTGGGCACCGCCCCCAGCGGCATCCCGCCGATCACCGACCTGTACACGAGCAACCTGAAATTGGGCGCGCCCGGCTCGGCGGAGGAGGCCGAGCGGCTCCAGCGGGCGCTGCGCGCCGACCCGGCCGCCGTGCCCGGGCTCATCGGGCAGATGACCAACCCCGCCCGCATCGTCACCCCCGACGAACGCCGCGCGCCGTTCACGCCCCGGGAGTTCATGGCAGCACACTTCGACCCCCGCTACCTGGGCCCCGGGCCGCACGGCCACGGCTTCGCCGCCGACGCACCCGAAACCGGCATCGGCTACTACGGCTTCGAGATCGCACCGGGGGTCGTCGGCATCAGCATGGACTCCACCAACCGCGGCGGATTCGTCGACGGGTCCTTCGGCGACGCCCAGTTCCGCTGGATCGAACAGACCCTCGCCGCCGGCAGCAGCAGATACTTCGACGCCGGCGGACGCGAGGTGCGCACCGGCGCCGACGACACCCTCTTCGTCCTCTTCAGCCACCACACCAGCGATACGACCGGCCTGCTCATCCCCGACCCGGAGAACCCGGCGGAGCCGCGCCACTCCGGCGCCGAGCTCGTGGCCCTGCTGCACCGCTTCCCCAATGTGTGCGCCTGGGTGAACGGCCACACGCACGCCAACAAGGTCACCCCGCATCCGGGACCCACCGCGCAGCAGGGATTCTGGGAGGTCAATACCGCGTCGCACATCGACTTCCCGCAGTACGCGCGCGTCATCGAGGTGGTCGACAACGCCGACGGCACGCTGTCGCTGCTGGCGACCCTCATCGAATCGGACGCCCCCTGCCAGGTGCCGTACGACGACCTGTCGCCGCTGGGACTCGCGTCGCTCTACCGCGAACTGTCCTACAACGACGTCAACCGGGACCCGGACAACATGGGCGGCCCGGCCGATCACAACGTGGAGCTGCTGCTCGCGTCGCCGTTCGCGTGAGTCGCGGGGTCGGCCGTCTCCGCCGGGACGCACTCGGGGGCGGGCCGTGGCGGCCCGCCCCCGTGTGCGTCGCACCTTCCGCGCCGCGCGAACCCTAGAGCCTCATCTGCGCGTTCTTCATCTCACGGATGTCCGCGCCCATCACCACGATGGCCCGGTAGAACTCGAGCGTGATGCGCGCGAGCACGAGGTACACCAGCCCGATGAGCGGCCCCACGATCAGCATCACCACGAAGCCTCCGGCCACGGACTCCGAGAAGGCCGCCACCGTGAAGACGAAGTACAGCAGTGCGATCACGACCGCGGCCAGGATGTAGGCGATCTTGACGATCCGAGGGGTGACGACGTGCTCGAAATCGAAGTCGAACAGTGCACCGAAGAATCCCTTGTCCGCAGGCTGCGCCTGCGGGCCGGGGTACGGCTGCTGCGGGCCCGGGTAGGGCTGCTGCGGACCGGCGGGATACCCGGCTCCCCACGCGGCCGTCGGGTAAGGCCCCGGACCGGGCGCCGGATACGCGCCCTCGGGCTGCCCTCCGAAGTCTCCCTGCGGCGGCTGCCCGGATCCGCCCTGCGGTGGCATCGTCATGCTGAACTCCCCTCATCGCATACGTGTCATCTGCCGGGCAGGGTCCGGCTGATGACACCCCCCGGCCGCCGCGCATCGCACCGTGTTCCGACGGCGCCGCGGCAGCATCACCGTATATGAAGTAACAGATTTTCGGAAAATGACGCGGCTCCCGCGCCTCACCGAACCTGGCTGGTCTGCACCGGAAGCCCCGGATCGGTGGAGATCCCCAACGGCGACGGCGTGGCGCCCGCGGCGATGAGGTGCGCGCCCAGCGACGCGATCATCGCGCCGTTGTCGGTGCACAGCCGCGGCCGCGGCACCCGCAGCGCGATACCCGCTGCGGCGCATCGCTCCTCCGCCAACGCCCGCACTCGCGAGTTCGCGGCCACGCCGCCGCCGATGAGCAGCGTGCCGACGCCCTCGTCCACGCACGCACGCACGGCCTTCATCGTCAGTACGTCTGCCACGGCCTCCTGGAACGACGCGGCCACGTCGGCTGCGGGGACGGGGACGCCGTCGCGCTCGCACTTCTCGACGTGCCGGGCGACGGCCGTCTTCAGCCCCGAGAACGAGAAGGCGTGCCGGGCGTCGCGCGGGCCGGTCATGCCGCGCGGGAACGCAATGGCGGACGGGTCGCCCTCCTGCGCCAGCGCGTCGATCTTGGGGCCGCCCGGGTAGCCGAGGCCCAGCAGTCGTGCGACCTTGTCGTACGCCTCCCCCGCGGCGTCGTCCACCGTGGAGCCGAGTTCGACGATCGGCGCGCCGAGGCCGTCCACCAGCAGCAGCTGCGTGTGCCCGCCGGACACCAGCAGCGCCACGGACCGGGGCAGCGGGCCGTGCTCCAGGGCGTCGACGGCCACGTGCCCGCCCAGGTGGTTGATCCCGTAGAACGGCACGCCCCACGCGGCGGCGTAGGCCTTCGCGGCGGCCGCCCCCACCAGCAGCGCGCCGGCGAGCCCGGGGCCCACCGTGGCGGCCACCGCGTCCGGCCGGTCCACGCCGGCGGCGGCGAGCGCCCGGCGCATCGTCGGCACCATGGCCTGCAGGTGCGCACGCGAGGCGATCTCCGGCACCACCCCGCCGAAGCGGACGTGCTCGTCGACGCTGCTGGCCACCTCGTCCGCCAGCAGTTCCACGCGCGCGGCGCCGTCGGCCCCGGCCTCCAGGCGCACGATGCCCACGCCCGTCTCGTCGCACGAGCTCTCGATACCCATGACGATCATCGGGCGGTCCCTTTCGTTTCTGCAGCACCATCGGCCGCCGGCCTGCACATCACGTACGCATCCGCCCCGCTGGGCTGGTAGTAGCGCGGGCGCATCCCGATGTTCTCGAAGCCCTCGCTCCGGTACAGCGCGATCGCCGGTGCGTTGTCGGTGCGCACGTCGAGGAACACCGGCCCGCCGTGCGCGTCGGCCTCGGCCAGCAGGAGCGTCAACAGCCTGCGCCCCACTCCCCGGCCCTGGGCCTTCGGGTCGACGGCGATGGTGTGGACCTCCGATTCGGGCTCCGCCCCGCCGAGCAGCGCGATGCCCGCGTAGCCGACGAGCCACGGCCGCGGATGCTCCGGGGTGCTTCGGCGGGCAGCGTAGAACCGCGTGTGCGGCGCGCGCATCTCCTCGGCGAACGCCGCCGCGGGCCACGGGCTCTCCCCGGCGAAAAGCAGCCGCTCGAGCGCGGCGCACGCGTGGGCGTCGGCGAAATCGAGCGGGCCGACGGAGATCTGCCCGTCCGGGGTGCGGTCGCCGCTCACGCCGGGGCCTTCGCCGCGCGCACCCTCGGCCGGGGCTCGGCGGCGTCGGGCCTGCGCAAGTAGAGCGGTTCCAGCGGCGCGGGCTCGGTGTGCGCGGCGATCTCCGCCGCGGCGAGTGCCGCGATTCCCGCGGGGGTGGGCGACCGCGGCGGGAGCGCGGTGAGGCCGAGCAGGCCGACGTGCTCGGAGGACCCGGCCGCGGCATCCGCGGCGCCGACGGCGAGGTCTGCCGGCTTGACCACCTCCGGCCCCTCGACCCGGGCTCCGCCCCGATACCGTGCCCAGTACACCTCGCGACGTCGCGCGTCCGTGACCACCAGGAACTCCTGCAGCACGCCCTCGCTTGCGCGCGCGTCGGCGACGACCTGGGCGGCGATGGCGTCGAGGCTGCACACCCCGTGCACGGGGATGCCGAGGGCGTCGCCGAACGCGGCGGCCGTCGCCATCCCCACGCGCAACCCGGTGAACGGCCCGGGCCCGGCGCCCACGACGACCGCATCCAGATCCGTCGGCGCGGCCCCGGCCTCCTGCAGGCATTCCAGTATCTGCGGGGTGAGCACCTCCGCATGGGCGCGCGCGTCGCGGGTGACCCGCACGGCGACTGGCTCGGCGACCGCGCCCGCCAGGCGCACGAGCCCCGCGGTCACAGCGGGCGTGGAGGTGTCGACGGTGAGAACAAGCACGGTCCCCCATCGTACCGACCTGCGCAAACGCAGCGCACGCCGCCTACCGCGGCGCGCGCGTCAGGCGCTGCCGGTGCGGCGCTCCCACTCCACCACGCGGGCGTCGGTGTCCGGATCGCGCCGCAACCGGACCAGCACGTGGTGGTCGGCCAGCCTTTCGGCGAGACCCGCGCCCCATTCGACCACCACGACCGAATCGTCCAGGTCGGTGTCGAGGTCGAGGGCGTCCAGCTCGTCGAGCGCCGCGGGCCCGTCCCCCAACCGGTACGCGTCCACGTGCACCATCGTCGCCGGTGCGCCGCCGTCGGGACGCCCCCCGCCCGCCGCGTGCACGCGCGCGATCACGTACGTCGGGGACGTCACCGGTCCCTGCGCACCGAGCCCCCGCGCGATGCCGCGCGCCAGCACCGTCTTCCCGGCACCCAACGGCCCGTCGAGGATCACCAGGTCGCCGGCGGCCAGGTCGGCGGCAAGATCGGCGCCGAACGCCTCCGTGTCGGCGGCCGTGGCCAGAGTGCGCCGCAGCATCAGTCCCGGCCCCCGATGTGGCGGCGCTGCACGCGCCCCTTGATGCCGGTGACCACCTCGTAATGGATGGTGCCGAGCGCCTCCGCCCACTCCTGGGCGTGCGGCTCGCCGCGCCGCGGGTCGCCGAAGATCACCGCCTCGTCCCCGATCCGCACGCCCGAGCCCGGTCCCAGGTCCACCACGAACTGGTCCATGCAGACACGACCGACGGCGGGCCGGCGCTCCCCGTCCACGGCGACGTCGAATCGCCCGCTGAGCGTGCGCGGGATGCCGTCGGCGTAGCCCAGCGGCAGCACGCCGACGGTGGTGTCGTGCGGCGCGGTCCAGGTGTGCCCGTAGGAGACCCCGTCGCCCTCGCGCACGTTCTTGACGTTGACGAAGCGGCCGGAGAGCCGCATGACCGGCCGCAGACCGAAGTCGGAGACGTCGGGCATCGGCGAGAGCCCGTACAGGGCGATCCCCGGCCGCACCATGTCGAAACGCAGGTCCGGCCGGGTGAGGGTGGCTGCGGAGTTGGCCGCATGCACGACCTCCGGCCCGAGGCCGGCGGCGCGCGCCTGGCCGACCATCTCCTTGAGGCGCGCGGCCTGGCTGTCGATGACGGGGTGATCAGGCTCGTCGGCGCGGGCGAAGTGGGTGAAGACGCCGCGCAGGCGGACTGTGCCGGCCCGCTGCGCCGCGACGATCTCCTCGAGCAGGCGCGGCCAGTCGTCCGCATTCACGCCGTTGCGATTGAGCCCGGTATCCACCTTGACGGTCAGCACGGCCGCTCGTCCGGCGCGCCGGGCCGCGTCGACCACCGCCGCAAGGTGCAGGCGGGTGGACACCGCGAGTTCCACGTCGGCCTCCATCGCGGGCGCGAAGTCGGCGTCGTGCGCGTGCAACCAGGACAGGATCGGCGCGGTGATGCCCGCCGCGCGCAGCTCCAGCGCTTCCGCGAGCGTGCACACGCCCAGCTCGCGCACCCCCTCGGCCAGCATCGTGCGGGCCATCTCCACCGCGCCGTGCCCGTAACCGTCCGCCTTGACCACGGCCATGACCGGGGTCCCGCCGGCACGTTCGCGGACGACGCCGACGTTGTGCGCGAGGGCGTCGTGGTCGATGGTCGCGAGGGCTTGAGGCTGGGAGGTCTGGAACTGGCCGGTCATGGCGTCCGATTCTGCCACTGGGGCGGCGGACAGTCTTCGCCGCGGCGCTCCACGTCGTTCGATCGCCGTCCCGCGACCGTCGTCCTTCCATTCCGCGGGTATGCGTGCATCCGACCGCGGACCGCGCGACAATTAAACGACGTGAGCGGTACGCACCGCTGCGATTCTCGGCGATCAGGAGGCTCCGATGGCCGGACGTCCACGATCCCGGCGCCCGCTGTCGCGGCGTGGAAGGGTGCTGCGCGCCCTGGCCCGCGCCGCGCTCGCCATCGTGCTGATTCTGGTGATGCTCGGCGGCGCGGCCCTGGTGCTGCAGGACCGCTGGATCGGCCCCGTCCATCGCATCCCCGACGCCTTCGCCGGGCTGGACGAGTCCGTGCGCCCCCCGGACACCGGAGGCTCCGAGACGGTCTTCCTGCTGATGGGCAGCGACGTCCGCGCCGACGGCCCCACCACCGGCACGGCGGCGCCGGATTCCGACGACGGCAGCCGCGCCGATGCGATCATGCTCGTCCGGATCTCCGGGGACGGTAGCTCCGCCGACGTCGTCTCGATCCCCCGCGACAGCTGGGTGCCGATCGACGGCCACGGAATGCATAAGATCAACGCCGCCTTCGCGTTCGGCGGGCCGCCGCTGCTGATCCATACGGTCGAGGAGCTCACCGGCATCCGGATCGACCATTTCGCGGTGATCGACTTCGACGGCTTCACTGCCGTCACCGACGCGCTGGGCGGGGTGACGGTGGACGTGGCCGAGCAGACGACGAGCCGCGGGCACACCTTCACCGCCGGACCGAACCACCTGGACGGCGCGGAGGCGCTCATCTACGTGCGTCAGCGGTACGAACTTCCGGGCGGCGACTTCGACCGCGTGCAGCGGCAGCAGAACTACCTGCGGGCGGTCCTCACCAAGCTCGCCGGCGAGAACCTGCTGGCCTCGCCGGGACGACTCGACACGGTGATCCGCGACATCGCCGGCTCCGTGAGCGTGGACTCCGGCCTCAGCGACTTCGACCTGATCCGCCTCGCCCGGAGACTGCAGAACCTCTCGCCCGACGACGTGGAGTTCCTCACCGCGCCGGTGGCCGGCACCGGATGGGAGGGCGACCAGAGTGTGGTCTACCTGAACCGGCAGGGCGGGGAGGAAGTGTGGGCGGCGTTGCGCGCGGGACAGCGCCCGCCGCGGGACGCGGGCGCCGATCGCCTGCCGGCCGTGCCACGCTGACCCCGCGCCTCACCCGCCCCAGGTGGACGGGCACTCCCAGTAGGCCGCCGAGCGATCCTCCACCGACCAGAGCAGTCGCATACCGGAGGCGAGCAGGATGGCCACCACGTTCACGTGCACGTGCAGCGGCACCCCGTCGCGGCCGAGCAGGATGGCCGCTCCGCCCCACCTGGACGACTCCCGCGACGCGACGCGACGCCACTCCACCGAGTCCCCCATTGCGCTGAAGAGATCGTCGACGGACCGCCCGCACAGGTCTGCGGAGCCGTAACCCGTGACCGTCCGGAACTCCTCGTTGACGATGAGCGAAGTGCCGTCGTCCGCGCAGATGAGCACCGGGGCGGGCAGCTGCTCGAGCACCCCGAGCGCCGCGTGCGGCAATATGTCCGGTGCGCGGCGGGACAGCGCGCCCAGACCGACGACCGCGGTCTCCCCGATCGTGTCGAAACCACTCCTTGCGCCGACCCCGAGACCTGCCTCGACGCTGCGGCCGTTCAGCGGATGACCCATCATCTTGCCCCTACAGGAACTTTCGCCCACTCACCCTCCGCACGAAGGGTGCCCTCCGTTCAGCGATCGGCGCAGACCACTCTCCGTCGTCGCACCGAATCACATGCACCGCGGCAATCCGGACCACCTGAACCCGAACCCGCTGTTCATGCGGGATGACCCAAGCATCGCCTATTGCCGCCGGCACCTGCTCACGCCAACAGACTGTACGCCACACTCAATCAATTGTGCAAGGTTGTCACTTTAATTTCTTCTGCAAAGTCTCGCCATTCAGGGCGAACCGCCCGTGCGCAGCCGCACGAACGGTCGAGACCCCACGCGCGGCCGCCACACGAGCGCCCACCCCGCCGCGCGGCGCGCGCGTCGAGCACGCCCTGCGAGAACCCCTCTGCGGCCACCCGCAAGAATATGCTGACCTGGGACATCACTGCGTTCTCAGCCTGGATTCACCCGTGGTTCACCCGTCAGCCACACATGAGCCGGTAACATCCGGCGCCGCTATCGCGATTCCGACAGTGACGGCACTCGGGTCGGCGCACCAGGGTCGGCGCAACCGGGTCATCAACGCCCGGCGCCACGCCTCGCCCGTCGACGCGAGCACAGTACGGAAATCATCGTCATACTGATTCCGTTATTTTGGAGCGCTGCATTTCTGCTGCACGATTCACGACCTGCCGAAAATACCCGCGCATCTCATCGATCACCACCGAATCAATGGTCATCAGCCAAATATGTTCGAGGCAGGTGATGAGGTCGGGGCCGTCCTCGAGCATCCGCATCGTCATCCGGGCGCCCCAGAACTGCGACCACAGGACCTTCGCAAGAACCTCGGTATCGTCCACGCGCACGTCGCCGCGGGCCACCGCGGACTCCAGCAGCTCATGGATCCTGCGGTACGCCGCCCCCGGAGACGACGACGCGCCGTTCCACGCCGCACCGAGCTCCTGCAGCAGCATGTCGCCGGAGCGCACGTAGAGGTCCGAGTACATCAGGGATGCGATCGCCATCGACTGCTGGATCATGCTCTCGACCGGCGGGATGCTCGACGCCTCGATGGCCCGGCGGGTGCCGGCGATGCGCCGATCACGCTCGTCGACGATCTCGCGGGCCAGGCTCTCCTTCGAGTCGAAGTGGAAGTAGAGCGCCCCCTTCGTCACGTCGGCACGTGAGACGATGTCGCCCAGGTTCGCCTTGATGTACCCGTTCTCCGCGAAAATCTCCGCGGCGGCATCGAGGATCTGCCGTCGCGTGGCCTCGGCCCGCTCCTGCCTCACCATGCGCTCCGCGCCTGCCTTCCGTATCCGCCCCTGCGAGCGTCCCTGGATCCTGGCGCGCAACCGGCCAGTGAGTCCGTCCGAAACCTCAGGTCTTTATAACACGCGATTCGCATTATTCAGGGTTGACGGCCTTTGCACTGTCCAAACCTTGCAAAACCGTGCCCCTGTGAAGCCGAACCCCTCCGCCCTGACCGCATGGCGGTCACGGTGTCACCATCCGCCTGCGTCGAGTCGGCGCCCAGGCTCACCGGGGCAG
The DNA here is from genome assembly GCF_007559025.1 of Tomitella fengzijianii. Taxonomy (NCBI): domain Bacteria; kingdom Bacillati; phylum Actinomycetota; class Actinomycetes; order Mycobacteriales; genus Tomitella; species Tomitella fengzijianii. The sequence goes on along the minus strand of NZ_CP041765.1, from coordinate 890,161 downwards.
CCGCGCCGGGGCAAGCCGAAGTCACGGATGGTCGACCAGGGCGCGTCGACCGTGTCGCGGTCCACCTGCGAGGTCGCGAACGCCGGGATCCCCGCCGCCACGTATGCCGCCCGCGTCGCCGGATCGGCGTCGTTGATCGTCCACATGTATCCGATGCCGCGCGGGGTCCCCGCCCCCCACTGCGGGGACGCCGCGTACTCGGCGAAGAAGGGGATCTCGTCGACGCCGTGGTGCTCGATGACGCCGCCGTCGACGAGCGCGCAGCCGTGCATGCCCGGATCGGGATAGCCGCCGCCGTCGTCCGCCGACCACGTTCCGTTGACGAAGAGCGCGAGCCCGTACCGGTCGGCGACGCGGCGCGCGGTCCGGACCAGTTCGATGGCGCCCGCCCGATAGTCGGCCTTCTCCATCTCAGGCATCGCTTCGAAGTCGACACCGGGAAACCACGAGCGGGTGCCTAGATCGTCCAGGAAGATGCCACTGACATGAGGGTTCTCCCGTGCGATGAGTTCGAGGACCGGGCCGAACTTCGCCTGCAGAACAGAGCCCGGGCGAAAGTCGGTCAGCATGCCCCACTTGTTGGCCCTCGGCCCGCCCGGCCACCGGCCGACCACAGGACCGATCGACGAATCCTCCAGAAGGAGTTGGTGATAGCGACCGTAGGAATTGTCGATGATCGCATCAAGATAGACGACCACCGTGGCACCGCGAGCGGCAAGCTCCCGGGTGAACACGTCGCCGAAGTTCGCACGTCCCACGCACACCAGCCCGCCCGGACGCGCATACGCTGAAAGGTGCAGCCCGCCATCACCGTCCCAAACGATCGCAGCCGGCTGCGCGGGCCGGTTTCGGGGCTTCACCGGAGCCTGGCATCCCGCTGCCGCGTCGGAACCGAACGAGGAAGCCGAAGCCATCGCAGCGACGACGCCCCCGGCCACCACCGCGGCACCGCCGACGATCAAGTCCCGCCTGCCGATCACCACGTCAGCACCCGCTCTCCAGCAGCGTTTTGGCGTAACCCGCAGTCTGGTACGCATACGCCCAGGCCCACTCGACGACGGACAAGTGAGTAGGCGCGGCCAGCATCGTCACCGATCCCTGGAAGCACCTCTGAACGATGTAGCGTGCCCGCGAGACGTGCGGCGTGTATGTGATGACAATAATGTCGGACCATCCGCGCATTTTCGCCACTGCGCGGATCTCTCGCGCCTCACCGAGGGTCGTGGCCGGGTGCGGATCGAAGCATATGGCCGTGAATGGATGCTCAGTGCGACAGATTCCACTGAGCCAATCGTTTTCTCCCCCGCTGGGATCCGACAAGAGCAACTGCGGAGCGTATCCGCGGCGGGCGAGTTCGAGACCTAGCTGGTAGCGCCCGGAACCGGGCCCACCGAGGACGACTATTGCGTCGGCGTGGTGCGGAGTGCCCACCTGCGGTTCGACGTACACGGGATAGCCGACGACGGCCAGCACAAGGAAAGCGCACACGAAGGCCGCCAGCGCAGGCCGCCAGCGGCGCCGCGCACGGCCTACAACCGAAAACCGTTGCGCGTCCGGCATGACCATGGTTCACCTCAAGGCCGTGGCGGGTGGCGGAGGGCCGGCCGACCGGAGGCGCGTTCTCGTGATGCGGGCGGCGCGCGCCCCCGCCCCGATCATCCGCTGTTTGACCGGGTGGACCGCCTTCGCCGCGTGCGGCGCCACGGTGAGTGAGGCCAGGACCACCGCTGCCCGAAGGCAGGGCCGCTGGGCCAGCGCGGCACGGGCGTAGCCTCGAGCAGCGTTCACGTCGTCGTCGAGCAGGGACCGTCGGGCACGACGCATGGCCTGTTGGAATCGCAGCCTGCGCAGGTTCCTGTCCACGGCGCGCCGCGTGCGCGCGGACATCCGAGCCGGGTCGTTCCCGAACAGTGCGAAGGATCGGAGCAGCCTCCGCTCGAAGTCCTCCACACCGGCCGGGTCCCGGGACAGCGACGTGTCCCTGACTCGGTACCAGGCCAGCTTGTCGGGGATGAGCCGCACGTCGAACTTCTCCGTGAGCCGGAGCCACACCACCACGGACTCGTCGACGTCCGAGAATCCCGGCCGATACCCCCTCACTTGATTCCACGCGGTGCGACGGATGGCGCTGCTGTAGTACGGGACCTCGCCGGCCAGAACGTCGTCCACAGTGAGACGCCGCCCCCGGCGTGGACCGCGTCGGATCGCTGTCGAACGGAAGTATCCGCTGATGAATGGCTCTCGGTTGCCGTCAGCGAATTGGTACGCGTCGCACCCCACCGCATCGACACTCGGATGTGCGCGGATGAACGCGGCCACTGAGTCCACGTATTCGGGGGCGAGCAGATCGTCGCTGTCGAGAACGGCGACGAACTGGCCGCACGCCGCGGACGACGCGGCCATGACGCCGCCCGCATAGCCGCAGTTCTGTTGCCGCAACAGGCGGATACGCGTATCCGGGTAGCGCGCGGCGATCCGGACCACCTCGTCGGACATCCCATTGTCGACGAGGATCAACTCCCAGTCCGGGTCTGATTGGGCCAACACGGATTCGATCGTCGCCGGCAAATAGGATTCAGTGCGGTACACGGGGGTCAGGAAGCTGACCCAGGGCGCCGGCATCCTGATCACCACCCGATGCCGACGTAGTCGCCGGCGCTTCGCCGAGCGGGAGCGTCGGGCAGGCGCACGAGGTCCACGACGGTCGTCCCCGGCGTCGCACGGCGCAGCACATCGATTGTCGCGGCATCGCGCGCACCGGCCACGAGGACTTCGCTGTGCGCGAGGATCGCCTCCGCGTCATCGGTCAGAAGGTCTCCGATGTGCGGGAGCTTGTCCTTGATGTACTCGGCGTTGGCACCGGTCAGGCGCGATGTCACGACCCGAGGGTCATAGATGAGCACGTCGAAGCCCTTGCCGATGAGCCGCTCTGCCAACTCCACCATAGGGCTCTCCCGCAGATCGTCGGTGCCGGACTTGAACGCCAGGCCGAGGATCCCGATCCGGCGACGCCCCGGCTCGATGATCATGTCCAGCGCACGGCGCATATGGGTCTCGTTCGAGATGAGGACATTGGACAGGATCGGCACGTCGACGTCGCGGAGCCGTGCAGTGTGGGTGAGCGCGCGTACGTCCTTGGGCAGGCACGATCCGCCGAAGGCGAACCCGGGCCGCAGGTACGCGCCGCTGATATTGAGTTTGGTATCGGCGAGGAACACGTCCATCACCTGGTGTGAGTCCAGGCCGAGCGCAGCGCAGATCGCACCGATCTCGTTGCCGAACCCCACCTTCAGCGCGTGGAAACTGTTGTCCACGTACTTGATCATCTCCGCGATGCCGATACCGACCCGGAACCGCGGTCCGCCGATATCGGCGAAGAGGTCCAGGACCTGGTCTTCGGTGCGCTCATCCGTGGCACCGACCACGGTTTTGGGCGGATGGAAGAAGTCGCGCACGCTGGTCCCCTCGCGGAGGAACTCAGGGTTGACGCACACACCGAAATCACGACCTGCCTTCTTGCCCGACAACCGCTCCAGCGTCGGGATCAGCAGATCTTGGCAGGTACCCGGCGTCATGGTGCTGCGATAGGCGACAACGTGCCACGAGTCCATGTCCGCGAGCGCTCGCCCGATACCCTCCGTCACCCGCTCGAGGAACACGGTGGACAGGCCGCCGCCGCTTCTCGACGGGGTGCCCACGCAGACCATCGTCACGTCGGTCGTCGAAATCGCCTGGTGCGCGTCCTGCGTCGCCGTCAGCAAACCGGATGCCACTGCGGCGGCGGTGATCCGTTCTATCCGCTCTTCCACGATCGGCGCACGCCCCTCCCGCAGAAACCGCGTCTTGGTCGGGTCGACGTCGACGCCGACGACCCGGTGCCCCCGCGACGCGAAGCACGCCGCCGATACGCATCCCACATACCCCAGTCCCAGAATGCTCAGTGACTGTGGAATCTCACCGACTCGCATCGCATCCTCCGGATCTCCGTGTGCTCTCGTTCCCGGAACCGAGGCGAACCGACGCCTCTGATGTCCGGGATCCCGCCCGGTACCACCTGACAGACCAACAGTGTGTCAGCACTGTCCTTTTAATACTTGCAGTATGTTTTTATCGACGCGAAATTCAGCGATGGGCGCCGTCTGCCGACCCCAATGGAGGCTGCCTCACACCTTACATCTTCTTCGATCGCTGTTATAGTACTTACAGTATGTTTTACTTGCGCCCGCCGTCTTCGGGGAGTCCTACGACGAGGGCCACGAGCGCGCCGGCCGTCGACCACGGGAGGACTTCACATGCCCCCATCACAACGCCTGCTCAACACTCAGTACCGGATCCGCCGCGCACACCCGATGACGCCGGTCGCGGAGCGCATGCTCCGGCGGACCGCTTCCGCCACGCCTGGCGAGCTCGCCGAATTCCAGGAGCGTCACCTGAAGTCCCTCATCCGGGTCGCGGCCGCCCGGTCGCGCTTCTACCGACATTGGTTCGCCGACACGGGGGTGGACCCGTGCACCGTTCGAGGCCTCGACGACCTCGCGCGCCTCCCGTTTCTGGATCGGTCGCACCTGGTCGCGGACGCCGACCGGTTCCGCACGCGTCCGGCGTCCACCATGTGGTCGGCGCACTCGAGCGGCACCTCGGGACGCGTTGTGACGGTCTACCGCACACAGTGGTCAGCGGTGGTCGAGCATGCCATGCTCGAGCGCCAGCGACGATGGTTCGCAGTGCCGAACCGGGCCCGCTCGGTCGTAGTGCGCGGTCATGCATTCGGCACCGACTCCGTGACCCGCCTGGTCCCCGGCGCGAACCAACTGCTGGTATCCAGCTTCCACCTCGATGACCGTCATGCAGAGCAGATATGCGACGCCATCGAGCATTTCTCGCCGGACGTGGTCGAGGGCTGGCCGTCGAGCCTCGCGCTGCTAGCGCAGCTGATGCGGGATCGGGGACGGACCGTGCAGGTGCGCATGGTCGTCACGTCATCCGAGGTGACGACCGCCGCTCAGCGCGCACTGATCTCAGAGAGCTTCGCAGCCCCGATCGCCGATCAATACGGCCAGACCGAACGTGCCGCGATGGCGGGCGTCTGCGAGGCCGGCGGTTATCACGTGTTCTCCGACTATGCGATCGTCGAGCTACATGCGATCCCCGGCCTGCCCGATCGCTTCGAGATCGTCGGCACCCCGCTCCACAATCGCGGTTTTCCGATCTTCCGCTACCGCACCGGTGACGAGGTCGGCCCCGCGCCGAGCTCCGGATGTCCTTGCGGGCGCGCCTTCCCTTTGCTCGGCATGATCGACGGGCGACGAGAGGACGCGTTCACGGCGTCCGACGGACGCACACTGCCTGTACCAAGCATTGTTCTCGACAACCTGCGCGACCTCCGCGAAGTCCAAATCGTCCAACGCGGCCCCGGCCGATTCGAGATCCGGCTCGTACCCGATACGCTGTACGACGCCGACGTCGTCCGCACACAGGCGCGTCGGAACATCGATCGATATTTCGGCGCCGGCCAGCAGGTGCGTTTCGTGGTCATGAACCGCATCCCTCGTACCTCCGCCGGAAAGCTCCGCTCGGCGATAGTGGAGCCCGAGCCGGCCACCGTTGCGCGCGTGTCCGGCGGATGACGACCGTGACCGGCCCCTCCGGCGAGGCAAGACCGCGCATCCTGATCGAGAACTCGGAGTACTGGCTGCGCAACAACGGTGACCTCGCGATGCTCACCATCACTATCGAGCGCATCCGTTCTCGTTGGCCGGATGCCCGGATCGGCGTTCTCACCGACAGTCCTGCGCTGCTCGCGGCGTACTTCCCTGCAGCCGAAGCGATCACCGTGACCGGCACCGCCACGTGGAACGATCGTGGTCTGTCCGCGATGGTGGCAGGTCGCCTGGGGCCGCGATCGGTCGGCCCGCCCGCCATCGCGCGCCTCAGGACGTCGGCGATCGTGCCGCAACACGCCCACGCCTTGCGGCACAAATTGCACGTGTTGCGTTCGCTGGCTTCCGGGTCCATCTCGCCCGAGCTCGAGGCGGATGAGCAGGATGCGTCGTCGAACCGCCCCGCGCCCCCGCCCGTCGTCGCCGCTGTCCGCTCGTCCTCGCTGGTCCTCGCGCTCGGGGGCGGCTACCTGACGGACGCGGATCCGGCTCAGACCCGCCGCGTGCTCGGACTCCTCGAGTGCGCGATTCGCCACGGGGTCCCCACCGCGCTCCTCGGCCAGGGGCTGGGGCCGCTCGACCACCCGCCGCTGCGTGCGCGCGCGGCCGACGTACTTCCGCGCACCGGGTATATCGGTCTGCGGGAGGGGCGTCGCGGCCCCGAGCTCGCCGCAGCCCTCGGGGTGCCGCCCGACCGAAGGGCGGTCACCGGCGACGACGCGATCGAACTCGCCTACTCGGTGCGCGCAGCGCTGACCGGCCGAGCGATAGGCGTGTGCCTACGTGACACCGACTACTTCCCCACCGGCGACGAGCCTGCTCGGATCGTCGGCGAGGTGGTGAAGCGCACCGCCGGAGAGCACTCCGCACCGCTCGCCGCGATACCGATCGCCGAGTATCGCGCCCAGGACCGCCGCACCACCCTTCAGCTGATCAGGGGATACTCGGAGGTGATCGCGCCACCGGCGCGATTCGCGCATCCACGCGCCGTCGCGTCCCGGGTCTCCGGCTGCCGGATCGTCGTCACCGGCGCGTACCACCTGGCGGTATTCGCGTTGTCCCAGGGGATCCCCGCAGTCGTACTCACCTCATCGACCTACTACGACGACAAGTTCCATGGACTCGCGGGCATGTTCGGCGATGGTGTGACAGTGGTTCCGCTGAACGGCGACGGGCTGCGCACGCGGCTCGCCGATGCAGTGGAAGCCGCGTGGACGCAGGCTCCTGCTTTACGCGCCCCCCTGCTCGCAGCCGCGCGCGTGCAGATAGACCTCAGCCGAAAGGGGTTCCGGTGCGCGGCGGCATTGGCGGCCGGGCACCAAGAAAGCGGGGTGCCGGACGGTCCTGAAGGTGCGACGCCGCTCCTCGCCTCCGGCCCGCGATGAAACCGCAGGCCCCGCCGACGGCCACCTCGCCCACACTGACGAGGCGGATCGGCCGTGTCGCTTGTGCCGCCGCCGCGGCACAAGCGGTGGGTGAGTTGGTCTCCCTGGCGCAGACTGTAGCGCTGGCCCGACTGCTGTCGCCGTCGGTCGTCGGGTTGTTCGTCGCCGGTACCGTCCTCTCCGCGTTCCTGTCCAACTTCGTCGAAGGCGGGCTCCGCTCCGGACTCGTCCATCGTGAAGATCGGCTCGACGACGCCGCCGACACGGTCTTCTACGCAACTCTCGGCTCGGGTGTCCTCATGACTGTGGGCGCCCTCGCCCTGTCGCCTCTGATCGGAATCGTGTTCCACAGTGCCACCGCCGGATACGTCGCGGCGGCGAGCTCGGGCACCCTGCTGCTGTTCTCGCTCACCAACGTGCCCGAGGCGCTGCTGCAGCGACGATTCAGCGTGACGCGACGCATCGTCGTCGGCCCCGCAGTGGCGGTCAGTTTCGCGGCGACAGCGGTGACACTCGCAGCGCTCGGAGCGGGTGTATGGAGCATGGTCGCCGGCAGCTACGTCTCCTACGTCGTGTGGGTGATCGCGGTGTGGACGATCTGCCGCTGGCGGCCCGGCCGTGGACACCCTTCCGTGCGGTTGTGGCGCGAACACGCCCGGTACGGCTACCCTCTCGTGCTCGGCATGGTCGGCGCACGCGTGCAAACCCTCGCGCAGTCGGTGTTCGTGGGACGCGGCCTCAGCGACGCCGCACTCGGTTGGTTCCGCTACGCCTCCCGCATCTCGCAGGCCCCGGTGACCGCGCTCATCGAGGTCGGCTCGGTGTCCCTGTTCCCCGCGTTCTCCCGAATCGCACACGACCACACTCGGTTCCGCGCCGGATATCTGCGTGCTCTGACGTTGTCGGTGTTCGGCGGCGCAGCCATGTCCGGGCTCCTCATCGCCGCCGGCGAGCCGGCCGTGGTGGTGGCCTTCGGCGAGCCCTGGCGCGGAGCAGGGACCGCATTGGTGGCGATGGCGGGGATGGGGCTCGGCAAGGCGTTCACCTGCGTCAGCGAGGAGGCGATAAAGGGAGGCGGGCGGACGGGCCTGCTCAACTGGTACACCCTGGTCGAGACGGTGCTGAGCATCGCGCTGCTCGTGGCACTCATCAGGCCGCTCGGCGTGGTGGGCGCCGGCCTGTCGGTCTCGATCACGGCCGTCGTGGTGGGCATGGTGTGCGTAGTCCTGGCCCGCCCGGTGGTGGGGTTCGTGTTCCGGGAGGTGGTCACGGCGTCCGCCGCACCCATCGCGGCCGCTGTGGTGGCGACTGTCGCGGTCGGGACGCTCGAGCACATGGTGTTCCGCTCGGATACGCATGCGCTGCCGGTGGCGCTGTCCCTCTTGGCCCTCGACCTCGTCGCATTCTGCACGATCGACCTGATCGTGTTCGCGGCCCTGGCCCCGTCCACCGCGCGTCGGATCGTGGTCAGGTTCCTGGACCGTGCACGCAGGAGCGGCGGGCTGGAGACCACGGAAGAAGCCGGTCTAACGACGGGTGCGTCCGATTAACGGCGCCCAACGCGAAGACCGCCCGAGCATCCCCGCATAGAAATCAACAAGTGTGTGCCGGGAACATTCCCAGGACAAGCTGTTCTCCACCCGCTCCCGACCGATCCTGCCCATCCGCTCCCGCAGCGCCGGATCATCCAACAGTTCCCCGACCGCGGACGCGAACGCCTCTTCATCGTTGGGTCGGACGTAGACCGCCGCGGGTCCGGCGGACACCCTCGCTTCGGTGAGGTCGAACGAAACCAATGGCCTCGCCATCGCCATGTACTCGACGATCTTGTTCATCGTGGACACGTCGTTCAGCTCGTTGCGCGGGTCCGGAGCCAGGCACACGTCGGCGGTCGACAGGCACCGCCGCACAGTCTCGTCGGACACCCTGCCCGGAAACTCCGCTATATCGGACAGGCCCAGACGGTCACGCAACGCCACGAGATCGTCATGGGCGTCGCCCGCACCCATGAACACCGCATGCACATCTTCGCGGCCGAGCCCCCAGCGCAGGTGCGCGAGTGCACGCAGGGCGTAGTCGACTCCGTCCTGAGGCCCCATGACACCGAGGTACGCGAGCAGGTAGCGCTTTCCTCGCCGCAGGTCAGGATCCGGTGCGAGCCGCTGGAATCTCGACAGGTCCGGCGCGCTGCGCACCACCGCGACACGGGACGGGTCCAGCTTTCCCCGGCGAATCGCAACGAGCCGGTAGCTCTCGTTTGTGGAGATCACGGCGTCCGCAGCGGCGAAGGTCATTCGCTCCAGTATCAGTGTCCCGGCCCGCAGCACTGCGGAATGGCCGAACCGCGATGCGACGAGTTCCGGAACCAGGTCATGATGATCGAACACGAACCGGGCGCCGCCGACCCGTAGGACGAGCGCGATGAAGAACAGGAGATCCGGCGGGTTGCAGCACTGCACCACGTCCACAGGGCCCTCACGCCGCACCCGCAGGGCCAGGCGCAGCGTCCATGCCAGCGCCACCGGATACTCCCGCAGGTACCCTGCCGGGCCGCCCGTCGCCGGCCGAAGCGGGTACCGCAGAATCCGCACACCGTCGACGGTGACCTCGCTGTCGCGGTCCCGGCCAATTCCCCGGGGACAGATGACGGTGACCCGGTACCCCGCGCCCGCCAACGCGAGGGCCTCTTGCCACACACGACGGTCGAACGGAACCGAGAGGTTCTCGACCAGGATCATCACATGCGCTGTCATATCGCCGCCTCATCACGGTGCCCCGCCGTCGCTACGTACGCAGCAGGCGGCTCCTCCAGTTCCGGCGTCGAGCGCCCGAGCAGCGTCTGGAGGAGTCGCGCGTAGCCGTCCGCCGTCTGGTCGATCCGGTACCGCTGCTGCACGCGGGCGCGCGCCCGCGCGCCCATCCGTGCCCGCAGATCCGGATCCTGGGCCAGCAGCACCAGCCGCGCGCCGAGCGCCTCGGAATCGCCGACGTCCACGATGAATCCATGCTCCCCGTCGATGATCATCTCGGCGAGGCACCCGCAATCAGTCGCGACCACAGGCAGACCCATCGTCATTGATTCGAGTACCGTCATCGGGGCGCCTTCGTGGACCGAAGACAGACACGACACGTCCAAGCCTGGAAGCAGCCGCGGCACGTCGCGCCGCCGGCCCAGGAACACGGTTCGCCCGCCGATGCCCGCTCGGTCGGCGAGCGCGCGCAGTTCACCCTCACGTTCCCCGCCCCCTATCAGGGCCAAGTGCAGCTCAGGGTGCGCATCCGCCGCCCGCGCCACCGCCTCGAACGCCACTTCGTGCGCCTTCTGCTCACTGAGACGGGCGATCATGCCGACCACGAACGCGTCCGCCGGCAGATTCATCAGCACGCGGGCCTCCGCTCGGGCGCTCAACGATGCGACCGGGAGAATCCTCGTCCCGTTGGCTATCACCCGGCTGCGGGTGCGGCTCCACCAGTGCGCCCCCATCCCCTCCTCACGCTCCAGGTACTCGCCCTGCTTCTCCGACAGAAGCACCACCGCGGTGGACAGGAACAACGAAGCCATCGCCCAACGCGGCAGGCACCTGTCACCGACCGACGTGAGATCCATGTCGTGCACAGCGACCAGATTCACCGGGACATGCGCCGCCAGCGCCGCCAGGCGCCCCAGTGCCAAGGAAGCGTGATGGTGGTGGGTGACCAGCACCGCGTCCGTGCGGTCCTTCCTCAATAGACGCACCAGCCGCGGCAGGGTCCGCATGTCGTATCGCCCACTCCGATCGAGTTCCGTCACCTCGAAACCCTGTTCCCGAAATTCACGGGACAGCGCACCCCCCTCGCGCAGACAGACGAGGCGTGGGCGCACCCGGACGGGATCGAATGCCTTGAACATCTCCAGCAGCACCACCTCGATACCGCCCACCCCGGCCTGGTCGAGGACCACCGTCAGACGAACCGGTCCGGCCCCGGCGCGCAGACCGTGCGCCACCTCCTTGAGGGCCTGCTCCGACCCGGCCACCGCCCGATCCAACGTGAACTCCGATTGCACCCGTGCGCGCGCGGCGCTGCCGAATTTCCTGCATTGCGCCGGATCACGGAGCAACCTGATGACTCGCGCGGCGAGGGACGCCGCATCCCCGATCGGGACAAGGTAGCCAGTGACACCGTCCGCGACGATCTCGGGAACGCCTCCCACCGCCGTGCTGACCACGGGCCGGCCCGCCGCCATCGCCTCCAGCAGTGAGATCGGGAAGCACTCGACAGTGCGTGAGCAGAGCACGACCACGTCCATCGCGCGCAGCAGAGACGGCACGTCCTCGCGATCGCCGGTGAAAACCACGCGCTCCCGTAGCCCCTGGACGCACGCCAGCGATTCCAAGCGCTCTCGACGCGCTCCTCCTCCGACGACGAGGAAGTGCGCATCCGCAACCACGGAGAGCACCCGTCGCGCCGCATCGAGGAACAACTCGTGGTCCTTCTCCGGGCGCAATGCGGCGACGATGCCCACCACCGGCGCTTCGGCGGGGACGCCGAAATCCGCCAGCGCAGCTTTGTCGTCCCGGGGATCCAACGCGGACGGGTCGACACCGTTGCGGATGATGCGGACCTTCCGTGCCGGGTGCCCCAGGTCTTCGACCAAGTACCGGCGCTGCGCCTCAGCCACTCCGAAGTAGGCGTCGGTGATGGGCTCGAGGAGCATGTCCAGCAAGCGCCGGAGCCTGCTGCGGTCGTCGCCGTCGCGGCAATCGTGCGCCCACACGACCGTGTGCGGAACATGGGCAGCCGCGGCCCCGATACGTCCGAGAACCTCAGCGTTGTATCCCCGCACGAGAACGATGTCGGGACGGAAACCCTTCATCTCCCTGACAAGTTCCGCACACGCCTGGATCGCCTGCCACCGGCTGCGGTGCAGCGCACGTGCGGTTACCGCGCCACTGTCGATGAGGTCCGCAAACAGCCGCCCCTCCTGCCCGATGCACACCACACGGGTGATGAACGCCGACGGATCGAGGCACGGCAGGACTTGGACCACATGTCGTTCCGCCCCGCCGGCCACCAGGTCGGGGACCACGTACAGAACCCGCAGCCGTGCACCCGCGTTCATCGGACCAAGTCCCGATACATCGCATCGATTCGGCGCCACACCACGTCGGCGTCGTAACAGGCGCGCGCTCGCGCGTACGCGGCCGCACCCGTTCTCTTACGCAGTTCCCGATCCGCCAACACCAGGTTCAATGCGGCAGCGAGAGCCTCCACATCATCGGGAGGGATGAGGATTCCGCACCCATCTGCGATCAGCTCGGGCACGCCTCCGACCTCCGAGGCGACGACGCACAACCCGTGCGCCATCGCCTCGATGACCGCGAACGGCTGGCCTTCGTACCGCGACGGGAGGACGAGTATCCGGGAATGTTCGAGCAATTCTTCGACTTCGTCCGGATTCACCCAACCGGGGAAGTCGACAGCGTCGTCCAATCCCAGATCCTGAGCACGGGATCGCGCCGCGCCGAGCTCGCCGTCGCCGGCGATCGTCAGCCGTACCCGGCGACCCTGAGCGGCCTGCACGATCCGCCATGCATCGAGAAGGGCGAACACGCCCTTGTATTCTCTCACCCGGCCCAGAAACAGCACCCGCACCGTCCGGTCCGATACCGGGTCCTCGCTAGTACGCCGCACACGGACCGCATTGGGAATCACAATGATCCGACTCGCGGGAGCGATTCGCTGCAGCCGACGGGCCCATGAATCCCCCAGAGCGACGACACGATCCGCCCGGACGAGCGTCGCCCGGATGTACGCGCGGATCAATATCCCATGGCCACTATAGAACTCGGAGAACCCGGCACCGTGCACATGCAGCACCACCGGAACACGCATGGCGGCAGCGAGCCAGACGAGAATGGATTTGCGCGCGAAGCTTCCATACGATGCCGTATGCAGGTGCACGAGCGCCGGCCGGTGGACCAGGATCCGCCAGGCGAACTCCGCTGCCCCGGCGGCGAACACCGCAACTTTGCGGGCAAAATTGCCGTCCCGATGCGTACAGACATGCGTGATCGACCACTGCGACCACAACGGCGTGTCCTCCAGAGTGCGCACGTACGAGGCGATTCCGCCCTGTGTGCTCGTACTCGTCGACGCCCAAAGCGCGACCGGCCTTCTTCCTTCGTGCCCCGCCGCCTTCCGGCGTCGAGACCCCGCCGCCCACCGCATCACCTCACCGCCTCGGCTGCGGAGCTCCCTCGCAACCGGTTGACCGCGCAACCGGTACGCAGACGATCGGAGATCCCCACGGCGAGCCCTGCCAGCAGGAACACGACAATGCTCGGGAAAACGAAGAAGCGCAGATCGACGGTGAGCCCGACGATCATCTGCGACGCGAATGCAGCAACCGCGATCAGTACCAGCCGATGCTGATTCAGCTCCGCTCCGCGTGACACACGCCAAGCGCGAACCAGCATAATTGCGATGAGGACGATGATCGAGAGCCACATGACCAGACCAAACACCCCCAACTCGGCCAGGATGCCGAGGTCGTTGAGGTGCGAGGGAATGCCGTAGCCGCGCGACCAGGACACCGACGGCGAGAACTGCTGGTGGTTATAGGTGTTCACTGCGGCGAAGCGGCCTACACCCCAGCCGAACCAGGGTTTCTGTCCTACCGCCCAGGTAGCGGTCGCAATGGTGTTGAGACGGTCTTCCACCTCGTCGGGGGAACCGACTCCGCCGGCTTTGCGATCGCTGCTGAGGAAGGTGGACCAATTCATCGCCACAGCGCATACCATCACCGCCGCGGTGAGAAGGAAGCCCCGGCGCACACGGGCCGCGAACACCGCCCCCAGAACGACGATCACGGCGAATGCGAGCCAGACCGCCCTCGTGTGTGTGAGGTAGACGCCGTAGGCGCAGGCTACGGCGACCAGCCCCGCGGCCCATCGCTCTGCGGTACGCGCGCGGGGATCCTGGGTCAGCATCACGCCTGTGACGAATCCGAGAATGAGGACGAGACCGTTGACGACAGGCTGGTTGAACACGCCTACCGCCCGGCCGGCCCAGTTCGGCGCAGTGATGATGTATTGCGGCCACACCCACGAAGGCGGACCGTGGAACTGCAGAATCGATACGAGAGCGGAGTATCCGGCCGCGCCGAGCACCATCCACAGCACTGCGCGCACGTGACCCGGACTGACAAGGATCCGGCGTCCTACCAGGAACATCGCGAACGGCATCACCGTTCCGGAGAAGATGTACCGAGGCACTGAGAAATCCGTATCCGGGCTGACCGGCGTCGTTGCCGGATACTGGTGCGGCGCGATCATCGACGCCACGTTCCACAAGACGTACGCGAGCATGAAGAATTCCAGCAACCCGAGCGCCGGCAGGTTGCGACCACGCGCCACAGCCCAGATTCCGGCGGAGGCGAGGACGCCCGCGAACGCGAAGACGAACGGGTCGAAAAGCACGTTCGGTAGCGCCAGTCGCAGAAAGCTTGTGACGAGCAGCAGCGCCGTGGCAACGATGGGGCTGCGCAGGCCCGCAACGACGATTACTGCGGCGATCGGGCCGGCGATGAGCAGCTCCGGGACGCGGCCCGGGGCGACCACGAACGCGCAGGCTATCGCGACCGCATATCCGCACACGAGGACGGCGCCGACCCGCACTCGCCGCCCGGGCCCCGGCCCCGGCCCCGGCACTAGCTTCGCTCGCGGCGGAGAGAGGTTCACGGACATCGCAGATCACGCGCTCTCCGTCGCTGTGGACGCCTGCGAAGCACGGTCTCCGGTAGTCGACACTCGCTGCTCCCGGCGGAAACGGAGTCCCGAGAGCCACGACCGCACTTGCCGGCGATTGAGGCCGGGATCCGAGGCGACCGATATCGCCCCCAGAATCGGCACGCCCATCTGCCGCAGCAGATTCGTCGACTCCTCCAGGTTGACCGCCCGTGCCTCATCGAGCTCGACGACTACGAGCACCGTATCCACGGCCACGCACAATGCCGACGCGGATGCCGCATCCTCGGCTGTCGAGGCATCGATCACGGTCAGGTTCTCGGAGGCGCGAAGACGTTCGACCCGCTTTCCGATGTCCACCGCGCCGCGGCCCGCTGTTCCGGCGACTCCTAGCAATTGCATCCGCCCAAGGTCCCCCGATGCACGCCCGCCCGAATCGCCATGCAGGTCCGTCACCTCGCCTGCATCACAGGCCCGCACGAATTGCACCTGCCCTCCGGCCGAGCGGAGAACCTCACAGAGGTCTCTGGACAACCGGGCCGCAGTGCCCCGTCCCGCCGGGGCCATCACCGCGATCACCGACCGCTCCGGAAGACCCGCTGTGGCGATGACCGCGGCCAGTCGGCGCAGGATTCTCCTGCGTTCAGGATCATCAGCGGATCCGTCCGGGACCTTCGCGAGAATATCCAGCCCCGTCACCTCGGCGATTTCAGTAGCAGTCACGAGACGGTTGCGTTTTGCGGCGAACGCCAGTGCTGCAAGACATCCGGTAAGGATCCCGCCGACAAACCCGAACAGGGCATTCCGGACCAGCGGCGGACCGGCCTTCGCCACACCGCCGTCCGGCTGTAGCAGTTGGAGCTTGTTCGTCTGGTCGGACTGCAACGAGTGCAACTGATTCTGCAGCGATGAGATCTCGGCGGCGGCCGCCGCACTCGGATCGGCGGCGGCCGCGGCTTGCGCCTGGGCCAACTGGGCCTTGACCGCATCGGCGGCCTCGGCGGTGCCGGAATCCCGGGTCGCATTCATATTCGTGCGGAATCCTTGGGCGACCCGCGTCGCCGCCTGCCCCGCTGTCGTGGCATCGCCCGCGGTGGCTTCGACGAGCATGATCGGGCTTGCAGCGGCAGTCTTCGCGGTCACCTTGATTCCGGCCGGCACCCCCGCCTCAGCGAGGATCTCGCGCTGGTATCCGTCGGCGTTGAAGTAGTCCACGTACCCCTGGACCAGCACCGCATCCTGGTCGGGCGAACGTCCGTTGGACGAGACGATCAGGGCCGCACGGCCGGTGTAGGTCGTGTGTTGCAGCAGGGATGCCCCCACCCCCGCCGCCAGTCCAACCACCGCCAGCACCGCCACGATCCACCAGTTGCGGCGGATTCGACTGAGCTGATCGCCGAATGTGTTCATCACGCCTCCCGAGGTGGAGCTGAGTGCGGTCACTCGCGTCGCCGCAGCCAACCAACCAACAGTCTGTCACTTCTTGTATTCAAATACCATGGGTATGTTTAAAGTGGATGCAGAGACTAAGAGACTGACGGAACGCGTACCGCATCGGCTTCCGCATCGTCCGCCGCCGAAGGGAGCACCGACATGACAGCCCTCGATTGCACTTCCAGAGCGGACTTCACCCGATCCGCCGCGTTGCAGGACCGGCTTGCGGACGTGACCCCGGGCGGCGCCCACACCTACGCCCGCGGCGAGGACCAGTACCCCGAGTCCATGGCGCCGGTGATCGTGCGCGGGCTCGGTGCGCAGGTTTGGGACGCCGACGGCAATGCGCTCATCGAGTACGGGATGGGACTGCGCGCGGTCACCCTCGGGCACGGCTACCGGCCGGTGGTCGAAGCGGTGTGCGCCGCCGCGTCGGGCGGCACCTGCTTCACCCGCCCGACTCGCCTGGAACTCGATGCCGCGGAGGACTTCCTCGCCCTGGTCCCCGGCGCCGACATGGTCAAATTCGCCAAGAACGGTTCCGACGTCACCACCGCGGCGGTGCGCCTGGCGCGGGCCGCCACCGGCAGGGAGACGATCGCGGCCTGCGATCAGCCCTTCTTCTCCGTCGACGACTGGTTCATCGGCACGACACCGATGTCGGCCGGCATCCCGGACGCCGCCCGCGCACAGACCGTCCGCTTCCGGTACAACGATCTCGCCTCGCTCGCGTCGGCTCTCGACCAGCACGACGTCGCGTGCGTGATCCTCGAGGCCGCGACCGCCGCGGCCGAGCCCGCCCCGGGATTCCTCGCGGGTGTGCGCGCGCTGTGCGACGAGCACGGAGCGGTGCTCATCTTCGACGAGATCATCACGGGCTTCCGCTGGTCCCGGCATGGCGCGCAGGGCGTCTACGGCGTGACCCCCGACCTGTCCTGCTGGGGGAAGGCCATGGGCAACGGTTTCGCGGTCTCCGCCCTCGCCGGCAAACGCGGCCTGATGGAGCTCGGCGGCTTGCGCACCGACCGCGATCGCGTCTTCCTGCTCTCCACCACCCACGGGCCGGAGGCCACGGGTTTGGCGGCATTCCGCGCGGTAGTACGGGCATATCAGGACGACCTCCCCGTCGCCGCCATGGAGCGGGCCGGACTCCGCCTCGCCGGCGGCGTGGCCGACGCGGCGGCGGATGCCGGCCTGTCCCGATATGTTTCGGCCGCCGGCCGGCCGTCCTGCCTGGTGTTCGTCACCCGCGGGCCGGACGGGGCGCCCTCCCAGGAATTCCGCACGCTCTTCCTTCAGGAGATGCTGGCCCGCGGCGTCCTCGGCCAGTCGTTCGTCACCTCCGCCGCGCACACGGACGAGTTGATCGACCGCACCGTCGACGCCTGCCGCGAGGCGCTCGGCGTCTACCGCGAAGCGCTCGACCGCGGCGATACCGCGGGACTCCTCCGGGGACGCCCGGTGGCGCCCGCGCTGCGTCGCGCCGCCGACCCGCGCCGCCGACCCGACCGCCCAGGCCACCCCGGTTAGAGTTCTCAAATTCCCCGAAGGACCTTGTTTGCATACCTCCGGTATGTTCTAGTGGTGAGAGGCGGTCACTGCGCCGCCGTTCGGGAAGGGATGACGCCGTGCAATGCCGACTCTGCGGATCCGACCGCATGCTCAGCGTGCTCGATCTGGGCGCCACCCCGCCGTGCGAGAAGATCCTCACCCCCGAGGAGCTGGATCTTCCCGAATGCAACTATCCGTTGCATCTGCGCCTGTGCGAGGAGTGCCTGCTGCTGCAGATACCCGCCCTGGTCACGCCGGAGGAGACCTTCACCGAATACGCCTACTACTCGTCCTATGCGGACTCCTGGGTGGAGCACGCACGACGATTCGTCGACGAGGCGACGACCACGCTGGGCCTCGGCGGGGATTCGCTGATCGTCGAGGTCGCCAGCAACGACGGGTATCTGCTGCAGCACGCGGTGAAGGCGGGCATCCCCTGCCTCGGAATCGAACCGTCGGTGAACGTCGGCGACGCGGCACGCGCCCGCGGCGTCCCCACCGTCACCGCGTTCCTCGACGAGGACACCGCGCACCGCATCCGCCGCGAGCACGGGCCGGCGGACCTCGTCGTGGCGAACAACGTGTACGCGCACGTACCCGACATCATCGGCTTCACCGCCGCGCTGCGGACGCTCATGGACGACGACGGCTGGCTGAGCATCGAGGTGCACCACGCGCTGCAGCTGATCGGCCTCGGCCAGTTCGACACCATCTACCACGAGCATTTCCAGTATTACACGCTCTTCTCCGCGATCGCCGCGCTCGCGACCGGGGGACTCACCGTCGTCGACGCGAAGCTCATCGACACCCACGGCGGTTCCATCCGCATCTGGGCACGGCCGGCGGCCGCCGGCCGCCATCCCAGCCCGCGCATCGCGGAGATCCTCGCCGCCGAGCAGCAGGCGGGGCTGCACGACATCGACGGTTACCTCGATTTCGCGCCGCGCGCCGAGGGCACGCGGCGCGCCGTCCTGCACTACCTTCTCGACTGCCGGTCCCGGGGGAAGACCGTGGTGGGCTACGGCGCCCCCGGAAAGGGCAACACGTTGCTCAACTACTGCGGCATCCGCACCGACCTGCTCAGCTACACCGTGGACCGCAACCCGTACAAGCACGGCCGCTTCACCCCTGGCATGCGGATTCCGATCCTCGACCCGGCGCAAATCGATCACGACCGTCCGGACGTCGTCCTCGCCCTGCCCTGGAACCTCGAACCCGAACTGACCGAGCAACTCCGACACATCAAGAACTGGGGCGGCGAACTCGTCTTCCCACTCCCCACGCTGCACGCCGCAGCGCTGTAGCGCTACCCGCAGCCCGCCACAACGAGGAGGCACCCGCCATGAAGGTCGTATTGTTCTGCGGAGGCTACGGCATGAGGATGCGCAACAGCGCCCACGACCAGGTCCCCAAACCCCTGCAGATGGTGGGGCCGCGGCCGCTGATCTGGCACGTGATGCGGTACTACGCGCACTTCGGACACACGGAGTTCATCCTGTGCCTCGGATACGGCGCGCGCAGCATCAAGGAGTACTTCCTGTCCTGTTCGCAGACCGCGGCAGGCGATTTCACGCTGCACGGCGGCCAGGTGCAGACGCTCAGCTCCGATCTGGACGGATGGTCGATCACGTTCGTGGACACCGGGCTCGAGTCCGCGATCGGCGAGCGACTGAGGCGTGTCCGCCCATACCTCGACGGCGACGGGATGTTCCTCGCCAACTACGCCGACGTCCTCACCGACGCACCGTTGGATCGGATGGTGGACCGCTTCGACGCGTCCGGCGCGGCCGCGTCGATGCTCATCGTCCCGCCGCAGTCGTCCTTCCACTGCGTCGACACCGACAACGCGGGCCTCGTCACCGCCATCACCCCCGTCAGCCGGTTCCCCGTCTACGAGAACGGCGGGTACTTCGTGCTCACCCCGGAGGTGTTCGACAATCTCCCCGCCGGCGGAGACCTCGTGGGTGACGCCTGCATGGCGCTTGCCGCGCAACGCCGCCTGTTCGGCTACCACTACGACGGCTTCTGGAAGCCGGCCGACACATTCAAAGAGCGCGCGGAACTGGACGCCGCGTACCACCGGGGCGACCGCCCGTGGATGGTGTGGGAACGCGCCGCCGAGTCGGCAGCCGCGCCCGCACCGGAGCCGGCACTCGCATGATCACGCTGGGCGCGGGGGCACCTCGCGAGGTCGCCGTGCTGGGAGCACACTGCGACGACATCGGGATCGGCGCGGGCGGCACACTGCTCACTCTCGCCGCGGGCACCGAGAACGCGGCGGGCCACGGCCGCGCCCCGCTCCGGGTACGCGCGCTCGTGCTCTGCGGCGCCGGTACGGTGCGCGCCGAAGAAGAGCGTGCGGCGCTCGAGGCGCTGTGCCCCGGAGCCGACGTCGGGCTGACCGTGCTGGACCTGCCCGACGGACACACACCCGCGCACTGGGGAGCAGTCAAGTCCGCGGTGGCGCGGTTCGCAGCCGCGACGCGGCCCGACATCGTGTTCGCCCCGCAGCGCGACGACGCGCATCAGGACCACCGGCTGCTGGCGGCGATCGTCCCCACCGAGTTCCGCGACCACCTGGTGCTCGGTTACGAAGTGCTCAAATGGGAGGCGGACACCCCCCGGCCGGCGGCCTACCAGCCGTTGACCCCCGAACAGGCCAAAGACAAGGCGCGGATCCTGTTCGAGTCCTACCCCTCGCAGCACGGCAGGGACTGGTTCGACGAATCGGCCTTCCTCGCCCTTTCGCGACTGCGCGGCGTGCAGTGCCGCGCCGTCCACGCCGAAGCGTTCACCATCGACAAGGCGATCGTCGACCTCGCCGCCGGCCCTCGTCCCGCGTCGCCATCCGAGGAGTGAGGTAATGCGCGTACTCGTCACCGGCCACCAGGGGTATCTCGGCACGGTCATGGTGCCCGTGCTGCAGGCCGTGGGACACGATGTCCGCGGCCTGGATTCCGGGCTCTTCGCGGACTGCCTCCTGGGGCCCGCCCCCGCGGACCCGCCGGGAACCGCCGTGGACATCCGCGACGTCACCGTCGACCACCTCGCCGGCTTCGACGCCGTCGTGCATCTGGCGGCGCTGTCCAACGACCCCCTGGGATCGCTCGCGCCGGAGATCACCCACGCGATCAACCATCACGCGTCGGTGCGCCTCGCCGAGCTCGCCAAGCGCGCCGGCGTCAGCAGATTCCTCTACGCCTCCACCTGCTCGGTCTACGGCGCCGCCGGCGACGGGCTGGTCGCCGAGGGGGCGCCGCTGCGTCCGCTGACCCCCTACGCGGTGAGCAAGGTACGGGTCGAGGACGACCTCGCCCGTCTCGCCGATTCCGGCTTCTGTCCCGTGTTTCTCCGCAACGCCACCGCCTTCGGCTTCTCCCCCCGCCTTCGGGCCGACATCGTGCTCAACAACCTCGTCGCGTCCGCATTCACCACCGGCCGCGTGCTGGTCCTCTCCGACGGAACGCCGTGGCGCCCGATGGTGCACGCGCTCGACATCGCGGAGGCGTTCGCACGGGCTCTGACCGCCCCCGCTGCCGCCGTGCGCAGCGCGGCGTTCAATGTGGGCGACGAACAGAACAACGTCACCGTGGCGCAGATCGCCGGAGCCGTGGCGGAAATCGTGCCGGGCGCGAAGGTCGACATCACCGGGCAGACAGGCGCGGACGAGCGGTCATACCGCGTGGACTTCTCCGCCATCCGACGCGCGTTCCCCGGCTACCGGGCGGTGTGGACGGTCGCGGACGGGGCGGACGAGCTCTACCGCGCGTATCGCGCGGCCGCGCCCACCGACGACGACTTCCGGCTGCGCTTCACCCGCCTGGCGCGGCTACGCATCCTGCAAGAGGACGGGCTCGTCGACGCCGAGCTCCGTCCGCTCCGGCGCGGCACTGCGCGTGCCGGGGCGCCTCGCCGAGCCGGAGAACCCCATGTCCGCAGCGCCTGAGCGCCGGTCCGCACCGGCACGGCCGCGGTCACCGTTCCCGAAGGCCCGCCAGAAGTGCGGCGAAACCGCCCGCCGCCGCATCCCGGGCACTGACCACCGTCACCGGCAGCGGCCAGTCGATGGCCAGGTCGGGATCGTCGTACGCGATGCCGATGTCCTCGTCCGGGTCGTGCTCGCGGTCGATGCGGTAACACACGTCGGCCGCGTCGCTGGTCGCCTGGAAGCCGTGCAGGAAGCCGGGCGGCACATACAGGTGCCGGAATGCGACGTCGTCGAGGAGGAACGACTGCTGCGCCCCGAAGGTGACCGAGTCCGGGCGAATGTCGACGAGGACGTCGTGCACAGCGCCGCGCGCGCACCGCACCAGCTTGGCCTCGCCCCGCCCGGAGCGCCCGTGCATCCCCCGGATAACCCCGCGCCCGGACCGCGACTGCGAATCCTGCACGAAGGAAGCCGACACCACCTGTCGCGCAGACCCGCTGCAGTGCGACGCGACGGCCGCGTCGAATTCGCGCGCGTCGAATGTGCGCGTGAACAACCCGCGTTCATCCCGCGCCGGAGTCGGAAGGAACGTGAGCACGTCGGCGAGCCGGGTCGTCTCCACCTGCACCACACCATGATCGCAGAATCGCGGTGACGCACATGTGGAAACCAGCAGGATCGACCACGACTGAATCGGCGCCGGCCCCCCGCGCGTGCCGCGGTTGCGGAGGCCGTGCGCTCGTCACGGTGCTCGACCTCGGATCGGTGCCGGCCGCCGACCATTTTCCCCCGGCGGACGGGCCGCTGTGCGCCCATGATCCCCTGTATCCCCTGGCGATGACGGTGTGCCGCAAGTGCGGCCTGGCCCAGCTCGACGCCGACGCCACCGCGCCGGAAGAGCCCCGGGGTGTGGAGCCGCAGGCGCTACGCGATCAGGCGCACGAGGCGGTGCGGACCCTGGCCCGGGACGGATGGCTCGACACCCGTGGCACGGTCCGGGAGTTCGCGAGTCCGCACGGCGGCAGCTGGCTGGGTCTGCTGGCCGGACGCGGCTTCTGCACGCATCAGAGCGACCCCGGCACGGCCGCTCCCGCGGACGTCGTCCTCGACAGCTTCGGCATGATGCACGAGGCCGACCAGCGCGCGGCCGCCGCACGCCGCCGCGCGGCGACCGCCCCCGACGGCACACTGTTTCTGCAGTTCCACTCGCTAGGCGCCATCGTGGCGCAGGGGCAGTGGAACGCGCTGCGGCACGGGCACTTCGCCTACTACAGCCTCACCGCCCTCACGGAACTCCTCGCCGCCGTCGGCATGCACGTGGCACAGGCGTGGGAGTTCGACCTCTATGGGGGGACGGTGCTCGCCGCGATCCGCCACGGCGCGGATCCGCACGGCGCCCCCTCCGTGGCGCGGATCCTCGCGGCCGAGAATGCCGCCGCCGTGGCGGATCCGGGGACGCTGGGGCTGCTGCAACACTCCGCGGACGACGACGCCGCCGCCCTCCGGGCGCTTCTGCACCGCCTCGCCCGCGCCGGCCGGCGCGTGTGCGCCTACGGGGCATCGTCACGGTCGGTCGCGCAGCTTTACCGGGCGGGCGTGGACCGCACCGTTCTGCACGCCGTCGCCGACGTCTCCCCCGCCAAACGCGGCAGGCGCATGCCCGGCACCGACGTGCCGATCATCGCGCCGGACGAGCTGGCCGCGGCGGACCCCGACCGGATCCTGCTGACCGTGCCCGACCTGTTGCCGGAACTCCAGCGGGCGTACCCGGCGCTGGACGGTCGGTGGATCGTCGGCGGCATCGGTGTGCACGCATAGGGCGGCCGGCGATCCGGACGGCCGCGCTCGCCGACGTGTCTCAGTATGCCCCGGACCCCGTTAGAACCGCGCGGAGAGTCTTCCAGACGATGGCCGCGTCGCCCATGAACGACCAGTTCTCGACGTAGGACAGGTCGAGTCGCACGGCCTCGTCCCATGGCAGATCGGATCTCCCGCTCACCTGCCACAGGCCGGTGATGCCGGGCCGCACCAGCAGCCTCCGGCGCACTGCTCCGGAGTAGCCCTCCACCTCGCAGCGCAGCGGAGGCCGGGGCCCCACCAGGCTCATCTCCCCGCGCAGGACGTTGAACAGCTGCGGCAACTCGTCCAGGCTGTAGCGCCGCAGGAGCCGGCCCACCCGGGTCACGCGGGGATCATCGTGCAGCTTGAACAGCGGCCCCGCCCCGTCGTTCCCGTCCGCCAACGACGCGACGAGCCTGTCCGCACCCGCGACCATCGATCGGAACTTGATCATCGCGAACGGGACGCCGTTGATCCCGATCCGTTCTGCCACGTAGAACACCGGGCCGCGCGACGTCGTCCCCACCGCCAGGGCGCACAGGGCGAACACCGGCGACAGCAACACGAGCGCCACGCCCGCGCCGACGCGGTCGACGGTCATCTTCCCCAGTCTGTTGGCTCCGCGGTACTGCGGCTCACCGACATGGACCAGCGGCACGTCGGCGGCCGACGAGATCGTCAGCCGCGGACGGGCGATCTCGCCGACGCCGGGGCAGACGGCGAGGTCGACGCCGGCGTCGGCCAGCTCCCAGGCGAGTTCGCGCATCCATTCGTCGCCCAGCCGTTCGGTCGCGGTCACGGCCACCGTGTCCGCGCCCGTCGCGGCGATGGCCGTGGAGACCGACCGCTCGTCGCCGAACACGGGAACCGGGAGTGCGTCGCCCTCGACCGCCCCCGCGCCGTCGTCCGTGATCGTCGCGCCGTCGCGGGACCCCGCGGTATGGGCCGGGGGTCCTCCCACGCCGGGAATGCACACGCCGACGACCCGGTAGGCATGCGCGCCGTCCTGGGCGAAGCCGACGGCCATCGACGCCGCCGCGCGCCTCTCACCGAGCACTACGACCCGGGTGACGCAGCGGCCGCGCGCATGTTGACGGTCGAGCCATCGTCGCCACAGCCAGCGGCTGATGATGATCCCGGCCAGGCCCGCCGGCAAGGACACGAGCAGGAACATGCGCGCAGAATCGAGCCGCAGAACCAACGCGAGCACGCCGAGGAAACCGAACGCCCGCAGCGTCGCATCGAACACCCGCTGATACTCCTCGGCGCCGACGGAGACCACGCTCGGCTCCCGCGCCTGCGCCCAGGACAGCAACGCGGACCAGACCACCACGATGCACATCGAAGCTGCGGTGTGCACCGGCCACTGGTCGCCCGCGCCGGCCGCACTGTCCGTCACCCGGTACGCCGCCTGCCCCGCCACCACCGATGCCGTGACGACGGCCAGGTCGGTGACCGCAAGTTTGCGGATGTATCGCCGCCGCCACCGGTCGCGCGGCACAGCGGCGGCCGGCACGGCCGCGACCGAACGGAGCGTCCCCGCCGGAACTTCCGCGCGCTGCACGGCCGGTTGCGGCAGGCCGCCGGAGCGCGTGACGGTGCTCGTCACGGGAATCACCTCCCTTCAGCCGGCTCCGTGTCCTGCCGCGGGCCGCGGCTCGGATCCGCCGCTAGGTTCTCGTCGCCACGAGCGTCGCATCGCACACCATCCGGGCACCGACGGCACCTGCACGGTGCCCGCCACCCCGGTAATACGAGCGGGTACCTGGCTGCACGCCCAAACCGGAGTCACCAAGTATCTGAATACTCTCCTTTACATACTCTAGTTATGTTTTTGATGAGCGCAAGGGCCAGACGGTCACATTTGCTCCGTCCCGCAGACGAAGGGATCCCCCGTAGCCCGAGTGCTTCGCTACGAACGCACAGCGCGCACCGCCGCGCGCACCTGCCCCAGCACCGCCGAGGCCGACACGGGCGCGCCGGGCCCCTCCTTACTCACAGCGCCGGCCCCCTGCGCCGCCAGCCCCGCCGCGGTCGAGTGCACCCGGGCCGCCGCCGCGCACGCGAACGCCGGATCCAGCCCCGCCGCGAGCAGCGCCCCGACGATGCCGGTGAGCACATCGCCCGAGCCGGCCGTCGCCGCCCACGCGTGCCCCGAATGCTCGGCGTACGCCACGCGGCCGGGCTCACTGATTAGCGTGACGTTGCCCTTGAGCAGCACCGTGGCGCCCAGATCGGCCGCCAGCGTCCGCACCGCGGCGAGCCGGTCCGCCGGCACGGGACTGCCGGTCAGCCGCGCGAACTCGCCCGCGTGCGGCGTCAGCACCGTCGGCGCCGACCGCTCCCGCACCCACTCGTGGTGCCGCGCCAGGATCGTGAGGCCGTCGGCGTCGACGATCACCGGCACGTCCGTCGCCAGAATGCCCTGCAGCCGCCGCTCCGCCGCGTCGTCGACACCGCCTCCCGGGCCGGCCGCCCACGCCTGCACGCGGCCCGCCTCGCCGATCGTGGCGGTCGCGACGACCTCGGGCCAGGCCGCCAGCACCCGGTCCGCAGCGCCCCCCGCGTAACGCACCATCGCCGACGTCGCCGCCACGGCAGACCCCGCACAGAGCACCGCCGCCCCCGGATACTTCTGCGAGCCGGCGACAACGCCGAGCACCCCGCCGGAGTATTTGTCGTCGTCCGCCCCCGGCACCGGCCAGTGGCGGCCGGCATCGACGTCCTCGCACTGCCGCAGTTCCGGCGCGCCGAGCGTGAGCCCGATGGGCACCGGCTCCACCCGTCCGCACCAGCGCGCACCCAACACGTGCACCGGCTTGCACGCGCCGAAGGCCGCGGTGACATCCGCCCGCACCGCCGGGCCGTCCGTCGCCCCCGTCTCGGGGTCCACGCCGCTGGGCAGATCCGCCGCGACGAACACCGGCCGCCGTGCCGCGGCCTCGAGGCGCGCGACGAGCTCCGCGGCGTCGGGCCGGAGCCCGGGGCGGCCGGAGATGCCCACGATGCCGTCGATGACCAGGTCGGGGACTGCGACGTACGCGGCCGTGAATCCTCGCACGCGGCCGGCGAGCACGTCCTCGGCCGCCACCGCGACGCCGCCGGCCGCGCGCAGATCCGCCAGGCCCGCCGTGTGCGCCCGCTCCGGCTTCATCAGCACGGCGGTCACGGCAGCACCACGCCGGCGCAGATCTGCGCCGGCGAACAGCGCGTCACCGCCGTTGTCCCCGGATCCGGCGAGCACGAGCACCGACCGGCCGACGACGCCGCCGCGGCACCGCGCCAGCTCCGCCGCCGCAATGCGCGCCAGCCCGTAGGCCGCCCGCCGCATCAGGGTGCCCTCGGGCAACGACGCCAGCAGCGGCGCCTCCGCCGCGCGCACCGCGTCGACGCCATGGAACTCGCGCATCGGTCAGCGCCTCCTCACGGCAGCTCCTCAATGCCCTGCCGAACTGCTACTCCACCGTCACCGACTTCGCCAGGTTGCGCGGCTTGTCCACGTCGTAGCCGCGCGCCTTCGCCACCTCGGCGGCGAACACCTGCAGCGGCACCGTCGACAGCAGCGGCTGCAGGAGCGTCGCCGACGGCGGGATCTCGATGAGATGGTCGGCGTACGGCCGCACAGTGTCGTCGCCCTCTTCCGCGATCACCAGCGTGCGCGCCCCGCGCGCCTGGATCTCGCGAATGTTGCTGAGCATCTTCGAGTGCAGAAGCGCCCGCCCCTTGGGCGAGGGCATGACGACGAACACCGGCAGTCCGTCCTCCAGCAACGCGATGGGGCCGTGCTTGAGCTCGCCCGCGGCGAACCCCTCCGCGTGCATGTAGGCGAGCTCCTTGAGCTTGAGCGCGCCCTCGAGCGCCACCGGGTAGCCCACGTGCCGGCCGACGAACAGCACCGCCGGCGCCTGCGCGATGTCGCGGCCGAGTCGACGCACGGGCTCGACCGTCTGCAGCACCCGTTCGATCAGCGCGGGCATCGCCTCGAGCGCCTCGTACTCGCGCGCCACCTCGTCCTGATACTTGGTGCCGCGCGCCTGCGCGAGGGCGAGACCCACCAGGTAGTTCGCGGCCAGCTGCGCCAGGAAGCACTTGGTGGAGGCGACGCCGATCTCCGGCCCGGCGCGCGTGTAGAGCACAGCGTCCGCCTCACGCGGGATCTGCGCGCCGTTGGTGTTGCACACCGCCAGCACGCGGGCCTTCTGGTCTTTCGCATGCCGCACGGCCTCGAGGGTGTCGGCCGTCTCGCCCGACTGCGAGATGGCCACCACCAGCGTGGAACGGTCGAGGACCGGATCGCGGTACCGGAACTCGCTGGCCAGCTCGACCTCGACGGGCAGGCGGGTCCAATGCTCGATGGCGTACTTGGCCACCAGGCCCGAGTGGTAGGCGGTGCCGCAGGCCACGACGAAGACCTTGTCGACGTCGCGCAACTCCTGGTCGGACAGCCGCTGCTCGTCCAGCACGATCCGGCCGTCGATGAAGTGCCCGCGGAGGGTGTCCGCGACGGCGGCCGGCTGCTCCTGGATCTCCTTGAGCATGAAGTATTCGTGGCCGCCCTTCTCGGCGGCGTCCAGGTCCCAGTCGATGGTGAACGGCCGGGTGCGATCCGTCGCGTCCGCGCCGTGGAAATCGGTGACCTCGTAGCCGTCCGCGGTGATGACCACGGCCTGATCCTGGCCCAGTTCCACGGCCTCTCGGGTGTGCTCGATGAACGCGGCCACATCGGACCCGATGAACATCTCGCCCTCGCCGACGCCCACCACCAGCGGCGTGGACCTACGGGCGGCCACGATGGTGTCCGGGTCGCCGGCGTGGGTGAACACCAGCGTGAACGCCCCCTCCAGCCGCCGCAGCACCGCGAGCGCGCTGCCGACGAAGTCGCCCGCGTGCGGGCCGTCCGCGTACTCGATGGCGATCATGTGCGCCGCCACCTCGGTGTCGGTGTCGCTGCCCAGGTCCACGCCCAGGTCCTCGAGCTCACCGCGCAGGGCGGCGAAGTTCTCGATGATCCCGTTGTGCACCACAGCGAAGCACCCGGAGGCGTCGGTGTGCGGATGGGCGTTCCGGTCGGTGGGCCGCCCGTGCGTGGCCCACCGGGTGTGCCCGATGCCGGCGTGCCCGGCGAAGACGCCGTCGCCGGCCTCCGCCAGCGCGCCTTCCAGGTTGGCCAACCGGCCCGCCCGCCGCTCCACGGCCAGGCTTCCGTCCCCGTCCAGGATCGCCACCCCGGCCGAGTCGTAACCCCGATACTCCATCCGCCGGAGCGCCTCCACGACCACTCCGAGGGCGGGCTTGGCACCCACGTACCCCACGATTCCGCACATAGTTCACAAGGATACGTGCCGCGCCGCCGTGCCCGCGGCGGCGGATAACGGCAGCCGTCCCGACAGGGCACCTACGATCGGTTACCGTCGTCACGTGGCACCCAAACCGAAGTCCCTGGCACGCTCCCTGTCCCGGCGCGGCCCGCACCGCGTGCTGCGCGGAGACCTGGCATTCGCCGGGCTGCCGGGCGTCGTGTGCACCCCCGAATCCGGCTTCGGGCTGCCCGCGGTGGTGTTCGGGCACGATTGGCTCACACCCCCGCGCCGGTACCTCGATACTCTCGCGCACCTGGCCTCCTGGGGGTTCGTGGTCGTGGCCCCGGCGTCCGAACGCGGGCCAGTCCCGTCCGCCCGGTCCTTCGCCCAGGACCTCGGCACCGCCGCGGACATCGCCACCAGCGTGCGGCTGGGCCCCGGCCGGATCAGCGTGCACCCGGCCAAGGTGGCCATGACGGGGCACGGTTTCGGCGCCGGCGCGGCCGTCCTGGCCGCGGGCGGCCACGGCGCAGCCGACGGTCAGGGCCGGGCCTCGGACGCTGAGGAGCCGCCACGCGGCCGGTCAGGCCGCAAGTCCAAGCGTGCGCAGCCGTTCGACCCCCGCGCACGCAAGCCCGTCGCCGCTGTCGCCACGCTGTTCGCGGCGCCGACGAGCCCGTCCGCACTGCCGTCGGCCGGCCTGGTGGAGGCCCCCACCCTGGTGCTGTCCGAGCCCGGCCCCGACGGCCTGGCGTCCGCCGAGTCCACCGCGCTGGCCGCCGCCCTGGGCGGCTCCGTCACCACCCGCATCGTCGCCGCCGCGGAGGACGGCACGATCGTGGAGGACCGCAGGCTCGCCTCGTTCTTCGGCATGGCGGGCTCAGACAAGCACCTGCAGGCCACCACGCGCGCATGCTTGACGGGTTTCCTGCTGGCCACGCTCGCCGACAGCAAGGAGCACGCGGTGTTCAGGGATGAAGCGACCGTGCTGCCCGGCACCGCCGCTGTCGCAGACGAGCCCGTCGACCCGGCCGCGCCGAGTACCCGCGCACGTGTGCTCGGCGCCCTGACCGGGCGCTGACCAGGATCACTGCCAGGGCAGGTCCGAGTTCCAGCGCGGGTCGAGGAACGCCGCGCCGCGCCGCGCCTCCCCATCGCGCTCCGGCCACGGTGCCGTGTCCGCCGCGCGCTCCAGCCCCGGTGTGGGCCCGATCGACTCCTGCCCCATAGGCACGGGCACGCGCGCATCCGGCCGTCGCCCCTCCGGGGACTGCGGAGAAGGCGGCCCCGCCGGCGCGGGCTGCCCCGGCGGGGACTGCACGGGCGGGGACGGTGCGGGCCCGCGCCGCGCACCGCCGGCGGCCCCGTGCAAGGAGGCGTCGATCCCGTCCGCCGCAACGGACGCCGGCGACCGCCTCGCCGCGGGGTCCGTGCCCGCATCGGCGAGGCCTCCGTTCCGCCTGGCCACGACCTCCCGGATCTTCTGCTCGATCGCATCCATCGCCTGAGCGTGGTCCTCGCAGATGTGATCGAAACGCTGCTCAAACACGGGAGCCCCCCGCAAACCGGCCTTCGTCGAGAGCCTCGGACAGCGCGTGTTCGATCCGGCGCATCGACGCTGCGGTCTGCGAGCACGAACGGGAGAACGCCGCCTGCAGATCATCGGGAGCTGAGGCGTCCCGGCCCGCTCCCACGGCGAGACCCGCCATGGCCGCAAGCGCGTTCACGTGCCGCGCGCGCACCGTGTCCACGGCCCCCGCTCCCGCACGCAGGGCCGCGGCGGCGTTCCGCAGCGCATCGGCGTGGTGGCCGAGCACGTGCAGCGCATCCTCCACGCCGCGCGCCGGCGTCTCCGCGCCGCTGCCCAGCGCCCGGAGCACCCCCGCCGGGAGGGCGCGGCCGGAGTCCGCGAGGCCGTCGATGTCGGCCGCTCGCGCGTCGCACCAGTCGGCACGCCGCCGAAGCTCCGAGGGGTCGGCGCCCGCCGCACGCTCCCAGAGCTCGCGCAGGCCTGCATCCTCGCCGGACCCGGCGCTGTGCGATCTGTCCGCGCGCCGGGCCGCGTCGCCGTCCGCGACGAGGTGCTCCCACCCTGAGGGAAGGGCCCGCGACGTCACAGCGGCTCTGGGGCGCCGCCGGGCGCGGTGGGGCTCCAGGACCGGAGCCGCGCGGCGACCTCCGCATCCGCGTCGGCCGCGGCACCGGCCGTGCGGCGGACGTGCTGCGCGCACGCGTCGAGCGTCGCCGCCCAATCCAGTACGCCCCGGTGGACACCATCAAGCCACCGCCGCAATGCGGCGTCGACCTGCGCCACCGCAGGATCACCACCGCCATCCGCAACGCCCTGCCCAGCGGCCTGCGAGATCGCCCCCGCCGCCGTATAGGCGTCCGACGCGCTCGCGCCGAGCGCACGAAGGACCGCGTCGACCTCCGCGTGGTCCACGCACAACCGCCCGCGGCGTTCCGCCGCCCCGGATTCCCCCATGAGTCCCCCGTGCATTCCGTGCCGACCGTCGCCGCGGATCTCCTCGCGCCCCCGCGCGACACCCCGGTAACCGGCCCGCGTTCCATCTACACTCCGGACACCGCGTCCGACAGCGTGTCCGCGAGCTTGCGGGCCACGGCGATATCCTCGGCCTCGACCATGACCCGGACCAGCGGCTCGGTCCCCGACGGCCGCAGCAGCACCCTACCGCGTCCCGCCAGCTCCGCCTCGGCAAGACGCACCGCCTCACCGACGGAAGCGGAATCGGCCACGGCCTTCTTGTCCTCGACGCGCACGTTCACGAGAACTTGCGGAAGGACCGTCATCACCTTCGTCAGCTCGGCCAGTGTGCGGCCGGTCCCGGCCATGCGCGCCATCAGCCTGAGCCCGGTCAGCACGCCGTCGCCGGTGGTGCCGTGGTCCGGCAGCACCACGTGCCCCGACTGCTCTCCGCCCAGGCTGTAGCTCCCGCGCCGCAGTTCCTCCAGCACGTATCTATCGCCCACCGCGGTCGTGCGCACCGTGATCCCGGCCGCCTGCATCCCCAGGTGCAGGCCGAGGTTGCTCATCACCGTGGCCACCAGGGTGTCCTCCGACAGCTCCCCGGCCTCGCGCATCGCCACCGCCAAGATCGCCATGATCACGTCGCCGTCGACCACGTTGCCTTCCGCGTCCACCGCGAGGCAGCGGTCCGCGTCGCCGTCGTGGGCCAGGCCGAGGTCGGCCCCCTGCTCCACCACCGCACGGCGCACGTCGTCCAAGTGAGTCGATCCGCACCGGTCGTTGATGTTGATGCCGTCGGGCTCGTCGTTGATGGCCACGACCTTCGCGCCCGCCGCCTTGTAGGCCAGGGGCGCGGCCCGGTGGGCGGCACCATTGGCACAGTCGACCACCACGGTCACACCGTCCAGGCGCGTGTCCGACGCCGCCGCGAGGTGCTGCAGGTAGCGGTCGAGCGCCTCAGGGGCGCTCCGCACGCGGCCGATCGCCGCACCCGTCGGCCGGTAGGCACGGCGCTGCGCCTCGCTGCCCGGGCGCAGCAGCTGCTCGATCCGATCCTCCACCGCGTCGTCGAGCTTGTGGCCGCCGCGGCCGAAGATCTTGATGCCGTTGTCCGGCATCGGATTGTGCGACGCCGAGATCATCACGCCCATGTCGGCCTCGTAGGCCGCGGTGAGGTACGCGACGGCCGGCGTCGGGACCACACCCACGCGCAGGACGTCGACGCCCGAGGCCGCAAGCCCCGCGCACACCGCCGCCTCGAGCATCTCGCCGCTGGCCCGGGGGTCGCGCCCGAGCACCGCCACGGGACGGACCGAACCCGCCGACGGTGAGGCGAGGACTGTGGACGCCGCCTCCGACAGCGCCAGGGCGAGATCCGCAGTCAGGGTGGAGTTCGCTTCCCCGCGGACCCCGTCCGTGCCGAAGAGTCGTGACATGTCTGGTCGAGGTCCTTCCCGCGGCGTGGCCGTCCGGCGGTGCATGGTGCATCGGACGGAGCATCCGCCACGCGGTCATGTGCGTGCAGATCTGAAAAACCGAGGGCGGGCGCCGGATCCTTCCCGACGCCCGCCCTCGGTGTGCGCGGGGACGCCGCCGACCCGGGGGCCGGCGGCGCCGTCGAATCAGCGCTTCGAGTACTGCGAGGCCTTGCGGGCCTTCTTCAGGCCGTACTTCTTACGCTCGACCGCACGCGCGTCACGGGTGAGGAATCCCGCGGACTTGAGCGTGGAGCGGTCCTCCGGCTGCACGTCCACCAGGGCGCGCGCAATGGCCAGACGCAGTGCGCCGGCCTGACCCGAGGGGCCGCCGCCGTGCAGGCGCGCGTGGATGTCGAAGGACTCCTCGCGCTCCACGAGCACCAGCGGGGACTTCACCAGCTGCTGGTGCAGTTTGTTGGGGAAGTAGTCCTCGATGGTCCGGCCGTTGAGGGTGAAGCCGCCGGTGCCGGGCAGCAGACGCACCCGCGCGACGGCCTCCTTGCGGCGCCCGACGGTCTGCACCGGACGGTCGCCGCCCAGCTGCGGAACCGGCGCCGCGAAGGTTTCCTCGGCCACCTCGTAGCCCTCGTCGACGACGCCCTCGTCGACGACCTCCACGCTATCGGCGATGGGGGCCTGCAGGCCTTCGTTCTCGGGGTTGGTCACGTTCTTCTCCTCCGGCGCCGTCACTGGGCCACCTGCTTGATCTCGAACGGCACCGGCTTCTGCGCGGCGTGGGGGTGCTCAGGACCCGCGTACACCTTGAGCTTCGAGGCCATGGCGTGGCCGAGCTTGGTGTGCGGAAGCATGCCCTTGATCGCGTCCTCGACGAAGCGGTCCGGGTGCTTGGCGATCATCTCGCCGGCCGAGAGCGAGCTGAGCCCGCCCGGGTGGCCCGAGTGCCGGTAGCTGCGCTTGTCCGTCAGCTTCTTGCCGGTGAGCGTGACCTTCTCGGCGTTGACGACGACGACGAAGTCCCCGCCGTCCGTGTTGGGGGTGTAGGTGGGCTTGTGCTTGCCGCGGAGCAGCGTCGCAGCCTTGCTGGCGAGCCGCCCGAGCACCACATCGGTGGCGTCGATGACGTACCACTGATGGGTTACGTCACCGGCCTTCGGGGTGTACGTGGACACTAGGTTGTTCCTCGTCTGTCGAATGATCTGCCGGCCTGGGTGCGTGCCGGACGGCCCCGGCGGCCGGTGGAGACCCGGGGGCGGCCTGCGTGGCAACACACCAAAGAAGCACGATACCGACCGCCGGTGGGCACCGTCAAAGCGGGCCGGACCGCGCACGGCCCGGTGCGGGGCCGGACCTCCCCTCCGACTCCCGCACCGGACCGCCGTGGCCGTGGCCCCACGCCCCCTCACGTGGACCCGACCGGCCTTTCCCCCATCTCCCCCAGGTTCACAGCGCGCGCCGTCGTCTGCGTCGGCGCCTCGGTCCGCTCCCTCCTCGAGCCGCGCTCCGCCAGGAGACGCGGGACGATCGGACCGAGATGGCGATCGGGCCGCTGCCGGCCCGGGCGCCCCGCTGTCCCCCACACTGACTAGGACGCAGCGGCGCCCATCCCGGTTCCGGTCGCCGCAGATCTCCTCCAAGCGCGTCCATGCCCTGCGAAAACGTGACCCGGAGCCGTCACAGCGCCCTCGCCAGAAGCACCGCACCGCGCAACGGCGCGTCCCCGTCCATGAACAGCACGCGGGCCCCATCCGCCGCGCCGAGCGTGCGGTCGAACTCCCGACCGGACCGGGGCACCGCTATCACCGAGTCCGGGGCCACACCGGCATTGAGGCCGGCCAACGCGGTGAACAGGCCGCGCCCGACGTCGGCCCCGGCGCCCGCCCCCGTTCCCTCGCCCCCGCCGCATCCCGGCACGACGCCCGGCAGGCAGACGGCACCGCGGTGCTCCGGCAACCGGTCCGCGCCTGCCGGCCGGCCCGGAACGGACGCCTGGTGAGCGGGCGACGCCCGTTCCACCACAGAGACGACCGCACAACCTGGCCATTGCTCGACGACGCCTACCGCGCCGCCGCGCCGGATCGAGTCCTCGGCCTCCGCTGCGGCCACCGCCGCGCAACTCGAGCCCACCGTGACGACCCCGTCGGCCACGGCGGCGGCCGCCCGCTCGACGACGCCGCGGCGGATCGCGCCCCATTGGCCCGGCAGCACCAGCACCATCCGCCGCGGTACGCCCGGTGCAAGCACACCGCCGACGGCCCCCACCGCCGTGAGCACATGCAGCAGCAATCCGCGGAACAGCTCGACGGTCCGGAAAACCGAGGCCCCGAGCGCCGTGTACTCCTCGTCCACCGCCTCCGCGAGGCACCCCTCGAAGGCGCCCAGGTCGGCCCCCGCACCTCGCGCGGCCTCGTCCCCGTACACCAGCCCGCCCCCGGTGCGCAGCACCGCCGCCCGCTGCCGCGTGACGTCCCCGTTCGCCCACGCGCGAATCCCGGCGGGTCCGATGTCGACGACCACCGTGGCCGCGCGAGTACCGCTCTCAGCCTGCAACTTCTCCCCTCCCCCGAACCCCGCGCCGGCTCGACGCCGCCGTCGGCGCGCCCAGCGCACCCGACCGGTCAGTCGCCGCAGCACCCGCCCGGCCCGCCCCCGCCGTGCGCTTCGACCGGGTCACGCTTGTCCATTGTTCTTCTGTTCCGCGCGGCGAGGGCGTCCTCCGCCGGATAGTCGACACCGATCAGGCTGAGCCCCTTCGCGGGCGCGACGGGCACCGCGCTGGAACGCGCCCGCTCCGCCAGCAGCTCCGTCATCCACTCCGGGGCGCGCCGGTGCTGCCCCACCGTCAGCGCCGCCCCGACGAGGCTGCGCACCATCGACCAGCAGAACGCGTCCGCGCTGACGTAGGCCACGAGCACGCCCCCGTCTGCCTCGACCCAGTCGAACCGTTGCAGTTCACGGACCGTCGTCGCGCCGTCGCGGCGCCTGCAGTACGCGGCGAAGTCGTGCAGCCCCACCAGCGCGGCCGAGCCCTCCCGCATGGCCTCCACGTCGACGGGCCCCCGCCACACCGCCGTGTCTCTGGCCCGCACGGGGTCGGCGCCCGACTCCGCGGCGGTCACGCGGTAGGCGTAGTGGCGGCGCAGGGCGGAGAATCGCGCGTCGAAATCGCCGGGGACCGGCGTGAACTCGCGGATGCGGACGTCCTGCGGCAAAAGCCGGGCGAAGCGGCGCACCCACCGCGACGGGTCGCCGGGCACGGCGTCCGCCGGCAGGTCCAGGTGCGCCACCTGCCCCGCCGCGTGCACTCCGGCGTCCGTCCGGCCCGCCACCGTCAGGCGGGCGGGCGTGCGCAGCACCGTCGCCAGCGCCTCCTCCAGCACGCCGCACACAGTCCTGCGGCCGGGCTGCTTGGCCCACCCGGAGAAGTCGGTGCCGTCGTAGGCGATGTCGAGGCGCAGACGGGTGAGCCCGCCGCCGCTGTCTGCGACGGCGGGCTCACCCGCGCGATGAAAGGATTCCTCCACTGGGGACTATTCCTTGTCCGCGGCCTTGTCGTCTCCGGCCTCGGTCGCGTCGGCCGCGGTGGCGGTGGTCTCCTCGATCCCCTCCACCACCTCCTCGGCGTTCTCGACCTCGGCGTCGGTCGCCTCGTCGGCGACCTCGGCCACCGGGTTCTCCTGGGCCTGCGAGGCCGCGACGCGACGCGCACGGTCCGCCTCGGAGGACACGGTCTGCTCGCGCACCAGCTCGATGATCGCCATCGAGGCGTTGTCACCCTTGCGCGGAAGCGTCTTGACGATGCGGGTGTACCCGCCGTCGCGCTCCGCGAAGTGCGGTCCGATGTCGGCGAACAGGTGGTGGACGACGTCCTTGTCGGTGATGTTCTTCATCACCTCGCGTCGGTCTGCCAGCGTGCCGGCCTTGGCCTTCGTGATCAGCTTCTCCGCGTACGGACGCAGCCGCTTTGCCTTCGACTCGGTGGTGGTGATCCGACCGTGTTCGAAGAGCGCAGTGGCCAGGTTGGCCAGGATGGCCTTCTGGTGCGAAGCCGACCCGCCGAGGCGGGCACCCTTTGTGGGCTTGGGCATTGTAGTGCTCCTTGTAGGTACCCGGGACGGCCTCTCCGGCGTTCCGGGTGAAGACGGTTACAGCTGTTCGGTCTCGGCGAAGTCCTGATCGTCGTCGTCCGTGTCCGTCCACGTGCCCGTCTCCGGGTCGTATCCGGCGATCGTGGACGGGTCGAACCCGGGAGGGCTGTCCTTGAGCGCCAGACCGAGGGCGGCCAGT
Organism: Tomitella fengzijianii; assembly: GCF_007559025.1. NCBI lineage: Bacteria > Bacillati > Actinomycetota > Actinomycetes > Mycobacteriales > Tomitella > Tomitella fengzijianii. The sequence goes on along the minus strand of NZ_CP041765.1, from coordinate 853,126 downwards.
TTGACCTTGACCTCATTGATCGACTTCTGTCCGAAGTTCCGGATGTCCAGCAGATCCGACTCGCTGCGCGCCACCAGGTCGCCCACGGTGTGGACGCCCTCGCGCTTGAAGCAGTTGTTCGAGCGGACCGCCAGCTCCAGCTCCTCGATCGGCATGGAGTACGCCGCGATGTGGTCGGCCTCGACGGGCGACGGCCCGATCTCGATGCCTTCCGCCTCGACGTTGAGCTCCTGAGCCAATCCGAACAGCTCGACCAGCGTCTTGCCGGCCGACGCGATGGCGTCACGCGGCGAGATCGAGTGCTTCGTCTCGACGTCCAGGATCAGCTTGTCGAAGTCCGTACGCTGCTCCACACGGGTGGCCTCGACCTTGTAGGTCACCTTGAGGACCGGCGAGTAGATGGAGTCGACCGGGATACGGCCGATCTCCGCGCCGGCGGCCTTGTTCTGGATCGCCTGGACATAGCCGCGGCCACGCTCGACCACGAGCTCGATCTCGAGCTTGCCCTTCTCGTTCAGCGTCGCGATGTGCAGATCGGGGTTGTGCACCTCCACGCCGCTCGGCGGGACGATGTCGCCTGCCGTGACCACACCGGGCCCCTGCATGCGCACGTACATCGTGACCGGCTCATCCTCCTCGGAACTCACGACGAGCCCCTTGAGGTTGAGGATGATCTCGGTGACATCCTCCTTCACGCCCGGGATCGTGGTGAACTCGTGGAGCACACCCTCGATCCGGATGCTGGTGACCGCCGCGCCCGGGATGGACGACAGCAGCGTGCGCCGAAGCGAGTTGCCGAGCGTGTAGCCGAACCCCGGCTCCAGCGGCTCGATCACGAACTTCGAGCGGTTGTCCGCGATGACCTCTTCGGTCAGCACGGGTCGCTGCGAGATGAGCATTGACATTCCTCCTGTACGGACGTCCGCTATTTGACGTCCACCTGACGGACCCCGAGACCCTCGGGGAAGCCCCGAACGCTGTCCGGGACAGCGCCCCGTGCGGCCATGGCCGCACGGGGACGCACGATCTACTTCGAGTAGTACTCGACGATGAGCTGCTCCTGCAGCGGCACGTCGATCTGCGCGCGCTCCGGCAGCTGGTGCACGAGCACCCGCATGCGCGGGCCGACGACCTGCAGCCAGCCGGGGACGTTGCGCTCGCCCTGGGTCTCCCGCGCCACCTGGAACGGCAGCGTGCTCATCGACTTCTCCTTGATGTCGATGATGTCGTACTGCGACACGCGGTAGCTGGGGATGTCGACCTTCTTGCCGTTGACCAGGAAGTGGCCGTGGCTGACGAGCTGACGTGCCTGGCGGCGCGTGCGCGCGAGCCCTGCGCGGTAGACCACGTTGTCGAGACGCGACTCGAGCAGGACGAGCAGGATCTCACCGGTCTTGCCGGGACGCGACGCGGCCTCTTCGTAGTAGCGGCGGAACTGCTTCTCCATCACGCCGTAGCTGAAGCGCGCCTTCTGCTTCTCCTGCAGCTGCAGGAGGTACTCGCTCTCCTTGATCCGCGCGCGGCCGTGCTGGCCGGGCGGGTAGGGGCGACGCTCGAACGCCTGGTCTCCTCCGACGAGGTCGACGCGCAGACGTCGCGACTTGCGGGTGACCGGTCCGGTATAACGAGCCATGAACCTTTAGCCTCCTATCCTTTCCAGTTCCCGCTAGACCCGGCGCCGCTTGGGCGGACGGCAGCCGTTGTGCGGCTGAGGGGTGACATCAGAGATTGTGCCGACCTCGAGGCCGGCGGCCTGCAGCGAGCGGATCGCCGTCTCGCGACCCGAGCCCGGGCCCTTCACGAAGACGTCGACCTTCTTCATGCCGTGCTCCTGCGCCTTGCGCGCGGCGTTCTCCGCAGCCAGCTGCGCGGCGAACGGGGTCGACTTGCGCGACCCCTTGAAGCCCACATGGCCGGACGACGCCCACGAGACGACGTTGCCCGCGGGGTCGGTGATCGAGACGATCGTATTGCTGAACGTGCTCTTGATGTGTGCGGCGCCGAGCGGGATGTTCTTCTTGTCCCTGCGTCGGGTGCCCTTCTTGGGGCCGGTGCCGCGTGACTTCGGTGGCATTGCTTACCTGGCCTTCTTCTTGCCGGCGATGGTCTTCTTGGGTCCCTTGCGCGTGCGCGCGTTGGTCTTGGTGCGCTGACCACGGACCGGAAGTCCACGGCGGTGCCGCAGGCCCTGGTAGCAGCCGATCTCCATCTTGCGACGGATGTCCGCCTGCACCTCGCGGCGAAGGTCGCCCTCCACCCTCAGGCTGTTCTCGATGTAGTCACGCAGCTTCGTGAGGTCCTCGTCGGTGAGATCCTTGCTGCGCAGGTCGGGGTTGACGCCCGTGGCCGCGAGGATCTCGTGGGAGCGGGTACGGCCGATCCCGTAGATGTAGGTCAGTGCGATCTCCATCCGCTTTTCGCGGGGCAGATCCACACCAGAGAGTCGTGCCATGTGGCAGATCCTGTTCTCGGTGTTCGGAGGTCTTCTCCCAGCCCGTCCCCGTATTCGATGGGGCCCCGGCCTCCGTGCCGGGGGTGGACCGCGCCCGCATGGGGTGCGGCTGGTTCTGGGAGGCTGTCATGTCGCTCGGCAAGCCGATCGCAATTGTGCGTTGGCCGGCGCTGCCTAACCCTGGCGCTGCTTGTGGCGCGGGTTGTCGCAGATCACCATGACCCGCCCGTGACGGCGGATCACCTTGCACTTCTCGCAGATCTTCTTGACGCTCGGTTGCACCTTCACGTCTGTCGAATCTCCTGAAGATCACTCCGCGACGCCGCCAGCGGCGCCGCAGAATCGTAGTCCTCCCGACCGGGACCGGCCGGAAAGGGTTCTCACCTGTACCGGAAAACGATCCGACCGCGGGAGAGGTCATACGGCGACAGCTCCACCACCACCCGATCCTCGGGAAGGATCCTGATGTAGTGCTGCCGCATCTTGCCACTGATGTGGGCAAGGACCTTGTGTCCGTTCTCCAGCTCAACGCGGAACATTGCGTTGGGCAGGGGTTCGATCACACGCCCCTCGACCTCGATGGCGCCGTCCTTCTTGGCCATGTCCTCCGCGATCCTGGCGTCGACCGATCGTCCGGGCGTGCCCGGACGATCCCGAATCGATCGCCTACTCGTCCTCCTAAGGGATGATGCTCACTACAGACCTGCTCACTACAGGCCCGCGCCCTGCCGCCCGACCCGGGCGGCTCCGGTCGCCATCAGGCGGCACGGAACACGCGCGCAGCACGCACCAATCGACCAGGGTACACGCCCGCGCCCGCGCGGCGAAAACCTCCCCGCACCGGACGACAAGGATCACGACCATGGCCGCAGCACCGCATCAGTGGTTCGACAGCTTCGGAGACCTCGCCACCTGGTTCGGATCCATCGGCACCGTCGCCGCGTTCGGGGTCGGATTCTGGCAGATCCACCGTGAACGTCGGCATCGCCTGCTGCGCGAGATGGGCGACCGCATGCGCGCGCGCCGGGCGCACGCCGACCACGTGAGCGCTTGGATCGCCGAGTCCGAGCTGGTCGTCGCGAACCGTTCGGGGCACCCCATCCACGACGTCGAGGTGCAGGCGGCGGATGTGCTCGACCCCGTCGATGCGGCCGACGGGCGGGGCCCGGCACCCACCAGGATCGGAATCGTACTGCCCGGGGAGCACCGGCAGACCCTGCGTCATCTCGCGGACACCCCCGTCCTGCCGGCGATCACCTTCACCGATGCGCGCGGCGATCGATGGCATCGCGCGCCGGGACGCCCGCCCGTGCTCGTCGGCCCGCCCGAAGGAGCCGACCGGCACCGATCCACCGGGTGCGACGGCGACGCGGGGTGACCGCACCGGACGCCGCGCCCGGATGCGCATCTGATCGAATGGCGGCATGCGAGCGGTCGTTCAGCGGGTCACGTGGGCGCGAGTGCAGGTCGACGGCGAGACAGTCGGCGAAATCCTCGGCGACAGCGGCCCAGGAAGAGCGGACACGGATGCGCCAGGCGCCCGGCAGGGGCTGCTCGTGCTCGTCGGTGCAACGCACTCCGACGACGTCGCCGCGGCGGCCGCGCTGGCGGCGAAGATCTGGCGACTCCGCATCCTCGACGGCGAGACCTCGGCCTCGGACCTGGACGCTCCGGTCCTGGTCGTCAGCCAGTTCACTCTGTACGGTGACGCGTGCAAAGGCCGGCGCCCGTCCTGGAACCAGGCCGCCCCGGGTTCGGTGGCCGAGCCCCTCGTCGACGCGCTGACCGGTGAACTCCGCCGACTGGGCGCCCGGGTCCAATCGGGGAGTTTCGGCGCGCACATGCAGGTCGCGTCCACCAACGACGGCCCGGTGACGATCCTCCTCGACGCCTAGGGCCGGACCGGGCCGCGGCGGCGCGTCAGGGGCGGGTCGTCAGGATGCGCGGACCGTCGGAGGTCACCGCCACGGTGTGCTCCCAGTGCGAAGCCCTGGAGCCGTCGTCGGTGATCACCGTCCACCCGTCCTCCAGAACGGTCGTCTGGTCGGTACCCAGGGTGAGCATCGGTTCGATGGCGAGCACGGAGCCGACCACCAGCCGGGGGCCCTTTCCGGGCGCGCCCTCGTTGGCGAGGAACGGGTCCATGTGCATCTCCCGGCCGATACCGTGGCCGCCGTAGCCGTCGACGATGCCGTAGACCCTGCCGTGCGCCTTCTCCGCCGCGTGGGTCCCGCTTTCGATCGCATGCGACACGTCGGTCAGCCGGTTCCCGGGAAGCATCGCCGCGATCCCCGCCGCAAGCGACTGCTCCGTGGCGGCGTTGAGCTCCTCCTCCGCTGCGGAGACTCCGCCCACCGCGAAGGTCCACGCGGAGTCGCCGTGCCATCCGTCGAGGATGGCGCCGCAGTCGATCGAGATCAGGTCGCCCTCGCCCAGCAGGTCGTCCGCACGGGGGATGCCGTGGACCACCACGTCGTTGCGGGACGCGCAGATGGAACCGGTGAACCCGTGGTATCCCAGGAACGAGGGCACTGCCCCCGCGGCCCGGATCGACGCCTCCGCCACACGGTCCAGGTCCAGCGTGCTGGCCCCGGGCACCGCGGCGTCCCGGACCGCCACGAGGGTCCGTCCCACCACCGCGCCCGCGGCTGCCATGGCGTCGAGCTCCCCGGCCGTGCGGAACGGCACCACCTTGCGACGTCGCGCGAAACCCACGGCTACTTGCCCAGTGCTGCCATGGCTCGCGCGTTGATCTCCTCGATCTCGCCCACCGCGTCGACGCTCACCTCGATGGACCGGTAATGGTCCAGCAGCGGTGCGGTCTCCGCGCGGTACACACGCAGCCGGTTGCGGATGACGTCTTCCTTGTCGTCATCGCGGCCGCGGGACAGCATGCGCTCCACCACGACGTCCTCGTCGACGACGAACTCGAGGACGGCGTCGAGAGCGGTGCCCAGCCGACCGAGGATCCCCTCGAGCGCCTCCGCCTGGTCGACTGTGCGGGGAAAGCCGTCGAGCAGGAATCCCTGGGCGGCGTCGGCCTCACTCAGACGGGCCTCCACCATGCGGTTGGTCAACTCGCTGGGGACCAGTTCGCCGGCGTCGAGATACCGCTTCGCCTCCACGCCCAGGTCGGTGCCTTCGCCGATGTTCGCGCGGAACAGATCGCCGGTCGAGATGTGCGGCACGCCGAGCTTGTCGGACAGGATGGCGGCCTGCGTGCCCTTACCTGCTCCGGGGGGACCGAGTAGAACAATTCTCATCGAAGGAACCCTTCATAGTTTCGCTGCAACAACTGGCTTTCGATCTGCTTCGCGGTGTCGAGGGCGACGACGACGATGATCAGGATCGACGTGCCGCCGAACGCCATGCTCGCCGTTGCCGCCGCGCCCAGGAAGAAGTTCGGCAGCACCGTGATGATGCCCAGGTAGAGCGAGCCCACAAGGGTGATCCGCGTGAGCACGTACTGCAGGTACTCCACCGTCGGCCGCCCCGGACGGATCCCCGGAATGAACCCACCGTACTTCTTCATCTCGTCCGCACGCTCTTCAGGATTGAACGTGATCGCCACGTAGAAGTAGGTGAAGAAGATGATGAGCAGGAAGTAGATGATGATGTAGCCGGTGTCCGCGGGGTTGGACAGGTACTGGTTGATGATCTTGTTCCACCAGTGCTCTTCGGTGCCGTTGTTGCTCGTCAACTGGGCCACGAGAGTGGGCAGGTACAGCAGCGACGACGCGAAGATCACCGGGATGACGCCGGCCTGGTTGACCTTGAGCGGCAGGTAGGTGGACGTGCCGCCGTACATCCGCCGGCCCACCATCCGCTTGGCGTACTGGACCGGGATGCGGCGCTGGCCTTGCTCGATGAACACGACGCCGACGAGGATCGCCAGCACCGCGAGCATGATCAGCGTGAACTTGAGCCCGCCCTGATCCAGGATGGACTTGCCCATCGTCGGCAGGCCGGCGCCGATGCTGATGAAGATCAGCAGCGACATGCCGTTGCCGACGCCGCGCTCGGTGATGAGCTCGCCGAACCACATCAGCAGCACGCCGCCCGCGGACATGACGAGAGTCGTCACGACGAGTCCGAAGATGCTCGAGTCGGCCAGGATGGGCTGATCACAGCCCCGCAGCAGGTTGCCACTGTTGGCCAGTGCGACGAAGCCGGTGGACTGGAGCAGCGCCAGCGCGATCGTGATGTACCGCGTGTACTGCGTCATCTTGGCCTGGCCGGATTGGCCTTCCTTGCGCAGTTCCTCGAACTTCGGGATGACGACGGTCAGCAGCTGGACGATGATGCTCGCCGTGATGTAGGGCATGATGCCGATGGCGAACACGGACAGCTGCAACAGGGCGCCGCCGGAGAACAGGTTGATGAGCGTGTACACGCCGGCCGCGTCACCGTCGCCGCCGAGGGCGTCCGCGGAACATTGCTGGACCACCTTGAAGTCCACGCCGGGCGACGGCATCATCGCGCCCAGCCGATACAGCACTATCAGGCCGAGCGTGAACAGGATCTTCCGCCGCAGGTCCGGAGTCCTGAAGGCAGATCCGAAGGCCGAGAGCAAGTGTCCTCCTGGATGTGTGCTGACGGGGCGCCCGGGAAAGAACCCACCGACCCGCCCACCCTCATCGGGCGGCGGCCCGGGCAATCCCCACCGGCGTGGTCCGGCCGGCGCGCGGACGACGATTGAACTCTAACAGTGGGCGCAGACAGCGATGCCGCGGACGGGGCCCGCAAGGCCCCATCCGCGGCATGCGCGCTTCTGCGTGGACGGTCGCGCCGGCGCCCGGAACAGCTTCCGGACGCGGATCGGCCGCACGCTACGCGTCGGTCAGGCCGTGGCGGTGACAGTGCCGCCGGCGGCCGCGATCTTGTCCGCGGCGGACGCCGAGAACTTGTCCGCCGTGACGTCGACCTTGACGCTGATCTCGCCGTCGCCGAGAACCTTCACCGGCTGGTTCTTGCGGACGGCACCGGCGGCGACCAGCTCGGCCACCCCGACGGTCCCGCCTTCGGGGAACAGCCGCGCGATGTCGCCGACGTTGACGACCTGGAACTCGGTGCGGAACTGATTCTTGAAACCCTTGAGCTTGGGCAGCCGCATGTGCAGCGGCATCTGCCCGCCCTCGAAGGCGGCCGGCACGTTCTTACGGGCCTTGGTGCCCTTCGTGCCGCGTCCCGCGGTCTTGCCCTTGGAGCCCTCACCGCGGCCGACGCGTGTGCGGTCGGTCTTGGAGCCCGGCGCCGGGCGAAGGTGGTGCAACTTGATGGTCACTGTGAGACCTCCTCCACCGTGACGAGGTGCGAGACCACGTTTATCAGTCCGCGCGTCTCCGCCGAGTCCTCGCGGACCACGGTGTGCCGGATCCGCTTGAGCCCGAGGGTACGCAGGCTGTCACGCTGGTTCTTCTTGGTTCCGATGGTGCTGCGGACCTGGGTGACTTTGAGCTGTGCCATCGTCATGCCCCCTGCCCGGCACGTGCCCGCAGCATCGCCGCCGGGGCCACGTCCTCGATCGGCAGGCCGCGGGACGCCGCGACCTCCTCGGGACGACGCAGACCCTTGAGCGCGGCCACCGTCGCGTGCACGACGTTGATCGCGTTGTCGCTGCCGAGCGACTTGGACAGGATGTCCTGGATGCCGGCGCACTCGAGGACCGCACGCACGGCGCCGCCCGCGATGACACCGGTACCCGGGCTGGCCGGACGCAGCATGACCACGCCTGCGGCCTCCTCCCCCTGCACCGGGTGGGTGATGGTGCTGCCGATCATCGGCACGCGGAAGAAGTTCTTCCGAGCCTCCTCGACACCCTTCTGGATGGCGGCCGGCACTTCCTTGGCCTTGCCGTAGCCGACGCCGACGACACCGTTGCCGTCGCCGACGATCACCAGAGCGGTGAAGCTGAACCGGCGGCCGCCCTTGACGACCTTCGAGACGCGGTTGATCGTAACGACCCGCTCGATGAAGTTCGACTTCTCCGCGTCGCGGGACCGGTTGTCCCGGCCGCCGCGGCCGCCACGGCCGCCCTGGCCGCCCTGACCCTTGTTGTCACTGTTGGGGCCGTTCTGTCCGGCGGGACCCCGTCCGCCGTCACGCCGCTGACGTCCCGGCATCAGACAGTCCTTCCGTTGTTGATCGTCTTCATCAGAACTCCAGCCCGCCCTCGCGCGCCGCGTCCGCGAGCGCCGCGATACGGCCGTGGTAGGCATTGCCGCCGCGGTCGAACACGACCGCGGTCACGCCGGCCGCCTTGGCGCGGGCCGCGATGAGCTCCCCGACCTTGACGCCCTTGGCGGTCTTGTCGCCGTCCACGGCGCGGACGTCGGCCTCGATGCTCGACGCAGCGGCCAGGGTGTGGCCCACGGTGTCGTCGATGACCTGGACGTGGATGTGCCGGGAGGAGCGCTTCACTACGAGGCGCGGGCGGGCCGGCGTGCCGGAAAGCCGCTTGCGCAGGCGGAAGTGCCGACGGCTCCGCGCGATACGGCGCGCGGTGGACACGTCCGTGCCGCGCGGAACCCGCTTGCCGTTGGTCTGTGCAGTCTCACTCATGATCACTTACCCGTCTTTCCGACCTTGCGACGGACCTGCTCACCTTCGTAGCGGATGCCCTTGCCCTTGTACGGGTCGTGCTTGCGCAGCCGCTTGATGTTGGAGGCGACCTGGCCGACCTTCTGCTTGTCGATGCCGCTGATGGAGAACCGGGTGGGGTTCTCGACCTGGAAGCTCACGCCCTCGGGCGCGTCGACGGTGACGGGGTGGCTGTAGCCCAGCGAGAACTCCAACGTGGAACCCTTCAGCGCCACGCGGTAGCCGACGCCGTGGATTTCCATCTTGATGAGGTAGCCCTCGGTGACGCCGGTGACCATGTTCTGCACCAGCGTGCGGGACAGGCCGTGCAGCGCGCGGCTGTCACGGTCCTCGTCTGCGCGCGTGACCTCCAGACGTCCGTCTTCGGCCTTCGCGATGCCGATGACGTCGTTCAGTGTCAGTGCCAGCTCGCCCTTGGGCCCCTTGACCTTGACGTCCTGGCCGTCGATGGCCACATCGACGCCGCCGGGGACGGTGATCGGGTCTCTACCGATACGAGACATTCTTCGACCCCCTACCAGACGTAGGCGAGGACTTCCCCGCCTACTCGCTGCTTGGCTGCCTGGCGGTCCGTGAGCAGTCCGGTCGATGACGAGATGATCGCCACGCCGAGGCCGCCGAGGACCTTGGGCAGGTTGGTGGAGTTGGCGTACACGCGCAGGCCGGGCTTCGACACGCGGCGGATGCCGGCGAGGCTGCGCTCACGCGCAGGGCCGTACTTGAGGACCAGCGTGAGGGTCTTGCCCACCCGCGCGTCCTCGACCTTGTAATCGCCGATGTAGCCCTCACGCTTGAGGATCTCGGCGATGTTCACCTTCAGTTTCGACGACGGCATGGAAACCTCGTCGTGGTACGCCGAGTTGGCGTTGCGCAGACGCGTGAGCATGTCTGCGATCGGATCGCTCATGGTCATGGAAGTGACCTGTATACCTTTCTCGCAATGGTTCCCTCTTGGACGCCGCCGGGGCGGCGCAGCAGGCCTACCGCGAAGTGGTGTGGTGGTGGATCACCAGGAGCTCTTGTGAACTCCCGGCAGTTCGCCCGCGTGCGCCATCTCGCGGAAGCAGACGCGGCACAGTCCGAACTTGCGGTACACCGAGTGCGGGCGTCCGCAACGCTGGCACCGCGTGTATGCGCGAACTGAGAACTTGGGCTTGCGGTTCGCCTTGTTGACGAGCGCCTTCTTCGCCATCTCACTTCTCCTTGAACGGGAAGCCGAGCTGCTTGAGCAGCGCGCGGCCCTCGTCGTTGTTGGTGGCGGTGGTCACGACGGTGATGTCCATACCGCGCGGGCGGTCGATCGAGTCGATGTCGATCTCATGGAACATCGACTGCTCGGAAAGGCCGAAGGTGTAGTTGCCGTTGCCGTCGAACTGCTCGCCCGACAGGCCGCGGAAGTCGCGGATGCGGGGCAGCGCGATCGAGAGCAGACGGTCGAGGAACTCCCACATGCGGTCACCGCGCAGGGTCACCCGGGCGCCGATGGGCATGCCCTCACGCAGCTTGAACTGCGCGATGGACTTGCGTGCGCGGCGGATCTCGGGCTTCTGTCCGGTGATCAGCGAGAGATCGCGGACGGCGCCGTTGATGAGCTTGGCATCGCGGGCCGCGTCGCCGACGCCCATGTTCACGACGACCTTGACGAGCCCCGGCACCTGCATGGCGTTCTCGTAGGAGAACTCCTTCTGCATGGCGTCGCGGATCTCGCTGCGGTACTGCAGCTTCAGGCGCGGCTGAATCTTGTTCTCGGTGCTCGTCATCTCTAGATGTCCTTCCCGTTGCGACGGGAGATCCGCACCCGCTTGCCGTTCTCGTCGGTGCGGTACCCGACGCGGGTGGGGTTGCCGTCGGAGTCGACGACCATCACGTTCGAGACGTGAAGGGCGGCCTCCTGGGTGACGATCCCGCCGACGCGCGCGCCGGCCTGGTTCGCAGAGACGGCGGTGTGCTTCTTGATGCGGTTCACGCCCTCGACGATGACGCGGTTGCGCTCGGGGATGGCCTTGATGACCTTGCCCTTGGCGCCCTTGTCCTTACCCGAGATGACGAGGACCGTGTCGCCCTTGTGCACCTTCATCACAGCACCTCCGGCGCAAGCGAGATGATCCTCATGTACTTCTTGTCGCGCAGCTCGCGGCCCACGGGCCCGAAGATGCGCGTACCGCGCGGATCGTTGTCCGGCTTGATGATGACGGCGGCGTTCTCGTCGAAGCGGATGTAGGAGCCGTCCGGACGACGGCGCTCCTTCTTGGTCCGGACGATCACGGCCTTGACCAGATCGCCGCGCTTGACGTTGCCGCCGGGGATGGCGTCCTTGACCGTGCCGACGATGACATCGCCGATTCCGGCGTAGCGGCGACCGGAGCCGCCGAGAACACGGATGCACAAGATCTCCTTGGCACCGGTGTTGTCGGCAACTCGGACCCGCGACTCCTGCTGGATCACTAGAGTTCTCCTTGACCTGGACTCGATGTGCGCCGGATTACCGACCCGACGCACGCGGTCGTTCGCCCGCCCCTCGGGGCGGGCTCCCGCACGATGGCGGGGCACGCCGCACGGACGCGAGCCCGTGCGGCAAACCAGACCATCATAAGGGTTGGGCAGTGCACCGGTGCGGCCGGCCCCCGCTTTCGCGGTCGGCCGGCCGCACCGAGTACTACTTGGCCTTCTCGAGGACCTCGACCAGCCGCCACCGCTTGGTGGCGGACAGGGGCCGGGTCTCCATCAGCTGGACGCGGTCGCCCACGCCGGCCACGCTGTTCTCGTCGTGCGCCTTGACCTTGCTGGTGCGGCGGATGATCTTGCCGTACAGCGGGTGCTTGACGCGGTCTTCGAGCTCGACGACGATCGTCTTCTCCATCTTGTCGGAGACGACGTAGCCGATACGGATCTTGCGGCGGCCGCGCTCGTCGGCCGCTTCCGTGCTCGCTGCGTTCTCGGTGGTGCTCACTGTCTTGTCCTCACTCATGCGGCGCCGTCCTCGTCCGGTCCGGCCGCGAGCCCCAGCTCACGCTCGCGGAGCACGGTGTAGATCCGGGCGATGTTGCGCCGGACGGTCCGGAGGCGGCGATTGTTGTCGAGCTGCCCGGTCGCCATCTGGAAGCGGAGGTTGAACAGTTCCTCCTTGGCTTCACGGAGCGACGTGGTCAGCTCTTCCTCGCCGAGCTCCCGGAGCTCGGATGCCTGGGTTCCCGTTGCCATCAGAAGCTCCCCTCCCTAGTCACGATCCGGCATTTGCAGGGGAGCTTGTGCGCCGCACGCAGCAGTGCTTCGCGGGCGATCTCCTCGTTGGGGTAGCTCATCTCGAACATCACGCGCCCGGGCTTGACGTTCGCGACCCACCACTCCGGCGAACCCTTGCCGGAGCCCATGCGGGTCTCGGCCGGCTTCTTGGTCAGCGGGCGATCCGGGAAGATGTTGATCCAGATCTTGCCGCCGCGCTTGATGTGGCGGGTCATCGCGATACGCGCCGCCTCGATCTGGCGGTTCGTGATGTACGCCGGCTCCAGGGCCTGCAGGCCGAAGTCACCGAACGTGACCTCGGTGCCGCCCTTGGCCATGCCCTTGCGCTTGGGGTGATGCTGCTTACGGTGCTTGACCCGTCGTGGCATCAACATCGTCAGCCCTCCTGATTCTCTGCGGCGGGCGCCTCGGCCTGCGCAGTCGCGGTGGCCGCACGGCCCCCGCCCTGGCCGGCCGTGGACGGACGACGCGAACGCGCCGGGCGCTCACGACGCGGACCGCGCTCGGCTGCGGCGTTGGCCGCCACCTCGCGGCGGCCGCCGACGACGTCGCCCTTGTAGATCCACACCTTCACGCCGATGCGGCCGAAGGTCGTCTTGGCCTCGAAGAAGCCGTAGTCGATGTCTGCACGCAGGGTGTGCAGCGGCACGCGACCCTCGCGGTAGAACTCCGAGCGGGACATCTCCGCACCGCCGAGGCGACCGGAGCACTGCACCCGGATGCCCTTGACCTGCGGCTGACGCATGGCCGACTGGATGGCCTTGCGCATGGCCCGCCGGAACGCGACGCGGTTGGACAACTGCTCGGCCACGCCCTGGGCGACCAGCTGCGCGTCGGCCTCGGGGTTCTTGACCTCGAGGATGTTCAGCTGCACCTGCTTGGCCGTCAGCTTCTCGAGCTTTCCGCGGATGCGGTCGGCCTCCGAGCCACGGCGGCCGATGACGATCCCCGGGCGCGCCGTGTGGATGTCCACGCGGACGCGGTCACGGGTGCGCTCGATCTCCACCTTCGAGATGCCGGCGCGCTCCATGCCGGTCGAGAGCAACCGGCGGATGGCCACGTCTTCCTTGACGTAGTCGGCGTACTGCTTGTCCGCGTACCACCGCGACTTCCAGTCGGTGGTGATTCCCAGTCGGAACCCGTGCGGGTTGATCTTCTGGCCCACTACTGAGCTCCCTTCCGACGGCCGCGGCCGTTGCCCTGGCCGGGCACCGACTGGACCTCGATGGTGATGTGGCTGGTGCGCTTGCGGATGCGGAACGCCCGGCCCTGTGCACGCGGCTGGTACCGCTTGAAGGTGGGGCCCTCGTCGACGTAGGCCGCGGACACGACGAGCGTGCTCGGGTCGAGGTCGAGGTTGTTCTCCGCATTCGCCGCGGCGCTCGCCACGACCTTGGCGACGGGGTCGCTCGCAGACTGCGGCGCGAACCGCAGGATGTCGAGCGCGTCGCCGACGCCCCGGCCGCGGACCAGGTCCACGACGCGACGGGCCTTCATCGGGGTCACCCGCACGAAACGCGCGGTGGCCTTCGCCGTCTGCGCGACGGCCTGTGTCTCTGACTGTGTGCTCATCGGCGCTTGCTCTTCCGGTCGTCCTTGATGTGGCCCTTGAACGTCCTGGTCGGCGCGAACTCACCGAGCTTGTGTCCGACCATGTTCTCCGAGACGAACACCGGCACGTGCTTGCGGCCGTCGTGCACCGCGAACGTGTGTCCGATGAAGTCGGGGATCACGGTCGAGCGGCGGGACCAGGTCTTGATGACCTGCTTGGTCCCCTTCTCGTTCTGCGCGTCCACCTTCGCCAGGAGGTGGTCGTCGACGAACGGGCCTTTCTTGAGGCTGCGTGGCATCCTTCACTCCCTCCTAGCGCTTGTTCTTGCCGGTACGGCGACGACGGACGATCATCGCGTCGCTGGCCTTCTTGGGTCGGCGGGTCCTGCCCTCGGGCCGGCCCCACGGGCTGACCGGATGGCGGCCGCCCGAGGTCTTGCCCTCGCCACCGCCGTGCGGGTGGTCGACGGGGTTCATCACGACGCCGCGGACGGAGGGGCGCTTGCCCTTCCACCGCATGCGGCCGGCCTTGCCCCAGTTGATGTTGGACTGCTCGGAGTTTCCGACCTCGCCGACGGTGGCGCGGCAGCGCACGTCGACGCGGCGGATCTCGCCGGAGGGCATACGCAGGCTCGCGTGGTTGCCCTCCTTGCCCAGCAACTGGATGCTGGCGCCCGCCGAGCGGGCCATCTTGGCGCCGCCGCCGGGACGCAGCTCCACCGCATGGATCACCGTGCCCGCGGGGATGTTGCGCAGCGGCAGGTTGTTGCCGGTCTTGATGTCGGCGTTCGGTCCCGCCTCCACCACGTCGCCCTGCCCGAGGCCCTTGGGCGCGATGATGTAGCGCTTCTCGCCGTCGTAGTAGTGCAGCAGCGCGATCCGCGAGGTGCGGTTGGGGTCGTACTCGATGTGCGCGACCTTGGCCGGCACGCCGTCCTTGTCGTGCCGGCGGAAGTCGATCACCCGGTAGGCGCGCTTGTGCCCGCCGCCCTGGTGCCGGGTCGTGATCCGGCCGTGCGCGTTGCGTCCCCCCTTGCTGTGCAGGGGACGCACCAGCGACTTCTCCGGCGTCGAGCGCGTGATCTCGGAGAAAACGGCGACGCTCGAGCCGCGGCGGCCCGGTGTCGTCGGCTTGTACTTACGGATTGCCATGAGTCTTGAAGTCCTTACCTTCTACGAGTTCCGGTGGGCGAGCCGCGGCTCAGCCGACCGGCCCTCCGAAGATCTCGATGGGCTTGCTGTCGTCGGACAGCGTCACGAAGGCGCGCTTCGTGCTCTTGCGCCGGCCGTAGCCGAGGCGTGACCGCTTGCGCTTGCCCTGACGGTTGGCGGTGTTCACCGACGTGACCGTGACCCCGAAGACCTTCTCCACGGCGATCTTGATCTGCGTCTTGTTGGCGTCCGGGCGCACCAGGAAGGTGTAGACGTTGTCCTCCATGAGCCCGTACGACTTCTCCGAGACCACCGGTGCGACCAGGATGTCTCGCGGGTCGGACTTGATCTCCGCGATGCTCATGCCGAGACCTCCTTCGCTGCCGTGCTGCGGGCGGACACGAAGCTCTCGAGCGCCGCAACGGAAAAGACGACGTCGTCGCTGCGCAGAACGTCGTGGGTGTTGAGCTGATCCGGTGCGATCAGGTGCGCGCCCTCGATGTTGCGGACGCTCTGCCACGTCACGACGTCCTCACGCGGAACCACCACGAGGAACTTCGAGCGGTCGCTGAGGCGGCCGAGGAAGCCGAGCGCCTTCTTGGTGGACGGCACCTGGCCCTCCACCAGCTCGGAGACCAGGTGGATGCGGTCGCTGCGCAGCCGGTCGGTCAGCGCGCCACGCAGCGCGGCGGCCTTCATCTTCTTGGGGGTCCGCTGCGAGTAGTCGCGCGGCTGCGGCCCGTGCACGGTGCCACCGCCGGTGAACTGGGGTGCGCGGATCGAGCCCTGGCGTGCGCGGCCGGTGCCCTTCTGGCGGTACGGCTTGCGGCCGCCGCCACGGACCTCGCCGCGCGTCTTCACCTTGTGCGTGCCCTGGCGTGCCGCCGCGAGCTGGGCGGTGACGACCTGGTGCATCAGCGGGATGTTCGGCTCGACGTCGAAGATGTCGGCCGGCAGCTCCACGGAACCGTCGGTTCCGCCGGCCGGGACGTGGACGTCGAGGGTGAGATTGACGGTGTTCTCGGCGCTCATGCCTGCGCACCACCCTTCACTGCGGTCTTGACGATCACGAGGCCGCCTTTGCGGCCCGGGATCGCACCCTTGATCAACAGCAGACCGGCCTCGGTGTCGACCTTGTGGACGGTCAGGTTCTGCGTGGTCACGCGGTCGCTGCCCATGCGGCCGGCCATGCGCATGCCCTTGAACACGCGGCCCGGCGTGGCGCAGCCGCCGATCGAGCCCGGGCGGCGGTGGACGGCCTGTGTGCCGTGGCTGGCGCCCTGGCCGGCGAAGCCGTGACGCTTCATCGTGCCGGCGAAGCCCTTGCCGCGGCTGGTGCCGGTGACGTCGACCATCGTGCCGTCCGCGAATGCTTCGGCGGTGAGCTCCTGGCCCACCTCGTACTGGGAGGCGTCCGGCACCCGCAGCTCGACGATGTGGCGGCGCGGGGTGACCCCGGCCTTGGCGTAGTGGCCCGCGACGGGCTTGTTCACCTTGCGCGGGTCGATGGCGCCGAAAGCCAGCTGGACGGCGCTGTAGCCGTCGCGCTCCTCGGTGCGCACCTGGGTGACAACGCACGGACCGGCCTTGACGACGGTCACCGGGACGACCCGGTTGTTCTCGTCGAAGACCTGCGTCATGCCGAGCTTGTTGCCCAGGATGCCTTTGATCTCGGTATCAGTCATTGAATGTTCTCCGCTGCGTCTTCCCGGGCTCACTGAATGTTGACGTCGACGCTGGCAGGCAGGTCGATGCGCATGAGCGCGTCGACGGTCTTGGGCGTCGGGTCGAGGATGTCGATGAGGCGCTTGTGGGTACGCATCTCGAAGTGCTCGCGCGAATCCTTGTACTTGTGCGGCGAACGGATGACGCAGTAGACGTTCTTCTCGGTGGGCAACGGCACCGGACCGACGACGCGGGCGCCGGTGCGGGTAACCGTCTCGACGATCTTGCGCGCAGACGCGTCAATCGCCTCATGGTCATAGGCCTTGAGCCTGATGCGGATCTTTTGTCCCGCCACGCTTGTAGTCCTTTGCTTGCCGTGTCGCGACGCCCGGGAGGCGCCGCTTCGTTCATTACCGGACCGATGGCAGCGGAATGTGGTCGAGTGAGGCCGGCCGCACGCCTGTGATCGACGATCTCTCGTGATCGGCACCGCCGACTGCGATCAGCACCAGGGCTCATCGTCGCCGCTGTTCATCTGTCATGGTCCACCGGTACACGCGGTCGGGCGTGTCGCCCGCTCGCTTCTCACGCGACGAATATCCCGGACACCACCCCCCGGGGGGCGGATCCGCGCTTCGCCGCGGAGAACGCACCGGCCGCACCCGCCGGGCGGGCACTTTCAGGCACGTCGTACACAGGCCTTGGTCGGCCGGGCGACCACTCTATCCGAGCGGCCGCACCCGCCTGCGCGCACCCCCGCGTCAACGGACGAAAAACCCCTGCGGGGCCTCGCCGACGACACAGGACGCACTCAAGGCAACCCCGACAGTATGCCCGACGCGCCCGGTCCTGCCAAATCGTGTCCGATACCACTCGATCTCCGCGGTCGCCGCAGGCGGCGCCCCTGATGCAGCGACCGGCCCCGGCCGCGACGCCGGGGACCTCCCGCGGAATTTCCGCGTCGACCTGCCGAGGCCGTGCCGAGGGATTATGATCCTGAGATTGAGACACCTTGAAATGCGCGTCGGCTCCCGCAGCCCCATCCGGAACCACCCATCCGGAACCCACCGGACACCTCCTCGCCGAGGCACCGCCCCGGCGAGGCACCGCCCCGGCGAGGCACCTCCTCGCCGAGGCACCGCCCCGGCGAGTCACGGTGCCGGTGGGTCCGACGGGCAGAGGACGCCGGCAGGATCCGCCGACGGCATCACGCGCGCGGACACGCACAACTGAACGGAGAAGACGATGAACCTGACCCGCCTCGGCCGCAACGCGGCCATCGCGGCCGTATCCGCTGCGGCCGTCGCCGTCGGCGCCACGACCACCGCCGCGGCCGCTCCTGCGCCGGAGTCCGCACAGTCGCAGCCGGCGGGCGACAGCGTCATCCTCGACGCCGGCGCATTCTCCTTCACCTCCGGGGACGGCACCATCGACGTCCGCGACGCCGCAGGCAATGTGGTCGAGTCGATTCCGCTCACGCTGCCGGGCACGGACGTCGCGGCGCCGGTCGATGCCGCCATCGGTGCGGACGGCAAGACGCTCACCCTCCACCGCGTGGAGGCGGACGCGGTGGGCCAGTTCAACAAGCTGGTCGGCGAATGGCTCTGGGGCGTACAGAACGGCGGCGCATTCGGCGCCGCCATCGGCTCCGTCGTCGGCTGCTGGCTACTGGTATTCGGCTGCATCCCCGGGCTGGTCATCGGCGGTGCCATGGGCTCGCCCAATGCCGCCCAGATCCAGCAGACGTTCATGGACATGCTCGCCAACCGCTGACCGGCTCCCCGGCCCGCCGGGCCCTCCGTCCAGGCACCGCCGCACCCGCATCCCGCCGGGGGCGGCGGTGCCGTGCTGTGCGGACCGGCACGCGCTTCTTACTATCGAGTAGGGTTGCTGCGCGGCGACACGCAAAGGCGCACTCGCCCCCGCCGGAACCGCCGACGGCGCGCCACCGCCCGCAGAGAGGGAAACCATGAACGCGATCCCCGCCGACCGGACCCCGCCCGCGTCCGCCGCACCCGCCGCAGACGGGCCGGCCCCGGTCAGCCCCACCTACGCGCTGCGCAAGCGGCTGCCCGCGGGCCGCCTGGGCGACGCGCTGTTCTCGATCGGCCTGTGCGCACGCGTGCCGTACTTCGCCACAGTGCTGCCGACGGTGAAGGTCATGGAGCCGGGCCGGTGCGAGGTGACCGCGCCCAAGTGGTGGGGCATCCACAACCACCTGGGCACCTTCCACGCCATCGCCGCCTGCAACCTGGCGGAAATGGCGATGGGCATGCTGTGCGAGGCGACGGTGCCCGCTACGCACCGGTGGATCCCGAAGGCGATGGAGGTCGAGTACCTCGCCAAGGCGACGACGGGCCTGCGGGCTATCGCCGAGCTGGAAACCGATGCAGCGGGCGGCGGCGCCGACCAGGGATCCGACGCCGTCCCCGACTTCGACGCGATCACGGAGGGCACGGAGATGGCGGTGCCGGTCCGCATCCTCGACCGCAGCGGCACGCTCGTCGTGCGGGCACGAATCACCACCTGGGTCACCCCGCGCTAGCCGGTCGACCGCCGCGGCCGTTCACCCGCCTCCGCCCGTCACCCGCCTCCGCCCGTCACCCGCCTCCGCCCGTCACCCGCCTCCGGCGGTGAGCTGCCGCAGCAGGTCCCGGCCCGTGGGGATCAGCCACGGATCCTCGGCCATCGGCGGCCCCACGGGGGTTCCCGGACGCGTCGCGTTCCGCAGCCCCAGGTCGTCGGGCCGCGGAGCGTTGCGTGATCCACGCTGCTCCAGGTCCTCGCCGGGCGGGCAGTACAGGTCCGGATTCGCGTCCCTGGCAGACGTGTCGCCGACCGCCCGCCGGGGCGTGTCGTAGTAGCACACCGGCCCCTGTGTGGCGACGAGGACGAATTCGGCACGCCCGTCGTGCAGGACGGACGTCAACTGATCGAGGGTCCGGGGGAACGCCGTCAGTCCCGCGCTCAGCGCGGCATCCCGGTCGCCGAGGATCGCACTGATCGTGTCGCCCGCGGCCACCAGGCCCGTGATGTCCGACCGCGAGCCCGTCAGCAGGTAGCCCACCTTCTGCATCGGGGCCGGCGCGTCCGACAGCAGGTGCGTCAACGTGCCCTGGTGCTCGACGAGCTGACGGGTGATGCGGCGGGCGGCCGCCACCGCGTCGGGGAACCCGCCGCCCGCGTCCGCCAGCGCGTCGACGACCGGCAACCCGCCCTCCACGAGGCCGGCGACCGTCGCGGCATGCGCGTCGAGCGCGGCCGTGATCCGATCGGTGTCGTCGATCATCCTGCGCAGCACCGGCCCGGTGCCCTCGAATGCCGTGCTCATCGTCGCCCCCAGGCTGTGCAACGAATCGGGGTCGAGAGTGCCCAGCAGGCCGGAGGCGTCGGCCAGCAGCGCGCCGAGTTGCTGCGGCTGTTGCTCCGCCGGCGCGGTCACCGCGTCACCGTCGCGCAGGAAGGGCCCCTCCGCCGTATCGGCGGCGAGGTCCACCGATCGGATCCCGAGCGCGCTCGCCCCCACCACGCGCGCCGTGGCGGACACCGGGATCCGGACGTCGGGGTCCAGATCCGCCGCGATCGCCACCGCTGTCCCGGCCACGGCCCCGCCGCCGGCCGGAGCCCCGTCGCCGATCGTCACCGATGTCACTCGGCCGACCGGCACGCCCCGGTAAGTGACGGACGCGCCGGGCCCCACCCCGAAGGCGCCGTCCGCTGTGATCGTCACGCTGATCGCGCCGCCGAAGCTCTGCGGGCCCGCGACGTACCGCACGCCGAACACCGTGGCGGTCAGCCCGATCACCACGAACAGGACCAGCTGGACGACGACCCGGCGGCTCATCGCGGGCCTCCCGCCGCCGGCGGCGGCTGCGATGCCGCGGGCAGCCGCTCCCCCGCCCACAGTTCGAACAGCGACCGGGGGATGTCCAGTGCGCCGTCGAACAGCAGGTAGTCGCCCCGGATCACCGACGTGAAGCTCGCGATGAACTCGTCGGCACTGCGCAGCGTGTCCGTATCGGTGGCGTTGAACCCGCTCAGCGCCTCCAGGATCCGGGACACCTGGTCGATCTCCGCGCCGATCCGCACCGAGGACGTCGACAACAGCGCGTCGGCGTGCGCAGCGAGGTCCGCGCCGGAGTCGACGAGATCCGCTATCCGGTCACCCTGCGCGGCGAGCAGCGTCGCCATCGGTGCAGCCTGCACGAGCGCTCGGTCGATATCGTCTTGGTGCCCGGCCAGCGTGCCGGTCAGCGAGTCCATCGCCGCAAGCGTCCGGTCGAGGCCCTCACGCTGTGCATCGACGTCGCCGAGCAGCGTGTTCGCGTCGTCGATCAGGCCGCGGACCTGCCCGCCGCGTCCGCCGTATGCGGCGTCGAGCTCGGCCATCACCGTCTGCAGCTGGTCGAGCCCGCTGCCGTTGAGCAGAAGTCCGAGAGTGGCGAGGCTGGTCTCCAGCTCGGGCCCCACCCGCGTCCGCGCGAGCGGGATCGTGTCGCCGTCCGCGAGCATGCGCTCACCGCCTCGTTCCGGGCCGTCCCCGGCGCCTCCGTCCGGCTCGATCCGCACGAACGGGCTGCCCAACGCGGACGGCACCTCGATGACGGCGGAGGCGTCCGCCGGGATGTCGACGTCGCTGCGCAGGCTCAGCCGCACGTCGGCGGCGCGGCCGTCGGTGGACAGGTCGTGGACCCGGCCCACCGTCAGCTGGCCGATGCGCACCGGCGCACCCGGCATCACCCGATCGGCATGGTCGAAGACGGCCGTCACGCCGTAGGAGTCGCCCTCCGCCTCGTGACCGACGGGCAGGTCCTGCAGCCCAGGACCGCACGCCGCGGTCGACATCCCCGCGGCGACGGTGGCGGCGACCGCGGCGAGTACGCCGCGGCGCCGGTTGTGCGGGCGACGTGTCATCGACCCTCCTCACCGAATCGCTCCACCAGCGGGCCGAACGGGTCCGACCGGCTCAGCGGGATGGGCACGGGATTGGTGAGCCCCGGCGCGAAGCACAGCGGGCCCGGGTGCTCGTCGCAGAGCCGCCGCGTCACCGCGAACTGGTCGCCGCTCGAGGAGACGTCGAGGCGCAGCCGGGCACGCTCGTCGGGGCCGATCGCGCGGTCGATGTTCTGCAGGGCCAGCGGGGTCAGGTCGAGGAACTCCGCGAGGTTCGCCGGCTTGGACGCGAGGAGCCCGGTGACCGCGCGGGCGTCGGCGATGGCCCCTGCCACGTCGTCGGACCGGGACTCGAGCAGCGCGCC
The DNA here is from genome assembly GCF_007559025.1 of Tomitella fengzijianii. Classification (NCBI taxonomy): domain Bacteria; kingdom Bacillati; phylum Actinomycetota; class Actinomycetes; order Mycobacteriales; genus Tomitella; species Tomitella fengzijianii. Next base: position 831,205 of record NZ_CP041765.1, on the reverse strand, counting down.
GACCCTGTCGAACAGGCTGTTCAACTGCGTCACGGGTGTGCCCACGTCGAGATCCTGCCGCTGCATCTCGTCGCCCAGCGCCGCGAGCGAGCGGACGGTGTCGGCGATCCGGCCCTGCCTGGCGCCGAGCGCGTCGGCGATGCGGTCGAGGTCGTCGACGAGCGCGCCGATCTGATCGGCGCGCGCCCCGATGAGCGACGTCGCCGAACCCACCTGCTCGATCGCCCTGTGCACCGACGCGCCCAGCCCGTCGGTGACCTGCGCCGCCTGGTCGATCAGGGACCCGACGTCGCCGCCGTCCGGGCCGAGGGCGTCCGCGATCGTGTCGAAGCTGCCGAGCAGTTCGTCCCAGTTGATCGGCGCGTGGGTCCGCGCCACCGGGATGACGTCGCCGTCGGAGTAGCGGGCGCCGCCGCGGTAGACCGGGCCCAGTTCTATGAAGCGCGCACTGATCACCGACGGGTTCATCACATAGGCGTTCACGTCGGCCGGCAGCTCGACGTCCTCGCGCAGCGTCATCGTCACGCGCACCGCGCCGCCACGCGGCCGCACCGACTCGACCCGGCCCAGCGGCACGCCGAGCACATCCACCTTGCTTCCCGGGTGGATGCCCTCGACGTGGGTGAAATCGGCGACGACCCGGCGCGCGTCGTCCCCGCGGAGGAACACGAACCACAACGCCGCCGCGAACAGCGCCAGCACGCCCAGCACCGCCGCGGCGACACGCCACGGACGGCGCGCAGGCCGTGCCCCGGCGGTCACCGGCAGCCCTCCATCACGCCGAACACGCACAGCAACGTGTCGGGCACGGGCCCTGCGGGCGCCGACACGTCGATCCAGTTTCCGTTGCCGCCGGCATCGACCACCGCGCGGACCACCGGCGGCAGCCTGTCGACGACCTCGCCGATGCGCGCCGCGTTGCCGTCCAGGGTGGCCAGCACCGAGCGCAGGTCGCCCACGAGCCGGTCGAGCCCCCCGGCCCCGCCGGGCCCGGCACCATCCGCCGAGGCGAGGACCGCGTCGGCCGCGCCGAGGATGGTGCGCAGGTCCTCGGCGAGGCCGCTGATCGCCTGCCGCCGCGCGGCGAGCGCTCCGAGCATCGTCCGCGCCTCGGCGGAGACGGTGTCGAGCGACCGGTCCTGCCGGGCCAGCAGCCCGGTGAGGGACTTCCCCGCATCGAGCAGCACACCGATCTGCGCGGAGTTCTCGTTCATGGCCTCCGCCGCCGCGGACACCCCGGTGACGGCCCGGCGCACGGTGTCCGGATCCTGCGGCAGCGAGTCCCGCAGCGCGTCGACCATCTCCTCCACCGCGCGGACGTCGATCTCCTGGGCGGTGTCCGCGGCGGACCGCGAGGCCTCGTCCAGGCTGTAAGGGACGGTGGTGCGCGCCAGCGGGATCGTCCTGTCCGGCCCCACCTCACCGCTGCCGGCCGGGTCGACCGCCAGGTACCTCTTGCCGAGTATCGTCGCGAGCTGCACCGATGCCGTGGTCCGCGCGCCCAGCGGGCGGCCGTCGTCCAGCCGGAACCGCACCTCCACGCGGTCCCCCGCGAAGTCGATCGATTCCACCTTGCCGGTGGGCACGCCCGCGACCAGCACCGGATCGCCGGCTTCGAGTCCCGCGGCGTTGGCGAGCTCGGCCGTATAGGGGTCGGTGCGCAGCAGGTATCGGCCGTGCGGCAGCGCCACCGCCGCCAGCAGCACGAGGGCGGCCGCGACGATCCCCGCGCCGCCGACGAGGACGAGTGCGCGTGAGCGCCCGCGCTCCGATCCGCGCCCGGTGATCGTGACGTCACCGGCGCGCCGGGCGCGTCGCATCCATCGCCGTGCGATTCCGGTCCGGCTCATCGGCACGCCTCGCTGTGGGCCGGGCCCAGCAGGTTGGCCTCGAGGTCCCCGACCTTCGCGGTGAGCGTGCACGGGTACAACTGCAGCCAGGCACCGTAGTCGGTGATCCGGCCGGCGGACCGGGTGAAGGGGACCAGCAGCGCCATGGTCCGGTTGAACTCGTCTGTGTTGTCCACCCACGAGTCCGCCGTCTCCCCGAGCCGACGAAGGGTTCCCGCGAGCGTGTCGACGCGCCCTTCCAGCACCGCCGCCGCCGCGCCTGCGGCCCGACCGCCGTCGTCGAGGATGCCGATGAGCTCATCGTTGCGTTGCGCCATCGTGCCGGAGATCTGCGCCAAGCCGTCGATGAGCCCCGTGAGTTCGGGTCCCCGCCGGTCGGCCGCCTGCGCCAGGACCCCGAGGTTGTCCACGACCCGCGCGATCGCCTCGCGGTGGCCGACCAGGCTCTCCGTCACGTCCGCGACCCTGCCCACCAGCACCCGCACGTCTCCGTCTCCGCCGCCGAACGCGTCGACCATGGAGCGTGCCAGCGAGTTCACCTGCGCCGGGTCGAGTGCGTCGAACAGCGGCTTGAAGCCGTCGAAGACGGCCGTCAGATCCAGCGGCGGGCTCGTCCTCGCCGGAGGGATGCGGGCCCCCGCGGGCAAACGCGCACCCGATTCCGTGAGCGGCGCCGTCAGCGCGAGGTAGCGCACGCCGAGCATGTCGCCGTAGCGGATCGCCGCATGCACCTGCGCGTCGAGCGGGACGTCGTCACGCACGGAGAACGCGACGACGGCGTGGGCGCCCCCGTCGGCGGTGTCGGCGCGGGTCACCGAGTCGACGCGGCCCACCCGCACACCCGCCGCGGTCACCGCATCCCCCGGGGACAGGCCGGGCACCGAGGTGAACGCCGCGGAGTAGGCGCGGGTGCCGCCGGGCACGGGCACGGTGAGGGTGTTGGACACGACGACGGCGGCCGCGATTCCGAGCACGACGAACACCGCGACGACGGTCAGCGGCCCGCGCAGCCCGTCCCTGCGGGACGCGCCCGGCCGGAGGCGGCGGAGGGCGGTTGCCGGTGACGCCATCAGTCGCCTCCCCCGCCGCAGTTCGCCCCCGCGAGACCGCCGTAGCGCGGGCAATCCGCCGCCGGGTACGGCATCGGGTCGCTGAAGCTCGGCACGGCGGTGATGTCGAAAACCCCGGTGTCGAAGGCCGCGACCCCCTTGTCTGTGAACCGCCGGAGCGCCTCGAAGGTGTCCGGAAGCCCCCTACGCCCCGCGTCGACCGCCGTGAGGGCAGGGGCCGCCTGGTCTACGATCCGGCGGAGGGCCCCGGTGTTCTCGCCGGCCACGGCGGCGGCGGACGACGCGGCGGCCCCCGCGGATCGGAAGAACGCGGCGAGGCTGTCGGGCCTGTCCGTGACCGCTTTCGACAGCGAGGTGATGTCGCGGAGCACGCCCAGCCCGTCGGCGGCGGCCGCGTCGGCGGACTCGGTGACGGCCGCGAACTGCGGCGCGCGGGCCAGGAGGCTCCGGGTGTCGGGCACGAGCGTGCCGGCGGATCGCGAGAGCCGGTCCAGCGACCGGCCCAGGTCGTCGCCCCGCCCGCGCAGCGCGTCGGCCATCGCGGTGAGCGCTGTCTGGAGGTGTTGCGGCTGCAGGCGGTCCATCGTCGCCACGGCGTGCTCGTAGACGTCGTAGAGGCGGACCGCCGCCGGCGAGGTGTCGGCAGGCAGCGCGTCTCCCGCCTGCAGGCGCCCGCCGGGCGCGGACCGCGCGGGGTCCGGAACCAGTTGGAGGACGACGTCGCCGAACAGCGTGTTCGGCGCGACGCGCACCTTCACCGCGGCCGGAATGCGTCCGAGTGCGTCCGGGTCGATGCGCAAGTGGACCGTCGACACGTCCGTGCCCGCGTCGATCGCCGTGACCTCGCCGACCGGCACGCCCTGGTACTGCACGCCCACGGACCCGGTGAGCAGCCCCGCCTCCGCCGGCAGGTCCGCGGTGATCTCCGGGTGCCCGGCGAACACCCCGTTCCCGTAGGCGACGAACGCGGCCGCGCCGACGACGATCGCGATGACGGCGGCTGCTCCGCGCAGCGCGAGGGCCCCCTTCGACGCCGTGAGCCGGCGCGGCGCGGGGCGGCCCTGACCACGTGCGGCGTGCACATGCCCGCGGGGCGCCCCGAACCCGTTCATGACAGTCCCAGCCCCGGCACCGACGGCTCGATGCCCCAGAGCGCGAACGTCATGGCCACGTCGGCGATGCCGATGGCGAGGATGCTCGTCCGCAGCGCGCGGCCGGCGGCGCGGCCCACACCCTCCGGGCCACCGGAGGCGTGGAAACCGTAGGAGCAGTGCACGAGCGCGACGATCGTCGCGAACACCAGCGCCTTGGTCAGCGACAACCACAGGTCCGACGCGCCGAGCCCGAGGTGGAAGTAGTAGTCGTAGGTGCCGGCGGAGTCGCCCCCCATGGTCACGACGGTGAATCTCGTCGCGATGTAGGCGGCGAGCAGTCCCACCATGTAGATCGGCACCACGCACACGATCGCCGCGACGACCCGCGTGCTGGCGAGGAACGGCACGGACCGGACCGCCATGGCGTCGAGGGCGTCGATCTCGTCGGAGATGCGCATGGCGCCGAGCTTGGCCGTGAACCCGGTGCCGACCTTGGCGGCGAGGGCGATGCTCGCGACCACCGGTGCCAGCTCGCGCGTGTTGGCGATGGCCGAGAGCAGGCCGCTGAGGGAGGTCATCCCGATCAGCTCCAGGCCCCGATGGGTCTCGACGCCGACCATGATCGCCGCGACACCCGACATGGCGAACACGATCCCGATGGTGCCGCCGCCCGCGAGCAGCGACGCGCTGCCGAAGCTGACGTCGCCGATCTCGCGCAGGATGTGGCGCCAGTACTTGCGCACGGCGAAGGGGATGCCGGCGAGCACGTGCACGAAGAACGTCACGTGTTCGCCGAAGCGGGCGACGCCGTCGTAGGTGCGCCGCAGCGGTAGACCTGCGCGGCGCACGCGGCCGACGGTGCCGAGACCGATCATGCGTACGCCCCCGGTGCCGGCACGATCACCGAGTACAGCTGCGACAGCACCGTGTTGACGACGAACACGACGACGAAGGCGAGGACGACGGTCTCGTTGACCGCGTCCGCCACTCCGCTCGGCCCGCCCTTGGCGTGCAGCCCCTTGAACGAGGCGATCAGCGCCGAGGTCAGCCCGAAAGCCGCGGCCTTGATCATGGCGGTGGTGAAGTCGGACAGGCGCCCGTACTGCGCGAACGTCGCCAGGAACGCGCCGGACGACTGATGCTGCACGTAGACCTGATAGAGCAGGCAGGTGAGCACCCCCGCCAGGGTCACCAGCGCGCACAGCATCACCGAGACGACCACGGCCGCGATGATCCGCGGCAGGACGAGGCGCTCGATGACGTCGATGCCCATGGTCTCGAGGGCCTCGATCTCTTCGCGGATGGTCCGCGAACCGAGGTCCGCGCAGATGGCGGAGCCGCCGACGCCGGCGAGCATCAGCGCACACACCAGCGCCGCGGCCTGCCCCACCACGACGAACGCCGTGACTGCGCCCGAGTAGCCGCCCGCACCGAGCCGCGCTGCGAGGGACCCCACCGACACGGCGATGAGCACGCCGATCGGCAGCATCAGCAGCAGCGCCGGGCCGCTGCAGACCCGCGCGAGGAACGCCGTCTGCTCGACCGCCTCACGCAGCGGCAGCCGCCCGCGCACCGCCGCGCGCGGGGCGGCGACCAGCGCGCGCGCCGAGAACGCGACGAGGCCGCCGACCTGGAGCGCGAGATCGTGGAACGGCCCCCGCGCCGCGGGCAGGCCATAGGTCACCTGTGCCCTCCTACCCGGTCTTCGCCGCCGGTGCGTTCTTCCGCAGCTCGCCCTTGACGACCTTGCCGCTGGCGTTGCGCGGGAGCGCGTCGACCACGACCACCTCGTGCGGGTGCTTGTAGCGCGCAAGCCTGTCGCCCAGCCACTCGGCGAGCGACTGCGCGTCGAGGTCGGGCCCGTCGCCCTCCAGCGCGACGACGGCCACCGGGACTTCTCCCCACTTGGGGTCCGGCCGCCCGATCACCGCGGCCTCCCGGATGCACGGATGCCCGTAGAGCACGTTCTCGACCTCGGCGCAGTAGATGTTCTCGCCGCCGGAGATGATCATGTCCTTCTTGCGGTCGACCACGAAGATGAAGCCCTCTTCGTCCGCGCGAACCAAGTCCCCCGAGTGGAACCAGCCGCCGTCGAACGCAGCGTCGGTGGCGGCGCGGTCGTTCCAGTACCCCTGCATCAGGGTCGGCCCGCGGTACACGATCTCCCCGACCTCGCCCGGTGGGACGTCGTTCATCTCGTCATCGACGATGCGCGCCTGGATGGTCGGTATCACCCGGCCGACGGAGCCGAGTTTGCGCAGGGCGTCTGCCCCGTCGAGCACGCAGGTGATGGGCGACATCTCCGTCTGGCCGAACACCGCGACGTTGAGCGCGTCGGGGAAGGTCTCGGCCATCGCCTTCAGCACGGTGTCCGACGCGGGCGCCGCGCCCCACGAGATCGTGCGCAGCGCCAGGTCGCGGTCCTTGACCGTCGGATCCGCGCACACGGCCTGCCATTGCACCGGCACCATGAACGTGGACGTGATCCGCTCACGTTCCCAGGTGTCCAGGACGTCGGCGGGGCTGAACGCGCCCAGCGGGTGGATGACGGTGGTGGTTCCCAATTGCAGCGCCGGCGCGATCGAGCCCAGCGCGGCCACGTGGAACGTGGGCGCCGCCAGCAGGCCCACGCTGTCGAGCCCCATCTGCAGTGCCCTGATGCAGGTGAACGATTGGGCGGCCATGTTGGCATAGGTGAGCACCGCGCCCTTGGGCCGCCCGGTGGTGCCGGAGGTGTAGAGGATAAGGCTCGGCGAGTCCTCGGGGACGTCGCGCGGCGCGTACGGCTCGCCCTGCTCCTCGATCAGCTCCTCGAAGCCCTCGAATCCGTCCGCGGCACCGGCACCGGCCGACCCGTCCGCGCCGTCCGGTGCCATCGTGACCGCCAGGGCCAGCGACGGGACCAGGCCGCGCAGCGCGGTCACCAGTGGCTCGAGGGTCGGCTCGGTGACGACGGCGCGCGCGCCGCAGTTCTCCGCTATGTACGCGCACTCCGGCGGGGTGAGGCGGAAGTTCACCGGCACCGCGATGGCCCCCAGCGCGTTCACGGCCAGCACCGCCTCGAAGAACTCGGTGCGGTTGAGGGTCAGCAGCAGGACCCTGTCGCCCTGCACGATCCCCCGGCGGGACAGTGCTGACGCCATCGCCTCCGCGCGTGCGTGCAGCAGCGCCCAGGTGGTCGATGTCCCCCGGTGACGGAAGGCCTCCGCATTCGGCCTCATCACCGCGTGGCCCGCCACCCAGTTGTTCCAGGTGTTGCGGGTGAAGCGCTGGGGCGCCGCAGCGGCCCCCGCACCCGAGACGTCTGCTGCCATGGTCGGTGCCCCTGTCGTCGCCGTCGGATTCCCCGTCCGCCGCCGGGCCGCAGCCCGGCGAGATGTGGCGAGTATTACATATACGGCAGGTTCGCAAGCGCGTTTTGTTAACGGCGATTCTGCGCCGGGCCTGCCGCACGGCGCCGTACCGAGGGGCGCGGCGGCGGGTCACCTGATGACATCACCGGCGCCGTCTGTTCAACTTGGTCCATGCCGATTCCGCGCGACGGGGGACGCCGCATCGCACGCACCGCGGCGGCGTTCGGCGGTGCCGTCATCCTCCTGTGCACGACCGCGTGCGGCATCACCTTGGGCGCGCCGACGGATCCGATGCGCGAGTTCGTCAAGGCAGTCAACGACCACGAACTGGACCGGGCAGCGTCGATGACCGACGACCCGGAGGCCGCCGAAAAGGCCCTCACCGCGACCTTCCGGGGGATGGGGAACGCCACCGCGCACCTGTCTACGCTCGAATCGCTGCGCGGCACGCTCACCACGCACACCTCCTGGAAGCTGCCCGACGGCTACAAGACCGAGACCACCGGCACCATCGACCGCCTCGAGGACGGCAAGGTCCCGTGGTCGCCGCACATCATCGACTCCCGGCTGCAGCCCGGCGGACGGCTCGTCTACTCGCAGGACCTCGACCTGGCGAGCCCCGTGATCGACAGGAACCGCAACGACCTCATGCGGTGGCAGACGGTCACCGACGTCGCCATCGCGCTCGACGCGACTGCCGACGACATCGCCGCGCTGGCCGACGTCCTGCACGGTGTCGACCCGTCGATCACCGCCGAGTCGATCACCGAGGGGATGGCCGAGGCGGAGCAGGAGCAATCCACGTCGGCCCGCGACGCCCCCGCCGCGGACGCCGCGGCACCGGAGCCGAGCCGCTACGTGGTGGTCACGCTGCGGCCGGAGGACGTCGACCCGCTCCGCGCAGACCTCGACGCCATCGCCTCCGTCGCGCTGCCCCAGCGCGGCCGGCTGCTGACCGTCGACCCGGCGGTGCACTCCCCCGCACTGGACGGGATCCCGAATGTCTGGCGCAGCATCCTGTCCCGGTCCGCGGGGTGGTCGGTGGACATCGACAACCCCGGGTACGAGCAAGACGTCCGGGTGCAGGCCAAGTTGCCCGAGGATGTCCAGAACGTACCCACGACGATGGATCTGCAGGTCCAGAAGGCGGCGCAGGGTGCCGTGGACTCCGCAGAACGTCCGGCGGCGATCGTCGCGCTCACCCCGTCCAATGGCGGGGTGAGCGCCGTCGCGCAGAATGCGGCCGCATCGGCCCGCGGTCCCGTGGCACTCAACGGCCTCTACGCCCCCGGCTCGGTGTTCTCCTTGGTGACGGTCTCCGCGGCACTCGGCGGGTCGGGCATCGCGCCCGACGACATCGTCGGTTGTCCCGCGCAGGTCACCGTGGACGGTCGCACGGTGTTCAACCCCGACGACCTGGACCTGGGCCCCGTCACCCTGACCCAGGCTTTCGCCGCGCCGTGCCTCACCACGCTGGCGACGATCACCGGCGCGCTGCCGGACGGCGCGCTCCCGGGAACTGCCGAAGCGCTGGGCGTCGGAGCCGATTTCGACACCCCGGGGCTGACGACACTCACCGGTTCGGTGCCGCCCACCGAGCCGGGTGCCGCGCGGATCGAAGCCGGCATCGGCCAGGGCCAGGTGGCGGCGAGCCCGTTCGGAATGGCCGTCGTGGCCGCGACCTTGGCCGACGACGGCGACCGCTTCTCCCCGATACTCGTCGTCGGCCGGAAGGGCTCCGCGGACGACCCGCCGGCCACAGTGTCCGAGGGCACCGCCAAATCGGTGCGCCTGATGATGAACGAGGCCGTCGCGGCAGGCAACGCGTCCGCGCTCCGCGACATCGACGGCCTTTCCGGCGTGGCGGGCACCGCCGACGTGACGGACCGGCGCGCACACGGGTGGTTCATCGGGATCCTCGGCGACATGGCGTTCTCCGTGTTCGTCCAGGGAGCCGATTCCACCGGGCCCGCAACCGACGTGACCCGCGCGTTCCTCGACGCGCTGGGCGCCACCCCCGGCAGCTGACCGCTCTCGCCGCGCGTCGACGGTGGCACCGCCGGACGCCTCCGGCGCGGCGCCCGGGCCTCAGCGGAACTGCGGCGCGCGGCGCTCGAGCACCGACGCGATCCCCTCCTGCAGGTCGGGGCCGGTGAGCAGGGCACGCTGCGACTCCGCCTCCGTCGCCAGCGCCGTATCCAGCAGCGCGAGGGTCGTGGCGGCCATCGCCGATTTCGTGGCCTCCAGCGCCCGGCGCGAGCGGGACGCCAGACGCGCGGCGACCTCGTCGACCCGCGTGGACAGGCGCTCCGCCGGCACCGCCTCGCAGATCAGTCCGGATGCCTGCGCCTCGGCGGCGGGCAGCCGGTCGCCCAGCAGCACCATCGCATTGGCGCGGGCGCGCCCCACCGCAGCCGGGACCAGCAGGCTCGCGCCGCCGTCCGGCATGAGTCCGATGCCGGTGAACGGCAGCAGGAAGTACGCATCCTCCGCGGCGTAGACCAGATCGCAGGCCAGCGCCACCGAGACCCCGAGCCCGGCGGCGGCGCCGTTCACCGCCGCCACGACAGGCACCGGGGCTTCGACGATGGCGCGGATCAGTTCTTCGGCACGCCGCATCGTGGCCCGCGCGCGCTCATCGGCCTCCGCCGCGCCGGCCGGCCTGTCGGACGACATCGCCACGAGGTCGGCGCCGGTGCAGAACGCCGTTCCCGCCCCGGTGAGGACCACCGCGCGCACAGCCTCGTCACGGGCATCCTCGGTCAACGCGCGGACCAGCTCTTCGACCGTCGCCGAGTCGAGGGCGTTCATCCGGGCCTGCCGGTCGATGGTCACCGTCAACACCCCGGCCGTCGACACCACTCGCACGCCGTCGGGCCCGCCGGCATCCGTCATCCTCCGCTCCCGTCCGTCTTGGTTTCCCCTCGATACAACCACGGGACGAGGGAACTGCGGTTAACTTTCTATCCATGTCGGCCCAGATACGTCCCCGCGATCGCAGGCAACGGATCGCCGTCGTCGCGGCGGAGGCTTTCGACGAGCACGGTTATCACGGGGCGGGCATGGATGAGATCGCCGCCGCCGTCGGAGTGTCCGGCCCCGCGCTCTACCGGCATTTCCCAAGCAAGTACGCGCTGTTCCTGCACTCCGTCGAGTCGTTGACGCAGGCCCTCTACGAGGCGACCGACCTTCCGCCCGAGCCGGCCGCGCATCCGTGCGCCCGCCTCACCGCGCTCCTGGAATCGCTCGCCGCCACGTCGATCGAACACCGGCGCAGCGGCGGACTCTACCGGTGGGAGGCGCGGCTGCTGAGCGAGGAGGACAGGCTCCGGGTGGTCCGGACCATGCGCACCGTCAGTGCACGCCTGGCAGAGCCCGTACGCGCACTGCACCCGGAGATGACCGCCGCGCAGGTGCGCCTGCGCACCACGGCCGCGTTGAGCATCCTCGGCAGCGTCACCGGCCACCGCACCCCCCTGGCGCGGAAGCGCATCATCACTGTGCTCGTGAACGGCTGCCTCGCCGTGGTGGACAGTCCGTCCCCCGGCCCGGCCGCGCCCGAGCGCGCCCCGGACGCCGCCGCACCGCGCGGCCCCGACCGCCCGCCGGCACCGGCCGACCCGCGCGAGGCGTTGCTGACCGAATCGATCCGGCTCTTCGCGCGCCGTGGTTACCACGAGGTGAGCGTCGAGGAGATCGCCGCGGCCGCGGGAATGACGGCGTCGGGCGTATACCGGCACTACGACGGCAAGCCCGCGCTGCTCGACGCGGCATTCAGCCGGACCGCGGAGGGGCTCGGACCCGCACAGCAGGCTGCCGCCGCCTCCGCACGGGACCCCGAAGCGGCCCTCCGCATGGTGGCGAGGCTCTACATCCGCCGGTCCTTCCGACATCCGGACCAGTTGACGCTCTACTTCGCCGAGGTGTCGAACCTGCCGCAGAGCCGCCGGCGCATGCTCCGCGCCGCCCACCGCCGCGTGGCGGAGTCCTGGGCGGACTCGGTGCTGCGGCTGCGCCCGGAGCTGCGCCGGAACGAGGCCGTCTACCTGGCGCATGCGGCGTTCGCCATGATCCTCGATGTCGGCCGGGCGGTGCGCTTCACCGCCGATGAGAGCGTCCAGGCACAGGTCGAGGAGTTGGTCCTGGCCTTGCAGCTCGGCGGATAGGCCGAGGCCGCTCAGCCGCGGCGGTGCAGGGCGGCGCTCAGGTGGTGCGTCATGGGGGTGTCCGCGTGCGCCATCCACAGCTCGTAGGTGAGCGTGTCGCCGTCCACCGTGAACCGCCTGCGCACCCCGTGCACCGGCTTGGCATCTGGCGAGCCGGCGATGTGCAGCTGCTCCGGGGCGAAGACCGCGTCGCCCGGGCCGCCGGATTCGGCCGGCCCGCGGTGGATCTCGGTGAACCCCGTCGGCTGGGTGACCAGCAGCTCCGCCTCGCCGCCGCCGACAGCGCGCAGGAACCCGGTCTCCGTGTGCATCGGGCGGGCACGGCCGGGCGCCCACGTGCGCGACAGATACGTCAGGAACGGCCGGCCGTCCCAGGAGAAGTCGATCTCCTCCTCGTACGCGAAATCGTCGATCGTCGGATAGTGCCCCTCGCCACCGCCGGCCCAGCGGCCGGCGAATCCGGCAAGCGGGCCCAGGACACCGTGCGGGGTCTTCTCTTCGCTCATCGGCACAGGCTCTCGTCGCTCATCGCCCCAGACTACGACGCGGGACCGGCCGGGCTCCGGGCACCGGCGGCGGCGTCGGACACGCGCGCCTCGCCCCGACCGACACCGCCCAGCCTCCCCACGTGCCCGCGCGCCCGCTCGACACCGAGGTCGCGCGGGCGGTAGTCGCCCGGGTAGCCCGGATACGTGCGATTGCGGGGGTCGTGGGTGCTGCGCGAAGCCCGGCGTCGCGGAAGGAACCGCACCGCGGCGCTGCGGGCGTGCAGCGCGGACTCGATCAGCGCCCGTAGGCGCGGCGATCCGGACGGGAAACCGAACGCGTCGGACATCCGCTGGTCCAGCATGGCGTACACGCCGCGCGCGACCAGCGGACGCAGCGGCGCGGGGAACCAGGAGCAGTAGAGATCGCGCGTGTAGCGGCCGATCGCGTTGTTGGTGTCGGCGTATCGGAAACGGTCGCGCTCGTACTCCAGCTTGAACCGGGCGAAGGCCTGGTAATCGGCGGGGATGTCGCGGATCGCCATGTGCCGGCCGATCTCGACGTAGAAGTGGTAGGCGGCCAGCCGTTCCACCGGATCCAGGCGGCGCCACCCGTACCGGTCGATCCAGTCGATGGGGTCGTAGATGAAGGTGGACAGCACGTAGAGCATGTCGTCGTTGGAGATCTCGTACATCGCGTGCATGCGGTTGACGTTGCGCACCGACTCATGGCCGCGGTCGGAGTCGATGCCGTGCTCCAGCATCTCGGCCATGAGGATCGCGGTGTCGTCGTAGCGCTTCTGCGGTCGGGCGGCGAACTCCCCCGATTCCGCGAGCACCGCGGAGACCGACGGCACGCAGTACGTGCGGAACAGCGCGAATTCCAGCGCCCGCTGGTAGTCGAACGGGAACTCGAATCCGGCGGTGAGCCGGTGGATCTCGTGCCGGTCGCGCTCCGGGTCGAGCGTGCGGATGTACGGCAGCCAGCTGCACGTTCCGGGTGCGGTCCTGATTCCCATGTCGTACCTCCTTCGTCTGCGGGGGCGTCGCCGCCCTCCGCGGCCGTGTCCGTGCCGGATCACCCGGCGCTCCGATTCAGCGGCCGTGCCGGACGCGCAGCATGAGTCGCGCGATGCGCATGTCGCGCCGGCGCCGCCGCATCGTCATCAGCTTCAGCGGAGTGGCGAACCTCGTCACCGTCATCGACTTGACCGTCGCGAACTCCCGCAGGCCGTCGTCGCCGTGGATGCGGCCGAAGCCGGAGTCGCCCGTGCCGCCGAACGGCAGCGCGGGCACGCCGGCGAATCCCAGGACGGAGTTCACCGTGACGACACCGCAGTCGAGCCGTTCCGCCGCCGCCTTCCCCGCGTCGGTGTCGGCGGTGAAGACCGACGCGCCGAGCCCGTAGCGCGAGGCGTCCGCCCGGCGCACGCCCTCGTCGAGGTCGGCCACCGGCTCGATCACCAGCACGGGCCCGAAGGTCTCGTCGGTGACGGCCGTCGAATCGGGCGCGACGCCGGTGAGTACGACGGGTTCGATGGTCCGCCCGCGCACGGAGTCCTCCCCGCCGACCAGTGCCCGCCCGCCGCCGCGCAGCGCGTCGGCGATCTGCGCGCGCACGATGTCCGTCTGCGCCGGCATCGTCATCGGGCCGTAGTCGACCCCCGCCCGCAGCGCGCGCAGGCGGTCGGTCACCGCGGCCGTGAACGCGTCGAACACCTCTTCCGCGACGTAGATCCGTTCGACTCCTGCGCAGGTCTGCCCGGCATTGCCGAGCCCGCCGAACACCGCGTAGCCGGCGGCGGCCGCCAGGTCGGCGTCGGCCGCCACCAGCATCGCGTCCTTGCCGCCGCATTCCGCGATGAGCGGCGTCAGGCTCTCCGCGCACGTGGCCATGACCCGTTTCGCCGTCGCCGTCGAACCTGTGAAGGCGACCTTGTCCACGCCCGCGCGGCACAGCGCGGCCCCCACCGCGCCGTCTCCGGTGACCACCTGGAGCACCGGCTGCGGCGCCGCCAGCGACTGCCAGGCCCGCGCCAGCCACTCACCGACGCCGGGGGTGAGCTCGCTGGGCTTGAAGACGACGGCGTTGCCGGCGGCGAGCGCGTAGGCGATCGACCCCATCGGCGTGTACAGCGGATAGTTCCAGGGGCCGATCACCCCGACGACGCCGTACGGCCGGTAGCCGACGGACGCGGCCTGGTCGATGCCGACCACGCCCGACGGCACCGACCGCCGCCGCAGCACCCGCCGGGCGTTGCGCGACGCCCAGTCCAGGTGCTCGACGGCGAGCATGACCTCGAGCAGCGCGTCGTCGTCGGGCTTGCCGGTCTCCCGGGCGATCACCCCGGCGAGTTCGTCCGCGCCGCGTGCGAGCACCCGGGCGAGGTCGCGGAGCCAGCCGCGCCTGCCGCGGAAGTCCTGGGCGTCCCACCACTGCGCCGCGGCGCGGGCGGCGTCGACGGCCGCCCCCGGCTGCGCGGCCGCCCCCGGCTGCGCGGCCGTGCCCGCCTGCGCCGCCGCGCCGTCCGCCCTCTGCCCGTTCTCGGTCTGCGTCATGCCGTCACGCACTCCTTCCACCGCCGCTGAGCCTCTCCCTGTGAGCGGCCCCTCCCCGTGAGCGGCCTCTCCCCGTGAGCGCAGTATCGCATCACATATATTTGATGTGATCTACTGTGGTGGACACCACAGTATGCGCCGGGCCGCGGCGCGACAAGGCACGCGGACGGCCACAGAACACGGCACACCGTGCGCGGTGCGCGGTGCGCGAACGGCGAGGAGGCCGCATGGCGAAGGGGATCACCGACGTATCGACGGGACTGCAGCCGGAGGCGATGGGGTTCACCGACGAGCAGGCCGCGTTCCAGCGTGCCGTCGCCGACATGTGCCGGCGCGAGTGCGGCACCCGCGAGCAGCGGGACGCACTGACCGAGCACGGCACGGTCCACCACAACACGCGGTTCTACAGCCGGATGGCGGAGCTCGGGTGGCTGGGGCTCACCGTGCCGGAGGAGTTCGGCGGCTCGGACGGCTCGATGGTGGACCTGTGCATCCTGCTCGAGGCGACCGCGCGCGGCATGGCGCCCGTCGGCGGCATCGGCCCCACTCTCATCACCGGCGCCGCCTACCAGAAGTTCGGCACCGACGCGCAGAAGAAGGAGGTCCTCGGCGGCGTCGTCGACGGCCGCAGCTACTCCATTTCGATGTCCGAACCCGAGGCCGGCTCCGACGTGGGCAACGTGTCGTGCAAGGCGGAGCGCACCGCCGACGGCTGGACGATCAACGGCCAGAAGACCTGGTGCTCCAACGCCCACATCGCCGACGCGATCCTGCTCGTGGCGCGCACGTCCCGCGGCGAGGACAAGCACCGGGGCCTGACGATGTTCCACGTGCCGGCCGACACCCCGGGTCTGACCATCAAGGGCATCCCCACCATGGGCGGCAACGACGTCAACGACCTGTACTTCACCGACGTGCGACTTCCGGAGGACGCGGTGATCGGCGAGGTCGACGCCGCCTGGGGCCAGCTCATGACTGGCCTGAACATCGAGCGGCTCATCCTGGGCGCCATGATGCTCGGCACCGCGCAGCGGGCCTTCGCGGACGCGCTGGAGTTCATCAGCGAACGCAAGCAGTTCGGTCGTCCCGTAGGAACATTCCAGAGCCTGCGGCACCGCGTGGCGGACCTGGCCACCGAGATCGAGTGCACCCGCCTGCTGGTCTACAGGCTGGCGCGGATGGTCGACGACAACCCCGGCGCGCTGTTCCCCCGCGAGGCGTCGATGGTCAAGCTCAAGGCCACCGAGACCGCCAAGAAGGTCGCGCTCGAGGGCATGCAGATGATGGGCGGCTACGGGTACGCCACCGAGTTCGACATGGAACGCCACGTCCGCGCCACGCTTGTCTCGTCGATCTACGGCGGCACCAACGAGATCCAGCGGGACGTCGTCGGCAAGACCTACGGGCTGTGACGCCGTGACCGCCTCAACCGGCGCCACCACTGGGCCCGGCGCCACCACTGGGCCCGGCGCCATCACTGGGCCCGGCGCCATCGCCTCACCAGCGCCGCAAGGTCGCCTTCGGCGACGCCCCCAGCTGTCCGACGACGTCGCCGACCACGTGCGCGCCCGGATCATGTCCGGGCAGGTGCGCCCGGGGGCTTTCATCCGCCTCGATGAGACGGCCGCGGAACTGGGCGTCAGCGTCACCCCCGTGCGCGAGGCGCTGTCGAAGCTCCGCGGTGAGGGGCTGGTCGAGTCGGTCCCGCACCGCGGCTACGTCGTCAACCCGCTCAGCCGCGAGGACGTCGTCGACATCTTCTGGCTGCAGGGACGTATCGCAGTGGAGCTGTCGGCGCGCGCGGCCCGCCGCGTCACCGACGCCGACCTCGCCGACCTCGCCGCGCACTGCGACGCGCTGGAGGCCTCCCTGGCCGGCCCGGACGTGGAGACCGTCGCGCTGCGCGAGTTCGAGTTCCACCGCCGGCTCAACCGGATCGCAGGCTCCGACAAGCTGGCCTGGTTCCTGCACAACGCCGTCCGCTACACCCCGTACGCGCTATACGCCGCGGACCCGGACTGGGGCGCCGGCGCGGTGGCGGGCCACCGTCGGCTGATCGCGGCACTGCGGGACCACGACCTGCCCGCGGTCGAGGAGGAGACCCGGTCGCAGTTCACCGACGGCGCACGGCGGCTCGTCGCCCACCTCGACGCGGTGCGCATGTGGGACGACTGGGACGACGACGAACGGGACGATTAGCCGCCATGCGGGGGCTCACCCGCGGATCAGGGGCACCAGCAGCGCGGTCGCGAACACCCGGAACTCCTCGTCGTCGTCCAGCCGCGGCGGGCCGTCCGGCGTGAGCAGCAGCGACTGCGTGAGCCGGGCGAGCACGGCGGACAGCGCGTCGACGTCGCCGAGCCGCGCGTCGCCATCCCCGGCCCCCGCGTCGCTCGCGCGCAACGTACTGATCTTGTCGGCGAGGAACGCGGTCGCGAGGGTGAGCACGTCGCCCGCCCCGATGGTGAGCGACCGCAGCGTCTCGTCGCGGTCCACGCGCAGCATCCGCTCCAGCAGCGGATTCCCGCGGACGGCCCGGACGGTGACCGTGAAGAAGGTGACGACGTACTCCTCGAGCTCGTCGATGCCTTCCACAGAGCGTTCGATGTGCGTGAGCACCCGCGCCGCCTCATAGAGATACGCGGCGCGCACCACGTCGTCCTTGGTGCCGAGCCGGCGGTAGAGCGTCGCCCTGTTCACGCCCGCCCGGTGCGCGATGTCGTCGGTGCTGGTCTTGCGGATGCCGGTGAGGGCGAACTGTTCGAGCGCGGCCTCGAGGATCCGGGCGTCCGCGTCCGCGACGCCCTCGTCCGCTCCGATCAGCGCCCGCACACCGTCATCCGTCACCTCCACAGGCTAACCACCCTTGCGGAGCCGACGGTCGCATGCAACAGTTGGAATCAAATTGTTGCATTGGCAGCGCCCCGCGACACGAAGCGACGGCCACAAGAAGCGGCAGCCTCGATAAGCGGCGGCACGGAACGGAGACGGCATGGCAGCACCGCAGGCGACGGACCTGGCTACGGAGGCCGACGGAACACCGTCGGTGGGCGTGGCCGACTACGTCGACGAGGCTTACGTGTTCCTGGGGGCGGGCGCCGCGATCCTGCTGCAGCTGGCGATGCCCGGCGTGGGGCACGGCGTGGCCGACCACAGCGACGTCCTGCACCGCCCGCTCAGCCGACTGCGCACCACGATGAGCTACATCTACGCCGTGTCGCTGGGCACCGACGACGAGCGCAGCGCGATCGTGCGCATGGTCAACAAGGCGCACGTGCCGGTGCGTTCGGAGACCTACAACGCCTTCGATCCGGAACTGCAGCTGTGGGTGGCCGCCACCCTGTACCACGGCGGGGTGGACCTGCACCGGCGGTTCCGCGGCCCGCTGGGACCCGTGTCGGCCGAGCGCGTCTACCGCGAGTCGATGGCCTACGGCACGGCGCTGCAGGTGCGCCCGGAAATGTGGCCGGACACCGTCGCCGGGTTCGACCGCTACTGGGAGCGCACGATGGACACGCTCAGCGTCGACGATCAGGTCCGCGAGTTCACTCGGCGGCTACTGGCGACCCGGAGCGCGCCGTGGTTCCTGCGCCCGGCGATGCCGCTGAACCGGTTCGTCACGACGGGGCTGCTGCCGCAGCAGGCGCGCGACGCCTTCGCCCTGCCGTGGAGCACCCGGCACCAGCGGGCGTTCGATCTGCTCTTCCGCGTCCTGCCGATGGCCTACCGCCTGGTGCCGCGGTTCGTCCGCACGATCCCGGCGCGGCTCTACCTGGCCGACATGCGCCGGCGATTGCGGTCCGGCCGCGGCCTGGCGCACTGAGCCCTGCAGGCGGCGCGGCTACCAGCGGGCGGGTGCGTCGCGCGTCCAGCCGCGTCGCTGCGGATCCGAACCGAGCAGGTGTCCTTCCTTGGCGGCGCTGCGGCTGCGGTAGACGATGTACGGGCGGAACAGGTACCACACCGGGGCGCTGAACACGTGCACGAGCCGCGTGAGCGGCCAGATGGCGAACAGCACCAGCGCGATCGCCACGTGCACCTGGAACTGGACGGGGGCTGCGGCCATGAGGCTGCCGTCCGGCTGGAGGCTCCAGAAGTCGCGGAACCACGGCGAGACGGTAGCGCGGTAGTTCGCGTCCGGCGCCCGGCCCGACGGGGTCATGCCGATGACGGTGGTGGACAACCCGGCCACCAGCGTGGCGACGAGCAGCACGTACATCCACTTGTCGTTCCACGTGGTGGCGATGAACACGGGACCCGTGCGGCGCCGCCGGTAGATGAGGATGCTTACGCCGACGAGGGTCGCGAGGCCGGCGATACCACCCGCGCTCAGCGCCACCCAGTGGTAGACGGACTCGGAGATGCCGATCGCGTGGGTCCAGCTCTCCGGAATCACCAGACCGATGATGTGCCCCAGGAACACGACGATGATGCCGTAGTGGAACAGGGGGCTGCCGATGCGCAGCAGCCGGGACTCGTAGAGCTGTGAGGACCGGGTGGTCCACCCGAACTTGTCGTAGCGGTACCGCCAGACGAGCCCGACGATCATCATCGCGAGCGACACGTACGGGATCACGTCCCAGAAGATCTCCAGCGCGCCGTTGCTGCTGTTCATCGGGATCCTCCCACCGTGCGGAGCGACGCGGCCAGCGCGTCCACCGGCACCGTCACCGAATAGGGGTCCAGGCCCACCGATTCGCTCGGCGGACCCTCCTGCGCGATCCGCTGCGCCTCGAGCCGCGTCTGCTCGGGGTCCGGCTCCGGCACCGTCGCCAGCACCGCCTCCACCGCCCCCGCGTACGGGGAGCCCATCTGCCCCAGCGCGTCCTGCAGCAGAGCCAGCGGCGCGCGATACCGGGTGAGCAGCGCCATCCCGGACTTGAATTCGACGGTGGCGCCGAACTCGAGCACCACGGCCAGGTGGTCGGGCAGTTCGCCCTCGGGCGGCTCCACCCCGGCCTCACGGTAGGCGTCCGCGAACTGGAGCATCGCGTTGCCGCGGTTGCGGGTGTCGCCGTCGGTCCAGTAGGTCAGGAACAGCGACCGCCGCCGGCGCAGGTCGAACGTCTCCACATATCGCTGCGCCGCGTCGTACGCGTCCGTGCCGGCCAACCCGTCGACGCACCGCCGCAGCGGTTCGGCCACGGACGGCGGCAGGTCGTCGAGCAGGCCGCCGACCAGCTCGAGGCGCTCGGAGTAGCAGGGCATGCCGTCGGCTTCGTCCTCCGGGTACGCCAGCAGCAGCGACACCGACTGCCACACCAGCCGACGGTGACTGTCGGCGATGCCCGTGGATCGTCGGAAGAGCTTCATCACACGTCCTTTCCGGCCGCTCCGCCGTCTTCGGCGGTGCCCCCGGATTCCGACGGGAACAGTCCGGGCGGGCTGCCCAGGCCGTCCCAGTTGAGCAGGTTCACGCGGCTGCTCGCCGTGTGCTCGCTTGTCTGCCGCTGCTTGAGCGCGTTGAAAGTCTCCACCGCGACCGGTGCCGGGGTGCCGGACGTCTCGCCGAACGGCCCCGAACCCGCCATGTACATCCCCGGCCCGCCTTCGAAGTCCAGCGGGCACTCCGTGGCCGTCTCCTCCAGCTTGTGGCCCTCGTTCTGGTAGGCGGTGGGGATGACGTACCGCTCGTCGTACTTGGCCAGTGCGAGCAGCCGGTACATCTCGTACATCTCCTCCTCGCTCAGGCCGACGGCCGCGGGGATGTGCGCCTGCGGCTCGCGCCCCAGGTTGATGTCGCGCATGTACGAGCGCATCGCGGCCAGCTTGTGCAGCACGTCGTCGATGATGCCGGTGTCCCCGGCGGTGAACAGCCCCGCCAGGTACTCCTTGGGGATGCGCAGCGCGTCGATGGCCCCGAACAGGTTGCCGACGTCCTCGGCGTCGTGGCCGTCCCGCGCGATCGCGTCCACCACCGGCGACAGCGGCGGGATGTACCAGACCATCGGCATGGTCCGGTACTCCGGGTGCAGCGGCAGCGCCACCTTGTACTGCTTGATCAGCGCGTAAATCGGCGAACGCTGCGCGCCCTCGATCCAGTCGTCGGAGATGCCCGCCTCGCGGGCGCCGGCGATCACCTCGGGGTCGTTCGGGTCCAGCAGCACGCGCATCTGCGATTCGTAGAGGTCCTGCGGGTCCTCGGTGCTGGCGGCCTCGAGCACGGCGTCCGCGTCGTAGAGCATCAGCCCGATGTACCGCAGGCGGCCCACGCAGGTTTCCGCGCACACCGTCGGCAGCCCCACCTCCACGCGCGGATAGCAGAACGTGCACTTCTCCGCCTTGCCCGTGCGGTGGTTGAAGTAGACCTTCTTGTACGGGCAGCCGGAGACGCACATGCGCCAGCCGCGGCACTTGTCCTGGTCGACCAGCACGATGCCGTCTTCGGAACGCTTGTAGATGGCGCCCGACGGGCAGGACGCGGCGCACGACGGGTTGAGGCAGTGCTCGCAGATCCGCGGCAGGTAGAACATGAAGGTCTGCTCCAGCTGCAGCTTGACCTCCTCGCCGACCTGGCTGAGGATCGGGTCGCCGGGCACGATCTCCGGGCTGCCGCCCAGGTCGTCGTCCCAGTTGGACGACCAGGTGACCTTCATCGGCTCGCCGGTGAGCAGGCTGCGCGGCGCGGCGACGGGGATGTGCTCGCCGGCGGGCGCCGTCGTCAGGTTCTCGTAGTCGTAGGTCCACGGCTCGTAGTAGTCCTGGATCGACGGCAGCTTGGGGTTGGAGAAGATGTTGACGAGCTTCTTGATGCGGCCGCCGGCCCGCAGCCGCAGCCGGCCCTTGCGGTCCAGCGTCCAGCCGCCCTGCCACTTGTCCTGGTCCTCGTAGGTGCGCGGATACCCCTGGCCGGGCCGGGTCTCGACGTTGTTGAACCAGACGTACTCCATGCCCGCACGGTTGGTCCACGCCTGCTTGCACGTGACCGAGCAGGTGTGGCACCCGATGCACTTGTCGAGATTCATCACCATGCCCATCTGAGCCATGACGCGCATCAGTAGGTCACCTCCTGGGAGCGGCGACGGACGAACGTGACCTCGTCACGCTGGTTGCCCGTGGGGCC
The DNA here is from genome assembly GCF_007559025.1 of Tomitella fengzijianii. Taxonomy (NCBI): domain Bacteria; kingdom Bacillati; phylum Actinomycetota; class Actinomycetes; order Mycobacteriales; genus Tomitella; species Tomitella fengzijianii. The sequence continues at coordinate 809,565 of NZ_CP041765.1, read as the reverse complement.
GAGATAGTTGAACGCGTAACTGTTCTGGCCGTAGCCGCCGGCCAGGTGCGAGGGTTTGACGAGCAGCCGGGTGAGCGAGTTGTGGATGCCGCCGCGCCGGCCGGTGGTCTCCGTGAGCGGGGTGTCGATGGTGCGCTCCTGCACGTGGTAGACGAGCACGACGCCCTTGGGGATCCGGTGCGAGACGATGGCCCGGCAAACGAACACGCCGTTGCGGTTGACCGCCTCCACCCACTCGTTGTCGGCGGCGCCGATGGTGGTCGCGTCCTCCGGCGACATCCACATGGTGGGGCCGCCGCGGGAGAGCGAGAGCATGAACAGGTTGTCCTGGTATTCCGAGTGGATCGACCACTTGGAATGCGGGGTCAGGTAGCGCACGGCCAGGCCCAGCTCGCCCGTCTCCCCCAGCTTCGGCTCGCCGTAGAGCGCGTGCAGGTTCATCGGCGGGCGGTAGACGGGCATCTGCTCGCCGATCTCCTCGAGCCAGTCGTGGTCGAGGAAGAAGTGCATGCGCCCGGTGACGGTGTGGAACGGTTTGAGGTGCTCGATGTTCTGCGTGAACGGCGCGTAACGCCGCCCGCCGGTCTCGCTGCCGGACCACTCCGGACTGGTGATCACCGGCACCGGGTGCGCCTGGGTGTCCTGGAAGGTGATGTGCCGTTCCTCGGAGCCCTCGGCGAGCTGCGCCATGCGCCGCCCCGTCTGGCGCTCGAGATCCTTGAACCCCTGCACCGCCAGCCGGCCGTTGGTGGTGCCGGACAGCCGCAGCACCGCCTCGCACATCTTCACCGCCGTGTCGATCGCCGGCCGTCCGGCGCCGGCCCCGCGGTCCATCACGCCGTGCATGGCGGCGAGCTGCGCCACCTCCTCGTCCGGGTGGAAGGTGACGCCCTTGGTCGTCATGCCAAGCGTGTCCACCAGCGGACCGAGCGTCGCCCACTTGTCCGCGATGGCGCCGTAGTCGCGCTCGACCACCGCGATGGGGCCCATCGTCCTGCCGGGGATCGGCGTCGCCCCCGTCTCCAGCCAGTTGTCCTCGGCCCCGCGCGGGTAGGCGGTCTCGCCCGGGGTGTCGTGCTGCAGCGTGCCCAGAACCACGTCCTTGCGCACGCCCAGGTGCCGTGCCGCGAGCCGGCTGAACACCTTGGCGATGGTCTGGAACGCCTCGAAGTCCGAACGCGACTCCCACGGGTGATCGATCGCCGGGCTGAATGCGTGCACGTAGGGGTGCATGTCGGTGCTGGACAGGTCGTGCTTCTCGTACCAGGTGGCCGCGGGCAGCACGATGTCCGAGAGCAGCGTGGTCGAGGTCATGCGGAAGTCGATGGACATGACCATGTCGAGCTTGCCCTCGGGCACCTCGGCGCTGCCGTCCTCGCGCGTGGGCACCCGCACCGTCACCGGCCGCACGTCCTCCGGCATCGGCTCCGCGCTCATGTTCGACGACGTCCCCAGCAGGTGGCGCAGGAAATACTCGTTGCCCTTGGACGACGAGCCCAGCAGGTTGGAACGCCAGATGCTGAGCACGCGCGGCCAGTTCTCCGGCGCGTCCGGGTCGGTCACCGCCAGCTTGAGGTCTCCGGACGCCAGCTGGTCGGCAACGTAGCCGGGCACGTCGTCGCCGCGCCCCGCCGCCTCGGCTTCGTCGGCCACGTCCAGGCTCGAGCGGTCGAACTGCGGGTAGAACGGGGACCACCCCATCGCGGTCGCCGCCGAGACCACGTCCATCGTGTGCTTGCCGGCGAAGCGCCCGCGCCCCAGCGGGGTGGACAGCGCGTCGGCCCGGTAGTTGTCGTAGCTCCACTGGTTGGTGTGGGCGTACCAGTAGGTGGTGCCGGCCATCTGCCGCGGCGGGCGCGACCAGTCCAGGCCCATCGCCAGCGTCGAGTACCCGGTGATGGGACGGACCTTCTCCTGGCCCACGTAGTGCGCCCAGCCCCCGCCGTTGCGGCCCATCGAACCGGTGAGCAGCAGCAGCGAGAGGACGGCGCGGTAGGTGGCGTCGCCGTGGAACCACTGGCAGATGCCGGCGCCCATGATGATCATGGTGCGGCCGCCGGATTCGATGGAGTTCGCCGCCATCTGCCGGGCGACGCGCACGGCCTGCTCGGCGCTCACCCCGGTGATCGGCTCCTGCCACGCGGGCGTGCAGGGCACCGACGGGTCGTCGTAGCCGGTGGGCCACTGCCCCGGGAGCCCCGGACGCGCCACCCCGTACTGGGCGAGCATCAGGTCCAGCACCGTGCACACCAGGTGGCCGCCCACCCGCCGCACCGGCACCCCGCGGCGGTGGACCTCCGCGCGCCCCTCCACGGTGTCGAACCCGGTGATGAGCACCTCGACGCTCTCGGGCGCCGCGCCGTCCCAGGAATGCCCTCCGCCGGGAGCGTCCTCGCGGCCGACGGTGAGCCGGGGCGCGATGTCGCCCAGGTCGAGGTTCCACGCGCCCTCGTCGGATTCGGCGTAGCGGTGGCCGAGGCTGCCCCGCGGCACGGCGTGGCTGTCGGTGGCGGCGTCGAGCAGCACCGGCTTGAACTCGGCGAGCTCCTGGTCCGCCTCCAGGCCCGGCAGGTCCGCGGCCACCAGCCGCTTGCCCGCGATGTAGGCGCCGTCGCGCTCCTCGAGCCTGATCAAGTACGGAAGGTCGGTGAACTGTGCAGCGAAGTCGCTGAAGAACGGGGTGGAACCGTCCACATAGTGCTCGCGGAGCATCACGTGCCCCATCGCCATCGCCAGCGCGCCATCTGTGCCGGCCGCGCAGGGCATCCACTCGTCGGCGAACTTGGTGTTGTCGGTGTAGTCGGGGCTGATCGAGACGACCTTGGTGCCGCGGTAGCGGACCTCGGTCATCCAGTGCGCGTCGGGCGTGCGCGTGATCGGCACGTTGGATCCCCACATCAGCAGGTACGACGCGTCCCACCAGTCGCCGGATTCGGGCACGTCCGTCTGGTCGCCGAACACCTGCGGCGACGCGACGGGGAGGTCGGCGTACCAGTCGTAGAAGGAGGTCATGACGCCGCCGAGCAGCTCGACGAAGCGCGCGCCCACCGCGTGCGAGATCATGGACATCGCGGGGATGGGCGAGAATCCGGCGACGCGGTCCGGGCCGTGTTCCTTGATGGTGTGCACGTGCGCGGCCGCGACCATTTCCGCGGCCTCGTCCCAGGAGATGCGTACCAGGCCACCCTTGCCGCGCGCCTGCTGGTAGCGCCGGCGGCGTTCCGGATCGGACTGGATGTCCGCCCAGGCGAGGACCGGGTCGCCCAGGCGCGCCTTGGCCTCGCGGTACATCTGCACCAGCACGCCGCGCCCGTAGGGGTATCGCACGCGCGTGGGCGAATAGGTGTACCAGGAGAACGCCGCGCCGCGGGGGCAGCCGCGCGGCTCGTACTCGGGGCGGTCGGGGCCCACCGACGGGTAGTCCGTCTCCTGCGTCTCCCAGGTGATGATCCCGTCCTTGACGTAGATCTTCCACGAGCACGAGCCGGTGCAGTTGACCCCGTGTGTGGAGCGGACCACCTTGTCGTGGCTCCAGCGGTCGCGGTAGAACACGTCGCCGTCGCGCCCGCCCTCGAGGCTCACCGTGCGCTTGTCCACGGAGAATTCGGCGCCGCGGCGGAAGAACCTGCCGGTGTCCAGCAGCACGTCCGCCAACGGCCCGTCGGTGCGTGCCCTCCCGTGCCGCGGGGCGCCGGTCCGAGGAATGTCGGTGGATGTCACGCCGGTCTCCTTGTGGTGGTCGTCGGGATGAACGATGAGTTCGGGGTGCGGGGAAGGACCGCCGCCGCGCCGCAGGTCATGTCGACGCGCCCTCCTTCGGTTTGGCGCCGGGTCTGCTCACGCGCCGTGTCGGGTCGGCCGCCGGCACGAGCATGGCCGTGTACACGAGGATGATCACCGCCGTGATCACCAGCAGAGTCAGACCGAGGTGGTAGTTGTTGCCGGCTTCGTCGAAGGTGGCGCCCATGATCAGCGGCGGGAAGTAGCCGCCCAGCCCGCCGGCGGCGCTGACCATGCCCGTGACGCTGCCGACCTTGTTCGCGGGGGCGAGCTGCGAGAGCCATGCGAACACGCCGCCGGTTCCGATGCCGAGGAAGAACGCCAGCCCGCCGAACACCAGCCCCGCCTGCCATTCCGGCTTGGGCTGCATGTTGACCAGCGCCGCGAACACCGCGGTGCCGGCGACCGACACGAGTACGACGTTCTTCGGCGGGACGCGGTCGGAGATCATGCCGCCGATGGGCCGGGCGACCACCGCCGCGACCGCGAACGCCGCGGTGCGGCTGCCCGCCTGGATGGGATCGAAGTCGTACACGTCGATCGTGGCGATGTAGGTGGGCAGGTAGCTGGCGAAGGCGACGAAGCCGCCGAAGACCAGCCCGTAGAGCACGCACATGTTCCACGTGACGGGCAGCTTCATCGTCGCCCACATCTTGGGCAGGAACGGGTCGGTCTGCGGCTTCCACTGCGGCGCGTCCGAGGCGCCGAGGAACACGATCACCGCGGTGACGGCCAGGACGACGGCCAGGATGATGTGCGTCTGCATGCCGCCGAACCAGTTGTCGAACCGGGGGGTGAAGAACGCCGCCACCGCGGTGCCCACCATGCCCGCGCCGAACACGCCCGTGGCGAACCCCTTGCGCTCCGGCGGGTACCACGCGCTGACGAACGGGATGCCGACGGCGAACACCGTGCCCGCCACGCCCAGCAGCAGCGCGGACGCCAGCAGCGCGACGTAGTTGCCGGACGACCCGAAGTAGCCGACGAGCAGGATCGGGATGATCGAAGCGATCGTCACGACGAGGAGCATTCTGCGGCCGCCGTACTTGTCGGTGAGTGCGCCCGCCGGGATCCGCCCGAGCGAGCCGACCAGCACCGGCATCGCGACCATGATCGCGCTCTGCGAGGACGACAGCGACATCGACTCGGAATACCGCGAGGACAGCGGACCGAGGTCGTTCCAGACCCAGAAATCGATCATCGACACGAACGTGGCCAGAAACAGATTGCCGCGTGCGCCCAACCGAATCATCACGGGAATACTCCCCATCGCGTCGCTGCGAGGCTGGCCTGCCGGGCCCGTCGTCCGCATGCCACCGAAAACTGCCTCGTCCGACCACAACTTAGCCCAGCAGCGCAGTCGCCGTGAGCGATCCGGACTAGTCCGATCGGGCTAATCACGGGAGTCCGGCGCGGCGACGCACGGATGTGCGCGACTCGCAATTACGACACAGTGTCGTAGCCGATTTCCGGGCACGTGCAGGCCCCCTCGGGCCCCTGACCGTGTCGAACGCGGCCAAGCGCTTGCTAGGCTGCGCAGAATCGTGTCATTGGACACACGCCCTGGAAAACCCGAGAGAAACCCTGGAGAACGCACTGTGAACCCGACCCGGAACACGACCTCCGACCCCGCCGACCACGCAGCCGCCACAGACTCCACTACGCGGAGCGGCCCGCTGCACGGCGTGCGCGTGGTCGAGTTGGCGGGGATCGGCCCCGGCCCGCACGCGGCCATGCTCCTGGCCGACCTCGGCGCCGACGTCGTCCGCGTCGACCGTGCCGGCGCCGATCCGTCCGGCGATCAGCTGCAACGAGGCCGCCGTGCGGTGACCGCGAACCTCAAGGACGCCGCCGACGTGGAGAAGGTGCTGCACCTGATCGAGCGGGCGGACGTCCTCATCGAGGGCTTCCGCCCCGGGGTCACGGAACGGATGGGCCTGGGCCCCGACGAGTGCCTGGCCCGCAACCCGCGGCTCGTCTACGGGCGCATGACCGGCTGGGGCCAGGACGGCCCGATGGCGCAGCGCGCCGGCCACGACATGAACTACATCAGCCTCACCGGCGTGCTGCACGCGATCGGCCGGCCGGGCGAGCGTCCGGTGCCCCCGCTCAACCTGGTCGGCGATTTCGGCGGCGGTTCGATGTTCCTCGTCTTCGGCATCCTCGCCGCGATGCACGAGGCCACCGTCTCCGGCCGGGGGCAGGTGGTGGACGCGGCGATGATCGACGGATCCACACTGCTGGCGCAGATGATGTGGTCGTGGCGCGGCCGCGGAATGTGGAGCGACGAACGCGGCGCGAACCTGCTCGACGGCGGCGCCCCGTTCTACGACACCTACGAGTGCGCCGACGGCGGCTACTTCGCCGTCGGCGCCATCGAGCCGCAGTTCTTCGCCCGGCTGCTCGACGGCCTCGGGATCGATCCCGATTCGGTGCCCCCGCAGCAGGACCGCAAGCGCTGGCCGGAGCTGCGCGCGACACTCGTCGACGCCTTCGCCACGAAGACCCGCGACGAGTGGGCCGCGGTGTTCGACGGCACCGACGCCTGCGCAACGCCCGTCCTCAGCTTCGGCGAGGCCGCCGGCGATCCGCACGTCGCCGCCCGCGGGATCCTCGCCGACCTCGACGGCGTCGTCCAGCCGATGCCCGCCCCCCGCTTCTCGCGCACGCCCGCACCCGTCCCGTCCGCGCCGCCGCGCGAGTACACCGACATCGACACCGTGTGGGCCTGACCGGGCACCCCATTCATACTGCACCCGCCCGCGCCGGGATCCGCCGTACGATTGCAGGGGTGCCCACGACGGCCCCGACGCGGCGACCGGTGCAACAGCCAGGCCGCGCCCGCACAGCACCGGAAACCACCGACGGCGTGATCACGACTGGAGCAACACCATGGCGACACCCGCTTCCTCCGCCCAGCCCGGCAGCACCGGCCCGGAGCGCGGACCACGGCCCCTGGCCGCAGCACCGCAGGCGGGCTCCGCATCGACGCAGCTGGTGACCGACCAGGGCCGCACCATCCTCACCGACACCGTGGTGTCCAAGATCGCGGGCACCGCCACCCGGCAGGTGGACGGCGTGCACGCGCTGGGCGGCGGTACCGCACGCGCGGTCGAGGCGCTGCGCGGGCGGATCCCCGGCGCCCGCGTCAACCACTCGCAGGGTGTGGCCGTCGAGGTGGGCGAACGCCAGGCGGCCATCGACATCGGCATCGTCGCGGATTACGGGGTGCCCATCTACGACCTGGGCGCCGCGATCCGCCGCAACGTGATCGACGCGGTCGAGCGGATGACCGGACTGGAGGTCGTCGAGGTCAACGTCACCGTCTACGACGTCCATCTGCCCTCCGAGGACGAAGTCTCCGACGCCGAGTACCCGTCGCGCGTCCAGTGACGCCCGCCCGGCGCCGGGCGCGTGCGGCCGGCGCCATCCGCCACGCCCGCCACACCGATCCACAGGAGAACCCATGAGCATGGCAGCGGTCGGCCTCATCGCCGGCATCCTCCTCGTCATCGCGGGCACCACGGGCGGCCTGCTCGGGTTCGTCTTCGCGGTGCTGCTGGGCGCGGTGGGGCTCGCGCTCGGCGCACACCACGACGGCGCCATCGATCTCGCCGGACTGCTCCGGAGCAGGGGCCGTGGCTGAGCCCCGGACCACGACGGAGGCAACGCACAGCGCGCCCGCCGACGGCACACCGGCCGACGACGGGGGGCCCGGCTCCCGCGGCACCCTCGTCATCCGCGACCGCGTCGTCTCGCGCATCGCGTGCGCCGAGGTGCTCGCCGTCGACGGCGTCGTCCGGTCGTCCGAGGGGCTCGACCGGGTCCGCGGCCGCGGCCTGCCGCGCGCGCTCGCCGTGATCGACGGCGCCGAGGCCGCCGTGGCGGTACGGATAGCCACCCGGTGGCCGGTCTCCCTGCCGTCGCTCACGGAGTCCGTACAGACCCGGGTCGCCGACCGCATCGAGGAGCTGACGGGCCTGCACGTCCGCCAGGTCGATGTCACCGTCGAGCGGATCGCACCTTCGGTCCCGGCGGGCGAGGCCATCGCCCGCCGCGTGACATGACGACCACGGCCCCGGCCGGCTCCGGGGCGGGCGCCGCGCCGGAACCGCGCGCGGCGCCCGCAGCCGCGGTGACGATGGTGCTCGTCGGCATCGGCCTCCTCGCCGCCGGCGTCGTCGCCCTGCGCGAACTGCTCATCTACCACGGGATCTTGGCCAGCGCCCCGTGGCTGGCCCCGGCGACCACCTGGATCTCCGGCCTGACGTGGCGGACCTGGATGTACTACGCGGCACCCACGTCCGTCGTCGTCGGTGTCGTCGCGTTGGTGGCCGCGTTCCGCCCCCGTCGGCGCACGCACATCCGCACGGCCGCCGATCCCCCGGTGTGGCTGTCGGAGACGGCCGTCGCCCGAGCCTGCAGCGCGCGGGCGCAGCAGGTGACCGCCGTGGACTCCGCACGGACCACCGCGACCCGCCGCCGCGTCCAGGTGACGGTCACCGTGCCCGAGCGCCCCGGGGACCCTCCGCCCGGAGACACCGCGCTCGCGGAGCTCGTCCGCGAGCGTGTCGAGCCGTTCACCCGCACGCTGCACCCGACGCCCATTCCGCGGGTCCGCATCGTCCGGGTCCTGCCCACGCAGAACCGCCCCGGAAGCGGGCGGGTACGGTGACCGGTCGCCGGAGCCCCGGGCGCGCGCTCGAGGCCGTCGCACGCGCGGTCACCGCGCTCGTCGGGGCTGCGTCGACCGCCGCGGGCGCATACGGCATCGCATTGTGGGCGGGACTGGACCTGTCCGCCGCGTGGTCGATCCACCTGGACAGACGCTGGTACTACTTCGCGCCCGCGCAGTCCTGGTGGCCGTGGGCCCTGCTCGCCGCCGGGGCCCTGGCCCTGGTGACGGGGGCGGCGATCCTCGTGGCCTACCTGCGCCCCCGCCGCGCGCGGCGGATCACGCTCGGCTCCTCGCCGCTCGGCCGGGCCGCGGTGGAACCGTCCGCGCTGTGCTCCGCGGTGTCGGGCGAGTTCGCGGCGATCGCCGGCGTCGAGAACGCTTCCGCCACCGCGCGGGCATCGGGCGGCGGCACGGTCATCACGGTGGCTGTCCGGGCGGCGGCCGACTCCGACCCCGACGAGATCCGACGGGGTGCGGCCGGTGCCGCGGACCACCTGGCGGCGACGCTCGGGTCCTCCGCCCCGCGCCTGCGCGTGCTGCTGGAGCTGTCGAAGCCGCAGCGGCCCCCGACCGGGCAGCCCGGACGGGTCAGCGGCTGACCGGGGACACCGGCAGAACAGAGACGAGCGGCGCCGATCCTGTCCGGATCGGCGCCGCTCGTCGGCTGTGGTCAGTCGATCACTTGATGATCTTCGTGACGCGGCCGGCACCCACGGTGCGGCCACCCTCGCGGATCGCGAAGCGCAGGCCCTCGTCCATGGCGACCGGCTGGATCAGCTTGACGGACATGTCGGTGTTGTCACCGGGCATGACCATCTCGGTGCCCTCCGGCAGCTCCACGACGCCGGTGACGTCGGTGGTGCGGAAGTAGAACTGCGGGCGGTAGTTGTTGAAGAACGGCGTGTGACGGCCGCCCTCGTCCTTGGACAGGATGTAGGCCTGGCCCTCGAACTCGGTGTGCGGGGTGTAGGCGCCCGGCTTGATGACGACCTGGCCGCGCTCGACGTCCTCACGCTTGATGCCGCGCACCAGCAGGCCCACATTGTCGCCCGCCTGGCCCTGGTCGAGCAGCTTGCGGAACATCTCGATGCCCGTGACCGTGGTCTTGGTGGACTCGGGCTTGATGCCGATGAGCTCGACGTCCTCGTTGACGTTGACCACGCCACGCTCGATGCGGCCGGTGACGACCGTGCCGCGGCCCGTGATCGTGAAGACGTCCTCGACGGGCATCAGGAACGGGTGCTCGGTGTCGCGCACCGGGTCCGGGATGGAATCGTCGACGGCCTTCATCAGGTCGAGGACGGACTGCGTCCACTTCTCGTCGCCCTCGAGCGCCTTGAGCGCGGAGATCGGGATGATCGGCGCGTCCTCGTCGAAGTCCTGGCTGGCCAGCAGCTCGCGGACCTCCATCTCGACGAGCTCGAGGATCTCCTCGTCGTCGACCATGTCGGCCTTGTTCAGGGCGACCAGGATGTAGGGCACGCCGACCTGACGGGCGAGCAGCACGTGCTCACGCGTCTGCGGCATCGGGCCGTCGGTGGCGGCCACGACCAGGATCGCGCCGTCCATCTGGGCGGCACCGGTGATCATGTTCTTGATGTAGTCCGCGTGACCGGGGGCGTCGACGTGCGCGTAGTGGCGCTTGTCGGTCTGGTACTCGACGTGGGAGATGTTGATCGTGATGCCACGAGCCTTCTCCTCGGGCGCCTTGTCGATCGTGTCGAACGCCGACGGCTCGTTGAGGTCGGGGAACGCATCCGCGAGCACCTTGGTGATGGCAGCGGTGGTGGTGGTCTTGCCGTGGTCAACGTGACCGATGGTCCCGATGTTGACGTGCGGCTTCGTCCGCTCGAACTTCGCCTTCGCCACTGGTTGTCCTCCTGGACTCATTGTTGCGTGCTGCCTGGCAGCAGTGCAGTTGATGTTCTGGTCAGTACTTCTGGTCGTGCACAGGGCCCGACCGGCGGGAACCACCGCGGACACGGTGTGCCGATCCCTGCATGGATCCGACACGGCGTGTCAACAGTGCAGTATCCCACCGTCGCCCTGGTGTCCGGCGCGCGATGAGACGGAGATTACTCTCCGTGCGCCTTCGCGACGATCTCCTTGGCGACGTTCGCGGGAACCTCGGCGTAGGAGTCGAACACCATGGTGTAGTTCGCTCGGCCCTGTGTCTTCGACCGAAGGTCTCCGACGTAGCCGAACATCTCCGACAACGGAACCGTGGCCTTGACGACCCTGGCACCGCTGCGTTCCTCCATGGCCTGGATCTGGCCACGGCGGGAGTTCAGGTCACCGATCACCTCGCCCATGTAGTCCTCGGGCGTGATGACCTCGACCGCCATCAGCGGTTCGAGGATGACCGCCTTGGCCTTCGGCGCGGCCTCCTTGAAGGCCATCGACCCGGCGACCTTGAACGCCATCTCCGAGGAGTCCACCTCGTGGTAGGCGCCGTCGAGCAGCGTTGCCTTGACGTTGACCATGGGGTACCCGGCCAGCACACCGTACTGCATGGCGTCCTGGATGCCGGCATCGACCGACGGGATGTACTCGCGCGGCACGCGACCGCCGGTCACCTTGCTCTCGAAGGAGTAGGTCTCGCCTTCCTCGCCCTCCCAGGGCTCCAGCTTGATGATGACCTTCGCGAACTGGCCCGAGCCGCCCGTCTGCTTCTTGTGGGTGTAGTCGTACTTCTCCACGGTCTTGCGGATGGTCTCGCGGTAGGCCACCTGCGGCTTGCCGATGTTGGCCTCGACCTTGAACTCGCGCCGCATGCGGTCGACGAACACGTCCAGGTGCAGCTCGCCCATACCGCCGATGACGGTCTGGCCGGTCTCGTCGTCGAGGTGCACCTTGAAGGTGGGGTCCTCGTCGACGAGCCGCTGGATCGCGGTGCCGAGCTTCTCCTGGTCGGACTTGGTCTTGGGCTCGATGGCCACCTCGATGACCGGCTCCGGGAAGGACATCGACTCGAGGATGATCGGGTTGGCCGGATCGCAGAGCGTGTCACCGGTGGTGACGTCCTTGAGCCCGATGAACGCGTAGATGTGGCCGGCCTGGGCCTCATCGATGGCGTTCTCCTTGTTGGAGTGCATCTGGAAGAGCTTGCCGATGCGCTCCTTCTTGCCCTTGGTCGAGTTGATGACCTGGGTGCCGGAGGCGATGTGGCCCGAGTAGACGCGCACGTAGGTGAGCTTGCCGAAGAACGGGTGCGCCGCGACCTTGAACGCGAGACCCGCGAACGGCTCGTCCTTGGACGGGTGCCGTACGAGGACCTCTTCGGGGTTGTCCACCGCGTGGCCCTGCACCGCCTCGACGTCCACCGGGGTCGGCAGGTAGTCGAGGACCGCGTCGAGCATCGGCTCGATGCCCTTGTTCTTGAACGCCGTGCCGCACAGCACCGGGTACTGCTCGCTGGCGATGGTGACCTTGCGGATGGCGCCCTTGATCTCCTCGACGGTGAGCTCGTCGCCGCCGAAGTACTTCTCCATCAGGGCCTCGTCGGTCTCCGCGACCGCCTCGAGGAGCTTCTCCCGGTACTCGTCGACCGTCTCCTGGAGGTCCGCGGGGATCTCCTCGACGACGGGCTCGGTGCCCGGCGCCACGGTGCCGCGCCAGGTGAGCGCCTTCATCTCGACGAGGTCGACGACACCGTCGAAGTGGTCCTCGGCACCGATCGGCACCTGCAGGACCAGCGGCGTCGCGCCGAGGCGCTCCTCGATGGTGCGCACCGTGAAGAAGAAGTCCGCGCCCAGCTTGTCCATCTTGTTGACGAAGCAGATGCGGGGGACGTCGTACTTCTCGGCCTGGCGCCAGACCTGCTCGGACTGCGGCTCGACACCCTCCTTGCCGTCGAACACCGCGACGGCGCCGTCGAGCACGCGCAGCGAACGCTCCACCTCGACGGTGAAGTCGACGTGACCCGGCGTGTCGATGATGTTGATCTGGGTGTCTTTCCAGAAACAGGTGGTGGCGGCGGAGGTGATCGTGATCCCCCGCTCCTGCTCCTGCTCCATCCAGTCCATCGTGGCGCCACCGTCGTGCGTCTCACCGATCTTGTAGTTGATACCGGTGTAGTAGAGGATGCGCTCGGTGGTCGTGGTCTTGCCGGCATCGATGTGCGCCATGATGCCGATATTGCGGACCTTCTTGAGGTCGGTTAGCACGTCCTGTGCCACAGGATTCTTCCCCGCTCGTGACTCGGTGATTCGGTGGACCCTCCTGGGCCCGGGATTCTGTTGCGCCGGCACGCGAGAGCCGGCACCGTGATCCACCCGGCCGGGCGGGCCGCAGCCCGCCCCGCCGGGGACGGATCACCAGCGGTAGTGCGCGAACGCCTTGTTGGCCTCGGCCATCTTGTGCGTGTCCTCACGCCGCTTGACCGCCGCGCCCAGTCCGTTGCTGGCGTCGAGGATCTCGTTGGCCAGACGCTCGACCATCGTCTTCTCGCGTCGCTGACGCGCGAAGGTCACCAGCCAGCGCATCGCCAGCGTGGTCGAGCGGCCCGGACGGACCTCCACCGGCACCTGGTAGGTGGCGCCACCGACGCGGCGGCTGCGCACCTCGAGTGCGGGCTTGACGTTGTCGAGCGCGCGCTTGAGAGTGACGACCGGATCGGTGCCGGTCTTCTCGCGCGTCTGCTCGAGCGCCTGGTAGACGATGCGCTCGGCGGTGGACTTCTTGCCGTCCTTGAGGATCTTGTTGACCAGCTGCGACACGAGAGGCGATCCGTAGACCGGGTCGTTGACCAGCTGACGCTTCGGGGCGGGACCCTTACGAGGCATTAGCTCTTCTCCTTCTTGGCGCCGTAGCGGCTGCGTGCCTGCTTGCGACCCTTGACACCCTGGGTGTCGAGGGAGCCGCGGATGATCTTGTAGCGCACGCCCGGCAGGTCCTTCACACGACCGCCGCGGACCAGGACCATCGAGTGCTCCTGGAGGTTGTGGCCCTCGCCCGGGATGTAGGCGGTGACCTCGACGGCGGTGGTCAGGCGCACACGTGCCACCTTGCGAAGAGCGGAGTTCGGCTTCTTCGGCGTGGTCGTGTAGACGCGGGTGCAGACGCCACGGCGCTGGGGGCTCCCCTTGAGCGCAGTGGTCTTACCCCCCACCGCTTTGTCGTGGCGGCCCTTGCGGACCAGCTGCTGAATGGTTGGCATAACCGTCTTTCTCTGTGGCTCGGCCGGCGCGGCTGATCGAGTCGGCCGGTCGAGACGAACATTGCTGATGTGAAATTAGGGTTTTCGCAGTTGGGACAAGATAGCTACTGCCCCTCACCCGAACCCCACGGTCGGGCGTGTCGCATCCCCTCACAGCGCAGCCAGATGCTCGCCCGCGCGCGCAGCGCGGGAACGCACACTTGGCCATACCGTCGGGCAGGCACACAGATCGACCCGGCAAGCCGGGCACGGCCGTCTACGATACCCGGCCGCAGCGCACACGGTCAAAGCGGGCTCACGGCCGAAGCGCGCACACGGCCTGAGCAAGCGAACGAAGACGCAGCGGGTACGCGCGGCCGCCCCGTCAGGCGCGCGCGACCCGGCGATGCGACAGCAACGAAAGGGTACCGAAGACGACGATGATCACCGCCGCGCACACCAGCGCGTACAGCGGGGCGTGCTCGGCCGCCCAGCCCGTCGCAACCGGGAAGTCCGGCGGCGCCGGATTGCCGAACAGCCGGCGGCCGGCGGTGGCGACCGCCGTGATCGGGTTCCACTCGGCGAGCACGCGCAGCGGGCCGGGCAGGCTCTGCGCGGAGATGAAGGCCGACGAGATGAAGGTGAACGGGAACATCCACAGGAATCCCACGCTCTGCGCCACCTCGACGTTCCGTGCCACGAGCCCCGTGAACACGCCCACCCACGACATGGCGAACGCGAACAGCGCCAGGATCCCGAAGGCGGCCAGCGCGTCGCCGACCCCGCCGGTGATCCGCCAGCCGATCAGGTACCCGCAGCCGACCATGACGACCACGCTGATCACGTTGACGACGAAGTCCGAGACCGTCCGGCCCAGCACCACCGCCAGGCGCGACATCGGCAGAGACCGGAACCGGTCGATCAGACCGGACTGCAGGTCGCCGGCCAACCCCACCGTGGTGAACGCGGCGTTGAACACCACCGTCTGGGTGAAGATCCCGGCCATCAGGAACTCCCGGTACTCGCCGCCCCCGAGCGATGCGCCGAACACGTAGGCGAACAGCGCGACGAACATCAGCGGCTGCACTGTCGCGCTGACGAGGAGGGTGGGGACCCGCTTGATCGTCAGAAGGTTCCGGAAGGCGATGACCGCGCTGTCGGTGAACGCCCGGCGCGTCCGGCGACCCTCCGCCGCGCGCAGGTACGCCGCCACGTCGACAGGAGTCCCGGGGTGCTCTGGCACCCCGCCCGGGGGTGCCGCGGCAGCGGGGCGTTCCGCGTCGGCGGCCGCGGCCGATACCGTCGCCCCTCCGGTGTCCGTCACGTCCTCCGCCCTGTCCGGCGCGCGCACCGCGAGCGAGTCCCGCCCCGCCATCACGACACCCCCGCCGTCGCGTCGGCACCGGCGGCTTCCCGCCCGGTCACCGCCAGGAAGAACTCGTCCAGGCTCGTCTCCCGCAGCGAGGCGTCCTCGACCCGCACCCCGTCGACGGTGAGCCGTGATACCGCCGCGGCGAGCGATCGGCCGCCGTCCCGGGCGCGCACGGACACGGCGCGGCCGTCCACCTGCGGGTCCCCGTCGCCGACAGCGGCCAGCGCACGGACCGCGGTCGGCACCTCGTCCTGCCCGCCGACCTCGACCGTCACCAGGTCACCGCCGACCTGCGCCTTGAGCTCGTCCGCGGTCCCGCGGGCGATCACCGTGCCCCGGTCGATGACGGTGATCGCATCGGCGAGCCGATCCGCCTCCTCCAGGTACTGCGTGGTCAGCAGAACGGTCGTGCCGTCGGTGACGAGCGCCTCGACGACCTCCCACATCTCCCTCCGCCCGCGCGGGTCGAGGCCGGTGGTCGGCTCGTCGAGGACCACGACGGCGGGGCGGGCGACGAGCGCGCCCGCCAGGTCGAGGCGGCGCCGCATACCGCCCGAGTATCCGGACGACGGCCTGTCCGCTGCGTCGTCCAGGGAGAACCGGCCGAGCAGTTCGCGGGCACGGGCAGCGGCGGCCCGGCGCGGCAATCCGTACAACCGGCCGATCATCCGCAGGTTCTCGAAGCCGGTGAGGTTGCCGTCGACGGCGGCGTACTGCCCCGACAGCCCGATCCTGCGCCGGACGCGGCCGGGCGACGCGACGACGTCCACGCCGTCCAGCAGCACCGTGCCCGCGTCCGGGCGCAGCAGCGTGCTCAGGATGCGCACGGCCGTGGTCTTTCCGGCGCCGTTCGGCCCCAGCACTGCCGTGATCGTGCCCGCCGGGATCGCCAGGTCGATGCCGTCGAGCGCGCGGACGGCGCCCGCCCGGCGCCGGCCGCCCGGGCCGAACTGCTTGACCAGACCTCTGATTTCGACCGCGAGGTCCGTCATCGCGACCGCTCCCCATCCGGGGCTCCGGGCGATCCGTCCATCGCATGCACCAGGCTGACCGGCCGCATGTCGGTCCAGTTCCGATCCACGAAGTCCACGGCGTCCTGCCGCGACGACTCGCCGAGGCGGACGGACCAGCCGTCGGGGACCGGCGCGAACACCGGCCACAGGGAATGCTGCCCCTCGTCGTTGACGAGCACCAGGAAGCCGGAATCCTCGTCGTCGAAGGGGTTCGCGGCGGGACCCTGTCCGTGTGATGCGCTCATGATCGTCCTCCTGTCGTAGGTGCTGCGATCAGTCCTGACCGCCGTGCGTCCCGCACCGCGGCGTCACCGCGGCCCAGGAAGTCTTCGACCGCCGGCCCGACGACGGCGAGCGCCTCCGGCGACGTCATCCGCGCGTGCACGCAGTCGACTGTGATCTCGCGCAGGTCGCCGCCGACGTGCCGCGGCCAGTCCGTGAACGCCCGCGGGCCGTCCGGCCCGCCGCGCGCCGCGGTGACGAACAGGACGTCCCCCTCGTACAGGTCGGGGCGGAACGCGGCCGCGAGCTCGACGCCTTGCGCGTAGGCGTCGTACATCCGCCACAGCTCGTCGACGCCCAGCCCGGCCAGAGTGCTGCCCGCGCCGGGCAGCAGCGCCGCGGCGTCCTCGATCGTCATGTCCGGCTCGATGGTCATGTCCGATTCCGGCGCCCCCGCATCGGCGCCCGGGGCACCTGCGCCCGCGGCAGCGGATTCCGGGTGCGCGCCGGTGAGTTCGGCCATGAGTTCGGCGACGCTCGGCGTCTCGCGAAACTCGGCGCCGCGCTGTCCCGGGAGGAAGCTGTCGAGCATCGTCAACGTCGCCACCACCTCGCCGTCGGCGGCGAGCAGTGTCGCCATCTCGTGGGCGATCAACCCGCCGAGCGACCACCCCAGCAGGTGGTAGGGGCCGTGCGGAGCGACGCGGCGGATCTCCGCGACGTACCGCTCGGCGAGCCGCGGGATCGATCCGGGCAGCTCCTCCGTACCGCGCAGATTCGGCGCCTGCAGCCCGTAGACGGGCCGGTCGCGGCCCAGGTGCTCGAGCAGGCCGTTGTACCCCCAGGACAACCCCATCGCCGGGTGGACGCAGAACAGCGGGGCCCGCGCGCCGCGGTCGCGGATCGGCAGCAGCACCGCCAGGGAGTCGTCGTCCGCCGCGCCGCGCCGCACGCCGTCGGCGGCATCGCTTCCGGCCCCGTCGGCCGCGGCCGCACACCGCCGGGCGAGTGCCGCAGGGGTCGAGTCGGTGAACAGCCACCGCGGCGGGACCCGCCGCAGCTCCGGGAGTCCGGAGCCGCGGAGCTCCGCCACGACGCGCGTCGCCGACAGTGACGTCCCGCCGAGCTCGAAGAACCCGTCCTCGGCGCCCACCGGGTCGCCGCCGAGCACCTCGGTGAAGACCGCGCAGATCGTCTTCTCCAGGGGCGTCGCCGGGGCACGCCCGTCGCGGTCGGCCTGCAGCCGGGGCGCCGGCAGCGCGGAGCGGTCCAGCTTGCCGACGGGTGTCAACGGGATCCGGTCGACCTCCTGCACCGCCGCCGGCACCATGTGCCGCGGCAGCACCGAGGCCGCGTAATCCCTCAGTTCACCGCTGTCGAGAGCTGCCGCTGCACCGTCCGATCCGGGCGCGGCCCCGGCCCGCCGAGCGGGCTGCACGTAGGTGGCGAGCACCGTCTCCCCGCCAGGGCCGCGCACGGGCACCGTCACCGCCGCGGCCACGTCGCGATGACGGGCGAGCACCGCGTCGACCTCGGCGGGTTCGATGCGGAAGCCGCGGATCTTGACCTGGTGGTCGATGCGTCCGCGGTACTCGATGGACCGGTCCGCGCCCAGCCGCACCAGGTCGCCGGTGCGGTACATCCGCGAGCCCGGACGGCCGAAGGGGTTCGCGACGAAGCTGCCGGCGGTCAGCCCGTGACGGCGGTGGTATCCGCGCGCCAGCGGCGGTCCCGCCAGGTACAGCTCGCCGACCACGCCCCGCGGCACCGGATGCAGGCGCCGGTCGAGCACCATCGCCTCGACGCCGCGGATGGGGCCGCCGATGGTGATCGGCCCCTCGCCCACCGGCCGGCTCATCGTGGTGACGATCGTGGTCTCGGTGGGCCCGTAGATGTTCGACAGCACCCGGCCGGACGCCCAGCGCTCCGCGAGGTCCGGGCGCAGCGCCTCACCGCCGACGAGCACCGTGCCGAGCCCGGGCAGCCGCTGCGGGTCCACGGTGTCGAGCGCCGCGGGCGTGATGAACGCGTGCGACACCCGTTGCTCCGCCAGCAGCTCCGTCAACACGTCGCCGCCGTAGACGTCGGCCGGGGCGATCACCATGGTGGCCCCCGACGGGAATGCGAGGAGCGCCTCGAGGATCGCGGCGTCGAAACTCGGCGAGGCGAAGTGCAACGTGCGGCTGTCCGTCCCGATGCGGTAACGCTCGCGCACCTCCGCAGCGAAGTTCGCCAGGCCCGCGTGCGCGACCATCACGCCCTTCGGCGTGCCGGTGGACCCGGAGGTGTACACGAGATACGCGGGATGCGCGGCGCGCAACGGCCGCACCCTGTCCGCGTCGCCGACCGGATCCGGCGACGCCGCCGCGCAGTCGTGCGCGAACGCCGGGTCGTCCAGCCGCAGCCACCGGGCCGGGCCGGTCGGGCCCTCGGGAACGTCGTCGCCGACGATGCCCAGGCGGGCCCCGGAATCGGCGAGCATCCGCCCGATCCGCGCCGGCGGATAGTCGCCGTCGACCGCCATGAAGGCCGCCCCCGTCTTGGCCACCGCCCACAGGCACAGCACCGACTCGATCGACCGCCGCATCGCGACCGCCACCGTGGTCTCCGGCGCGGCCCCGTACCCGATGAGCACGCGGGCCAGCCGGTTCGACCGGGCGTCGAGCTCGGCGTACGACACGGTGCGTGCGCCGAGCACGAGGGCCGGCGCCTCGCCCCGCCGCCCCACCTGGGCCGTCAGGAGTTCCGGCAGCAGCGGCGCCGCATCCCCGGCCGCGGGGTCCGCACTGCGCAACGGCGCCGTCGATCCGCGCGCGCTCGCGTCGACCAACGCGATGTCGCCCGCGACCACGTCGCCGTCGGTGTCGGCGTCCACCGCCTGCTCGACGATGGACGCGAAGATCCGCGCGTATTCCCGCGCGCGATCGTCGTCGTAGAGGTCGGCGGCGTATTCCAGCGCGGCATCCGCTCCCCCGTCGCTGCGCTCGCGCACCGTCACCTGCAGGTCGAACTTCGTCGTCGCCGTCGCCACCTCGTCGACGGCGACGCGCAGTCCCGGCAGCCCCGCGTCGACCGTTCCGGTCAACCGGGCGCCCACCACCGACAGCGCCACCTGGAACACGGGGTGACGCGCGGGGTGCCGCGGCGGATTCAGGGCCGCGACGACCCGCTCGAAGGGGACGTCGGCGTGGGCGAACGCGTCCAGGTCGCGATCGCGCACGCTCCGGAGGTTCTCGGCGAACGTCGCCGCCGGGTCGATGACGGTGCGCAGTGCGACAGTGCCGGCGAACATGCCCACCAGGTCCGTCATCCCCGGCCGGTCCCGTCCCTCCACCGGAGTCCCGATCGTGACGTCGGGGTCGTCGGCGACCCGCGCGATCAGCACCGCGAGCGCAGTGTGCAGCACCATGAAGGTGCTCGCACGCCGGCTGCGCGCGAACCTGCGGACGGCCGCCATCGTGTCGTCCCGCAAGGGGATAGGCACCTCCCCGCCGCGGCCCGACGGCGTGGCGGGCCGCGGCCTGTCCGCCGCGGGGATGGCGGATTCCTGCGGAGCGCCGGCCAGCCTGGCGGTCCAGAAATCGATCTGCCGGCGCGCCTCCGCCGTCGGGGCGGCCTCCCCGCCGAGGAGCGCCCGCTTACGCGCGGCATGGTCGGCGTACCGCAGAGGCAGATCCGGAAGCCGCGGCGGCCGTCCGGCTGCGCGGGCGGCGTAGAACTCGGTGAGGTCCCGGATCAGCGGCGTGAGCGACGCGCCGTCCGCGGCGACGTGGTGCAGCACCAGAAGCAGGACCGACTCGTCCGCGCCCGCGTCCCCATGGGAATCCGCGCGCAGCAGCACCGCGCGGAACGGCGACTCGGCCGTGATGTCGAACGCACGCGTGGCGTGCCGGCGGATCTCCCCGTCGAGCGGGGCGCCCGCCGCGGGCCGGGCCTCGAGCAGCAGCGCCGTGTCCGGCACGTCCAGGATCCGTTGGTGCGGCCCGTCCGCGGAGTCGGGGAGCACGGTCCGCAACGGCTCGTGCCGTTCCACCAGATCCCGGATCGCGCCGCGCAGCGCGGGCACGTCGAGCGGGCCGCGCATGCGCACGGCGAGGGGGATGTTGTACGACGCGGAATGCTCCGCGATGCGTTCCAGAACCCACAGGCTGTGCTGCGCCGGCGCCAGCGGAACGCGCTGCGGCAGTCGCTGCTCCCCACGCACTCCGTCGTCCCGCACGACGTCTTCCGGCGCGTTGCCGTCCAGCGGGCTGCCGCCCTTCAGGTCGTTGTGCGTGGTCTCCGCGGCCGCCCCGGCCGCCCACTCCGCGAGCTCCGCGACGGTCGGATTGTCGAACAGCGCCCGCACCGGCACGTCCCGCCCGCACGCCTCCGCGAGATCGCGCGCGGCCCGGGTGGCCAGCAGCGAATCGAGGCCGAGGTCGAACAGGTCGTCCGTCACCCCGATGCGGCCGGAGCCCAGAACCGCGCCGATGATGTCGCGGATGCGGCGTTCCCGGTCGGTCCGCGGCTCGATGTGCACCTCGGCGCCCGCGTCGAAATCGGGTTCGGGCAGGCGGGCGGCGTCGAGCTTGCCGTTGACCGTCACGGGCAGCTCGTCCACGCGGGTGATCGCGGCGGGCATCATCTGGCGGGGAAGCGCCGCCCGCGCCCGCTCCCGCACCGCGCGCAGATCGGCACCGCGACCGGCCACCACATACGACAGCAGGCGCCCGTCCCGGACCACGCTCACCGCATAGCGCACCGCGGAATGCCCGGCGAGCGCGCCGTCGACCTCCGCAGTCTCGATCCGGTGGCCGCGCACCTTGACCTGGCCGTCGGCGCGGCCCAGGTAGCGCAGGGCGCCGTCGCGCCCCCGGCGCACCAGGTCGCCGGTCCGGTACAGCCGCTCGCCGGGCGCCCCCCACGGATGCGCGACGAAGCGGGAGGCGGTGAGCCCGGCCCGGCCGCGGTAGCCGCGCGCGATCCCCGGCCCCGAGAGGTAGAGCTCGCCGGTCACCCCGGCCGGCACCGGATGCAGCCGGGCGTCGAGCACGTACGCCCCCGCGCCGTCGACCGGCCGCCCGATGGGGACGTCCGGCCCGGGCGCCAGCGGACCGCTCATGGTGGCGACGATCGTCGCCTCCGTCGGCCCGTAGGCGTCGAGGACGGTCCTGCCGCCGCGCGTCCACCGTTCGACGAGCGCTGGCGGGCACACGTCGCCGCCCACGGCGACCACCCGCAGCGAATCGACTCCCGCGGGGTCCACCGACATCAGGGCGGCAGGGGTGATGAAGGCGTGCGTGACATCCTCGCGGATCAGCAGCGACGCCAGTTCCGCGCCGCCGTACACGTCCGCGGGTGCCACCACCATCGTGGCGGCCGCGCCGAACGCCAGCAGGATCTCCAGCATCGAGGCGTCGAAGCTGGGCGAGGCGAAGTGCAGCACGCGCGACTCCGGGGTGGTCCCGTACGCCGCGTTCTGGGCGCGGACGAGCCCCGCCAGGCCGGCGTGCGTCACCATGACGCCCTTGGGCCGGCCGGTCGTCCCCGAGGTGTAGATCATGTACGACACGTCGTCCGGCCGCACGGGGCCGGCCAGCTCCTCCGCCGTGATCGGAAGCGCCGCGCTCGCGTCGCCCGGCAGCACGGGCGCCGCCGGGTCGATCGGCAGCCACCGCACGCCCGCCGCCTGCGGGGCGTCCTGCCCGGACGCGCACAGCCCGATCCGGGCGCCGGAGTCCGCGATCATGTGGGCGATCCGATCGGGCGGATAGGCGGGGTCGATCGGCACGAACGCCGCGCCGCTGCGAGCCGCCGCCCAGACCGCGAGCACCGACTCGAGTGAGCGCGGGATCGCGATCGCGACCGGGGAGCCGGGGCCGGCCCCGTGGGCCAGCAGCGTCCGCGCCGCCCGGTTCGCGAGCGCGTCGAGCTCCCGGTAGGTCAGGGAGCGCGCGCCGTCGCGGATCGCGGTCCGGTCCGGCTCGCGCCGCACGGCCTCGTCGAGGATCGCGGCCAGCGTGCGCTCCGCGGCGACGGCCGCGGGCGGGGCGGTGGCCGCCGCGCGCTCTGCGCCAGTGATGATCGGCGCGTCGCCGACGGGCGCACCGGGCGAAGCGGACACCGCCTCCGCGGCACGGACCAGTCGCGCGCCGAATCCCCGCACCGTCGGCTCGTCGAACAGCGCCCGGTCGTAGGCGATCGTGCCGGTCAGTGCTCCACCGTCGCCCGGCTGGAAGCGCACCTCGAGGTCGAATTTGCCGGCCGCGTTGCCGACCGTCGTCGTCGTGGCATCGAGCCCAGGCAGCCGCAGCGTCGGCACCCCGCGTTCCTCCACTGTCAGCGCCACCTGGAACAGCGGGTGCCGGCCGGGGAGCCGGGGCGGATCGCATGCCCCGACCACGCGCTCGAACGGGACGTCGGCGTGGGCCAGGGCGTCGAGCGTGGTGGCGCGCGAGGCCTCGAGGAGCTCCGCGAATCCCGCCCCCGGGTCCACCGCAGTGCGGAGCACCACCGTGTTGGCGAACATGCCGACGAGCCGCTCGAGCCCGTCCGCCCCGCGCCCGGACACAGGGGTGCCGATCGCGACGTCACCGGAACCGCTCAGCCGCGCCAGCAGCATGGCGAGCACCGCGTGGACAGCCATGAACTCGGTGGCCCCGGCCTGCTCGGCCACCCCGGCGAGCCGCTCGCGGACACCCGGCGGCACCGTGAAGCCGACCTCGCCGACGCCGGTCCCGCCCACACCGGCCTTTCCCACACCGGCTTCGCCGTCGCGATCCCGCGGGCGCGGCCGGTCCAGGGGCGGCAGGGTCTCGGCGGGCAGGCCCTCGAGACGGTCCGCCCAGTACCGGAGCTGCGCGGTGGCGGGGCTCCGCGGGTCGGCCACGTCGCCGAGCCGCGCCCGTTGCCGGAGGGCGTAGTCGCGGTACCGCACGGGCATCGGGCGCCATTGCGGCGATCGGCCCCCGCGGCGCGCCGCGTAGGCCTCGGCGAGGTCGCGCGCCAACGGTTCCATCGATCCGCCGTCCGCCGCGATGTGGTGCACCACCAGCACCAGCACGCAGCTCCCGTCGCCGGGGTCGAGGAGACGCGCCCGGAACGGCGCCTCATGCTCGAGGTCGAACGGGCGCGCCGCCACCGCCGCGATCCGTCCGGCGCGCTCCCCCGGTGCGAGCGGCTCGACCCGCAGCGCGTCCGTCGGCAGCGCGTCGAGCGCCGGGGCCAGGACACGCTGCAACGGCCCGTCCCCGGAGTCGACGATCACCGTGCGCAGCGCCTCGTGCCGGCCGACGACGTCCGCCAACGCGGCCTTCAGCGCCGGGATGTCCGGTCCTCCGGCCGCGTCCGTAGCAATGCCTGTTCCGGCCGCGGCGCGGATGTCCACGGCGAAGGCGATGTTGTAGTTGTCGGCGTCGGGGTTCTTGCGGTACTCGAGCCAGATCTGCTGCTGTGCGGAGGACAACGGCACGCACTCGTCCGGTCCTGCGATCCGCCCTGCGCCGGGCTCCCCTGCCAGTCCATCCGGGCCGCGGAGCCCGTCGTGGACGTCGGCGCGCGCCGCGAGGACCTCGGCGAGCGCGGCGACGCTCGGATTGTCGAACACCTCCCGCACGCTCACGGTGGCACCCGCCGCCGCGGATATCCGCTCGGCCACCTGCACGGCGAGCAGCGAGTTCCCGCCGAGCGCGAAGAAGCTGCGATCCGCATCGACCGCGCCGGGGTCGCCGTCGGTCCCGTCCGCCGCCGCGCCCTCGAGCGCGTGTGCGAACGCGGCGGCCACCAGCTTCTCCTCCGGCGATTCCGCGGTCCTCGACGCCGGCGCGGCGAGCTCCGGCCGCGGTAGCGCCGCCGTGTCGAGCTTGCCGGCCGTGGTCCGGGGGAACGCGGGAAGCCGCACCACCGCGGCCGGCACCATGTGGCCGGGCAGCCTGCCGCGCAGAGCGTCGAGAATCTCCGTCTCCCCCGGCGCGGAGCCGTCATCCGCCAGCACGTAGGAGACCAATCGCGCCGTCGCCCCGTCGCCCCGGACCAGGGTGCGGGACTCGCGGACCCCGGGGAACGCCACGAGCTCGGCGTCGACCTCTCCCGGTTCGATGCGGAATCCCCGCAGCTTGACCTGCGAGTCGGCGCGCCCGGCGAAGGTCAGAGCGCCGTCCCGGTCCGCCCGCACCAGGTCCCCGGTGCGGTACATCCGCGCGCCCGCAGCGCCGAACGGATCCGCGACGAATCTCTCCGCGGTGAGCGCCGGGCGTCGGTGGTAGCCGCGGGCCAGCGCCTCACCGGCCAGGTAGAGCTCGCCGGTCACGCCGGGCGGCACCGGCCGCATCCGGGTGTCGAGCACGAGCAGTTCCACCCCGTGCCCGGCCGACCCGATGACGGCCGTACGCCCCGGCGCGAGCCGCCCGCCGACCGTGACGGCCACCGTGGCCTCGGTGGGCCCGTACGCGTTCGCCATCAGCCTGTCCGGCGACCAGTCGGCGACGACGCCGGGCGGGCACACGTCGCCGCCCACCACGAGCGTCGTCAGCGACGGAAGCGGGCGCCGGGGCAGCGAGGTCAGCGCCGCCGGGGTGATGAACGCGTGGGTCACCTGCTCGCGTTCGAGCAGGTCGGCCAGCTCGCTGCCGCCGACCATGCCGGCGGGGGCCACCACCAGCGTCGCCGACGAGCCGACCGCCATGAGGATCTCCAGCACCGACGCGTCGAAGCTCGGCGACGCGAAGTGGAGGACGCGCGCGTCCGGGCCGACGGAGAACCGGCGCCGTTCCGTCTCGGCCAGGCCGGCGAGGCCGCGGTGCGTGACCACGACGCCCTTAGGCCGCCCGGTCGATCCCGAGGTGTAGATCAGGTACGCGGGCTGCGCGGGGTGCGCCGGACGGACGAGCTCCGCGTCCCGCATGGGCGCGGCGGACGCGCGGGCGCACTCGTCGCGCACCGGCGACGAATCCACCGCGATCCACTCGACGTCCCGCAACGGATCGGCGGGGCAGGCGTCCGCGCCCGCGCCGGCCTCCGCCTCCGGATCGGCATCGAGGCCGTCCAGTGTGCACAGCCCGTAACGCACACCGGAATCGGCGAGCATGTACCGGATGCGTTCGAGCGGATAACCGGGGTCGATCGGCAGGTAGGCGGCACCGCTCTTCGCGACCGCCCAGATCGCGACGAGCGCCTCCACCGATCGGCCGATCGCGACGGCGACGAACGACTCCGGCCCGACGCCGCGCGCGATGAGCGTGCGCGCCAACGCGTTCGACCGCTCGTCCAGCGTCCGGTACGTCCACGCGCGGCCGTCCGCGACGACGGCCTGCGCGCCAGGATTGCGCGCCGCCGCGGAGGCGAGCATCCGGCCCAGGGTCTGCGCGCCGGGGGTGCGATCGCGCGGCGCCGCCGGTCCCCGCAGCGGGACCATCGCGCGGAGCTCGTCCGGCGCGAGGATCTCCAGCCGGTCCAGCGGGAGTTCCGGCGCCCGCACGGCCGCGTCGAGTATCCGCACGAACCGCTCGGCCATCGCCGTCGCGGTCGCGTCGTCGAACAGGCCGTCGTCGTAGGCGAACTCGCCGCGGATCCCGTCGGCGCCCTCCGCATCCGGTTCCTCGACCGTGACCTCGAGGTCGAACTTGACCGTGCCGGTGCGGATGGGCGCGGCGGTCGCCTCCAGGCCGCCGGCGACCAGGCGCGTGCCCCGCCGGTCCTGCGGCGAGAGCACCGCCTGGAACAGCGTCGGCTCGCGGTCCCGCTCGTCGTCGGGGCGCGCCGCGCGCACCAGGTTCACGATCTCCTCGTACGGAAGCTCGGCGTGCGACTGCGCGTCGAGCGAGACGGACCGGGCCGTGCGCAGCAGCGCGTTGAAGCCGCGCGACGGATCGACCGGGGTGCGCAGGACGAGCGTGTTGACGAACATGCCCACGAGCCCGGCCAGGTCGCGGTCGGTGCGCCCGGCCACCGGCGTGCCGATCCCGACGTCCGTGGCGCCGCCGAGCCGGTGGACCAGGGTCGCAAGCGCCGCGTGCAGGACCATGAACCGGGTGGCGCCGTGCCGGCGGGCGAGCGTGTGCAGGGCGTCCGCCAGATCCGGCTCGATGCGGAACCCCACGGCGCCGCCCCACCCCGTGCGGCGGCCGCCGCACGACGGCGCGGCGGGCAGCGCGTCCTGCTCTGCGAAGCCGTCGAGCACCTCGGCCCAGTGCGCGCGCAGGCGGCGCAGGCGGCTGTGCGGGTCGTGCGGATCGCCCAGACGTGCCAGGCGGCGCATCGTGTGGTCCGCGAACTGCACCGGCAGGGGCTGCCAAGTGGGCGCCGCACCACTGCGGCGGGCCTCGTACGCGGTGGCGAGGTCGTGCGCGAGCGGCGTCAGAGACCATCCGTCCGCCGCGATGTGGTGGAGGGATACGGCGAGCACGTACCGCGAAGCGGCGTCATCGGCTGCGGAATCGTCGACGTGGTCGTCGCCCTCTCGGTTGCCGCCCGCCTGGAGCAAGACGGCGCGCAGCGGCCGGTCACGCGTGACGTCGAATCCCTCGGCGGCGAAGGCGTGCAGCCGGTCCGGCATCACGGAAGCGGGCACCGTCTCCTCCGGCAGGCGCACCTCCCCTGCTGGAAGCACCACCTGACGGGGCCCGTCCTCCCCCTGCGGATGGACGGTGCGCAGCGTTTCATGCCGGGCCACCACGTCGCCGAGCGCCGCGCGCAGGGCCGCGCGATCCGGGGCCTCCGCGAACTCCAGCGCGAACGGGATGTTGTACTCGCCCGACCCGCGGTCGAGCGAGTTGAGGAACCACAGACGCCGCTGGTCGGGCGAGAGCGGCACCTCGGCCGGGCGGGGCGGGAGCACCGCGCCGCCGGCGTCCGGGCCGGCCGCACCGGCTTCGACACGCGCGCCGGCGTCGTCGGGCAGCACCGCCGCGAGCGCGGCGACCGTCGGCGCGTCGAACACGTCCGCGATCGACAGCTCGACGCCGGTCCGCTCCCGCAGCAGCGCCACCAGCTGTGTCGCCAGCAGCGAGTTGCCGCCGGTGTCGAAGAAGTCGGCCTCCGCGCCCGGCGCCCGCACGTCGAGGATGTCGGCGAAGGCCTCGGCCACGGTCCACTCGGCCATCGTCCGCGGCGCCCTGTCCGCGGGGCGCGCGTCGAAGTCGGGCCGGGGCAGCGCCGCCCTGTCGAGCTTGCCGTTCGCGGTCACCGGCATGTCGTCCAGGATCATCACCGCCGCCGGAACCATGTACTCGGGCAGACGCGCGCGGATGCGCCGGCGCAGATCGCGCCCGACCGCCGCGCGATCGCCATGCCCGGAATGCTCTGCGTCGCAGACGATGTGGGCGACGATGACCGCCCGCTCACCCTCGCCGCGCACCGTCGCGACCGCCTGGCCGACGCCGGGCTCCGCCGTGAGCGCGGCCTCGATCTCACCGAGCTCCACCCGCAGACCACGGATCTTGACCTGGGAGTCGGTGCGGCCGAGGAACTCCAGGCGCCCGTCGGGCAGCCACCGTGCCAGGTCGCCCGTGCGGTACACCCGCCCGCCGCCGCCGAACGGGTCCGCGACGAACCGCCCGGCCGTCAACGCGGGACGGCCGACATAGCCGCGCGCCAGCTGCGTGCCCGCCAGATACAGCTCGCCGACCGCGCCGGCCGGTACCGGTCGCAGAAGCCCGTCGAGCACGTAGGCGCGGGTGTTCCACACCGGGGCGCCGATCGGGACGGTGTCGCCGGCCAGATCCCCCGGCAGGCACTCGGTGGCGGTGACGTCGACGGCCGCCTCCGTCGGCCCGTAGAGGTTGTGCAACGGCGCGCTCAGAACCGCCTGGTAGTCCCGAACCGTCTTGGACGGCAGCGCCTCACCGCTGCAGAGGACCATCCGCAAGGAGGTGCACGCCGACGCCGCCGGCTCGGCGACGAACGCCGCGAGCATCGACGGCACGAAGTGCGCGACGGTGACGCCCGCGCCGTCGATCAGCCGCGCCAGGTAGGCCGGATCCCGGTGGCCCCCGTCGCGCGGGAGGAGCATCGTCGCCCCCGCCTGCAGCGGCCAGAACAGCTCCCACACCGAGACATCGAAGGACATCGGGGTCTTCTGCACGACGGTGTCGGCCGGGGTGAGCGCGTACCGATGCTGCATCCAGCGCAGGCGGTTCGCGATGGCCCGATGGCTGATCGCGACCCCCTTGGGCCGCCCCGTCGACCCGGAGGTGAAGATGACGTACGCGGCGTCGTCGGGGCGAGGGTCGCGCAGCACCGCCCCGCGCCCGGCCGTGTGCGCGCGGGGGAGCGCGCCCGAGCCGTCGATCCGCAGCACCGTCGGCCACTCCCCCGGTTCGGCGGCGCCCGATTCTCCGGATCCCGGGCCGCCGTCCAGGGCTTCCACCATGCCGTCCGCCAGATCCGCGGCGGCGAGGATGCAAGCCGGGCGCGCCGTGCGGACGACGTACGCGGTCCGTTCCGCCGGATGCGCCGGATCGAGCGGGAGATACGCCGCACCGGCCTTGACCACCGCGTACACCGCGATCACCGCGGCGGCCGACCGCGGCACGGCGACGGCCACGGTCGATCCGGGACCGATGCCCCGCGCGCTCAGGGCCCGCGCCAGACGGTCGGTTCGCGCGTCGAACTCGCGGTAGGTCAGAGTCTCCCGGCCGACGCCCTCGGCCGCCCCCGCGTCGTCATCGTCGATGACCAGGGCGGACGCGTCCGGATACCGCGCCGCGGCCGCCCGGAACAACGCCGGAAGCGTCGCCTCGTCGAGATCCACCGCGGTGTCGTTCCAGGTCCCAAGAACCCGGTGACGCTCGTCCGCGCCGATGATCGGCAGCCGCGCGACCGGTGTCGAAGGATCGGCGTCGGCGACCGCGCCGAGCAGGGCGAGAAACCGCCCGTGGTGGTCCCGGAGATCCCCCTCGGCGTAAAGGTTCGGGTTGGCCTCGAAATCCACCACGGTCCGGCTGCCGCCCGCCGCCGGGTACACGTTGACCGACAGGTCCTCCACCGGGCCGGTCGACAGGATGTGCATCGTCCCAGCGACCGGGCCGAAATCGATCCCGTCGTGGAACATCATGATGTTGATCAACGGGCCGAGGAAGCCGCGCCGCCCGGTGGACGCCCCCGCGTCGCGCATCATGTCCTCGAACCGGTACCGCTGATGCGCGACGGCGCCGCGGAGTTCGGCGTTCATCTCGTCCACGAGCCCGCCGACCGTCGTCCGCGCCGTGAGACCGGCACGCAGCGGGACGATGTTCGACAGCACGCCGCCCGCTCTGCGGAGATCCCGGCCGGGCCTCGCCGCCACGGGCAGACTGAGGGTCACGTCCTGCTCGCCGGTGAAGGACGCCAGGTAGAACGCCATCGTCGCGGCGATCACCGACTCCGGTCGGATGTCGCGGTCGGCGCACATACGCAGGATCGCCGCCATCGTCTCCTGCGGCAACGCCGACCCGGCACGCAGGCTGGAGGGGTGCGCCGGGGCCGTCCGCCCCGATGCGAGGCTGTGCGCCGCCGGCAGCGGGTCCAGCTTGCGCGCCCAGTAGTCGCGGTCGACGGACCACCGCTCCGATCGCCGGTATTCGGCCGCGAGCCGCTGCAACTCGGCCGCGCCGGCGGCACCGGCCGCGCCCACGCCGGCGCCTGCGACCAGTGCGCCGTACCGTTGCGCGATCCGTTCGGCCACCTTCATCGCCGAGTATCCGTCGAAGACGATGTGGTGACAGCGGCAATACCAGATGTAGTGCTCGTCCCCCACCTGGAGAAGCGCGTTGCAGACCAGCCTGTCCCGCAGGACGTCGACTCGCTCTGCGGCGTGGGCTCTCATCCACGCCTGCGCCGCCGCCCACGGCCGTTCTTCGCCGCGGAAGTCGAGCCGGGCCAGATCCAGCGGCAGCTCCGGGTCCACCAGCTGGAGGGGTTCGCCGTCGCGCACGACGATCCGCGTCTGCGCGGCCTCCACCTCCTGACCGGTCAGCCGCACCGCATCCGCCACCGCCTGCGGATCGATCGCCCCTGGCAGGTCGAGGTACTGGGCGATCGTCACCGGCACGTCCGGGGACAGCGTCTGCGCCTCCCACAGCCCCCGCTGCGCGTCCGTCAGGGGGAACGGCCGCCCCGGTCCGCCTTCATCGGACACCTGCCCGTCCCGGCGATCGTGCTCGACGTGGCGTTGCATACGTGGCTCCCTCCGCGCTGGCCGTCCGAGACGCCGGCGGCGGGTGCCCGCTGGACTGTGCTGGCATGCACGGGATGCAGCGCGGCCCACCGCCGACGAATCAG
Organism: Tomitella fengzijianii; assembly: GCF_007559025.1. Taxonomy (NCBI): domain Bacteria; kingdom Bacillati; phylum Actinomycetota; class Actinomycetes; order Mycobacteriales; genus Tomitella; species Tomitella fengzijianii. The sequence goes on along the minus strand of NZ_CP041765.1, from coordinate 779,125 downwards.
CTCTCGCGTAGGGCTTCGGCGCCGAGTATGCGGCGGATGGGTCGCGGCGCGAGATCGGCTGCGGACGCACTGGCGCGGCAGGGGGACCTCAGCGGTCGGCGGGGCGGGCGGCGGTGCCCGGCTCCAGAGCGGCATGCAGCGTGTCCGCCCACTGCCGCACGATGCGGTCGCGGCGGGCCGAATCGTCGGTCAGCACGTCGGCCAGCCCCAGTCCGCGGGCCATGTCCAGGGTGGCCTGGACGAGAGTGTGCACCACCGGGTCCGCGTCGTCCGCGCCGAGCATCTCGACGGTCGTCCGATGCGCGTGCCGGCCGAACTTCGCTTCCAGCGGCACGATGCGGGCCCGCAGTTCCTCGTCCGCCGCGGCCGCGGTCCACACTTGCAGCGCCGCCTTGAACAGCGTCCCGGTGAAGTGGTCGACCACACGCCGGACGACGAGCAGGGTGCGCCGCGGGCCCGCCTCGAGTTCTGCGGCGCTGCCGCGGAGCTCGGCCATGCGGCTGTCGAACATGTACTCCAGCGCGCCCGTGATCAGGTCCTCGCGGGTCGGATAGTGGTGCTGCGCGGCGCCGCGCGACACCCCGGCGTGCTCGGCGACCTCGGCCACCGTCGAACCCGCCCAGCCGTGCGCGGCCAGCAGCTCGATCGTCGACTCGAGCAATCGCTGCCGGGTGGCACGGCTCCGGTCCTGCTGGGGCTCACGCACTTCGGTACGACGGCCGGTCATCTGCGCTCTCCTCCACCGCTGTCGTCGGCGCGTCCACGCCTGCGGGCCCAGCCCGGCCCGGTGTCATTCCGCCCAGGACGGCGCCCTCTTCTGCAGGAACGCCGTCATGCCCTCGATCGCCTCCGGCGTCCCGAACAGCCGCGCCGACCGCTCGCACAGCCGCGCGGCGTCCGAGTCGAAACCGGCCAGCAGCCCGCGGGTGAGCAGCGCCTTGGATTCGGCGAGGCCCTGCGGTGAGGCCTTGCGCAGCTCGGCCACCAACCGGTCGGTCGCCGCCGCAGCGTCGTCGGCGGCCACGGTCACCAGCCCCATGGCCTCCGCGCGCTCGCGGTCGAAAGTCTCGCCGGTCAGAAAATACCGCCCGGCGGCGCGCGAGCTCATCCGGGGCAGGACCGTCAACGAGACGATCGACGCGGCCAGCCCCAGGCGCGCCTCGGTGAGCGCGAACGTGCATCGCGGCCCGGCCACTACGATGTCGCACGCGCCGACGAGGCCCATGCCGCCGGCCCGCACGTGCCCGTCGATCAGACCGATCACGGGCTTGGGGCACTCGAGGATCGAGCGCAGCAGGCCCGCCATGGCCGCCGTGGGCGACGGCGCGGCGCCCTCGCCGCTTCCCGTGTCCCCGCCTCCTGTGTCCCCGCCGGCGGCCGCGCTAAGGTCGGCGCCCGCGCAGAACGTCCCGCCGCTGTGGGTCAAAACGATCGCCCGGACCTGCGGATCCTCCTGCGCCCGCGCGAGCCCCGCCGTGAAATCGGCGATGAGGCGCGGGGAGATCGCGTTGCGGTTGTGCGGCGAGTCGAGCGTCAACGTGGCGCGCACGCCGTCGGTGCCGTACCCGACGAAGGGCCCGTCGCTCTGCTTCCCGGTCATGCTTTCCCGCTTCCCACTCGCATCGTGCTCCTCGGCTGTTCCCGTCCAGGGCGTGTCAGTACGACCGCGGCAGGTGCAGGCTGTGCTGCGAAACGAAGTTGAGGATCATCTCGCGGCTCACCGGCGCGACCCGGGCGATGCGGGCGGCGCCGAGCATCGCCGCCAGCCCGTACTCCTCCGAAAGCCCGCCGCCGCCGTGCGTCTGGATGGCCTGGTCGAGCGCCCTGATGCTGGCCTCCGCCGCCGCGTACTTGGCCATGTTGGCCGCCTCTGCCGCACCACCGTCGTCGCCCGAGTCGTACAGCACCGCGGCCTTCTGCATCATGAGCTTCGCCAGCTCCAGCTCGATCTTCACTTGCGCCAGCGGATGGGCGATGCCCTGGTGGGCCCCGATGGGCACGTCCCACACCGCACGCTCACGCGCATACGCCGTGGCCGCGTCGAGCGCGTAGCGGCCCACCCCCACCGCCATGGCGGCCCCCAGGATCCGTTCGGGGTTGAGCCCAGCGAACAGCTGCATCAGTGCGGCGTCCTCGGAGCCGACGAGCGCATCGGCCGGCAGCCGCACGTCGTCGAGGAACAGCGTGAACTGGTGGTCGGGCTCGATGATGTCCATCGCCATCGGCCGGGCCGTGAAGGCCTCCGCGTCCGTGGGGACGATGAAGAGCGCCGGCTTGAGCTTGCCGGTCCGGTGATCCTCGGTGCGGGCGACGATCAGCACCGCGTCCGCCTGGTCCACTCCGGAGATGAAGACCTTGCTGCCGCGCAGCAGCCACTCGTCCCCGTCGCGACGGGCGGTGGTGGTGATCCGGTGCGAGTTGGAACCGGCGTCCGGCTCGGTGATCCCGAAGGCCATCTTCCGGCTGCCGTCCGCCAGGCCCGGCAGCCAGGAGTCCTTCTGCGCGGCGGTGCCGTACTTGCCGATGATGGTGCCGCAGATGGCGGGAGAGACCACCACCAGCAGCAGCCCGGCCCCCTTCGCGGCGAGCTCCTCCTGCACCAGCGCCAGCTCGTAGATGCCCGCGCCGCCCCCGCCGTACTCCTCGGGCAGGTTGACCCCCAGGAACCCCGCCTTGCCCGCTTCGTCCCAGAGCTCGGTGAGCGGCTCGCCGCGCCGTGCGCGCGGAAGCACGTAGTCGACGTACCCGTACCGGGAGGCCAGCCCGGCGACGGACTCGCGCAGCTGCTTCTGCTCGTCCGTTTCGATGAAGCTCATGCCTGTTCCCCTGTCTGCCGCGTGTCTCCCGGCTCCGCTGATTCCGGCTCGGCCGCCTCCTGCGGCCCCGCCACGACCGCGAGGACGGCGCCGACCTCCACCTGGTCTCCCGCGCCGACGCCGATCTCGGCGACGACGCCGTCCGCCGGCGCCGCGATGGCGTGCTCCATCTTCATCGCCTCGAGCCACAGCACCGGCTGCCCGGCCGCAACGGTGTCGCCGACGGCCGCGCCCAGCCGGATCACGGTGCCGGGCATCGGCGCCAGCAGCGAGCCCGCCGCCTGCGCCTCGGACGGGTCGACGAAGCGCGGGACCGCCTCGAAGGCGCAGGGCCCCGACGACGAGTCCACGTGCACCCGGTCCCAGGACGGCGGGCCGCCGCCGTAGCGGGCCACCGCGTACTCGCGGCGCAGACCATCGACGGTGAGCACCACCTGGTCCGGCGACGCCGAGACGAGTCCCACCCCGTCGACGAAGCCCGTGGCGAGGCCGTCGCGGGTCAGCCGGTAGTCCACCTCGTGGGTTCCGTGGGCGCCGCGGAAGTCCTTGCGCTGATGCTGCGAAGCGACGTTGCGCCACCCGCTGGGCAGACCCGGCACGACCCGCGCCGACGCTCTGTTGGCGGCGGCCTGCGCCAGCGCCGCGGCGAGCGCCGAGACGCGTTCGTCCCCGGCGCCCGCGAGCGACGCGGAGAGCGTGTCGAGCCCGTGCCTGCCGAAGAACGCCGTGTCGGTCTCGCCGGCGAGGAATGCCGGGTGCCGCAGAATGTTGACCAACAGGTCGCGGTTGGTCACCAGGCCGTGGATCCGGGCGCGCGCCAACGCCGCCGCGAGGATGCGCGCCGCCTCGCCCCTGCTCGGCGCCCACGCGATGACCTTGGCGAGCATCGCGTCGTAGTGCACGCCCACCACCGAGCCGTCCTCGATCCCCGAGTCCAGCCGGAGGCCCCGCTCGTCCGCCGGCACAGAGAACCGCGCGGTCACGCCGGGCACCGAGAACCTGCGGGCCGTACCGGACTGCGGCTGCCACTCGGCCGCCGGATCCTCCGCATACAGGCGCACCTCGATGGCGTGCCCGCGCGCCGCCGTGGGCTGCGCATCCTCCCCGAAGCGCGCGCCCTCCGCCGCACGGAACTGCATCTCCACCAGGTCCATACCGGTGGTCATCTCGGTGACGGGGTGCTCCACCTGCAGGCGCGTGTTCATCTCGAGGAAGTAGAAGCGGCCCTGCTCGTCGGCCAGGAACTCCACCGTGCCCGCGCCCTCGTAGCCGATCACCGACGCGGCCTGCCGCGCGGCGTCGAAGAGGCGTGCGCGCATGTCTCCGCCCGCACCGTCGATGCGCTCCACCAGCGGCGACGGCGCCTCCTCGACCACCTTCTGGTGCCGGCGCTGGATGGAGCACTCCCTCTCCCCCAGCGCGAGCACCGTCCCGTGCGCGTCGGCCATCACCTGCACCTCGATGTGCCGGCCGGTCTCCAGGTAGCGCTCGCAGAACACGGTGGAATCGCCGAACGCGGAGGCGGCCTCGGCGCGTGCGGCCTCGATCTGCGGGCGCAGGTCGGCCAGAGCACGCACCACCCGCATGCCCCGTCCGCCGCCGCCCGCCGACGCCTTGATGAGCACCGGCAGCTGGTCTTCGGTGACCGCACCGGGCTCCAGCTGCTCGAGCACCGGCACCCCGGACTCCGCCATCCGCTTCTTCGATTCCACCTTGGAGCCCATCAGCTCGATGGCCGCGGCCGGTGGTCCTATCCACGTCAGCCCGGCATCGACCACGGCGCGCGCGAAGTCGGCGTTCTCCGAGAGGAAGCCGTATCCGGGGTGGACCGCGTCCGCGCCGGCGGCGCGCGCCGCCGCCACGAGCAGGTCGGCGCGCAGGTAGGTCTCGCCCGGCGCCTCGCCCGGCAGCCGCACCGCCGAGTCGGCCTCGCGCACGTGCGGGGCGTCCGCGTCGGCATCGGAATAGACGGCGGCGGTACCGCGTCCGGTGCGGCGCGCGGTGGCGAACACGCGCCGGGCGATCTCGCCGCGGTTGGCCACGAGGACGGTACTGACCGGGGCGGAGCTGCTCACCCGGGCAGGGCCCGGCACGGGCGTGGCCGCCCGGGGCTGCGAAACGGCTGGATCGGTCACGGCAGGCTCACATTCTGAAGACACCGAAGTTGCCGGTGCCCTCGATCGGTGCGGACGCGATGGCGGACAGGCACATCCCCAACACCGTCCGGGTGTCGCGCGGGTCGATGATGCCGTCGTCGAACACGCGGCCGGACAGGAACATCGGCAGCGACTCGGCCTCGATCTGGGCCTCCACCATCGCGCGCATCCCGGCGTCGGCCTCCTCGTCGAAGGGACGTCCCTTCGCCTCGGCGCTCGCGCGGCTGACGATGGAGATGACCCCTGCGAGCTGGGCGGGACCCATCACCGCGGATTTGGCGCTGGGCCAGGCGAACAGGAATCGCGGGTCGTACGCCCTGCCGCACATGCCGTAGTGGCCCGCGCCGTAGGAGGCGCCGATCAGCAGGGAGAGGTGCGGCACCGTCGAATTGGACACCGCGTTGATCATCATCGCCCCGTGCTTGATGATGCCGCCCTGCTCGTACTCCGCCCCCACCATGTAGCCGGTGGTGTTGTGCAGGAACAGCAGCGGGGTGTCCGCCCGGTTGGCCAGCTGGATGAACTGCGCGGCCTTCTGCGCCTCCTCGGAGAACAGCACGCCGCGCGCGTTGGCGAGGATCCCGACGGGATAGCCGTGCAACCGCGCCCATCCGGTGACCAGCGACGACCCGTAGAGCGCCTTGAACTCGTCGAACTCGGACCCGTCGACGATGCGCGCGATGACCTCGCGCGGATCGAACGGCACCTTGAGATCCTCCGGCACGATGCCCAGGAGCTGCTCCGCGTCGTACAGCGGCGCGGGCGCCTGTCCGCCGGGGCCGAGCAGGGGCGCGGGCCCCTTCTTGTGCCAGTTCAGCCGCTTGACGATGGACCGGCCGATGCGGATGGCGTCGTACTCGTCCTGCGCGAAGTAGTCGGCCAGCCCGGACGTGCGGGCGTGCATCTCCGCGCCGCCCAGGGACTCGTCGTCCGAGACCTCCCCCGTGGCCATCTTGACCAGCGGCGGTCCGCCGAGGAACACCTTGGAGCGGTCCTTGACCATCACCACGTGGTCGGACATGCCGGGGATGTATGCGCCACCGGCAGTGGAGTTGCCGAACACCAGTGCCACGGTGGGTATCCCGGAGGCCGACGCGCGAGTGAGGTCGCGGAACATCCGCCCGCCGGGGATGAACACCTCCTTCTGCGTCGGCAGGTCGGCGCCGGCCGATTCCACCAGCGAGATGACCGGCAGCCTGTTCTGCTGGACGATCTCGTTGATGCGGAAGGACTTCTTGATGGTCCACGGGTTCGACGCGCCGCCACGGCTGGTGGGGTCGTTGGCGACGATCATGCACTCGACGCCCTCGACCACGCCGATCCCGGTGACCACGTTGGCGCCCACGGGAAAGTCGGTCCCCCAGGCTGCGAGCGTGCACAACTCGAGGAACGGCGAGTCCTCGTCGATGAGCAACTCGATGCGTTCACGGGCGAGCAGCTTGCCGCGGCGCCGGTGCCGCTCGACGTACTTCTCCCCGCCGCCGGCGAGCGCCTTGTCCACCTCGGCGCCGATCTCGTCGAGCTTGCGCCCCATGGCCTCGGCCGCGGCGCGGTACTCCTCCGACCCCGTGTCGAGGAGAGTCTTCAACGTGCTCATCCCTGGAACCCCAATCGCTTCGCCGCCAATCCGGTCAGAATCTCCGTGGTGCCGCCGCCGATGCCGAGGATGCGCATGTCCCGGTACTGGCGCTCCACCTCGCTCTCGCGCATGTACCCCATGCCGCCGAAGAGCTGGACCGCCTTGTGCGCCACCCATTCCCCGGTCTCCACCGCGGTGTTCTTCGCGAAGCAGACCTCGGCCACCAGGTCGTCGTCGCCCGCCGCATACCGGTCGACGACGTGGCGCGTGTAGACCCGGGCCACGTCGATGCGCCGCGCCATCTCGGTGAGCGTGTCCTGCACCGGCTGGCGGGCGATGAGCGGCCTGCCGAACGTCTCCCGGTCGCGGCACCACGCCAGCGTCAGGTCCAGGCAGCGCTGCGCCGCCGAGTACGCCTGCGCGGCCAGCGCCACCCGCTCGGTGACGAAGGCCTGAGCGATCTGCAGGAAGCCGCTGTTCTCCGGGCCCACCAGGTTCTCCGCGGGCACCCGGCAGCCGGTGAACGCCAGCTCGGCCGTGTCGGAGGCCAGCCAGCCCATCTTGTCGAGCCTGCGGGACACCTCGAACCCGGGCGTGCCCTTCTCCACCACCAGCAGCGAAACGCCGCCCGCACCCCGGCCGCCGGGCTCGCCGGGGTCGCCCGTGCGCACCGCGGCGACGACGAAGTCGGCGCGCACGCCCGAGGTGATGAAGGTCTTGGCGCCGTCCACCACGTAGTGGTCGCCATCGCGGACCGCGCGGGTGCGCAGGTGGCCGACGTCCGAACCGCCCCCGGGCTCGGTGATCGCGAGCGCGCCGATGGCCGTGCCTTCCAGTGCCGGCCGCACCCACCGGTCGATCTGGCCGGGGTCGCCGCCGGCGATCAGGTGCGGCACCGCGATCCCGCAGGTGAACAGGGACGCGAACAGCCCGCCGGAGCACCCGTCGTAGTGCATCTGCTCGCAGATGATCACCGCATCCCGCGGCGACCCGCCCCCGCCGCCCGCAGCCTCCGGGAACGAGGCGCCCAGCAGCCCCAGCGCGCCCGCCGCACGGTGAAGACTCCGCGGCAGCTCGCCCGCCCGCTCCCACTCGTCCTGGTGCGGAAGCACCTCGCGCGCCATGAAGGCGCTCACGGTGCTGCGCAGCGCGGCGGCGTCGGGGCCGTCCCAGTGGTTTCCGGCGCTCCCCCGCAGGTCTCCTGTCACAGTGCCGACTCCTCGACGTCGATTCCGGTGTCCGCGACGGACGCGGGCATGTCGATGCGGCGCGAGCGCAGCCACTCGGCGAGGCCCTTGGCCTGCGGGTCGAATCGCGCGTTGTACGCGACGCCCTGCCCGAGGATGCCCTCGATCACGAAGTTGACCGCCCGCAGGTTCGGCAGGAGCGTGCGCGTGATCGGCAGGCCCTCGGTCTCCGGCAGCATCCCGCGCAGCGCGTCGACGGTGAGCGCGCGCGAGAGCCACCACCACTGCGCGTCGGTGCGGACCCAGACGCCGATGTTGGCGTTGCCGCCCTTGTCGCCGCTGCGGGCCGCGGCCACTGCGCCCAGCGGGACCCTGCGCGTCGGGCCGTCCCCGTCCTCCCCGCCCGCAGGCGGCGCGGGGTCCGGCACCGGTTCCAGCACGCGGGTCTCGCCGGCCGGCGGAATGTCCACCCGTGCGCCGTCCGGCAGCACAGCGACGTGCGGCACCGTCCCGCGGTCGACGTATCCGGCGGCGAACACGCCGTAGGGCGAGGCGACGCCGGGCATCGACGTGAGCGTGGCGCCCGGGTAGCCCGCCAGCGCGAGCTCGACGGCGACGTTGGAGAACGCCCTGCCCACCACGTCCGGGTCCGGGTCCCGCACGGCGCAGGTGAGCAGTGCGCTCGCCTGCTGCTGGGTGGGGGCGTCCGCGCGGTCCACCCGGGCGAGGTCCCAGGTCAGCTCGGCGGGACGGGTCGGCAGCCAAGACTCGAGCTGCCGCCGGGTCAGGTCCGCCTTCGCCGCGATGTCCAGCCCCGTCAGCACGAACGTCATCTCGTTGCGGAACCCGCCGAGCGTGTTGAGCGAGACCTTGAGGTCCGGCGGCGGTGGCTCGCCCTGCACCCCGGTGATGGCGACGCGGTCGGGACCGTCCTGTGCGAGCGCGATCGTGTCCAGCCGCGCCGTGGCGTCCGGGTTCGCGTAGCGCGCGGTCTGGATCTCATACATCAGTTGCGCGGTGACGGTGTCGACGGTGACAGCGCCCGCGGTGCCGCCGTGCTTGGTGATCACCGACGACCCGTCGCGGCGGATTTCGGCGAGGGGGAAGCCCGGCCGCGACATGTCGGGGATCTCGCGGAAGAACGAGAAGTTCCCGCCGGTGGCCTGGGTGCCGCACTCGATGACGTGTCCGGCGACCACGGCCCCGGCGAGCGCGTCGTAATCCGTGCGGCGCCAGCCGAAGTGGGCGGCCGCAGGACCGACGATCACCGACGCGTCCGTGACCCGCCCCGTCACGACGACGTCCGCGCCGGAGCGCAGCGCCTCGACTATGCCCCACGCCCCCAGGTACGCGTTGGCAGTGAGGGGCTCGCCCAGTCCCAGCTCGGCGGCCCGCGGCGCCAGGTCGTCGCCCTCGACGTGCGCGACCGTCGCAGGCAGGCCCAGCTCCGCCGCCAGCTCGCGGAGCCGCGCGGCCAGCCCGGCCGGGTTGAGCCCGCCCGCGTTGGCGACGATCCGCACCCCCTTGTCCAGGGCCAGGCCCAGGCAGTCCTCGAGTTGGCGCACGAACGTCTTGGCGTAGCCGAGCTCAGGGTGCTTCATCCGATCGCGGCCGAGGATCAGCATGGTGAGCTCGGCCAGGTAGTCGCCGGTGAGAACGTCCAGCTCGCCGCCCTCGAGCATCTCGCGCATGGCCGAGATGCGGTCGCCGTAGAAGCCGGAGCAGTTGCCGACGCGGATCAGGTCCGGGCCGGACGCGAGCGGTGTCATCGGGCCTCCTCCCGCCGCGGCTGCGCGGAGAGCGGAGGACGCCCGCCTCCAGGTGCGCCCGCGAAGGCCTGTGCGATCGTCATCCATCTCCTCGCGTCGTCGCCGTCCGCCGTGACGGCGAGGTCGTCGGGATGCCGCCGCTGGGTGACGAGCAGGCAGAAGTCCAGGGCGGGCCCGGTGATCCGCTGTGCGGCGTCCTCAGGCCCCCACGCCCAGCCGTCGCCGTCGGGGGCGGTGAGCTCCACGCGGAACGGCGTGTCCGGCGGCGGGAGCTCGTGGACGGCGAAGGCGAAGTCGCGCGTGCGGACCCCGATGTGGGCGACGTGCCGCAGCCGGGCCGACGGCGCCCTGGTCACGCCCAGCGCGTCGGCGACGTCCTCGCCGTGGGCCCACGTCTCCATGATCCGGGCCGTCGCCACCGACACGGGACTCATCGGCGGGCCGAACCACGGCACCTTCTCCCCCGTCGGCCTGTCGCGCAGCGCGCTCGTGAGCGCCGACCGGCCCGCGCGCCAGGCCGCCAGCAGCTCCCCGGGGGCCGTCTGCGCCCACCGCTCCGCGCCCACGTCGACGAATCCGGTGGGGTCCGCCCAGGCCGCCGCGACGAGCTCGTGGAATCCGGCCTCGTCGGTCGCGGCCGTCAACGATGCCGCGTCCGTCCAGGCGAGGTGCCCGATCTGATGCGCGATGGTCCAGCCTGCGGCCGGCGTCGGAGTGGACCACCCCCCGGGTTCCAGGCCCGCGACGAGCGCGTCGAGCGCCTCGCCCTCCGCGTCGAGGTCCGCCAGGACCGGTTCGAGATCAACCACGTGCCCAGCGTCACACAGCATCGGCGAACAATCAAGCATGAATGATTGTTTTTGGGTGCGGCGGGAGCGGGCTGACGCGCCGATCCAGCATTCCAGGTCACTTTCTCCACGAACTCGTGCCCTGGTTGCTGGAATCACGCCGCCCAGCCGCCCACCGCCGCGTCGCGCCGAACCCTTGCCGTCACTCACGGACGAAGAGTACCGTTTATTTCATGCCCATTTAATATTATCGACGGACGGAGCTCCTCATGTCCCGAATCCATTCGCACCGCACGATGAAACACCGCACAGGGGCCGGCGTCGCGGGCCTCACCCTGGCCGGCGCCTACGTTCTGGCCGTACCGGCGCTGGCCGGCGCCGCCCCCGCCCTGCCCGACGAGTGCACAAGCGACGGGGACGGCACGGTCACCTGCACCTACACCTTCACCGGCGGCGAGCAGACCTTCGCGGTCCCCGACGGCATCGCGAACGTCGACGTCACCGCGATCGGCGGTCACGGAATGTCCGGCTGGAGAGGCGGCGCCGGGGGCCGTGGTGCGCGGGTGTCCGGAATCATCGACACCGCGCAGGTGGAGACGCTATACATCGAGGTCGGCGGGGACGGCGGCCACGGGAATCAGACGGCTGGAGGCTGGAACGGCGGAGGCGACGGCGGCTACGACGGCGGGGGCGGTGGCGGGGCGACGGACGTCCGTACCGTCAGCCGCACGGAATCGGATTCCGGCACCCTCGGTTCGCGGGTCATCATCGCGGCGGGTGGCGGAGGCGGCGGCGCCTGCGTCCACTCCGGCCCCGGCGGCGACGCCGGGCACGGCGCCCCCGGTGGCGGCGGCGCCGGTACTGAATCCGCGGGCGGCGCAGGCGGCTCCGCCGCAGCGTCCCCCGGAACGCGAGGGGCCGGCGGCGTCGGCGACTACGGATCCTACTGCGACGGCGGCGGCGGTGGCGGCGGCGGACTGTTCGGTGGTGGCGGCGGCGGCGAAAGCGCCGGCGGCGGCGGCGGTTCCTCACTGGTCCCCACCGGTGGCAACGCCCCTGCACCGACCGATGACGCCGCCTCGGTCACCATCGTCTACTCCACGGACGACTGCACCGGATCCTTGTGCACGCTGTTCGGCAGCCTCAGCGATTCACTCGGAACGTAAGCCCCCGGAGCGTCCGGAATCACGAAGGCCTGGAGTCGGCAGTACGCCGCCGCCCGAGGGCTACAGCCGCGCCATCCCCAGCAGCGCCGCGAAGCCCAGCACGGTCTTCGGCTCGTACGCCGAGCGCCACAGCCCGCCGTGCGCCGCCTGATCCGCGAACAGGTGCTCGGGGTGCGGACGCGCGCCGGCGGCGTGGTTGAGGTCGTGGGCCAGCAGTGCCGCCATGAGCACCCGCGTGGTGTCCGCGGCGAATATCTCCACGCCGAACCGCCGCGCCCCCTTGTACGCCGCCGCCAGCACCCGGTTCTTCGTCACCGACCGGGTCCACGACGCGGGCGCCACGTTGAACGACACCGCGTGCCCGGCGCGCTCGGCGCTGATCCCGCGCCAGCGCTGCAGCCGCTTGGCCATCGCGTAGCTGGGGCCCTGCTGCGGCACGAGGATGTCCGCCACCGCGGTGCCGTCCTCGTGCACGGACCGGTACGAGGGCTCGAACAGCGCGCCGCGACCCGCCAAGCGCAGCGGCGCCTGCAGGTAGCGCTTGGCGTCGCGGCCGTCCCAGGCGCCGTGGCCCGCCGCCACCACCTCGGGCGGCACGACGAACGCGTCCGTCGGCGTCTGCAGATAGGCGAGCGCGGTCGAAGGATGCGCCGCCAGGAGCCGCTCGATGATCAGGTCGGTGGCCATGCTGATGCGCACGTGTGCGCCCCGGTCCGCGTAGGCGTACATGCCGAAGACCAGACGCGATCCCGCCGCGTCGCCCGCGCCCGCGTGCCCGTCCAGCCAGGCCGCCGCCACCGCCGGCGCGCCGACGATGTCCAGGCCCGGGGTGCCGTCCGCATCCACCGGGAAGCGGACGCGCCCCGTACCCTCCTCCGCCATTCGCACGATGCGGTCCCACACGCGCTCGGCGGGCAGGTCGACTGCGAGGATGTCCGCGCCCCACCGGGCGAAGGGTTCGAGCGGGCTCAGCTCGCCGCCCGCGCCCATCATCGCGATGGTGCGGCCGGGCAGCGAGAGCCACTGCGGGTTCTCCACCACCCGCGTGATCGCCAGTGCGAACGAGGGCTCGACGACCCCCGCCGCCACCCACCGGCCGAGCTGCGCGACGAGCGCGTCGCCCTCGAGGACACCGCCGCGGTACGGCACGCGCAACGTCGGCTCCGGCTCCGCGGCCCCGATGACCTGCCCGGTCGCGGGAGCCGGCACCGACCAGTCCTCCTCGCCCACCTGGTCGAGCGGAACCGCGCCGGTGGCGGACTCCCAGACCAGTTCCCGCCGCGCGCGGGCGGTTCCCGCGTCCGCGATGGCCCAGGCCATGTCCGCGTCGCGCGCCGAATGGGAGGTCAGCTCCGCCATGAGCGGCGCATAGTCCGTGCGCCAGTCGCGGCTGCCCGCCACGCGCGCCGCGAGGTCGTCCGACGCGGCGGCCGCGGCCGCCGCGAGCACCGACCGCATCGGCGAGGTCGTCGGGCGCGCCTCCCCGGCGCGGGCGAACTCCACCCCCGCCGCGGGTGCCGTGGCAGATGCCTCCGTGCAGTGTGCGCCCGCGGTGGCGGCCGTTTCGCTCATCAGGGTCCTTCCGGTTCGGGGGTCGCGAATCCGGCGGCCCTCCCCCGATCTATACCGGCCGAAAACCGTACGGGCGAGTACAGGGCTACGGCCGGTGCTTGCCGCGCGCGGCGTCGGCGCCGACAATCGAGAAGAGGCGGAGGGACGACCGGAGGAACGCGGATCCTCGATCGGAGGAGCGGACCCATGACCGAGCGCAAGCCGGCGGGTACGACGGTCGAATCGTGGGTGGAGCGGCAGATCCGCGTCGCGACCGAGCGCGGCGACCTCGACGGCCTGCCGGGGACCGGCAAGCCCATCCCCCCGTCGCGCACGGACGACGACATGGGCTGGGTACGCCGCAAACTCGAGGAGGAGGGCCTGTCCACCGACGCGCTGCTGCCGATCTCTCTGCAGCTGCGCCGGGAGGTCGACGAGCTCCCCCGCACCGTCGCGGACATCGACCCGCGCACACCCGGCGCGGAGAACGAGGTGCGCGCCCACGTCGCCGAGCTCAACCGGCGCATCGCGGAATGGATGCGCGCCCCGTCCCCGCCGATGCTGCCGATCGGCCTGGTGGACGCAGACAGTGCGGTGGCGCGGTGGCGCGGTGGCCCCGGGGCCGCCGATCCCGCCGACCCTGGTCCTGCCGCTCCTGTTCCACCCGCCGCGCGGACCGCCCGCCCGGCACGCAAGGAAGCGAGAACTGCAGAAGTGTCCGATGATCCCTGCACTGGCGGCACCGCCGCGCCCGCACCCCGGGTCACCGTGTACTGGCGCCCCGGTTGCGTTTTCTGTCAGCGCCTGCGGGCCATCCTGTGGGCCCGGCGGCTGCGGCCCGCGATGATCAACATCCGGGACGACGCCCGGGCCGCCGCCTTCGTCCGGTCCGTCGCCGACGGCAACGAGACCGTCCCCACCGTGGTGATCGACGGGGTCGCGCACGTCAACCCGGCACCCAGATCGGTGGTGGCCGCGCTACGGCCGGGCTGACGAGGCCCCTCAGCGGCAGCATGGCCGGGGCCGGCGAACGTCACCGGTTGATGTCGATGACCACGCGACCGCGCGTCCGGCCCGCCAGAATGTCCTCCGCGAGCCGCGGGATGTCCGCGAATCCCCGCGCGGTGGTCAGCTGCGCCAGCAGGTCCTGCGGGAGGTCCGCGCCCAGCCTCTTCCACGCCTCGGCGCGCACGTCGGTGGGGCACTGCACCGAATCGACGCCCAGCAGGGACACCCCGCGCAGGATGAACGGCAGCACGGTCGCCGGCAGGTCGTTACCGCCGGCGAGCCCGCAGGCGGCGACCGAACCCCGGTAACCGATCTGCGAGAGCACCGACACCAGCGTGGTGCTGCCCACCGTGTCCACCGCGTGCGCCCACCGCTCCTTCTGCAACGGTCGGCCCGGCTCGGACAGTTCCGCGCGGTCCACGAACGACGACGCGCCCAGGTCGCCGAGGTACGCGCGGGACTCGGGGCGGCCCGTCGCGGCGACCACCTCGTAGCCGAGCTTCGCGAGCACCGCGACGGCCACGCTGCCCACACCGCCCGAAGCGCCGGTGACCAGCACCGGACCCTGGCCGGGAGTCATTCCCGAACCCTCGAGTTCGAGCACGCAGAGCATGGCGGTCAGTCCAGCGGTCCCGATCGCCATCGACTGCTCCGCGGTGAGGGCGTCGGGCCTGGCGACCAGCCACTCCCCGCGCACACGCTGGCGGGTGGTGAAGCCGCCCGGGTGGGTCTCGGACAGCCCCCACCCGGTGAGCACCACCTCGTCGCCCGGCTTCCACTGCGGCGACCCCGAGGCGGACACCGTGCCGGCCAGGTCGATCCCGCACACCATCGGCAGCCTGCGCGCGATCGGCCCCTTGCCCGTCACCGCCAGCCCGTCCTTGAAGTTCAACGACGAGTACGCGACATCCACCGTCACGTCGCCCTCGGGCAGGTCGGCATCGGTCAGCCGCCGCAGCCGCGCGGGCTTGCCCTTCTCCTCGACGACGTACGCAGGATAGGTGTCGTCCGCGCTCATGTGGCTACTCCCGTCTGTGCGGCCGCTGTGACCGTGCTCGCCGTCCAGACTGCCACGCGGGCGCCCGCCACCGCGGGGCCGCGCCGTTCCCGGGCCGCGCTTTCCGCGCCGGGCCGTTCTATTCCGCCGAACCGAACGACGGCGCGGGCGGGTTCCCGTCGAACAGCGACCGCACGAACGGCGTGCTGTCCGGCAGCGACGCCGCCATGGTGCCGCTGTGGTCGGTGGGGTACGCGCGGAAGGTGAGCGGCTGACCGTTGCGCCGCAGGGTCTCCGCGTAGATCAGCGTCGACGGCATGATGATGTCGGTGTCCTTCAGCCCCTGGCCGATGAAGAACGGCTGGCCGAAGCCGTCCTCCGGCATCTTCATGTAGTCGAACAGCACCCGGTGGAAGTCCGGCAGCGACGACAACGGCGCGGTGAACAGCGAACCGAGGACGGTCCCGGCCGCGGTCTGCTCGAAGTCGTGGAGGCACTGCACCTTGGCCTGCTCCAGCAGCGCGCGGCCCTGGTCGGTGAGCACGGAGGGGATGTCCAAGTCGGGGTGCGCGGTGTCGAGGCCCGCAAGAATGTAGAGGCCGTACGCGGTCATGCCCTTCGGCAGGGCGATCGGCGGCATGCCGGGGCCGGCGATCGCGACGATGTTCTCGATGTACGCCGGCACGCCCGTGCCGACGGCGCCCCGGTAGTCCAGGTCCGGCCCGCCGTACTCGTCGGCGTAGCGCGCTGTGGTGATGGCCGCGCCGCCGCCCTGCGACTGGCCGATCACCACCCACTCGCGCGACAGGTCCGCCCCGGCGACGTTGCGCCCCGCGGTGACCATGTCGACGACGTTGTGCGCCTCCACCTTGCCGTCCAGGTAGGGCATGCCGCCGGGCGTGCCGAGGCCCGCGTAATCGGTGGCGACCACCGCGTAGCCCTGGCCCATCCAGTGCGCCAGGTAGTCCAGGTCGCGCTGGGACCATCCGGTGCCGGACGGCGCGCAGGAATCGCCGAGGCCCGTGGTGCCGTGCGCCCACGAGACCACCGGCCAGCCGCCCTCCGGCGCCTGGCCCTGCGGCACGTACACCATGCCGGTGCTGACTGCGGGCTTCTCCCCGGACGTCGTGGTGCGGTACTCGACCTTCCAGGCCCGCGCCGTGCCGGGGATCCACAGCGTTCCGCCCGCGGCGGACGGGTCGATTTCGACGGGGTTGGACAGGAGCGCGCCCGGCGCGAGCTGTGCGATCGCCTCTGCCTGCGCGATCGCCTCTGCCTGCGCGGCCGCCGGCGTCGGCGCGGCGGACACCGTGGGGGCCAGGGTGAATGCACCGACGGCGGCAAGCGCCGCGCCCGCCGCCGCGAGACGCCGCCTTCGGCCGCCCGACGCGCGGGTAGGCGGCGCTTGGTCACGGCCTCGTACAGTCAGGTCTCGTACAGTCAGGTCTCGTACAGCCAGGTCTCGTACGGTCACTGCGCGCCTCGCCTTCTTCCCACTCCGGATCGGCGCAAACTATACACCCGTCTATGACCCGGACCACAGCATCGGCCGCGCCGCGCGGACCGCGATCAGCGCGTAGGCGACGGCGCAGCAGATCACCGTGAGCACCATCGCCACACCGACACCGGGCGACGCCCCTTCCACGCCGGACCCCGCGAAAATGTCCCCGGGCGCACCGCGCAACCGCGCCGTGACGGTCTCCGCGAGCGCGGCCGGCGCGGACGTCACGAACAGCACCGCCGCCGCGAGCACCGCGGGCCGGGCGCGGCATCCGATTCCGGCGGAGCCGCCCGGCCACGGAACCGCCGGCGACGGCGAGCCGGGCCCCGCCGGGCGCAGGACGACGCACGACGCCAGCAGGTACGACCCGCCGACCGCCGTCACGAGCAGCCGGAACACGACGAGCGTCTGCAGATCGCCGAACGTGACCACGCCGAAGATGCCGACCACGGCGAGCACCGCGAAGCCGAGACCCACCGACGGCCACCGCACCCCCGCGACCGCCGCCGCGACGCCGAGGACCACGAACGCGACCACGACCGGCATCCCGAGGATCATCGTGCCCGTGGCCTCCGCCACGAGCGGCGCTGCCACCACCGTCGTCGCCAGCGCGGCCGGCACCGTCCCGCCGTCATCGCCCAGAAGCAGGCCGCATAGCCCGAACAGCGCCACTGTCAGCGCCAGACCCGCGCCCAATACACCCCACCCGTCTGTGGAGCGGGCGAGCAGGTAGAGGCCGTAGCCGCCCGCCACCAGCAGCACCACCGCGCCGGTCCGCACCGCCGCGCCGCGCCGCGCACCCGGACGCTCCTGCGCTGTCGCGCGGGCGGTCCCGACGCCTCCCTGTCCGGGCCGCAGCGCTTCCACCAGCGCGGCGGCGAGGATCAGCACGCCCGCGACCGCGAGCGGCAACCACCACGAGCCGGACTCCGCGGCGCCTCCGCTGGAGAAGTACGCCGACGATCCGCCGCTGAACGTGTCCATCGCCCAGGTCACCGCCGCCGGCCGCGCGAGCACGCAGGCCACCGCGGCGCCGCCGACCAGGACTGGCAGGGCCCACCGCCGGCCCGCCGACGCCTGCGCAGACGCGCCGAGGAGCACACCGGCCGCCACCGCGAGGCCCACGCCCGTCGCCGCGTCGGCGCCGGGCGTCACGACGTCGCGGTCGGCCGCGAGCAGCACGGCGAGGAGCACGACCCCGGCCAGCGCGACCGACCAGGAGGTGACCCGCCAGGGCACGGACCGGGACCGCGCACCGCCCCCGCCGCCGACTCCGGAACGCCGCTCCCTGAGCTCGAGCATCGCGCAGACCCCCACCGCGACAAGGACCCCGATGCCGGGAGCCAGGTGCTGCAGCCATTCCCACGGCGCGCGGACGATCTCGCCGTCCGCTCCCGGGACGCCGTCTGCGACGAACGCGAAGTTCACCCGCCTCGGCGCATGCGGGAACTCGGCCCCCGCCAGCACGAATCCGGCCAGCAGCGCGCTCGCCAGGGCCGCACCCGCGACCGCCCCGTTACGCACCGGGCCGCCTCCCCCGGCCCTGTCCCGGCCGGTCGCGAAGCGCGCACCCCGACCGCCGGAATCATGTTGCGTCCCAGAATCTTGCGGGTCGACTGCGCCGTCGCCCTCCGAATCGCGCCCGTTCACAGCCGATACGGTAGCGGACGCCCGCTCCGCGCCGACGCGGTTCCGCGGACGCCCGCCCGATGCCCGCGGCGGTCAGCGGGCGCGGGCGGTCACCAGCCACGCCGCCGAGCCCAGGTGGACGCCGTCGGACCCGGCGTGTTCGGCCAGTTGCCCGCGGATGCGTTTGGCCACGGCCTCGACCTCCGCAGCCGGTTGCGGTTCCAGCAGCAGGCGCGCCATCGGGCCCGAGAGGTAGTGCGCGAGCACCTGGTCGGGATCGTCGCCCACCCGCAACTCCTGCTCGATGGGCTCGAATCCCACATCGCCGAACCCCGTGCCTTCCAGCAGTTCCCGGACGTCGTCCGGCTCCGCCATGCTGAACGGCGGCTGCGGCGTGTCCCGCGGAAGCGCCTCGGGGAAGGCGGCGACGATGGCGCGCATCGGCAGGGAGATGTGCGGATTGCGGCGGGCGGACTGCCAGCACACGAACGCCAGCGTGCCGCCCGGGCGCAGTGCCCGCGCGAACCCGCGGAACGCGGCGTGCGGATCGTCGAAGAACATCACGCCGAAGCGGCTGATCACGGCGTCGAACGTGGCCGGCGCGAAGGGGTGCGTCTGCGCGTCTCCCTGCACGAAGTCCACGCCCCCGGCCCCCTGCGCCGTCGCCAGCTCGCGGGCACGGGCGAGCATCGCCGAGGAAAGGTCCAGCCCCATCACCGGGGCCGCCCCGCGCTCGGCGGCCGCCCGCGTCGTGGCCCCGCAGCCGCACCCCACGTCGAGCACCGCCGTGCCCGCGTCGACGCCGGCCGCGTCGAGCAGGGGCGCGACGAACGGCCGCAGCACCGCGTCCTGGTGTTCCTGCTCTCGCACCCAGAACGCGCCGTGCTCCCCGTCCCAGTCCAGCGCGCCCGCCCCGCCCGCAGCTCCTGCAGCTCCCGAAGCTCCTGCACCTTCGTCCATCTCGCGCACCCCGTCTCCTGTATCGGCCCGTCGCCCCCATGATCGCCGACGGGACCTCCGTCCGGTACCCGCTCGCGCGATCCGTTGACGCGGCCGCCCGTCAGTCCCGCGGCAGGCCCAGCATCCGCTCGGCGATCACGTTGAGCTGCACCTCGGTGGTGCCGCCGTAGATGGTGGTGGCCCGCCCCGCGATCAACTGCTCGATCGCCTTGTCGCTGGGCATGCCCGGCACCGTCACCGCTCCGGCCGGTCCGAGCTGCGCCACCACGTACTCGGCGATCGACTGGCCCAGCCCCATCGCGAGCAGCTTGCCCACACTCGACGTGGTGCTCACGTCCGCGCCGGAGAGCTGTCCCAGGACCGCGCGCACGCCCAGCAGGTCCACCGCCTGGCTCTCGGCCACCAGCTCACCGAGTTCGTGGCGGCCCACCGGGGTGAGCGTGCGGCCGCGCGCGAAGGCCAGCAGATCGGCGTCGGTGGCGTAGGCCTCCATCTTCTGACTCAGCGCCACACGTTCGCCGGCGAGGGTCGTGCGCGCGACGTGCCAGCCGTCGTCCACCGCCCCCACCACGTCCGAGTCCGGGATGAACACGCGATCCAGGAACACTTCGTTGAACAGCGCTGAGCCGGTCATCTCGCGCAGCGGCCGCACCGTCACACCGGGTGCGGACATGTCGAGCACGAAGTAGGTGATGCCCTCGTGCTTGGGCGCCGACGGGTCCGTCCGTGCGATGAGCATGGCCCACTGCGCGAACTGGGCGACGGTGGTCCAGATCTTCTGGCCGGTGATCTCCCAGCCGCCGTCGACCCGCACCGCCCGGGTGGTCAGGGACGCCAGGTCGGAACCGGCGCCCGGCTCGCTGAACAGCTGGCACCACACCACTTCCCCGCGCAGCGTCGGCACGACCAGCTCGCGCTTCTGCCGCTCGGTGCCGTGCGCGACGATCGCCTGGACGGCCCAGCCGCCCATGAGCAGCTGCGGCATGGCGATGCCCGCCGTACCGATCTCCTCGGCGATGACGACCTGTTCGAGGGGCCCCGACCCGCGCCCGTACGGCCGCGGCAGGTGCGGCTGCACCCAACCGCCGTCGCCGAGCGCGACGAGCTGCTCGTCCTCGTCGTCGATCGCGGCGATCTCCCGCAACGCGGCGGCGATGGGCCCGCGCAGAGCGTCGGCCTCGGCCGGAAGCTCCAGCGCGCACTCGCGGCGGGTCCCGGCCAGCGCGGCCGCGGCCACCCGGCCCGCGCGTTCCTCGCGGGTGCCCAGGACGCCGCGGATCGCCAGCGCCCGTCGGTAGTACAGGTGCGCGTCGTGCTCCCAGGTGAAGCCGATGCCCCCGTGGACCTGGATGCACTGCTGCGCCACCGCCACCGCCGCATCGGGCACCACGGTGGCGGCGATGTCGGCGGCGAAGACGGCATCGGCGTCGCCGCCGTCGAGCGCGCGGGCGGCGTCCCACAGCGTCGCGCGGGCCTTCTCCAGCGCGATGCCCATCCGCGCGCAGGTGTGCTTGACCGCCTGGAACTTCCCGATGGGGCGCCCGAACTGTTCCCGCGTCATGGCGTACCCGGACGCCGTGGACACGCACCACGACAGCACGCCCAGCGCCTCGGCGCCGAGCACGACCGTCGCGATGGCACGCACTCGGCCCGGAACCGGCGCCGCCAGCACGCGGGACTCCGGCACCCGCAGACCGGCGGCCTCGATCCGCGCCGATCGGCGCAGCAGGTCCACCCCGTCCTGCTCGGTGCGCCGCAGCTGCGGGCCGTCGACCGCGACCCACACCGCATCCCCGGAGTCCTCCCCGACGGCGCCTTCCCTGCCGTCGGTCATCGTCACGGGCACGATCACCACGTCGGCCGCGGCGGCACCGAGCACCGCGTCGAGGGCCCCGTCCAGCACCAGCCCGTCCGCGTCGCGGCGGCCCGTGATCCCTGCGGCCCCCGCGACGGCCGGCCCCAGCGCCACCGCGCCCGTGCGTTCCCCCGAGATCAGGCCCGGCAGCAGGTCTATCCCCGCCTTGTCGTCGGCGGCGGCGAGCACCGCCGACGCCAGCACCGTGGGGATGTACGGACCCGGCGCGACGGTGCGCCCGAGCGCCTCGATCGCCACTGCGGCCGTGAGCAGCCCGCCCCCGGCGCCTCCGCGCTCCTCGGGCACGTGCAGGCCCAGCAGGTCCAGCTCGGCCAGGTCCCGCCAGTACCGCGGGAACTTCTCCTCCGCGGGGGCCTCCAGCGCCGCCCGCACCCCGTCGGTGGTGATGGTGCGCTCGGCGAAGGCGCGGACCGATTCCGCGAGGTCGGTGTGCTCCTGCGCGAGGCCCAGCCCCAGCTCGTACGCGGCGTGCCTGCGTTCTGCGGCCATCGCGGTCACCCGAGCCTTGCTGCGAGGTCGTCGAGCTCCCACGGGCCGTCCGCCTCGATGGTCGAGACGTCGTGCCAGCCCGCGAGTTCCGAGATGGCGCCGCCCTGCACCGCGAACACCTTGCCTGTCAGAGAGCACTTCTGCGACGCCAGGTGCGCGACGACCGGGGAGATGTTGGCGGGGTCGAACGCGTCGAATTCGCCGGCGGGCACCTCCTGGGCGAACAGCGCGCCCATGCCCGGCGTCGCCAGCGTCAGCCGCGTGCGCGCGATGGGCGCGATCGCGTTGACGCGCACCCCGTAGCGGTCCAGCTCGTCGGCCGCGACCAGCGTGAGGGCGGCGATTCCGGCCTTCGCCGCGCCGTAGTTCGCCTGCCCCGCGTTGGGCATGAACGTCCCCGACGCGGACGCGGTGTTGACGACCGCCGCGTCCACGGGCTCGCCCGCCTTCGTCTGCTTCTTCCAATAGGCGGCCGCGTGGTGCAGCATGCCGGCGTGCCCTTTGAGGTGCACGGCCAGCACCGCGTCCCACTGATCCTCGTCCATTCCCGCGATGAACGCGTCGCGCAGGATCCCGGCGTTGTTGACGAGGATGTCGAGCCGGCCGAACTCGTCGACCGCCTGGTCGACCGCCGCCGCCGCGTCCGCCCACGAGACGACGCTGCCCGCGTTCGCCACGGCCTGCCCGCCCGCGGCCCGGATCTCGTCGACCACCTGCTGCGCCGGCCCCGCGTCGGCCCCCGAGCCGTCGTTGGCGCCGCCGACGTCGTTGACGACGACCCGCGCCCCCTCGCGGGCGAACAGCAGCGCGTGCTCGCGGCCGATGCCGCGGCCCGCGCCGGTGATGACGGCTACCCGTCCTTCAAGGATTCCCATGTGCAGTACTCCCTTGCGATGTCGTGATGGAGGGCGGCACCCCGCCCGGATCCGATAGGGACGGGTCAGGCGTCGGCGATGACGGCGAGCCCGTCCGTGATGACCGTGGTGGCGGTCTCGCCCGCGCCGCCCGGCACGACGGTCTCGTACGAATACGCGGTCTCCCCGGCGTCCGCGAGGTCCGGGGCCGCGCGCCAGAACCGGGTGTCGATGGTCTGGCCGGGAAGTACTGGGCGCGCGAACCGCACCGCGAGGCGCCGCAGCCGCGCGGTGTCCGCGCCGGCGAGCTCGATGAGCGCGGCCCACGAGGTGAAGGCCATGGTGCACAGGCCGTGGTTGATGATCCCCGGAAGGCCCGCCATCTGCGCGATCTCGTCGTCGAGATGGATCGGCATGGGGTCGCCGGAGGCCGGTGAGTACCGAAAGGTCTGGTCGTCGTCGATGCGCTGACGCACCTCCGCGGCCGGTGCGGCCGCGCGCAGCGCCGGGTCGAGCGGGTGCGGCGGCGCCTGCTCCCCCTCTCCCGGGCCCGCGTCGACCCCGCGGAAGAACGCGGTGAGCCACTGCTCGCCCACGAGTTCCCCGGCCTCGGTGCGCGTTTCGGCGTGCACGACCACGCTGGACCCGCTGCCCCTGCCCGCGTAGCCGACGGGACGGGCGCGCGCGACGAGCGTGTCGCCGGGGACGATCGGCCGGTGGAAGCGGAAGTCCTGCTCGCCGTGGACCAGCTTCATCAGCAGCTCCGGCGGCGCCACCGACAGCGCGGCCGGCGCCATCGACAGGAACACCGGCACCACCGCGAACACCGGCGGAGCGACGCGGCCGGCCCGGTGGGCGTCGATGGGGTCGTTGGTGGCGGCGGCGTACTCGGCGATGCGCTCGGCCGTCACCTCGAAGCGCTCCGGGTCCGTCCACACCCCGAGGCCGGCGCCGTCGAACGCGACCGGCTCTGCAGGGCGCGCCGCCCGTGTGTCCGATGAGGTCACTGCCCGCGCCTCAGCCGAAGATCTCGGCGAAACGCGCCAGCGACGCCTCGAGGTCGCCCTTGGCGTTCTTGGCCACCGATTTGCCGATGGGCCCGACGATCATCGTGCCGGTGAACGACGCGTCGATCACGGCGCGCGACCCTTCCCCGTCGGGCTGGACCTGCAGCGTGAACTGCACCTTCACCC
Organism: Tomitella fengzijianii; assembly: GCF_007559025.1. Lineage (NCBI taxonomy): Bacteria > Bacillati > Actinomycetota > Actinomycetes > Mycobacteriales > Tomitella > Tomitella fengzijianii. The sequence continues at coordinate 755,606 of NZ_CP041765.1, read as the reverse complement.
CGGCCATGCCGGTGCCCTCGATGGTGACGGACTGCGGGACGGTCACCTCGGTGACGGTCCACTCGATCTTGTTGGCCATGCCCATCACCGAGACGACCTCGGTGAACTGCGCGCCCACCGCCACCTCCGTGGGCAGCCCGCTCTTCCACGACTGGTGGATGGTCAGCCACTCCTCCCACCGGGACAGGTCCGAGAGCGCGTCCCAGGTCTTCTCCGGCGCGGTGGGCAGGGTGGCGGAGACGGAAACCGATGCCATTGGTGAAGCTCCTTCGCTGTGCGTGCTGTCTTTGATGTACTGCTCTTCGGTGTGCTGCGGATTCCGGCGCGGCGCGCCGCGCCCCGTCAGCGTTCGGCGGGCCGATAGGCGGCGACGACGACCGCGCCGCCGAGGCCGATGTTGTGCTGCAGCGCCACCCCGGACGACGCGGCCGCCGAGGAGACCTGGCGCGCGTCCGCGGCGCCGCGCAGCTGCCAGGTCAGCTCGCTGCATTGGGCCAGGCCGGTGGCGCCCAGCGGGTGTCCCTTGGAGATGAGCCCGCCGGACGGGTTGACCACCCAGCGGCCTCCGTAGGTGGTGTCGTCGGCGTCGACGAGCGCGCCGCCCTCGCCCGCAGCGCACAGCCCCAGCGCCTCGTAGGTGAGGAGCTCGTTGGTGGAGAAGCAGTCGTGCAGCTCGATCACGTCGACGTCGCCAGGGTCGATCCCCGCCTGCTCGTACACCCGCTGCGCGGCCGTGCGGGTCATGTCGGAGCCGACGAGGCTGATCACCGACTGGTCCTCGAACGTGCTGGGAAGATCGGTGACCATCGCCATGCCGACGATCTCGACCGCCTGCCCGGCCAGCCCGTGCCGGTCGACGAAGTCCTCCGACGCGACGACGACCGCACCGGACCCGTCCGAGGTGGGCGAGCACTGCAGCTTGGTCAGCGGCCCGTGGATGGCCCGCGAACCGAGGATCTCGGCCAGTGAGTACTCGTCGCGGAACTGGGCGTGCGGATTGTTCTTGGAGTGCCGGTGGTTCTTCACCGCGATCTTCGCGAACTGCTCAGCGGTGGTGCCGTAGCGCTCGGAGTGCTCGACGCCGGCCGCGCCGAACATGTACGGAGCGGGCGGCATGGCGAACTCCTGCAGCTCGGCGGTGGCCAGCAGGTGCCGCATCATCGGCTGCTCACGGTCGTCGTAGGTGGCGCCCAGCGAGCCCTTCTGCATCTTCTCGAAGCCCAGCGCCAGGGTGCAGTCCGCAAGTCCGCCCGCCACGGCCTGCGCCGCCAGGTACAGCGCGGTGGATCCGGTGGAGCAGTTGTTGTTCACGTTGACGACCGGGATGCCGGTGAGGCCCAGCTCGTAGACCGCCCTCTGGCCGGACGTCGACTCGCCGTAGACGTAGCCGACGTACGCCTGCTCGACCTCCCGGTAGCCGACGCCCGCGTCGGCGAGCGCCGCCGTGCCCGCCTCGCGCGCCATGTCCGGGTAGTCCCATTCACGCGACCCGGGTTTGACGAAGTCCGTCATCCCCACGCCCACCACGAACACCCGCCGACCGCTTCGATTACGCATACCCGGCCCCATCGTCACCGTCCCCTCGGTAGTCTCGGCGCCCTTGAGAGTGTGTGCGACGCCACGTCTCATCAATCTAAGTGAGACATGCTGTCGCGTCAATCACCGGATGGGTACTGTGATCACGTGCCCGACGACCCCAGGAGTGACCACCCGCGCATGACGGAAGAACCCCCCACCGGCGCCGAGCGCCCCGACGGGCGCGCCACACGGTGGGCCGGCCACAAGGCCGAGCGACGTGAACTCATCCTCACCGCCGCGGTGGAGGTCATCGGCGAGTCCGCCGAAGACGTGGGCGTGCAGGCCATCGCCCGGCGTGCCGGGATCCCGCGTTCGGTCGTCTACCGGCACTTCTCCGGACGCGGGGACCTCGACGAGCAGATCCGCGAGCGCATCATCGGGATGCTCCTCGAGACGATCTCCCCCACGCTGACCCCGCGCGGCACCGTCCGGGAGGCCATCGACGACGCCGTCTCCGCCTACCTGCGCTGGATCGTCGAATCGCCCCGGCTGCACCAGTTCCTCGGCGTCGGTTCGGCGTCGCACCGCACCGTGGGATCCCGGGTGGTGACCGGCACGAAGACCGCCATCGCCGTGCGGCTGTCAGACCTGATCGCTGGGGTGCTCGAGGGGCTGGGAAAGCCCACCGACATCGCCGAGACACTGGCCTTCGGCGTCACCGGGCTCGTCGACTCCGCCGTCAATCGGTGGCTGGGCAACCCCGCGTCCACGCTGACGATCGACCGCCTCGGAGAGTTCCTGCGCGTCGCGATCTGGCAGGTGCTCGACGGCACGATGCGCGAAGCGGGCGTGGCGATCGACCCGGACGCGCCCGTCTCGGAGCTGGCGCCCACGGCCTGACGTGCGGCAGTCTGACGTGCTCCGCCCGCGGGCTCGGGGGCGCGCACGGGCGCGGATCACGTACGCACGTGCGTCACGGATGCGCGTGCGTCACGGATGCGCGTGCGTCACAGGCGCAGGACCGACGCCGAGGCGCGGGTGAGGAGCCGGCCGTCGTCGGTGGCGATCCTGGCCTCCACCAGCTCGATCCTGCGTCCCGCGCGCACCACGTTGGCCTCGAGCCTGATATCAGGGCCGGTGACCGCGGGCGAACGCACGAAGTCGGTGCGCAGGTCCAGGACCCGATACCCCTCGCCGGGGTCGGTGGCCGTCTCTGCGGCGAGCCCGCAGATCAGGTCGGCGGCGGCCAGCAGAATGCCGCCCTGGAGAGTGCCCATGCTGTTGGCCATCCACTCCTGCGGGGCGAGGACGGCCGTGATGGTCCCGGTCTCGACGATGCGCACCTCGAGCCCCATGAGCTCGGCCATCGCCCCGCGGGGGATTTCGCCCAGGGCGATGCCCTGCACCACGTCGAGCCCCAGCCGGTCACGCAGGTCCTCCCCCGAAGCGGGCTCGGTGACCGGCGGCAGCTCGGGCGCGCGGGCCCCCGCGCCGTGGTCGAAGTTGCGGTCCACCACCACGCCACGGGCGCTGACGATCGCGCACACCGTCCCGTCCTCGTCGCGCAGCGAACCGGACGCCACGCCGATCCCCGCGTCGGTGTCCAGGTTCTCGATGCGCCCGTACACGGCGACCGTCCCCGCATCGGGCACGGAGCCGGCCGAGGAGACGGTGAGCGACGCGGCGACGGACCGCTTGCCCGACGGCAGCGCCGCGTAGACGGTGCCCGCCACGGCCGTGTCCAGCAGCACCCCCACCGAGCCCAGCGTGGACAGCCCCCGGTGATCGTGGAAGCGGGGGCCCAGCTCCTGCTCGTACACCAGCCCGCCCTGGCCCTGTTCCCGCAGCCGCACGCCCAGCGCGGCGTTGACGGGGTCCAGGAGCGGGGTCTGCCGTGCATCGAAAGTCACATCCCCATTTAAGTCGGCGCGCCGCGCGCGACACGACCCGGGTCGCTCAACTCCGCCGCCCGCCCGCCTGTAGCGTCGAAGGGTCGGGCGCCGCCCGATCGCCGCCGGGCGGAGCCCCCGGGCCGAGACCCTCACAGGGCGCGGTTGATGCTCAATTCCACCAGCGTGCGCGCTGCCGCGCAGGGATCCACCGGCGCCCCGTGAACCCACCAGCCGACCACGCCGGAATCTCCCGCGCGCGCCACCGCACCGCAGGACGAGGCGTCGTCCGGCGCACGCATCACGTACGCCGGGGCCCCCGAGATCCGCACCGTCTCCACGGTGTAGCCGAGCCTCTCGGCCACGGACTTCTCCCGGTCCATCGTGCCGCTCTCGAACCAGTTCAACTGGACGTCCGTGGCCCCGTCGAACGACCGCCATCTGCACACCGCGCCGGAGAAGGTGTCCACCACCGCCTGCACGCCAGCCGTATCCGCGATGACGTCCTCCGGGACCACGGTGCATTCCCTGAGCAGGTTGACGTACTGCTGCTCCGCGGATCCGCCGGACGGCTCCGCCACACTCGCCTCTCCCCGGACGGTCTGCGCGCACCCGGCCGCCAGTACGCAACACGCCAGCAGCCCCGCCACCCGCGCCGGCCTGCGCGGTCGGCGCGCGCGCGGCGGATCCGCCCGCATCGCCGGAGTGTGCCTGCCGATCACTGCGCACGCTCCGCGGTCATCGCTGCGAGCGACGTCGCCGCATCGCACACGCCGCCCTCCGGTGGGCCTGCCGTGTCGGCACCGTAGTCGACGGACCACAGGAAGAAGTCCGCACCGTAATCGACCCCCACCTCGCACAGCGACGGCCCGATCCGGGAGGAGAAGCCGGGGCGGCCGCCGATGGTCACATCGGACACGTCCCGGCCGACGGCGTTGTCGATGGCGCGTTCGCGTCCGATGGGGCTGCCCCGATACCAGGTGAAGCTCACATGCGAACCGACGCCGAGGGTCCCGACGTCCCATTGGCAGCCGACCGTGTCGCGCACCGCGCGCATCGGCTGCGGCATCCCCGTCGCTGCGGCCACCTCGGCGTCGGTCACCGAACCGCACTGCCCCAGATGCGGGCCGGCGGGCCCGGCGGCCGCCCTGGGCGCGCTCGAGGTCGGCATCGGGGATTCGCTACCCGCCGGGCCGGCGGATCCGCCGCACCCCGCCACGATCAGCGCGAGGGACCCCGCAAGCGCACCGAACCAGAGCTGTCGCCTCACCCGGCGAGGCTATCAGTGCCCTCCCGCCGCGGCGCGGAACGAGCCGGAGGCGGGCCGTCCGTATCGGACAGGCCCGCCTCCGGCATCGACGGTGCTTCTCACCGCGCCGCGACGCCCACGGCGTCACTGCACCACTGCTCTACTTCGTCACCAGCTCGCGATCGTTCTCATCGGGCGTCTCCGGGATCTCCTCACCGGAGACGTCCGTCGGCGCGATCTTCTTCCGCGGCAGGAACGCCGCCGGGATCAGCGTCAGTGCGACGATGACGACGCTGACGACGAACGTGTTGCTGAAGGCGTCGGCAGCACCGTTGAGCAGCTGCTGCATCTGCTCGGCGGCGCCCGGCGGCACCGGGCCGCCCGCGGCCTGCTGGCTCTGCATCTTCGCGGAGTCGACGCCGTGGTCGATCATCTGGTTGGTGAGCACCACGGACATGACCGCGGCACCGATCGACGCACCCGTCTGCTGGACGATGTTCATCAGCGTCGAGCCGCGCGCGATGCGGTGGTCCGTCAACGTCGCGAGCGCCGAGGTCATCAGCGGCATCATTGTCCAGCCCATGCCGAGACCCATGACGAACAGCGAACCGCCCGTGTACCAGAACGAGGTGTCGACGCCGGCCTGCGTGAATCCGCCCAGGCCCAGGACGATCAGGGCGATGCCCGGGAGCACCACGAACTTGGGCCCGAACTTGTCCACCAGCTTGCCGCCGATCGGCATCGAGATCATCGCCCCGATGCCCTGCGGCGCCACCAGCAGCCCCGCCATGAGCGTCGACTCCCCGCGGATCTGCATGAAGTAGCTGGGCAGCAGCATCATCGTGCCCATGAACGCGACCACGAACAGGATCAGCGTGACCACGGAGATCGTCAGATTGCGGTCTTTGAACAGCGACAGGTCGATCAGGGCGTTCTTCTTGCGCAGCGCGTACAGCACGAAGACCACCATCAGCACCAGGCCGGCGATGCCGGGGCCCAGCACACGGGTCGCCGCGATCGTGCCTTCCTCAGGAATCGACGAGACGCCGAACAGGAACAGCGCCAGCCCTGGCGAGAGCAGCAGCATGCCGAGGAAGTCGAACTTCTCGCCGGGATGCGTCTCGTCCTTGGGCAGCACCATCACCGCGGCGAGGATCGCCAGCGCACCCACGGGCACGTTGATCAGGAAGATCCAGTGCCAGGAGACGGCGTCGATCAGCCAGCCGCCGAGGATGGGGCCGCCAATCGGGCCCAGCAGCATCGGCACGCCCAGCAGCGCCATGACCCGGCCGATGCGCTGCGGCCCGGCCGCACGGGTCAGGATCGTCATACTCAGCGGCATCAGCATGCCGCCGCCGAGTCCCTGCAGGACGCGGAAGCCGATCAGCGCCTCGAGCGACCACGCGAGGCTGCAGGCCACCGAGCCGATGACGAACAGCACCAGCGCCGTCATGTACAGGCGCTTGGTGCCGAAGCGGTCGGCCGCCCAGCCCGTGAGCGGGATGACGGTGGCGAGGGCCAGCGTGTACGCGGTGACCGACCAGGCGACGTCCGCGTAGGAGGCGTCGAACGCCTCCTGGAACGTCGGGATGGCGACGTTGACGACGGTCATGTCGAGCGCCGCCATGATCGCGCCCAGCACGACCACGCCGGCGACCTTGAGGAGCTTGGCATCGAGCGCGGTCGGATCCTTGGCCGGCTGCTCGACGCCACCGGGCGGCGCTGCCGCGCCCGGGGAGTTCGAAGATGTCATGAGGAGGTCCTGACGTTGTTGAGCGAGCAGGTCGCGCCTGCACGGAGATGTTCGGGGATGGCGTCGAGCGCGGCAGCGATGGCATCCCGCAGGTGCACCGCGACTTCGTCGGGCAGCTCACGGGAGAACGCACGGATGTGGTCCCGCATTCCCTCGCGCTGCAAGTCGGCCAGCCTCTGTCCCTCCGATGTGAGCGAGACGAGCTTGCTCCGGCGATCGTCCGGGTCTTCGCGACGCTCGGCCAGTCCGAGCGTCACCAAACGGTCGACGGTGCGGCCGGCCGTCGCCACCGAAACCTTGAGGCAGTCGGCCACCTCGTTGATCGGCAGTTCGTTGCCGTGCACCGCGAGCATGATCACGACGCGGACCTGCGTCAGAGTGAGGTCCATGCGCACGAACTCGTCGAGCACGTCCGAATCGGAGCCTTTGTGGATCGCACCGATCAACTGGTCGAACACCTCGGCGAGGCCGTCTTCCGATGTTGCAGTCACGGGAAAATACTACCGTCCGTGCGATTGTTTCACCATTGCAATCATTAGGCGGCTCGTCACGTCGGCGACTATTGGTGATCTAGACCACACCACGGCTGTGCGCACCGCACCGCAATGCCGTCTATCGTCGCGGGCATGCCCCGGACGCTGATCCTCATGCGGCACGGCCAGGCCACCTCCCCCGCCGGCACGGCAGACCACGAACGGCCCTTGACGCCCACCGGCGCGGCGCAGGCCGAAGCGGCGGGCCGGTGGTTCGCGGCCGATGGCCGGCGCATCGACACAGTCCTGTGCTCCAGTGCGCTGCGCACCCGCGAAACGTTCCGCGGGGTCTCCCGCGGAGCACGGTGGCGCGACGCGGACTCCGCCTGTACGTCCTCCCCTGCCCTGTACAACGCCGACGCGACCGCGGTTCTCGGCGAGATCGCGCTGGCCTCCGCGTCGACGACCACGCTGCTGGTTATCGGGCACTTCCCCGGGCTACCGGAAGCCGCCCTCGTGCTCGACCCCGCGGGAGCACATTCCGGCCGGGTCCGCCGGGGAATGCCCGTCGGCGCCTACGTGACCATGTCGACGGACTCGCCGTGGGCGGCGCTCCCCGACGCGCTGTGGGGGCCGGCCGCGGACCCGTTCGCCACCATCACGGGAATCCACATGCCGTGACCGGGCCGCCCGCCGGACAGACGCCGCGGCCCCCGGTCCTCCCACGTGGGGAGGCCGGGGGCCGTGTCTGCGGTTCTGCCGGAGGCGGGGCCTGCTAGCGGTAGTCGCCGGAGAACGGGAAGTCGTCCAGCGGCACCGCGGCACCGGTGGCGCTGCCGAAGCCGCCGTCGGGTCCGTAGAACGCGTCGTCGTAGGCGGGCACCGCGTAAGCGGCGGCGCGCGCCTCCTCCGTCGGCTGCACCTGGATGTTCCGGTACCGGTTGATGCCGGTTCCGGCCGGGATCAGCTTGCCGATGATCACGTTCTCCTTCAGGCCCACCAGGCTGTCGCTGCGACGGTTGATCGCCGCGTCGGTCAGCACGCGCGTGGTCTCCTGGAAGGACGCCGCCGACAACCACGAGTCGGTGGCCAGCGACGCCTTCGTGATGCCCATGAGCACCGGACGGCCGGCGGACGGCTCCTGACCCTCCTGGACGGCCCGCTTGTTGGTCGCGTCGAAGTCGGCGCGCTCGACCAGCGATCCGGGCAGGAACTCCGTGGCACCGGAATCGATGATCGTCACGCGGCGGAGCATCTGCCGCACGATGACCTCGATGTGCTTGTCGTGGATCGACACGCCCTGGGCCCGGTAGACCTCCTGCACCTCGTTGACCAGGTGCACCTGGACGTCGCGGGGGCCCATGATGCGCAGGACCTCGTGCGGGTCCGCAGCACCTTCGAGAAGCTGCTGGCCCACCTCCACGTGGTCGCCGTCCTGCAGGACGCGCTCGTACTGCTCGCCCTCGGGACGGTGCTTGGCGAGGCGCTGCCGCTTGGACAGCTTGTCGTAGACGACCTCTTCGCCGCCGTCGTCGGGCGTGACGGTGATGGTGTAGAAGCGGTCGTCGTCCTCGATGCGCACCCGGCCCGACTGCTCGGAGATGGGCGCCTTGCCCTTGGGCACGCGCGCCTCGAACAGTTCCTGCACACGCGGCAGGCCGCCGGTGATGTCGTCACCGCCCGCACCACCCTGGTGGAAGGTGCGCATGGTGAGCTGCGTGCCCGGCTCGCCGATCGACTGCGCCGCGACGATGCCCACGGCCTCGCCGATGTCCACCAGCTGGCCGGTGGCCATCGAACGCCCGTAGCACTTGGCGCACACGCCCGTGCCGGTGGCACAGGTCAGGACCGAGCGGACCTTCACCTTTGTGACGCCGGCGGCGAGCAGCTTCTCGATCGCCGGATCGCCCAGGTCGCTGTCCTTCGCCACGACCACGTTGCCGTCCGCGTCCAGCGCATCGGATGCGAGGGTGCGGGCGAACGCGGCGGTCTCCACGTGCGCGTCGCGGACCAGGTTGCCCGTGGGCTCCCCCGCCGCGTCGAGCTCGGTCTCCGCGATGGCGATCGTGATGCCGCGCGGCGTCGCGCAGTCGACCTCACGCACGATGACGTCCTGCGAGACGTCGACCAGGCGGCGGGTCAGGTAGCCCGAGTCGGCCGTGCGCAGCGCCGTGTCCGCCAGGCCCTTGCGGGCGCCGTGCGTGTTGATGAAGTACTCGAGCACGGTCAGGCCCTCGCGGAACGAGGACTTGATGGGCCGCGGGATGAACTCGCCCTTCGGGTTGGTCACCAGGCCCTTCATGCCGGACAGCGAACGGACCTGGGTCATGTTGCCCGCTGCGCCGGACTTCACGATCATCGGGATCGGGTTGTCGTCCGGGTAGTTGGCCTCCATGGCCTTGGCGACCTCTTCGGTGGCCTCGGACCAGATCTTGACCAGCTCGCTGTTGCGCTCCGACTCGCCGACCGCGCCGCGCTGGTACAGCTTCTCGGTCTGATCGGCGCGCTTCTCGTACGCTTCCAGGATCTCGGTCTTCTGCGGCGGCACCAGCACGTCGGACATGGCCACGGTGACGCCCGAACGGGTCGCCCAGTAGAAGCCGGTGTCCTTGAGCTTGTCCACCGTCTGGGCGACGGTGATCATCGGGTAGCGCTCGGCCAGATCGTTGATGATCGCGGCCTGCCGCTTCTTCGGCATCACTTCGTCGATGAACGGGTAGTCCACCGGGAGCAGCTCGTTGAACAGGATGCGGCCCAGCGTGGTCTCGGCCAGCCACGAGTCACCCGGCTTCCAGCCGTCCGGGAATCGCTCGGCCTCGATCTCGGCCGGGGGACGCTGCCGGTCCAGGCGCACGCGGATGCGCGCCTGCATCGTCAGCTCGCCCAGGTCGACGGCCATGATCGCCTCGGCGGGCGTCGAGTAGACGCCCGTCGCCGCCTGGTCCGTCGCCGACGGCGTGTACGAGCCGTCGGCGTCCTCGACCTCGCGGGTCAGGTGGTACAGGCCGGTCACCATGTCCAGACGCGGCATCGCAAGGGGGCGGCCGGACGCCGGCGACAGGATGTTGTTGCTCGACAGCATCAGGATGCGGGCCTCGGCCTGCGCCTCCGACGACAGCGGCACGTGCACGGCCATCTGGTCACCGTCGAAGTCGGCGTTGAACGCCTCGCACACCAGCGGGTGCAGCTGGATGGCCTTGCCCTCGACCAGCTGCGGCTCGAACGCCTGAATGCCCAGGCGGTGCAGCGTGGGCGCACGGTTGAGCATCACCGGGTGCTCGTTGATGACCTCTTCGAGCACGTCCCACACCTGCGGGCGCTGACGCTCCACCATCCGCTTGGCCGACTTGATGTTCTGCGCGTGGTTGAGGTCCACGAGCCGCTTCATCACGAACGGCTTGAACAGCTCGAGGGCCATCAGCTTCGGCAGGCCGCACTGGTGCAGCTTGAGCTGGGGGCCGACGACGATCACGGAGCGGCCCGAGTAGTCGACGCGCTTGCCCAGCAGGTTCTGGCGGAAGCGGCCCTGCTTGCCCTTGAGCAGATCGGACAGCGACTTGAGCGGCCGGTTGCCCGGTCCCGTGACCGGGCGACCGCGGCGGCCGTTGTCGAACAGCGCGTCCACCGACTCCTGGAGCATCCGCTTCTCGTTGTTGACGATGATCTCGGGCGCACCGAGGTCGATCAGCCTCTTGAGGCGGTTGTTCCGGTTGATCACGCGCCGGTACAGGTCGTTGAGGTCGCTGGTGGCGAACCGGCCGCCGTCCAGCTGCACCATCGGACGCAGCTCCGGCGGGATCACCGGCACGGCGTTGAGGACCATGCCGGCCGGGTCGTTGCCCGAACTCTGGAACGCGGCGACGACCTTGAGCCGCTTGAGCGCGCGCAGCTTCTTCTGCCCCTTGCCGGAGCGGATGGTCTCGCGGAGGTTCTCCGCCTCGGCCGCGATGTCGAAGGCCTCGATGAGCTTCTCAATCGCCTCCGCGCCCATCGTGCCCTCGAAGTACTCGCCGAAGCGGTCTTCGATTTCCCGGTAGAGCCCCTCATCGACGATGAGGTCCTTGGGGGCGAGCTTGGTGAAGGTCGTCCAGATCTCATCGAGACGGTCCAGCTCACGCTGCGCACGCTCGCGGATGTGCCGCATCTCGCGCTCGCCGGCGTCCTTGACCTTGCGCCGCGCGTCGGCCTTGGCGCCCTCGGCCTCGAGCTCGGCCAGGTCGGACTCGAGCTTCTGGGCCCGCTCCTCCAGGTCGGCGTCACGCTGATCCTCGACCGCCTTGCGGTCCACCGTCATCTCGGCCTCGAGCGTCGACAGCTCGTTGTGACGCAGTTCCTCGTCGACCGCCGTGATCACGTAGGCCGCGAAGTAGATGATCTTCTCGAGATCCTTCGGGGCCAGGTCCAGCAGGTAGCCGAGGCGGCTCGGCACGCCCTTGAAGTACCAGATGTGGGTGACCGGCGCAGCGAGCTCGATGTGGCCCATGCGCTCGCGGCGCACCTTGGCGCGCGTGACCTCCACGCCGCAGCGCTCGCAGATGATGCCTTTGAAGCGGACGCGCTTGTACTTGCCGCAGTAGCACTCCCAGTCCCGGGTGGGACCGAAGATCTTCTCGCAGAACAGGCCGTCCTTCTCGGGCTTGAGCGTGCGGTAGTTGATGGTCTCCGGCTTCTTGACCTCGCCGAAGGACCAGTTGCGGATGTCCTCGGCGGTGGCGAGACCGATCCGGAGTTCGTCGAAGAAGTTGACGTCGAGCACGTAACTTCCTTTCCCCGCTTGCGGGATATGGACCCGTGCCTTGCGGCCGTGGTCCTGACTGCCAGAAAAGTTGAATATCCGTTGCGCCCTCTCCCGGCCGGAGCTGGCCCGGCCGGGAGGCGGGCACCTAGTTCACCAGGTCGTCCACCGTCGCCGATTCGTTCTTGGACAGGTTGATGCCCAGGTTCGCCGCGGCCCGCTCGAGGTCCTCGTCGTCCGAGCTGCCCATCTCGATGGCCACGCCGTCGGAGGCGAGCACCTCGACGTTCAGGCACAGCGACTGCAGCTCCTTGAGCAGAACCTTGAACGATTCGGGGATGCCCGGTTCAGGGATGTTCTCGCCCTTGACGATGGCCTCGTACACCTTCACGCGGCCCACGACGTCGTCCGACTTGATGGTCAGCAGCTCCTGCAGGGTGTAGGCGGCGCCGTAGGCCTGCATCGCCCAGCACTCCATCTCACCGAAGCGCTGGCCGCCGAACTGCGCCTTACCGCCGAGCGGCTGCTGCGTGATCATCGAATACGGCCCGGTGGAACGGGCGTGGATCTTGTCGTCCACCAGGTGGTGCAGCTTGATCATGTACATGTAGCCGACCGCCACCGGGTACGGGAACGGCTCGCCGGAACGCCCGTCGAACAGGGTCGCCTTGCCGTCCGGGGCCACCATCCGCTCGCCGTCGCGGTTCTTGAGCGTGCAGCCGAGCATGCCCTCGATCTCCGTCGGCTCCGCGCCGTCGAACACCGGCGTGGCGGTGATCGTGTCGGGGCCCGCCTCGTACATCTCCTCCGGAAGCCGCTCGGCCCATTCGGGGTCGCCCTCGACCTTCCAGCCGGTCTTGGCGATCCAACCCAGGTGGGTCTCCATGATCTGGCCGATGTTCATACGCCGCGGAACGCCGTGCGTATTGAGGATGATGTCGATCGGCGTGCCGTCCGGCAGGAACGGCATGTCCTCCTGCGGGAGGATCTTGCCGATGACGCCCTTGTTGCCGTGCCGGCCGGCGAGCTTGTCGCCGTCCTGGATCTTGCGCTTCTGCGCCACGTACACGCGCACCAGCTGGTTGACGCCGGGGGCCAGCTCGTCATCGTCGTCACGGTCGACGACGCGGACGCCGATGACCTTGCCGGACTCGCCGTGCGGCACCTTCAGCGACGTGTCGCGGACCTCGCGCGCCTTCTCGCCGAAGATGGCGCGCAGCAGCCGCTCCTCGGGCGTCAGCTCCGTCTCGCCCTTGGGCGTGACCTTGCCGACGAGCACGTCGCCGTCGCGCACCTCGGCGCCGATGCGGATCACGCCGCGCTCGTCGAGATCCGCGAGCACCTCGTCCGAGACGTTGGGGATGTCCCGCGTGATCTCCTCCGCGCCGAGCTTGGTGTCGCGGGCGTCGACCTCGTACTCCTCGATGTGGATCGAGGTGAGGACGTCCTCCTCGACGATCCGCTGCGAGAGGATGATCGCGTCCTCGTAGTTGTGACCCTCCCACGGCATGATCGCCACGAGCATGTTCTTGCCCAGCGCCATCTCGCCGTTCTCGGTGCACGGGCCGTCCGCCAGAACCTGGCCGGCCTCCACGCGCATGCCCTCGTCCACGACAGGGCGCTGGTTGGCGCACGTGCCCTGGTTGGACCGCTCGAACTTCTCCAGCCGGAAGGTGGTGCGGCTGCCGTCGTCCGCCATGACGGTGATGTAGTCGGCGGAGACCTCCTCGACGACGCCGGCCTTCGCCGAGACGATGACGTCGCCGGCATCGACCGCGGCACGCAGCTCCATGCCGGTGCCCACCAGAGGGGACTCGTTGCGGACCAGCGGGACGGCCTGACGCTGCATGTTGGCGCCCATCAGCGCACGGTTGGCATCGTCGTGTTCCAGGAACGGGATCATCGCCGTCGCGGCGGAGACCATCTGGCGCGGCGAGACGTCGACGTAGTCGATCTCCATCGGGCTGACGTACTCGACCTCGCCGCCCCGCTTGCGAACCAGGACGCGTTCGTCGGTGAAGTTGCCGGCGGCGTCGGTCGTCGAGTTCGCCTGGGCGACGACGTGACGATCCTCTTCGTCGGCCGTGAGGTAGTCGACCTGATCGGTCATCACGCCGTTGTCGACCTTGCGGTACGGCGTTTCGATGAACCCGAACGGGTTGACCCGCGCGTACACCGAGAGCGAGCCGATGAGGCCGATGTTCGGGCCCTCCGGGGTCTCGATCGGGCACATGCGGCCGTAGTGCGACGGGTGGACGTCGCGGACCTCGAGGCTGGCGCGCTCACGCGACAGGCCGCCCGGACCCAGCGCCGAGAGGCGGCGCTTGTGGGTGAGCCCCGACAGCGGGTTGTTCTGGTCCATGAATTGCGACAGCTGGGAGGTCCCGAAGAACTCCTTGATCGCGGCGACGACCGGCCGGATGTTGATCAGCGTCTGCGGCGTGATCGCCTCGACGTCCTGGGTGGTCATGCGCTCGCGCACCACTCGCTCCATGCGGGACAGGCCCACGCGGATCTGGTTCTGGATCAGCTCGCCGACCGTGCGCAGGCGACGGTTGCCGAAGTGGTCGATATCGTCCACCTCGACCGGCACCTCGACACCATCCGGGGAGACCATCGAGGTCTCGCCGGCGTGCAGGCGCACGAGGTACTCGACCGCCGTGACGATGTCGGACTCGGTGAGCACCAGCGGATCGTCCGCGCCGGCGGAGTTCATGCCCAGCTTCTTGTTGACCTTGTAGCGGCCGACGCGGGCCAGGTCGTAGCGCTTCTCCTTGAAGAACAGGTTCTCCAGCAGCGCCTGCGCGCTCTCCTTCGTGGGCGGCTCGCCCGGGCGCAGCTTGCGGTAGATGTCCAGGAGCGCCTCGTCGACGCCGCCCGTCGCGTCCTTCTCGAGCGTGGACATCATGATCTCCGAGAAGCCGAACCGCTCGGTGATCATCTCGCTGGTCCAGCCGAGCGCCTTGAGCAGCACGGTCACCGGCTGACGCCGCTTGCGGTCGATGCGGACGCCGACGGTGTCGCGCTTGTCCACGTCGAACTCGAGCCACGCGCCGCGGCCCGGAATGACCTTGACGCTGTGCAGTTCCTTCTCGGTGGACTTGTCGATCGAGTCGTCGAAGTACACGCCGGGGCTGCGCACCAGCTGCGACACGACGACGCGCTCGGTGCCGTTGATGATGAACGTGCCCTTGTCGGTCATCATCGGGAAGTCGCCCATGAAGACCGTCTGGCTCTTGATCTCGCCGGTCTCGTTGTTGATGAACTCGGCGGTCACGAACAACGGGGCCGCGTAGGTGATGTCCTTCTCTTTGCACTCCTCGATGGACGCCTTGACGTCCTCGAAGTGCGGCTCACTGAAGGAAAGCGACATGGTGCCCGCGAAGTCCTCGATGGGCGAGAGCTCGGTGAGGATCTCCTCGAGCCCGCCCCGCCTCTGCGTGTCACCACGGGCGGCGACACGGTCGCGCCATGCCTCCGCTCCGATCAGCCACTCGAATGAATCCGTCTGGATGTCCAGGAGCCCGGGCACCTCGATCGGCTCTTGGATCTTTGCGAAAGAGATCCTCCTGGGGGCCCCGGGAATCGTTGATTCTTTCCTGGTCTGGCGGGAGACTGCCAAGATGCGTCCTTCCAGCACCTCACGCGCGCCGCCGTCGAATCGGGCGGCCGCCGCTGTACCTGTTCTGCGGATTCTGCCGGATGCACTCCCGACAAATCCGCACCCACAGGTGACAAGCGGCCTGATCGGTACTCGCGGGCCCCGCACCGCGTTTCCGCACTGCAGTTCCGCAATTGGACCAGGCGCCAGGACCCGCCGGAGACGGTAAGTGGACAGGAGGCAGCCAGCGCAACGTCCAACAGTAGCGCAATCCCCGAACAATGTCGAGCGCCGTAATGACCGCTGGACCCGTCGCGCCCACCTGCGCGCGACGGGCATCCGCCACCGGGACCCGCGCCTGCTTCCTCCAGCGGCGATCGGATACGGCCTTCTGTCCGGGATCAGGGTGACCGTTCCGCGCCGCCACGTCAAGACTCCGCCCGGCGTTTCGCCTCCGCCGGTCGGCCGCGGACCGGCGTCGACCGCGCTTCCGGCGGGTGGCGGTCGCGCCGCGTGATCACGCCCTCAGAGCAGCCGCATGTCCGAGGCCTTCCACTGGCCGTCGACTTTCTCCATCTGCACGCGCATCGGCGCGGCGTCCGAGATCTGCTGCGAGTCGCCGTTGGTACCGGAGCGTTCCATGATCACGACCGCGGTGGCCTTGTCGCCGTCGAGCTTCTCGATCCCGACATTGCCCTCGCCGACGGTGGCCTTGATGGTGGTCTTGGCCTGCGTGATGATCTGCACGTTCTGATCGGCGGTCTGCTGGTAGCTGGTCAGCATGTCCTGGTTGAGGAACTTCGCGAGCGAATCCTGATAGGCGTCGAGGTCCTGGTACGAGTACGAGAAGACGCCCTGGACGATGTCGCGCGCGGCCTGCGCGGCCTGCGCCGTCCCGGACTGGTCCACGAACGCCGCGTTGACATCCGCCGGATGCGGGCCGTTGTTCTCGGCCCACTGCCATCCCGAGAGCGCCGCCGCCAGGGTGAAGACCACCGTCGCCGCAGCGGCGGTGATCATCGCGAGACGCCGACGACGCCCTCCCCGCGGCGCGCCGGCCTTCGCACCGGGATCATTCGCTCCGGTGTCCGTCGCTTCGTCGTCCGTCAGGGGGACAGCCCCTTCCGCTGTATCCGCCGACTCTGTATCCGCCGCCGCGGTGTCCGCCGCCGCGGTGTCCGACGCCGCGGTGTCCGACGCCGCGGTGTCCGACGCCGAAGACTCGTCGGCGGCGTCCGCCTGCGTCGTGTCCTCGGCCTTCTTCGCGGCGTCCGTCGCGTCCGCATCCGCCGACATGTCGCCGGGCTTCTTACCGAACCTCATCGAAAGCCTCCTCACGACCCTGCCGGGTTCTGCTGGCCGGATCCCTGCGCCGGACCGCCTGTATCGCCGGTCCCGTCACCGCCGGGTGCCGGTGCGCCGGCGCCCGGGTCGGCGGGCGCCGGCTGCGCGGGCACGTCCTCGGCTCCCGTGTTGTTCCCCTCCGCATCCCCCACGCCGGCGAAGCGCGTGTCGAAGTCCGACACCTTCCACGCGCCGTCCTGCTTGACCAGCGACATTCCGATCCCCTGTCGCATCACCCGATCCTGGCCGTCGGGGAGCGTCTGCGTCCGCACCACGAAGGCGAGGGCCGAGGCGGTCTCCTTCTCGTCGTCGAACGAGGTCAGCACCGCCGAGTTGAGATCCGTCCGCATCGACACGCCGGTCTCCTTGAGCGCCGCCGACAGGTCGTCGCGGGCCGGGCCCTGCGCGAACTGCTGCGCGAGCTCACCCGTGGTCACGTCGTGCATCCCGTCGAGGCTCTTGTCGATGTCGTCCATCGACACCGTCGTCAGCGCCACGGCGGCCTCTCCCGCGGCGTCCGCCGCCGCGTTGCGGTCCGACGCGACGGCGTTCGCCGCCGAATCGCTCTGGACGGTGGCGACGGTCCACAGCACGGCCATCACCACCGCCGCCACGAGCGCGGCTGAACACAGTGCGACGGTCACGATCAGGCCCTTGTCGCGCGAACGCTTTCCGCCGTCCGTCGGGGACGCAGCTTCGGTCACAGTTATCCAATCTGATGTTTCGACTACCCCGGGGCCTCCCGGACCGCCCACCTTGCGCGTCCCGGCCACGCGGTGAGGCGGCACCGGGCTCCGGCCTGTCTTCCGCACGCCCCGCATTCACCCCCAGGCACCACTGCAGGCTACGTGCCGGGACCGCCCCGCGCCCGTACCGGATCGCCGGCGCCGGCCGTCAGCGCGGAGTCACGCCCAGCAGCGCCGCCACCTGCGACGCGATCGGCCGCAGATACAGCTTGTCCGGGTCCTGCTTCGGCTTGTCGTCCCAGGGCTGCACGGTGTTCGGGTCCGCATACTTGATCCGGTCCGAACTCCGCACGCCCGTCGGGTTGCCGAGCGGCACGTCGCAGGACGCGTCGAGGTTCACCGGGAACTCGTCAGTGGTGTCGTCGAAGTCCGGATTCTTCGCCTTCATCTCGGCGAGAATCTGCTGCGTGCCCTCGTAGCCCCGTGTGCACGCGACCGGGTTGTTGGTCTCCAGCACGACGCCCATGTGGATCGTGTCGTCCCCCGGGGCGACGGTGGGCGACGCCGCGCCCAACGCCGGCAGCGCGGCCAGCAGGACCCGCAGCCCTTCCCAGACTTCATCGGCGACGCCGCTGATCACGTTGGCCCCCGCGAGCAGAGAGGCGATATCGTCGCCGCTCCTGCCGACGAAATCGCCGACCTCGTCGCTGGCGTCCTTGGCGGTCCCGATGAGACGCCGCACGTCCGGGTCGCTCGACTTGAGCTGCCGGGTGATGCGGTCTAGGTCGGCGCTGTAGGACTGGATGGCCGAGGACTGATCGGACTGCGTGCCCAGCACTGTGACGCTGTCCGTGATGAGGTCCAGGGTCTGCGGCAGGTTCTTCGACGCCTCGTCGGTGAACGAGTTCACGGACTGCACCAGCGAGCGCAGGTCGTCCCCGCGACCGTTGAACGCCTTGCCCAGCTCGGTGAAGGTGGTCTTCAGCGCGTCCACCGGCACCGACTCCGTGAGGCCCGACACCGATTGGAACAGGTCCTCGATGGGGATCGGCGTGGACGTATGGTCCGCCGGGATGACGTCGCCGCCATCCAGGAACGGACCGGACTCGTTGACCGGCTGGAAGTCCACGTACTGCTCGCCGATGGCCGAACGGTTGGCCACGACGACGCGTGTGGACTCCGGAATCTGGGGACCCCCGTTCTCGAGCTCCAGGTCCACCTGCAGCCCGTCCGGCGTCAGCCTCATCTCCCCGACTCTGCCCACGGGGACGCCGCGGTAGGAGACCTCCGCGTTGGGGAAGATCCCGCCGAAGTGGTTCAGGTTCATGTGCACCGTGTACCGGCCGACGCCGACGAGGTCGTCCAGGCGGGCGTACTTTCCGCCCACGTAGACGATGCCCAGCACGGCGATGACGACGAACGCGACCAGTTGGATCTTCATCAGTCGGGACAGCATCAGTCACCACCTCCCTGGCCGTCTGCCGGATCGCCCGCGGGTGCCTGCCCGTCTGCGGGCGGCGTGGCCACCTGGCCGATCTGCGGCAGCGCATCGGCTGCGCGGTCCAGTCCGTCCTGTACCGCTTCCGCCCCTTGCCGTACCGCGTCGGTCGCGTCGTCGACGACGCCGAGCGGCAGGCTCGCAGGATTGCGCTGGAACGGCGGCGCGGCATCCGCCAAGGGCAGCAGCGTCACCGTCGGCCAGCCGCGTCGCGGGCCGTTGCCGTTGATCCACGGATTGCTGAGGTCGACGGGCACCTGATGCTCACCGTACGGCTTGACATATCGCGGATCGGGACGCCCCACGCCGAGGTTCGCGAGCGTCTCACCGATGCGCAGGTCCGCCGACACCCACACGTTCGCGTAGCCGCCCTCGATACCCTGCAGGATCTCATCGGGGATCGGGAAGGTCGGCAGGATGGGCAGTGCGCCCACCAGCGACGGGACGTTGTCGGCCAGCGCCTGGATCGTGGGGCGCATCGCACGCAGGTCCCGCAGCACGTCCTCACGGGTCGTCGTGATGACCTCGGTGCCCGCCTTGCCCAGGCGGTCGAGCTGGTTGAGCAGCGCGACGAAGTCGGGACGCTGTTCGCTGAGGATCCGGACCCCTTCCGGCAGTTCCTCCAGGATGGCCTGGATCTGCTCGCGCTGATTGCTGACCGTGCCGGTGAGGGTCTGCAGGCTGTCGAGCGCCTCGCTGATCGACTGCCGCTGTTCGTTGACGCCGGCCACCAGGTCCGTGAACTGTCCCAGCAGGTCCCGTGTCTGCGACTCGCGCCCGCCGATCGCCTTGTTCATCTCCTCGACGATCGGCTGGACCTGCGCCACCCCGCCGCCGTTGAGGAGCAGAGACAGCGCGCCGAGGACCTCTTCGATCTGCGTGCTGCGGCCGGTCCGTTGCAACGGGATCTGCGCCCCGTTCTCCAGCGTGCCCGTAGGCGCGACGGCGGTCGGCGGGCTCAGCGCCACGAACTTCTCGCCCAGCAGGTTGGTCTGCTCGATCCGGGCGGCGGTGTTGGCGGGCAGGCCCACGTCACCCCGGATCTCCAGCGTCAATCGCGCGGACCAGCCGTCCGGGGCGAGCTCGATGGTCTTGACCTGGCCGACGGCGATCCCGCCGACCTTCACCGCGGACTGGGGCACGAGGGAGAGCACGTCCGCGAAGTCCGCGGTGATCGTCATCGGATGGTCGCCGGTGTCCGCGCCGCCGGGCAGCGGCAGGCTGTACACGCCGCTAGTCCCGCACGCGCTCAGCACCAGCGCGGCACCGGCCATGCAGGCCCCTACCGCCAGCCGGCCGCGCCCTACGCCGCGCATGCCTTGGCGCGGTTCCCCCTCCGGGCACGCCTGCGCCCCAGAGGCGGGCGCCGCACTCCTACGCCACCACATCAGTTGCCCCCCTCGAACCGCGGCGAAACGACGCCCGGCACCGTCCCCGGGACCGGGGAACGCTGCAGATTGTCGCCACTGAGGACGCCGAACGGCAGATTCAGCGTCGGAGTCTTGACACCCGCGGTGACCTTGTCGGCGATGGCCTTGCACTGGTCCATGACCGGCCGCATCTTCTTCTCCAGCGCCTCGTACTCGGGGATGCCCGGACCCATCTTGCCCATGTTCAGCATCTGGCAGCCGATCTCGTACAGCGGGTCCTGCAGCATGGGGAAGCCGAGCCGCATCTGGACGGTGCCCGAGTCGGGGTCGTACGCGTCGATGAAGTTGGCGATGGCCAGCGGCATCAGGGACAGCGATTCCTTGAGCCCCTCACGGTGGCCCGCGACCGTCTGGGTGACCGATGCGAGTCCCTTGATGTTGCTCTCAAGCAGGTCCTTGTTGTCATGGACGAACCGGGACACGTCGCCGAGCGCGTAGGACAACTGTTTGATCGACTCGGCCATGTTGCCGCGCTCGCCGTCCAGGAAATCATTGAACTGCGCCATCTGGGAATTGAACTCCCGCACTTGCGCATCGTGCTCCGCGAGAGTGCTCGCGAACGTCTGCAGGTTGCGGACGGTGGCGAAGATGTCCCCGCGCGAGTCCGACAGCGTCCGAGCGGCATCGCTGAGCTTCTCGATCGTCTTGTTGATCGAATCGCCGTTACCGTCCAGATTGGCGGCGGCGCTGTTGACGAGGTTGGTCAGCGCGCCGTTCTTGTTCGCGCCGTCCGGCCCCAGCGCCTCCGACACCTCCTGGATGCTCTTGTACATCTCGTCGATCTCGACGGGGGTGCGGGTGTGGTCGCGGTCGAGTGTGGCGTTCTGCGGAAGCTTCGGGCCGCCCGAGTACGCCGGCGCCAGCTGCACGTACCGGTCGGGAACCACGGAGGGCGTCACCTGAACTGCGGTGACCCCCGCGGGGATGTCCACGTCGCCGTCGACGGTCATGACCACCTTCACGTCCGCGCCGGCGGGGTCGACCGAAGCGACCTTTCCGACCTCCACGCCGAGGACCATCACCTTGGACCCGGAGTAGATGCCGACCGTCCGATCGAAGTACGCGGTGATGCGGGTGGGCTCGGCGCGGAAGAAGACGAACCACACCGCGGTCCCCGCCACCGCCAGGAGCACCAGGAACAGCGCGATGAACGCGACGAGCTTGTTCGAAACACGATTGAGCACAGCCATGCGTCAGTTCCCTCCCCCGTCGAGTTTGCGGACCGGTTCACGCGGCGACGGCACGTCGGGGAGCCCCGGCGGGACCACGTTTCCGACGATCGTGTCCCACCAGCGCCCGTTGCCGAGCGAGTTGTTGAACAGCCGGTAGAACACGGGCGCCTGCACCAGCGCCTTGTCGATGTTGTCCTGGTTCTTCTGCAGCAGATCCACAACCTGTTGCAGCTGGGTCAGCGCCGGTCCGATCTGCTCCTCGTTGTCCGCCACCAGGCCCCTCAGCTGAGTGGACAGGTCCTGAGTACGGACCAGCAGCCGGTGGATGGCGTCCCGTCGCGCGTTGAACTCGGCGAGCAGGTCCGCCGAGTGCGCCAGGATCTGCTCGAACTCCTGGTTGCGATCGGCGAGGATCTGACTCGTCTGCTTCGTCGCGTCGAAGAGGTGCCGGATCTCCTGGTCACGCGAGGCGATGGTCTCCGAGAGCCGCGTGACGCCGTCGAGGGCGCTCTGCACGTGTTCGGGGGTCTTCGCGAACGCTTCGGAAAGCACCTGCATACTCTGCGCCAGCTGGGCGCTGTCGATCTCCCCCACGCTCTCCGCCGCGTCCGAGAGCGCCTGGACCACGTCGTACGGGGAGCTGGTCCGCGAGAGCGGAATGGTGACGTCGGGATCGGCGCGTTCGGAGCCGCGCGGGTCGAGCGCCAGGTACTTCGAGCCGAGCAGGGTCTTGATCTGGATGCTCGCCGTCGACTGGTCGCCGACCCACGTGTCGGTCACCCGGAACGCGACGAGGACCTTGTCGCCCTCGAGCTCCACGCCGGTCACCTGGCCGGCCTTGACCCCTGCCACACGCACCTCGTTGCCTTCCTTGAGGCCCGCGGCCTCAGCGAACTCCGCGTGATAGACGGGGCCGGCCCCGATGAAGGGCAGCGACTTGAACGAGAACGACGCCACGGCCAGCAGCACCACCATGAGGATGCCGATGACGCCCGTCAGTATCGGATTGCGTCGGATTGTCACCGGTCACCTCCCGCATGGCAGCGCGGCGCCATGTTCGTGTACAGCGCCTGGTTGACGGCCGGCAGGTTCGAGACGCTCGACAGGTCGAGGTTGTCCGAATGCCCGGGTCCCATGACTATGTCGAGGCCGCACAGATAGAACTGGAACCACGAGCCGTACATCGCAGTACGGTTGAGCGCCTCGTACTTCTTCGGCAGCGTCTGCAGGACCTTGTCCACGTCGGCTTCCTGCGCGTTCAACCCGGTCGCCAGTTGGTTGGTCCCGGAGATCAGCCCCTGGATCGACGGCCGCGCCGGTTCGATCAGGTCGGTCGTCGCATCCGTGAGGTCGGCCAGCGACGAGACGGCCTCGCCGATCGCGTCCCTGTCGGCCGCGAGCCCGGCCACCAGGTTCCGCGTGTTGACGACCATCTGGTCGAGGCCTTCCGCGTGGTCGTTCACGGTGTCGAGCACCACGTTGAGGTTGTCGATGACCTTTCCGATGACCGCGTCCTTGTCGGCGATCGTGTTGGTCAGGGTCGACGTGGTCGCGACCAGGTCGGCGACCGTCTGCCCCTCGCCCTGGAAGACCTGGATGATCGAGAAGGCGAGCTTGTTGACGTCGCCCGGCTGCAGCGTCTGAAACAGCGGTCGAAAGCCGTTGAAGAGCTGAGTGAGGTTCAGCGCGGGATTCGTCTGATCGACGGGGATCGTGTCGCCCTCGGCGAGCTTGCCCGCGCCCGGGTCGTCGCCCTGGCTCACCGAGACGTACCGCTGCCCGATCAGGTTGCGGAACTTCAGGCTCACCACGCTGTCCGCCGGCAGCCCGCCGTCCCTGTTGACCGTGAAGCCCACCTTGGCCTTGTTGTGGTCGATCACCTCGATGCTGGAGACCTGCCCCACTTTGACACCACCGATCCGGACGTCGTCGCCATTGTTGAGCGAGGTCGCGTCCGTGAACTCCGCGTAATACTGCGTACCGCTCCCGCCGCCGATGTTGGCGATGGACACGGCGAGCACCCCGGTCATCAGGATCGTGATGACGCCGAAGATGACCAGCTTGACGATGGGCGCAGTGAGCCCGCGCAGTTGCCGCCTCACTTGAACGCCACCTCGTTGCCACGCAGCGACGGCGCACCGATCACCGTCGTCCACCCCGGAATCGACGCCGCATCCGCACCCGACGCCGCCGCATACACCTGCGCCAACGCGTCCTGCTCGGACTGCGAACCCCGGT
Organism: Tomitella fengzijianii; assembly: GCF_007559025.1. Classification (NCBI taxonomy): domain Bacteria; kingdom Bacillati; phylum Actinomycetota; class Actinomycetes; order Mycobacteriales; genus Tomitella; species Tomitella fengzijianii. Next base: position 732,020 of record NZ_CP041765.1, on the reverse strand, counting down.
ACTGCGACGCCGGCTCCGCCGCGTACATCGGATCCGGCGGATACAGCGTGGGCGCCCCGCCCGTGTTGATCACCGGCGGCTGATACGACCCGTCATTGAGGGTGCCGTCCGGGATCGGATAGTTCTGCCCGGGCACCGCCTTGGGGTAGCAACGCGCCTTGCGCGTATCGAACAGCCGGGGCTCGTCCTGGTTCGGCAGGTAGCGGCCCCGCGGGTTCACCAGCTCGAGCGTCACCCGGATCCCCGGATTGGGCTCGTTGTAGCCGACGATCTTCTTTCCGCGCTCATGGATCTCGGCGAACGAATCGAAGGTGCAGCCGAATGCCGGCGACGCGTCCGCGAACACCTCCAACGGCCGCACCGACTGCGCCGACACCGCCACGAAATCCCCGCGCGTCCGATCGATCAGATCCGAGGCCGCCCGCGCCGTATCCGCACCCGCCAGCAACAGATCATGGATCCGATCCTGCATATCCACCACCGTCTTGCTCGTGGTCCGCAGATTATCGAGCGCATCCACCAGATCCGGCGCCGCCGTCGAATACGTCCGCGCGAAATCCGCGATCCCCCGGATATCCGCCTTCACATCCGGCAACCGGTCCACCACCCGATCGGTGATCTCATCGAGCTGCTCGATCCCCCGCCCGATCGCATCCCCCTGCCCCTCGAGCATGTGATTGATCGCCGTCAACGTCACCGACAGATCCTGCGGCGGCACCGCCTGCAGAATCGGCAACACCGTATCGAGCATGTGCCCGATCTCCACCGCATTGCCCGACTCATCCTGATAGATCGTGTCCCCCTCCGACACGTGCCCCGACGACCCCTTCGGGACCTGCAACGCCACATACCGCTCGCCGAACAACGTCTTCGGCAACAACCGCGCCGTCGTCTCCGGCGGCACCTCACGCGCCAGCTCCGGATCCAGATCCAACCGCAGCACCACCTTGTCCCCGTGCGCCTGCGTCGAACCGACCGTCCCCATGATCACCCCCCGCGCCTTCACATCCGCACGCTCGGGCAACGCATTACCCGCACTGTCGGTCACCAGATAGATGCTCGTATACGTCGTGAACGCCTTGTTGTACTGCAACACCGTCACCGCCACGAACCCGATGACCAACGCGAACAGCATCACCCCGAGCAGCCTGCGGCGCACCGTCGAACCCTGGGAACCCATGTGCTAGCCCCCCACTCTGACCGTCGTCGTGGTGCCCCAGATGGCGAGGCTCAGGAAGAAGTCGAGGACCGCGATGATCACGATCGCCGTCCGCACCGCACGTCCCACGGCGACGCCCACCCCGGCGGGCCCGCCTGACGCGGAGTACCCGTAGTAGCAGTGGATGAGGATGAGGACGAAGGCGAATATCAGGACTTTGCCGAACGACCACAAGACGTCTATCGGCGATAGGAACAGATTGAAATAGTGGTCGTACGACCCGGGGGATTGGCCGTTCATCCACGTGTTCACCTGACGGGAGGCCAGGTAGGACGCCAGCAGCCCCACGATGTAAAGCGGGATCACGGCGATGAACCCCGCGATCACGCGCGTGGACACCAGGAACGGCACGCTGGGCACGGCCATCACTTCCAGCGCGTCGATCTCCTCGGAGATCCGCATGGCGCCGAGCTGCGCGGTGAAGCCGCAACCGACGGTGGCGGACAGACCGAGCGCGGCGATCAGCGGTGCGAGTTCGCGCGTATTGACGTAGGCCGACAGGAACCCGGTGAGCACCGAGGCGCCGAGCTGATCCAGCGAAGCGTAGCCCGCCATGCCCACCACGACGCCCACGAACAGGGACATCATGAAGATGACGCCGACGGTCCCGGCGATCACCGCGAGGCCGCCCGCACCGAAGGAGACCTCGGCCAGCAGTCGCACCACCTCGCGGCGGTATCGGGTCAGCGTCCGCGGTATCCACACCAGCACCTGCCCGTAGAAGGACATCTGGTCGCCGGCCCGGTCGAGGATATTGACCGGGACGCGTGCGGCCCGTTTGGCCCGCATCCCCAGGACGCTGCGTTCACGCGCGATCGTCATGAGCGCTCACGCTCCCTTCGGCGGGACGAGGGACAGGTACACGGCGGTCAGGATGATGTTCGCGAAGAACAGCAGCAGGAAGGTGATGACGACGCCTTCGTTCACCGCATCGCCGACGCCCTTGGGTCCGCCCTTGGGGTTGAGGCCCTTGTACGCCGCCACCACCGCGGCGATGAGACCGAAGACCGCCGCCTTGATCTCACCGATCCACAGGTCCGGAAGCTGCGCCAGGGCCGAGAAGGACGCGAGATACGCGCCGGGAGTGCCGCCCTGCGCGACGACGTTGAAGAAGTATCCGCCGGCCACGCCGACCACGCTCACCAGCCCGTTGAGCAGCACGGCGACGAGCACCATTCCCAGCACCCGCGGCACCACCAGCCGCTGGATCGGGTCGATTCCGAGCACCCGCATCGCGTCGATCTCCTCGCGGATGGTCCGCGATCCCAGGTCCGCGGCCACTGCGGAGCCGGCGGCGCCGGCGATCAGCAGCGCCACCACGAGGGGGCTCGCCTGCTGGATCACGGCCACAACGCTTGCGGCACCCGTGAACGACTCCGCACCGAGCTGCTTGATCAGCGACCCCGTCTGCAACGACACCGTGGCGCCGAAGGGAATCGCGACCAGGACGGTCGGCAGGATCGTGACGGACGCGATGAACCAGGCTTGCAGAATGAACTCGCGGAACTGGAACGGGCGCTGCAACGTGGCCCGGCCGACGTCCACGAAGAGCTGGAACATCAGGCCGGCCTGGCTCAGGGCGCCCTGGATTCCACGGAAGACGGCGTCGACATAGCGGTTCTCCCGCATGCCGACCGCGGCGTCCGTCACGATCGGCCTTCAGCGCTGGGCGGCTGCGGGTCCGCCGACGCGAATACCTCCGTATCGGGGTCGGACGCGCTGTGGGAGGGCGCGCGGTGGGCGCCTTCCTGCTCCGATCCATAGCCGTATTCGTCGCCGAACCCATCGGCTCCGTACCGGCCCTCCAGGCTGGCCAGGATGCCCTTCTGCGCGTCGGCGGGCAGCGTGTGCAGGATCTCGCGGACACGCGCCTGCCGCCGGGCCACCGCCTGGCGCTCCGGCATGCCCGGGCTGGCCTCCATTTGCCGTGAGATGCCGCGGACGTCCTCCTCCGGGGACCCGTCGTGGTGACCGGCGGCCTGCGCGGCCAGCTCCGCCGCCATCTGGGCGTCGTCCTTTTCCTCGGACATCCCGATGGGGCCGATCTTCCGGCCGTTGAGGAACTGCTCGACCACCGGCTCGTCGCTGGTCAGCAGCACCTCCCGGGGACCGAACATGACCAGCTGCTTGCGGAAGAGCATGCCGAGGTTGTCCGGGACGGTCCGGGCGAGGTTGATGTTGTGCGTCACGATGAGGACCGTGGCATCGATCTGGGCGTTGATGTCGATGATCAGCTGACTCAGATATGCGGTGCGGACAGGGTCCAGGCCGGAGTCCGGTTCGTCGCACAGGATGATCTGCGGGTCCAGGACCAGAGCGCGCGCGAGGCCGGCGCGCTTGCGCATGCCGCCGGAGATTTCGCCCGGGAGCTTGTTCTCCGCGCCGATGAGCCCGTTCAGGTCGAGCTTCTCCATGACGATCTTGCGGATCTCGGACTCGCTCTTCTTGGTGTGCTCCCGCAGGGGGAACGCCACGTTGTCGAACAGATCCATCGAACCGAACAGCGCGCCGTCCTGGAAGAGCACGCCGAACATCTGCCGGATCTCGTAGAGCTCCTTGGACGAGCACTGCAGGATGTCCGTGCCGTCGATGACGATCGACCCCTGCTCCGGGCGCAGGAGTCCGATCAGCGACTTGAGGAACACGGACTTGCCCGTGCCCGACGGTCCGAGCAGTGCGCTGACCTCACCCGCGGGGAGCGTCAACGACACGTCCTGCCAAATGTTCTGCGAACCGAAAGACTTGGTGAGCCCCTCGACTGCGACTTCGACTCCCACGACACCTCCCACGAATGTTCACCACACCATCCCTGATGTGGTTCGCGTCACCTTATCCCATAGGCCCAACCCGCTGTCCACCGGCCTACTGACGAGTCAGTAGGGGACGCGCGTGTGACCACTCCGTCTCACACCATGTCCGACGCAGCGGAGCTGCGGCACCCGCCGGCGCGCCTCCGCCGCCCGCCGGGCGTCCTCACGCCCCCGTCGGTGCCCCGACACCGCCCACGAGGAGTGCTGAACCATGGTCCGATCAGGATGTATTCCACCACACATCACCGCCGTGGGCCCACTTCCCGGGTCTCTCCACCCGTGTCAGACGCCCGCTCCTGCCCGGCACGGATGCAGGCCACGGCCTAAAAGCAAAGGTGGACCACCCCGTAGGGTGGTCCACCTTTGCTGGTGCAAACCGATACGAAGTCGTGATCTTTCGTATCGATAGTCGGCCGTACGGCCCGCCGGATTACTTGACGGTGACCTTGGCGCCGGCCTCTTCGAACTTCGCCTTCGCCGCGTCCGCGGCATCCTTGTCGACCTTCTCCAGGATCGCCTTCGGAGCGCTCTCGACGAGGTCCTTGGCCTCCTTCAGGCCCAGCCCGGAGACGATCTCGCGGACGACCTTGATGACCTGGATCTTCTTGTCGCCGGCGGACTCGAGAACGACGTCGAACTCGTCCTGCTCGGCGGCGGCGTCGTCCCCACCGGCCGGCGCGGCGCCCGCGGCGGCAACGGCGACCGGAGCGGCCGCGGTGACCTCGAAGGTCTCCTCGAAGGCCTTCACGAACTCGGAGAGCTCGAGGAGGGTGAGCTCCTTGAACGCGTCGAGCAGTTCTTCAGTGCTGAGCTTCGCCATGGTGGCGGTCCTTCCTGTCAGTCTGATCCCCAGCCGCCGCGTGTCGGACGAGTTGGGGTGCGCACGCGTGTGCGCATGGGTGTATGCGTGACTCGCTTGCGCGGATCAGGCGGCCGCTTCGCCTTCTGCGGCCTTCTTGTCCTGCAAGGCCGCGCCCAGTCGCGCGACCTGAGAGGCCGGGGCGTTGAACAGCCCTGCCGCCTTGGTGAGGTTGCCCTTCATCGCGCCTGCGAGCTTCGCCAGCAGGACATCGCGCGATTCAAGATCTGCGAAAGTCTCGACCTCGTCCACGGAAAGCGTGGCGCCGTCGAGGTAGCCCCCCTTGATGACCAGCGACTTGTGGTCCTTGGAGAACTTCTTGATCGCCTTGGCCGCGTCCACGGCCTCTCCCCTGACGAAGGCAATCGCCGTGGGGCCGACGAACAGGTCGTTCAGCCCCTCGACACCGGCCTCCGCCGCGGCACGCTTGACCAGCGTGTTCTTGGCGATCGAGTAGGTGACGTCCGAACCGAGTGCGCGACGCAGTTCCATCAGTGCGGTGACCGAGAGTCCACGGTATTCCGTCACGACGGCCGCGTGCGATTCCCGGAAACGTTCGGCGATCTCCGCAACCGCGGTGACCTTCTCCGGCTTGGCCATGCTTCGCCTCCTTTCTTGCACTCGTGTGCCCGGAGACGACAGACGCCCCGGCGCAGGGCGCACGGGGCGTGTAAAGGGAATCGCGTTGCGGCGGCCGAGGGCCGCCGCGTCTTCCCCTACCTCGTTCTCCTGCGTGGGCCGCCGGGTCGAACCCGGACCTTAGGCCGCCTGCACGTGGCAGGCGGTGACCAACGGTCTTCGGTAGAACTTCGATCGAGTCGAACTTCTAGGACGACGATACCTGACATGCACTGCACCGACCAAATCGACCCCGCCCCGTCCCCGCCCGGCACGCCGAAGGCCGGCCGCCCCGGAGGGTGCGGCCGGCCTTCGCTCCGTCCAGATGGTCGGCGTATCCGCCGATCAGCACAACGGGCGTGACGCTACTCGCTGTCGTCGAGAAGTCGCGTGGTGCGCGTCGGATCCACCGGGATGCCCGGACCGGTGGTCGTCGCGATCGTCGCCTTCTTGATGTAGCGGCCCTTCGCCGAGGACGGCTTGACCCTCAGCACCTCGTCGAGCGCAGCACCGTAGTTCTCCACCAGCTTGTTCGGCTCGAAGGACGCCTTGCCGATCACCACGTGCAGGTTGGCCTGCTTGTCCACGCGGAAGTTGATCTTGCCGCCCTTGATGTCGGCGACGGCCTTCGCCACATCGTTGGTCACCGTGCCGGTCTTCGGGTTCGGCATGAGGCCGCGCGGGCCCAGGACACGCGCGATGCGGCCGACCTTGGCCATCTGGTCGGGTGTGGCGATCGCCGCGTCGAAGTCGAGCCAGCCGCCCTGGATGCGCTCGATGAGGTCCTCGGCGCCGACCGCGTCGGCACCGGCCTCCTCGGCTTCGGTGGCCTTCGCGCCCGCCGCGAAGACGATGACGCGGGCGGTCTTGCCCGTGCCGTGCGGGAGGTTGACGGTGCCGCGCACCATCTGGTCTGCCTTGCGGGGGTCCACGCCGAGCCGCAGAGCGACCTCGACGGTCGCGTCCATCTTGGACGAAGAGGTCTCCTTGGCCAGGTTGACGGCCTGAAGGGGGGTGTAGAGATTCGCCTGGTCGATCTTCTCGGCCGCGGCGAGATACGCCTTGCTGCGCTTTGCCATGATTGATCTGTCCTTTGAGGTCAGTCGTGGTGACGGGCCTGGCCGGCCCTCCCACGGTTCCGATGTCGAGCGGGGAACACGATCCCCCGGGGCCTACGGCCGCCGGGCGTCGATCAGCCCTTCACCTCGATACCCATGGAACGGGCGGTGCCGGCGATGGTCTTCGCGGCGGCATCGATGTCGTTGGAGTTCAGGTCGGACTCCTTGGTCTTGGCGATCTCCTTGACCTGGTCCATGGTGACCGAGCCGACCTTGTTCTTGTGCGGCTCGCCGGAGCCCTTGGCCAGGTTGGCGGCCTTGAGCAGCAGCTTCGCGGCCGGCGGGGTCTTCAACTTGAAGTCGAAGGACCGGTCCTCGTAGACGGAGATCTCCACGGGCACCACATTGCCGCGCTGCGATTCCGTCGCCGCGTTGTAGGCCTTGCAGAACTCCATGATGTTGACGCCGTGCTGACCGAGCGCCGGACCGACGGGCGGGGCCGGGTTGGCCTGGCCTGCCTGGATCTGGAGCTTGATGAGCCCAGCGAGCTTCTTCTTCTTGGGGGGCATCTTTCGTTTCCTATCACTGCCCCCGGCTTGCGGCCGGGGCTGTCATCGATGCATGAAGGACCCGGTCAGATCTTCGAGACCTGCCCGAAGTTCAGTTCCACCGGCGTTTCACGGCCGAAGATGGACACCAGGACCTTCAGCTTCTGCTGTTCGACGTTGACCTCGCTGATGCTGGCGGGCAGCGTCGCGAAGGCCCCGTCCATGATCGTCACGGACTCGCCGATCTCGAAGTCGACCTCGACGGCCGGCCTCGTGGCCGACTCGCCGGCGGTCGACGCCGACACCTTGCCTGCCCCGGACTTCTTCTTCTCGCCCTGGGGCAGCAGGAACTTGACAACGTCCTTCAGGCTCAACGGAGACGGCTTCGAGGTGGCACCCACGAAGCCGGTGACGCCGGGGGTGTTGCGCACTGCTCCCCACGACTCGTCGTTGAGGTCCATACGGACGAGGATGTAGCCCGGCAGGATCTTCCGGTTGACCTGCTTGGGCTGGCCGTTCTTGATCTCGGTGACCTGCTCGGTCGGCACCTCCACCTGGAAGATGTAGTCGCCCACGTCGAGGTTCTGCACACGGGTCTCGAGGTTGGTCTTCACCTTGTTCTCGTACCCCGCGTAGGAGTGGATGACGTACCAGTCGCCTTCGAGACGGCGCAGTTCCCTGCGCAGCTCGCGCTCCGGGTCGACCTGCGGCTCCTCGCCGCCGTCCTCCGCCTCCGACCCCTCCGACGGCCCGGCGGCGGCCTCGCCGTCCTCGGCGGCTCCGGAACCGTCCCCCGCCGCGTCATCGTCGCCCGCGCCGTCGTCATCGCTCACGGGCGCGTCGGCCACCGTCACCGCGGCGTCGTCCGCGCCGTTCCCGGCCGGCTCCGAAGAGGCGCCGCCGTCGGAGAACAACGCGGCGCCCTCGCCGGGCGCGGACGCGCTGTCGTCGGCCTCAGGAACACCCGGCACGGCGGCCTCCGCGGCGGTCGCTGCATCGTCGGCAGGCACGCCGGGAAGTTCGACGTCCGACTGCTCGGCATCGCTTTCGTGGGTGCTCACTGGGCACTCGCTTTCTTTCAGTCTCGTCGCCTGCGTTCCGGCGGGCGGTCACATCCCCGCTCCGGCCGGCCGACGCTGTAGGCGACCTGTCCCGTTTCGCCGGCACGTCCGCGCCCTCGCCCAGGACGCCTCGCCCCACCGTACCGGTGGATCCTCACCGTCGAATACTACTGATTCAGCCGAACACCACGGATACGGCCTTGCCGAAGCCGATATCGAGCCCCGTGGTGAGTCCGATGAGAGCCACGATGAACACCAGGACGACGACCGTGTAGGTGAACCATTCCTGTTTGGTCGGCCAGATGACCTTCTTCAGCTCCGTCACGACTTCGCGCAGGAACCGGAGCATCAAGGAGAACGGATTGCGACTCTTACCCGAAGCGTCCCCCTCGGAGGAGGGCTTCTTGCGGACCTTCGGGCGAGGCACGGTGGTGACGGCGTCGGCACGGCCGCGTTTCCCGGAAGGCCGAGCGTCGCCGGAAGCCATGTCCTGCTCGTCGCTCACCGCGTTCCTCTCCTAGACCGGCACCGAAGTGTTCGGCGATGTGTTCGGCGATCGTGGGCAGGGGCGACAGGACTTGAACCTGCAACCTGCGGTTTTGGAGACCGCTGCTCTGCCAGTTGAGCTACGCCCCTTTGGCCGGCCCCGAAACACTGCTCCTCAGCCGACCAGCTGCGTGGACAAGCCTCACGCATGATCCTGCCCGCACCACTCACATGCGGCACCCGCGACCCTACCGGCCCGGCAGCCCGCCCGAAAACAGGCCAGCCGGAAACAGCACGAACGGCCGCGGGGGGAACACCGTGAGGCTTCATACCCTCGCAGAGCCTCTACTGTACTGCATGCACCCCGCCAGGCCGCAATCGAGGGATCGGGTCAGGCGAGTTGGACGGTGGCCGTGGCCCGCCCGAAGACCTTCTTTCCGGCGGATCTGGCCTGCAGCGCGACGACCACGGTGCGCGTGTCCGGATCGGCCGACTTCACCTTCCCGGTGAGCTCCACCTGCGCCTGCCCGGGGAAGGGCGGAACCAGGACGGGGCTGGTGAACCGGACGCTGACGTCGAGCATCGCACCCGGGTCGCCCACCCAATCGCACACGTAACCCGCGCCGACGCCCATCGTGAACATCCCGTGGGCGACGACGCTGTCGAGTCCGAGCCGCGCCGCGATGGCGTCGTCCCAATGCAGCGGGTTGAGGTCGCCGGACACCCCCGCATACCGCACCAGGTCCGCCCTGCCGACCGGCACCGCGCGCGGTGGCAGCGCATCCCCCACCTCGACCGATTCGAATTCCCGCCTGCCCACGCGGACCGTCATCTGCTCCGCGCTTGCCGCGTCGTGCCCGTCATCGGGGCGTCCACATCCGGTCATAGCGCTCGAACCGCCTCCATGATCTCGTCGTTCACGCCCTCGTCCGCGTCGCCGGCTTCCCGGTGCACGACCGTCGTGTAGGTCGTCAGCACGGGCTCGCCGCCGGCGTCGGCGACGACGTTCTTGGACACGATGATGTCCGCGCCCGCCATCGCGCGCACCGACTCCACGGAGACCTCGCAGTTCAGACGCGCACCCACCACCAGCGGCTTGTGGAACTCCGCGCGCTGGTCCGTCTGCATGACCCGGGCAAGATTCAGCCCGCCCAGTTCCAGGAGCCGGCGCTGCGCCAGTGCGCCGAAGATCGCGAAGAACGTGGGCGGCGCCACGAGGCCCTCGTATCCGAGATCCCGCGCCACCTGTTCATCGTGGTGCGCGGGGTGCTCGCTTTTGACGGCGAGGGCGAACTCGCGCACCTTGTCACGCGCGACCTGATAGATGTCGTCGATGTGATAGTGCGTGTCCTCGAACCCGGGCGGCAGTGCCATCGTTCTCCCCTTCTTCGGCGCGCTGAGCATCCGCGGGGGCTTCGGAGCCGTGCGCCGCAGTGCTCCGCGGATGAACGCCGCGCAGGTGATCGCCCCGAATAAGGCCGGTCCGCACATGGCAATGCGCGGCAGCGACCGAAGTCACTGCCGCGCTGGATCGCCGGGCCGGACCGGCAGCAAGCTCAGCGGGTCTCGCGGTGGACCTGGTGGCTGCCGCAGTTGGGGCAGAACTTCTTCATCTCAAGACGGTCGGGGTCATTCCGACGGTTCTTGCGAGTGATGTAGTTGCGGTGCTTGCAAACCTCGCAGGCCAGCGTGATCTTGGGACGGACGTCGGTGGCAGCCACGAGATGCCTTCCTTCGGGTCGGTCTGTGGGTGGGCTCTGGCAGCCGCGCCCCAGGGGTAATACGCCGACGGCCAGAGGCCGCGGACTTTCCATTTCGGTAGCGGTGGCCGGACTTGAACCGGCGACACAGCGATTATGAGCCGCTTGCTCTACCGACTGAGCTACACCGCCTTGCTGGACGACGCCCTGACCATTCTGCCAGGGCGTTCACCCGTGCGAGCCCCCTGACGGAATCGAACCGTCGACCTTTTCCTTACCATGGAAACGCTCTACCGACTGAGCTAAGGGGGCGTGCCTTCAACACGGGAAAGTGTAACCGGTCCATCCGGCGCGCTGAAACGCGCACCCCGATGCCGTCCGATCGGTACCGCCGCACGCCATCATGCGTGCACCGGCCACCTTCTCGCCGTCAAGCCTTCACGAGAGTACACACAGCCGACCCGCATCGCAAAATCGCTCGCCGGCGGCCTCGACCCGCCCCGCGGGCGCGCGCCGAACAGCCCTGGACCACGGCGGGCGGCGCCTCCCTCTCGGCGCCGGCAGGGCCGGACAGGAACGCGAATGCCCCTGTTCCACCGGTGGAACAGGGGCATTCGCGTTGTTGTGGCAGGTGTAGGATTCGAACCTACGTAGGCGTAAGCCGGCGGATTTACAGTCCGCTCCCATTGGCCGCTCGGGCAACCTGCCGTGCATCTCCCGGCGGAAACCACCGCCTGGCGCGATTGGCACACTACACGCACAGATCCGGGGTCGCGCAAATCGGCTGGCCACGAGCAGTCCCCGGCGATAGCGTCGGCCGGGAGCCGGCGTGGAACGCGCCCGGCGCTTCAACCGATCCTGAGGAGTAGAACCGGTGGCAGATTCGTCATTCGACGTCGTGAGCAAGGTCGACCGCCAGGAGGTGGACAACGCCCTGAACCAGGCGGCGAAGGAGCTGGCCAACCGCTACGACTTCCGCGGCACCGGCGCCCGCATCGAATGGTCGGGCGAGGAGGCGATCGTCCTGTCCGCCGAGGCCGAGGAGCGGGTCAAGGCCGCTCTCGACGTGTTCAAGGAGAAGCTGATCCGGCGCGACATCTCACTGAAGGCCTTCGACGCGGGCGAACCGCAGGCCTCCGGCAAGGCGTTCAAGATCACAGGCTCTCTGGTGCAGGGCATCGACCAGGACAAGGCCAAGAAGATCTCCAAGAAGATCCGGGACGAGGGCCCCAAGGGGGTCAAGGCCCAGATCCAGGGCGACGAACTGCGGGTGTCCGCCAAGAAGCGGGACGATCTGCAGGCGACGATCGCGCTGCTCAAGGCGAGCGACTTCGACATCGCGCTGCAGTTCGTCAACTACCGGTGATCTCCGGCCGGCGCCCGCGCAGGCGGGCGCCGGTCATTTCTCCCCCTCATCGTCGGGCGGTTCCGCCACCGGATCCGTCTCTCCGAGCAAGGCCCCGCCCGCGATCTTCTCCACATCCGGATCCGGCGCGATGGAGCCGCCCGAACGGCGCAGCCTCTTCGCCTCCGCTCGTTCTCGTCGGCGCGCTTCGATCGACGTGTCGATGGGATCGGGGGCGTGCTTGCGCACCGGCGCGGCGATCTGCGTACGCAGCGGATCGTGCCGCAGGTCCAGATAGAAGCTCACCGCCATGCCGATCATCAGCAGCATGAACGGGGTGGCCGCGAGGATCACGAACGTCTCGATGGCGTCGAGGCCGCCCACGTAGAGCAGGACGATGGCGACCGCGGCGCTCATCGCACCCCAGATGACGCTGATCACATGGCGGGGTTCGGTGATCCCGCGGGAGGACAGCATGCCGAGCACCATCGCCCCGGTGTCCGCCGCGGTGATGAAGAAGATCGCGACCAGGAGGATCGCCAGTGTGCCGATGACGGAGAACCACGGGTACTCCTGCAACAGCGAGAACAGCGCCGCCGCGGGCCCGGATCCGCCGTCCGCATTGGTCTCCTGCATCACCCGCCACAAGTCGTTCTTCTCGGTGAGCTGGGATTTCAGTCCGGCCCCTCCGAACACGGCGAACCACACCATGCCGCCGAGCGCGGGGACGATCACGACGCCGGCGACGAACTCCCGGATGGTGCGTCCCTTGGACACGCGCGCCAGGAACGTCCCCACGTGCAGCGCCCAGGACACCCACCATGCCCAGTAGAAGATCGTCCAGCTCGACAGCCAGCCGTTGAGTGCTTCGCTGCCGAACCCCGCGGTGTGGAAGGTCATGGGGATGTAGTTCCACAGGTAGTCGCCGAACGATCGCCCGAAGATGTCGAAGATGAACACCGTGGGGCCGGCGATCAGGACGAACAGCATCAACGCGAAGGCCAGAACGAGGTTGATGTTGCTGGCGTGCTTCATGCCCTTCTCGACGCCGGACACCGCTGTGATGACGAAGACCACAGTGAGGATGAGGATCGAAATGACGGCGACGTTGTTGTCCGCGTCGAGGCCGAACACGTACGACAGCCCCGCCGCGATCTCCAGGCCGGCGAGGCCCAGCGACGTCGCCGAGCCGAACTTGGTGACGACGATCGCGAAGATGTTGATCACCCTGCCGACTGCGTTCTCCGGGTCGCCGATCAGCGGGGTGAACGGCGCGGAGAGCAGGTTGCCCCGGCCCTTGCGGTAGGTGGAGTAGGCCAGCGCCAACCCGACTACGCCGTAGATCGCCCACGGCTGGATTCCCCAGTGGAAGAACGAGTACTGCATCGCCACGCGCGCGGATTCGCGGGTGCCGGCCTGCACACCGGAGTCAGGCGGGGGTTCCATCATGTGGGTGATCGGCTCGCCGACGCCCCAGAACACCAGGCCCACGCCCATTCCGGCCGCGAACATCAGCGCGATCCACGAGACCGTGGAGAACTGCGGCTTGTCCCCCGCCTGGCCGAGCGGGATGCGGCCGTACCGGCTGATCGCCAGCCACAAGGTGAAGGCGACGAAACCCGCCACCGACAGGATGAACGCCCATCCGAAATTCGAGATCACCCAGTCGAGTGCCGTGCCTGCCACGCGGCCCGTCCCGTCGGGGAAGACGGCGCCGAGGACGACGAAGACGAGGATCAGGCCCAGGGCGATCCAGAACACGACGGGATCGATGGCCTTGGGGCCTTTGGTACTGAACGGGTTGCGGGGCTCCTCGCCCTGCGCGGGCTTTCCCGCCACGGCGCCGTCGTCGTCGCTTGAACTCATGATCCCCTCTCAGGCTTCGCCGGTTCGGGTGGATTCCCGCTGTGGTGCAGGGCCGGTCAGGGCCCCCAGCCTTCGGGAAGCGGCTCCCAGAGTTCGATCCGGTCGAGACGCCCGGACAGTCCGGGCTGCCAGTCGGTGTCACCGTGCTCGGCGTTCGCCAGCCGGGCGAGCACCACGACGAGGACTTCCAGCGCGACGAGATAGCGGATGATCATCGGATCCGCACCGACGGCCCTGGCGGCGCGCTCGGCGCGGAAGACGACGGTGCGGGCATGGTGCAACGACGCGCCCGTGTGCGTGCCGCCCGGCAGCGCCGCGACGACGGCGGGCTCGAGCATCGCCTCGTAGTGCTCGACGGCACGGTCGACACGCTCGACGTAGACATCGCGCAGCTCCACCGGCGGCTCGTCGCCGCGCACTCCGGCCCGCACGACAGCGGAGATGTCATAAAGGTCGTTCTGCAACCGTGCAAGCAGCCGCACCACGCTGAATGGCAGGGTGGCGCCGGTGGACACGGCGACGCCCAGCACCGCCGCCGCTTCCTCGCAACCGCCGGCGAGCATCAGTCGGGTATCGACCGGATCCGCCGGCGCACGCACGGGCTGTGACACGTCCGATGAGGGCATGCCCGCATCGTAAGAGCGTGCGCAGCCTTATTCAGGTCGCATCGGAATAGACACTGGTGAAAAGCCCTGCCGTAGAAGCAGCGGGGCCGCGGGTTTCAGGCTCCCGGCCCGCCTGCCATCGACTCGAGACGACGGATGCGGTCCGCCATGGGCGGGTGCGTCGAGAACATGTGCTGCATGCGGTCCCCGGCCCGGAACGGGTTCGCGATCATCATGTGCGACTGGGCCGCCAGCTTGGGGTCGGGCGGCAGCGGCGCGGCCTGCGTTCCGGACTCCAGTTTGCGCAACGCGGACGCGAGCGCGAGCGGGTCGCCGGAGAGCTCGGCGCCGGACTCGTCGGCCTGGTACTCGCGGGAACGGGACACCGCCATCTTGATCAGACCGGCCGCAATGGGGCCCAGCATGGCCACCAGCAGTAGCGCCAGCGGGTTCGACCGCTCCTCGCGGCCGCCGCCGAACATCCCGGCGAACATCGCCATGTTCGCCAGCCCGGTCACCACCGCGGCGAGCGCGCCCGCGACCGAGGAGATCAGGATGTCCCGGTTGTACACGTGCGACAGCTCGTGCCCCAGCACCCCGCGCAGCTCCCGCTCGTCGAGCAGTCGCAGGATCCCCTGCGTGCAGCACACCGCGGCGTTCTGCGGATTGCGGCCTGTGGCGAAGGCGTTCGGCGCGTTGGTGGGACTGACGTACAACCGCGGCATGGGCTTGTGCGCGCGGGTGGCGAGCTCCCGCACGATCCGGTACATCTCCGGCTGCTCCACCTCGGTGACCGGGTAGGCGTGCATCGAACGCAGCGCGAGCTTGGCGCTGTTGAAGTACACGTAGGCATTCATCCCCACCGCGAGCACGATCGCGATGATCAACGCGGTCCTGCCGAACACCCCGCCGATCACCACGATCAGCGCGGACATCCCGCCCAGCAGCAGCGCGGTCTTGAGACCGTTCGAGTGAGAGTGCACGTTCTGCCCTTTCGCAGCCTTACACCCGTTCAACGCATCCCGCGCCGCGACGGTTCCCTGCGGCCTCGGTGAGATGCGCGACCTAGCCGACCCGCGCCGTGGTGTAGTCGACCAGCGACGACAGCGCCCGGTTGGCGGGCCCGTCCGGCAGCGTCGCGAGCTCCGCGCGGGCATGCCGGGCGTAGTCGGCGAGTGTCGCCTTCGCCCGGGCCATGCCGTCCGATCCGGAGAGGAGCTCGAGCGCCTCCGACAGCGTCGCATCGTCGGCGACGGGCCTGTCGAGGAGCACGCGCAGGCGCGCGGCATCCGGACCGTCACCGGCCAGCGCGTACAGCACCGGGAGGGTGTGCACGCCCTCGCGCAGATCCGTGCCCGGCGTCTTTCCGGACTGGTCGGACGCCGAGGTGATGTCGATGATGTCGTCGGAGATCTGGAATGCCATTCCGACGGCCGCCCCCAGCCGGTGCAGCGTCGCGCACCGGTCCTCGTCCGCATTCGAGAATCGCCCCCCGAAGGTGCCGGCCGCGGCGATCAGCGAGCCGGTCTTCTCACCGATGACGTCGAGGTAATGGCGGACGGGGTCGGAGCGGCGGGCGCCGACGGTCTCGCGCATCTGCCCGGTCACCAGGGCGGCGAAAGTGCGCGCGATCATCTCCACCGCCGACGGCCCCAGGGTGGACACCAGGCGCGAAGCCTGCGCGAACAGGTAATCGCCGGACAGGATCGCGACCGAGTTGGACCACTTGGAGTTCGCGCTCTCCGCGCCGCGACGCATCGCCGCCTCGTCCATGACGTCGTCGTGATAGAGCGTGGCCAGGTGGACCATCTCGAGCACCACCGCCGACGTGACGACGTCCGCGTTGTCCGGATCGGGACCGAACTCGCTGCTCAACAGCGTGAAAAGCGGCCGGAACCGCTTGCCGCCCGCCGCCGCGAGGTGCAGCACGGGCTCGGTGAGGAAGTCCTCGCCGACGGAGAGCTCGCCCACCAGAAGCCGCTCCGACTCCGCCATCCGGGCGCGGATCCGCGCGGCGAAGTCCGGATCAGCCAGATCCACGCCGGCGACGATGGTGTCCGTGGACGCATCCGTGCTCACGATCCTGATACCTGTCCTGTCTCGATGTCGTCGGGCGCCGACCACCCCAGGTGACCGTACCCGGTACGCCCCGTCCGGCCCCTTACGCAGTGCACTTGCCAGGCCGGCGGCGCACTCCCCGCCGCGTCGCGCGGTCCGACGGAGCCGCGACGCCCGGCGCGGGAGCGCCGTTGCATAGTAGCCTCGCACACCCGCCGGGCCGTGGCCGCGCTCCGCGCGGTCGGCGCCGGGCCGGACGCGGCTGCCAAGATGGTCGTGTGCACACCTCTGCCAGCCGGGACAGCCGGCACCCGACCCCCAGCGCCTCCGCCGAGGCCGAGGTGCTCGTCGTCGGCGCGGGCCCCGCGGGTTCGGCGGCGGCCACGTGGGCCGCGCGTGCCGGATACGACGTACTGCTGCTCGACGCCGCGCGGTTCCCGCGTGACAAGACCTGCGGCGACGGCCTCACCCCCCGGGCGCTCGGCGAGCTCGACCGGCTCGGGCTCGGCGGCTGGGCCCGCGCGCAGGCCGTCAACAAGGGCCTGCGGTTGAAGGGCTTCGGTCGTCAGCTCGAGATGCCTTGGCCCGGTGGCGCATTCCCCTCCGAAGGCAGCGCGGTCCCACGCTCCGTCCTCGACGACCGGATCCGCGCGGGCGCGGTCGACGCCGGCGCCAGGATGCTCGACGGCGCGCGGGTCATCGGGGTCGACCGCGCGACGGACGGCCGCGTCCGGTCGGTCCGGGTGCGGGAGTCCGCCCCGCCCGGCGGCCCGCGGACCTCCGAGTTCGACGTGCGCTGCCGCACGCTGATCGTCGCCGACGGCGTGCGCTCGCCGGTCGGCAGGATGCTGGGGCGCCGCTGGCATCGCGACACCGCGTACGGCGTCGCCGCGCGCGCCTACATCGACTCCGGCCGGCACGACGATCCGTGGATCTCCTCGCACCTCGAACTGCGCGATCCGGACGGCTCCCTGCTCTCCGGCTACGGGTGGCTGTTCCCGCTCGGCGACGGGCGCGTCAACATCGGCGTCGGAACGCTCGCCACCGCCGCCCGCCCGGCGCAGGGCGCGCTCCGTCCGCTGCTGGACCACTATGTGCGGTGCCGGCGCGAAGACTGGGACCTGCACGGGGATCCCGCCGCGCCGGCATCGGCACTGTTGCCGATGGGCGGGGCGGTCTCCGGCGTGGCGGGCCCCAATTGGGCCCTGGTCGGCGACGCGGCCGCCTGCGTGAACCCCCTCAACGGCGAGGGCATCGACTACGGCCTCGAGGGCGGCCGGCTGATGGTGGACCTCCTGGGCGGCGGGGATTCCGGCGGCGGGCTCACCCGCGCCTGGCCGGCGTTGCTCACCGCCCACTACGGCGACGCGTTCTCGATCGCCCGCCGCCTCGCGGGACTGCTGACGGTGCCCCGCGTGCTCCCCGCCGGCGGGCCGGTGGCGATGCGCTCGCGGCGCTTGATGGAGGTGGCGGTACGCGTGATGGGCAACCTCGTGACCGACGAGGACGCCGACGTGATCGCCCGCGCGTGGCGCGGCGCGGGGCGTGCATCAGCGCGTACGGATCAGCGCGCGCCCTTCGCCGGTTGACGCGCGTCACCCCCGGCGCACGGCCCGATGCAGTGCGGTGATGCCCCCTGTCAGGTTCCGCCACTCCGTACCCGACCATCCGGTCGCGTCGATCCGCTGCGCGAGCCCGCGCTGATCGGGCCAGGCGCGGATCGACTCCGCCAGGTACACGTAGGCGTCGGGATTGGACGAGACGGCTTCGGCCACCTGCGGAAGCGCCTTCATCAAGTACTCCATGTAGACCGTGCGGAACGGGCCGAACACCGGGGTGGAGAATTCGCACACCACCAGTCGCCCGCCGGGACGGGTCACGCGCGCCATCTCCGCGAGGGCGGCGTCGGTGTCGGCGACGTTGCGGAGCCCGAAGGAGATCGTCACCGCATCGAACGACGCGTCGGCGTACGGCAGGTGCAGCGCATCACCGGCCACCTTCGGCACCGCGCGCCCGCGCCCGGCGGTCAGCATCCCCTGCGAGAAGTCCGTGGCCACGCACCATGCGCCGGACCGGGCCAGTTCGACCGTCGACACCGCGGTGCCGGCGGCGAGGTCGAGCACCCTCTCCCCCGGCCGCAGGCCCAGAGCACGCCGGGTGGCCTGGCGCCACGACCTGTCCAGACCGAACGACAACACGGTGTTGGTCAGGTCGTATCGGCGGGCCACCCCGTCGAACATCGACGCGACCTCGCGCGGATCCTTCTGCAGTGATGCCCTGTTCACCCGTGTGACGCTACCTGGCGCCGCTCGGCCTGCCGCCGCGACCGCAGCCGCAGCACCAGCAGCGTCGCTCCGGCCGCGAGCCACGTGCAGAGGACCACCGATCCCACCGGCACCACGGCGACGGCGGCATCGCGCCCCTTGACCCGCACCATGTCGGGATCTCCCCTGTCGTACTCCACTTCGATGAACTGTCCCTGCGTCAGCCCCGTGGGATACAGCACCCCGGTCGGCGGGTTGTGCGTGACCCCGTCGGGGGTGGCGAAGCTGATCGACGAACGCAGATGCCCGGCGGAGAGGACCTCGGCCGAGGCTGTTCCCATGTCCGATTCGATGGCCCTGTCGGTGCGCCAGCAGGCCAGCAGGAGCACGATCCCGAGCACCGTCACCACGACCGCGACGCCGATGACGATCCGGCGGCCTGCTCGCCGCGTGATCTTCGGCCAGCGCATCGCCGGTGCGGCGGGCCCCGTCACGACACCCGGCCGCGCAGGGCCTCGTGCAGTCCGCGTAGGCCCTCGCGGTGCGTGGTCACCTCGATCACCTCGATGCCGCCGGGCCGCCGACCGGTTTCCGCGAGGATCCCGGCCAGCTCCGGGGGGTCGGCCTTGCGGTGCGTCACGCCGTACGCGGCGCACAACGCGGCCAGATTCGCGTCGTGGGGCGTGCCGAACACCCGCTCGAAAGCGTCCGAGTAGCGCGGTTCCCCCTGCTCGAGCAGCGCGAAGATCCCGCCGCCCTCGTCGTTGGCCACCACGATCGTGAGTTCGTCCGGCCGCGGCTCGGAACGACCTATGAGCAGACCACTCGCGTCGTGCAGGAACGTGAGGTCGCCCAGCAGCGCCACCGTGCGCCCCGGGTGCGCCAAGGCCGCGCCCACCGCCGTCGACACCGTCCCGTCGATTCCCGCGACGCCCCGGTTGGAACGCACCGCGACCCCGTCCGGGATGCGTCCGGCCAGCGACACGTCGCGCACCGGATTGGACGCGCCCAGCACCAGTTGATCGCCGGCGCGCAGTCCCCGCAGCACCGCGCGTGCCACGTGCAGCCCGGTCGCCGGGACATGCTCGTCGAGGCCGTCGTCGATGGCGGCGCGCGCACGCCGATCCGCCTCCGCGCACGCCCGCAGCCACTCCTCGGACGGGGCGCCGGCGACGTCCGGAGTCGTGCCCGTGAGCACCACATTGCCCGACACGTCCGGCCAGCGCGGGCCCGTCGTCAAGGCGATGACGTCGACGTCCGGCCGCGCCAGCAGCGCCGACACCGGCCGGTGCAGCGTGGGCCGGCCCAGGATCACCGCCTGCCGCGGCCGGACGGACAGCAGCGCCCACGGATGCGTGGGGACTCCCCGCTGCCGCGACGTGGGCTCGGCGATGGTGGGCAGTCCGTCCAGTTCGGGATGGTGCCCCGCGCCGTGGCCCGCGATGACGACGGTGTCCGCGGTGAGGTCCAGCGGCACCCGCACCTCGGTCGCCGCCTGCGGGACCCGGGTCCACGGCGCACCGTCCGCCCGGCCGGGATGTGCGGCCGCGAGCGCGTCCCCGCCGACCGTGCCCCCGCCGAATGCATCCTGGTCTTCCTGCCCGTCCGTCCAGTCGGCCTCCGGCACCAAGGGCTCGCGCAGCGGGACGTCGAACTGCACGGGGCCGGCCAACCGCGACCGCGTTCCCGAGGCTTCCGCCAGCACCCGGCACACCACCGTGCGCCACGCGGCGTTCTGCCGGGACGAGTCCGCACCCGGCGACTCCGGCTCGGCGAGGCCGATGCTGATGGCCGCGCGCACCTGCGTGCCGAACAGCCCGAACTGTTCCACCGTCTGATTGGCGCCGCTGCCCAGCAGCTCGTACGGGCGGTTGGCGCTGAGCACCACCAGCGGCACGCGCGCGTAGTTCGCCTCCAGAACCGCGGGGCCCAGGTTCGCGACGGCGGTCCCCGAGGTCATCACGACGACCGCGGGGCGCCCCGATGCCACGGCCAACCCCACGGCCAGGAACCCGGCCGTGCGCTCGTCGATGCGGACGTGCAACCGCACCCGACCCGCCGTCGCCGCCTTGTACAGCGCGAACGACAGCGGCGCGTTGCGGGAGCCGGGGCAGAGCACGATGTCGCTCACCCCGCCGCGCACCAGCTCATCGACGATGACGGCAGCCTGCGCCGTGGACGGATTCACATGTTCCAGGGTCCCACGAGGCCGGCGGGCGGACGCGCCCGGAGCCCCCGGCGTATCTCGCGGATCACGGACGGCCGCGGCGCGGGTCAGCTGCGCCCCTTCTCGATGTCGACCATCGCCTGCAGGTCGGTCACCTTCACGCGGGGCCGTCCGGCCTCCTTGCCCGCCGCCTTCTCCGCCTGGTCCAGCAACCGCCATTCATCGAACCCGACGGCGTCCGGGCGCCGCCCGGCGAGCAGCTTGTCCAGCGCCTCGCGGCTCTCCACTGGCCGTCCCGCCAGACCGGCCTTGACGTCCTCGGCCAGCTTTTCGACCGTCTCCCCGGCGCACTTCTTGTTGGTGCCGAGCGTGCCGGTGGGTCCGCGCTTGATCCAGCCGGTCACGTAGACCCCCTGGACCGGCCCGCCGCCGTCCGGGTCGACCACCCGTCCGGCCTCGTTGGGGATCACGCCACGGCGTTCGTCGAACGGCAGTCCCGCCACGGGCGTGCCCCGGTACCCGATGGACCGCAGCACCAGACCGGTCTCCAGCGTGGAGGTCGCGCCGGTGGACTGCGCACGGAGCCTGCCGGATTCGTCGGCGACCAGCTCGTTGCGCACCACGTCGACGCGCTCCACGCGCCCGTCGCCCTCGATCGAGGCCGGCGAGCCGAGGAACTGCAACACGATGCGCTTGCGCGACGGGTCGGGCGTGCGGGAGGCGTACTCGCGCAGCCACTCGATCTTGCGGGGAACGGGGAACGGGCACTCATCCGATGCGAGGAACGCGGCACTGTGCTCGTCCAGTTCCAGGTCGGCCGGGTCCACCACGATGTCCACTCCGGGCACGTCGTCGAGCCCCATCAGCTCCTTGCTGGTGAACGCCGCCTGCACCGGGCCGCGCCGCCCCAGCACGACGACCTCGCGGATGTTGCTCTCCCGCAGCGCGGCCAGGGCGTGGTCCGCGATGTCGGTCCCGCCCAGCTCGTCGGGATCGGTCACCAGCACCCGCGCCACGTCGAGGGCCACGTTGCCGTTGCCGATCACCACCGCGCGCTCGCCGGACAGGTCGTAGACGTCGTCGGCATGGTCCGGGTGGCCGTTGTACCAGGCCACGAAGCCGGTCGCGGAGACGCTGCCGGGCAGATCCTCGCCCTCGACGCCCAGATGCCGGTCGGTGGAGGCGCCCACCGCGTAGATCACCGCGTGGTGGTGGGCCAGCAGCTCCTCGTGGCTGATGTGAGTGCCCACCTCCACGTTGAGATGGGCGGCGATCGTCGGCTTGCGCACGATCGTCTCGAAAGTGTCGGTGATGATGCGCGTGCCCTGATGGTCCGGCGCCACGCCGGCGCGCGCCAGGCCCCAGGGCGAGGGCAGGCGGTCGAAGATGTCGACCTCCACCGACCGCCCGCCCTGGGTGACCACGGCCTCGGCCGCATACGTGGCGGCGGGCCCGGCCCCCACCACCGCGACCCGCAGCGGCGCCTGATCCTTGGGGACGACGATCGGCGACGGCGGGACGAAGGAATCCCAATCCACCACCAGCGGATGCTTGTCGAAGTACTCCGCATTGATCTGCGTGTACTTGGCGTTCTCCTCGCTGAGCTGATCCTCCGGGAAGATCGCATCCACCGGGCAGGCGTCCACGCACGCGCCGCAGTCGATGCACGTGGCGGGCTCGATGTAGAGCTGCTCGGTGGTGGCGAACAGCTCGTCGTCGGCCGTGGGCCGGATGCAGTCGACGGGGCAGACGTCGACGCACGCCGTGTCGTTGCAACACGCTTGAGTGATCACATAGGTCATGACTGTCCTCACGTTCGCGTTCCCTGCGCAGCGACCGCCGCGCGCGCCGCGCAGCCGGATCACCGCCCGCTCGGCACAGTATGTTCCGGCGCGCCTCGGCGAGAGTTGCAAGCCTTCGCGCCGCGGCGTCGACCCCATCATAACTAGAACAGGTTCACTCGTTCTAGCGGTCAGTCCGGATCCCGTGGGAAATCGCGGTGCCGACGCCCGTCAGCCGCAGGTGCTCTGCACGGGTTCGCCGGCGAAACGCGCGTCGAGCCAGTCGACGAAGGTGGTCGTCCCGCCGAGCATCGGCATCACGTGTCCCAGGGCCGCCCCGTCGAGGATCGACGGTGCCACGAAGGTGTCGAAGCGCACGTCCCCGCCCAGTGAGCACCAGTCCGACGCGAGCTGCTCCGCCTGACCGTACGGGACGACGTCGTCATTGGTCCCGCTGAGCACCAGCACCGGCGCGTCCGGCTTGATCCTGCCGATGCGGTTCTCCTCCATCACCTCGGCCACCTTCGGGTAGCGGGCGACGATCTGCGAGACCGACTCACCCGTGCGGGTGAACGCGGTCGTGTCCGCGAAGCCGAACTGCGCGGCGGTCTCGCCGACGCACTGCAGGGACACCGCGTCGAGCATCCGGCGGCCCCGATCGTTGATCTCGGCGTCGAGCACCGGTTGGACGACGTCCGGATAGGCCGTGCGCATCGAATTGAGCGCGTAGCCGATGACACCGGCCAACGAGGTGCCGTCGACCGCGTCGAGCGTGGCGGACAGGTCGGCGGGCGGGGCCCCCGCGACCACGCCCGCCACCCGGGGAGCGATGTCGCCGCCGTAGGTTCCCAGCAGCTCGGCCGCGGCCGCGGCAGCGCCGCCGCCCTGCGAATATCCGTAGAACCCGATCGGGGTGGCGGCGGTGACGCCGGACCCCGCCAGATCACCGGCGGCCCGGGCCGCGTCGATGACGGCGTGCGCCTCCGAGACCCGGTTGACGTAGGTGTGCATGCCCGGGGTGCCCAGCCCCTCGTAGTCGGTCATCACCACGTTCGCACCCTTGGCCAGCCAGATCGACGCCGGGATCATCTCGTACTCCAGCAACGGACCCGATTGCGCCGAGCCCGAGGTCAGGGAATTGATCAACTTGGACGGCGCGCACGCGTCGCCCTGCCCCTGCGTGCCCGGGGCGATGACGATCAGCGGCCGCTCCCCGGGCCCCGTCCAGGGGGCCTCGGCCGCGAAGAAGGTGCCGGTGACGGCGTTCGGGGCACCGTGGGTGTCCTCGGACGAGTACATGATCCGCGTCGCTTCGCCCGGATACGGCCCGCCGGTGCCCGGGACCGACCACGCCAGGTGCGAAGGCTCCGAGCGGATGATCCGCCCCGGCGCATCGGGCAGTTCCGCTGGCGGACGGTAGAACGCTTCGATGTCCCGGCCGGCGGGCGAATCGGACAGCGTCGACCCTGTCGGGGCCGTCGCCGGATCCGTGGACCCCACGCCGAGCACGGGCGTGTCCGCGGTGTTGGCCGATCCGTACAGGTCCATCGATCCCGCAGTGCCCAGCGACCCCTCGACGCCGGGCAATGCGGTGGACCCCGAGATCCCCTCGATCGCACTGAAATCGGACGAGCCCGTGCGCTCCTGGAACCGGGACAGATCCTGCAGCGCCGCCACTCCGGCGTCGCCCACCGACCGCGCGGGGCCCGCGGGCTGCGCACCCGCTATCGCGGGCGCCGCCGCGGCGGGCACGATCGCCGCCGCGGCGAGGCAGAGCACCGACCGGCACCATCTCCGACGCGCCGGCCCTCGATTCCCGCCCGTCCCGGTGCTGTCGAAGATCACGCGATGCCCTCCCTTTTCGGCTGTCCGCGCCGACGGGTGCCGGCAACATTACCGGCGAGTAAGTCTTGTGCATCACGTTTACAGTGTCAAGTGAAACAGTGCATACAGGCGGTCGTCGCCGTCCGGGCCCGCCCTTCGAGGGCCGGCCGTCACCCCGCGGACCGGGCGGCCGCCAGTAGCGCGTGACAGCGCGCGAGCCGGTCCAACCACCAACGGCGCCGTTCAGGCGGCGCCGCCAGAGCGTGGAGACGATCGGTGTCGGGCTCGGCCCTGCCCACGGCGAGCCCGAGTCCGCCGGCACCGTCCGGCACCCAGGACCGGGGCGGTGCCACATCCTCCGCCAGCAGCCCGCCCGTGCCGAGCCCGCAGGCGTGCACGAGATCCGGCAGCGCCGCGGCCGCCGCCAATCCGGTGCCGATCCCCACGGCGGAGTCGATGGCGCTGGAGACCACCACCGGCACCCCCACCTGCTGCGCGACGGCCAGCAGGCGACGGACGCCGCCGAGCGGCGCCGCCTTCACCACGGCGATGTCCGCTCCGCCGGCACGCACCACGCGCAGCGGGTCGTCGGCCTTGCGTATCGATTCGTCGGCGGCGATGGGCACGCCCGTACCGCGGGCGCGCAGCTCCACCAGCTCGCCGACCGTGCCGCACGGCTGCTCCGCGTACTCGAGGGGCCCGTCCGCGCTCAGCGCACGCAGCGCGCGCTCCGCTTCTCCCACCGACCAGCCGCCGTTGGCGTCCACGCGCACCACCGGGACCTGCTCGCGCACCGCCGCCACCCGTGCCACGTCGTCGGCCGGCGTCTGGCCCCGCTCGGCCACCTTCACCTTCGCCGTGCGCGCGCCCGGGAACGCCGCCAGCACCTCGGGCACCCGCGCCGCGGGCACCGCCGGGACCGTCGCGTTGACCGGCACCACCGCGCGCAGCGGCCGCGGCCACGGCTGCCAGGCGGACTCGATGGCGGACGCCAGCCACGCCGACGCCTCCCCGTCCGCGTACTCGGGGAACGGGCCGAACTCGCCCCAGCCGTGCGGCCCGCGGATCAGCATCACTTCGCGGTCGGTGATGCCGCGGAAACGCACCGTCATCGGCAGCGACACCACCGCCGCGCCGTCGCGGAGCGCGTCCAGGGTCGGCAGCACGCTCACCGGTCCGCCCACCGCGGGCTCCTCACGGCTGCCACGGCTGCAGGCGCACCATCAGCGCGTCGGCGTCGGCCAGCAGCGTTCCGCCGTCCCACAGCCGGCCGGACACATACGTCTTGCGGCCGTCGGCCGAGTCCACCGTCGCCTCCACCGTGAGCTCCTTCTCCAGCGGCGTGACGTTCCGGTAGTTCACGGTCAGATAAGCGGTGCGCGAGACCGGTTGGCCCTGCGCGTGGGTGACCATGCCGAAGATGTCGTCGAACAGGAGCGGCAGCACCCCGCCGTGCGCCGCGCCGTTGCCGCCGAGGTGGTAGCGGCGGAACACGCCCGCCGCCGTGACTCGCCCGGGTTCGAGCCCGGTGAGCATCCACGGCAGCATCAACAGGCTTCCGCGGCCCGGCAGCCCGATCGACCTGTTGGCCGGCGACCTCCCTTCCTCCGCCGCGTACGGGCGCAGCATCGCCGCGAGCTCCTCCGCCTTGTCCGCCGCCGCGCCGAACACCTCCGGGTCCGGGGCCGCGGATACGGCGAGGTCCTGGAGGTCGCGCATCGCGGAGACGAACCGGCCGAAGTGCGGCCCGCCGTCCTCGGAGGCCGCACTGAACATGGGGAAACCGCCCCGCCGCTTTCCGCCGTCGTCCCGCACGGCGTCGTCGGCGCCGGTGGCGCGCGTCATCTCTTCCATGCCTGCACGCTAACCGGACGGGCGCCCGCGGCCGCGGCCTATCCTCATGGCGTGACATTCCATCCTCAGCACTGGCAGCCCGTCCCCGGCTTCGATTTCGAGGACATCACCTACCACCGGCACCGCGAGCTCGGCGTCGTGCGCGTGGCGTTCGACCGGCCCGAGGTGCGCAACGCGTTCCGCCCGCAGACCGTCGACGAGCTGTACGCCGCGCTCGACCACGCCCGGATGAGCGCCGACGTGGGCACGGTGCTGCTCACCGGCAACGGCCCGAGCCCCAAGGACGGCGGATGGGCCTTCTGCTCGGGCGGCGACCAGCGCATCCGCGGCCGCGGCGGATACCAGTACGCCAGCGGCGACACCGCCGACACCGTCGACAAGGGACGCGCCGGCCGGCTGCACATCCTCGAGGTGCAGCGCCTGATCCGGATGATGCCCAAGCCCGTGATCGCACTGGTGAACGGCTGGGCCGCGGGCGGCGGGCACAGCCTGCACGTGGTCTGCGACATGACGCTGGCCAGCCGCGAGCACGCGCGCTTCAAGCAGACCGACGCCGACGTGGGCAGCTTCGACGGCGGATTCGGCAGCGCCTACCTGGCCAAGCAGGTGGGGCAGAAGTTCGCCCGCGAGATCTTCTTCCTGGGCCGCACCTACACGGCGGAGCAGATGCACGGAATGGGCGCCGTCAACGAGGTGGTCGACCACGACCGGCTCGAGGAGGTCGGCATCGAGTGGGCGCGCGCCATCATGGGCAAGTCGCCGCAGGCGCAGCGCATGCTCAAGTACGCGTTCAACCTGCTCGACGACGGCCTGGTGGGGCAGCAGCTCTTCGCCGGCGAGGCCACGCGCCTGGCCTACATGACCGACGAGGCCGTGGAGGGCCGCGACGCGTTCCTCGAAAAGCGCGACCCGGACTGGTCCGGGCACCCCTGGTACTACTGAGTCCCGTCGCCGCAGAGGCCGGCATCACCGCGCGAGCGTCATCGGACGGGGGCGGTCCCACCGGGCCGCCCCCTGGAGGCTCACCCGGTGACGAAGTGCGCGATCGTCCGGCTCAGGTTGTCCCATCCGCTGATCCAATACGCGGCGGTGGCAATTCCCAGCAGCATATACGTGTTCACAACGGCACCTCCCGGTTCGGCACCCTCGAACTCCTCATGCCCAGTCTACTTTCGCCGCCCGTCGCCCGCCCGGGCAACGGAACGGCGCCGACGGCCCGGACGGCGACTAGCCTGAGAAGACCCATGCGGCGCCGCAGGCGCGCCCGAACCACGGAGACCACCATGAACGGCACGAACCCCCCGGACGGCCGAGTCCGATGATCGACCCGTTCGACCCGTTCAACATCGGCTGGCAGCGGCGCCTGCGCGACGTCGAGCGCGTCATCGACACCGGCGTCGGCATGGGGCTGGGCGTGAGCAGGTCGCTGTTCGGCTCCGACATCGGCTCAGCGCTCATCAACCCGATGGGCGGCAGCGGCGGCGTTCCACTCACGCCCGCACAGTTCCTGCAGAACGCGATGCGCACCGTCGCCGACCAGTTCCTGCACAAGCGCGTGCGCATGCAGGCCGGCAACGGCACGCTCACACTCACGCCCACCGAGCTGGACACCGAGGTCGACTCCCTCGGCCTGGCGCGCGGCCAATTCGCACGCATCCGCGCGACGGCCGCGGGCCTGCACTGGGTGGGGAACCCCGCGGAACCGCCCGCAGGCCAGGCACCCAGGCCAGGCCTGCAGGTCCACGTCGAACACGCCGAGGTGGACTGCCGCGACATCCAGCTGCGCACCGCCTACTCGCCGGCGCTGGAGTTCGGCACCATCGAAGTGGAACTGCGGCTGTCCGCGCACGAGCTGCGCCGGCTGGTACGGACGCAGCTGCCGGACCTGACCGTCGACATCGACGCCGACGGCGTCATGCGGGCGTCCTGGAGCCGCGCACAACGCCTCGGCCACGTGATCGTGGCCCCCAGGGTGCACGACGGCGACCTGCAGTTCGCGCCCACCGAGCTGCGGGTGTCGCGGATGGCGCTGAGCAGCCGCCCCCGTGTCCGGGGCAAGACGCGCCAGATCCCCGGTTTGCGGGTGCGCACGCTGACCGTGCCCGAGCTTCCGTGGAACCTGCGGCTGACGGAGGTGGAGACGGGGCCGCGCACGCTCGTGCTCCGCGGCCAGAGCGACAGGTCCGAGGGCCGCATCTCCACGGTCCCCCTCAGCGAGCTCACCGGCCTCATCCGCGCCGCCCTCCGGTACGCGGGTCGCGGCGTTGCCGCGGACGGCGGCGACGGCGGCGAGGCGGAGGACGCCGGAAACGCACCGCGGCCTGCACGGATGTGACGGCGCAGACACCAGCGGGCCGCCAACACGACACGGAGGGGCCGTTCAGGTGAACTCTGGGTGAACTTTGGCCTACCCGATCCACAACTTGCAGGTCAGCGACTTCCGCACGTTAGACATTTTCGCCGGAGAGTCACACACTCGGGCGTGTGACTGCAGAGTTGCTCGTACTCACGATCGTGATCGTCACCGCGCTGGCGTTCGACTTCACGAACGGCTTCCATGACACCGGCAATGCGATGGCTCCCTCCATCGCCACCGGTGCGCTCCGGCCCAAGGTCGCCGTCGCGCTCTCCGCCACCCTGAATCTGCTCGGCGCGTTCCTGTCCGTCGCCGTGGCCGCCACCGTCGCCAAGGGCATCGTCTCCCTCGACGCGGTCCAGGGCGAAGCGCTGCTGTTCATCGTGTTCGCCGGCCTGGTCGGCGGCATCATCTGGAACCTGTCCACCTGGCTCTTCGGCCTGCCGTCGAGTTCGTCGCACGCACTGTTCGGCGGTCTGATCGGCGCGGCGCTCGCCGCACTCGGCACGTCCGGGGTCGAGTGGGGCGGCGTCCTCGGCCGCGTCGTCCTCCCCGCGCTGCTGGCGCCCGTCGTGGCCGGCCTGGTGTCCACCGTCGGGACCCGCCTCATCTACAAGATCACCTCGGGCGTCCCCGCCGAGAAGCGCGGCCGTGGATTCCGCTGGGGCCAGATCGGCTCGGCGTCGATGATCTCCCTGGCACACGGCACCAACGACGCCCAGAAGACGATGGGCGTCATCTTCCTGGCGCTCGTGGCCCACGGCGCGATCAACGCGGACGATCCGATGCCGTTCTGGGTGAAGGCCGCGTGCGCCATCGCCATCGCCGCCGGCACGTACTTCGGCGGCTGGCGCGTCATCCGCACCCTCGGCAAGGGACTGGTGGAGATCGATTCCCCGCAGGGCATGGCGGCGGACTCCTCGTCGGCCGCCATCATCCTGACCTCGAGCCACCTGGGGCTCCCGTTGTCGACCACCCACGTGGCCACGGGTTCGATCATGGGCACCGGGCTCGGCCGCAAGGGCGCCGAAGTGCGTTGGGCCGTCGCCGGGCGCATGGCCATCGCGTGGGTGATCACGCTGCCGGCGGCCGGCCTCGTCGGCGCCGCGTGCTGGGCCCTCGCCCACTACATCGGGGGCGCCACGGGTGTCGTCGTGGTGTTCGCCATCCTGCTGGCCATGGCCGGGTGGATGTGGAACCGCTCGCGCCGCCAGGCCGTCAACGCAGAGAACGTCAACGCCGATTGGGCCGCCGATTCGGCGCCGGCCGGTTCGCCCGACGCCTCCCCCACGGCACCGGACACCCCGGAGGGCCTGCCGCCGCTCGACTCGCACGCCGCGCTGGGCGACCGACCGCACCGTTTCAAGGGAGCGGCACGATGAGCGTCACCGGCACCCTCAACTCGCTCTGGCAGGTCATCGCCGTGGGTCTCGTGCTGGGGGCCGGCATCCCCGCCGTATTCGCCGTCAGCCTGAAGCTCCTCTATGGTGGTGCGTTGGGCGTCGACGAGCACGGTGAGACCACCACCGCCGCGCCCTCGCCCGCCCGCCGGGTCGCGGCGTACGCGTGCTTCGCCCTGGTCATCGCGGCGGTGGCAGCGGGAATCGCGGCCATCGTCCTCACCGGCGGGCACTGATGCTCCCGAAGGAGGTGGGCGCGTGCACCCGTTGATCGCCGCAGTGACCGGTTGGCTCCGCGCCGGCTATCCGGAAGGCGTGCCGCCGAAGGACTACTTCCCCCTGCTCGCGGTGTTGCAGCGCAAGCTCACCGACGAGGAGATCCGCGAAGTCGTCGACGCACTCATCGCGGACGCCGATACCCCGATCGAAGTCGGCGAGATCGAGGACACCATTGCCCGACTGACCAGCGAGAACCCGCTCGAGGACGATGTCCGCCGGGTCGCCGTGCGGCTGGCCGCGGGCGGGTGGCCGCTGGCGGACCCGGAGAGCATCGACGACAACCCCGACTGGCTCCGGAACACGGGCGCCGCGCAGGAGGCCGAGTCCCCGCAGGAGGCCGAACCCGAACAGGAGGAGAGCGCATGAGTTTTCCGCCGATCGTCGGTGCAGTGGTCGACTGGCTGCGGGCCGGCTACCCCGAGGGCGTTCCGGAGCAGGACTACATCCCGCTGCTCGCATTGCTGGAACGCCGCCTCACCCACGACGAGGTGCAGATGCTCGCGGACGAGCTGGTCGCGCGCGGCGACCTGCCCATCACCAAGGCCGACATCCAGGTGCTCATCACCAAGATCACCAACGAGATGCCCGCGGAACGCGACGTCAACCGCGTACGCGCGCACCTCGTCGAGGGCGGCTGGCCGTTGGCGCACATGCATCACTCGCCGCACGATCAGCACTCGGCCTCGCACGATCGGCGCCGCTGACCCGCAGATGACCGTCCCGTCATCCGCCCGGGCAGGCCGCAGGCTCGCCGCCCTCCCCGTGCCCTCCTCCCCCCGCGCGGTGGCGCTCCTGCCCCGCATCGCCGCGGCCATCGACGGAGACGGCGACGCGCTCCTTCCCGTCCCGGCCGGCGACGAACGGGAGACCGCCCGCCTGACCGGCGCGCTCCCGCCCGGCTCCCCTGTCGGCGGCGGCGTCGCCATGGTCGTCGCCACCTCCGGGACCACCGGCACCCCGAAGGGCGCCCTCCTCACAGGATCCGCGCTTGCGGCGGGTGCGCGCGCCACGCACAGCAGGCTCGGCGGCCCCGGAACGTGGCTGCTGCCGCTGCCCCCGCACCACATCGCGGGGATGCAGGTCCTGGTGCGGTCGGTCGTGGCGGGCACCGAGCCGGTGATCGTCGACGTCGCGCGCGGCTTCCGCCCGGAGGCACTGGTCGACGCCGCGCGGCGCATGCCCGCCGGCCGCGCCTACACCTCGCTGGTGCCCACCCAGCTCGTCAAAGCGCTCGACGATCCGGCGGCGACCGACGCGCTGCGCGGGTTCGACGCCATCCTCGTCGGCGGCGCGGCGACACCGGCGACGTTGTGCGAGCATGCCGCGGACGCCGGGCTGACGCTGGTGCGGACCTACGGCATGAGCGAGACATGCGGCGGCTGCGTGTACGACGGAGTCCCGTTGGACGGCGTGCGCGTGCGGCTGGAACCGGTGCCCGGACAAGAAGGGACGGGCCGGGTGCTGCTGGGCGGCCCGGTCCTGGCGGCCGGCTACCTGGACGCGCCGGACCACCCGGCGTTCGCCGATCCGGGATGGTTTCGGACGGACGACGCGGGCACCGTCGACGACGGCGTGCTGACGATCACCGGACGTCTGGACGAAGCCATCACCAGCGGCGGCCTGACCGTGGTGCCCCAGGTCGTCGAGGCGGTTCTGAACCGGGTCCCCGGCGTGCGGGAATGCGCGGTGGTCGGGTTGCCCGACGACCGGCTCGGGGAACGCGTGGTTGTCGCGGTCGTGTCCGGCGCCGGTCCTGCGCCGACGCTGGAGTCCCTGCGATCGGCTGTCGCCGACCGCCTCGGGGCCAAGGCCGCACCGCGCGCGATGTTCATCGTCGACGAGCTCCCCCTGCGCGGCCCCGGCAAGGTGGACCGCCGGACCCTGCGCGCCCGCCTCGAAGGCGGGTGACGGACCGGCAGGCGCACGGCACCGATGCGGAGTCGCCGCTACTCGGCGACGTCGCCCAGACCGTGGAAGCCGTAGCGGGGATAGGTGCCGATCACCGCGCACTCGAACAGACCCTCGCCCTCCTCGATGCCCCCGTCCTCGCTCAGCGTGCACCGGACGAGGTTGTCCACCGGGCACAGCATCCGCTCCCACGGGGCGATCTCCGGAACCGCACGGCGTAGTTGCTGGACCGTGAGCGGCCCCTGCCACATGCCGTGCCGCCAGTCCTGCTCCAGCCCGTACCCGGTGCCCACGCCGATGTAGCAGGCCACCGCCGGCGTGCACTCGACCCGGAGCGGATCGGCGAGGCCGCCGGACGGGTCCCGGCGCTGGAAGACGAGCTCCGCATGGGTCACCTCGCGCCCGCCCGGCGCGAACCGCAGAGTGTGCTCCGGCAGCGCCAGCGTCTCAGGCGCACGCTCCGGATCACGCCACAGCCGCACCGCGTCCTCGACGATCCGTGCGCCGTCGGCGTCCTCCTGCAGGATCGTGATGATGACGAACTCGGAGAACCGCAGCACCGCGTAGATCCAGAAGAAACAGCTGCGCTCCGTTTCGGCCGGGTCGGCGCGGCGGCCAGGCGGTTCGGGCTCGCCGACGGGCCGCACGCCCCACGACCTGTCGCGGTTGCCGGACCACTGGTGATCCTCCACCGGCGTCCGCACCTGTTCCACTGTGACGGATCCCGACCACGTGCCGGATTGCACGAACCGCTGCGTGTCGAAGGTGACGCGCTCCAGGCTCCGGTCGAAGTGACGGGCCTCCAGGTGTGCCGGCGAATCAGCGGTGAAGGTGAGGTCGAACGACAGGTCGGGATTGTCGGGTGACGCCTCGAGCACCACCCGCAACCGCCGGAGCCCCTCGATCACCTCGAGGCGGAACGGGCCCACGCTGGTGTCCATCCGGTCCTCGCCGAGCGCCTTCGACGCACGCACCACCAGGTGGTCGTCGCCGCGGCGCAGGACGGCGAAAGCATCCGCCACGCCGAGATTCGGATACTGACCGAGGCCGATGATCAGGGCGAACGGCCCGTCCACACCGCTCTGCCCCTGCCCGTCGAACCGCGGGGCGCAGTTGAAGTAGTAGCGGTCGTAGAAGTTCCGGTCGGAGGTCCCGACGTGCCGGACCACCTCGGAGATCTGGTGCACCGGATAGTCGTCCATGGGGCTCAGCGCGGTACCCTGTGCCGCGCCGCCGACCGGAACGCCCTCCCGGCGGGTCACAGCCCGGCCTCCGCGAGCGCGGGCCAGTAGACCCCGTCCAGCATCTCTTCCAGGCCCTTGCGGTGCATGATCATGGAGTCGGGATCCCCCGGCTGCTCCGCCTGCCCGAAGGCGATGGTCCGGCGCTGGATCCGGTACATGATCACGGCCTGGCGCAGCGCCGCGTAGGTGACGAACCATTCGAGATCCCGCACCGTATGGCCGGTGGACCGTTCGTATTGGGCCACGACGTCGCTGCGGCGGAGCATCTCCGGAAGTCCCGGCAGGCCGGCCTGGGCCGCGAGGTCCTCGAAGAACCGGTGCAGGAAGATCGTCCAGCCGAGGTCCATCTCCCGGGGCCCCAGCGCCGCCATCTCCCAGTCCAGCACGCCCGCCGGACGGAAGTCGCGGAAGACGATGTTCCCGATGCGCGAATCGCCCCAGCACAGCACCGGTGGTCCGGCCACTGCGGGCGACGTCGATTCGAGCACGTCGAATGCGCGCTCGATCAGCGGCGACCGCGGACCGCCGTCGGAGGCCCACTCGTAGTAGCGGCGCTGTCCCTGCAGATGCTCGCGCAGCGCGCCCCCCGCGTCGGCGGGGACGACGGGCGCGGCGACCTCCGCCGGCCCGGCCGCCGCGCACAGCACCTCTTCCGGATCCGCCATCGCATGCAACTGGGCGAGCACTTCGACGGACGATTCCTGCAGGCGCAGCCGCTGTTCCGGGGAGGCCTCGGAGACCCACGAGCCGAAGTTGTAGGGCATGACGTCCGGCGGGATGTCCCCGTCCACCCGCTCCATCACCAGGAACTCGCGGCCCAGCGGTTCCACGGACGATTCATACCGGTACACGCGCGGCACCGGGACGGCCGTGCGCTCACGGACCGCCCGCATCACGGCCGCCTGCAGGGCCAGGTCGTACGACGGGAACACGGGCATCGCGTCCTCGCCCGGCGCCATGCGGAGCACCAGGCGATGGTTGTTCCGCGTTCCGTCCGACGTCCACGCCGCGTCGACCATCACGGTGTCGCTGGACATGCCGGCAGCGGTGGGGACCGACGTCTCCCCCACCTCCGGTCGCGCGTCGGCGCCGACGATCCCCGTCAGCCACAGTCCGAAGCGGTCGGCCAGATCGCCGGACTCCGACCGGGAATCCGACGGCCGGGCGACTTCGGTGAAATCCGTCCCCATGTCCGGTGAGTCCTCCGGCATCAGCACCCCTCGATTACGTCATCGCATCGCGATCCCCATGAAGTAGTGACACACTGTAACGACATAGTTCGCGATGTGCAATGGGTCACAATAGGACTGTTCGGCTGTAGGCAGGCTCGTCCGTCATGGGCAGATCGACGGAGCACAGGCAGGGAGACGGATCGGACGTGGAGCGTACCGAAGGACCCCGGACCAGGGCGGGAGGCACCCACCACAGGCTGGGACCGCAACGCAACCCCGACATCGACGCAGCCGCGCTGCAAGCGGCCCGTGAACTGCTGGCGGAGCGCGGATACAACCGCACGAGCATCGACGCGATCGCGACCCGCTCCGGCGTCAGCCGCCCTGCCATCTACCGGCGGTGGAACTCGAAGGCACAGCTCATCCACGACGCCGTCTACCCGTCCGTCGAGCCCGGCGACCTTCCCCCGGACGACCTCATCGGCGCGGTCTCGACGCTCGTCGCCGGCGCATACAGACTGTTCGGCGCTCCCGCTGCGCGCGCGGGCGTGCCCGGACTGATCGCCGAGACCCGGTCCGATCCGGAGCTGCACCGGCGCCTGGTCATCGACCAGCTGGACCCGCTGCGCGAGGCGCTCGGCCGGCTGCTCGATCAGGCCGCTTCGACGGGGGCCGCCCGGCCCGGGCTCGACGCGGACGCGATCATCGACGCGATCGCCGGGGCCGCGATCTTCGCCGTGTGCCTGCGCGACACCGACGACGCGGAGCAATCCGCCAAGCGCATGACCGACCTGCTGCTTCGCGGCATCCTCGACCACGGTTAGTCCGGCGACAGCGGTCTGCAATCAGGTGCAGGGCCGCTGCAAGCGTTCTGCAAGCGGGCCACCGCACCATCGTGTCCATGACAGTCACTGAACCGGCGGCCCCTGACACGGCCGCCATCACCAGCCCGCCGGCGATCGAGGCGGTGGATCTCGTCAAGGAGTTCGGCGGGTTCCGCGCGGTCGACGGCGTCAGCCTCACCGTTCCCACCGGCACCGTGTACGGGGTCCTCGGCCCCAACGGCGCCGGCAAGACGACCACCATCCGCATGCTCGCGACACTGCTGCGGGCCACCTCGGGCGAAGCCCGGATCTTCGGGCACGACGTCCGCCGCGAACCGACCGCGGTGCGCTCACTCATCGGCGTCACCGGCCAGTACGCCTCGGTCGACGAGGATCTGACCGCCACCGAGAATCTCGTCGTATTCTCCCGCCTGCTGGGGCTCGGCCGGCGCGACGCCAACCGGCGCGCCGCCGAGCTGCTCGAGGAGTTCAACCTCACCGAAGCCGCCGCACGGCCGCTGAAGAACTTCTCCGGGGGCATGCGCCGCCGGCTCGACCTGGCGGCCAGCCTCATCTCGGCGCCGCCGCTGCTCTACCTGGACGAGCCGACCACCGGCCTGGACCCGCACGCGCGCACACAGATGTGGGAGACGATCCGCAGGCTCGTCACCGACGGCTCCACGGTGCTGCTGACCACCCAGTACCTGGACGAGGCCGATCAGCTCGCGGACCGCATCGCCGTCATCGACCACGGCCGGGTGGTGGCCGACGGCACCGCGGACGACCTCAAGGCGTCGATCGGCGGCTCGTCGCTGCAGATCACGCTGGCGGACCCCGCGCAGAGCGAACGCGCACGCGTCCTCATCTCCGAGGCGTTGGGGGGAACGGTGGGCATGACGGCCGAATCGGGCCGGCTGACCGCACCGATGGCGGATCCCGCCCAGACGCCCGACCTCCTCATCCACCTGCGGGAACACGGCATCATCGCCGCCGAGCTGACGGTGCAGAAGCCGAGCCTCGACGAGGTGTTCCTCACCATCACCGGTGCCCCGGCCGACGCGCGGGACACCGGAACCCAGAACGGGGGCGCACAATGACGACCACGACCACGACCGCCGCACCCGCACGTCCGGATCCGGACCGCTCGCCGCATGCGGTGCCGACTCCCCGCCGCGTCACGGCGACGTCTCACACCGTCGGCCTGCGGCAGACGCTGTCTCACACGCGCACCATGGCCTACCGCGGACTGCTGAAGATCAAGCACAACCCCGAGCAGCTGTTCGACGTGGTGGTCCAGCCGATCATCTTCACGTTGATGTTCACCTACATCTTCGGCGGCGCGATCTCCGGCGCCGTGGACGACTATCTGCCGGTGGTGATCCCCGGCATCCTCGTGCAGACGGTGATCGTGACGTCCATCGTCACCGGCACGCAGTTGCGGGAGGACATGGACAAGGGCGTGTTCGACAGGTTCAAGTCGCTGCCGATCGCCCGCATATCGCCGCTGTCGGGCGCGCTGCTGGCGGACGTGGTCCGCTACGGGGTGGCCACCGTGATCACGTTCATCGTCGGCCTCATCATGGGCTACCGCCCCGGCGGCGGAGCGCTCGGCGTGATCGCGGCCGGCGTCCTCGTGATCGTGTGCGCCTGGGCGATCAGCTGGATATTCGCCTTCATGGGCGTGGTGATGAACAAGGCGTCGACGGTGCAGGGCGTGTCGATGATCGTGCTCTTCCCCCTCACTTTCATGTCCAACGCCTTCGTCCCGGTCGAGACCATGCCGGGCTGGCTTCAGGGCTTCGTCAAGATCAACCCCGTCTCGCACCTGGTGAGCGCCGTACGAGAACTGGCGAACAACGGGCACGTGGGCATGGAGGTCGTCTGGACCCTCGCCGCCGCCGCCGTCGTGGTGGCCGTGATGGCACCGATCACGGTGCGCGCCTACATGCGCAAAGCCTGAGCCTTCCGTCGGTGCCGCCACCCGGCCGCGATCGGCCCGCGCTCATCCGAGTGCGGGCCGGTCGCGGCCCAAAGCTGCCACCAGCTCCCGGACCAGCGCGGGCCGCACCAGGCGCGCTGCTCGACGACGTGCGGCCTCGACCTCCGCATCGCCCGCGGCGATCCGGGCGACGTCCGTCCACCTGCCCAGCCGCATCGACGGGTAGTCCTGCCGCGCGTGCGCCCGCGACGCCAACGCCAACTCCCACGCGAAAAGGGCGGCTTCGGCGTCCCCGCCTGCGCTGTGACCGACGAACTCCGCCACGGTCATCGCGAGCAGAATCGCGGCGGTGACGGGCAGATCGACCACCGATTCCCTCGATCCCGCGAGGCCCGCGGTGAGCCTCGGCACCACTCCGCGAGCCAGTATCCGCGCGAGCTCGCACGCGCGCGACGCGTCTCCGCCTTCCGCATGCGCACAGGTGGCCGCCGCGATCAAAAGGCCCATGTGCGGATCGACAGCCGCCGACTGATCGGTGCCGTGCACC
This sequence comes from Tomitella fengzijianii, assembly GCF_007559025.1. Classification (NCBI taxonomy): domain Bacteria; kingdom Bacillati; phylum Actinomycetota; class Actinomycetes; order Mycobacteriales; genus Tomitella; species Tomitella fengzijianii. The sequence goes on along the minus strand of NZ_CP041765.1, from coordinate 694,228 downwards.
CCGATGCCGTCCGTCACGGCCTCCCAGTACCGGCGCATGCCGCGGTCCACGTCGCCTTCCGCCAGGGCCGCCTCCGCCAAGGCCGCGGCGATCGACGCCCGGTACTGCGAGTCGGGGTGCCGTCCACCCGGCGCCGACGCCCCCACGACCTCGCCGATACCGCGCGCGGCGAGGGCCTCGCGCCGGCCCGCCTCCGGGTTGCCGGCGCCGACGAGCGCCGCCGCGATGAAGCCGCGGATCTGGATGCTCTCCTCGTAGGCGTGCACCTCCCACAGGACCCGCGCGGCGAGCCGGTAATAGTCCACGGCCTCGCTGTGGCGACCTGCCTGGCCGGAAAGCTGGCCGAGCATCTGGGCGGACATCCCCTCGCTCCACCGGTCGCCCCGCTGCCGGGCAAGGTCCAGTGCCAGCACCGCGTCACGCCGGGCCTCGGCCCAGTGGCCGGAATTCTCGTGCGTGTTGGCGCGGAAGGAATGGGCGATAGCACGCACCCCCGGGTCGGCGGACCGCACGCCACGCGCGAACATCCGCCCCAGCTGCACCGGCTTCGTCACCGTCGCCATCCGCACGAGGAAGCCGACTTCCGCACCGATAGGCGGCCTCATGCGCAGCAGGGTGCGGATGCGTCCGCGTGTCCGTGCGATGGCGCGACGATCGTTGAGGACGAGCTGGTAGCCGAAGACGATGAGAAGGACCACGTACAGCACATCGGTGTCGATCGCCTCGTCACGTGCCCACGCCATCCGCTCCCGCCCCAGGCGCCGGTCGCGAGCCTCGAGCTCGGACCAGTGCTCCTGCACGCGCCCGCCCCACAGTGCCGCCTCCGGGTGCGAGCCGCGGATGGACCAGTACGCCGCGAGCACGGCGAACACCGGCAGCACGACCGGCGTCCGCCCCGCTTCCAGGCCCGCACGCAGGACGAAGACCAGATTCTCGTGCTCGACTTCGATCTCCAGCATGGACTCGGCTGTTCCGCCGTGGATGATCTGCATCGTGGCCCGGGTGGACAGCTCCGCGGCCCACTCGCAGAACCGGGACTCCACCTCGTCGTGTTCGCCGGGCTCGGATTCGAGCCGGCGCAAACCGAACTCGCGCACCGTCTCCAGCATGTGGTACCTCAGCCCCGACGGCTCGTCCGTCTCGGCGACCTCCAGCATGGACTGCTCGACAAGCGCCGTGATCGCGTCGTCGACCGAGACCGCCCCGTCGCCATCCGCGCCCTCGTCGCCGTGGCCGATCACGTGGCGCGCGGCGTCGATTCCGAAGCCTCCGGGGAAGAAGCAGAGCCGCCGCATCGCGTCCTGCTCGCGGCGGCCGAGGAGGTTCCAGCTCCAGTCGATCACCGCGTGCAACGTGCGATGACGTCGCGGTGCCGCCCGATCACCGCCGTTGAGCAGCGCGAAACGATCGCTCAGGCGCTCGTTGATCTGTTCCACACTCATCGTGCGGACACGCGCCGCAGCGAGTTCGATCGCCAGCGGAAGCCCGTCCAACGCAGTGCACAGCCGCGCTACGGCCGCGTCGTCGAGCCGTACCGAAGGCCGCACCGCACGCGCACGCGCGGCGAACAGTTCCGTGGCCGGAGACGCGGCCGCCGGGTCGCGGCGGCCCGGGTCCCCCTGCGCCACCGGCAACGGCGCCAGCGGGTACGTCCACTCCGCGGAGATCATCAGCGGGATACGGCTCGTGGCGAGAACGGTCAGGTGCGGGCACGACGCGGTGAGGTCGGCCACGAGTTCGGCGCATGCGCCGACGACCTGTTCGCAGTTGTCCAGAATCAGCAGCGTCGGAGTGGATGTCAACGACTGCCTGAGCCGGTCCCTCGGGTCTGTCGCCGCGCGCGACTGCCTGCGCGCCACCGGGTCGGTCAAAAGCCTGTCGGCGAGGTCGGCGTCACCCAGGCCCAGCGTCCCCGCGACGGCGGCCGCCACGTCCTCATCGCTGCGCACCCCGACCAGCTCCACCAGCGCCACCCGGCTGTGCTCCGTCCGGGTCGTGCCGACCCTGTTGGCCAGCCGGGTCTTGCCCGTCCCGCCGGGCCCCACGATGGTGACGACGCGCGACGACCCGAGGAGCGCGTGCACCGCGGCCAGGTCCGCATCGCGCCCGATGAGCGCGTTCGGCTCCGCACGCAGCCCGATCGACCACGGCGCCGCCGACTCCGTGGGCGCGTCACCGCCGCCGTCCGGCACGCCGCCAAGTTCGCCGCGCAGGATCGCCAGGTGCACGGCACTCAGCTCTTCGGACGGGTCGGTACCGAGCCCGTCCGCCAGCCTCGAGCGGAGCTTCGCGTACAGCGCGACCGCCTCGTTTCCACGGCCCGTCTCCGCGAGCACGCGCATCAGCTTCGCGTGCGCCGGCTCATCCAGCGGCCGGCTCTCACAGTGTTCACGCAGTAGCGGCAATGCATCCGCGTGCCTGCCCGCTGCGATCGCACCGTCGATGTACACCACCTCTGCGCGCTTCCGCAGCCGGGATGCGGACGCCCGCAGCGCATCGCGCACAGGGCCGTCCGGCAGATCATCGCCGGGAACGCCGCGCATCAGTCCGCCGATGCGGTCGAGCAGCACCAGCGCCGGGGCCGCTTCGCCACGCAGGGCCGCCGCCTCCGCGCCGACGATCCTGTCCTCCGCAGCGGACAGGTCAACCCCGCTGCGCGCCAGTGCCAGCCGGTATCCGGCCGGGCCTTGTTCCAGCACATCGTCCGGGAGCAGCGCGCGCAGCCGGGACAGCTGAGTGTGCAGGGCGTTCATCGGATCCCGGGGCAATGCATCGCCCCAGACCTCGTCGATCAACGACGACGCGCTGGTGAATCGGCCGGGATCCAGGGCCAAGGCCGCCAGCAGCGTGCGCGGGCGCCGACCGGGCACGGGAACGAGGCCACCGTCCCGCAGCACCGACACCGGACCCAGGACGGCGACGACCGCATCCGCGGCCCACGCCGCCTCCGCCTGTGCAATCCCGTCATCCACCACGTCAGCGCCTATCGTATGCGGACCGGCGCCCGCCACCGCATCCCTCATCGATCAACACGCGGCCCGGTACTGGTATCGGCAGCAGGATAATTGCGAGGGTACGATTGTTGCAAAAGCAACTACCAGACCCAGGCCCCGTCCCCGACCGGCTCGCGTCTGCGGCCCGACCCTCCGCCCGCACATGCCCCACCGTACGATTCCGATCCGTCGGCCGATTCCGGCCACCGAACATCCATGAGGACCGATCCCCGTGCCCGACTCCCCACACGACCAGAACGCGACCGCGGTCGCCGACCCGACGACCTCCGATGCGAGGTCGCTGCGCGTGTGGCGAGACATGCTGTTCGCCCACAGCATCATCGTCCAGGAACTGGGCGAAGAACTGGCGGAGCAAGCCGGCCTGACCCTGGCGCAATACGACGTGCTGCTGCGCCTGCGGGACAGCGCCGACGGCGCCATGCGCATGGGGGAACTCGCCGAGGGCGTCCTCGTGACCACCAGCGGTCTCACCCGTGTCGTCGACAAGCTCGAATCGGCAGGCCTCGTCGAACGCGTGCGACTGAGCACCGATCGCCGCGGGGTCCGCGTCTCCCTCACCGGCGCCGGCCGCGATCGGCTCCGCGACGCCGCACGCGTCCACCGCGAGGGAATCAGACGGCACTTCACGCGGCACATCACCGACGACGAGCTCCCCGCACTGGAGAGCTTCTTCTCGCGGTTGTTCACTGAAGCACGCGGGATGCCCGCCGTCGAGTCGCTGCCGATGCCCGCAATGCCGCCGCGGTGTTGAGGGTGTTGCACACCGGCGACAGACCCGTCGGGCCGTGCTGAAAGACTCCACACCATGGCCACCATCGCCGACTGGATCGAGGGCGCACGCCCCAAGACACTTCCCAACGCCATCGCGCCCGTCGTCGCCGGTACCGGAGCGGCCGCGTCCATCGACGGCTTCGTGTGGTGGAAGGCGCTGCTGGCACTCGTCGTCGCCGTTGCACTGATCATCGGCGTCAACTTCGCCAACGACTACTCGGACGGCATCCGCGGCACGGACGACGAGCGTGTCGGTCCCATGCGGCTCGTCGGTTCCGGCGCCGCCCGGCCGGGCGCCGTGAAGCTCGCCGCGTTCGCGTGCTTCGGCGTCGCCGGGATCGCGGGTGTCGCCCTCTCGCTCGTCAGCGCGTGGTGGCTGATCATCGTCGGCATCCTGTGCGTGCTCGGCGCCTGGTTCTACACCGGCGGCTCCAAGCCTTACGGGTACGCCGGTTTCGGCGAGATCGCGGTGTTCGTGTTCTTCGGTCTGGTGGCGGTGCTCGGCACCGAGTTCGTCCAGGCGGGCCGCGTCGACTGGGCGGGGATCGCCTGTGCGGTGGCGGTCGGCTGTTTCTCGAGCGCCGTGCTGGTCACCAACAACCTCCGCGACATCGATTCCGACGGCGAGACCGGCAAGACCACCCTCGCCGTCACCCTGGGTGACGCACGGACGCGGGTGCTCTTCATGGTGCTGATGGCGGTGCCCTTCGCGGCCACCGTCGCGCTCGCATTCCGCAGTCCATGGGCTCTCTTCGCCGTGATCGCCCTGCCCCTCGCCGCCCGCGCCGCCGCACCGGTGCGTACCGGCGCCGACGGCATGGCGCTCATCCCCGCGCTCCGCGACACGGGTCTGGCGATGCTCGCCTGGTCGGTCGCCACCGGCCTCGCGCTCGGACTCGCATAGTCGCGAGTCCCGGGCGTCCTGCGCCCGTCGGCGGCGATCATCGGGGATCAGCGACGATCGGGGATCAGAACCGACAGGATCATGTTGACGATCGAGATCACGATGGCGCCGAGCAGGGCGGTGCCGAATCCCTCGACTTCGAAGCCCCAGCCGAACTCCTGCGACAGCCACGCGGTGAACATGAGCATCAACGCGTTCACCACGAAGTAGAAGATCCCCAGCGTCAGGATCAGCAGCGGCAGGGACAGCACCATGACTATCGGCTTGATGATCAGGTTGACCACCGTGAACACCAGGGCGACCCCGAGGAACACCAGGACGGCCGTCGCCGTGTCGTGCTGGTCGGTGTCGAGCGAGATGCCGGCCAGCAGATAGGTCGCCACCCAGATGGCGACCGCGTTGCTGACGAGGCGCACTCCGAAACTGATCATCAGACCATCGTGCCATCGTCGCGGCTGCGCGCCACCGTCACGCAGCGGAACCCATCGAGGCCTTCACTCGGTCGGCCAGCGCTTCCGTCGTCGTACGGGTTTCGATGAGCCGCTTGGTAGGCCCCGACGCGCCGGACAGCACCCCCAACAACAGGTATGCGCCGGTGATCTCCCCCGCCCGCTCACGGACGGCGTGACCCAACCCGGATTGCAAAGATCTCTTCGCGTCCGCGTCCAAGCGAACCCTGCCGAAGCGCCCGCCGCCGCGCCGGCCCCTGCCCCGGCGACCGTGCGGCCCGCCGCGGCCGTGGCCGTGGCCGCAATCGCCGTCGGGGTGCCGTCGATCGCCCGGCCTCCCCCGTCCGCGTTCCGACGGACGCTCTTCGTCCCGCAAGCCCGCGTCGGGCGCCGGATCATCAGCGGCGACCTCGTCGGAGAGCGCTTCCGGTCCGAACTGCGCCTCGATGCTTTCACGCACCGCGTCCAGATCGATTCCGATCGAGCGAAGCGCATCCACGTCCTCGGCGTTCAGCGCCGTCCCCGGCCGGTCCTGCGCCGCGTCGTGCACAGTCGCGTCGGCGGTACGGATATCGTCGCGCACCTGCTCCACCGTGAATCCCGCGTCCTCGAGCACTCTCCGCACGGGCGGTTCCGCCGCGAGCAGCATCGCGAGCAGGTAGTGCCGAGGGTCCACCTGGGCGCTTCCCAGGTCGATCGCCTCATCCTGCGCCACTATCACTATGCGGCGCGCGTCTCGCGCAAATCTTTCGAACATCGTGTCCTCCGTAGTCTGTTTCGAACTGTGCGCCAGTCTGTTTCGTACTGTGCGCTGCCGGATGCGCCCCGAGCGGTCCGCATCAACGGTGCGTGCGCCGGCCGTGCTTCTGGTGCACTGCTTGGCGACTGACCTGGAGAAGGTCGGCTATCGCCTGCCAGGACCAGCCCTGCCTGCGGGCCGCATCCACCTGCAGGCTCTCGAGCCGTTCGGTGAGGCGCCGCAGCGCGCGCACGGCCACGAGCCCGATGGCCGGTTCCGCCGCGGCGGCGCCCCGGACGAGCGCGGCGGTGTCCTCCGAACCCGCGCCCTCCCCGACTTCCGTCGTGTCCCCGTCATCCGGCGCCTCCCCGGCGGCTCCGTCGATCCTCGATCCCGCATCCATAACGTCAATGTACGTTGACACCTCAATGCTGTCAACATTTATTGACATGAGTTCCGTTCCACTATCGTGGTGCGTCGTGACCATCGCGCCCGAACGATCCCGTGCGCGCCGCGCGGGATCGCCCCGAGCCTTCACGGGCACCCGCCGCGTGATGATGGCCGCGTTCGCACTCATCGCCGTTCAGCTACTGATCCGCGGGACCGTCGCCGCCCGCGGGTACTTCTACTGGGACGACCTGATACTCGTCGCCCGGTCCGGCGACCACCCTCTGCTCTCCGCAGAGTTCCTCCTGTACGACCACGACGGCCACCTCATGCCCGGCGCCTTCCTCGTAGCCGGGATCCTCACCAGGATCGCCCCGTTGGACTGGGCGCTCCCGGCGATCAGCCTCGTCGTGTTGCAGGCGCTGGCATCGTTGGCGGTCCTGCGGGTGCTCCGCGTGATCCTCGGCAGTCGGCCCACGATGCTGATCCCGCTGGCGCTCTACCTGTTCTCGCCGCTCACCCTGCCGTCGTTCGCATGGTGGGCGAACGGCCTCAACCAGCTTCCGCTGCAGGCGGGGCTGGCCCTGGTGACGGCCGAGGCGATCCTGCTGTACCGGACGGGGCGCGTCCGGCACGCGGTGACGGGCGCCGCCGCTCTCGTCATCGCGCTCGCGTTCTACGAAAAGTCGGTGGTCATCCCGTTCGTCGCGTTCGTCGCGGTGGCGTTGCTGGCCCACACGTCGGGCATCCGACGGCCGCTCCGCTCCACCGCACGCGCGTGCGCCCCCCTCTGGGCGTCCGCCCTGGTGATCCTCGCCGCCTGGGCGGCGGTCTACTTCTCCCACGTCGCGTCGCCGCTGCGCACCGACAACATCGACGACGCGGCCGGTCTGCTGCAGCACGGAACCTCGCTCGGACTGCTCCCCGCCCTGTTCGGCGGCCCGTGGAGCTGGGACCGCTGGCCGCCGAGCCCGCCATGGGCCACCCCGCCCGTCGTACTGGTCGTCGTCTCCTGGCTCCTCATCGTCGCGGTCATCGTCGGCAACCACCTGCGACGACGGCGGATCGGGTGGGTGTGGCCGTCGGTGGCCGCGTACGCCCTGGCATCGCAGCTCGCCATGGTGACGACCCGCGGGGGTGACGCCACCGCGGTCGAGATCGCCCAGACTCTCCGGTACGTCGCCGACACCGCGGTGGTCGTCGCCATCGCGCTCGCCATCATCGATCAGGCGCCGCGCCGCGCCACGCACCCGGCGTTCCGGCCGTTCCTGTCCGTGCGGAGCCGGCCGGCGTTCACCGCGCTGGCCGCCGTCGCCTTCCTCGCCGGAAGCCTGTGGTCCACCTTCACGTTCGACCAGCGCTGGCGCGACAACCCCACGGTGGACTACGTTACGACCGCCAAGGCCGAACTGGCCGCGAACAGGGACGTCCCGTTGCTCTCGCAGCCGGTGTCGATCTGGGTGCTGTTGCCGGTGGCCGCGCCCTACAACCAGTCCAGCCAGGTCTTCGGCCCGCTGCGCGACCGTCCCGCGTTCTCCGATTCCACCCCCGCCCTGAGAATGCTCGATGACGACGGGCACCTGGTGCCGGCGGAGGTGTCCTGGGTCCGCGCGCTCACCGAAGGCATGGCTCCCGGCTGCGGCACGCGCGTCACCGGGGATGCAGTGGCCGTGGCGCCCGGGGTCGACGGCGCAATCGCGCTTTCCCAGCCCGTGATCCCCTGGGTGTGGACGGCGCAGCTCAACTATCTGAGCAACCGCGACGGCACGATCGAGGTCTCCATGTCCGGCGGGCCCCCCGTCACCGTGCCGGTCCACAGCGGTCTCGGCACGGCGTACGTGCGCCTGACGGGCGGTGGCGCCACCGTGGACGTCTCCGCCGTGACCCCCGATCTGAACCTGTGCTTCGGCGGCGGCCCGTTCGGCTCCGTCGTCCCCGCGCAGTCCTCGGACGCCGGGTCCCGCGCGGCCGCCGGCGACGACGGCGCACTGCCGAACCCGTGACCGGTCCCGCGGCGCCCGCACCGCAGCACGGCCACCGCGTGGCGGCGCTGACCGGGCTGCGCGCCGTCGCGTGCCTGATGGTGCTCGTGTCGCACGCCTTCTTCTGGACCGGCAACTACACCGACGACGCGTTCGGCCGCTTCGGCGCGCGGCTCGAGGTGAGCGTGCCTTTCTTCTTCGCACTGTCCGGCTACCTGCTGATCCGTCCGTGGGTGCGTGCCGGGCTCGCCGGTTCCGCCACGCCGACGAGGCCCTCCCCCACCCGGTATCTGCGCGCGCGGGCACAGCGGATCCTCCCGGCGTACTGGGCCGTCGTCGTCCTCGTGTACGCCGTCTACCTGCTGCGCGATTCCGGCCCGTTCGGCCGCGGATGGGACGGCTTCCTGCGCAACATGACGTTCACCCAGATCTACGGCTACGGGCACCTGCACGATTCGCTGACCCAGCTGTGGAGCATCGCCGTGGAGGTGAGCTTCTACCTCGTGCTGCCGCTGATCGGCCTGGCCGTGGCGCGAGCTCTGCGGAGCAGAGGCGGGACGGCACGGGCGCTGCCGACCCTCGCCGCCGTCGCCGCGCTGTCACCGCTGTGGATATGGGCCACCCACACGGATCTGTTCTACCGGCTCCCGGGGCTCGCCGCGGCACGGGTGGATCTCACCGCGCGGCTGTGGTTGCCGAGTTTCCTCATCTGGTTCGTCGCCGGGATGATGCTCGCGGCCGCGGAGCCCGCGCTGCGGCGCCGCGGACTCCCCCGCCGGCCGCGGCTGTTCTCCGCCGCGTGCCTCGCTGTCGCCGCGGCCGCGTTCGCCGTCGCCTGCACGCCGATCGCCGGCGAGGGCACGATCATGCCCGTGGGCACCGGGCAGTCGATCGCCAAGAACCTCCTGTACACCGTGTGCTCGCTGGGCGTCCTGGCTCCGCTGACGCTGGCCCGCGGAGGAGCGCGTCCCACGCTGTTCGCGCGTGCGCTCGCGTGGCGGCCGGTGGTGTGGCTCGGCGGGATCTCCTACGAGTTCTATCTCCTGCACCTGCTGGTGATGGAGCTGCTGATGGATGCGCTCGGATACCGCCCGTTCCACGGATCCGTCTCCGTGCTCGCCGAGGCGACGGCGGTGGTCACGATCCCGCTCGCCTGGCTGCTGGCGCGTCTCACGCAGCCGGGCGGCGCGCGCCGTTCACCTCGGCACGACGACGCGGCCACCGCCGGAGCCGCAGCCCCACACGACCCCGGTCAGCGCCGCCACCGGCCCGTGGCGGAGAACTCCTCGAGCACCGCCTCCGCGTCCGAGAGCCCGATGCCCTGATCGGCGACCCAGCCGTCGTCGTAGTAGGTGTCGGCGTAGCGTTCGCCGCCGTCGCACAGCAGGGTCACGACGCTGCCCGAGCGGCCCTCGTCGACCATGTGGGCGATCAGCTCGAACGCCCCCCACAGGTTGGTTCCGGTCGACCCTCCCAGCCTGCGCCCCATCGCCGCGGAACCGTGGCGCGCCGCGGCGATCGATCCGGCGTCGGGGACCCGGATCATCTCGTCCACCACCGACGGGATGAACGACGGCTCCACCCGCGGCCGGCCTATGCCCTCGATCCGCGATCCGCCCGCCGCGGTCACCTCGCGGTCTCCGGTACGCCAGGCGTCGTGGAACACCGACCCCTCCGGGTCCACCACGCACAGCCGCGTCGCATGCCGCCGGTACCGGATGAACCGCCCGATCGTCGCGCTGGTTCCGCCGGTCCCCGCGCCCACCACCACCCAGTCCGGGATCGGGTTGTCCTCGTCGGACATCTGCTCGAAGATCGATTCCGCGATGTTGTTGTTGCCGCGCCAGTCCGTGGCCCGCTCGGCGTTGGTGAACTGGTCCAGGTAATGGCCGCCGGTCTCGGCCGCAAGGCGCCGCGACTCGTCGTAGATCGCGCCCGGGTCGCCCACGAAGTGGCACCGCCCGCCCGCGCTCTCGATCAGGCGGATCTTGGCGGTGCTGGTGCTGCGCGGGATGACCGCCACGAAGTCCAGCCCCAGCAGCTTGGCGAAGTACGCCTCGCTCACCGCGGTGGAACCCGACGAGGCCTCGATCACCGTCGTCTCCGGCCCGATCCACCCGTTGCACAGGGCGTGCAGGAACAACGACCGCGCCAACCGGTGTTTGAGGCTGCCCGTGATGTGCGTGGACTCGTCCTTGAGGTACAGCTGGATGCCGCCGCGCTCCGCCGTCGCCCCCGCCCAGGAGGCGGCCAGGGGATAGCGCAGCAGGTGGGTGTCGGAGCTGCGGCGCGCGTCCGCTCCGATGAGCCGGACGGCGTTGTCGCACCAGGAGCCGTCGACCGCGGTGGTGCCGGCCCCGGTCATTCGACCTCGCCGCGGAGCTTCGCCTCCAGGTTCTCCCGGTGGGCCCTGCGAGTCTGGTCGACGGTGGCGATGTCCTTGTTGACCGCCATGCGCATCGACTTGAACAGGACCATCGACAGAGGCAGCGACAGGAGCAGCGCGAGGACCATCGCCAACAGCAGCGGGAACTCGTCCACCGCGACGCTTCCGATGGCCATGATGATCGCGGCGAGGGAGGCGAACAGCGCCAGCCGCGCGAGCGTGTAGAACACGAGGTTCTTGGCCAGGCTCTTCTTCGCCGAGGGCTCAGGCTGCGCCGACACGGCCTCGCCGGTGCCGCCGACCGGGTTCACTTCGTCACTCACACCACCAGGCTACCTGTCGAATGCGGGCGTCCGGCCCCGGTGACGGCGAATGTGACGGCCGCGGCACACGCCTGTCCTCGGGCGGCCGGTGACGGCCGTTATGGCGGGCGGGCCGACACACCCGATACGCTCGTGGTCATGCCGACACAGGTGCATCGAGGAGGGAGTCGGACGTGATCTACGTGCTGGCCGCGATCGGTCTCGCAACGCTGGTGGTCCTGGGATGGCGCGCGTTCGCCCCCGACCTCACACCGCGCCGCGGCCCCGCCCCGGACGACGACCCCGAGTTCCTCCGCGGCCTGGACACCCGCCCCGGCCCGTCCGACAAGGACGACTGACGGGGACGACGCACAGTACGGGAACGGGGCCACGGCATTCGCCGTGGCCCCGTTCCCGTACTGTGCAGCGGCGCGGCCGGGTCAGGTCAGCCCGGCATACGAGTGCAGGCCCGAGACGACCATGTTGATGATGAACAGGTTGAACAGCATCGCCACGAACCCCGCGAGGTTGATCCACGCGGCCTTCGTGTCCCGCCAGCCGGCGGTGGCGCGCGCGTGCAGATACGCGGCGTAGACGATCCACGCGATGAACGAGACGGTCTCCTTGGGGTCCCAGCCCCAGAACCGGCCCCAGGCCGCCTCGGCCCAGATGGCGCCGCAGATGACTCCGATGCCGAACACCGGGAACCCGAAGACCACCGTCTTGTACGCCAGCCGGTCGAGGTACTGCGCGTCCGGCAGCTTCGCCGCGAAGCGCCCCAGGCGGGTGTCCTTCTCCTCCCCCTTGGGGAACCGGATGCGGAACAGGAACAGCATGCTCGCCACGCCGGACACCAGGAAGATGCCGCTGCCGATGCAGATGATCGTCACGTGGATGGGAAGCCAGTAGGACTGCAGGGCCGGCACCACGGGCGCCGCCGTGGCGTACAGCACCGTGCCCGCCACGAACATGAGGATGACGACGGGGACCAGGACGAAGGCGAGCAGCGGCCGCTTGGTCTGCGGACGCAGGGTCACCAGGCCCACGCCGACCCCCACGGCGCAGGCCGTCGACACGAACTCGTACATGTTGCCCAGCGGCATGCGCTCGACGGCGAACCCGCGCAGTACCAGGCTGGCCACGTGCAGCAGGAATCCCAGCACCACGAGCGAGTAGCCCATGTTGGCGAGGCGTTCCTGCAGCGGGCGGGCCGAGCCGCGCGCGCCGGAGGCCTCATCGGGGTCTGCGCCCGGGCCCGCGGCGTCCCCCGGCAGAACCGCATCGCCCTGTCCTGCGGCGACACCCACCAGTTCACGCGCGCTGTCCTTGGCCGTGACCGCCTTGGTGCGCATCGACGCGTACGAGGCGAGTATCAGCAACTCGGCCAGCACGAATATGACGAACGCGGATTTGAATGCAAAGTCGCTGTACTGCGCGAGATTCTCGTTGACGGGCATCCTCTACTCCTGGGTCCCTTCCGCTGCTGCGCGCGCCGTGCCGCCGTTGCCGTCCGCGGGCTCGGAGAAGAGCCGTTCGGACAGGCGGACGAACTCGCCACCCCAGCCTGCGTGATCGGTCCTGGCCAGACCACCAAGCTCTACTACACTACGTCGCAGCGTCGGGTCCGGTCCATCCCCGGCCGCCGCCGCGTCCTGTGCGGGCGTGATGCGCGCCCACACGCGTCGCCGCTTGATAAGCAGCGACACCAACAGTCCACCGATCATCGTCACGGCGAACACCAGCACCCACGACTGCGCCGGGTCGTGCGACACCTGAACGTTGATGAACTCCTCGGCGCCGTCGAAGCGGATGACGGTCCCGTCTTCCAGCGTCGTCGACTCGCCCGGCATCAGGTTGACGCGGTCCTTCTTCACCAGACGTCCCTGATCGATCATCGACTGGTTGAGCCGGAAGATCGACGTGGACAGCCCGCTGTCGATGCCGGAGTCCCCCTTGAACACGTCGATGGCGACGGCCGGGTTGAGCATCTCCGGGTTGACCGACGTCATCAGCGTGCCGGTCTCGCCCTCGAAGCGGGCCGTGGGCGCGAACAGACCCTGGATCGCGATCTGGTTCTGCCTCGCCTCGTCGGAGCTCGAATACATCCCGGCAGGCGGGGCGAAGGTCATCGCTCCGGCGCTGAGGAACGTCGTGGCGTCCTCCGGCGCGAACTGCAGTGTCTGCGTATCGGACTCGCCGCCCGGGAAGGTGACGGTGAACGTGGGCGCGAATCCGTGTCCCTGCAGGTAGACGCGGTCGCCGTCGATGCGCAGCGGCTCGTTCACCTGGAGCCGGTAGTCCTGCCACTCGTCGGAGCCGGCCGCCACCTGGTCTTCGGTCTGGTACTGGATGTTCGACGTGAACATCTCCGCCTGGCCGTTGGGGAGGAAGTCGGCGGTGAAGTCGTCGACCCGCATGCAGAACCCGGCCAGTTCGGTGCCGTCGATGTCGAGTCCCGCCCGGAACGAGTCGTAGGCGGCGGGGGTGGTGTTGCAGAAGCCGTACTGGCCGCCGTCGGCGATGACGATCCGGTTGCCCTCGTAGTTGTAGATCTTGCCCATCGCGATGGCGACGAGCAGGCCGACCAGGGAGATGTGGAACACCAGGTTGCCGACCTCGCGGAGGTAGCCGCGCTCCGCGGACACCGTCACGGAACGGACGCCGCCCCGTGTCTCCTCGCGGGTCTCAGTGCGCCAGCCGCGCAGCATCCCGCGGACCGAGGCCGTGGCCTCGTCCACATCGCCCGCCAACGTGCCGGACGCGTGATGCGGCAGACGGGACAACCGGCGCGGGGCGCGGACGGGGGGCGTGCGCAGCGCCTTCGCATGGACGCCGACGCGGGGGGTGATGCAGCCGACCAGCGAGATGAACAGCAGCACGTAGATGGCGGTGAACCAGAAGCTGCCGAAGACGTTGTAGACCTCGAGTTTGTCGAACAGCGGCCCGATGAACTCGTGGTCGGCGATGTACTCGTCGACCTTCTGCGCGTTCAGGCTGCGCTGCGGAACCAGCGCCCCGGGAATCGCGGCCAGGGCAAGCAGGAACAGCAGCACCAGCGCGGTGCGCATGCTGGTCAGCGACCGCCACAGATTGCGCACGGTCGCGAACGCCCGCCGCAGCGGCGTCCTCCGCCGCGGACCACCGGGGCGCTGCTCCTGCGCGGGCGGCGGGCTCGGCGGCTGCGGCCGTGCCGACGTGCTCACTGCGACTCCCTCACCGCTGATACTCCTTCACACCTGTGCGTCCCGCCCGGGCCCGTCCGTTTCCGTTGCACCCGCACCCCTCAGATCGGCAGTACCGTGTCGGTGATGAAGGCCGCCTGGATCCACCCGACGAACTCGCCCCACAGGCCCGTCACCAGCGCGACGCCGACGGCGATCATCATGATGCCGCCGAAGACCTGGATGGCACGGGCGTGGCGGCGCAGGAAACCCACTCCCCGCAATGCCGCCTCGGAACCGAACGCCAACACGATGAACGGCAACCCCAAACCGATGCAGTAGGCGACGATGAGCACGACGCCGCGTGCCGCGGTGGTGCCCTCCGTGCCGGCCGCCACCGAGATCACCCCGGTGAGCGTGGGACCCAGGCACGGCGTCCAGCCGAGCGCGAAGACCGCGCCCAGCAGAGGGGCGCCCACGAGCGACGTCAGCCGCGTCGGCACGCGCCGCGTATCCCGCTGCAGCAGCGGGAAGAACCCGATGAACACCAGCCCCATCGCGATGGTGACGACGCCACCGATGCGCTCGATCAGCTGCCGATTCTCGCCGAGGACGGTGATCGCGCCGAAGACGGTGGCGGTGAGCAGCACGAACACCACGGTGAACCCCGTGACGAACATGGCCGCAGCGCCCGCGACGCGCAACCGGCCGGACCTGCGCGCACCCGAACGGGCCTCGGACACCGACACCACCGGCGCCTCCGCCCCTGCCACGCCCGCCAGGTAGGACAGGTATCCGGGCACCAGCGGCACCACGCACGGCGACGCGAACGACACCAGCCCCGCCAGGACGCAGGCGGCCAGGGCCAACAGGAGCGGACCACTGGTCGCCGCGGCGTAGAAGGCGTTGTCCTCCACGCCGGCCGCGATGAGCATTTGACCGGTCATGGCGCCTCCTGCGGTTCTGCGGCGATCCGCTCGACCACCGGCTGCAACTCCTCCTCTGTGAGCGCCTTCAGGAACACCGCCGCCACCCGGTGCTCGCGGTCGAGGACCAGCGTGGAGGGCACGACATTGGCGGGGAAGTTCCCGAGCGCGCCCAGCGTGCGCATGGGCGGATCGTAGATCGACGGGTAGCTCACGTCATAAGTGCGGAAGAAGTGCTGGGCCTTGCCTTTGTTGTAGTCGCGCACGTCGATGCCCAGGAACTGCACGCCCTGGTCGCGCGTCGCCTCGAAGACGGACTCCAGCGCGGGGACCTCCGCGCGGCACGGACCGCACCACTGGCCCCACACGTTGAGCACGACCACCTCGCCCGCGTAGTCGTCCACGCCGACGGTGGCCCCGTCTTCCATGAGCGACGCCCCGGAGATGTCGCCGATCGTGCCGCGCGAGGAGGGCGGGTCGTAGAAGATCTCCGTCTGGCCGCCCGGCGAGACGAACTCGAACGACCCGCCCTGGGCCACCGCATCCGATCCCGTGGAGCAGCCGGAGAGCAGAAGAACCCCGGCGGCGAGGATGGCCGCGGCAGCGCTCGGCCGGAACCGTGCCCGCCGCGAACGCCCGGCCGCCCGGCGCGTCATGCCCCCGTCACCCGAGGATCGGAGGCGCCCGCGGGTTCGGAATAGACGATGTCCACCAGGTGGTCGCCCTCGAATACGAGGCTGGTCAGCGAGGCGAGTCCGCACTGGCGGCGACGCGGATCGTGCCAGAGCCGTTCGCCCTGCAGGAAACGCCGCAGCGTCCACACCGGCAGCTGGTGGCTCACGCACACCGCCTCGTGCCCGCGGGCCTCCGCGCGGGCGGAGTTGGCCGCGGCCAGCATCCGGTGCGCGATCTGCAGGTACGGCTCGCCCCACGACGGGGTGAACGGGTCGCGCAACTTCGGCCAGTGGCGGGGCCGGCGCAGCGCGCCGTCGCCCACCGCCACGCGCAGTCCCTCGAAGGCGTTGTCGGCTTCGATGAGATGGTCGTCGGTGGCCACGGTGAGGCCGTGCGCGGCGGCGATGGGGGCGGCGGTCTCCTGGGCCCGCTGCAGCGGCGACGCGACCACGTGCGTGATGTCGTGGTCGCTCAGCGCTTCCGCCACCGCGCGCGCCTGCGCCTGGCCGTTCAGCGAGAGGCGGAACTCGGGCAGCCGGCCGTACAGGATCCCGGTGGGGTTGTGCACCTCGCCGTGGCGGAGGAAGTGCACGACGGTGCGCGTCGCGTCCGGAGCGCCTGCGGCGCCGCCGGGCGCCGCGTATGTCGGTTCTCCACGTTCGTCGGTCACTGGTCGCCTTCCTGTACCTGCGCGGCCGCGCGGGCCGCGGCCGTCGCCGCCACGGAGATGGTCTCGAATGCGTCGCCGTCCAGCGCGGCAGACACGAACCAGGTCTCGAAGGCACTGGCCGGCGCGTACACGCCGTGGTCGAGCAGCGCGTGGAAGAATGCGGGGTACCGCCACGTCTGGGAGTTCTTCGCGGCAGCGAAGTCGTCCACCCGCTCAGTCGCGAAGAACAGCCCCACCATTGTTCCGGCGTGCTGCACCTGATGCGGCACGCCTGCTGCGGTGAGAGCGTCGCTCAAGATCGTACGCAGTGTGCGGGCGTTGCGCTCCAGGGCCTGGTAGACGGCATCGTCAGCGGCACGGAGCGTGGCCAGGCCGGCCGCCGTGGCCACCGGATTGCCGGACAGCGTGCCCGCCTGGTACACGGGTCCCTGCGGCGCCAGGCGTGACATCACGTCGGCACGCCCCCCGAACGCCGCCGCCGGGAGCCCGCCGCTGATGACCTTGCCGAAGGTCATCAGGTCGCCCTGCACGCCGTCGATTCCGTACCAGCCCGTCGCCGAGGCGCGGAAGCCGGTCATCACCTCGTCCATGATCAGCAGCGCGCCGTCCGCGGTGCACAGGCGCCGCAGCCCCTCGTTGAACCCGGGGACGGGCGGCACGGTGCCCATGTTGCCCGCCGCCGCCTCGGTGATCACGCAGGCGATCTGCCCCGGGTGCTCGGCGAAGACGCGCTCGGCCGCCGCGAGGTCGTTGTAGGGGACCACGATCGTGTCCTCCGCCTGCGCCCCCGTGACGCCGGGCGAGGTCGGCAGGCCGAAGGTGGCGACGCCCGATCCGGCGTCCGCCAGCAGCGCATCGACGTGGCCGTGATAGCAGCCGGAGAACTTCACGATCTTGGCCCGGCCGGTGAAACCGCGCGCCAAGCGGACCGCCGACATCGTCGCCTCGGTGCCGGAGTTGACGAGCCGCACCGACTCCACCGGGTCGATGCGCGCGGCGATCTCCTCGGCCAGTTCCACCTCGCGCACGGTGGGCGCGCCGAACGACAGCCCGGACGCCGCGGCCTCCTGCACGGCCTCGACCACCTGCGGGTGCGCGTGGCCGAGGATCATCGGGCCCCACGAGCCGACGAGGTCGACATAGCTGTTGCCGTCCTCGTCCGTCAGCCTGCAGCCGCGGGCCGACCGGATGAACGGCGGAGTGCCGCCGACAGAGCCGAATGCGCGGACGGGCGAGTTGACCCCGCCCGGGGTCACCGCCGAGGCGCGGGCGAACAGCGCTTCGGAGTGCGGGCGCGCCGCAGCGGGGAGGTTTGCGGTGGAACGCGGTCCCGACGGGTCGCCTTCGGCTCCGCCGACCGGGGATTTCGATTCACTCACGACCCCAAGTGTCCCAGCCTGCGCGGCGCCGTCAACGACAGGGTGTAGTGGAGTGTCCGGCGTCACCGCCGGACGGGATCAGTACACCGGGCTGAGGTCGTCGTAGATGACTGCGTGGCACGGGATCTGCGGCAGGCAGATCTCCGGGCTCCGCGTCATGGACTGCCGGGCCCCGTCGACCATCCGGTAGTAGTGGAAGGTGACGCCGTCGATGGTCGTCGCGCGCACATCGCCGCCGCCGAGGATCAGGTCCTTGTCCGTGTGCAGCACGTCGTCGATGTTCTGGATGCCGTGCAGCCGCATCTCGTGGCCGGAGCCGGGGAGCGGCGTCATCGCGGGAGGATCCGCCGCGGCGGTGCCGGCGCCCAGAGTCATCGCAGCCATCGCTCCGCCCACCACGGCGAGCGCCGCCGCCACTGCCGCCGGTCCGAATCCTCCGACGCGATGCCACCGCTTCTCGCCCATGCCACCAATGCAACACCATCACCGCGTCGCCCGCCACCGTTTCCGGTTCGCCTCTCCCGCACGGCTCCGACTCCGGTGTGCCTGCACGAACCCGGGCGGCCGGTTAGCGTCGGGGCATGGCAGACATCCCGGTGGGCACCCGTGCCCCGCACAGCGCGACGGCCCCGCACTCGTCCGACGATGCAGACGGGGCCGCAGCCGCGCCGGATGGCCTCGTCGCAGCACGGATTCGTGCCGTGCTCGACGGCCGCTGGGCGCACGTACGCGAGGCCTCGCGCTCGATGCTCGACGACGCCGCGTTCCTCGACGACCCGTCGCTGGACCTGGACGAGTCGCGCCGGGTCGCGCTCGACCAGATGCGCCGGCTCGCCCGGACGGACTGGCCGGCCAGCGGCTTCGGTGCGGACGCGGGCGGCACCGGCGACCCGGGCGGGGCGGTGACGGGCATCGAGATGCTCGCCTACGCCAACCTGTCGCTGATGGTGAAGGCCGGCGTGCAGTGGGGGCTGTTCGGCGGCGCCGTCGAGAACCTGGGCACGGAGCGCCACCACCGCGAGTACATCGCGCCGCTGATCCGCCTGGACCTGCTGGGCTGCTTCGCCATGACGGAGATCGGCCACGGATCCGATGTGCAGAACCTCGAGACGACGGCCACCTTCGACCCGGACACCGACGAGATCATCGTGCACACGCCGACGCCGTCGGCCGTCAAAGAGTACATCGGCGGGGCCGCCCTGCACGCCAGGATGGCCGCGGTGTTCGCGCAGCTGATCACCCACGACGCGGACGGTGCGCAGAACGACCACGGCGTGCACTGCGTGCTGGTCCCCATCCGCGACGACGACGGCGGACCGTTGCCGGGCGTGACGACCGCCGACGACGGGCTCAAGGGCGGGCTGCGCGGCGTCGACAACGGCCGCATCACGTTCGACCAGGTGCGTGTCCCGCGGACGAACCTGCTGAACCGGTACGGCGACATCGACGCCGACGGGCGCTACTCGTCACCGATAGACAGCCGCAGCCGGCGGTTCTTCACCATGCTGGGCACCTTGATCCGGGGCAGGGTCAGCGTCGGCGGATCTGCGGGCTCGGCGGCGCGGGTCGCCCTCGAGATCGCGGTGCGCTATGCCGAACAGCGCCGCCAGTTCAGCGTGCCCGCGGGCGACTCCGCACCCGGCACCGCCCCCGACGGCGGCGGGCCGCGCGCCACCGGCGAGGTCCTCCTCATGGACTACCTGCAGCATCAACGCCGCCTGTTGCCGCTGCTCGCGCGCAGCTACGCGCTGGGGTTCGCGCAGAACGAGCTGGTGTCGAAGATGCACGACCTGCAGGTGGCGCAGGAGCCGGACCGCCACGAGCAGCGCGAGCTGGAGAGCCGTGCAGCGGGGCTCAAGGCGGCGCAGACCTGGCATGCCACCCGCACCATCCAGGAGTGCCGCGAGGCGTGCGGGGGCGCCGGCTACATGGCGGAGAACCACCTGACCGGACTCAAGGCCGACTCCGACGTGTTCACCACCTTCGAGGGCGACAACACCGTCCTCACCCAGCTGGTGGCCAAGGAGCTGCTCACCAGCTACGCCGACGAGGTGTCCGAGTTCGGCGCCGTCGGCTGGATGCGGTTCGTGGCCGAGACCGTGGCGGACACGGTGCGCGAGCGGACGGCTGCGCGCCAGATCATCCAGAGGATCCTGGACCGGTCGGACGAGAGCCTCGAGGAGGGCGACCTCGCTGACCGGTCGGTCCAGCTGCGCATGTTCGAGGACCGCGAGGAGCACGTGCTGGAGACCGCGGCGCGGCGCCTGCGCGGCGGCGCGCCCGGCTCGGACGACGACGATCCGCTCGCCGAGTTCGAGGCGTTCAACTCCGTCCAGGATCACGTGCTGCGCGCGGGGCACGTGCACATCGAACGTGTCGTGCTCGAGGCGTTCCTCGCCGGCATCGACGAGTGCCCCGAGGGGCCGGCGCGCGATCTGCTCGAAGACGTGTGCACGCTCTACGCACTGCACTCCATCGAGGCGGACAAGGCCTGGTTCATGGAGCACGGCCGACTGTCCACCGAACGCTCCAAGGCGGTGACCCGGCATGTCAACGAGCTGTGCACCCGGCTCCGGCCGCACGCGCTCACCCTGGTCGAGGCGTTCGGCATTCCGCGGATCCTGCTGAACTCCGCGATGCTCGACGGCCCGGGCACCGATCCGGTGCGCCAGCGCTGACCCGTGGCCGGTTCGGCGCCGGCGTCGGGTCACTGCATGCGGCGCTGCCGCGCGACCTCCGCCAGCACGACGCCTGCCGCGACGGAGGCGTTGAGCGACTCCATCTCGCCGGCCATGGGGACGCTGACGACGCGGTCGCAGGTCTCCCGCACCAGCCGCGAGAGGCCCTTGCCTTCGGACCCGACCACGAGCACCAACGGGTCGGTCGCCACGTCGAGGTCGTCGATCCCGGTGTCGCCGCCGGCGTCGAGCCCGGCGACCTGGAAGCCCGCCTTCTGCCACGACTTGAGCGTGCGGGTCATGTTGGTGGCCTTGGCGACCGGGACCCGCGCTGCCGCACCGGCGCTGGTGCGCCAGGCGACCGCGGTGACGGACGCGCTGCGCCGTTCGGGGATCAGGACTCCGTCGCCCCCGAACGCCGCGACCGAACGGATCACCGCTCCGAGGTTGCGCGGATCGGTGATGTTGTCGAGCGCGACGATGAGCGGCGGTCGCCCACTCCCCTGCGCACGCGCGAGCAGGTCGTCGGGGTGCGAGTAGCCGAACGGCGGGATCTGCAGTGCCACGCCCTGATGCACGCCGCCGGTCGACATCCGGTCGAGGTCGGTGCGCGGAACCTCCTGGATGGAGATCCCGGCCTCCGCCGCCAGCTGCACCGCTTCAGTGAGTCGCTCGTCGTTCTCGGTCCCCACGGCGACGAACAGCATGGTCGCGGGTACCCGCTGCCGCAGGCACTCGAGCACCGGGTTCCGGCCCAGCACGTTCTCGTGCGTTGCCTCACCCCTGCGCGCGCCGCCGGCCGGGCGGCGCGCGGGGGAGGCGCCGCCGGACGCCGGACCCGCGGTCTTCGCGCTCTTCGCGGCCTTCTTGGCGGCCGGGTGGTAGGGCCGCATCTCCTTGGGCGGGGTGGCGCCGCGCCCGCGCAGGTTCCGGCGGCCCTTGCCGCCGGAACCCGACACCTGCCCCTTCTTGGTGCCCGACTTGCGGATCGCGCCGCGACGGGAAGAGTTACCAGCCACTGATCAAGCCTTCCGATGGGGTGAGGTGCCTCGTCATGACGCGCCCCGCGAGTCGGTGCCGTCTGCGCGCAATGCCCATTCCGGCCCCTCCGGGGTGTCCGTGACTTCGATGCCGGCGGCCGCGAGACGGTCGCGCACCTCGTCCGCCACCGCCCAGTCCTTCTCGGCGCGTGCGCGTGTGCGCATCTCCAGCTGCTCGACGATGAGCGAATCCAGTGCGGCGGTGGCGGGCCCCGCGTCGGCACCGGCACCGTCCGCCGACCAGCGTTCGTCCAGCGGATCGACTCCGAGGATGCCGGTCATGGCGCGCACAGAGGACGCGCACGCGGCCGCCGCCGCATGGTCTCCCGACTCCAGCGCGCGATTACCTTCGGTGACCGTGCCATGCAGGACTGCCAGCGCCGCGGGTACGCCGAGGTCGTCGTCGAGGGCCGCGGCGAACTGCTCCGGCCACACCCCCACGCCCACTGGGCCCACCCTGTCGTCGACTCGCCGCACGAACGCCTCGATCTTCCGGAACGCGGCGGCCGCGTCCTGCAGCGCGGACTCGGAGTATTCGAGTATCGACCGGTAGTGGGCGCTCCCCAGGTAGTAGCGCAGCTCCTGCGGGCGCACCTGGGTGAGCACGTTCGGGATCGACAGGACGTTGCCCAGCGACTTGCTCATCTTCTCGCCGCCCATGGTCACCCAGCCGTTGTGCAGCCACGTGCGGGCGAAACCGTCTCCGGCTCCCCGACTCTGCGCGCGCTCGTTCTCGTGGTGCGGGAACACCAGATCCATTCCGCCGCAGTGGATGTCGAACGACTCCCCCAGGTAGGCGGTGGCCATCGCCGAGCATTCCAGATGCCAGCCCGGCCGCCCGCGCCCCCACGGCGTGGGCCAGGACGGCTCCCCCTGCTTCTCCGCCTTCCATAACGTGAAGTCCCGGGGATCGCGCTTGAACTCGCCCGCGCTCTCGCCCTGATGCACGTCCTCGAGCCTGTGCCCGGACAGCCGGCCGTAGTCGGGGAAGCCGCGCACGTCGAAGTACACGTCCCCGCCCTCGGCGTACGCGCAACCGGCGTCGAGTAGCCGCTGCATGAGCTCGACCATCTGGGTGATGTGGCCCGTCGCCCGCGGCTCCGCGGACGGCGGCAGCACGTTGAGGTGGCGATAGGCGTCCGTGAACGCACGCTCGTAGGTGGCGGCCCACTCCCACCACGGGCGGCCGGCCTCCTCGGCCTTGCGCAGGATCTTGTCGTCGATGTCGGTGACGTTGCGGATGAAACGCACGTCCAGTCCCTGCGCCAGGAGCCAGCGGCGCAGGACGTCGAATGCCACGCCGCTGCGCACATGCCCGATGTGCGGCTCCCCCTGAACGGTGGCGCCGCACAGGTAGATCGAGGCCACCCCGGGCACGAGCGGGGTGAACGGGCGCGGTTCCCGTGTCTCGGTGTCGTAAAGGTGCAGCGTCACAGGCGTCGATCCTACTGGTGGTGGTTGGTTTTCGTGCAGTCGCCCCGCCGTCAGGGGGCTGCCGCCACCAGCGCCGTCGCCGTGGCCGCGAGCCCCTCGCCCCGCCCCGCGAAGCCCAGGCCGTCGGTCGTCGTCGCCGACACCGAGACCGGCGCCCCCAGCACCCCGGAGAGCACCTCCTGCGCCTCGGCGCGGCGCGGTCCGAGCCGCGGCCTGTTGCCCACGACCTGCACGGCCGCGTTGCCGACCACGTAGCCGCTTTCGAGCAGCAGCCGCCGGACCTCGGTGAGCAGCGTGGCGCCGCCGGCCCCGGACCACTCGGGCCTGTCCGTGCCGAAGACCATGCCGAGATCGCCCAGCCCCGCCGCGGACAGGAGCGCGTCGCACAGGGCGTGCGCCGCGACATCGCCGTCGGAATGCCCGGCGCACCCGTCGTCGTCGGGGAAGTGCAGCCCCGCCACCCAACACGGGCGCCCCTTCTCCACCGGGTGCACGTCGGTGCCGATTCCCACGCGGACCATGTCGGTTCCACCTCCTGCGCCGTGCACTGCGGGTTCCGCGGCCGCGATCGACTCCGCCAGCGTCAGATCCAGCGGGCCGGTGATCTTGAACGCGCGCTCCGACCCGTCGACCACCGTCACGGACACGCCCAGGTGCTCGACCAGCGCGGCATCGTCGGTGGCGTCGTCGCCCCGGCTGTGCGCCCGGCGCAACAGGTCCGCCCGGAATCCCTGCGGCGTCTGCACCGCGCGCAGCGCGGACCGGTCGAGGGCGCCGGTGACGACCCGCCGCCCGTCCACCGCCGCCACCGGCTTGATCGTGTCCGACACCGGCACCCCGGGTACGACGGCAGGCGCGCCCCGGCGCAGCTCATCGACCACCCCGGCCACCAGCTCCGGCGGCGTCAGCGCCCGCGCGGCGTCGTGGACCAGCACCAGGTCCGCCTCCGGCGCCGCCGCGAGGCCCGCGCGCACGGAGTCCGAACGCTCGGCCCCGCCCGCGACCACGCGGACGCCGGCGCGCAACGCTCCGGCGTCCAGGGGGGCGAGCAGTTTTCGGGCGCGGTCCTCGTACCCCCGGGGCACGATCACGACCACACCGTCGACGCACCCGGAGTCGACCAGGCCCGCCACCGCCAGTCGCAGCATCGCCACGCCCGCCACCGGTACGAACGCCTTGGGCCCGTCCGACCCCAGACGCACGCCACGACCGGCGGCGGGAACGAGTGCGATGACTGTTCCGCCGCCGGCCGTGGGGTTGGCGCCCGATCCGGCCCGCACGGGGTCGGCGTCGCTCACGACGCGGTGGCCAGCACCTCGTCGAGAATCGACTCGGCTTTGTCGCTGTCGGTGTTCTCCGCCAGTGCAAGCTCGCCGACGAGGATCTGGCGTGCCTTGGCGAGCATGCGCTTCTCGCCCGCGGACAGCCCGCGGTCCTGCTCGCGCCGCCACAGGTCGCGAACCACCTCGGCCACCTTGTTCACATCGCCGGAAGCGAGCTTCTCAAGGTTGGCCTTGTAGCGCCGCGACCAGTTGGTGGGCTCCTCGGTGTGCGGGGCGCGCAACACCTCGAAGACCTTGTCGAGCCCCTCCTGGTCGACCACATCACGAACGCCCACGTACTCGGCGTTGGCCGCCGGCACCCGCACCGTCAGATCACCCTGGGCGACACGGAGCACCAGGTACTCCCGGGGTTCTCCCTTGATCGTCCGCATCTCGATAGCTTCGATCAACGCCGCGCCATGATGGGGGTAAACGACGGTGTCTCCGACACTGAAATTCATCTGTTCGATTCCCCTTTCGATGTGCCCATCATAACACGCCGCCCACCTGGAGCTTCATTGTCCTCGCAGGTCAGGCGCGCCGTACGGAATCCCGGCGGGCGGCCGGCGCCGCCAGGACGAGCGTCCGACGCGCTGCGGGCGGCAAAACCGCAGCGGACGTCCCCCGCGTCGGCGACCCGAACGTGACGGACGTCCGCATCACGAGCGCCGCCCGTTCCCGGACCCTCGTGTCACCGCCGACCGCACCGCGCACTACTGTCTGTAGGAGAAACATCGAGTCCACCGCGACCGGCCGGCCGGAGCAGGTACCATCTCTCCAGTCCCGGGCCCGCGGTGGCGGCGCCGGACGCCGTCCCGACCACGCGATACGCCCTGGAGGATCACCCGTGACAGCCTCAAATGCGTCGACTTCCCGCAACCGGGCGGGGATCCGCCGACCGCTCGGCCGCCGCGGGGCCACCGTGGTCGCCATCGCCGCGGCCGCGACCCTGGGCCTGTCCGCATGCAGCGCCGGGCAGATCGCGCAGACCTCCTCGCAGGTGCCCGCCGTCACCGGTTCCGTGGTGCACTCGGCCGACGGCTCGATCAGCCTCAACGACATCCAGCTGGTGCTCGCCACCGAGCAGTCGCTGAAGGACTACAACCCGTTCCACCTGACCTTCACCGCGTCCAACGCCAGCGCCACCGTCGATTACCCGCTGGAGCGGATCACCGTCAACGGCACGCCCGTGCAGATCGAGCAGCAGCCCGTGACGCTCTGCAGCAACAGCGCGCTCACCACCGCCACCTCCCAGCAGCTGGGCGAGTCCGACGCGGTCGCGGCCGAGGGCCCCACGGCGACCACCCCCGCGGCGACACCGGCCGGCGACAAGGCGGCCGGCGAGAAGGCCGCGAACACGGCCGTCGACCACCTCTGCGTGCCCGTCGGCGGCAAGTCCGGCACCGCGGTCGACGCCGCTTCCGACCCGCTCGAGGACCTCACGTCGATCAAGCTGCAGCCGATCACCCTCGAGGGAACGCACCGCCCGGGCACGAACGTCGACGTCACGTTCACCTTCCGCGGCACGGAGCCGCTCACCGCGCAGGTCCCGATCACCGTCCCCCAGCACTGGGAAGGCGAACGCTCCGAAGGCCACTGAGCACACGCCGGAGACCGGCCGCTGCGCACATGCATCGGGCCCCTCGCGCCGCACGCGGCCGAGGGGCCCATGCATTCCGCGCCACAGCACCGGCCGCACGCGGCTGTCGGGCCCGCGCCCTATGCTTCGGGGCGTGGCCAAGACCAGAGTCTCCTTCCGCTGCAACGAATGCAGCCACTCCACCCCCAAATGGGCCGGCCGCTGCCCCGGCTGCGGCAGTTGGGGCACCCTGCAGGAGAGGGCGGAGCTCGCCACCGTGGGGGGCGGGGCGGACCGCGGGTCCGCCCGCGTGCCCGCCGCACTGCTCCCGTCTACGCCGGCTGCGCCGCTGACCACCATCGACGCCACGACGACGCGGGCGGTGCCCACCGGGGTCGGGGAACTCGACAGGGTCCTCGGCGGCGGCATCGTGCCGGGGGCGGTGGTCCTGCTCGCCGGCGAGCCGGGAGCGGGCAAATCCACGCTGCTGCTCGAAGTGGTGCACCGGTGGGCGCTCGGCGGCCGTGGCCGCGCCCTGTACGTCACCGGCGAGGAATCCACGGGGCAGGTGCGGCTCCGCGCAGAGCGCACCGGCACCGTCCACGAGGACGTCCTGCTGGCCGCGGAGGCCGACCTCGCCACGGTCGTCGGGCACGTCGATCACACCGCGCCCACGCTGCTGGTGGTGGATTCGGTGCAGACGATGCTCGCGCAGGACGTCGACGGCGTCACCGGCGGCACCACGCAGGTGCGTGCCGTGACCGCCGCGCTCACCGCGCTGGCGAAGACCCGCGGGATCGCCGTGCTGCTGGTGGGGCACGTCACCAAGGACGGCGCTGTCGCCGGCCCGCGCACGCTCGAGCATCTGGTGGACGTGGTCCTGCACTTCGAGGGCGACAAGAATTCCACGCTGCGCATGGTGCGCGGTGTGAAGAACCGCTTCGGCGCGGCGGACGAGGTCGGCTGTTTCGAGCTGCGCGACGACGGCATCGCCGGCATCCCCGATCCCTCGGGGCTCTTCCTGCACCACCGCGACGGCGCAGTCCCCGGGACCGCGGTCACGGTGACGATGGACGGCAAGCGCCCGCTTCTCGGCGAGTTGCAGGCGCTGGTCGTCGAGTCCGCACTGCCCTCGCCGCGGCGGGCGGTCAGCGGCCTCGATTCCTCGCGGGTCGCGATGATCCTCGCGGTACTCGAACGGCACGCCGGGCTGAAGATCGGCAAGAACGACGTCTACGTGGCCACCGTGGGCGGCATGCGGGTCATCGAGCCGGCATCGGATCTCGCGCTGGCCCTGGCCGTCGCGTCGGCGATTTCCGGCCGCCCGCTCCGGGACGGCACTGTCGCGATCGGCGAGGTGGGCCTGGCCGGCGAAGTGCGCCGGGTGACGGGGGCCGGGCGGCGAATCGCGGAATCGGCGCGCCTGGGTTTCCACACCGCGCTCGTCCCGCCGGACAGCGGGCGGATGCCCTCCGGGACGCGGGCCGTCCCGGTGTCGAATCTGGCCGAGGCACTGGCCGCGGGGCTGCGCCCGTGATGCCGCGCCTCAGATGCGGGTGGAGTTCCCGACCAGGTCACGAAAGTGCACCGCCTGATCGATCGTGATGAACAGCGCGCGTGCCGAACCGGCAGGCGCCGCGGCTCCGTTCACGTACACCTCCGCGGACGCGTACAGCTTGCGGCCCAGCACTCCGTCGACGCGCGCCCGGACGGTCAAAGCCGACCGCACGGGCACCGGGCTCCGGAAATCGACCTCGAGGTGCGCGGTGACCACTTCGAGCGCGAGCAGCTTCGCCGAGAAGCCCATCACCTCGTCGAACACCGAGGACAGCACGCCGCCGTGGATCACGCCCGGCCCGCCCTCGAATGCCGGGTCGACGACGATCTCCCCGGTCACTTCGGCGCCTTCGCCCGCGCGCACGTCGAGGCCCAGACCTCCGTCTCCGGTGCCGCGGCAGCCGAAGCACCCGTGCCAGTGCGCGGGGATCGACTCACCCGGCGCCGGCGCCTCCGGATGCCTCACTGGAGACACGGCCTCTCCGGGTACCGTCCAGTTGCTAGTCATGGCCAGGTAATCTAATTGCGGCTCAACGCGACCCGCCGGGCGCCTCAGCGGATCGTGCGCCGGCACACATCCTCTCCGGCGGCGGACGGGGCTCCATCGCAGCCGGGAGAAAGGCGGGAACGTGTCCATCGAACAGCGGCGTCCCACGGCGAACCTCCGCGACACCATCGCCCGCCTCGCCCCCGGCACCGCGCTGCGCGACGGGCTCGAACGGATTCTGCGCGGGCGCACGGGAGCGCTGATCCTCCTCGGCTACGACCCCCTCGTGGAGAGCATCTGCGACGGCGGTTTCGAGCTCGACGTCGCTTTCGCCCCGACCCGCATGCGCGAGCTGTCGAAGATGGACGGCGCCGTCGTCCTGTCCACCGACTGCACCCGCATCCTGCGCGCCAACGTGCAGCTGATGCCGGACGCCAATCTGCCCACGGAGGAGTCTGGCACCCGCCACCGCGCCGCCGAGCGCACCGCCATCCAGACCGGCCATCCCGTGGTGTCCGTCAGCCAGTCCATGAGCATCGTCAGCGTGTATGTGGGCGGGCATCGCCACCTCATCGAGGACTCGAGCACCATCCTTTCGCGCGCCAACCAGGCCGTGGCCACACTGGAGCGCTACCGCATCCGGCTCGACGAGGTGGACCGCCAGCTGTCGGTCATCGAGATCGAGGACTTCGTCACGCTGCGCGACGCGATGACGGTGGTCCAGCGACTGGAGTTGGTCCGGCGCCAGTCCACGGAGCTGGAGAAGCACGTCGTCGAACTGGGCACCGATGGCCGCCAGCTGGCGCTGCAGCTCGAGGAGCTGGTGGGCAACAGGGACGCGGGACGCGAGCTACTGGTGCGCGACTATCTTCCCGGCGGCACCCTCCCGGACAGCAGCCGGGTCCGCACCGCGCTCGACGCGATCGACCAGCTCACCGGGGCCGACCTGCTGGACCTGACCACCCTGGCGCGGGCGTTCGGCTACACCCCCACGATCGAGTCGCTCGACTCTCCGATCATGCCGCGCGGCTACCGGTTGCTCACGCGGATCCCCCGCCTGCAGTTCACCCAGGTGGACAAGCTGGTCGATTCGTTCGGCACGCTGCATGAGCTTCTCGCCGCGACAGCCGCCGACCTGCAGTCGGTCGACGGGATCACGCCGATGTGGTCGCGCCACATCCGCGAGGGCCTGTCACGTCTCGCGGAGGCCGGCATCGCCGATCGACTGGGATGACGTCCGCTGATGGATGCTTCTCGTCGTCAACGGATGCTTCTCGTCGTCAATGGATGTTGAACGGCACCGGCTTGCCGGACATCGACCCCAGGTGGGTGGTCACCGCGTAGACGCCGGGCGGCACCTGCTTGCGGTCGGCGGGGGTGCAACCCTGGCTCGATGTGGTCCCCGCCCAGACCATCTTGAACTGCGCCTGCTGCCCCGGCTCGAGCGTGCGGATGTCGCTGCCGGTGCCGGGGAAGCAGTCCGCGTTGGACCAGACCTCGCCGCCGTCGACGGATTCCACCGTGTTGACGATCATCGGCCCGCTCAGGTCGCGCACACACGGCACGGATCCGATGTTCGTGATGGTGGAGATGAACGTGACCGATTCGCCGACCGCGTAATTGGGCTTCTCGGGAGCCACGGTCAAACCGATGGACGAGTCCGCGCATTGCCCGCCGGGCACTGTCTCCTGCTGCGGGCCATCGGGATCAGCGGCCCCTGCCGGCTGCGGCGCCTCACCCGACGGTCCGGCGGTGCCGGACGGCGTGGCCGTGCCTGTCGGGGCCGCGGTGCTCGATGCGGCCGGCGCGGCGGGCTCCGGTGAGGAGCTCACCGCCGCGGCCGCGGTCGGCTCGTCCGAATTGCCGCCGCAGGAGACCGCGATGAGGACGACGACCACGATGAGCACGACCAGTGCGACGCCCACCGCGGCGAAGCGTCGCCGCCGGTAGATCTGCTGAGGCAGTGGCCCCTCCGGTTCCCACACGCCATCAACGGTAGGCGAGTTCACCGGCGCGGACGTGCACCTCGTTCGGCGTGTCGGTGTCTGTCAGGCCACCTTCTCGCCCACGTCTCCGATGGCGCCCCGGAGTTCCATGTGCCCGTCGGACAGCGTGTAGGTGAGGCCGACGATGGCGCACTTGCCCTCCTCGACCCGCTTGGCGATCAGCTGCGAGCGCTCGGTGAGCAGCTTGGCCGTCTCCATGACGTGCTTGCCGAGCAGCTCGTCGAACGTGGAGAGCCCCTCGCGCCGCCCCTGGAGCACCGACGGCGCGACCCGCTCCACGATGCTGCGGATGAAGCCGGAGGGGATGTTCCCGTTGTCGAGCGCGTCGAGCGTCGCGCCGAGCCCGCCGCAGTTGTCGTGTCCGAGCACCACGACCAGGGGGACCTCGAGCAGCTCGGTGGCGAACTCGATCGAGCCCAGCACTGAATCGTCCAGAACGTGGCCGGCCGTGCGGACCACGAAGACGTCGCCGAGCCCCTGGTCGAAGGTGATCTCGGCGGCCACGCGCGAGTCGCCGCAGCCGAAGATCACCGCGGTGGGGTGCTGCGCCGCCACCAGTTCCTCGCGCCGCTCCACCCCCTGCGACGGGTGCAAGGGAGTCCCCTCGACGAAACGACGGTTACCCTCCTTGAGGGCGTTCCAGGCAGATGCGGGATTCGAGTTCGGCATGGGCCAATTATGGACCCGCGAAACATCCCAGAATCGTCGGCCCCCCGACTTTCGAGGTTTCGACGGTTCCCGGCGGAACCCCTACTGACCAGTACGGTCGTCGCCCGGCGAAAGGAGTTGACCGCTGATGAACGCGTCGACGGGCGGGCACGGGCCGGCCGGCGAGCTGTCGGACTGGTACGCCGCGCACGGCCGTGATCTCCCCTGGCGCCGCGCGGGCACCGACGCGTGGCGGATCCTGCTCTCCGAGGTCATGCTGCAGCAGACTCCGGTCGCCCGCGTGCTCCCCGTGTGGGAACGGTGGGCGCGGCGCTGGCCCGCCCCGTCGGATATGGCGTCCGCCACTGCGGGCGAGGTGCTGCGCGAATGGGGGAGCCTCGGATATCCGCGCCGGGCGCTGCGCCTGCACGAGTGCGCCGGGATCCTGGCGCGTGAGCACGACGACACGGTCCCCGGCGACGTCGAAACGCTGCTGCGCCTTCCCGGGATCGGCGCCTACACCGCCCGCGCGATCGCCTGTTTCGCCTACGGGCAGCGCGTGCCCGTGGTCGACATCAACGTGCGGCGGGTCGTTGCGAGGACGGTCCACGGCCGCGGCGACCCCGGACCGCCGTCCACCCGTCGCGACCTGGAGGACGTCGCCGAGCTGCTGCCCGCCGGCGACGCGGACGCATCGCGCTTCTCCGCTGCACTCATGGAGTTCGGCGCCCTGACCTGCACTGCGCGGGCGCCCGCGTGCGGAACCTGCCCGCTGACCGAATGCCGCTGGCGCGCACTGGGCTTCCCTGCATACGAGGGTCCGAAGCGCACCACTCAGAAGTTCGAGGGCACAGACCGCCAGGCCCGCGGCCGGCTGATGGCGGTGCTGCGCGCGGCGCAGGGGCCGGTCGCCCGCGAACGACTGGACGTGGCGTGGACCCGCGATCCCGCCCAGCGCGACCGCGCACTGGGCACGCTTCTCACCGACGGGCTCATCGAGCAGACCCCGTCGGGGGAGTTCGCACTGCCCGGGGAACACTGACGCCGGCCTGGCCCGGGCCTCAGGCCGGGCCGGGCGCCGGTTCGGACAAGAACGCCTCCACTGCGCCGCGGTACTCGTCGGGCGCGTCGGCCTGGACCAGATGTCCCGCATCCGCGACGCGCACATACCGGGTCACGGCGCCGGGCCCCCGGTCCTCGTCCGCCATCCGCCGCATCTGCCCTTCCGGAGTCATCGTGAAACCGGCCTCGATCAACAGGGCCGGGCACCGGACCTGCGACCATTGCCGCCAGTAGGTGCGCGTGCCCCAGTGTTGAGCAATGCTCTGCCACACGTGTATCCGGCCGTGCAATCGCCAGCCGTCCGCCGTGCGGTCGAACGAGTCCAGGAAGTACCGGCCCGCCACCTCGCCGAACATCCCGGTCGCCTGCTCCCGCGTGAACTCCTCGGGCCAGCTTTGGAACCACGCGTCCCACGGGCCCGTCGTCCACCCGTAGAAGTCCGGCGCCATGTCCTCGACGACGACCGCCTCGACCAGGTCCGGCCGCGCAGCGGCCAGGCACCACGCGTGGAGTCCGCCCATCGAGTGCCCGATCACGACCGCCGGCCCGCCGCCCACCGCTTCAAGCGCCGCGGCGGCGTCCGCTACGAACCGCTCCGTGTGCAGCGCATCGCCTTCGGGTTCCACATCGCCTTCGGGTTCCGCATCGCCGCCGGCTTCCATCGTGTCCGCCGGGGCGGGCCCCGCCTGGGGGTCCGCCCAGTCCCTCCCCCGATGCCACGCCGCATCGAGCGTGTACACGTGGCCGTACTGCCGCAGCCAGCCGACGTGCGGCGCCCAAGTGCTCCCCCGGCCCATCAGCCCGTGCAGAAGCAGGATGGTGCGGCCTGCGCCCGGTTCCTGTACTCCCCGGTCCCCGCGCCGCCCGGCCGGCCCCCCGTGATCGGTGATGCCGAGTCGCTCGAGCTCCTGCCCACTGATACCCACGGCCCAGCACGCTACCGCCATTCGGTGCGGACCACCGGCCGCGGCCCGCCCGGTACTGTCGTGTCATGAGCGTCGTCAAGATCAATGCCATCGAAATCCCCGAGGGTGCGGGGCCGGAACTGGAGAAGCGTTTCGCCGCCCGCGCGGGCGCCGTGGAGGGTTCCCCCGGATTCGTCAGCTTCCAGTTGCTCCGCCCCACGAAGGGCGAGGACCGCTACTTCGTCGTCACCGAATGGGAGACGGAGGAGGCGTTCCAGGCGTGGGCGGACGGCCGCGGCAAGGCCGCCCACGCGGGCTCGGGCGATAAGCCGAAGCCCGTCGCCACGGGGGCCGCGCTTCTCGAGTTCGAGGTGGTCCAGGACGTCCGGCGGTAGGCGTACCGGGCCAAAAGGACGGGGCCGCCGGCGGGAGGGCTGACCTCCCGCCGGCGGCCCCGTCCGTCCGGTCTACCGGAACGTACGGCGTGCGTTCCTGCTCAAGCGAGCTGCGCGTCCAACGTGATCTCGACTCCTGCGAGCGCCTTGCTGACGGGGCACATCTCCTTGGCGGTCCGTGCGGCCTCCGCGAAGGCGTCCGCGTCCAGGCCGTCCACCTCGCCGCGAAGCGTCAGCGCGATGCCGGTGAGCTTGAAGCCCGGGTCGTCCGGACCCAGGCCCACCTCCGCGGACACGTCGAGCTTCTTCACCGTTCCCCCCGCCTCGCCGATCACCGCGGAGAGCTGCATCGCGAAGCAGGCGGAGTGTGCGGCCGCGATCATCTCCTCCGGGCTGGTGGTGCCGTTGGCGGCATCCGCCGAGCGCGTCGGAAAGGAGGTCGTGAAAGTGCCGAGGCCCGAACTGGTGAACTCGACCTTGCCGGACCCCTCCTGGAATGAGCCGGTCCACTCGGTGCGTGCGCTGCGCTTGGGCATCTGACGTCCTCTCGATCGAAGTTGCACCCCGCCCGGGCCGTGCGGAGTGTCCACCGCGGCCGGCCGCGTGATGTGTTTGCGGATACCTGCCCGTCCATCATCGCCGCCCGCGCGAATAAAGTCACTACCTCTCGTAGTAAATCGCCGTCCGCGTGCCGAGACTCAAACCGACTGCGGCGGCGGGCGGCACCCGTTGTGGGTGCTGCCCGCCGCCGTCGACGCCTGCGTCCGCGCCGGTCGCCTACTCGCCGGTCGTCGTGTCACCGCCGGAGGCCGAGGAAGACTCCTCGCTGCCGGCCCCCGCCATCGCCCCCTCAGGGGTGTCGGGCAGGGCGACGGGCCGGGGCTGTCCGGTAAAGGTGAACCTGGCCTTGTCCCCGGATCCTTCGCCGTCCCAATCCTCGACGTCGACGAGGACGATCTCGCCGGGGCCGATCTCGCCGAAGAGGATCTTCTCGGAGAGCTGGTCCTCGATCTCGCGCTGGATGGTCCTGCGCAGCGGACGGGCGCCGAGCACCGGGTCGAAGCCGCGCTTGGCCAGCAGCGACTTGGCCTTGTCGGTGAGTTCGATCGCCATGTCCTTGGCCGCCATCTGCTTCTCCAGCCGCGTGATCATCAGATCCACCATCTCGATGATCTGATCGCGGGTGAGCTGGTGGAACACGATGATGTCGTCGATGCGGTTGAGGAACTCCGGCCGGAAGTGCTTCTTGAGCTCGTCGTTGACCTTGAGCTTCATCCGCTCGTAGTTGTCCTGCTCGGCATCGTTCGACGTGAAGCCCAGTCCCACGGCCTTCGAGATGTCCGAGGTGCCCAGGTTGGAGGTGAAGATGAGCACGGTGTTCTTGAAGTCCACCAGGCGTCCCTGGCCGTCGGTCAGACGACCGTCCTCCAGCACCTGCAGGAGGGTGTTGTAGATCTCCTGGTGCGCCTTCTCGATCTCGTCGAACAGCACCACTGAGAACGGCTTGCGCCGCACCTTCTCGGTGAGCTGGCCGCCCTCCTCGTAGCCGACGTACCCGGGGGGCGCGCCGAACAGCCGCGACGCGGTGAAGCGGTCGTGGAACTCGCCCATGTCGATCTGGATGAGGGCGTCGTCGTCGCCGAAGAGGAACTCGGCCAGCGCCTTGGACAGCTCGGTCTTGCCGACGCCGGAGGGCCCGGCGAAGATGAACGAGCCCGAGGGCCGCTTGGGGTCCTTGAGGCCCGCCCGCGTGCGGCGGATGGCCTTGGACACGGCCGCGACGGCGTCCTGCTGCCCGATGATGCGCTTGTGGAGCTCGTCCTCCATGCGCAGCAGGCGGCTCGTCTCCTCCTCCGTAAGCTTGAAAACGGGGATGCCCGTCCAGCTGCCGAGGACCTCGGCGATCTCCTGGTCGTCCACCTCCGCGACGACGTCGAGGTCGCCCGAGCGCCACTGCTTCTCGCGGTCGGCGCGCTGCTGGATGAGCTGCTTCTCCTGGTCGCGCAGGCTGGCGGCCTTCTCGAAGTCCTGCCCGTCGATGGCCGACTCCTTCTCGCGCCGCACGTCCGCGATCCGGTCGTCGAATGCGCGCAGGTCCGGCGGGGCGGTCATCCGGCGGATGCGCATGCGGGCGCCGGCCTCGTCGATCAGGTCGATGGCCTTGTCCGGAAGGAATCGGTCGCTGATGTAGCGGTCCGCAAGCGTGGCCGCCGCATTGAGCGCGCTGTCGGAGATGGACACCCGGTGGTGCGCCTCGTAGCGGTCGCGCAGCCCCTTGAGGATCTCGATGGTGTGCTCCACCGACGGCTCGCCCACCTGCACCGGCTGGAAGCGGCGCTCCAGCGCCGCGTCCTTCTCGATGTACTTGCGGTACTCGTCGAGCGTGGTGGCGCCGATGGTCTGCAGCTCACCGCGGGCCAGCTTGGGCTTGAGGATCGACGCGGCGTCGATCGCGCCCTCCGCGGCGCCGGCGCCCACCAGCGTGTGCAGCTCGTCGATGAACAGGATGATGTCGCCGCGGGTGTTGATCTCCTTGAGCACCTTCTTGAGGCGCTCCTCGAAATCACCGCGGTACCGGCTGCCCGCCACCAGTGAGCCCAGGTCCAGGGTGTAGAGCTGCTTCTCCTTGAGGGTCTCCGGCACGTCGCCCGCGACGATCGCCTGCGCCAGCCCCTCCGCGACGGCGGTCTTGCCGACGCCCGGCTCGCCGATGAGGACGGGGTTGTTCTTCGTGCGCCGGCTCAGCACCTGCATCACGCGTTCGATCTCTTTGGCCCGGCCTATGACCGGGTCGAGTTTGCCCTCGGTGGCCGCCTGTGTGAGGTTGCGCCCGAACTGGTCGAGCACCAGGGACGTCGACGGCGTTCCGGACTCGCTGCTGCGTCCCCCGGTGGCCGCCTCCGCGCCCTCCTTGCCCTGGTATCCGGACAGCAGCTGGATCACCTGCTGACGGACGCGGTTGAGGTCCGCACCCAGCTTGACCAGCACCTGCGCGGCGACGCCCTCGCCCTCGCGGATGAGACCCAGCAGGATGTGCTCGGTGCCGATGTAGTTGTGGCCCAGCTGCAGCGCTTCACGCAGACTGAGCTCCAGGACCTTCTTGGCGCGCGGCGTGAACGGGATGTGCCCGGACGGGGCCTGCTGCCCCTGGCCGATGATCTCCTCGACCTGGCTCCGCACGCCCTCCAGTGAGATGCCGAGCGATTCCAGTGCCTTGGCCGCGACGCCCTCGCCCTCGTGGATGAGGCCCAGCAGGATGTGCTCCGTGCCGATGTAATTGTGGTTGAGCATCCTGGCCTCTTCCTGTGCCAGGACGACGACGCGCCGCGCGCGGTCGGTAAACCTCTCGAACATTGCTCTCCCTCACATTTTCGGCAGCAGGGCCGTCACTGCGGCGTACCCGTCGCACAGCGCGGATACGCAGCCGCTTGTCATGCAGTCACGCTGTCCTGCGGTCTGACCCACCCGGTGAAGGGCGACGCCGGCGTTCCTGATTGCGGGAACACCCGTACCGGGGCCATGCATCCACCGTGATGCACGCACCGCCCCGGCACCTACCCGCTACTCTAGTGGCCCCGTCCACCGGCCGTAGCCGGTCACCCGCGCCCGGTCTGTGCACCGGCCCCAGTAACCGCATCGTTCGAGTCAACACCGCACGTCAGCGAATACTTCCTGGTCTGCTACGCCGACAGCGAACAGTCGGCGACGCGGTGGTCATCCCGCGAACGGCTGCACGGCCACGCACGGCACTGCCACGGGGTGGGCGGGGTCGAGCGCGTTCAGGACGAGGGCCTGCGCACGCACCGACGACACCAACGACGAGTGATCCGAATGGTCCTGCGGGCAGCCGTCCTGCACGACGATGTTCGTCGTGTCCGGGCCCTCGACGTATCCGGCCGTCCACGGGACCACCGTCCCGTCGTACTCCGTCATGATGTTCGTGTACTCCACCCCGGGCGCGTAGGTGCCGCCCGCGTTCATCTTCTCGATGAAGGGCGACCCGGCCGTCATCTGCGAGCACGCGCCGCAGTACCGGTCCATCAGCTCCCCGGCCGCCTGCGTGACCGGGTCCGCTGCCGCATCCGTGCCCGCCGCCAACGGGCCGACGGCGTCCGTGCCTTCCCACAGCGGCGCCAGCGATATGTACTTGTCCACCTTCGGCGCGCCGTCGAGGAACTTCACGTAGTAGTTTGGCATCAGCGTGCCCTGCGAATGCCCGACGAAGTCGACCTTCTGCGCCCCGGACGCCGCCAGCACCCTGTCGACGAACACCGACAGCTCCTGCGCGGAATCCTGCATCCGCGTCAGCCCGCCGAATGCGCTGAGGGGCCACGGCGTGCCCGGATTCACCCCGTAGTTGAGCGCGTACACGCAGTAGCCCGCATCCTTGATGCGCGGCGCCATCGCACCCCAGTTGATCTGCTGGTTGCCGAAGGTGCCGTGCACCAGGACCACTGGATTCGGATGCTCGGCGCTCGGCTTGCAACCCCAATCGTTGACCCCGGGCAACGAACCGCCCGGATTCATCACCTCGGGCTTGTACGTGTCGACCAGCGTCGTGATCCGGTCGGTCGGCGACTCGGCCGCCGCCGGCGCCGCCGTTCCGAATGCCGCGAGGGCGGCCGTCACGACGACCGCCGCGCGTGCGAGCCGGCGCAGTCCTGCGGGGCGACCGCGATGCGCACCGGCACGCCGTGCCTTCCGGATTCCATTCCCATTGTGCATCGGCACTCCTGGTGTGTTCTGTCCCGCGTGTGATGAGCGGGAGGATCGGCTGCCCGTCACCCGAGGAACGGCGGCACGAACACGCACGGAACCGGGATGGGATGGGCCGGGTCGAGCGCGTTCAGCACCATCGCCTGCGAGCGCACCGAGGCGGCGATGGCGAGGTGGTCGGAATAGTCCTGCGCGCAGGTGTCCTGCATGACGATGTTCGTCGCGTTCGGCGCTTCGACGTACCCGGCGGTCCACGGGACCACCAGTTCGTCGTACCTCGTCATGATGTTCGTGTATTGGACCCCGGGCGCGTAGGTGCCGCCCGCGTTCATCTTCTCGATGAAGGGCGACCCGGCCGACATCTGCGAGCACGCGCCGCAGTACTCGTTCATCAGGTCCGCGTACTGGCGGGCCGCCGGATTCGTCTTCGCGGCCGCGTCCAGCTTGGCCGTGAACTCGCTCGCGCCGCCGGCGGTCGTGCCCTTCCACAGCGGCGCCAGCGAGATGTACTTGTCCACCTTCGGCGCGCCGCCGAGGAACTTCACGTAGTAGTTCGGCATCAGCGTGCCCTGCGAATGCCCGACGAAGTCGACCTTCTGCGCCCCGGACGCCGCCAGCACCCTGTCGACGAACACCGACAATTCCTGCGCGGAATCCTGCATCCGCGTCAGCCCGCCCATCGCACTCAGCGGCCAGGGAGTCCCCGGATTCACCCCGTAGGTCAGCGCATACACGCAATAGCCCGCGTTCTTGGTGCGCGGCGCCATCGCACCCCAGTTGGTCTGCGCGCCCCCGCCTGTGCCATGCACGAGAATCACCGGATTCGGGTGCTCGGCGCTGGGCTTGCAACCCCAATCGTTGACCCCGGGCAACGAGCCGCCCGGATTCAGCAGCTCATACGGAATGCCGGCGAAGAATGTCGGCGGCACCGGCAGCGGATCGGCGGCCGTCGGCGCGGCAGTGCCGAATGCCAGCAACCCGGCCGACACCACGATCGCCGCCTGCGAAAGTACGCGTCGCAGGCGCCTCCGGCCTTCGTGTCCGCCTGAACACCGAAACGTGCCTGCCCACGATATCCGCATCCGCACATCTCCCCATAGAATTCGCCCGACCGCCAGAAACTAACACGTGCGCGGTCCCCGTGATGGTGAATCACGGGGACCGCGCACGTGCGTCGAACGCAAAGGTGCGGTACCAAGCGTGCCGACTCAGCGTCGGTTCAGCGCCGGATGCCGCTGCACGGTTGCGGACCTCCCGCCCGAGATGCCCGCCTCGCGCTGCGCGCGATCGTCCTCAGTGCGCCCTGCCGTAGGCCTCCAGGACCTCGCTGGGGATGCGCCCGCGCGACGAGACCTTGAATCCGTTGTCCCGCGCCCAACGGCGGATCGCCGCCGTCTCCTCGCGGCTGTTGGTGGAACGGGGGGCGGTGGACGCACGCTGACCGCGGCGGCGGCCGCTCACCTTGCGCGAATGGATGATCCAATCCCGCATCAGTTCGCGCAGGTTCTCCGCGTTGTCCTCTGAGAGGTCGATCTCATATCCGACGCCGTCGAGACCGAATTCAACCGTCTCAACGGCCTCCGATTCCCGATCCAGGTCGTCGATGAGCGTGACCGTGACCTTCTTTGCCATCAAACCCTCACTTCGGTTTCGTCCGCGTGAGCCGGCCGTGCTGCGGCCGATCCACGTGTGCCGGAACACGCGAATCGGGATATCCCGAGCCTTGTGCGCCTTCCATTTGCGATCGTAGACCTATTCGCCGACTATCGCATCCACAACGCAAATCGCGGAACGTTTATCGGTGATTCGCCTATAGCGGCCGGCCTCCGTCGGCTATACGGTACTGAACCCGTCTGTCATGGACGGGATGCTGCGACCACGACCGCATGCCGACGATGGCGACCCGATGCACAATTGCGATTCCATCGAAGCCCGACGATGCGGGACACCGCCATCGGGCGGCGCCCCGCATCGGGTGGCAAGTAAACGCGGATCAATCCTGCAGCGGCTTGACCAGCGGGAAGAGAATTGTTTCGCGGATTCCCAGGCCGGTGAGCGCCATCAACAACCGGTCGATGCCCATTCCGGTTCCGGTGGTGGGCGGCATTCCGTGCTCCATGGCCGCGAGGAAGTCCTCATCGAGCACCATCGCCTCGTCGTCCCCGGACGCGGCGAGCCGCGCCTGGAGTTCGAAGCGCTCACGCTGGACCACCGGATCGACCAGCTCCGAATAGCCGGTCGCCAGCTCGAACCCCCGCACGTACAGGTCCCATTTCTCGGTGACCCCGGGCTTGCTGCGGTGCTGGCGGGTCAGCGGGGACGTCTCCACCGGGAAGTCGCGCACGAAGGTGGGCGCATGCAGGTGATCGCCCACAAGGAATTCCCACAGCTCCTCGACGAGCTTTCCGTGCGTCACGGCCTTGGCCGGCACGTCGACACCCAGTCGGTCAGCGTGCACGGTGAGCTCGGCGATCGTGGTGTCCGGGGTGATCTCGCAGCCGAGCGCCTCCGAGAGTGACGGATACATCTCCAGTTCCGTCCACTCGCCGTCGACGTCGTAGACGGTGCCGTCCGCCAGGGTCAGCCGACGGGTTCCGAAGGCGGCGTCCGCCACCTCCTGGACGAGCTCACGCGTCATGCGGGCGGAGTCGTCGTACGTCCCGTACGCGGCGTAGGTCTCGAGCATCGCGAATTCCGGCGAGTGGGTGGAATCCACGCCTTCATTGCGGAAGTTCCTGTTGATCTCGTAGACCCGGTCGATTCCTCCGACCACGCAACGCTTGAGGAACAGTTCCGGCGCGATCCGCAGGTACAGGTCCATGTCCATGGCATTCGAACGGGTGACGAACGGACGCGCCGCCGCACCGCCGTGGATGGTCTGCAACATGGGGGTCTCGACCTCGAGGAACCCCCGCGAGTCCATGGAGTCGCGGAGCGCGCGCATCACGGCGATGCGTTCACGCGCGATCCGCCGCGCATCCGGGCGCACGATCAGATCGACATAGCGCTGACGTACGCGCGATTCCTCGTTCATCTCTTTGTGCGCCACCGGGAGCGGACGCAGCGACTTCGACGCCATCGCCCAGGAATCGGCCATCACCGACAGTTCGCCGCGCCGTGAACTGATCACCTCACCGTGGACGTAGACGATGTCGCCCATGTCCACCAGCGCTTTCCACCGCGCCAACGGCTCTTCGCCGACGGCCGCGAGGCTGATCATCGCCTGCAATTGCGTGCCGTCGCCCTCCTGCAACGTGGCGAAGCACAGCTTGCCGGTGTTCCTGACGAATATGACCCGTCCCGCGACTCCGACTGTCGCGCCGGTCTGCGTGTCCGGCTCCAGATCGGGATACTGCGCGCGGATCTCAGCGAGTGAATGCGTGCAGTCGATCGCCACCGGATACGGTTCGATCCCCTCTGCCAGCATCTGCTCCCGCTTGGCGGCGCGGATCCTGTGCTGCTCCGGCGCCGATTCGTCGGCGCCGTGGGATCGCCCCTTTCCGGGCTTGCCCGCAGGCACCGCATTCCGGCCGGGGTCTTGGGGACTGCGGGAATCAGGCGCATTGTCACTCACAGCCAACCAGCGTAATCGGTGTGCTTCATCACTCCGCCCCCGGCCGCGCGGGCCGTGGCGCAGTGCGCGGAACCCCTCAGTGCGCGGTGATCGCCGCGGCCTCGCGGCGGACATGCGCCGCCGAGTCGCCCGCGGCGACGAGTCCCCGCCGCTCGAGAGCCAGGAAACCGCCGTCGACGTGCGACGCGTTGCGGACGCCGAGCAGGTGCAGCGCCTGCACCGCCATCGATGCCAGCGTGCCGTCGTCACTGATCAGCACCCACCGCACCCGCGGGTCCGAGGCGACCCCCAGACGCGCGGACGACGAAGGGTCCAGGCGCGCTTCGAGAAGGTCCGCGGCGATCGCGAGCGCACCCGGGAGGGCCCCCTCTGCGGCACGCTGAGCGTGAGTGCGGATGTCGACGACGACGGCGCCGCCCGCGATAACGGCCGTGTAGGCGGACGCGGGGATCGATGAGGCCGGTGCTGCGACACCGTTGGACATGAAAGTGGCCATGAAAGTGGTCATGAAAGTACTCCGAAGTGTGAGAAGCGCAGCCGTGGCTACGCGGAGGTGGAGGCGGGAATCAGCCTCGACAACACTCCGGACGGCACACGCAGGCAGCACCGGACCGGGCGAAACCCGGGCGCGCGCTGCGCGTGCTCACGGCCTGAACACGATCATGCCGCGAGTCTGTACCGATACTCACGTCGGCGATTATGCCACATCCGGCCGCGGACGCACAGACCGTCACCGGACCTGGCGGCGGCCGGCCCGCGAACCCGCGCGGTTGCGCTCGAAGACCAGGTGCAGGCCGATGGCGGTGAGGTCCGGCTCGTGATCGGTGATTGACTGGCATTCCCCCAGGACCACCTCGGCGAGGCCGCCGGTGGCCACCACGGCCACGTCGTCGGCCGCGAACTCAGGCAGCTCCTTGCGCACCCTCTCCACCATGCCGTCCACCTGGCAGGCGAATCCGAAGACGATGCCGGACTGCAGGGCTTCCACGGTGCTCTTGCCCACCACGGAACGCGGCCGGGCCAGCTCCACCTTGCGCAGCGCGGCCCCGCGGGCGGCCAGCGCGTCCACCGAGATGTCGATCCCCGGGGCGATCGCCCCGCCGAGGAACTCGCCGGCACCGCTGACCACGTCGACGCGGGTGGAGGTGCCGAAATCGACGACGATGACAGGGCATCCGAACAGGTGGTGCGCGGCGAGCGCGTTCATCACGCGGTCCGCGCCGACCTCCTTCGGGTTGTCCACCAGCAGAGGGACGCCGGTACGCACTCCCGGCGCAACCACGACGTGCGGGATGTGCGGCCAGTAGCGCTCCAGCATCAGCCGCAGTTCACGCAATACGGACGGCACCGTGGCCAGCGCCCCGACGCCCGTGATCGCATCGGCGCGCTCGCCCAGCAGCCCGCGGACGATCAGCGCGATCTCGTCGGCCGTCTGCCGCGCGTCGGTGCGCATGCGCCTGCGCAGGACCGGCTCCCCGCCCGGCGCCTCCGCGTCGAAGACCGCCAGCGAGGTGTTCGTGTTGCCCACATCGACGGCCAGGAGCATCGTCAGGCCGGACTGCCGACGAGGTCCGCGGCCTGCGCGGACGACGCTTCGCGGTGCTGGAGGCTGGTCAGGCCCGAGTCCGCGGGGGCGTGCCCCGGGTTTCCGCCCACGTCGGCGGGCGCGTTGTTCTCGTCGACGAACACGATCGACGGCTGGAATTCACGCGATTCCTTCTCGTCCATCATCGCGTAGGAGATGAGGATGACCAGATCGCCCGGATCGATCAGATGCGCGGCCGCGCCGTTGATGCCGATGACACCGGACCCCGGCTCCCCGGTGATCACGTAGGTCTCGAGGCGGGCCCCGTTGGTGACGTCGACGATGGCCACCTGCTCGCCCTCGTAGAGGTCGGCGGCCTTCATCAGGTCGGCGTCCACCGTCACCGAGCCGACGTAGTGCAGGTCGGCGTGTGTGACGGTGGCGCGGTGGATCTTCGACTTGAGCATCGTGCGGAACATGAGGGTCCTTCCTGGTGGTGCTACCGGGCAGCCGGTTCTCGGGTGATCGTGCGTCGGCGGGATGCGGTCAGGGAACGGCCCCCGCATCCGCCGGCACCCCCGGCGTGTCGGAACCGGTGAATCCCGTTCCGATGGGCACGCCCACGTTGTCGATGAGCCGGGTCGCCCCCAGCCTGGCCGCGACGAGCAGTCGTCCGTCGCCGACCTCGGGCGCGGGTCCGAGGTCGAGTCCGCGCAGTTCGAGGTAGTCGACGTCCAGCTCCGGCACCGTGTCCAGAACGCCGCGCGCGGTCGTCAACACGGCATCGGCGCCGCCCGCCGCAGCATGGGCCCCCGCCACCAGCGCTGCGGAGAGCGTGGTGGCGAGCGCGCGCTGCCCGGGGGTCAGATAGCCGTTGCGCGACGAGAGCGCCAGGCCGTCGGATTCGCGCACAGTGGGCACGCCGACGACCTTCACGTCGAGATCGAGGTCGGTCACCATCTGCCGGATGAGCGCGAGCTGCTGGTAGTCCTTCTCGCCGAAGAACGCCGCGTGCGGGGCGACGATCTGGAAGAGCTTGCAGACCACGGTCAGCATGCCCGCGAAATGCGTGGGCCGTGCGCCGCCTTCGAGTTCCGCCCCCATCGGGCCGGGGTGGATCATCGTGCGCGGCCCGTTCGGGTACATCGCCGCGGCCGACGGGGCGAACACCAGCTCGGCGCCCTCGCCGCGCAGCAGCTCGACGTCCGTGTCGAGCGTGCGCGGATACGCGTCGAGGTCCTCCCCCTCGCCGAACTGCAGCGGATTGACGAAGACGGACACGACCACCACCGACCCGGGGACGCGCTTGGCCTGCCGCACCAGCTCCAGGTGCCCCTCGTGCAGCGCGCCCATCGTGGGCACCAGCACCACCTGCCGGCCGACGCCGCGCAGGGCGCGTGCCACGGCGGTGATCCGCTGCGGATCGTGGTGGACGGTCAGTCCGCCGGG
The DNA here is from genome assembly GCF_007559025.1 of Tomitella fengzijianii. NCBI lineage: Bacteria > Bacillati > Actinomycetota > Actinomycetes > Mycobacteriales > Tomitella > Tomitella fengzijianii. The sequence goes on along the minus strand of NZ_CP041765.1, from coordinate 650,106 downwards.
CGTGTAGTCGCGTGCTTGCAGCGTCACAGGTGGTGCTCCTGCCGTTCTGGGTTGGTTTCGGCGTTGCCCGTTTCCGCCGGGCGAAGCATGTCGATCAGCGCGGGCGCCGTGCCCGAGCGCTGTGCCGTCCGCAGTGCGAGCGCGCGATAGGACCGGGCGATCTCCGCATCGACGGTGTCGAGCTCCCGCAAGTGCGCCGCAACCGCGTCCGTGTCCCCGCGGGCCACCGGGCCGGTCAGCGCGCGGTCGCCGTGACGCAGGGCGTTGTCGAGAGCGGCGGTCAGCAGCGGCGCGAGGATGCGCTCGGGCGCCCCCGGCTCGGAGGTGATCGTGCCGTACCCCGCAGGGTCCGCAGCTCCGGCGTCGCGCGGCCGCAACGCCGCCGCGAGCGCGGCCGCGGCATCCCGAACCAGCGTGACCAGGTGGTTACTGCCGTGCGCGAGGGCGGCGTGGTACAGCGTGCGGGACTGTTCGGGGACGACGACGGGCTCGCCGCCGATCTCCAGAACGAGGGACTGGGCGATGGCCATGGCGATCTCGTCCGGCGCGGTGATGCCGAAGCATGCCGAGCCCAGCCGGTCCACGTCGGCCGGATCGCCGGTGAACGTCATGGCGGGATGGACCGCCAGGCAGATCGCGCCGCGCGCGGCGAGCGGGCCGAGGATCGCGACGCCGTTCGCCCCCGAGGTGTGCAGAACGATCCGGCCGGACCAATCGGTCACCGCCTGAGCGAGACCCGCGGCCAGGGAACCCAGTTCCGTGTCCGGCACGGCGAGGACCACCAGTTCGGATGAGGCGGCCACCTCGTCGGCGGGGAGGATGCGGGACTCCGGCAGGCGCGTGCGCGCCCGCTCCCGCGAAGCGTCGGACACCGCGGCGCATGCGCCGACGACGTGCCCGGCACGCTCCAGCGCCGCGCCGAGGGCGGTGCCGACCCGGCCAGCGGCGATGACGCCGACGGAAAGCCGGGCGGGACGGGGCCACTCCGCGGCAGTACGGGGCCCGTCGCCGGGCAGCAGGGGATCTTGACCGAGTGCGGCCACTCGTGGGTCCTTCCGGAGTCGTTCCAGTCCTGCCGTGCAGGTACCGGACGTTCCTGGCGAGAATATCGCGTCGAGCGCGGCGTCGACAGCCCTCGGTGAGCTATCTCACGAGCGGGCGTCCGTCAGTCGCGTGCCCGGCGGCGACGGCGGCCGAGGTTGTCGGGGACGCTGCCCGTCTCCCTCATCCGCGCCAGCAGCTCGGCCACGGTATTTCCGCCCGGCCGCGTGCCGTGCTCCGACCTGTCGTCCTCGTCCTGTTCGTCCTCATCGGAGTCGACGTCATCAGCGTCGACATCGTCTGAGTCGTCGTGCTCCGGGCGGTCCTCCTGGGGCTCGCCTCCCTCAGGGGCGACCGCATCAACGTCGACATCGTCCGCGGACTCCGCGCCGGGCGGGGCGCGATGCGCCGAATCGGTCTCCGCCTCGTCGTAATCCGGCTCGTCGTAATCCGCCTCGTCGTATTCCGCCTCGTCGTATTCCGGCTCGTCGACTTCCGCCTCCGCGACGTCGTCCCGGTCGTACCCGGCGTACTCGTCGTCCGGGATCACCTGCGTCTCCGCGGTGACCGGCGCCTCGTCGCCCCCGACGGGGAGATCCTGTGCGGCCTGGCGGTACGCCTCGTAGTCCGGTTCGAAGCTCGCTCCCGCGTCCTCGACGCCGTCGACGGCCACGACCTCGTCGATCTCGGGGAGGTCCGCGGCCTGCGCCGCCACCATCCGGCCGGGGCCGCCGGACAGCTCGTGCAGCCGGTGCGACTCGGCGCGCACGGCCAGGCGCTCATCCGGCAGTTCGCCGTCGAACAGGGCCTCCAGGCTTGCCCGCAGCGCCGCCATCTCCGCTCTCAGGGACTCGAGTTCCTCGGATGCCTCGCCCTTGACGCGCTCCTCCACCTGGCGGCGCACCTGCGATTCGACCACCAGCTCGTACTCCCGGCGCGCGGCGATCTCCCGCTCGAGCTGCAGTTCGTAGACCAGCTTGAGATCGCGCGCACGGGCCGCATCGTTCTCGGAGTCCTTGCGGAACTTCGTCATCGCGATTGCGCCCACCACGGCCGCCCACAATGCGGCGACCACGCCGAATCGCAGCAACGGCACGCTGTCCGTGAAGATCATGATGATGCTGGCGACGATGGCCAACAGGATCAGCGCGCCCAACACCATTTCCCAGACGGACTGTCTGCGCGCACGCGGACGCCGCTCCCCCTTGCGGCGATCGGGGCGCGGAGAGCTTTCTCGGCCGGGAACGGTCATGCCGACAACATACCGTCAGCAGCCTCGGGCTTCAGGGAAGCCCGGCGGCAAGTCACTCATCGTGGCGGTCGCCACCGTCGGCACGGGACTCCGGCGGCACGGTGCACGTGTGCTCGAGCCACAATGCGGCAGCCACCAGCAACAGTCCGGCGGCGAGCCCGAAGATGGTGCCGGACAGATCACTTCGGGCCGCAGCGAGCCTGTCCTGCTGGGGCACCAGGTAGATCAGGAATCCGGCCCACCCGCCGGCGAACACCGCGCCCACGATCGCGGAGGCCTTCGCCAGCACCACCGCGCGCGCGATCGTCAACGGGCTCAGGTCGTGCAACCCGGCGCCCACCTCGCCCTCCGCCACGCGGCGGCGGATGAACAGGCCCGCCAGCGCCTCGGCCACGGCGAGCACCACCAGCGGCAGCCCCACGAGGGTCGGCACCGACGGCAGCCGCCCGTACACCGCCCACGCCACCGCCCATCCGACCGCGAGGAACACGAGCGCCACCAGCGCAAGGTCAACGATCCGAGTCGCCTTCAGGTCAGCCACCGCCCCACGTCGCGCACCGCACGAATCCGCATCCCGGCATGGCCTCCGGTCACCTCGCCGGCAGCGTCAGCGAATGCGTGGTGCTGCCCACCCCGCCGATCTCCGCAGGGCCGAGCGCGGCCACGAGTTCCCGCACCGCGGTCCCGCCCAGAGTCGCGTCCGGCTCGATCTGCAACCACGGCACCAGCACGAACGCCCTGCTTCGGGCGCGCGGATGCGGCAGTTCGAGGTCGTGGTGCCGCGAGCGGACCTCGGCGGGGTCGTAGCACGCGATGACGTCGACATCGAGGCTGCGCGGCCCCCATCGCACGTCGCGCACGCGGTCGGCCCGCCATTCCAGCAGGTGGCACAAACGCAGCCAATCCCACGGGTCGCGGCCCGGGTCGTCGGCGATGAGCGTGACGTTGTAGAAGTCGTCCTGCTCCACGCCGCCCCAGGGTGCCGTCGCGTACACGTGCGATGCGCTGATGATCCGGTCGCCCAGCTCGTCGGCCACCGACTGCAGGTGCGAGAGCCTGTCGCCCATGTTCGACCCCGCAGACAGCACCACGCGGCTCATCGTCGCGCCCCGATTCCCGGACGCCGGGCCGTCACCGCGACGTCACTGAACCGGAGTGGGATCGGCGCCGACGGCTTGTGCACCGTCACCTCCACCGCGTCGATGCGAGGCCACACCGCGATCGCGTCCGCGATCTGCGCGGCCACGGCCTCGATCAGGTCGCGGGGCGGGCCGGCGACGATGTCCGCGGCGCATTGCGCCAGCGCGCCGTAATCGACGGTGTCGGCGAGGTCGTCGGACGCCGCGGCCGGACCCTGGTCGAACCACACCGTCAGGTCGACGACGAAATCCTGGCCGTCGCGCTTCTCGTGCTCGAACACGCCATGGTGGCCGCGGACGGTGAGACCGGTCAATGCAACCCGGTCGCCGGCGGGTGGCCACGGCTGCGGCCCGCTCACTCGGCGCCCTGCCCGCCGGCTCCCGGCCACGCGTCGAGCACGGCCAACGCGTCGCGGGAACCGCGCGCGTCGTGCACCCGCACACCCCAGACGCCCGCCTGCGCCGCGATCAGACTCACCGCGGCAGTCGCGCCGTCGCGGCCCGCCGGAGGCCGCGGATCGCCGGAGCCGTCCGGCAGCAACGCGCCGAGAAACCGCTTGCGCGATGCCCCGACGAGGACGGGGAAGCCCTCCGCGACCAGCAACGGCAACTGAGCGAGCAGCTTCCAGTTGTCCGCACCCGTCTTGGCGAAACCCAGCCCCGGGTCCAGCACGATGTTCTCGGGCGCGACCCCCGCCGCCACGCCGAGGTCCACCTGACGGCGCAGCTCCTCGATCACGGTGGGCACCACGCCGCGGTCGCCGTAATCGGTGATCCCCGACGCGTTGACGTACTGGCCGGACGCCTCGGCCGCCCGCCAGTGCATGAGGATCCAGGGCACGCCCGCCTCCGCCGCCACCCGGGCCATGCCGGCGTCCGCCCGCCCGCCGGAGACGTCGTTGATCACGGATGCGCCCGCCTCGACAGCCGCACCCGCCACCGACGCGCGCATCGTGTCGATGCTCACGCTGATGCCGTGTCCGACCAGGCTTCGGATCACGGGGACGACGCGGGACCGCTCCACCTCCGCGGAGACGCGGTGGGCGCCGGGACGGGTCGACTCGCCGCCGACGTCCACGATGTCCGCACCGGCGGCCGCCAACTGCAGACCGTGCTCGACGGCCAGATCGCGCTCCAGGTAGCGCCCGCCGTCCGAGAACGAATCGGCGGTGACGTTGAGTATGCCCATCACTGCGCAGCGCCCGGGGCGCGGCAGGCCGGCACGCGGCGCGGCGCCGGGCTCCGCCCCGCGGCCCGGCTGCTCCCCGTCGCGCGCGATGCCCGCCGTCCTGTTCCGGTTGCCCACGGCGGTGGTCACTTGCGCAGGATCAGGTCGAGGACCTCGCCGCGCGACACCGCGGACGTCTTGAACAGGCCCCGGACCGCGGAGGTCGTGGTGGTGGCGCCCGGCTTGCGGATGCCGCGCATGGACATGCACAGGTGCTCCGCTTCGATGACGACGATCGCTGCGCGCGGCTGCAGCTTGCGTACAAGCGCGTCCGCGATGTCGCTGGTGAGCCGCTCCTGGACCTGCGGGCGCTTGGCATAAAGGTCCACCACGCGCGCCAGCTTGGACAACCCCGTGACCTTGCCGGAGGTTCCCGGGATGTATCCCACGTGCGCCACACCGTGGAACGGCACCAAATGGTGCTCGCAGGTGGAGTACACCGGTATGTCCCGGACCAGGATCATCTCCTGATGTCCCTCGTCGAACACGGTGTTTAGTACCGAGTCCGGTTCGCTGAACAACCCGTCGAACACCTCGCGGTACGCCCGGGCCACTCTGGCGGGGGTCTCGCGCAGCCCCTCGCGGTCGGGGTCCTCCCCCACCGCGATCAGCAGCTCCCGCACGGCCGCCTCCGCTCGAGCGGCGTCGAACGGCCCGACGGCGCCGTACTTCACCGCAGCGCCGTCCTGGGCAGGGCTGTCCTGGGCCAGGTCGCGCGCATCGCCGGCAAGCCCGTTGCCGCCCGAAACACTGTCAGTCCGCACTCGATCGTTCCTCCGGTAGTCGCGGAAGGCGCCGGCCCGCCGGAAACCCGGTGGCCCTACTGCGCGCCGTCGGACGGGTTGCCGTGGCGCCCGCCGCGGTCGTCATTCTCACCGTGGCCGCCGCCGTGCCGATCGCCGTCGGCACCCTCCTGGTCAGAGTAACGATCCTCGCCCGGATGCCTGCCGACCCCCGGCCCATCAGGCCGTGCGGCCGGTCCGTCGTGCTCGGCGGGGTCGTGGAAGCCGCCGTGCCGGCGGCCCCGCGGCGGCCAGCCGGGAGCATGCCAACCGGCCGGGGCGCCGTAGTCGCTGCCGTTGGCCGGTTGCCCCTGCGGCTGCGGATAGTGTCCGGGCACGGGCTGCTGCGGCGCGGCCTGGCGCCGGCCCGCGGGCTGCTGCTCAGGTTGCCGCTGCTGCTCCGGGGCACCGGCGGACGCAGTGGAGCCGTTGCCGGCCACCTCCCGGTCCCGCTTGAACGCGGGCACCGGCGCGGGCGGGGGCCACGGTTCGCCCCGCTCGATGGCCAGCTCGCCCGGCGTCTTGATCGGGGGCTTCTCCGACGGAACGCGCTGGCCGAACTCGTTGAACGCGGTGATCCGCGGACGCTTCTCTACTGCGTTGAACACGCGCTCGAGCTCCTTGCGGTGCAGCGTCTCGTTCTCGAGCAGCTCACCGGCCACGGCGTCGAGCACGTCCCGGTACTGGTCGAGGATCGACCAGGCCTCGGTGTGCGCGGCCTCGATCAGCCGGCGCACCTCCTCGTCGATCTCATGCGCCACCTCGAGCGAATAGTCCGGTTGCTGGCCCATCGACCTGCCCAGGAACGGGTCGCCCTGCTCCTGCCCGTACTTGACCGCACCCAGCTTGGCGCTCATGCCATACTCGGTGACCATCGCGCGCGCCAGCTTGGTGGCCATCTCGATGTCCGACGACGCACCCGTGGTGGGCTCGTGGAAAACGAGCTCCTCCGCGGCGCGCCCGCCCATCGCCATCACCAGCCGGGCGATCATCTCCGAGCGGGTCATCAATCCCTTGTCGTCCTCGGGGACGGTGAGCGCATGACCGCCGGTGCGCCCGCGGGCCAGGATGGTGACCTTGTAGACCGGCTCGATGTCCGGCATCGCCCACGCGGCGAGCGCGTGCCCGCCCTCGTGGTAGGCGGTGATCTTCTTCTCCTGCTCGCTGATGATGCGGCTCTTGCGCCGCGGCCCTCCGATGACGCGGTCGACGGACTCCTCGAGGGACCCGCCCGTGATCACGGTGCCGTGCTCGCGCGCGGTGAGCAGCGCCGCCTCGTTGATCACGTTCGCCAGGTCCGCGCCGGACATGCCGACCGTGCGCTTGGCCAGCCCGTCCAGGTCCGCGTCCGGGGCGATCGGCATGCCCTGCGAATGGACCTTGAGCACCGCGCGCCGCCCGGCGAGATCCGGGGGGCTGACGGGGATCTGCCGGTCGAATCGGCCGGGACGCAACAGGGCGGGATCGAGGATGTCCGGCCGGTTGGTCGCGGCGATCAGGATGATGTTGCTCGTCGTGCCGAAACCGTCCATCTCGACGAGCAGCTGGTTCAGAGTCTGCTCGCGCTCGTCGTGGCCGCCGCCGAGCCCCGCGCCGCGCTGCCGGCCGACGGCGTCGATCTCGTCGACGAAGATGATGCACGGGTTGTTCTGCTTGGCCTGCTCGAACAGGTCACGCACACGCGACGCGCCGACGCCGACGAACATCTCGACGAAGTCCGAGCCGGAGATCGAGAAGAACGGCACGCCCGCCTCGCCGGCGACCGCGCGGGCCAGCAGAGTCTTACCGGTGCCCGGCGGACCGTAGAGCAGCACGCCCTTGGGGATCTTCGCGCCCAGCGCCTGATACCGCGCGGGATTCTGCAGGAAATCCTTGATCTCGTAGAGTTCCTCGACCGCCTCGTCGGCCCCCGCCACGTCGTCGAAGGTGGTCTTGGGCATGTCCTTGGTCAACTGCTTGGCCTTGGACTTGCCGAAGCCCATCATCCCGCCGCGGCCACCGCCCTGCATCCGGTTCATCAGGAACAGGAACAGGCCCAGGATCAGCAGCATGGGCAGCATGAACACCAGCAGGGAGGTGAACCAGCTCTCCTGCGAGACCGTGGTGTCGTACTTGGTGGCCCCGGAGTTCTGCACCTGGTCGAACAGCGCCTCCGCGGCGCCGGCCGGGTACTCGGCGACGATCTTCGTCTTGCCGTCGGTTCCGTCCGCCGGATTCTTCAGCGTCAGCTGCAGCTGCTGCTCTTTGTCGAGCATGTCCGCCGACTCGACGTTGCCGCTCTCCAACTGCGCGACAGCGACCGACGTGTCGACCTGCTTGTACTCGCCGGACCCCCCGGTGAATTGGATCACCGCCCAGATCACCAGCACGATCCCAGCAACGATAGCCAGGTTCCGGAACACCGTCTTACGGTTCATACAGCGTCGGCCGCGGTGGCCAAATCCTTCCGGTCACGATTCATCTCGATGGCATACCCGGTCGTGCGGCCGCGGCGCGCACCCGTTCACCTGAACTCCGGTACGGGAATCGTCCAGGTCGCCGGATCCTCCAGGGTACCCGGACGCATACCGGCCGCCCACAGCCCTCCGGCCGCCGGTGACGTCCCATTGCAATGACAACGTACGCGCGGTGCCGCCGGTTCCCGGCGTGCGGAATCAGTGGCGCACGCCTCCGGTGTAGTCGGGGGCGGTGCGCTGCCACGGCCGCAGCGACTCGATCTCGGCCGCGAGCGCCAGAATCGTCGCCTCGCTCCCGGGCGGGCCGGCGAGCTGCACGCCGATGGGCATCCCGTCCCCCGGGTGCTGCCCCGCCGGCACACTCGCGGCCGGCCACCCGAGCACGTTCCAGATCCCCGGGTACGAGGCGTACCGGATGCTCGACACCGCGTTGGGCAGCCACCGCCTGTCCGACCAGCGGGCCGCGGGCGGAGCCGTGCGGAGGAGGGTCGGCGTGGCCACGATGTCGATATCGGCGAACAGCGCGCGCATGTCCCGCTCGATGCGCTGCTCATACGAATCCTTGACAAGGCCCCACCGGTCCACCAGGTCGCCGATCGCCGTGTGCGTGCGGGTCCGCGGCGCCAGCACGCTCCGGTCCAGCGCGCGAGCCTGCCCGGCGGGCCCGCGCGTCCAGCGCGCGAGCAGCCCCAGCGGATTGCGCGGGTACGGCACCCGTGCGCGCGTCACCTGGTGCCCGGCGCGCAGCAGCGTGTCCGCCACCTGCTCGAGGGCGGCGGCCAGGGACGGGTCCAGGCGCGTCACCGGGCTCGGCGTCCCCGCCGAGACGCCGATCCGCAGTCCCGCCGCGGGCTCCGGACGTGCCAGCGCCGGATCCGCTGCGAGCACCGACAGCACGAGTGCCGCATCCGCGACCGTCGTCGCCATCGGCCCCGACTCCGACATGCCGTACCAGGAGTCCGCGCCGTCGCCCCCGGGAAGCAGATGCCGCCCCGGTTTGATGCCGAACAGTCCGCAATCGGCCGACGGGATCCGGATCGAGCCCAGGCCGTCGGTGCCGTGCGCCACCGGCACCATGCCCGCGCTCACCGCCGCCCCCGAACCGCCGGACGAGCCCCCCGGCGTGCGCGAACGGTCCCAAGGGTTGCGGGTGATCCCGAACGACGAATCCGTGGTGGGGAAGATGCACAACTCCGGCACCGCGGTCACACCCACGATCACCGCGCCCGCGGCGCGCAGGCGGGCGACGAGCTCGTGGTCCGCGGCCGCCGGCGCCGCGGACGTGGCCGCCGAACCGAAACGCACCGACTCGCCCGCCACCTCCAGCACGTCCTTGACCGCGACGGGGACTCCGGCGAGCGGTAACCGGGCCAGGTCGGCGCCTTCCGCCAGGTCGCGCGCCTCCCGGAGCGCAGCTTCCGCGCGGACCCGGCGGAAGGCGCCCAGGTCGTGGTCGCGCGCGTCGATGCGGCGCAGCGTCCGCACCACGGCCGCATCCGGCGGGCAGGCGCCCGAGCGCACACGCGCCGCGATCTCCACCGCGGTCTCGCCCGGGTCGCCGGCCGCCGCAGGGTCGTGCATGCCGTCCGGGCCGGAGCTGCCTGGGCCTGTACCGTCACCGCTCATGCCTCGGAGGCTATCGGCTCGGCGGGTGTCGGGCACGTGATCGCGGACGGCCGTCCGTGGACGGATGGGATGCGGGTGCATTGGTGGCCGGCCCGGTGGTGGTTCGCGAGCCGGTCGGCCGAATCTGCGCGAGTGCCGGCCCGCGACCCGGCTCTCAGCCCGCGTACACCTTCGGCTCGAGCAGCCCGACGTACGGAAGGTCCCGGTAGCGCTCCGCGTAATCGAGCCCGTAGCCCACCACGAACTCGTCGGGGATGTCGAAGCCGACGTCGCGCACCTCCAGGTCGGAGCGGACCGCGTCGGGTTTGCGCAACAGCGCGCATACTTCCAGCGAACGGGGGTTGCGGGTGGCGAGGTTGCGCAGGAGCCACGACAGCGTGAGCCCCGAATCGATGATGTCCTCGACGATGACCACGTCGCGCCCCGCGATGTCGCGGTCGAGGTCCTTGAGTATGCGCACGACGCCCGACGACGATGTGGACGAACCGTAGGAGCTCACCGCCATGAACTCCATCTGGGTGGGCACCTGGATGCTTCTCGCGAAGTCGGTGAGGAACATCATCGCGCCCTTGAGCACACCGATCAGCAGAAGATCGCGGTCGGGGTCCCCGCCGCCCGCCTCCGGGTAGCGCGCGGCGACGGCGCCCGCCAGCTCGACGGTCTTGTCGCGAATCTGCTGCTCGGTAATCAGCACCGAGGCGATGTCGCCGCTGTACAACCCGGCTACGTCGGGGGCGCCCGGGGCGCCGCCGCCGATCCCGCTCATCAGGCCGTTGTTCCCGTCACCCTCGGACACGATTCCACTCCACTTCATTTCGGGTCCGCACCTGTCGGCGCACCCGCCTCACGCATCACCGTCAGCCTGTCATGTTGCCGCATCGCCACGACGCGCACTCCGGGGCCACCGCCGCCGACCGCCACGCCGCCCTGGCCGCGCCAGTCCCCGACGAGCGCGTCGATCCGGCGGAGCCGGGCGTCGGTCAGGCCGGTGACCCCTTCCCCGTGCAGCCAGCGCCGGAGCGTGCGGCGGCGGACCGCGGCCGCCTCGGTCTCGAGCACCCGCGCGTCGAGCGTCGTCACGCCGCGCACGTCCGCGCCCCCGTCCGCGGCGGCCCGCGCCAGCAGCGCATCGGCGAGCACGGCGAGCGCGGCGTCGTCCTCACGCAGTTGCGCGGCGGTGCGGGCCAGGGATTCGGCAGCGCCGCCCCCGAGCACGTCCTCCAGCAGCGGCAGCACCTCGCTCCGCAGGCGCACGCGGGTGAAGCGCGGATCGGCGTTGTGCGGGTCCTCGTGCGGCGCGAGCCCGGACTCGATGCAGGCGGTCCGCGTCGCCGACCGGCGCACCCCCAGCAGGGGGCGTCCCCAGGGATCCGACCACGCGTCCATGCCGCGGATCGAGCGGGCGCCGGAACCGCGCCCCAGGCCCAGCAGCACCGTCTCCGCCTGGTCGTCGAGCGTGTGGGCGAACAGCACCGGCCGCTCCCCGCGCGCCGCGCCCAGCGCGTCGTAGCGGGCCGCACGCGCCGCGGCCTCCATCCCCCCGCTGCCGGCGACGTCCACCGCGAGGACCCGCGCCTCCGTGCACCCGAGTGCGCGTGCCTGCCCCGCCGCGCGTTCCGCCACTGCGGCGGAGCCGGACTGCAGCCTGTGGTCGACGATCAGCGCGATCACGCCCCCGCCACGCCTCGTGCACTCCGGCACCGCTGCCGCCGCGAGTGCCAGTGAGTCGGCACCGCCGGAGAGCGCGACACACACCCGGCCGCCGGGCGCGTGCCCGCGCAGCCATCGGCGGACCGCTCGACGGATCTGCAGCAGCGCCGGCTCGTCGGTCAGCCCAGCACGCGCGCGATCCACCGCTGCGGCTCCTCGATCTCGTCCTTGAGCGGCAGCGTCTCCGGTCCCGTCCACACGGTGTTGAACTGCTCCATGCCCACGCGCTCCACGACCGCGTCCACGAACGCCTTGCCGCGCACGTACTGGGCCATCTTGGCGTCGACGCCCAGCAGCGACCGCATGACGCGCTGGATCACGCTGGGATTGTGCTCGCGGCGGTGGTCAAACGCCGCACGGATGCGCGCGACCGTCGGCACCACCTCGGGCCCTACCGAGTCCATGACGTGGTCGGCGTGGCCCTCGAGGAGGGTCCCGAGCATGAGCATGCGGTCGATGGCCTGCCGCTGGGGCTCCGACGCCGCGGCGGAGACCAGGCCGATCATGCCCGTGTCCTCGGGCGACTCCTCGCCGCGGCGGCGCTTGCGCAGCTGCTCGGCCACCCGGCCCAGCACATCCGTGAGCGGCTCGTCCGCCTCCGTGCTCAACAGGTCGATCGACTCGCGCATGTAGCCGGTGAGCCACGGTGACGACGAGAACTGGACGCGATGCGTCACTTCGTGCAGGCAGACCCACATGCGGAAGTCGGCGGGCCGCACCTTGAGCGCACGCTCCACGGCGACGACGTTCGGCGCCACGAGCAGCAGCGTGCCGTCGTCGGTGAACGGGTCGTACTGGCCGAGGATGGCGGTGGAGAGGAATGCGAACACCGCGCCCGCCTGCACGCCGCCCGCCTTGCCCGCCAGACCGAGACCGGAACCGGCGGAACCGGGGTCGTCTGGTCCGGCGTCGCCGGTGGCCGGTCCCGTGAGCACACCCATCGACGCCGTCGCGGCCCGCGCCCACCCGGCCCTGTCGACGACGCGGGCGGGCGGCACCGGAAGCCCGTCGGCCAGGCCGGTCACCCGCCGCACATGAGGTTCCGCGGCGGCAGAGGCGCGGGAGAGCTCCGCGTACACCTGGTCGCGGGTGTAGCCGGTCATCGTGGGGCCCGGCGGTGCCAGACGCGCGGCGATGCGTGCGGCCAGCGCCCAGTCGACGTCGTCACCGGGGAAGCCCTGGCGGATGTCCCCTGCATCGACGCGGCCGACAGCGTCCGCATCGTCGTGGTCGGAGACGTCGTGGTCGGAGACGTCGTGGCCTTCCGGATTCAGCCCTGGCATCCGCACCCCCTCAGCTGTGCCGTGATCGCGTCGAGCGCGGGACGCGCGTCCGCGGGCGCGGTGCCGCCGGACATCAGCGCGAACGCCAGCACGCGGCCGTCTACGTCGGTGACCACGCCTGCGAGCGTGCTCACACCCGACAGTGTGCCCGTCTTCGCCCGCACCCAGCCCGCGCCGGCCTGCGCGTTGGTCTCATAGCGGTCGGCCAGCGTGCCGGTCCCGGCGGCGACGGGCAACGAGTCCAGGAGGGGCCGCAGCGCGGGGTGCGCGGGCCCGGCGGCGGCCGAGAGCAGTTGGTCGAGCAGCCGGGCGGGGATCTTGTTGTCCACCGACATGCCGGACGAGTCGTGCAGCTCCACGCCGGTCAGATCGAATCCGGCCCCGCGCAGCACCGACTCGACCGCGGCGGCGGTGCCGTCGAAGTCCGCGGGGCGTCCGGTGGCCAACGCCACCTGGCGCCCCACAGCGTCGGCCAGCACGTTGTCGGAGTGGACCAGCAGCTGGCGGATCAGCTCGACCATCGGCGCCGACTGTACGCTCGCGAGCGTCTGCGTCTGCGTCTGCGGCGGAGCGGCGGCCAGGTGCACGTCTTCCGTGCCCAGGCCCAGCGCGACGGCCAGCGCCCGGCCGGCGTCCAGCGCCGGGGTGTCCGAGCGCGGCGAGTCGGGTTCGCGGATGTCCAGCCGCCCGCCGTCCAGCGCGATCGGCCGCATCGGGATGATGTTGCCGCCCGCGATGTCGGAGTCGAACCAGCCCTGGGCCAGCGTGGGCCCCGGGTACAGGTCCACGTCCACGTCCACTCCGGTGACGTCCACCCCGGTCGCGCGGATCTGCGCGGCGAGCTCGTCGATGTGCGCGGCCCCGCGGTAGTAACCGCTCGATCCCGCGGGCTGGGCCGTGAGCGTCGGATCCCCGCCGCCGACCAGCACGATCCGTCCGTCCGCCCCCTGCACGACGCTGGTCGTGATCCGCTGATCCCGCGGCACCGCGATCAGGGCCGCGGCCGAAGTGAGCAGCTTCGTCACCGACGCCGGCGTCCGCGGGCGTTCCGCGTCCTTCGACCACAGCACCTGGCCGGTCGCCGCATCGCTGATCTGACCGGTGAGATCACCGAGCGCGGGGTCCGCCAACGCCCCGGCCAGCGCAGCGTCCAGGCCCGGCGGCGTGGGCGTCGGCGCGTCCGGCGGGACCGGCACGATCTGCGGCGACGGGGTGATCAGTGCGGGGGCCGGTGGTGCCGCCGCCGCGGACCCGCCTTCGGACACCCGCCAGACCACGACGCCGACCCCCGCCAGCACCACCACCGCGGCCACGGCGGCAACCGCCTGCAGTCGTCGGCGCCTCCTGTGCAGATTGCCGGCCGCCCCCTTGCCGCGGCCGCCGAAAACACGCTTGAGCATCGTGCTGATCGTCGTTCTCCTCGGGTGCGGCGGGTGGTTCAGCGTCGACGGCGGCACCTGCGCGGCCACAGCGGCGGCGTGCCGAAGACCCGCGGCGGCGCACTGACACCGCCGGACGCCCCCAGGTCGACGTCTACAGTAACCGCCGGGACGCTATCCTTGCCGGGTTGCCTCCGCCGCGAGCCAGGTTGATGTCGTGCCCGGCGGTCAGGGCCCACCGTCACGCCGACGCCGCACACCGATCGCCGGTGCACGGGCCGCGGTGGTCGGCGGCGAACCGTATTCGTGAACGGCATCATCAACTCAGAGCGAGGACGCGTGGAGTTCGACGTCACCATCGAGATCCCCAAGGGGCAGCGCAACAAGTACGAGGTGGACCACGAGTCCGGCCGCATCCGTCTGGATCGCTACCTGTACACGTCCATGGTCTATCCGGCCGACTACGGCTTCATCGAGGACACCCTGGGTGAGGACGGCGACCCGCTGGACGCGTTCGTGCTGCTGCCGCAGTCGGTGTTCCCCGGCGTGATCGTCGAGGCCAGGCCCGTCGCCATGTTCAACATGGTCGACGAAGCCGGCGGCGACGCCAAGGTGCTGTGCGTGCCCGCGGGCGACCACCGCTGGGACCACATCCAGGATCTGGCCGACATTCCCGATTACGAGCTCGAGGCCATCAAGCACTTCTTCGTCCACTACAAGGACCTGGAGCCCGGCAAGCACGTCGAGACCGCGGACTGGGTCGGCCGCGCCGAGGCCGAGGCCGAGATCGAGCGCTCGTTCAAGCGCCTGCAGGAGAACGGCGGGCACTGAGTCGTCGGTTGGCACTCGGCCGACGGCCCGCACCGGGCCTGCACACCTTCAAGTGCTGACACGCCCGCTCCGTCCGCGCCCTTCCGGGATGCGGACGGAGCGGGCGTTCGCGTCTCTATTGCTCATCGCGGGCCGCCGCGATGCCGCCGGCGGCCCGCAGCGGCACCTCCTTCCAGAACAGCACCAGCACCCAGGCCAGGGCCGCGAAGCCGGTGGTGGCCAGGAACACCTGGCCCATCGCGTCGGAGAAGCCCTCGGTGAGCGGTGCGGCGAGAGTCGGGTCGAGCTGCTGGATGAGCGAGCTGTCCTCGAGCACCTTTCCGGCCACGGCCGAGTCGTGGTTCAGCAGACCCTGGGCGAAGGTCTTGTCCAGCTGGTCGCCGCCGGTCACCGCCTGCTGGACCGCGGCGATGTACTGCGGGTCGTGCGCCGACGCCTCCAGACGTGCGGTGATGTTCGGGGTCATCTGCGCGAACAGGATCGACAGGAAGATCGCCACACCCAGGGTGCCGCCGATCTGGCGGAAGAACGTGGCCGCCGCGGTGGACACACCCATGTCGCGTGCGGGCAGCGCATTCTGGATGGCGAGTGTGAGCGGTTGCATCATGTTGCCCAGACCGAAACCGACGATCGCCATGAACCCCATGACCACGGGAAACGACGTGTCGGCGTGCACGAAGTGCAGCAGGAACATGCCCGCCATCAGCATGGTCGATCCGATGATCGGGTAGATGCGGTAATGGCCCGTCCGGGAGATCAGCTGGCCGGAGATGACCGAGCCCGTCATCATGCCCAGCACCAGGGGCAGCATCTGCAGGCCCGCGACCATCGGTGTCGACCCCTTCGCCACCTGCAGGTATTGGGGAAGAAGCATGATCCCGCCGAACATCGCCATGCCGACGACGAACGAGATCACCACCCCGAGCGCGAAGTTGCTGTTGCGGAAGAACCGCATCGGGATCAGGGCCGCGTCGCCCATCGCGACCTCCACGAAAACGAACGCGACCACTCCCACTGCGCCGACGGCATAACAGACCAACGCGGCCACGCTGCCCCACCCCCACGTGCGCCCCTGTTCCGCGACGATCAGCAGCGGCACCAACCCCAGTGCCAGCACCGCGGCGCCCCACCAGTCGACGCGGGTGTCGCGGCGCACGCGCGGCAGCTTCAGGTTGCGGAACACCACGAGGAGTGCGATCACGCCGACGGGGACGTTCACCAGGAAGACCCACCGCCACCCTGTGATGCCGAGGATGCTCGAGTGATCGGCGAACAGCCCGCCGAGCACCGGCCCCAGCACGCTCGACGTGCCGAACACCGCCAGGAAGTAGGCCTGGTACTTGGCGCGCTCGCGCGGGGCGAGGATGTCGCCCAGGATCGCCAGTGCCAGCGACATGAGTCCGCCTGCGCCGACGCCCTGCAGGGCCCGGAACGCCGCCAGCATGTACATCGACGTCGCGGACGAGCACAATGCCGATCCGACGATGAAGATGATGATGGCGCTCATGAACAGCGGTTTACGGCCGACGATGTCGGAAATCTTGCCGTACAGCGGCGTCGCCAGCGTCGCCGTGATGAGGTAGGCCGTCGTCACCCAGGCCTGCAGCGCGTAGCCGTCCAGGTCGTCGGCGATGGTGCGGATCGCGGTGGACACGATCGTCTGGTCCAGGGCCGCGAGGAACATCCCCAGCATGAGCCCGCTGAGGATGATGAGGATCGCCTTGTGGTCGAGCCCGGCGGGCGACTCGGAGGCGTCGCGCGTGGTGTCGGTCATCCGCGCAGACCGTTCTCCGGCCGTCCCCCGGCTCCAGAATCGCCCGCGACGATCTCATTCATAGCCGTCGAGCAGCTTCCCCAGCAGCCGGGCGAGCTCCGCCCTTTCGCCCTCCGGCCACGATCCCACCACCGCGCCCAGCCGCTGATTACGCCGCAGCCGCATCCGTTCGGCCGCCTGCCGGCCCGACTCGGTGACAGCGATCATGCTTGCGCGCCGGTCGTCGGGGTCCGACCGTCGTTCCAGGTGCCCACGGTCCACCAGCTGAGCCACGTGCCTGCTCACCGTCGATGGATCCGAGAGCAAAGTCTCCGCGAGTTCGCCGGACCGCATCGGCCCGTTCTGCAGGAGCGCGAACACGCACCGGTACGCCGCAAGTTCCATCCCGTCGGCCCCGAAACGGCCCACCTGCGTCATCGTCCGCTCCCGCATCCGGTGCAACCGGGCAAGCTGGTTGCCGAGCTCGTCGGTGAAGGTGGGGGTCGCCGCCGGCGCCTTCGAGCCACCCGTGCCGGATCGATCCTCTGGTGACACGCACCCTCCCCGGACGACGCTCGGGCGCAAGGGCGCACTTTCCAGCCCCGCGCATTGAATGTGCAGAGTACAAGTTTCCGTCCGGCGTCGGCGGGTGCGCAACCCGCGGCCCGAGATCATCAACCGTCCGGCTCCGCGTAAAGGTAGACGTTGTCGCGGTAATCGCCGATTTCGCCGGTGTAGTCGAGCTCGCCGCCGCAGGTCACCACCACAAGCCTGCGCGGCCCCATCCGCCCGGACCAGATGCCTTCGTCCACGCCGTCCGCTTTGGCGCGCATCGTCACCCCGGTGACCTTCCAGGCCTTAGACCTGCCCAAAGCGTCCACGGTGTGGATCTGCTGGCCGGGCCGCATCATCACCAGGTCGTAGAGCGCGCCCGGCCCCTGGCCGGCCATGTTGACGTGTCCAGCGATGACGGTGGTGCCGGTGGCCGCGTCGAGCGGTGCCCCGTCGGTCCAGATTCCCACCTCATGAACGTCCTCGGGCGGTGTGAGCACTCCGGCGGGCACCGTAGCGTCGACGATGTCGGCGGTGATGCCGAGCGGATCGAGCGTGAGCGTGCCGCCCGATTCCGCGTCGGGATCACCCGCCGACGCGACTGCGGGAATCGGCACTCCGGGTCGTGCGGACGGGGCCGCGAATGAGATGGCAGCTGTTCGCGCGTCACTTCCGCCGGTGTAGGACGCGACGATCAGGACCGCGCCCGCGATGAACACGAGTACCGCCGCGACCGCGACCGCGATCCACGCCGCGGCACGCAGGCCGCCGGAGCGTCGGCGATGGGGGGACGGCATGTGGCCTCGCATTCGCGTCGCCGGCCGTCGCGGTACCTCGATTGGGCGACCGCCGGTGCCGGTTCTGTGCTCAGATAGCGGAAATCACCGGTTCACTCGACGAATCGCCGCGACCGAGGCCGCACCACCGACCAGCAGCAACATCATCCCGAATCCGATGCTGAGCCCGGCACCGACGCTAAGGCCGCCCGCGGAGCCCCCGTTGATCGCGTAGGGGTGCGATCCCGGCGATGAAGATGAGAATGCACCGCCACCGGTGCTGATCACCGAATGCCCACCGCGGTCAGGGGTATCGGCAACAGCAGGCACGGTCGTGATGCCCGCGCCGGGCGTGTCACTGCTGTCGGCAGTGCCGCCCGTGCCGCCCGTGCCTGTATGACCGCCGTTGTCAGTGGGAACGCCGTTGTCAGCCGTGCCGCCGTTGCCGGTGGGGCCGCCATTGCCCGACCCCGTCGATCCGCCGTTGCCGGACCCGGTCAGCGCAAGGCTGCCCAGGCCAAGACTGCCGGCCAGCGAACCGCCGGCGATGAGCGGCGAAATCAGCGAACCGGCGCTGCCCAACGAGCCCAGACTGCCCAACGGAATGAGGCTGCCCAACGACTCCAGACTTCCAATAGCCCCCAGGCTGCCCGCCTCACCCGAACTGCCCAACCACTCCAGGCTGCCCCCATCACCGACGCTGCCCAACGAGCCCATGCTCGCCAGTGACCCCACACTTCCGATCGCACCCGCACTACCCAGCGCCGCCAAGCTCCCCGCCGCACCGGCACTGCCCAGCGCCGCCAAGCTCCCCGCCGCACCGGCACTGCCCGCATCCCCCGTACTGCCCAGTGCCGCCAAGCTCCCTCCATCCCCCGTACTGCCCAGTGCCGCCAAGCTCCCCGCGTCACCTGCACTGCCCAGCGCCGCCAAGCTCCCCGCCGCACCGGCACTGCCCGCATCCCCCGTACTGCCCAGTGCCGCCAAGCTCCCCGCGTCACCTGCACTACCCAGCGCCGCCAAGCTCCCCGCATCACCGGTGCTCCCTGCGTCACCGGAACTGCCCAGCGCCGCCAGACTCCCCGCATCCCCCGTACTGCCCAGCGCCGCCAAGCTCCCTCCATCACCCGTACTGCCCAGCGCCGCCGCGCTACCTGCCTCACCGGTGCTTCCCAAAGCGGCCTGGCTGCCCGCATCACCCGTACTTCCACCGAGAAGCGCGCACAGGCTCCCCAGCGAGCCGAGTGTCATGTTGTCGGCTCCGGCGTCGCAGACACAGCCGTCGCCCGGGTCCATGCTGCCGGCCACCGAGACGCCGCCGATGCAGCTCAGCGACGGACCCGCAGCGTTGGCGATCCCTACCGGGCCGACGACCACCGTCATCAGGCCCACCATCGCGGTCATCACAGCGAGTACGAAAAAGCGCATCCTGCGTGACGTACGAGCCCTGGCACACATCATCGCGATCCCACCCATCCCTCGTGCAACGAGTACGGAGTCGGGTCGCGGCCGCGGGCCGCCGCATTCGTCACGGAACCTTCGCGTGCGCTGCGAGACCCCGCAGTACAGGCGAACCGGGCGCCTCGTCGACCATCGGCCGAGGTTCAACAGCGTCCAGAAGGGGTGGTTTCGCAGGACACTCTTTATCCAAGGGAAAGGATAACCGAGGAATCCATGTCATTGATCGGTTTGGGCGGATTCAAGCGCCGAATCCACTCGACAATCCGCACACCACCCACGCGCAAGTCGCGGCCAGGGGGTCGACGGAGCGCGGGCAGCGTGCCGGAACAGGGCGAATCGGCTAGTGACCCCGGAACTCGGGCGTGCGTTTCTCAAACACCGCCGACATGGCTTCACCGATATCCTTCGAGGGCAGGAAAGCCGCGTTCCAGGCCGCGACGTAGCGCAGGCTCGCGTCCACCTGGGCGCTGCGCGTATGGCCCAGTACGGCCTTGATGCCGTGCACGACCAGCGGCGGGTTGGCAGCGATCTCCTGAGCCGCGGCACGAGCTGCGGCCAGAAGCGCCTCGCGGTTCTCGTAGACGTCGTTGACCAGGCCGATCCGCTCTGCGCGTGCCGCGTCGATGTCCCGCCCGGTCAATGCCAGCTCACGGGTGTGCCCCTCACCGACGATCCCCGCGATGCGGGCGAGAGTGCCCATGTCCGCGACCATCCCGACCTTGACCTCGCGGATGGAGAATCGGGCGTCGGCCGCCGCGTACCGGAAGTCGGCCGCGGTGATCAGGTCCACGCCTCCCCCGATGCACCAGCCCGCGACCGCGGCGACGACGGGCTTGCGGCAACGCTCCACCGCATTCGCCGCCTCCTGCATCGCCAGGATCAGGTCGTGGAACTCCGTGCGCTCCTTCGCCTGCGCGCCCGGAGCGAGCACCGGGCCGAGCGAGGGCGCGACCGCCGGCAGATCCAACCCATAGGTGAAGTGCCCGCCCGCACCGGTGAGCACGATCGCGCGGACCTCCGGGTCGGCATCGAGCGCGGCGAAGACGCGTGGGCATTCCGCCCAGAAGGCCGGGCCCATCGCGTTGCCGCGGCCCGGGCCGGTCAGCGTCACCTCAGCGACGTGCCCGTTGCGCTCCACGGTCATCGACTCGTACGGGCCGCACTGCCCGTCGCCGGAAGTCTGCGTGTCCTCTGCCATTGCTTCTGCACCGTCCTCGTCGCCCGGAGCCGTCATCCCGCGGACGGCAACGACAACACCTTACTTGTCAGTAGGCAACGCCGCACCCTCCTCCCCGCCCGGTACCGGGCGGCTGGACGCGCGGCCTGGCACAATGCGGCGGTGCCCACCCGCAACTCCGCCGACGGCATAGACGGCGACCCGGCCGACGGCGATGCCCCCGTCGCCGACCCCGGTGCCCCCGCCATCTCCACCAGCACCCTGTCCCGGAACGGCATGGGCGCCGTGCTCGCGGCGACGATCTTCGCCGCGGCCTCCGGATACGTGGTCATGCTGCTCGCCGGGCGGCAACTCGGCGCGTCCGGTTACGCCGATTTCACCGTCTACTGGGCACTGTTCTTCACCTTCGTCGGCATCACCAACGGCCTCATGCAGGAATCCACGCGCGCCGTGAGCGCAGAGGAGGCATCCCTCGCCCGTTCCGAAACCGTCGGCGGCGACCCGACCGGCCGCTCCACCAGCCCCGCGCTGATCGCCGCCTGCGTGGGCCTGGTGATGGCGGTGCTGATCGTGGCCACCTCCCCGCTGTGGGCGTCGCGCGTACTCCAGGGCCACGAGGTGCTGGGCGTCGGCGTCCTCGCCGTCTCGGTGTGGACGGTCGCGGTGCAAGCCACCCTCTGGGGACTCGCGGCGGGTCGCGGACGCTGGCTGCTGTACGCGTGCGGAATGGCCGCGGATGCGGCGCTGCGCCTCATCGTCGCGGTGTGGGCGGTCGCGGCGGGCTACGGGATCGTCGCCTTCGTCTTCGCGACGGTGGCGGGCGCGGTGTCCTGGCTGCTGCTGCTGAGCGCCTCGTCCGGCCGCAGCACCCTCGCCCGCCGGGTGCACGAGCCGCCCCGGGGCTTTCTGAAGCGCACCCTGCAGGCCATGGCCGCCTCGGCCGCCACGTCGGTGCTGATCGTCGGATTCCCGGTTCTCCTGGCCGGCGCGGAGACCTCCGAACTGGGCGATACCGCCGGCTCGCTGCTGTTCGCCGTCACCGTGACGCGCGCGCCGCTGCTCGTTCCGCTGACCTCGTTCCAGAGCGCGATCATCGTGTACTTCGTCGAACGCCGCGCGACCATGCTGCGCGCGCTCGCCATGCCGCTGGGCGCGGTGGTGGCGGTCGGGGCCGTCGGGGCCGCACTCGCATGGTGGATCGGCCCGCCGCTGATCCGGCTCGTCGGCGAGGGCTTCGACATGTCCGGCGGGCCACTCGCCGCGCTCGTGGGCGGCGCCGTCACCACGGCGGCGCTGATGCTCACCGGCTGCGCCACGCTCGCCGGCGACCAGCACCGCGCCTACGCCGCCGGCTGGTGGGTCGCCACCGGTACCGCCATCGTCATCCTCGCACTGCCGTGGGACATCACCGTCGCCACCGTGACCGCCCTGGTGGTCGGGCCTCTCGTCGGCATCGCCGTGCACTTGTCGGCGGCGCTCACCGCGGCACGCCGCACCCCCTTACGCGCGCCGGATTACATTTCGGACTCACTCCCCCGCTAGGATTCCCCACGACACCCGAGCAATCGTCGCGAAAGAGGCCACCCGTGCAGGACATGTCCGATGTCTGGCTCGTGGTCCCCGTGTACAACGAGGCCCCGGTGATCCGCGAGGTCGCGCAGGCGGCCCAACGAACCTTCCCCAACGTGGTGTGCGTCGACGACGGCAGCCGCGACGGCTCCGCCGACGAGATCCTCGCCGCCGGTGTGCACCTGGTCCGCCACCCCGTCAATCTCGGCCAAGGCGCGGCGATCCAGACCGGCATCGAGTTCGCCCGCAGCAGGCCGGGCGCCCGGTACTTCGTCACCTTCGACGCGGACGGGCAGCACCGCACCGAGGACGTCGAGACCATGGTGGGGCGTCTGCGCTCCGAGCCGCTCGACATCGTCGTCGGCACCCGCTTCGGCGGGCAGGACTCGTCCGGGGTTCCGCTCATCAAACGGGTCGTGCTGCGCACGGTGGTGGCCCTGAGCCCCCGCACCCGGCGTCTCGGCCTGACGGACGCGCACAACGGCCTGCGGGTGTTCGACAAGAAGGTCGCCGATCAGCTGGACCTCACGATGAACGGCATGAGCCACGCCTCCGAGTTCGTGCAGCTGATCGATGAGAACGACTGGCGGGTCTCCGAGCAACCCGTGACGATCCTCTACACCGAATACTCCATGGCCAAGGGGCAGTCACTGCTCAACGGCGTCAACATTCTCTTCGACGGGCTGCTGCGCAGCAGGATCAGGCGGTGAACTGCAGTGGTCATCCAGATCGTCCTCATCGCCGCGGTACTCATCTTCTTCATCTACTACCTGCGCTCCCGCGGCAGCTCACGCTCCTCGGCGCTGTTCAAGCTGCTGTTCCTCGCGTTCTGCCTCTTCGGCATCTACACGGTGATCCGCCCCAACGACCTCACCGAGTTGGCGCAGGCGGTGGGCGTGGACCGCGGCACCGATCTCATGCTCTACGCCCTGGTGGTGACGTTCGGATTCACCACGGTGGGCACCTACCTGCGCTTCCGTGAGCAGGAATTGCGCTACACGCGCCTCGTCCGCGCGATCGCGCTGCAAGGCGCGGAGATCCGGATCCAGGAGGCCGCCATCGAGCCCGCGGTGCGCGCCTCTGCGAACGTCGGTGAGGAAACCCCCTCAGGCCAGGACTCCCCCGAGGATACCGCCGAAGGCCGGGACGCCCCCGGCGATCAGCAGGCCGGTGAGGGTGAGGACGCCTCCACGTTGGACGCGTCCAACGGTTCCACGCGCACCCGATGACGGAAACGCCCATCGAGCTCTCCGTCGTCCTGCCGGTCTACGCCGGCGCCGACCCGGCGCACTTCCGGCGCGCACTGGAGAGCCTCTACGCGCAGACGTACCCGGCGGCCGAGGTGATCATCGTCGAGGACGGGCCGCTGCACCCCGGCCACCACGAGGTGCTCGACGAGTTCGCCGGCCGCACACCCGTGCCGCGCCGGATCGTCCTCCCGGAGAACCGCGGGGCGGCCGCGGGCAACCAGGCGGGCCTGGAGGCCGCACGGTTCGCATGGATCGCCAAGGCCGACTCCGACGACGTCAACCTCCCGGCCCGCTTCGCAGTGCAGGTGGAGGCGATCCAGCAGGCTGAGCGCGACGGCCGCCCGCTCGACTGCGTGGGCTCGGCGATGTTCGAGTTCGACGGCGGGCCGGCCGGCGAAGAGGCCGACCACGTGGTGGGGCTCCGCAGCCTCCCCTGCGCACCCCGCGCCCTCTCCCGCTATGCCCGTCGCAACAGCCCGCTGAACCATCCGACGGTGCTCTACCGGCGCGACCTGGCCCGGAGCGTCGGCGGCTACCGGCACGTCCCCTACATGGAGGACTACGACCTGTTCGGCCGCATGCTGGCGGCGGGTGCCCGCATGGCCAACCTTCCCGAGCCGCTGGTGCTCTTCCGGGCGGGGGACGCGATGCTGGGCCGCAGGCGAGCGCCAGGCATCTTCGCGGCGGAACGGACGATGCAACGCAACCTGCGCGCGTACGGGCTCGTGGGGCCGATCGAATCGCGGATCAACCTCGCCGCGCGCACGGCATTCCGCATGCTGCCCGCGCCGCTGCTGCGCCGCGCCTATCGGGGGCTGTTCCACAAGCACCCGCGCTGAGGCCCGGTCTCGCCGGAATCAATCGCCCCCGCCGCATCGGGAGGTCAGAATCCCGGCGGCAGGACCTCCGCCGGCGCCACCCAGTTCTCCGCGCTGGAGCGGTCGGCGAACGGATCCCAGCCGTACCTCGTCTCGCCGGGCTTCGGCGGCTCCCAGCCGCGCACTTCGTAGATCTTCGTCTCGCCGTTGAAGTAGATCCGCTCGAGCCCCGGGGTGCGGTCCAAGTCGAGCAGGCCGCGAGGCACCGTCTGGAACGGCCAGTACACCGGTGGGCTCATCACCACGTATTTGATGTCGAGTTGCTGCAGTGCGGCGTCCACCCGCGGGTTGATGCCGGCGGTGTTCAGCCGGTCCCAAAGCGTCCACGTGCGCGGGCCGATCGGTTCGGGGAAGGCGAAGTGGGTGAACAGCGGGTGCAGCCCCTCGAGTGCGTACATCCACCCCATTCCCTGGTCCGGGTCGACGAAGATCGTCGTGGTGCGCGCGTCGGGAAGCGTGGCCAGATACTCCATGGCCGCCCGGTCCTCCGGCGAGATCATCCTGCCGAAGCGGTCGCCCACGGCCATCGCGCCCATCCGGTCCGCGTAGGTGGACACGACCGCGCTCGAAGTCACCGGCACGGCCAGGGTGAGCAACACCAGCACCGTCACCGCAAGTCGACGGCGTGCCGGCGCCCAACGGCGCAGCGCCGAGTACACGCCCCACACGGCGAGCGCGATCCCCGCTCCGGCGAGCGCCACCACGATCAGCGCCACCGCGTACTGCAGCCGGCGCGGATCGGTGTAGAAGGCGTTCGAGAAGACCCTCAGCAGATCCGTCGCCATGCCCCCGATGGGCTCGATGGCATCGCACACCACGAGAAGCATCACCGCCCACACGACGGTCATCCACACGCTGAAGCGGGCCAGCAGCACCACGCACGCCAGTACGGCGAACGCCAGCAGCACCCACGGGGCGGGGAACGGATCGGTCCACTGGTTGGTCAGGGTGAAGGCGTCGTGCACGGCGGTCAGCCTGGAGATGTCGAGGCTGAAATCGTAGGACTCGATCGACGTCTGCTCGCCCAGCACTCCCTGGATCTGCGGGAGCATCACCGCGATGGTGAGCACCGCGACACCCACGAGGGCGGCAAGGTCGCGGAGGCGACTGCGGCGGGGCCGCCACAGGGCTTCGAACAGCCACCACAACCCCAGCAGCAGCGCGGAGAACACGGCCCCGGACGGGTGCACGCCCGCGATGCCGATCAGGCCGAGCGCCGCGAGCGGGATCCGGCGCGGGGCTCCGGTGACCGACATCACCAGCACGACCACCATGCCCGACATCGCCGCGCCCACGGCATTGGGATTGGCGGTGGTCAGGAACTCCACGTACGGCAGCGACGGGAGCACACCGCTCACCGCCCCCGCGCAGCCCGCGGCCAGCGCGGCCGCCCCGGGCGAGAAGCGGTCGCGCACGATCCGCCAGGCCAGGACGGCCGCGGACAGCGGAATCACCAACGCCAGGCACGTCATCGTCCAGATGTTGATGACGGGCAGGATCTCCGAGCCGGTGATGCTCTTCAGCAGTGCCCCGAGCGCGTGCCACGCGTCCGGGTAGTAGAAGTCCGCGTGCGTCTCCACCTGGAACAGCCGGCCCAGGTCCGTGGCCCCTGCGATCCCTGTGTTGTCGATGAACGAGATGACGTTGGCGTGCCACTGCTGGTCCCAGACATTCGACAGGCTCGCGATGCCGTCGGGCACCTTGGAAAGCCCGCGGAACAGGATTCCGAAGATGGTGCCGGCGCCCACGAGGACGCCGACCCCCGCAGCGGCCACGCCCGCCCACGGGACGCCGCCGGGCGGGGCGAGCCACGCACGACGGGCGGCGCCGCCGACGGGGCCGGCCTCATCGGCGTCGGAGCCGTCGTCCGCTTCGCCCTGGGCTGCAGGTTCGGCACCGCCGCGGCGGCGGGCGAGCACGAGACTGTAGACCGAACCCAGCCCGAGGAACGCCAGGAGCGTCACGAGCGCCGACCACAGATTCCAGGGCAGGTCCGACGCACCGGTCACGATGGTGCCCACCACCACCATGCCGAAGGTGACCGGAATCGCCAGCGCCGCAGCTACCGTCCAGCGCAGACGCACGGTGAGTCCCACGAGGAACCCTGGCGCCAGCAGGAGGAGAGCGCCGACTATCGCGAGCAAGGCTGTCTGCACGGCCGAGCCGACTCCCTTCGTCCCAAGCGACGGGTCCCCCCGCGCGGGTGCGTCGGCTGGCGCCGAGCGTCACGTATGCCGACGGGCCGAGTGAAGAATGGCCGTGCCCGTCCGTGTCCCCAATCCGGGGCGGTGTCGACCGGCCGAACGACACCGTGGGGAAGCATACGTGCGAGCCATGCCGGTGTCATAAGGGTGGGGGTGCGCGTTGGCACTTTTTCAAGTTGAATTCGCGCACGCGCGCGCGAGGGCTGCGGGGGTTCAGCGCACCACGTGGCGCAGCAGGGGGACCAGACCGCCGCGGGCCTCCTTGGTGCGCGCGGCCTTCGGGACGAGCGCCAGTGCGTGCAGGCGTGAAGTCAGGTGGTTGCGAGCCTCACGGGCGGCACGCTTCCAGCCGAGAGCCTCGAACCGCTCGGCCTGTTCGAGATAGAAGCGGCGCTCCTCGTCGAACCGCCGCCCGTCCAGCGCGCGCACCGAGGAGTCCGACGCGGAGTGCCTCCGGTACAGGAACCCCAGCCGCGGGTCGTAGACCATCCGCCCGCCGGCGGCGACCACGTCGCACAGCAGCGCCAGGTCCTGGACGACGTCGAGCCCCTCACGGAAACCGATGCGCTGCACGGTCTCCGACTTCCACGCCAGCGACGGGAAGTAGGTCCAGTTGCCCCGCATCAGGCCTACCGCGAGCTCTTCGCCCTCGTAGACGGTGCGGGATTCCGGGCGCGGGGCCACGCGCCCCTTGATCGCGTCGCTGAGCGGGCGGATCGCCCGGTCGTGCTCGTCGACCACCTGCACGCCGCACTCGAACACGGCCGCGTCGGGGTGGGCGGAGAAGGCCTCGGCGACGTGCGCGAGGTAGTTGGGCAGCATGATGTCGTCCGCCCCCATGACCACCACGGCCGGGGCGGTGGCCATCGCCAGGGCCTTCCGGTAGTTGCCGTTGGCGCCCAGGTTCTCCGCGTTGCGCTCGTAGACGACGCGGTCGTCGCGGGCGGAGATCTCCCCGAACCAGCGGGCGGGTTCGTCGCTGGGGTAGCCGTCGTCAAGCACGATCAGGCGCCAGGCGGAGTGCGTCTGGTTCAGCACGCTCGAGGCCGCGGCCTTCATGTAGTCGACGTCGCCGTAGTACGGCAGGAGCACGTCGATCTGCAGGGATTCGGGTTGCACAGGAATTCCTCACCGCGTGCCGTCTGCCGCACGCTCGGATGGTCGCAGCTCTTACCGGGACGAACCTACGGGCACGGTGCACCGCGTGCCACGACCGCTGGTCATCGGTCCGCACGCGCTGCGGCTGCCACGCACCTCACCTTACTGTGAGATACCTCACCCGGAGTGCCGACCAGCACGGATGCGATACTAATCGCTTGCATATTTGATGCAGGTCACATTCCTTGGTTCGGGGCGGTTAGAATTTCAGCGTTCCGGCATCTCCGCTGGACCGCACGGACAGGAGAATCGCATGGACCTCGGTTCCATCACAGACGTCATCAAGGAGATCGGCAAGGGGTCGCTGGGCACGATGGACAACGTCCTCGACGCCATGGGCTCGGGCGATATGGGTTCGTTCTACGACACCGGCGCCAAGATGTGGGGCTCACTCAGAGACGCCCTCGGCAGCTGAACTCCGCTCACGCACACGGGGAGGGGCCGGGTGAAGACACCCGGCCCCTCCCCGTGCCGTGACCGCAACGGCGATCCGGCACTCAGTCCATGAGCTCGACGATCGTGGCGTTGGCCATCCCGCCGGCCTCGCACATGGTCTGCAGTCCGTACCGGATGCCGTTGTCGCGCATGTGGTTGATCAGGCGGGTCATGAGGATCGCGCCGGAGCCGCCCAGCGGGTGCCCCACGGCGATCGCCCCGCCCAGCGGGTTCATCCGCTCCATGTCCGCGCCGGACTCCGCGAGCCACGCCAGCGGCACCGGGGCGAACGCCTCGTTGACCTCGTAGGCGCCGATGTCGCCGATGGACAGGCCCGACTTCTTCAGCGCCTTCGCCGTGGCGGCGATGGGCGCGGTGAGCATGATCACCGGGTCGTCGGCGGCCACCGCCACCGTGTGTACGCGCGCGATGGGCCGCATCCCGTGCTTGCGCGCCGTCTCCTCGGTGGCGACCAGCAGCGCGCCGGCGCCGTCGGAGATCTGGGAGGCGTTGCCGGCATGGATGACCCCGTCCTCCTTGAACACGGTCTTCAGCTTGCCCAGGCCCTCGACGGTGCTGCCGCGGCGCACGCCCTCGTCCTGTTCCAGACCGGCGAGCGGCGCCAACTGCGCGTCGAACGCCCCGGCGTCGATGGCCTGCGCGGAGAGCTCGTGCGAGCGCACCGAGTACTCATCCAGCACGGCCCTGCTGAAGCCCCACTTCTCCGCCACCATCTCGGCGCCCACACCCTGGTTGAAACCCTGCACGCCGAAGCGCTCGAGCATGCTCGGCGGGTTGGGGTCGCCGCCGGTGTTCGAGCCCATCGGCACCCGGGTCATCGACTCCGCGCCGCCCGCCACCACGAAGTCCTGCTGACCGGAGGCCACCGTCGCCGCCGCGAAGCTCAGCGCCTGCTGACTGGACCCGCACGCGCGGGTGATCGTCGTGCCCGGCACCGACACCGGCCAGCCCGCGGCCAGCACGGCGTTGCGGGCGACGTTCCCCGCCTGCTCCGAGTACTGCATGACGGTCCCCCACACCACGTCGTCGATGAGGGCCGGGTCGATCCCGGTGCGCCCGGCGAGCGCGCCCAGCACGTGGGCGGACAGGTCCACCGGATGGGTCTCGGCGTAGGCGCCCTTGCGCTTGCCGATGGGGGTCCGGACGGCATCGACGATGACGGCAGAGGTCATGGGGGTCCTTCCTGGGACGACGAACTTCGGCGGCGGCTTCGCATGACCTGCGCACGCGCCCGCACTGAAACAGGTTCAGGCTACGGGAGAGCGCCCCGCCCCACGATCCGGCCGCCCGCCAGGTAGAACCCTCCGCTCACCGCGACCGCTCGTGGCGCAGCCGGGCCCAGCCGGCCGCCAGCAGCACGGCCATCACCACGGCCACGTAGGCCAGCGCGCCGTCCCTCCCCCAGGACGGGCTCAGCGCGATGTCCTGGCCCGACGCGTAGATGCCGTTCAGGAATGGCATCCACCCGATCAGGTCGCCACCGCCCGGCAGCATCACCGAGGCGTTCTCGATGAACAGCGCCCACAGTGTCAGCGCCGCGACCGCCGCCGCCGGCCACGGGACGAGCGCCCCCACGGCGACCCCGATCCCCGATGCGAGAAACGCATAGGCCGGCAGCGCCCACAGCAGACGGACGCCGTCGGCCGACACCACGTCCACCTGCCCGTACACCCCCGGAAACAGCACGGGAAGCGCGACCATGAGCAGGAACCCGCACAGCAGCATCCCGGAGGCGGACGCGGCGCCCACCAGGATCCACCGGCCGAG
Organism: Tomitella fengzijianii; assembly: GCF_007559025.1. Classification (NCBI taxonomy): domain Bacteria; kingdom Bacillati; phylum Actinomycetota; class Actinomycetes; order Mycobacteriales; genus Tomitella; species Tomitella fengzijianii. Next base: position 620,378 of record NZ_CP041765.1, on the reverse strand, counting down.
CATCCCGGTGAACGGCCTCGGCGCAGCGTGGCGGGCGGCCTCGGCGCCGGGACCGCGCGTGGCCGAGCCCTGCGCGTAGGCGGCGAGCACCGCGAACACCGTCACTCCCAGGTAGACGAGCCAGTAGACGGAGTTCGACGTCGGTACCTGCCGCACCCGCAGCAGGCTGTCGGTGCCGTGCAGCTTCTCGGACACCGCCCCGACCGCAAGCGTGATGCACACCGGCAGCGCCAACCCCAGCGGCAGGGCGACGCGAAGCAGGAGCCCCCGGCCCCCGCCGAGCCGCACGCCCTCGGCGCGCACGCTGCGCGCGAGCACCACGGCGGCCGTCACGCCGCCTCCCGCACGCGGGGCGCACCCGCGGCGCGCGGGACGCGGGCGATGAACGCCTGCTCCAGGTCCGCGTGCGGCCCGCGCACCTCGTCGACGGTCCCGTGCGCGACGATCCCGCCGCCTTCCAGGATGAGGACCGCGTCCGCCGTGGCTTCGATCTCGGCGAGGTTGTGCGACGCCACGATCACGCACCGCCCCTCGTCGGCCCACTCGCGCAGCAGCCCGCGCAGCCAGAGCACTCCCGCGACGTCGAGCCCGTTCATCGGCTCGTCCAGGATCACGTTGCGCGGGTTTCCGACCAGGGCCGACGCGATACCGAGCCGTTGCCGCATGCCCAGCGAGTAGCCGCGGACCGGGCGGTCCGCCACCGCTTCGAGGCCCGTCCGCCGCAGCAGGGCCTCCACGGAGACTGCGCGAACCCCCGACTGCGCCGCGAGCCAGCGCAGGTGCCGTCGCCCCGAATGCCCGGGATGGAAGCCGTCCGCGTCCAGGTACATGCCCAGGAGCCGCGCCGGTGCCGGGGCGCGGGCGAGCTCCCGACCGTCCACCAGCGCCCGCCCCGAATCCGGGCGGAGCACCCCGCTCAGACAGCGCAGCAGCGTCGACTTGCCGGTTCCATTGAGGCCGAGAACGTAGGTCAGCGTCCGGTCGGCGAACACGTGCGAGACTCCGGCCAACGGCGTCGCGGCGCGCCGCCTGGTTCCGAAAGTACGGGTGAGTGCGTGTGCCTCGATCATGGCGTGGTCCTGGTCATCGGGTCCGTCGGGGCCGGTCCGGCATGCGAGGGCGGCGCAGTGGAGGCCGCGCCCGCCGACTCAGCCATTGCAGTAGACCGGCAGCCCCACCGTCCGCACGCCCGCGCACAGCGACGACGACGCCAGCTTCCAGACTCCGCCTTGCCGGACGAACTCGATCGGCATGTCCACGCCCGGCATCCCCGCGGACAAGCTGTGCAACTGCACGGTGATCCGGTCGCCCTGGCGTTGCACCGGGCCGGTGACCCGGCTCCAGCCGCGGGGCGCACGGAACAGCCCCAGGTTGTAGACGGTCTTCGGCACGATCACGCCGCCCATGCCCGCCTCGATGTTGCGGGCCTTGGCCTCGTCGGACGCGGCAGTGGCGGTGATGAAGTAGACCAGGTTGTTGAGGTCGGCGAGCGTCGGTTCTGCGGCGGAGACGGCGAAATCCGGCGGCAGCGGGGACGAGGGCGCCCACGCGGTCGGCTCGGCCGGGTCCTGCGGTTCCGCGGCGTGCCCCTGCGGCGTTTCGGTCGACTGCTCCTGCGGCGCTGCAGCCGGTGGGGCCTGCGCATCCGCCGGGGCCGGCGGGGCCGGTGATACGCCCGCGGCGCCCGTTCCGGTCGCCGGTGCAGCGGCCGTCGCTCCGGGAATGGGAGCGGGGCCGCCGTCCACGGGCGGTGCGCCGGACGCCGGAGGATCCGCGGCTTCGACACCTGCACCCGCTGCCCCGTCAGCCTGGATTCCGGTGCCCGGATCGGCGACCACACGCACCACCGCCGGTTGCGCGGCGGCCGCGGAATCGTCACGGTGCATTCCGACGATGCCGATGCTGAGGATCAGCGACGCGACGACGGCCGCCACTCCCGCGGAGGCGAGAACCGTCGGCCAGTTGAGTGCATGCGGATTCCGCTGTGCCCCCTCGTCGACGATGAAATGCCCCTCATCGCCGAATCCGTCGCCGTCACCGACGCGGCCGCTCACTGCTTGACGGCGACGAGCGCGATCGCCGACATGTTGTCGCGGTGGCGGCGGAACACCGAGCGCATCTCCAGAACACGCTTGCGCGCCCCCGGGTTGCGCAGCAGGTTGACGACGATCGTCAGGACACCGCGCAGGCCCTCGTCCTCAAGATTGCGCCTGGCTTCCAGCAACGCCATGTCCGCGTGCCGCACCGTTTCGACCCGGAACCCGTGCTTCTCGAACAGTTCCGTCCACTCCCGCTCGGTCAGCGGGCGCGCGTTGACCTTGATCGAGCGGGCCAGGGCCTTGCGGATCTCGGTCTTCTGCTCGTCGTCGAGGGTGTCGGGTTCGATGGCCAGCTCGTGGATCGCGTAGCGGCCGCCCGCACGGAGGACCCGGTGGGCCTCGGCGACGATCGCATCCTTGCCGCGCGGGCTCTGCATCGTCAGCATCGCCTCACCCACCACCAGGTCCGCACTCGCGTCGCCCAGCCCGGTCTCCGCCGCCGGCGCCTCGTGGACGGTCCCGCGGCCCCCGATGCCCGCACGCGTGGACAGGACGGCGTCCGGGTCCTCGTCGACGCCCGTGTAGCTGCGCGGTCCGCCCTCGAGGATCAGCGCCGCCGTCTTGCCCAGCCCCGGTGCCAGCTCCACGACGTCCGCGCCCGGGATCTTCGCCGCCGAGAGCAGCGTTTCCGTCATCCCCCGGCCCCCGGGGCGCAGAACACGCTTGCCCAGACGTGCCAGCAGCCAGTGCCCCGGCAGATCTTCGATGGGGCGCTGTGGGAGCGGGATGCTGACGGTCATGACGGGCCTCCGGGTTCGGCGAATTAATCAAGCTGTTGTACAGCCTATTGTGGGGGACTCCACACGAGTAAGGCAAGGCTAGGTTTATAGGTACTTGTCGGAGGACGCCGCGATCGGGCCATCGCGCCCGCACGTGGAACGCGTGCACGGGGCCCGGCCGCTCCGTCTACCTCCCGCGCGCGAGCATCTCCAGCAGGTACTTCCCGTACCCGGATTTGACCTGGGCGCAGGCCAGCGATTCGAGTTCCGCGTCGCCGATGTAACCCTGGCGCCACGCGACCTCTTCGGGAGCCCCGATCTTGAGGCCCTGGCGCTGCTCGATGGTGCGCACGAAGTTGCCGGCCTCGAGCAGCGAGTCGAACGTGCCGGTGTCCAGCCACGCGGTGCCGCGCGGCAGCACCTCCACGTGCAGCCGGCCCGCGTCGAGATAGGCGCGGTTGATGTCGGTGATCTCGTACTCCCCCCGCGCCGAGGGCGACAACTCGCGGGCGATATCCACCACGTCGTTGTCGAAGAAGTACAGCCCCGGCACCGCGTAGTGCGAACGCGGCGCCGTCGGCTTCTCCTCGAGCGACAGCGCCCGGCCGTCCTCGGAGAACTCCACGACCCCGTAGGCGCACGGGTCGGCCACCCGGTAGGCGAACACGGCGCCGCCGTCGATGCGGTTGAACCGCCGCAGCTGCGTGCCCAGTCCGGGGCCGTAGAAGATGTTGTCGCCCAGGACGAGTGCAACCGGATCGGAACCGATGTGCTCCGCCCCCAGCACGAAAGCCTGCGCGAGCCCCTCGGGGCGCTCCTGCACGCGGTAGGTGAGCGAGACGCCGAACTGCCCGCCGTCGCCCAGGAGCCGCTCGAACAGCCCCCGGTCCTCCGGGGTGGTGATGACGAGGATGTCGCGGATGCCCGCCAGCATCAGGGTGCTCAGCGGGTAGTAGACCATCGGCTTGTCGTACACCGGCACCAGTTGCTTGCTGATGCCGCGGGTGATGGGGTGCAGGCGCGTTCCGGACCCGCCCGCGAGGATAATCCCCTTCACGCCTTGTCCTCCTGCAGCGCGATCCACTCCATCACGGCATCGTAGCGCGGCAGTATCCCCTGCTCTGCGGCTTCGCTCAGCGTCGGCGCGGCGGCGTCCTTGGCGGAAAGCACGAGGTCCTTGGCGGAAAGCACCAGGTCCTTGGCGGAGAGCACCAGCGCGGCGGGGTCCACGCCCCAGTCGACGCCGACGCTCAGCGGGTGCACGCCGTGCTCACGGCCCGGGGCGTATCCGGTGGAACACTGATACATCACCGTCGCGTCGTCGGTGAGCGCGACGAACCCGTGTCCCAGTCCCTCCGAGACGAACACCGCCCGCCGGTCGACGTCGTCGAGGCGCACCGCGTCCGCGACGCCGAACGTGGGCGACCCCGTCCGCACGTCCACCACGACGTCCAGGACCGCGCCGCGTACGCAGGAGATGTACTTCGCCTGGCCAGGGGGGACGTCGGAGAAGTGGATCCCGCGCAGCACCCCGGCCCGCGAGACCGAGCAGTTCGCCTGCTCGAGCGTCAGCGTGCGGCCCGTCGCCTCACGCAGCGCGTCCGCCGTGAACGCCTCCAGGAACATCCCGCGCTCGTCGTGATGCTGTCGCGGGGTGAAGCTCCAGGCCCCCGGGACGTCGAGGGCGTCGAAGGTCATGCCCGGCACCGCTCACCCCCATCCCAGCGCGTCGTAGCGGTCCTCGACGCGGTCCTTCACTCCGGACCACCAGTCGCGGTTGTCGCGGTACCAGGCGACGGTGTCCGCCAGCCCCGCCTCCATGTCCGCGTAGCGCGGCTCCCACCCCAGCTCGCGGCGCAGGGGGCCCGCGTCGATGGCGTAGCGCAGGTCGTGCCCCGGCCTGTCGGCGACGTGGTCGAACTCGTCGGGGCCACGGCCCATGATGCTCAGGATCGACTGGAGCACTTGGAGGTTGGAACGTTCGCCGTCGGCACCGATCAGGTACGTGCGGCCACTCCGACCACCGTCGAGGATCCGCCACACCGCCGCGTTGTGGTCGTCGACGTGGATCCAGTCGCGCACGTTGCGGCCGGCCCCGTAGAGCTTGGCGCGGCGCCCGGACAGCAGGTTGGTGATCTGACGGGGGATGAACTTCTCGATGTGCTGGCGGGGCCCGTAGTTGTTGGAGCAATTGGACAGCGTCGCGGTGACCCCGAACGAACGCACCCACGCCCGCACCAGCATGTCCGAGCCGGCCTTGGTCGCCGAGTACGGGCTGGACGGGTTGTAGGCGGTCTGCTCGGTGAACCGGCCCCGGCCGCCCAGCGGCAGATCGCCGTACACCTCGTCGGTGGAGACGTGATGCAGGCGCACGCCCCTGCGGCGCACCGCCTCGAGCAGGGTGAAAGTGCCCACCAGGTTCGTCTGCACGAACGGGGACGGATCGTCCAGCGAGTTGTCGTTGTGCGATTCTGCGGCGAAGTGCACGACAGCGTCGGTGGCCGGGTCGAGTTCGCCGACGAGCGCATCGACCGTCTTCGGGTCGGCCACGTCGCCGACGACCAGGCGCGCACCGGTCCCCTCGAGCGACGCGCGGCTGCCCGCGTAGGTGAGCTTGTCCAGCACCGTCACCCGCACCTCGGGACGGGCGCGCGCCGTGTAGTGCACGAAACCCGAGCCGATGAACCCGGCCCCGCCCGTGACCAGGATGCGCGCCGCCCGTGACGTCATCTCAGCTGCGAAAGTACTCGACGGTCCGGCGGATGCCTTCTTCGACGTCGACCTTCGGCCGCCATCCGAGGACCTCCCCGGCGAGCGTGGGATCGAGGACGGAACGCCGGACGTCGCCCAGGCGGGGCGCCAGCAGCGCGGGGGTGTCGGGGGCGTCCGAGGCCTGCGCCACCATGGTGTGCAGTTCGCGGTCCGACGTTTCGATGCCGGTGCCGATGTTGAACCGTCGGCCGCCGCCCGCGGTGCCCGAGGCCAGTACGAACGCCTCGACCACGTCGTCGACGAACACGTAGTCGCGGGTGTTCCCGCCGTCGCCGAAGACCTTCGTCTCCGTGCCGTGCAGCAGCGCCTGCGAGAAGATCGCCACCACCCCGGCCTCGCCGTGCGGATCCTGGCGCGGGCCGTAGACGTTCGCGGGCGCGATGTGGGTGCAGTCGAGCCCGTAGAGGTTGCGGAAGGTGTTCAGGTAGATCTCGCCGGAGACCTTGCCGGCCGCGTAGGGCGACTGCGGGTCGACCGGCATCGACTCGGCGACCGGGAACGTCTCCGGCGAGCCGTAGATGGAGCCGCCCGACGATGTGAAGACGATCTTGCGGACGCCCGCCCGGCGCGCGGCCTCGGCCAGCCGCACCGTGCCCAGCACGTTGACGGACGCGTCCGCGGCCGGGTTCTGCACGCTCTGCCGCACGTCGATCTGCGCGGCCAGGTGGAAGATCACCTCGGGCTCGCGCTCGGCGACGATCTCGCACAGGTCCGCGGTGACGAGGTCGCCGTGCACGAACTTGTAGTTCTCGTTCTCACGGGCCCGGCTCAGATTGCCGGCCCGGCCGCGACTGAGGTTGTCGACGACGGTGACTTCGTGCCCGTCGTCGAGGAGCCTGTCGACCAGGGTGGAGCCGATGAAGCCGGCCCCGCCGGTGACGAGTGCGCGCATCGTGGAGTGTTCCTTCCGGCAGTGCTGCGGTATCGCGCCCGGACGGCGGCCGCGGCGTGCACCGCGCGCCCTGCGAACGCACAAACCAACAGTCTGCCCGACGCGTCCGCAACGGTGCGCGGCCGGGGCGTCCGGGACTGCCAAGGGCCCGCATCCGCCCAATCGCTTGAAACGTCCGCCCGCGTTAGCTACTGTGTCCGCAATCACTCGGTCAACCGTCCATGACGGACGACCGGATCGAAACCAGCCGCCCGGGACCCGGGCCGCACACCCCTCGCGGAGGAACAGGATGAGCAGGACGACGACGCGGCGGATCGCCGCCGGCGTGAGCGCGGGGGCGCTGGCCGCCTCGCTCGCGACGACGATCGGCGTGGGCGCCGCGGGGGCCGAGACGTCCAGCGTCAGCTGGGGCGACGGAAGCTCCAACTTCCAGCGCACGGTCAGCGACGCGACGCCGTCGGTAGGCGACACGATCACCACGACGACCACGTTCACGCGCGACGGGATCGTCGACGAGTACCTCTACCGCGTCAAGGATCTCCACCCCGAGTGCTTCGCGTACGTGCCGGGGTCGGCGCAGGTGGGCGGCAGCGCGATCGACGACGTCGAGACCGGCTCCTCCTTCACCGCGGTGAACGGCGGATCGTTCGAATGGCCGGTCCGGCCTGTCCTCGGCCCGAAGAGCCGGACCTTCTCGTTCTCCTACACCGTCGGCACCGACTGCCGGGCCGGCTCCGACTTCATGACGTCGATGCACTACGACGGGTCATTGGGCGCCGGGACGTACCAGGACGAGGGGCCGACGGTCACCGTCGAGTTCGCCGCCTCTCAGACGCAGGTCCAGCCGGTGTACGGCGCGAAGGCCGGACAGCCCGTCACCATCGCCGCCAAGGTGGCGGGCGGCACGGTGCCCCAGAACGGTGGCGACGTGCAGTTCAAGGCGGACGGCGTCGATATCGGCGCGCCCGTCGCCGTGGACCCGGCGACGGGCATCGCGCAGACCGGCTGGACTCCGGCGGACGCCGGGAACACGTCCCTCACCGCGGTGTTCCTCGGCAATCTCAACACCGACGGCTCCACCTCCGACCCGCGCACCGTCTCCGTGGCACAGCAGACCGTCGATTCCAAGACCTCGTTGAGCGTGGCGTCCGGCGCACAGGTCGGTTCCGCCACCTCCGTCACCGCCACGGTCGCACCGCCCGGGGCCGGCGGAACGGTGACGTTCAAGGACAACGAGGTCGACTTCGCCACCGTCCCGGTCACCGATGGAGACGGTGGCGTCAGCGTGGACTGGATCCCCGGCAGCGAGGGCTCCCACACGATCAAGGCCGTGTTCTCCGGCCGCGACGGCGTGAACGGCAGCGGCGCCCAGCAGACGGTGACCGTGGCCCCCAAGCCCGCCGAGTCCGTCACTTCCACCACCACGCTCGACCCGGTCGCCCCGTTCGACCTCGGCGGCACCGCCACGTTGAAGGCCACCGTCACCTCGGAGGGGGCGACCGACGGGACCGTCACCTTCCGCGACGGCGACGAGATCCTCGGCACCGTCGACGTCGTGAACGGCGTGGCGACGCTGGAAGACTGGAAGCCCACGATCGGCGGCGACCACGCGATCAGCGCGGAATTCTCCGGCATCGGCGACACGCTGGCGTCGAACGCGGCCATCACCGTGACCGTCGACACCCCCGAGACCCCGGGCCCGGGCGACCCCGGTGACGGCGGAGCCACGGGCGGATCCTTCGACCTGAGTACACTGTTCGGCTCGCTGGGATCCCTGGGCGGGTGACGGTAACGCCGGACGCCTAGCAGGCCGGGAAAGTAAGGGGCCCGTCCCGCCATCCGGGGGGTGGAGGCGGGACGGGCCGGGATTCCTTCCGCCGGGGGGGAGGTGGCGGAAGGAATCGAGAGCGGGGTGCGCCAGGGGGGGGTAGGCGCGAACCGCCGCTAATACACAGGCTAACAGCACCGCGCGCAGGGTGCCAAGTCGATTCCCCGGCGCGCGTCGCGCTGCCGCGGCAGCGCGGATTTCACCGGCCTGACCGGGGGCACAGCCCTCGTTCTGCGCGCCGAACGCACCGGACCCCACCCCCCTCGGGGGGTGGGGTCCGGTGCGTTGGAGCCACCTACCGGAATCGAACCGGTGACCTATTCATTACGAGTGAATCGCTCTACCGACTGAGCTAAGGTGGCGTTTCCGGTCACCCCGGACTATCCGCCCGGGGTGACCGAGCGGATTGAAGTCTAGCGGCACAGCGGCCCGCAACAAAAATCGGGGGGCGCAGCCCGCGTCACCGCCCGCCTCACCGCCGCGTGGCCGCCTCGAGCCCCGCGATCATCGCGTCCATCGCCACCTGCGGCTTGACGTTCGACGACAGCGCCTCGCGGCACTCGAGCACCGACTCGACCGCCTGCAGCAACCCCGGCCGCGGCGCCTCGCGCGCAATCGTGCGGGCGTCATCGGCCAGGTCGGGATGCAGAGCCGGCACTGACGAGCCCATACTCACAGCCAATGCGTCCCGGTACAGGCCCACGACGTCCATCAGCGCACGGTCCAGCGCATCGCGCTGCGACCGGGTGCGCCGGGTCTTCTGCTGCTTCTCCAGGTCCTTGATCAGCCCGGCGGTGCCGCGCATCGTGCCTGCGGTGCCCTTGCCCGTGCCGCCGGCCCCCAACGCGGTGCGCAGCTCGTCCAGTTCCCTCGCTTCCCGCTCCGCGTTGGCATCCTTGGCCTCGGCCTCGGCGGCGTCCACCAATTGCTTGCTCAGCAGGTAGCCGCCGGCCGGCCGCAGCACCGCAGTGGGCAGCCGCAGGGCCTGCAGCCTCCGGGCGCGTGCCGCCTCGTCGCGCGCCAGCCACCGGGCCCGTCCCACATGCCCACCGCTCACCGACGCCGCCCACTGCGACTGTGCCTCGTCCAACCCGTCGCGTTCCCGGAGGACCTGCGCCACCGCGCTTGTGGGCGGCTGCACCAGCCCAACGTGCCGACAGCGGGAACGGATCGTCACCGACACGTCGCCCGGGTCCGTGGACGGGGCGCACAGCAGGAACACCGTGCGCTCCGGCGGCTCCTCCACCACCTTGAGCAGTGCGTTCGACGCGCCCTCGGTGAGCCGGTCCGCGTCTTCGACCACCACGACGAGCCAGCGGCCCACGCTGGGCCGGCGGTTGGCAATCTGCACGATGGCGCGCATCTCCTTGACTGGGATGCTCAGCCCCTCCGGCACCACGCGGCGCACATCGCCGTGGGTGCCCGCGAGGGCCGTCCGGCACGCGGAACACTCGCCGCATCCGGGAGCCCCCTCCGACGTGCACTGCAGTGCGGCCGCGAAGGCCAGCGCGGCGATGGACCGCCCCGACCCCGGCGGACCGGTGAAGAGCCAGGAATGCGTCATCCCCGACGGTGTGCCGCCGTCGCCCGCCGCACCGCGCGCTGCGGACGCCGCGGCCGCCAGCGTCGCCACAGCCCGGTCCTGGCCCACCAGCCGATCGAACACGCTCCCCGCACTCACCACCATGTGGCCCGACAATAGTCTCCCCCGCCGACACGCTGCGACTACGGTGACAACCGTGCGACGCTTATGGCGGCTGGCCCGCTGGCTGGTGAAGACGCCGTGGCCGGTGTATGCCATGGCGATGCTCAGCGCCAACGTCGTCGGGGCGCTGCTGGTGTTCCTGTGCATGAAGATCCTCATCCCGGACAGCCCCATCACCACCCCGTCCGCGTTCACGCCCGCCTCGGCTGCACTGTTCTTCAGCTACCTCGTCGTCGCCCTCATCGTCGGCGGCATCGGGGGCATCATGCTCGTGCTGCCCGTACTGCGATGGCAGCGCGACAGCATCGAGGACACCCTCAAAGTGCGGCGGCGGGCCATGCGGGTTCCCCTGTACCACGCGATCCTGCACATGTGCATGTGGGCGGGCGGAGTCCTGCTGCTCACCCTCATCAACGTCACCACGCTCGGCGGCGGGGTGCTGTCCATCGCCGTCGCCGGCGGGCTGGGCGCAGTCACCACCAGCGCCCTCGGCTACCTGCAGGCCGAGCGCATACTGCGCCCCCTCGCGGCGGAGGCCCTGAGCTACGGCGTGATGGAGCAGACCAACGCCCCCGGCGTGTCCAGCCGCATCATGCTGGCGTGGGCGGTGAGTACGGGCATCCCCGTCGTCGGCATCACCCTCACCGTCGGCGGCCTCAAGCTCGGCGTGCTGCCGTCCGACGCGACCCGGGTGCTCGACGTGGTCCTGATCGTCTCGCTGATCACGCTCGTCGTCGGGGTATTCGCGTTCTACCTGGTCGGGAGTGCCATCGGCGATCCCATCGCGCAGCTGCGCGAAGCGCAGCGGCGGGTCCAGGCCGGCGACTTGACCGCGGCCGTGGAGGTGTACGACGGCAGTGACATCGGGCTGCTGCAGGCCGGCTTCAACGACCTGACGCGCGGCCTGGAGGAACGTCAGCGCCTGCGAGATCTCTTCGGCCGGTACGTCGGCGAGGACGTAGCCCGCAGGGCGCTGGAACGCGGTACCGAGCTGGGCGGGGCGGAACGCCACGTCGCCGTGCTGTTCGTCGACCTGGTCGGTTCCACGCGGCTCGCCGCGACGGTCGGCGCCGAGGTGGTGGTGGTGCTCCTCAACGAGTTCTTCCGTGAGATCGTCGACGCGGTCGGGCACCACGGCGGGTTCGTCAACAAGTTCCAGGGCGATGCGGCACTCGCCGTCTTCGGGGCTCCCCTCGAACATCCCGACCCCGCGGGCGGCGCGCTCGCCGCCGCGCGTGAGCTGCGCGAACGTCTCGACATCGTCGTCGGGGAGGGGGAGTTCGGCATCGGCGTCTCTGCGGGGACCGCCATCGCCGGGCACGTGGGGGCCGCTGCGCGATTCGAGTTCACCGTGATCGGCGATCCGGTCAACGAAGCGGCCCGGCTCACCGAACTCGCGAAGAACGAGCCGTGCGCGGTGCTCGCCTCGGCCACCGCGGTCGCTTCCGCCTCCGCGGACGAGGCCCGGCGCTGGGCGCCCGGTGAATCGGTTCTGCTGCGGGGGCGACGTGCCGAAACCCGGCTGAGCCGGCCCCGCCCGGCACGCGACGCCGCCCATTCGACGGCCTAGCCCTGCGCACCGCGTTCCGGATCCACCCGTTCGGCCCGGAGCACGGCACCCACCACCGTCGGGGACGCTAGGTTGACCCCATGGTCCTCGCACCGTCGACGCGCCCGCGCGCAGTGCTGGCCGCGCTCGTCGTCGGCACGACGGCGTCGAACCTCGCGGGCGCGATCTTCCTGTACCTGCTCATGCGATACGCACTCTCGCCCGCGGTGAACGACTTCGCCGCCGGTCATCTCCCTCAGTTCCTCGGGGTGGTAGCGGCTTCCGCGGTCCTGCTGATCGTCGGAACGCTGTGGATCGCATGGCCGGTGATCCGGTGGCAGCGCGCCGCCCCGGGCGTCGGCGGGCGCCCCGCGCAGAGTGCGGTGCGCCGTCGGGTCATCCGCATGCCCATCGCGCAGGCGATACTGGTGGGCGCGCTGTGGGTGGTGTGCGGGGTGCCGGTCGTCTGGGAGGGCACGAGGATCTCCGCGGGGATGGGCAGCGTTGTCACGCTCGCAGTCATCCTGGGCGGGATCGCCAGCGCCGCGCTCACGTACTTCGAGGCCGAGCGGTTCCTTCGACCCGCCACCACCGCACTCCTCGACGGCACGATCCTCGCGCAGGTCTTCACGCCCGGCGTGCGCCAGCGCATCCTCACGGCCTGGCTGCTGGGCACCGGGATCCCAGTACTGGGGATCCTCATGGTCGCCGCGGATGTCGGCCTTGCGGACGACGTGGGCCGGCCCGCGGACATCCGCCCCGCCGTGATCACTCTGAGCGTCGCGGGCCTGGTCCTGGGCGCGTTCACCACGTGGCTGGCCGCGGGCGCCGTCGGCGATCCGATCCGCGCGCTCCAGCGCGGCATGCAGCAGGTCAGAAGAGGCGACCTCACCGCGCAGGTCACCGTGTACGACACCACCGAGCTGGGCGAACTGCAGATGGGTTTCAACGGGATGGTCGCGGGGCTCGCGGAACGACGGCGGCTGCGCGAGATGTTCGGCCGGTTCGTCGGCGAGGACGTGGCCCGCCGGGCTCTCGAGCGCGGCACGGATCTCGGCGGCGAGGAACATCAGGTGGCCGTGCTGTTCGTGGACCTCGTCGGGTCGACCACGATCACCGACCGGTCCGGCCCCAGGGAGGTCGTCGGGATGCTCAACGAGTTCTTCGACGCCGTCATCAGGGTCGTCGACGCGCACGGCGGATTCGTCAACAAGTTCCAGGGCGACGCGACGCTCGCGGTGTTCGGCGCGCCCATCGACCACGGCGACTCCTGCTCGTCCGCCCTCGCCGCGGCCCGCGAACTGCGCCCCATCCTGACCGGCATCGTTGGCCGGAGCGGGATGGGCATCGGCGTTTCCGCGGGCACGGCGGTGGCCGGACACGTCGGCGGTGCGGACCGGATGGAGTACACCGTGATCGGAACGCCGGTCAACGAGGCCGCACGTCTCACGGAGCTGGCGAAGAACGAGCCGACGCGGACGCTGGCGTCGTCCACCGTGTGGGACGCCGCGTCCGCCGACGAGCGGGCGCGATGGCGCGCGGGCGACGCGGTACTCCTGCGCGGTCGCACCGAGACGACACGGCTGATGCGACCGGAGGAATGACGGTCAGGCCCCGCTCGCCACACCCGGGCCGTCCGTGCGCGGACGGCTGACACGCAGTGAAACGCCTGTCGGCCACGTGGGGCGACCGTTGTTATAGTGCGGGACGTGACAGCCGCCACACCCCGCACTCAGCTCCACGTCGGACGCCGAAGTACCTTGCGGCCCAGCAACACCCGTGTGTCGACGGACAGCCATGGCAGGGCGGATGATCGGAGGCACACCGTCGGCGCCCGTCGTGCCGCGGTGCGGCGCCGCCCATGAAAGGACGCCACACCCGCCCCCGCCGGATCGGTCTGCGGAGCCGCACGCGTGCCCGCCGCGCACGCTATCGCCGCCCCGGCATGCGTCGGCGGCCCGGCGGAACCGAATACGTCGCCATCGCCGCAGTGGTCTTCGTGGTGACCGCGCTGATCGGCGTCCTCGAGTGGCAGAGCACCGGCAACAGCAATGCGGCGGGAGCCGGAGACCTCCAGCACCCCGCCAACGCCGCCGAACCCGCCGAGGTCCCGGCGCTCCCCGCGCCGCCCCCCTCCAACGTCCCGATGACGCGTCTCGCCCCCGGGGAGAAGCCCCCGCAATTCGTCCTGTTCTCCTTCGACGGCGTCGGGGTCACTCCCAACTGGGACATGTTCCTCGACGCCGCCCGCGCCTCAGGCGCCCGTTTCACCGCGCTGATGACCGGGCTGTACTTCCTCACCGACGACAACGCATTCCATTACCAGGGGCCGGGGCACGACCCCGGGGAAGCGGCGGTGGCCTTCGGCGGCACCCCGGGCGAGGTCCTCGAACAGGTTCGCTACCTCAACGAGACCTGGCTCGGCGGCCACGAGATGGGCACTCACTACGTGGGACATTTCTGCGCGGGCGGCGGCTACAACGGCGACCGCTGGAACACCGCCGACTGGAACGTCGAACTGGACGAGTTCTTCACGCTCATGGCGAACTGGAAGCCGAACAACGGCCTCGAGGGCGCGCCGGAGGAACTGCTCTTCGGCCCCGAAGAGGTCCGCGGCGGCCGCACCCAGTGCCTGGAAGGCCGGATCGACGAGCTGATCCCCGCGTGGAAGGCGCACGGAATGACGTGGGATTCGTCCATGCCGTCGCCGAGCACCGGCATCTCGTGGCCCTACGAAGTCGAGGGCGTCTGGGAGTTCCCCATCCCCAACGTGTACTCGCCGCCGCTCGGAAAGACCCAGACCGCACTGGATTACAACTTCTGGTACACCTTCAACCGCGCACGTGACGAGCCGGGCACCGCCCCGGAGGTGCGCCGGATCGTCAAGGACACCTATATGTACATGTACGACCAGGCCAGGGGCGGCAACCGTGCGCCGCTCGTCATCGCCAACCACTTCAACCAATGGAACGGCAACGCGTTCAACCCGGCGACCGCCGACTTCATGCGGGAAGTATGCGACGACGGCGGCACCATCTGCGCGACTTACTCCGACGTCGTCGAATGGATGGAGATGCAGGACCCGTCGGTCCTCGCCCACTGGCAGGAGATGCCTCCCGTGGCCACCGGCCCGCACACCTGACCGCCGGGGCCACTCCGCGGGCCGTGCGTCAGTCCGCGGCCTTCTTGGCGGCGGTCTTCTTGGCGGCGGTCTTCTTGGCGGCGGTCTTCTTGGCGGCGGTCTTCTTCGCAGCAGCCTTCTTGGCCGCCGTCTTCTTGGCCGGGGTCTTCTTGGCGGCAGTCTTCTTGGCGGCGGTCTTCTTGGCCGGCGCCTTGGCCCGCCGGTCCGCCAGCAGCTCGGAGGCGCGGTCCACGGTGACCTCGGCGACCTCATCTCCCTTGCGGAGGCTCGCGTTCACTTCACCGTCGGTGACGTAGGGGCCGAACCGTCCGTCCTTGATCACCATCGCCTTGCCGGTGGACGGGTCGTCGCCGAGCTCGCGCAGCGGCGGTTTCGCAGTCTGCCCGCCCCGGCGCTTGGGCTCGGCGTAGATCTTGAGGGCCTCGTCGAGGGTGATCGAGAAGATCTGATCCTCCGTGGCCAGCGACCGCGAGTCCGCGCCCTTCTTCATATACGGACCGTAACGCCCGTTCTGGCTGGTGATCTCCTCCCCGGAATCGGGGTCCACACCCACCACCCGCGGCAGCGACAGCAGAGTGAGGGCTTCGTCGAGCGTGATCGACGACAACTCCATGGATTTCAGCAGCGAAGCGGTGCGCGGCTTCGGACCCGCCGCCTTCTTGGCTGCCTTCTTGGCGGGTGCCTTCTTGGCGGGTGCCTTCTTGGCCGCGGTAGCACCGGACTCCTCGGCCTTCGACCCGATCCCCGAGTCCGCGCCCGCGGTCCCGTCGGCGGCCGGCTCCGGTTCGGGCAGCACCTCCGTGACGTACGGACCGAACCTGCCCTCCTTGGCCAGGATCCGGTGGCCGGTGGCCGGATCCACGCCGAGCTCGCGCCCCTCCTGCGGGGTGGCAAAGAGCTTCTCGGCCACCTCGACGGTGAGTTCGTCCGGCGAGATCGAGTCGGTCAGGTTGGCGCGCTGCGACTTCGGTTCGCCGTCGTCGCCGACGACGGTGCGCTCCAGGTACGGCCCGTACCGCCCCACGCGCACGAACACCGGCCGGCCCTCGGAGTCGTCGAAGACGCGGATCGAATTGACCTCGCGCGCGTCGATCTCCTCCAGGTTGCCGCCCACCAGCTGCTTGAGCCCGCCCGAACCGGACAGTGTGCCGGCCGGGTCCGATTCGTTGCCGAAGTAGAAGTCCGTGAGCCAGTCGATCCGGCTCTGCGTCCCCGCGGCGATCTCATCGAGCTCGTTCTCCATGGAGGCCGTGAAGTCGAAATCCACCAGCCGCCCGAAGTGCGCCTCGAGCAGGCCGATCACGGCGAACGCGACCCATGCGGGAACCAGTGCGCTGCCCCGCTTGTAGACGTATCCACGGTCCTGGATGGTCTTGATGATCGACGCGTACGTGGAGGGTCGGCCGATCCCGAGATCCTCGAGCGCCTTGACCAGGCTGGCCTCGGTGAATCGGGACGGCGGGGTGGTCGTGTGCCCGTCCGGCCGGAGCTCCGTGGCGGTCACGCCCTGCCCCTCCGACAGGTACGGCAGCCGGCGCTCGGCGTCGTCGGCCTCGCCGCCTTCGAGGGCGTCCACCGTCTCGACGTAGGCCTTGAGGAAGCCGGGGAAGGTGATGGTGCGCCCCGACGCGGAGAACACGCACTGCTCACCGCTGCGCGCGGTGCCGGCGATCTTCAGGCTCAGCGTGACGCCGCGGGCATCGGACATCTGCGAGGCCACGGTGCGCTGCCAGATAAGCTCGTAGAGCCGGAACTCGTCGCCGTCGAGTCGGCCGTGCAGTTCGCCGGGCGTCTTGAACTGGTCGCCCGCCGGGCGGATCGCCTCGTGCGCTTCCTGCGCGTTCTTGACCTTGCGGGTGTACTGCCGCGGGCTGGAGTGCACGTACTCCGGCCCGTACAACTCACCCGCCTGCTCCCGCGCCGCCCGGATCGCCGACTCGCTCAGGGTGGTCGAGTCGGTACGCATGTAGGTGATGTGGCCGTTCTCATACAGCTTCTGCGCCACGCGCATGGTGCGCTCGGCCGAGAACCGCAGCTTGCGCCCGGCCTCCTGCTGCAGCGTGGAGGTCATGAACGGCGCATAGGGGCGGCGGGTGTACGGCTTCTCCTCCGCCGAGGACACCGTGAGGTCGGTGCCCCGCAACGACTCGGTGAGCGCGTTGGCATAGGCCTCGTCGACCAGCGCCACCTCGGCCTTCCCCGACTTGGCGGCCTTGAGCCTTCCGTCCTGGCCGAAGTCGCGTCCCGTGGCCACCCGCTTGCCGTCGATCGACTGCAGCTTGGCGCCGAATGACCGCGGCGCGGCGTCCGCCCCCGCGTCGAGCGTGGCGGCGATGTCCCAGTAGTCGGCGGCGGTGAAGGCCATACGCTCGCGCTCGCGCTGCACGATGATGCGGGTGGCCACCGACTGCACGCGGCCGGCCGAGAGCTTGGGCATCACCTTCTTCCACAGCACCGGCGAGACCTCGTAGCCGTAGAGCCGGTCGAGGATGCGCCGCGTCTCCTGCGCATCGACCAGATCCTGGTCCAGGTCACGGGGGTTCTCGGCGGCCGCGATGATGGCGGGCTTGGTGATCTCGTGGAACACCATGCGCTTGACCGGAACCTTGGGCTTGAGCGCCTCGAGCAGGTGCCAGGCGATGGCCTCGCCTTCGCGGTCGCCGTCTGTGGCGAGGTAGAGCTCGTCGACGTCCTTGAGCAGAGACTTCAGCTCGGTGACGGTGGACTTCTTATCCGGGCTCACCACGTAGAGAGGATTGAAATCGTGGTCGACGTCCACCCCCAGGCGCGCCCACTTCTCACCTTTGTACTTGGCCGGGACGTCGGCGGCTCCGCGCGGCAGGTCGCGGATGTGGCCACGTGACGACTCGACGACGTAACCGGCACCCAAGTAGTTGGCGATGGTCCGGGCCTTGGCCGGGGACTCGACGATAACGAGCCGACGCGTGACCGCGTCGCCCGATCCGCTCTTCGCACCGGAGCCCTGCTTCGTGCTTGCCACCTGCTGACCAAACCCTTTCCGAGTCGCGCCGCGCGAGCCGGCGCACCGCACCCGCCGCTACCGGAACACGACCATACTCAGCGACCGTCGGTCGTGTGCAATGCCGACCGCCGATGCGCCATCCCGGCATCGCCACCAGACTTGCACACCCGACCCGGGCGCGTCTCACCGTCGGTGCCGATCACACCGGCGGCCACGCGTCCGGCGGGGCGTCCGGTGGCGGATCGCCGATGTTCTCGCGGAGCCGCGCGAGCCGACGCCGACCCGTCACGCGCACCGCCGGCCCGCCGCCGCGCGGGCCGATCACCGTGACGGCGATCCCGGCGCGAGCGAGCGCCGCGGCCAGCGGTTGATGCGTCTGTTCGGCATGCGGATCGAGGCCCAGCAGGTAATGCCCGTCGACGGCCCGCCCCGCAGCGAGGGACCACGCGCGCAGCGCCCTCGCCGAGGGAGTCCACCCGTCTGGGACGCGTTTGGCCGCGCCGCGCTGCCACTGCCCGGCAAGCCGCCGCAGTTCCGGCGCGGGATCCGTGCGCGCAAGCCGGCGCCCCTCGTCGGTTTCGAGGATCTCGGCGGCCTGCGGGCGTCCCGCCGGCAACGCCTGTTCCATCATCAGCAGGATCGCGCGGGCGCGCCATGGGTCGTCGACGATGATGGAGATGCGGGCCCCCGCACCGGTCGCCACCGCGTGCCCGCCCGCGGCGAGCAATCCGGCGAGATCGGACGGCGAGGGCTCCTCGGACTCCGCCGCGAAGAGGGACAGCTGCTGCACCCGCGAATAGTAGCGTCGCGCGCCGACGTATCGCGCCGGTCCCGGTCAGGACATCCCGGTGAACAGGTTCGTGAGCGTCGCGATGAGGTCGTCGAACTGGCCGGCGCTGCCAGTGTCGGAGGACCCGCCTCCGGTCCCGGACGATTGCGTGCTGCCCGTGTCCGGCAGCGGCAGAACACTGCTGCTGCCGGGGGCCGCACTGCCGGAGCTTCCCGGCACGGCGCTGCCGAGCGGCGCCAGCAGGCTTCCCGCCGGCAGCACGATCGCCGAGGCCAGCGAGCCGGCGAGGCTGCCCACCGGTGCCAGCAGGCTCCCCAGCGGCGCGGCCAGGCTGGCGACGGGAGCGACGACGCTGCCCAGCGACGACTGGAGCGACCCCGGGTCCGGCATCGCCGACTGCGACGACCCCGCGTCCATGATGCTGCCGAGCGGGCTGTTGTTCTGCGGCGCCGCCGAGGCCACCGCGGGCAGTGCCAGGGCTGCTGCGGCGGCGAGCGCGACGCCGCCTGCGACGGCGCTGCGAGTGCGGGTGATACTCATGGGGACCTCCGTGGAAGCGACGTCCCGACGGACCGGAACGCGTGACTGATGTGGTTGATGTTTCTCATGTGACTAATAACTCAAGGCGGATAGTACAGAGGCGCAGATCACATAGTCAACGAATCCGAATATCGTGCGGCGGTCATACCTGCGCGAACGCGCATCCGCGGAACCCGGGTGCCACGCGCGGGAGGAGTGGGACGGCGATGAGGGGAGCGGGACGGTGACGGCGACGAGCTTCGGACGCGAGCTTCTCGCACACGTGCTCGCGGGCGCCGCCGCGCCGGAGGTGCTCACGCACGCGGTCGACCTCCCCGGGCGCGAGGCCCGCCACACCGAGTGGCCGGTCTGGGCGCACTCCGGCGTCGTCGCGGCGTTGCAGTCCTCCGGCATCCCGCGGCCGTGGCTGCACCAGGCGTCGGTGGCCGAGCACGCGCATGCGGGTCGGCACGTGGTGGTGTCCACCGGGACCGCGTCGGGCAAATCGTTGGGATACCACCTGCCCGTGCTGAGCGCGTTGTATGCCGACCCGCGCGCGACAGCGCTGTACCTCTCCCCCACCAAGGCCCTCGGCGCCGACCAGTTGCGCGCGGTGAACGCGCTGTGCGCCGAGGTCGAGTCGTCCGGCGCCACATCGCCGGCCCCGGCGCCCGTCAACCCCGCCTCCTACGACGGCGACACCCCCCGCGAGGTGCGCGAGTGGGTGCGCGCCCATTCGCGGTGGGTGTTCACCAATCCGGACATGCTGCATCTCGGAATGCTGGGCGGCCACGCCCGATGGAGCCAGTTCTTCCGCCGCCTGCGGTATGTCGTCGTCGACGAGTGCCACTCCTACCGCGGCGTGTTCGGATCCAACGTCGCCCTCATCCTGCGGCGGCTCCGGCGCCTGTGCGCCAGGTTCGGCGCGACGCCGGTGTTCGTGCTGGCCAGCGCCACCACGTCGCAACCGGGCGCGGCGGCGTCCCGGCTGGTGGGCGCCGACGTCGCCGAGGTCACCGACGACGCCTCGCCGCACGGCCCCCGGACCGTCGCCCTGTGGGAGCCGCCGCTGCTGCCGGAGGTCACCGGGGAGAACGGGGCGCCCGTCCGGCGGTCGGCGGGCGCCGAGGCGGCGCGGATCATGGCCGACCTCGTGGTGGAGGGGGCGCGCACCCTCACCTTCGTGCGGTCACGGCGCGGCGCCGAGATCACCGCGCTCACCGCATCCGGACTCGTCGGCGACGCCGTGCCCGAGCTCGCCGACCGCATCGCCGCCTACCGCGCCGGGTACCTCGCCGACGACCGGCGCGCGCTGGAGACCGCGCTGGCCGACGGCGCGCTGCTCGGCGTCGCGACGACGAACGCGCTGGAGCTCGGGGTCGACATCGCCGGGCTCGACGCGGTGGTGGTCGCCGGGTACCCGGGGACGGTCGCGTCGTTCTGGCAGCAGGCGGGCCGGGCGGGCCGCCGCGGGGAGGGCTCGCTGGTGGTGCTGGTGGCCCGCGGTGATCCGCTGGACACCTACTTGGTGCACCACCCCGCGGCGCTGCTCGAACGGCCTGTCGAGGCCACCGTCACCGACCCGGCCAATCCGTACGTGCTGGGCCCGCAGCTGCTCTGCGCGGCGGTGGAATCGCCGCTGACCGCCGCCGAGGTCCAGGAGCTGGGCGCGGGTGAAGTGGTCGAGGCCCTGGCCGCGGACGGCCTGCTGCGGCGCCGCCGCGGCGGCTGGTACCCCACCGCGGATGTCCGGCCCCACGGCGACGTCGACATCCGCGGCTCCGGCGGCCGCGAGGTGGCGATCGTGGATGCGGAGACCGGCAGACTGCTCGGCACGGTCGACTCCGCACGCGCGCCCGCGACGATCCACCCCGGCGCAGTGCACATCCACCAGGGCGACTCATTCGTCGTCGACGAACTCGACCTGGAGGACGGGATCGCCCTCGTACATGCCGAGGAGCCGGACTGGACCACGCACTCACGCGAGGACACCTCCATCGAGATCACCGACGTGCACGCCCGCGAGGACTTCGGCGAAGTGACTGTGGCCTCGGTCTCCGTCGAGGTGACGCACCAGGTCGTGGGGTTCCTGCGCACCCTGCACACCGGCGAGGTGCTCGACCAGGTGGACCTCGACATGCCGCCGGGGGTGCTTCCCACCCGCGCGGTGATGTACACCGTGACGCCGGAACTACTCACAGACGCAGGCCTGGTGGAGGCCGACTTCCCCGGCGCCCTGCACGCCGCGGAACACGCCGCGATCGGGCTGCTGCCGCTGGTGGCCACGTGCGACAGGTGGGACATCGGCGGGGTGTCGACCGCGCTGCACGCGGACACGGGCCTGCCGACGGTGTTCGTCTACGACGGGCACCCGGGAGGCGCCGGGTTCGCGGACCGGGGGCACGCCGAGCTGGCCCGGTGGCTGCGCGCCACGCATGACGCAGTCGCCGCCTGCGAGTGCGCCTCGGGCTGCCCGTCGTGCATCCAGTCGCCCAAGTGCGGCAACGGCAACGAGCCGCTGTCCAAGGCCGGCGCCATCGCTCTGCTGCGGGCAGTGCTGGGAGAACTGGGCCGCGGCGCGGGATAGACGCCGCAATCGGCACGGGCCGGGTCACCCCGCCTCCACGTCGGCCGGCCGGCCGACGTTCCAGCCGCCGCGCGCCACCGCCTCGGCGACGTCCGGTCCCGGAAATCCGCGCAGCGGCAGCGACGCCGTCGCATGTACCAGAACCGTCCGGCCCTCCACCTCGCACGCCGAGACCCCGGCCCCGTTCCGCCGCGCCACCGGGCGAGCGGCCGAACATGCCTCCGCGCCGTCCGCCAGGGCCGCCGCCGCGGCGAGCGCGGCCAGATCGGCCGCCGCCTGCGCCCGATGCCGCGCCACCACCGCGCCGCCCACCTGCACGCACAGCGCCGTGAACGCGAGGACGGCCAGCATGCCGAGCGCGGCGAACACCGTGGCCGACCCGGCCTCCCGCGGCGCACGTCGCGCACCGGTCATCCCGCTGCTCCGTCCGCCGCTGCTCCGCCCCCTGCTGCGCGGCCCCCCGCGGCGCCCCCTGGTTCGACCGCTGCCACCGACGTCGCGGACAGCGACATCGGCAGTACCGGCGCGTCCACGGACACGACGGCCACGACCATCCCGTCGGAGGTCGTCACGTCGATCCGCGCATCCGGGAGTATCCGGCGCCCGGCATCCACGGCGCGACCGTCCGCCCGCGCCGCGAGCCGCGCCACCTCGCGGGCCGCATCCACGCAGCGCACCTGCGTGACCACCGTCATCACCGCCGCCACGCAGGCCGCGATCACCACCACGAGCGCGGCCAGCGCGATCGCGGCCTCGACGGTGGCCATTCCGCTCTCGCCACGCCGATGGCCGGCACCGCGCGGAGCACTGCCCTCACCGCGATCCGGGCCGGGCGCGGGGAGGCGCGTCGCCGCGGACGCGCCTCCCCGCCCGACGATGCGTGTCACACGCTGGTCGCGAGCGCGTCGTCGATGATCCCCGTGAGCGCGGAGACGATGTCGTCTCCGGTGACCACCTGGTAGAGCACAGCGCCGAACGCGGCCGCGGCGATCGTCCCGATCGCATACTCGACGGTGCTCATCCCGTCATCCCCGGACGCCGCGAGCATCAGACGCAGCCGCACCTCGTCGGTCACGTCACGCGCCTTGCCCACCGCGGTGCGGACAAGCCCGCGCATCAGGCCGGGATCGCCCCCTGTGCCCGGCCCGAAGCAGCCGCAGTGTTCCTCTTCTGCTTCTGTCCACGCTGTGCCCTCCGCTAGCCCCTCCCCTTCCACCGCATCCGACGGCACCGGGTTCTCCAGCACCGAGTACTCCGGCACCAGATCGCCCCGTGCCCTGTCGTCCGGCATGTCGTCGATGACCACTCCGGTCGCGTCCACCATCGAATTCCCCTCCCGTGTTCGTCCGTTTCCTGGTCTCCGCCGGTGCATTACGTCCGGCGGAAGTCGTTGTCGCACCGCGCGCGGCCGCCTGACGCGCCGGCGCACGTCCTGTCATGGGGCACCGAGTCCTCCGCCGAGGATGTCCCCCGCGAGCCCGACGATCACCGGCGCTATGCCGAGACAGACGAAGGCAGGCAGGAAACAGACGCCCAACGGCCCCGCGATGGCGACGCCGGCCTTCTCCGCCGACGCGACCGCCGAATCCGCCGCGCGCGTACGAAAGTCGTCCGCGAGCCGCCCCGCCTCGCTCGCGAGCGAGGCACCCGAGTCGGCGCTGCGCCGCGCCAACCGCGCCATCGGCTCCAGCCCCTTCTCCGCAGCCAGCACTTCCCATGCATCGGCGGGATCGCCTCCGAGCGAGAGCAGGTCGGCGACCCTGCGCAACGCGGTTGCCAGTCGTGGTGCCGCACCGAAGTGGCCGCCGCGCGCAGCCGTGTCACGGGCCAGACCGGCGCTGTTCAGCGCGACCGGGTCGCACACCTGCGCAGCGGCAACCGCCGCGTCCGGGACCGCCAGACCCGCCTGCAGGCAGGCGGCCAGCAGGTCGAGCGCGGCGGCCACAGCGAGCGGGTCGTCGGGGACCACGCGCGCCACCCACCGTCGCGTCGCCCACATCGCCGCCGCGGACAGCGCCGCACCGATGCAGGCTCCGAGCGCCCCTCCCGCCACCACCGCGATCACCGTGCCGCCTGCCAGTGGGAGAAGATCCTCGCGCCGCAGTTTCGCCAGCACCCCCGTGGCGAGAGTCCGCACGGTCACCCGTGGCGACGCCGCTGCGTCGACCGCGGATAGCGGCGGGCGCACCACTGCACGCAGCCGTCCCGCATGCGCCGGGAGCACCACGAGCACGCCGACCAGCAACAGAAGTACCAACGGGCTCACCGAGCGGCTCCCGACATGATCCGTTCTGCCCAGACGAGTCCGGCGCAATCGAACAGCACCCCCGCGATCAGCAGAACGCCTCCGGCTCCACCACCGGTCAGCACCGTCAGCGGCGCCGCGCCCATAAGGTGCCCGAACCCGATCCCGACCACCGGCAACGCCGCCAGGATCGCCGCGGTGGACCTGGCTCCTGCGAGCCCGGACTCGGCGCGTCGCCGGAAAGACACGCGCACGGCCAGGTCGGCGCGCGCGGCGTCGAGGAGGCTGCCCAGCGCGATTCCACGGCGTTCGGCAACCGCCCACACCACGGCGAGCCGCCGCCAGTCGTGATCCAGACCGCTTGGCTTCTCGGCGACCGTTCCGTCCCCGGCCGCCAGCACCCGCGATATCGAGCCCCCGAGCTGCGCCTGCGCCGACGCCCTGGCGAGACGCACGGCCACAGCCCCCTTCCGCGCGTGCGAGGCCGCGGCCTCGCACGCGCGGCCGGGGTGCGCGCCCACGCGCAGTTCGGCGACGACGATCTCGAGGGCCGCGGCCAGCTGCGCGGACTCCTCCCGGTATCGCGCCGCAGCGCGCCGGCGCGCCCGGAGGTGCAGGACGGTCACGGTCGCCACGACCACGCACAACGCAGGACCCGCTCCCCAAAGTGCGCCGGCGACGAGGGTGGCGATCGCCGCGCAGGAGCCGACGACTCGCCACCGGCCTGTATGGGGCCCGTCCGTACGTTCCCACTCGCGAACCCGCTTGAGCGACGGCGGCCCCGGCACCATCCACAAGGCGGCTCCCAGCAGTGCGGTCGCCGCAGTACCCGCGTCCACCTCACACACCCCCTCGCCGGCCGGCCGTCATGGGGCTTCCGTCCCCGCCAGCAGCTCCCGCAATCGGCCGATCCCCGGCCCCGGCCCATCCGCAGTCCACGCCGGCACCGCCTCGCATCCGGCCGGCCCGTATCGGAGTACAGCGATCTCCGCCAGCTCGCGGCGACCGTCCGCCGCGCGCCGAACGTGCAGCACCACCTGGACGGCCGCGCACAGCTGGCGGTGCAGGCCGCGGCTGTCGAACTGGGAGCCGTCGCCGGCGGTGGCCGCCAGCGCCTCGATCCGCGCCGGCACTTCACTCGGGGAGTTGGCGTGCAGCGTGCACGCGCCGCCCTCGTGGCCCGTGTTCAACGCGGCCAGCATGTCGAGCACCTCCGCACCGCGCACCTCGCCGACCACGATCCGGTCCGGCCTCATGCGCAGCGCCTGACGCACGAGATCCCGCAGTGAGATCGCCCCGGCGCCCTCCGCATTGGCGGGCCGGGCGACCAGATTGACCACGTGCGGATGGCGCGGCGCGAGCTCCGGCGCATCCTCGACGCACACGATCCGCTGGGTCCGATCCACCTCGCCGAGCAACGCCGACGTCATCGTGGTCTTCCCGCAACCCGTCCCGCCCGCGACGAGAAAGGACAGCCGCGCACAGACGATGCGCCGCAGCAGTCGCAAGGCTTCCGGCGTTATCGAACCGCCCGCCGCGAGCGCATCGAGGCTCTGTGTGGCCGGCCGCAGCACCCGCAGCGACAGCGCGGTGCCGTGACGCGCCACCGGCGAGAGCACCGCATGCACCCGGATCATGTGGGCGCCTCCGTCGGCCGCATCCAGGTGCGCGTCGACCCAGGGCTGCGCATCATCGAGGCGCCGGCCCGCCGCCAGCGCGAGCCGCTGGGCGAGCCTGCGCACCGCGGCCTCATCGGCGAACCTGATCCCTGTACGCTCCAGCCCGCCTCCGCGGTCGACCCAGACCTCGCCGGGAGCGTTGACGAGCACATCGGACACGTCAGGGGCGGCGAGCAGCGAAGCGAGCGGGCCGCCGCCGACCAGTTCGGTCTCCAGCTCCCGCAATGCGTGCAGCATGTCGGCGTCCCCGATGACGCCGCGTGCCTCGGCGCGGACGGCCTCCGCCACGGCTGCCGGCGCGGGCACGCCGGCAGC
Organism: Tomitella fengzijianii; assembly: GCF_007559025.1. NCBI lineage: Bacteria > Bacillati > Actinomycetota > Actinomycetes > Mycobacteriales > Tomitella > Tomitella fengzijianii. The sequence continues at coordinate 594,554 of NZ_CP041765.1, read as the reverse complement.
CCCGGCGAGACGTTCGCGCACGCGCGCCAGAAGCGGCTCGTCGACCACTGCGCCGGCTGGTGATCCGGGTGTCAAGCCGCACCGGCCTGCGGGCGGCGCGCGTGCAGGCGGTGGACTGCGCGCGCGGTACCCGCCAGCGGCGACCTGCGGGCGAACGTCAGCCCTCCACGTTCGAGTGCTTTCGCCAGCCGCGGTTCCGGGCGCATGGACGCGAGCAGCGGCAGCCCCAATGCCGCCTCCACATCCCCGCCGCGCAGGCCGCCGGGTGAAGGCCCGCGCACCACCAGCGCGACGTCCTCGGTGTGCCGCCGGAGCCACGCGGAGCATCGGACCGCGGACGCGCACGCCGGGACGTCGGCCGCGACGACGAGGACAGTCAGGTCGGCCATCTCGACCGCCGCCTCAGTGGCCTCCGACCGTTGACGGGACACATCGCAGATCACCGTCATCCCGCCGTCGTGCCCGGATTGGAGCACCGACCGCACGGCACCCGCCCGGGGCGCTGCACACGATCCATCCGCTGCGCCCGACGGAGGGGGCGACGACAGCACCGTCGTCGATCCGCGGCGGGGCAACGCGCGGAGCAAGGCGTCCGGGTCGACGCGGCCGTCCCGCAATCGCAGTTCAGGCCAGCGCAGTCCCTCGTCCCGTTCGATCCCCAGCAGAAGGTCGAGGCCGGGCCCGGAGGGGTCCAGGTCCACAAGCAGCGCGGACGTGTCGGCGGTCAGTGCGAGCGCGGTCGCGAGGATCGATGCACCCGCACCGCCGTGCCCCGAGACGACCGTGATGACGCCGCCGTCGCCCGACGCCCCGAAGCCCGCATGTCGGTTGAACGCCGCGAGCAGTGCGTGGCCGTCGTCCGGCAGCTCGAGCACGGCCTCCGCCCCGATGCGCACCGCGCACTGCCACAGGCTCGCATCGGCATCGCCGGGCGCGGCCACGACCAGTACCGCGTGGCGACGCGGAAACCCGGCACCCTCACAGGCCGCCGCGGCGGCGCTGTCGAGAACGATGATCGGGCAACGGCCCCACTCACTGTCCGTGGGCGGCAAGCCCGGCTGCGCACCCGACGCCAAGGAACCGGATTCCTGCGTTTCGGACCGCGTGAGGCGTACACCCGCCGCTGCTGCGGCGCGTTCCACCTCCGCCCGTAGCTCAGCGCCGGCCACCCACACCCCAACCGCATGCGTCGCGCTCGCTGCCACCATCTCGCCCCCCTGCCGACCGCTTCCGGCCACGTGCTTCCGCGTCGACTACGACGTTTCCGCATCCCACGCACCGCGATGGCGGGCCGGCAACCGCCGAACAGGCCCTATGCAGATTCCTGTGGAAAGTCGGAGCCTGTGGAAAACGCGGCTCCGGGCGGGCGCGGTTCGAGCAGACCTCATAACCGCCCCACGACATGGAACGGCCCCCACCAGGGGGGAGTGGGTGGGGGCCGTTGCGTCCAGCCCCGGGGGGTTGGGCTGAAGGCACTCGGCTTGGCCGAGCGCCTTCATGCTACACCCGCGCGACGCCACGACGGCAAGATTTTCCATGAGCCACTTCCGCGCGTCGTCGGCTCTATCCTGTGAGTGTGTCCGCCAATCCCGGCCCCTCTGCGGCGCCGCCACAGCGCCGTGTCGCCGCTTTCTTCGATCTGGACAAGACCCTCATCGCGAAATCGAGCACTCTCGCATTCAGCCGCCCCTTCTTCGATGAGGGGCTGCTGAACCGCCGCGCCGTGCTCAAGAGCAGCTACGCCCAGTTCCTGTTCCTGCTCTCCGGAGCGGACGCCGACCAGATGGACCGGATGCGCCGGCACATCACGGACATGTGCGCGGGCTGGGACGTCGAGCAGATCCGGTCCATCGTCGACGAAACGCTCGACGACATCGTCACTCCGCTGGTATTCGCCGAGGCGGCCGAGCTGATCGCCGATCACACCGCACTGGGCCACGATGTCGTCGTCGTCTCCGCTTCCGGCGAGGAGGTCGTCACACCTATCGCCGCCGCCCTGGGCGCCGACCACAGCGTCGCCACCCGCATGAAGGTCAGCGAGGGGAAATACACCGGCGAGGTGGACTTCTACTGCTTCGGCACGGGCAAGGTGGAGGCCATCCGCCGGCTCGCCGAACAGCACGGATACGACCTCTCGCGGTCCCACGCGTACTCGGATTCCAGCACCGACCTGCCGATGCTCGAATGCGTCGGCAACCCCACCGCCGTCAATCCGGATCGAAAACTGCGGAAGGCCGCGGCCGAGCGAGGCTGGCCGGTCCTGACGTTCGTCGACGCCGTCGCCATCAGGCGTGGACGCGCTCGGCATGGATCGCGGTCGGCGGTCGCCGGGGCCGCCGCCGGCCTGGGTGCGATGACCGCAGGCGCTGTCGCGTGGAGGCTGCTGCGACGCCGGCGCTGAACGCGGCCCCTCGAGCCGTTCGATCAGTCGGCTCAACACACGATCGTCAAGCGAATTATCGCTGATGAGAACACATTTTGCCACCGGGAGAAACTTAACCGGAACCCCTTGCAACGGCGACACATAGAGGGTAGAAAGAAGTCACGGAAGCACAGCAGGCCAAGGCCGATTCAGAAGAGAAGGATCGTTCTCCCGGCTGATGTTTCCCGACATGGACAACCAGACTCACCACGCAGAGCACGCCGCAGGAGGCAAAAGTGTTGTGGGCCTGCGTTATTGTTCCGGCTTTGCTGGGATGCTGATTCCTTTGGGTAGGGATCCCCATGCAGTCGGAGTTAATGCGCCGAGGCCACCCACGCAACCCAAATGATGCACGCATGGCAACTGGCAGTCTGTGTTAGCGGGCGACGGCACTCAAATGTTGGGTGATGCCGTCGCCCGCTTCATGTTCAGAGAAGGATATTTCGCTTATCCGGAATGCGCGTCGGCGATTTTCACGGCTTCATGTCCGCCAGTCTCCAATGCCGCACAGCAGGTGATGATCCAGCCGGCAACTCCTTCTGCGGTACCCGCGGCGTAGCCCTCAGCGGCCTGAAGATAAGCGTTGCGGCGCTTGAGCCAGTAGGTCTCCGGCACGCCGAGGTTATGCGGATCGAGCCCAGTCGCAGTACAGGTGAGTCTCGACGCTGCCCGAGCGACGATGCCATCCGCAGTACCGAAGGGGCGAAGCGTCAGCAGCTCGCCGTGGACTACGGCCGCCAGAAGCGGTGCGGCGGCACTCGTACCGCCCGTGGCAAGTTCGGCCAGCGCGTCGAGGCGTTCGCTGATACCCGGCACCGTGCGGGGGCGGCCCAGTTCATCCGGATCGTCGACGATGCCGGCCGCCGCGACAGTGTGGAGGCGGGCGATCACCTGCAGTGGCGCCCGTTCCCACGTGCCCAGGGTGTTGGTGAGCGCGTCCCCGTCGAGCATTGCCGACACGCGGAGAGCTCCGGCCAGGAGCGGGTCGCTGATGTCTCCGTCCTCAGGCAACTCGGTGGATGCGCCGTCGAGGGCGGCAGAGTTGCGGGCGGCACGCAGTGAGGCTTCGGTGGCGGACGTCTGCCAGCCGCGACGGTTGGCCTTGTGCCTGTGGGCCTCTTCGAGCGCCGCGCGTGCCCGGTCTGCGGCGTCGGACACTCCGGGGAGCTCCGCCAGCCGGGCGAGTGGGTCGGGCGCAGAATGTCGACTCGATGTCACAGTCGCAGGCTACCGCCCGTTCGAACATGGGCCGCCCAGTGCCGGCACGGATCCTGTAACGCCTCGGATGCGGCGACACCCCGCGGTGTACCGCGGGGTGTCGCCGGTGTGGTGTGTTCCGACTATCAGCTGCCGGGGAACTGAATGCCGGTGCCGCCGATGCTGCCGAACGGGCCGATGCCGCCTCCCGTCCCGCTGCCGAAGGTGTTGCCGAGGCTGCCGGTGATCTCGAACCCGCCGCCACCGTTCGCTTCCGGAGGCTGGAGGCTACTGTCTTCACCCACGCTCGACGTCGAGCCCGCCGTCAGCTGCCCGAGGCTCTCGCTGACGCTGCCGCTCACACTCTCCGGGTCCAGGCTGCCCTCGAGGCTCTCGCTGGAACCGGCGGTGATCTGCCCCAGGCTCTCGGTCGCACTTCCTGCGTCGAAGCTGCCCGGGTCCAGGCTCCCCGGATCGAGGCTGCCCTCAAGGCTGTCGCTGGAGCCCGCAGTGATTTGCCCGATGATTTCCGCGGCGCTGCCGGCGTCGAGGCTGCCCGGATCCAAGCTGCCCTCGACGCTGTCGCCTGATCCGGTGGTCAGCTGCCCGAGGCTCGAGGTGATGGAGTCGAGGCTTCCGTCACCAAGGCTGTCGCTCGAGCCGGTGAACAAATCCGTGAGGCTGCCGGCCGCACTGCTGCCACCGGACTCGGAACCGGTGCTCCCCGCCCCGGGCAAGCTACCGCCGTCGACACTGCCCGCCAGGCTCGCGAACGGCAACGCCGCACTACCCAGAATGAACTGCAAACCCAGCTCCAGCCCGGCCTCACTGCCCGAGCCCCCCTCAGAACCAGACGACCCGGTACTGCCCGTGACCAGATCACCGATGCTCGACTCGAAATCACCCAGGCTGCCAGTCAGATCCATGCTGCCGGAACCACTGCCCGAGCCGCCCTCAGAGCCGGACGACCCCATGCTGCCCGTGACCAGATCACCGATGCTGCCCGCGATGCTCCCCGGGACGTCCTCCAAGCTGCCCGTCAACTCACTGCTGCCGGCCGCACTGCTGCCACCGGACTCGGAACCGGTGCTCCCCGCCCCGGGCAAGCTACCGCCGTCGACACTGCCCGCCAGGCTCGCGAACGGCAACGCCGCACTACCCAGAATGAACTGCAAACCCAGCTCCAGCCCGGCCTCACTGCCCGAGCCGCCCTCAGAACCAGACGACCCGGTACTGCCCGTGACCAGATCACCGATGCTGCCCGCGATGCTCCCCGGGACGTCCTCCAAACTGCCCGTCAACTCACTGCTGCCGGCCCCACTGCTGCCACCGGACTCGGAACCGGTGCTCCCCGCCCCCGGCAAGCTACCGCCGTCGACACTGCCCGCCAGGCTCGCGAACGGCAACGCCGCACTACCCAGAATGAACTGCAAACCCAGCTCCAGCCCGGCCTCACTGCCCGAGCCCCCCTCAGAACCAAACGACCCGGTACTGCCCGTGACCAGATCACCGATGCTCGACTCGAAATCACCCAGGCTGCCAGTCAGATCCATGCTGCCGGAACCACTGCCCGAGCCGCCCTCAGAGCCGGACGACCCCATGCTGCCCGTGACCAGATCACCGATGCTGCCCGCGATGCTCCCCGGGACGTCCTCCAAACTGCCCGTCAACTCACTGCTGCCGGCCCCACTGCTGCCACCGGACTCGGAACCGGTGCTCCCCGCCCCCGGCAAGCTACCGCCGTCGACACTGCCCGCCAGGCTCGCGAACGGCAACGCCGCACTACCCAGAATGAACTGCAAACCCAGCTCCAGCCCGGCCTCACTGCCCGAGCCCCCCTCAGAACCAGACGACCCGGTACTGCCCGTGACCAGATCACCGATGCTCGACTCGAAATCACCCAGGCTGCCAGTCAGATCCATGCTGCCGAAGCCGCCCTGACCGGAGGATCCCGAGGAACCCGACCCCTCATCGGATCCGCTGCTACCGCCGGTACTTCCAAGCGCCAGCATGATGTCGGAGATGCTGCTGGTCGAGCTCCCGGGCAGGGTGATGTCGCCGCTGCCGAAGTCGAGGCTCGAACTGCCCGAGCCGCCGCTCCCGATCGCACCCATGCTGCCCGCCGCGAGGATCGGCAGCAGCGCAGAACTGCCCAACGTCACGCTGCCGAGCGCCGTGCTACCCACGGCCACCCCGACGGCGCTGCCGACATTGAACTCCGGCACCTCGAACACCGGCAGGCCGGGGATCGTGACGGTCAGCTGGCCGTGCACGCCGGCGTTCACCCAGCCGTCGGGGATCACGGCGTTCGCCGACGCAATGATGTCCGTCACCGTCCGGCTCGCCCACTCCCGGTCGATGCCGGGGATGTCGATGTCGACGTCACACGAGCTGCCGACGTACACCTCGCCTCCGCCGACCTCGGTCTTCTGTTCGCACCGACTCTGACTGTCCTGCTCGGACTGCTGGCCGGGCGTACCCGCGATCGCGATTCCCGGAATCGTCAACCACGCCAGCGTCGCGAATGCCGCAGCCCCGCCGACGATCCTCTTTCCCCCGCCACTGGAATGCGAATTACAAAGACGCCTTCTGCCACCTTGCATGGATACCCACCTTGACGTTGATTCCACTCTGGACGCCCCGGAGTGCACGCATATCCGACGCGGCACGCCACACGGTTCCGGCACGACCCGAAGCCCCCTCGGCCCGGATTGCGCTGGTCATCCAGTTGATGCGCATCACAGTAGCACTTTATGACCCGAGAGTAGCGGTGGAGCAGCCCCAGGGGAATAGATGGGATTCAACGTCTGTCATCCGAACGGCATAGCATATTCCGGGCTCCTCATCATCGGGTTGAATCTCAAGCACATCCCGCAGCGGACCCTCCAGTCAACCGACGCTCCGTCACGCGTTGAATGAAGTATCACAATGGTTTGATCAGTTTCCCGAAACAGCCATCAGGAACAGGTTGCCGGAGTGCCGAAAGCTGTTGTAGCCCAGCGGGTGTCCTCCCTCACGTCTCATCAACGCGGAGATCGGGCCGTCCGACACCGGCGAGCGCGGCAAGGTAGGCTCGCGTCCGGTGTGCCGGGAAGTCTGGTCGGCAGTCGATGCACGGACATCGCTCTACGTATGGTTTTCACATGACGGATCCTCGATGCGCGGTGACGCTGCGGCGCGCCGTACAGGATGCAACGTGGCCGTGCACGTGGGGCCGGCCCGGGTTCGGCTCCGCTGACGACACCAGACGGAAGGTCTTCCGCCTCCCATGCCAAGCAATCCGATGACCCTCACCCCCGGCCACGCCCAACGGACGGGCGACTTCTTCCGCAAGGAAACCGTCGGAGGGCTCGCCCTCCTCGCCGCCGCGGTTCTGGCGCTGGTCTGCGCCAACACCCCGTTGTTCGACGCCTATGTCTCGCTCCGCGACACCGTCGTCGGCCCGTCGGCGCTGCACCTCGACCTCACGCTCGGAGACTGGGCCAAGGACGGCCTGCTCGCGGTGTTCTTCTTCGTCGCCGGCGTCGAACTCAAACGCGAGATGGTCCTCGGCGAGCTGTCCGACCGCAAGAAGGCGGTGCTCCCCATCATCGCGGCGGTCGGCGGCGTCGTCGTCCCCGCGCTGATCCTGCTCGGCATCGGTTGGGGCAGCCCGGGGGTGGATCAGGCCTGGGCCATTCCGATCGCGACCGACATCGCGTTCGCGCTTGGCGTGCTTTCCCTGACCGCCAAGAACGTCCCGGCCACTGCACGCGTGTTCCTGCTGAGCCTCGCCGTGGTCGACGACCTCATCGGGATCGCCGTCATCGCGTTCGTCTTCGCATCCGGCATCGCCATCGGATGGCTGCTCGCCGCCGTCGCCAGCCTCGCCGTCTACTGGTTCGCCCAGTACCGCCGCATCACCACACCGTTCCTGTATGTCCCGCTGGCGGTGCTCACCTGGGTGTTCATGCACAGCTCCGGGATCCACGCGACCATCGCGGGTGTCGCCCTGGGACTGCTGACCCGCGTCCGCGCCGATCGTGGAGAGGCAACGGCCCCCGCAGAAAGGCTCGCCGAGCGGATCACGCCGTGGTCCGCCGGATTGTGCGTGCCGATCTTCGCCTTCTTCGCCGCCGGTGTGCACGTGGACAGCGAGCTTCTAGGAGAACTCGGCTCCGATCGGATCGCCCTCGGCATCGTCGTCGGCCTGGTGGTGGGCAAGACGGTCGGGATCTTCGGCGCATCGTGGCTGGCCATCAAGTTCGGCTTGGCGCAGCGGCCCCGCGGCCTGCAGAACCTGGATATTCTGGCGCTGGCCATGCTCGGCGGCATCGGATTCACCGTGAGCCTGCTCATCGCGGAACTCTCTCTGGCGGGCCTGCAGCACGGCGATGCCGTGGAGATGGCCAAGATCGCGGTGCTGGCAGGCTCCATGATCGCCGCGATTCTGGGGTCGGTGGCAATGGCGCTGTGCGGACGGCACCACCGTCGGGTGGCCGCGGACTCCGCCGGGCAGGATCCGGTCGTGTGAGCGGCCTGTCCTGATATCCGCCCCTGTCGTTCTGCGGCACCCGGCATGTGGGAGTCCGCCTCGCATGGCACGATGATTCCCTGAGGCCGATGCGGCCCCCGCGCGCAGCTGTACGGACGCAGCCTTGCTGCGAACGGGCAGCAGACGGGCCGCCGATGGGCGTAGACGTATGCAGACGTAGTACGGAGGGTTGACGTGAGCTTCACCGACCGCACCACAGGCCGCGGCGCCGGCGACGGGGCGCCCGCGTCCCTGTCGTCGATCCCGCTGTCGGACCTGGACCCGGCCGCACAGGACGCTTCCATCGGTGCGCTGGTCAAGAACGCGACCAGCCAGGTATCCACGCTGGTGCGCTCCGAGGTCGAGTTGGCCAAGGCCGAGGTCACCGGCGAGGTGAAGAAGGCCCTGCAGGGCAGCGTGTTCTTCATCATCGCCGCGACGATCCTGCTGTTCAGCGCGTTTTTCTTCTTCTTCTTCCTCGGCGAGCTGCTCAGCGAGTGGCTACCGCGGTGGGCGGCATTCCTGATCGTGTTCGGCATCCAGGTGCTCGCGGCCGCGTTCGCCGGGTTCCTCGGCTATCTGCGCGTGCGCAAGTTGCGCGCGCCGAACAAGACGATCGACTCGGTCAAGGAGATCTCCTCCGTACTGCCTTCCGGCGGCAAGTCTCCGGCATCGTCATCCGCCCCCGGCGGTTCCTCGGTGCATGAGCGGTCGATGGCCGAGGCCTCCGCTGCGGCGTCCGGTAGGCACGCCCGCTGAAGCCGTTGCAGCCGCCGCACCGGGCCGCACGCTCGAGTCGGCGCAGCACCGGGCATCATGATGGCCGATAACCGCACTGCGCCGGATCCGTCCACGGTCCGTCACGATGGGCCATGGCGACATCTCGACGTCCGGGGCAACGGCATCCGGCTGCATGCCGTGCAGGCGGGGCCCGACGACGCCGACGCTCCGCTCGTGGTGCTCGTTCATGGATTCGGCCAGTACTGGTGGTCGTGGCGTCATCAGCTCACCGCCCTCGGCGACGCCGGTTACCGGGCCGTCGCCGTCGATCTGCGCGGCTACGGCGACAGCGACAAGCCCCCGCGCGGCTACGACGGGTGGACCCTCGCCGGCGACCTCTCGGGGCTGATCCGCGGGCTCGGACACGACGAGGCATTCCTGGTCGGCCACGGCGACGGCGGCCAGGTCTGCTGGGCGGCGTCCGTGCTGTATCCCGCGCACGTTCGCGGAATCGTCACCGTCTCCGCCCCGCATCCGCTCGGACTCCGGCGCGCGGCGCTGGCGGACGCGTCCCAACGTTCGGTTCTGGCGCCACGACTGTTGTCCGACCAGATACCGCGCCTCGGCGAGCACAGGCTCACCACGAACGACGGGGCCGGAGCGGCCGCGTTATTGCGCGAACGCGCCGGTGCGGAGTGGGCGCGTACGGCCGACTTCGCCGAGGCGGAGCGGCGCGTACGCACCGCCATCAGGATCGACGGCACCGCGCACTGCGCGTTGGAGTACCACCGCTGGGCATTCCGCAGCCAGTTCCGGCCCGACGGGGCGCGTTTCCGCACGGCGATGCGCACCCCGCCCCGTGCCCCCGTGGTCCAGATCCACGGCACGGACGACCCGTTCATGTTGCCCGACACGTTCCGGCATTGCACCCGCTGGGCCCCGCAGCGACAACTGGAATCCCTGCGCGCGGGGCACTTCCCCCATCAGGAGGCGCCCGACGCGACGACGTCGTCGATCCTCCGGTTCCTCCGGGCCTGACGAGGCGCCCGCCGGACGCGGCAAACAGGATCTAAGCCACGCACGATCCTGTGCCGACGGCCCCCGACCACTCCTCCGCCGACGACACCTGGGCTTGCACTTCTTCCGCGGTGAGCACGAAGCCCGTGTCCGGATCGTCCACGGCCGCACCGAACACCACGCCGAGCACGCTACCGTCAAGGGCCACCAACGGCCCCCCTGAATTGCCGGAGCGCACCTTGCCGCGGATGGTGTACACCTCGCGTTCGATCGTCGTCGAATGATAGATGTCCGGCCCGCTGAGCATGATCCTGTCGCGTACACGCGCGGGGCTGGCGGTGAACGGGCCACCGCCGGGATACCCGAGGACGACGGCCTCCTCGCCGCTGTGGGCAGGCTCGGGGGCGAACCGCAAGGCGGAGACGTTCAACTCTGGAACGTCCAGGATCGCCACATCCGTGGTGGAGTCGAACAGCACCACCGTCGCCGAAAGCGCGCCGTCGCGCGTCATCACCGACACGGAGGACGTGCCTGCCACGACGTGCGCGTTGGTCATGACCCGCTGCGGGGCCACCACGAAGCCGCTCCCCTCCAGCGTGCGCTGGCAGCCCGGCGCCCTGCCACGGATCTCGAGCACGCTCTCCGAAGCTGCGACGACCCCCGGCGCCGACACCGACCCCGGCACAGGCGGATCGACGTCGGTTATCGGTGTCCGGGCGAAAGGACCGAGTACATCGGGGAGTCCTGAGGTGTCGAGAAGGGAGGACAGCCGGCCGGGTACCGCCCGCAGCCACGACGGGGCGAGCGCGTCGACGTTGCTGAGCACCCACGAATCGCGCACCGCAGCTGCGGCGGTGCTCTGGGTGTTCGTCGCGACCGGCACGGCCAGCAACCAGGCCGTGACCAGAACCGCCACGGCCTGGAACAGCGCGCCCACGGCCGAATCGACCAGCCGCACCGCATGGTGCTGGATGAATCGCCGTGCGAAACGGCCGACGCTGACTCCGATGATCTCGCCGCAGACCGCCAGCAACACGATCAACAGGATGCCCAGGATCAATCGCCCACGGGCGTCCTCCACGCCGCCGACGAGGTGCGGGGTCAGTTCAATGCCCGCCGCGAGCCCGCCGAGCACGCCGAGGAAGGCGAGCGCCGACGCGATCGCGCCGTACCGCCACCCGGACATCGCCGCGAGTACCGCGATGGCGACGACCGCGATGTCGAGCCAGGCCGAGCCGGTCACCTGCGCGTAGCCTGCTCGTCGACCTCCGGCAGGGTCACGTCCAGTTCGCGGACGTCACCGGTGTCCCACTCCTGTTCCCAACCCGCCTCGGTGATCAGTGCCGACAGAAGTCCGGCTGTGAACCCCCAGACGAGCATTCCGTCGACGGTGAAGGCGGGGCCGGTGAAGACTTTGCGGTATCGCACCTGGAAGCGGTTCGCGGGATTTACGAGGTCCGCCAACGGGACCCTGGCGACCCGTGAGGTCTCGGCCTCGTCGACCACGCGGACGGGGCACGGCTCCCGCCAATAGGCGAGGACGGGGCTGACCAGGAATCGCGACGGCGGCACGAACAGCTCCGGCATCACCGTCAGCGGCTGCACCCCGTCGGGACGCAGCCCGGTCTCCTCCTCCGCCTCGCGCAGCGCCGTCTGGACCGGCCCCCCGTCGCCGGGGTCCGCCGCGCCGCCCGGGAACGCGACCTGGCCGCTGTGATGCCGCAGCGTGGCGGCCCGCTGGGTGAGGAGGACGTCGCCGTCCGGGACCCCGCCGGACGTCCGCGGCACGCCCTGCACGGCGTCGGCGGCACCGCCACCCTCCCCGAACAGCATCAGGACCGACGCCGGGCGAGTCCGGACGCCAGGCGGCACCGCGCGGGACTGCAGCACCCGCGGAACGAGCGGGCGCCCGCCACCGGCAGGCGCGTCCTGACCCGCGCCGCCGGCGCGCATCCGCTCAGCCAGGTCTTCCAGCCAGCCCGGTACCGCCCCGGCGTCGCAGGCCGCCGACGCGCCCTCGTCCGCGATACTCACAGCGTCACTCCCAGCTCCTCCTCGACGACCTTCGCAATCTGGTCGGCGTCCGTGAACGGTATCGCCACCACCTTCGCCACCGTGCCGTCGGGCCGCACGAGCACCGTCACCGGAATCACCGGCGGCGCGCGCACGGCCGTCGCCAGTTTGCGCTCCGGGTCCGCCACCGACTCCAGGTCGACGCCGAGGTCTTCGAGCAGGGCACGCCCCTTGTCCGGGTGCAGGTCGCTGTGCACCGTGAGTACGGTTACCGCGTCGCCGGCCTGCTGCGCGAATTGCTCCATCGCCGGCAGTTCCTCCCTGCACGGCGCGCACCAGTACGCCCACAGGTTGATCACCGCGGGCTTGCCCGCCAGGGCTGAACCCACGTCCACAGGCCGCCCGTCGTAGAGGTCTGTGAGCGTGAGGCCCTGCAGCGGGGTGTCGGAAGCCGGCGGCGCCGCGTCCTGCTCGCCGGCGTCCTGCTCGTCCTCGCCCTGCGGACCCGGGCTCGGTGGGCTCGAGGTCGCAGTACCGGAGGCGGACCCGCCGGGCCCGCCGTCGTCGTCCATCACGGTCATGACCATCGCGACGATGAGCGCGACGAGGACGATGAACACGCCGATTCCGGTCTTGGCCGAGGCGCTCAGGCCCCTCACCGGGAGGGCTCCTCGTCCGGGTGCGGGACGATTCCGGCGAGATCGAGCAGATGGGCGCTCTCCGGGCCGCGTACCAGCGCCGCGGCCTCCGCGCGATCTGTGGGCCCTTCGCCGTAGGAGGGGCAGTCGCCTGCGAGCACGCACACCCCGCACGCGGGCCGCCGAGCATGGCAGACGCGCCGGCCGTGGAAGATCACCCGATGCGACAGGAGCGTCCACTCGCGCCGCTCGATCAGCCCGCCCACCTCGTGCTCCACCTTGACCGGATCGGTCGACGCGGACCACCGCCACCGGCGGACCAGCCGTAGGAAATGGGTGTCCACGGTGATCCCGGGCACGTCGAAGGCGTTGCCGAGGATCACGTTCGCCGTCTTACGCCCTATCCCCGGCAACCGCGTGAGCTCCGACATGTCGCCAGGCACGACGCCGCCGTGCTCGTCCACCAGCGCCTGGCCGAGTCTGATCAGCGAGTCCGTCTTGTTCCGGTAGAAGCCGGTGCTCCGGATCATCTCCTCGAGTTCTGCCCGGTCGGCCCTCGCGTAGTCCTCCGCCGTCCGATACCGCGCGAAGAGCGCGGGGGTCACCATGTTGACGCGCTTGTCGGTGCACTGCGCGGACAGGATCGTCGCCACCGAGAGCTCCAGCGGCGTGGTGAAGTCGAGCTCGCAATACACGTGCGGGAAAGCCTCCGCCAGCGCCCTGTTCATCCGCCGCGCGCGCCGCACGAGGGCCAGCCGGCTCTCGGGTTTCAACCACCGCCGACCGCGCCGCACACCGGCACCTCCGCTCACCACCACGCAGACCAGACTACGGACCGGGTACGACGCCTGCGGACACCGCACGGGGCATCCGCCCCGGCGGCGACCGCACAGGGTGTGACGGAGGACAACTCTCGGCGGGTTCGTGTCCGTATCGAGACTTCGACGGTGTTTACTCACCTGCATGCAGGTAGTCCTCGTCGTCCTCGCGCCGGTTATCGTGATCGCTTTCGCCATGGCGATGGAACATATCGAGACGCTGCTCAAGCACCGCACCGACCACGTCGGCGACCCGCAGGAGTTCATCGAGTCGCACACCCCCAGCGAGCTGCTCACCGAGCCTGCGCACGCGCGGGTGCAGTGACGCCGCCGGCGGTTCCACGCCGGCTGCGAGGAGGCTCACGCGGCCGCCGCAGTCACACACGGTAACGTCAGGGCGATGCCGCGCGTCGGCGCCTGTTCCGCGCCGGCCCGCAGCCAAATCCCGCCGCGCGGCGCGGCGTGCCTGTAGCCTCGATCACACGGCATTACGCGCCGGTCACTAGACTTGCGTGTGATGCACCGCGTGCCCGGGCATGCGCGGGCACCAAGAGCCGTGGGGCACACAGCAGGTTTGCACGGCGCAGACACAGACAGCACAGACCATGAGGAGCCCACGTGGACGAGGTCCTGGCCAGAGCCGGAATCTTCCAGGGAGTAGAACCCTCCGCAGTTTCCGCCCTGATCAAGCAGCTTCAGCCGGTCGAGTTTCCGCGAGGCCACACGATCTTCCACGAAGGTGAGCCGGGCGACCGGCTGTACATCATCGGCACCGGCAAGATCAAGATCGGGCGTCGTTCGCCGGACGGCCGCGAGAACCTGCTGACGATCATGGGCCCGTCGGACATGTTCGGCGAGCTCTCCATCTTCGACCCGGGCCCGCGCACGTCCAGCGCCATCACGGTCACCGAGGTCAAGGCGGTCTCGATGGACCGTGAGGCGCTCAAGGACTGGATCTCGCAGCGCCCGGAGATCGCCGAACAGCTTCTGCGCGTGTTGGCCCGCCGCCTGCGCCGCACCAACAACTCGCTGGCCGACCTCATCTTCACCGACGTTCCCGGCCGTGTCGCCAAGGCGCTGCTCCAGCTGGCCCAGCGTTTCGGCACACAGGAGGCCGGCGCCCTCCGCGTGACGCACGACCTCACGCAGGAGGAGATCGCGCAGCTCGTCGGCGCTTCGCGCGAGACCGTCAACAAGGCGCTTGCAGACTTCGCGCACCGCGGCTGGCTGCGCCTCGAAGGCAAGAGCGTGCTCATCATCGACTCCGAGCGACTCGCGCGCCGCGCACGCTGACCTGACGGGCGGCGACATCCCGGCCGGGTATCCCCCGGACCGTCGTGTCGCCGCCCGCAGGCGTATTCCGGTCGTGCAGGCGGCCTCTCAGCCGCGCAGGTAGTCCAGCTGCGCGGCCACAGACCATTCCGCGGCCGGCCACAGCGATTCGTCGACGTCACGGTAGACGTGTTCGACCACCTGCCGCGCCGTGGCGTCGTCCCCCAGCGCCGCGAGCGCATCGCGCACCTGGTTCAGGCGCTGCTGACGGTGCGCGCGGTAGTCGCGCGCCACGGCGGAGGTGTCAGGCAGGTCGGGTCCGTGCGCGGGAAGGCACGCGAGCCCCTCCCCCGCGTCGATCAGCCGATCCAGCGAACCCAGATAGTCGCGCAGCGAACCGTCCTGCGGGTCGATCACGGTGGTGCCGCGCCCCAGAATGGTGTCGCCGGTGAGGACCGCGTCAGGGTGGCCGCCGTCGCCCTCGACCACCAGCGAGACGCTGTCCGCGGTGTGTCCGGGCGTGGCGAGCACGCGGAGACGCACACCCGCCGCGTCGATCACCGAACCGTCATCCAGGGCGCCGCCGTCGCCTCGGCGGTATTCCGGTAGCACGGCGTGCACGCCGGTACCGGTGAGCTCACGGAGCCTGTCGATCCCCCCGGTGTGGTCATCGTGCCGGTGGGTGACGATGGTGGTGGCCACGGGGCCCAGGCCCGCGATCCGCTGCAGATGCTCTTGGTCGTCGGGACCCGGGTCCACGACGACGACCGCGTCCGAGTCCGGTGCGCGGAGGATCCAGGTGTTGGTTCCGTCGAGCTCCATGATTCCGGGGTTGCGGCACAGCAGGACCCCGGCGGTGGCCGTCACCGGTCGCAGGACCCCGTAGGCCGGGTGGACCGGCGCGGTCACGACCGCACCTCGACCTGCAGTTCCACCTCGACCGGGGAGTCGATGGGCAGGTCCGAAACCCCGACGGCGCTGCGCGCGTGCCGCCCGGACTCGCCGAACACCTCGCCGAGCAGCTCGGAGGCGCCGTTGACGACGCCGGGCTGACCGCCGAACCCCGGGGCGGAGGAGACGAACCCGACCACCTTGACGATCCGCGCGACGTTGTCGAGCCCCACGACGGAGTCGACGGCGGCAAGAGCATTGAGCGCTGCGACGCGCGCGAGGTCCTTGGCGTCCTCCGGCGTGACGTCCGCCCCCACCTTCCCGGTCCGCAGCAGTTCGCCGCCGACGGTGGGCAGCTGGCCGGAGGTGAACACGAACTGCCCGCTGCGCACGGCGGGCACGTACGAGGCCAGCGGCGCCGCCACGGGCGGAAGCGTCAGGCCCAGCTCGGCCAGCCGGCCGGTCGGCGTGGCGGCGCTCACTTGCGGCGCTTCAGGTAGGCGACGTGCTGCTCACCGGTGGGCCCGGGCAGCACCGAGACCAGCTCCCAGCCGTCGTCGCCGAAATTGTCGAGGATGGCCTTGGGGTTGTGGATCAGCAGCGGTGCCACGAAGTATTCCCACCTGACCGCGCCTGCTGCCTGCTCGGGTTCACTCATGGAGACACCATATCCCCGCCGCCGGCCCCTTTTGCGGGCACCGCGACACCCCGTCGGCCGATCCTGCCGACGCGGCCACGGGCGGGCTTCCGCACCTGCGCGGTCGTCTCACCTCATACACTCGGGCGGTGCCCACAACACATGCTCGCTCCACGGTGGAGGGACTGACGTCCACGTGGCCGGAAACCGCAGCGCAGTCGCGTCTGCACTTCGTCAGCGGCAAGGGCGGTACCGGCAAGACCACCGTCGCCGCCGCGCTGTCGCTCGCACTCGCCTCGGGAGGCCGCAGGGTCTTGCTTATCGAGGTCGAAGAGCGCCAGGGAATCGCCCAGGTATTCGACACCGCGCCCCTGCCCTACGCGGAGACGAAGGTCGCCGTGGCCGACGGCGGGGGCGAGGTGCATGCACTCGCCATCGACATAGAGGCCGCGTTCCTCGAGTACCTCGACATGTTCTACAACCTGGGTTTCGCGGGCAAGGCGATGAAGCGCATCGGCGCCGTCGAGTTCGCCACGACGCTCGCACCCGGGCTGCGCGACGTTCTGCTCACGGGCAAGGTCAAGGAGGCGACGACCCGGACAGTGGACGGCCGGTACCTCTACGACGCGGTCGTGGTCGATGCGCCGCCCACCGGCCGCATCGGAAGCTTCCTCGACGTCACCAAGGCGATGGCCGACCTCGCCAAGGGCGGCCCCATCCGCGCCCAGTCGGAGGGCGTCGTCGATCTGCTGCACTCCCCGCAGACGGTGGTGCACCTGGTGACCCTCCTCGAGGCTCTTCCGGTCCAGGAGACCGCCGACGCCATGGCCGAGCTGCAGCGCCTGGACCTGCAGCCGGGCGCGGTGATCGTCAACCGCACGGAGGCCACCTATCTCGACGACGAGATGATCGCCGCGGCCGCGGAGGGCGAGATCGACGCCGAGGCCATCCGCGCGGACTTCGAGCGCGTGCACCTCACCGTCGCAGACGAGGACTTCGCGGGACTGCTGACCGAGACGATCGAGCACGCCATCCGATGCCGGGCACAGCGCGCGAGCGCACGGGAGCTCGCCGGCCTGCACGTGGCGCAACTCGAGTTGGGCGAGGTGCCCGATGGCATGGACCTCGGCGGCGTCTACCAATTGGCCGAACAGCTGGCCGGGCAGGGGGTCCGATGACCGGCACCGTGGACGTCGGTGCGATGCTCGGCGACAGCGCCACCCGGGTGGTCGTGTGCTGCGGCGCCGGCGGCGTGGGAAAGACGACGACGGCCGCCGCGCTCGCCCTGCGCGCCGCCGAATCCGGCCGCTCCGTGGTGGTGCTGACCATCGACCCGGCGCGCCGGCTGGCGCAGGCGCTGGGAGTGGAGGACCTGGGCAACACACCGCAACCGGTGCCGCTGCCGGACAACGACTCGGGCGGCGGACTGCACGCGATGATGCTGGACATGCGCCGCACCTTCGACGACATGGTGGTCCAGTACGCGACTCCCGAGCGGGCCCGGGAGATCCTGGCGAACCCCTTCTACCAGACCGTCGCCACCTCCTTCGCCGGAACGCAGGAGTACATGGCGATGGAGAAGCTGGGGCAGCTGGTCGCCGAAGACGCGTGGGACCTGATCGTGGTGGACACCCCGCCGTCGCGCAACGCGCTCGACTTCCTGGACGCCCCGCAACGCCTGGGGGCGTTCCTCGACGGCCGCATGATCCGCATGTTCATGGCCCCGGGCCGGGGGATCCGCAAGATCGTCAGCGGAGCCGTCGGCATGGCGATGCGGGCGGTGTCGACGGTGGTCGGCAGCTCGATGCTGGCCGACGCATCGATGTTCGTGCAGTCGTTCGAGGAGATGATCGGCGGGTTCCGCGAACGGGCCGACCGCACGTATCAGCTCCTGCGCAGGCCGGGCACCGCGTTCCTGGTGGTCTCCGCCGCGGAGCCGGACGCGTTGCGCGAGGCGTCGTTCTTCGTCGAACGCCTCACCGCGGAGGACATGCCGTTGGCCGGGTTGGTACTCAACCGCACGCACCCGATGCTGGCGCAGCTGCCGGTGGAGACGGCACTGGCCGCAGCGGACCGGTTGGACGAGCAGCGCGGGGCAACGGCAGACGACGCGCCGGTGCCGAGCCTGCCGCCCTTGGCCGGCGCGGTCCTGCGGATCCACGCCGAGCGGGGATCGACCGCGAAGCGCGAGGTGCGGCTGCTCGGCCGTTTCACCGGCGCGCACCCGCAGGTGCCCGTCGTCGGGGTGCCCTCATTGCCGTTCGAGGTCTCGAGCCTGGACGCGCTGCGGGCCTTGGGCGATCAGCTTGCGGCCGACGGCCCCTGACCGGTCAGACTGCGGAGCGGCGGCGGGCGGCCTCGAAAAAGGTGGCCCAGGACCGCACATTGGGGTGCTCCTTGAGCAGCGCCCTGCGCTGACGCTCCGTCATGCCGCCCCACACGCCGAACTCGACCCGGTTGTCGAGGGCGTCCGCCGCGCATTCGAGCATGACGGGGCAGTGCCGGCAGATCGTCGCCGCCTTGCGCTGCGCCGCGCCCCGGACGAACAGCTCGTCCGGGTCGATATTGCGGCACAGAGCCTGCGACGTCCAGGCCATCCGCGCCTCGCTGGAATCCACCGACAGCGGCGGGATTCCGGTCTTGCGGAGCTTCGGCACCGAAGCGCCGTGCCCGGTGGACTTGGCGGGTGACCGGCCCGCGGCGGGGTCGCCCGTGTTCTTTCGTACGCTCTCGGATTCCGACATATGGGCTGAAGTGCGCATATGACCTGCCCCCTTCGCGTGCAACTCTCAGATTGTTAACTGCATCACAGTAATTGTTAACTTAGGCGACTGAACACCGCCTTGCAACCCCAAGGATCGGGTAAAAGCTCCCGCCGCCGCCTTTCCGGGCCCCGCAGCGCCACCGATGGCGCCTTCCCGCGCGCCGCATAGACGGCGCGGGCGCCACCCTGCGTACTCTGTGGTGCGTGCCGTCAGGGAAGACATTCGCGAAGTTGCTCGGCATCTGCGTGCTCGCAGGCGTCGTGCTGGCGGGCGTCCTGTTCCCCGTGTTCGGGGGCGTGGGTGTCGTCGTCAACAAGGCCAGCGATGCCGTGGACTCGTCGTCGTCGCAGGTGCTGGAGGGCGACGCGCCGGCGGTGACCACCATCGTCGACGCCGCGGGGAACCCGCTGGCCTGGCTCTACGACCAGCGCCGATTCGAGGTGCCGAGCGACCAGATCTCGAACTACATGAAGCTGGCCCAGGTCTCCATCGAGGACCGCCGTTTCGCCACCCACAAGGGCGTCGACTGGCAGGGCACCCTGCGCGCGGTGCTGACCAACACCAGCAGCGGCGAGGTGCAGCAGGGCGCGTCGACCATCGACCAGCAGTATGTCAAGAACTATCTGGCGTACGTAGCCGCCCAGACCGACGCGCAGCGCCGCGCCGCCACCGAGACGACCATCTCGCGCAAGCTCCGCGAGGCCCGCATGGCGCTGACGCTGGACAAGCAGCTGTCCAAGGACGAGATCCTGACGCGCTACCTGAACCTGGTCCCCTACGGCAACGGCAGCTACGGCGTGCAGGATGCGGCGCGCACCTACTTCGGAGTGGACGCCAAGGACCTGAGTCTCACCCAATCGGCGATGCTGGCGGGAATGGTGCAGTCGCCTTCGCGCCTGAACCCCTACATCAATCCCGACGAGACCACTGCCCGGCGCAACGAAGTGCTGGACGCGATGGCGTCGACCCAGGCGATCACCCCGCAGCAGGCCGCGGAGGCGAAGAAGGAGCCGCTGGGGATCCTGCCCAAGCCGAACACGCTGCCGCGCGGGTGCATCGCCGCCGGCGACCGCGGATTCTTCTGCGACTACGTCCTCAACTACCTCAACGACGCCGGATTCACCGACGAGCAGCTCCAGCGCGGGGGCTACCTGATCCGCACCACGCTGCGGCCGGAGATCCAGGACTCGGTCAAGCGCGCGCTCACCGACACCGCCTCACCCGATCTGGACGGCATCGCCGAGGTCATGAACCTGATCGAGCCCGGCAAGGACGCCCACAAGGTGGTCGCGATGGCCAGCAGCCGCACCTACGGGCTCGACGCGGCCGCGCACGAGACCGTCCAGCCGCAGCCGTTCACGATGGTCGGCGACGGCGCGGGCTCGACCTTCAAGATCTTCACCACAGCGGTCGCGATGGAGAAGGGGCTCGGCCTGGACACCACCGTGCAGGTCCCGCCCTTCTTCGCCGCGCAGGGGATGGGGCACGGCGGCGCGGCCGGCTGCCCCGCCGATTCGTATTGCGTGCGCAACGTGGGCGACTACCCCACGGTCATGTCGCTGACGCAGGCCCTGGCCACCTCGCCGAACACCGCGTTCGTCAAAATGCTCAAGGACGTCGGGGTGCCGCCCACCGTAGATATGGCGGTGCGCCTGGGACTGCGCTCGTACACCACGCCCGGCACGTCCGGGGTGGACGACCGCAGCCTCGCGCAGATCGTCAAGGACGAGAACCGCGGCTCGTTCACGCTCGGCCCCACCCCGGTGGACCCGCTGGAGATGGCCAACGTGGCAGCCACGCTGGCGTCCGGCGGAACCTGGTGCCCGCCCACCCCCATCGAGGCCGTGTTCGACCGCGACGGCAAGCCCGTACCGGTGACGCAGGAGGCGTGCAAGCAGGTCATCGACCCCGGCCTCGCGAACACCCTGGCCGTCGGACTGGGGCAGGACCACGTGGCCGGCGGCACCTCAGCCGGCTCGGCCGCCGCAGCCGGATGGACCGCGCCGGTCTCCGCGAAGACCGGAACCACGGAGACCTACCGCTCGTCGGCGTTCCTGGCCTTCACGCAGTCCATCGCCGGGTTCTCCTACGTCTACAACGACGGCACCAATCCAGGACCCATCTGCACGTCGCCCCTGCGCTCCTGCGCCGAGGGCAACGTGTACGGCGGCACCGAGCCCGCGCTCGCCTGGTATCAAGCCGTGGGCCGCATCCTGGGCGACTACCCGCCGCCGGTGCTGCCCCCGCCGGACCCGCAGTACGTGAAGGGCAACGCCTCGGCCATCGTGCCCGACGTCACGGGCCGCACCGAGGCCGGAGCCACCGCCCGCCTGCGCGGCGCGGGCTTCCAGGTGAAGTCGGTGACGGTGCCGTCCGACAACCAGAAGGGCAATGTGGTCTCGGTGAGCCCCGTCGGCTCCGCCGTGCCCGGTGCCACGATCACCATCAACATCAGCGACGGCAGCCGTAAGCCCGCCGACGATCGCGGCGACCGCGGTGACCGGACGCCACGGTCCGAGGACCGGAGCAACGACGGCGGCGGCAACGGGAACGACGGACGCGACGACACCGACTGACCAACAGGCCGGGTCAGCCCGCCAGCCGGGACCTCACCGCCCCGGACAGGCGGGAGCCGTCCGCGCGCCCCGCGGCGCGCGCTGTCGCCGCCTTCATGACCTGTCCCATCTGACGCATCCCCGGCTGCTCGCCCAGCTGCTCACGGACCTCCGCGATGGCCGCGTCCGCCACCTGGGCGAGTTCGTCGTCGTCGAGCTGCTGCGGCAGGTACGCCGCGAGGATCTCCTCCTCGGCGCGCTCCTTCTGCGCCAGCTCCGCGCGGTCGGCGTCGTCGAACACCTGCGCGGCCTCGAGGCGCTTCTTCGATTCCTTGGCGATGACCTTGAGCACCTCGTCGTCGGTGAGGGTGCGCGCTTCCTTGCCCGCGACCTCCTCCGCCTGCACCGCGGACAGCACCATCCGCAGCGTCCCCGTGCGCAGTGCATCCTTGGCCTTCATCGAGGCGGTGAGGTCGGCGCGGATCTGATCCTTGAGTTCTCCCATAACGTGGAACGGTACGCGCTCGGGAAGCGTTCGCGGCCCGCGTGCCCGGGGGTTCGCGACCCGACCTCGCGCACCGATTCGCAATGCGGACGCCTGCCGTATCGTGGCGTCCGTGGGCACAACTTTCGGATTGAACTGGACACCCCGCCCGGCGAGCAGTCGGCGGATCCGCCGCGGGCCCGTGGTGCCGGCGCTCGGGGCGGTGGCCGCCGCGGGTGCCGCGTCGCTCGGATACGCCACGCTGATCGAGCGCAACGCCTTCGCACTGCGCACCTCCACGCTCGAGGTGCTCGCCCCCGGTTCACCCAGCATCCGCGTGCTGCACCTCAGCGACCTGCACATGCTGCCCCGCCAGCAGCTCAAGCAGGCGTGGGTGCGTGAACTCGACGCGCTGGAACCGGACCTCGTCGTCAACACCGGCGACAACCTGGCGCATCCCCGCGCCGTGCCGGCCGTGGTACAGGCGCTCGGGGGGCTCTTGGACCGTCCCGGCGCGTTCGTCTTCGGCAGCAACGACTACTTCGGCCCGGTGGCGAAGAACCCGCTCAAGTACTTCGACCGGAACCACGAGCGCGTACCCGGCCCGTCGTTGCCGTGGCAGGACCTGCGCGCCGCATTCGTCGAACGGGGGTGGATCGACGCCACCCACCGCAAGCAGGAGATCACCGCGGGCGGCAACACGATCAGCGTCGCCGGCGTGGACGACCCTCACCTGCAACGCGACCGCTACGACACGATCGAAGGCAAGGCGGACCCCGCAGCCGATCTGCGCCTGGCCCTGAGCCATTCCCCCGAGCCGCGGGTGCTGGACCACTTCGCCTCCGACGGCTACGACCTCGCCATGTGCGGGCATACCCACGGCGGCCAGCTCTGCCTCCCTGTGTACGGCGCGCTGGTGACCAACTGCGGCATCGACCGCTCGCGGGTCAAGGGGCCCTCGCAGTGGGGCGAGCACATGAAACTGCACGTCTCCGCCGGCCTGGGCACCTCGCCGTATGCGCCCGCCCGCTTCTTCTGCAGGCCGGAGGCGACCCTGCTCACCCTCGTCCCCGCGCGTGTCGACAGGGCTGCGACGGAGGACGGGGAGGCCGTTTCGCGATCCGGTGCGGGTGTGCGCTAGACTCAGCGAGGCTTGTTCGGAAGTGCCCCGGGGACGTTTTCCCGGTGCGCGTTCCGTCTGCCACGGGGTGTGGCGCAGCTTGGTAGCGCGCTTCGTTCGGGACGAAGAGGTCGTGGGTTCGAATCCCGCCACCCCGACAGTGGCAAAAGTGCCGGGACACCGTTCAGACGGTGTCCCGGCACTTTTGCTCTCGATCGGGTCTCGATTGCGCAATCCGCGCGCAGGTGTCCTGCTGGGGTCACCGGGAGAACGGGTCCCCGGTCCTCCCCACGAGGTCGGCGACGGAGTCCACCACGAGGGTGGGCCGGTACGGGTACATCTCCATCGTCTGGCGCGTGGAGATGCCGCTGAGCACGAGGATCGTCCGCATGCCCGCTTCGAGGCCCACCACCACGTCGGTGTCCATCCGATCGCCGATCATCAGCGTCTGCTCCGAGTGCGCGCCCAGGGCGCGCAACGCGGACCGCATCATCAGCGTGTTCGGCTTGCCCACGAAGTACGGTTCGCGGCCCGTCGCCCTGCTGATGAGCGCCGCCACTGCACCCGTCGCGGGCAGCGACCCGTCGCGCGACGGGCCCGTCGGGTCCGGGTTGGTGGCGATGAACCGCGCACCCCGCTCCACCAGTCGGATCGCCGTGGTGATCGCCTCGAACGAGTAGGTGCGGGTCTCCCCCAGCACCACGTAGTCCGGGTCGCGGTCGGTGAGCACGTAGCCGACGTCGTGCAGGGCCGTGGTCAGGCCGGACTCGCCGACGACGTACGCGGTGCCGCGGGGCCGCTGCGAGTCCAGGAAACTCGCCGTGGCGAGGGCCGAGGTCCAGATGGCCGACTCGGGCACGTCCAATCCCGTCTGTTCCAGGCGCGCACGCAGGTCGCGTGGCGTGCGGATGGAGTTGTTGGTGAGCACCAGGAACGGGTTGCCGGCCACGGTGAGCTCGGCGATGAGCTCGTCCGCACCCGGGATCAGTGTCTCCTCGTGGACGAGGACGCCGTCCATGTCCATCAGGTAGGTCCAGCGCCGCGCCGAGGTATCCGTATCGTCCGCCATCTCCCCATCATGGCCTGCCCCGCATCCACTGCACAGGCGGCGTGCGGGAATGCCGTTGCGGGCGGGGCGCTCACCGGGAGTGTTCCGGGACGACCAGGACCGGGCGGTGGCCGTGCCGGAGCAGTTGCACCGCGACGGCGTCTCCCAGGAGCCGTTCCATCGCCGCCGCCAGGCCCGCCCGCGGCGCCCCGAGCACGATCATGTCGGCGTGCTCCTCGTCGGCCACGCTTCCCAGCACCGCGGCCGGCGGTCCCGCGAGCGCGTCGAACCGCCAGCGGACCGCAGTCGCGGCCAGCTCATGCTCCGCTGAGGCCCGCACCGCCGCCACCGCGGCATCGCGACCCTCCGCCCAGGCCGGCGAGTCCGGGTCCACCGGCTCGTCGGCGGTGTCCGGAACGTGCACCACTGCCAGCCATGCCCCCAGCGCCGCCGCGAGCTCCGCGGACTTCGCCAACGCGGCCCGCCCTGCGGGGAGCCCGTCGAACCCCACCACGATGCATTTGTCCATCCCGACCCTGTCCATCCCGTCTCCCACTTCCCGTGCGCCCCTCAGCGACCCCCGCTACGACACCGAAGCCAGCCACAGACCCAGCGCCGCGGCGGCCGCCGTGACGACGAGCGTCCCGCCCAGGTTCGCCAGCCCGGCCGCGTAGCGGCGCGTCTCCAGCAGGCGGACGGTCTCCACGCTGGCGGCGCTGAAGGTGGTGAATCCACCGCAGAATCCCACGCCCGCGATCACGGTGAATCCCGTCGGGGCATCGTGGAACATCGCGAGTCCCGTGAGATAACCGAGCAGCAGGGAGCCGAGCACGTTGATCGCGAGCGTCGCCCACGGGAACCGCCATGCGCGGCGCGAGGTGATGGCACCGTCCAGGAGGAACCGCGCCGTCGCACCCCCGCCGCCGGCGAGCGCGACCCACAGCGTCGTCATGACCCGTCACGCTCAGGCCGTCCGGCGACGCGCGGCCCCAGCCGTGCGCCCACCGCGATGCCGAGTGCGCAGGTGACCGCGCCGACGAGCACCGTGGCGAGTGCGTAAGACACGGCGGCGCCTGCGGCACCCCGATGCAGCAGCAGGTCGGTGTCCAATGCGAGGGTGCTGTAGGTGGTGAACGCACCGAGCATTCCGGTCCCCACGCCCAGTCGCACGAGCGTCGACCGGCCCGTACCCGAACCCCCCGGTGCGCCGCGCCCGAACCGGGTGAGAGCTTCGAGCAGCATTCCCAGCAGGAACGCCCCCGCGATGTTGACGGCGAACGTCGTCACCGGCCACTGCCCCGGATCATCGGGAAAGAGCAAGCCCAGGCCGTGGCGTGCGAGAGTGCCGACGACGCCGCCCACGGCGACCAGCGCTGCGAGGGTCGCCCGACGATGCAGTGGTGCGGACACAGGTCTCCTTTCCACGGGGGAAGGAGCCATCAGCCCCGGGCGGGGCGGTTCAGGCCGATGCGCGGCCTCGGCGGAGATCCATCGCCGCGTCCGAGCTTAACCGCTGCCGGCTGCCCGTCGCAGCGGCGGTCAGTCCACGCGGAACCCGATCTTCAGTGTCACCTGCATGTACGCCACCTGGTCGCCGTCGACGTAGCCACGGGTCCCCGCCACCTCGAACCACCCGATGTTGCGGATGGTCTCGGACGCTTTGGCTATGGCGTTGCGGATGGCCGCGTCGGTGCCGTCGGGAGAGGAACCCACGACCTCCGTCATCCGATAGACGTGCCCCTCTGAACCCATCGTGATCACCTTCCTCGGCGAATCGACCTCGGCGTGCGACGTTCACCTCCGACGCTACGGCAGCCCGGACCGCGGCGGGACCGGATTCGATCGCCTCCGCGCGACGATCTCTGGCAGCATCGGAGGCATGAGCAACGTCGAGGCGCATCCCCCGGAGGTCGTGTGCGGCGCGGGGGATCCGCCCCAGCACGCGGTGGAGGTCATCCCGCCTCGTGACGTCCCCTTGGGCGGTCCGCGCGCGATGACGGTGCGGCGGACCCTTCCGCAGCGCAAGCGGTCGCTGATCGGCGCCTGGTGCTTCCTCGACCATTACGGGCCCGACGACGTCTCCGCGTCCGGCGGAATGGACGTCCCGCCTCACCCGCACACCGGGTTGCAGACGGTGAGCTGGCTGTTCACCGGCGAGATCGAGCATCGCGACAGCCTGGGCATGCACGCGATGGTGCGGCCGGGCGAGCTCAACCTGATGAGCGCGGGCCGCGGGATCTGCCACTCCGAGGTGTCCACCGCGGCCACCACTGTGCTGCACGGCGCGCAGCTGTGGATCGCGCTGCCGCAGTCGCACCGCGACGGCCCCCGCGATTTCACGCACTACGTCCCCGAGCCGCTTCGCAGCGACCGCCTGACCGCACGCGTGTTCCTCGGCTCCCTGCTGGGTTCGCGTTCCCCGGTGGAGACTGCCGCCCCGATTCTGGGCGCCGAGCTGCTGCTGCCGGTGGGCTCGTCGGCGCGCATCGAGGTGGAGGACGACTTCGAGCACGGGCTGCTGGTGGACACGGGGAGCGTCGAGTTCTGCGGGACCGCCCTGGAGCGTGCGGAACTCGGATTCTCCGGCGAAGGACGACGGACCCTCACCCTCCGCAACACGGGTGCGGACCCGGCCCGGATGCTACTGCTCGGCGGACCGCCCTTCGGCGAGGAGATCGTCATGTGGTGGAACTTCGTCGGTCGGTCCCATGAGGAGATCGCCGCCTTCCGCGAGGAGTGGCAGGACCGCTCCCCGCGCTTCGGCGAGGTGCACGGATACGCGGGGCACGACCCGCAGGGCATCGACCGGCTGCCCGCACCACCGTTGCCCCACGCGCGCATCACGCCCCGCCGAAACCCGTGACGCCCTTTCGGGCACGGGCTCGATCCGGCGCCGCGCACCCGCGCGTCCTGGTGCTCACCACCGGGGGCACGATCGCGGCAGTGCGCGGCTCCGACGGCGGTCTCGCGCCGGCAGTCGACGCCGCAGACCTTCGGTCGACGCTCCCGTCCCCCCTCCTCGAACGGGTGAATGTCGAGGCGCGCGCGCTCATGTCGGTCGACAGCGCCGCAATGGACGTCACGTCGGCCTACGCCATCGCACGGCACGTCGCCGCTGCGAGTGCCGGGGACGCGGTCGACGGGATCGTCGTCACCCATGGAACCGACACCATGGAGGAGACCGCGCTGCTGACCGACCTTGTTCTCGCTCGAGGCGGCCGCAGGCGCGTACGGGTGGTGTTCACCGGGGCGCAGCGCGGCGCCGATCAGCCCGGTGCGGACGGGCCCGGCAATCTCGCTCGCGCGGTGGACACGGCGTCCGGTCCGGCCGCCGACTCCGAGGCGGGCGTACTGATCGCCTTCGCCGGAAGAACAATGCCCGCCTGGGGAACACGCAAACTGAGCACAGTAGACCTGGACGCGTTCGCAGCCTGGCCGGACCGGCACGAGGCGGAACAGTCGCGCCGCCGCGCACTCGCCGCCGTGCCCGGTGGCGGCCTCGCCACCGGAAGCCTCCCCCGCGTGGACACCGTCGCGTTGTACCCGGGTTCCGACGCCGTCGTCATCGACGCCTGCCGGGCCGCGGGCGCCCGCGGGATCGTGCTCGAGGCCATGGGCGCCGGCAACGCGAATGCCGCGGCGGTGCGTGCCGTGCGCGCTGCGGCGGCCGCCGGCGTCGCCGTCGTGGTCACCACCAGGGTGCCCCACGGCCCCGCCTTCGCCGACTACGGCGGCGGGGGCGGGGGCACGAACCTGGCCCGCGCGGGGGCGGTGTTCAGCCCCGTGCTGCGGGCCGGCCAGGCCAGAATCCTGTTGGCCGCATTGCTCGCTGCAGGCGTGGGGCACGGCGAGGTGACGCGGGCGTTCACCGGCTGACGACCCTCCCGGTCACCCCGAGAATCCGTGCCGGCACTGCGCCACGTACTCGCCGAAGTCCCACGCGGCCAGGAACTTGCGGGCCGCGTCGGAGCCGCTTTCGTAGAGCGCGTCCACCTGCGCGTCGGTGATGTCGAAGTCGATGGGGCTCACCGCGTCCGAGGGCACGAACACCGTGCGGCGCACCGTGCACGGGTCGTTCAGGTACGCGGCATCCTGATTGCTCAGCAAGGTTCCGAGCGCGGCCAGCGCGATCGAGAACGGGCCTTTCACAGCATGCGTCGGCGGCACCAGACCCGGGCGCGCACTGAGCCGGATCCCGAACGTGGGCCATTGCGGCTCGGCACTGTTGGGGCGGTCGAACAGCTCGATGGGGAAGTCGTCCACCAGTCCGCCGTCCACCCACGTCGCCCCGGACACCCGCACCGGCTGGAACAGGAACGGTATCGCCGCCGACGCGCGCACCGCCTTCGCCACGGGGAACTCGTCGGGGTCCTTCTTGTACGCGGGCAGGTCCCACGGGATGCGCACCAGACGGCGCCGGGAAAGGTCGCTTGCCGTGATGACGAGGGCCCAGGCGTATTTGCGTTCCAGCCCGTCCCCGGTGGCGCCGCCGTCGCCCAGGCGCAGGTCGCCGAAGGTCCGCACCCCCAGATCCTTCAGCACGCCCGCCACGAAGGACTCGAGGTAGGCGCCCTCGTAGATGCCGTCCGAAAGGAACAGCGAGAGCATCGGACCGACCAGCGGTACGTGTCCGACCGGGCTGCGGTCCGGGAACTTGGTGTAGTCGATCGCGTCGACGATGTCGTGCAGGCGGCCGAGCGGTTCGCCCGCCTTCTGCAGCGCCGCCACGAACGCCGCGACGATCGACCCCGCGCTGGATCCCGCGACGCGCGGGAACGAGTAGCCGGCCTCCGCCAGCACGTCCACCGCGCCGACGAGGCCGATCCCCCGCACTCCGCCGCCCTCGCAGACGAGATCGGCCCGCTTGTCCGTCATGACGCACCTCGCACGCACCGTCGATCAGGTACTCCCCGCCGATTCTCCTCCCGGAATCGGCAGAAAGTACCTGATCGGCGTGCGGCACTCGGCGTCGCGCCCGGCGACTACTCCTCTACCAGCAGCTCTGCGATCTGGATGGTGTTCAGCGCGGCACCCTTGCGCAGGTTGTCGCCGGAGACGAACAGGGCCAGACCACGGCCCTCCGGGGCTCCCTCGTCGTTGCGGATGCGGCCCACCAGCGAGTTGTCCTGGCCTGCCGCGGCCAGCGGGGTGGGCACGTCCACCAGCTCCACGCCCGGGGCTTCGGCCAGGACCTTCTGCGCGTCCTCCACGCTCAGCGGGCGGTCGAACTCGGCGTTGATCGCCAGCGAGTGGCCGGTGAACACCGGAACGCGCACGCACGTGCCGGACACCAACAGCTCGGGGATGCCCAGGATGCGCCGTGACTCGTTGCGCAGCTTCTGGTCCTCGTCCGTCTCACCGGAGCCGTCGTCGACCAGCCCGCCGGCGAGAGCAACCACGTCGAACGCGATGGGCGCCACGTAGTTCTCCGGCTCGGGGAAGTCGGCGGCGGAGCCGTCGTGCACCAGCTTCTCGGCGTCGTCGATGACGGCGCGGGTCTGCGAGGCCAGCTCCTTGACGCCGGCCAGCCCGCTGCCGGAGACGGCCTGGTAGGTGGAGACGATCAGCCGCTTGAGGCCCGCGGCCTGGTGCAGCGGCCCCAGTACGGGCATCGCGGCCATCGTGGTGCAGTTGGGGTTGGCGATGATGCCCTTGGGCCGGTTCGCCAGGTCGCCCGGATTGACTTCGCTGACCACCAGCGGGACGTCCGGGTCCTTGCGCCAGGCTGACGAATTGTCGACCACGACGGCACCGGCCGCCGCGAAGCGCGGCGCCTGCTCCTTCGACAGCGTGCCGCCCGCGGAGAACAGGGCGATGTCGATGCCCTGCAAGTCCTCGTCGGGCGTGGCCGCGGTGTCCTCCACGACGATGTCCTCGCCGCGGAACGGCAGCGTCGTGCCCGCCGAGCGCGCGGACGCGAAGAAGCGGACCTTGTCGGCCGGGAAGGCGCGCTCCTCGAGTAGACGGCGCATCACGACGCCCACCTGGCCGGTGGCTCCCACTACTGCGAGTGTGGTCATCGGAATCAGCGCCCCGTTCCGGCGTAGACCTTGGCGGGCTCCTCGCCGCCCAGATCGAACGCCTTGTGCACGACGCGGACGGCCTCGTCCACGTCGGTGTCCTTCACCAGCACCGAGATGCGGATCTCGGAGGTGGAGATCAAGTCGATGTTGATGCCCGCCTGGGCCAGCGCCTCGAAGAACGTGGCCGTCACGCCCGGGTGACTCTTCATCCCCGCGCCCACAAGCGACACCTTGCCGATGTGGTCGTCGAACACGACCTTGCTGAAGCCGATCCGGTCCTTGGCGGCGGTGAGCGCCTCGACGCACTTGGACGTGTCTTCGGTGGGCAGCGTGAAGGTGATGTCGGTCTTGCCGGTCTCCACCTCGGAGACGTTCTGCAGCACCATGTCGATGTTGATGTCGGCGTCGGCGACCACCCGGAACAGGCTGGCGGCGTACCCGGGCGAGTCGGGCAGCCCCTGCACGGTGATCTGCGACTCGTCGCGATCGTGCGCGACGCCGGTCAGGACGGCTTCTTCCACGGGGATATCCTCCATCGATCCGGACACGATGGTGCCCGGCTTGTCGGTGTATGACGAGCGGACGTGGATGGGCAGGTTCGCTCCGCGCGCGTACTCGACGCAGCGCAGCATGAGCACCTTGGACCCGCACGCCGCCATCTCCAGCATCTCCTCGAACGAGATGTTGTCGAGCTTCTTCGCGTCCGGCACGATCCGCGGGTCCGCGGTGTAGACGCCGTCGACGTCCGAGTAGATCTCGCACACGTCGGCGCCCAGAGCCGCGGCGAGCGCGACGGCCGTGGTGTCGGACCCGCCGCGCCCCAGCGTCGTCACGTCCTTGGTGTCCTGGCTGACGCCCTGGAATCCGGCGACCATCGCGATCGAGCCCTCGTCGAGGGCCTGCTGCACGCGCCCCGGGGTGACATCGATGATCTTGGCCTTGCCGTGCGCCGCCGTGGTGACGACGCCGGCCTGCGAACCGGTGAACGAGCGCGCTTCGGCGCCCAGCGAGCTGATCGCCATCGCCACGAGCGCGTTCGAGATGCGCTCGCCTGAGGTGAGCAGCATGTCCATCTCACGGGCGGGGGGCACCGGGTTCACCTGCTGCGCCAGGTCCAGCAGCTCATCCGTGGTGTCGCCCATGGCGGAGACCACGACGGCGACGTGATTGCCTTGCTTCTTCGTCTCGACGATTCGCTCGGCCACGCGCCGGATCCTGTCGGCGCTTTCCACCGACGATCCGCCGTATTTCTGTACGACGATTGCCACGCTCGGGTACCTCCAGACAGTGTTCTTCGATCACTGGTCGTTGGTCGGTCACTGCTTCTATCGGTCGTAATCAAAGATCCAGGGTACCGATCAGCCGGCCACCGCATCAGGCTGCCGCCACGGGGCGTGCACTGCGTCACGTCACTCCGGGGTGAGGCGTCGGTCACCACGACGGGTCCGGTGTGCCCTCGCGTCGATACCATGCGGCGGTGTCGCAGATCTTCGACGGACCCGGACCCGCGCAGCCGCATCATCCGCACGCCGACCGCTCGGCGGGTTCGGGCGTGCAGATCCACCCGGTGATCGCGCAGCGGTGGAGCGCGCGCAACCTCGACCCCGACGCCGTGGTGACGCCCGACGATCTCTTCGCGGCGGTCGAATCGGCGCGGGTCGCCGCATCGTGGGGCGGCACATTCCCAGTCCGGTTCCTCGCTGGGCTTCGCGGCGACGCCGCGCACGCGACCCTCGCGTCGTTGCTTTCCGAGGGGAACAAGAGGTGGGCGACATCCGCGGGGGCTCTCGTTCTGGGCGTCGTGCAGACGGTGAACGACAAGGGCGACCTGCCGTACGCGATGTTCGACGCCGGCCTCGCGACGGCGCAATTGTCGCTCCAGGCCGTGTCCATGGGCCTCGTCGCACACCCGATGTCCGGATTCGACCGGGACGAGGCCCGGCGGTCCCTGCGGATCCCGGACGGCTTCGAACCGCTGGTGATGATCGCGCTGGGGCATATCGGCGACGAGGACGGTGCGGACCCGGCGATCGTCGAGCGGGACCGCAAGCCGCGACGGCGCCCCACGCTGACGGACATGGTGTTCGGAGAGCAGTGGGGGGCGCCCTTCCCGGCCGGAGCGTGATCAGCCCCCCGGCGCGGGCGCTGACGCCCCCACCGGAATATTGTGGTCGCCGATGCCTGTAACCATGCCGTACGATCTGCCGGCCCGCGCGGTCCTGGAGTCCGAGCGGATCTTCGTCATGTCCGACGAGCGTGCCGGACACCAAGACATCCGTCCGCTGCGGATCGCGATCGTCAACCTGATGCCGGTCAAGATCGTCGCCGAGACGCAATTGCTGCGGCTGCTCAGCCACACGCCGTTGCAGATCGACATCACGTTGCTGCACATGGCCAGCCACGTCTCGCGCACCACGTCGGCCGAACATCTCGAGGCGTTCTACTCGACGTTCGACGACGTATCCGAGCAGCACTTCGACGGACTGGTCATCACCGGAGCCCCGGTCGAGCGCCTCGACTTCGCGCAGGTCGACTACTGGCCTGAGCTGACCAGGATTCTGGATTGGTCGCGCACCAACGTCCAGTCCACCCTGCACGTGTGCTGGGGCGCCCAGGCCGCGCTGTACCGCCACTACGGGATCGGCAAATACGAGATGCCGCAGAAGCTGTCGGGGGTGTTCAGCCATCGGCTCACCGGTCGGCGGTCGGCGGTGATCACCGGCTTCGACGACGAGTTCGTGGCACCGCACTCGCGGTACACCGACGTCCGGGCCGACGACGTCGAGGCCACCGGCGAGATCGAAGTGCTGGCTCGCAGCGACGAGGCCGGGGTGTTCCTCGCTGCGACTCCGGACGGCCGGCAGGTGTTCGTCACCGGCCATCCGGAGTATGACGCGGACACCCTGGCCCGCGAATACGCGCGTGACCGGGAGCAGGGATTGCCGGTCCCGGTCCCGGCGCACTACTTCCGGGACGACGACCCGACCGCCCTGCCGGTGAACCGGTGGCGCGGCCATGGTCATCTGCTGTTCGCGAACTGGCTCAACTATTGCGTGTACCAGGAGACGCCGTTCGACCCGCCGGCGTGACGATCGGGCCTCCGACGACCGATCACCCCAGCGCGTCGATGGCCGACCGCACCCCCTCGCCGTAGGCGGGGTCGCACGCCGTGCAGTTGGCGATGTGCCGCTCGACCACGTCCTGCGACACCCCCGCCAGGTTGCGCGCGGTGTTGTCGAACAGCGCCTGCTTCTGCCCGGCGTCCATCAGGTTGAACAGCGCCCGCGGCTGCGAGAAGTAGTCGTCGTCATCGGCGCGGAAGTCGAAATGATCCGCCACCGCCCCGACCGTCTGCGGCGGCTCCGCATACCCCGGCTGCTCCTGCCACAGCCCGTGGCCGTTGGGCTCGTAGTGTTTGGTGGACCCCTGGTTGCCGTCCACCCGCATCGTCCCGTCGCGGTGGAAGTTGCCCACCGGGCAGCGCGCCTGGTTGACCGGGATCTGGTAGTTGTTGACGCCCAGCCGGTAGCGCTGCGCGTCGCCGTAAGAGAACAGACGCCCCTGCAGCATGCGGTCCGGGGAGAACCCGATGCCGGGCACCACGTGCGCCGGATTGAACGCGGCCTGCTCGACGTCCGCGAAGTAGTTGTCCGCGTTGCGGTTCAGCTCCCACTCGCCCACCTCGATCAGCGGGTAGTCGGCCTTGGGCCACACCTTCGTCAGGTCGAACGGGTGGTACGGCACCTTCTCCGCGTCCGCCTCCGGCATCACCTGCACGCACAGCGTCCACTTGGGGTAGTCGCCGCGTTCGATGGCCTCGTAGAGGTCGCGCTGGCTGGACTCACGGTCGCCCGCGACGACGGCCGCCGCCTCGTCGTCGGTGAGGTTCTTGATGCCCTGCCGGCAACGGTGGTGGAACTTGACCCAGAAGCGCTCGCCGTCCGCGTTGACCAGGCTGAAGGTGTGCGAGCCGAAGCCGTGCATGTGCCGATACCCGTCGGGCAGCCCGCGATCGCTCATCACGATCGTCACCTGGTGCAGCGCCTCGGGCAGCCGCGTCCAGAAGTCCCAGTTGTTCTCCGCGCTGCGCATGTTGGTGCGCGGATCGCGCTTGACGGCGTGGTTGAGGTCGGGGAACTTGAGCGGGTCTCGGAAGAAGAACACCGGGGTGTTGTTGCCGACGAGGTCCCAGTTGCCTTCCTCGGTGTAGAACTTGACGGCGAAGCCGCGGATGTCGCGCTCCGCGTCGGCCGCGCCGCGTTCGCCCGCCACGGTGGAGAACCGCGCGAACAGCTCGGTCTTCTTGCCGATCTCCGAGAAGATCTTCGCTCGGGTGTAGCGCGTGATGTCACCGGTGACGGTGAACGTGCCGAACGCGCCCGAGCCCTTGGCGTGCATGCGGCGCTCCGGGATCACCTCGCGGTCGAAGTGCGCGAGCTTCTCCAGGAACCACACGTCCTGCAGCAGCTGCGGCCCACGCGGTCCGGCCGTCTGCACGTCCTGGTTGTTCGGCACCGGCGCCCCGACCGCTGTGGTCAGCGTGCTCGGATCCGCCTTCGGATTGTCGGTCGAGGTCATCGGCGTCGTCCTCCTGCGAGATTCGCACGGTTGGTTGCAGTGTCATGGAGTCATCCGGTCATGCGGTTTGGGGTCACGGTGTCCCCGACTCCGATCCTGCCCGAGTCGACCCGCCTGCGTGTGGACTTGCGGGGAACGATCGGTGAGGCCTCACGCAGGCGCTGCGGCCGGCCGGGAATGCGGTGCCCCTGAACTCCGTCTGGATCGGAGGCGGAGCGGGTAGTAGACTCGCCTTCATGCAGCGCGTGCTCCTCCTTGAGTGCCGCGGCGGGATCTGACACAGCAGACCGGCTCCCCGTCGCGGGCCCTTCTCCATGCCGTAGCAGCACTCGCACGCCGTAGCATCGCGCGGCCCACGCCGCAGTCGTCTCCGCCACGCCGCGCCAGTGCGGACCACCCGCCGGGCCCACAGGTCCACCACGGGATCCGCAACGTCATCCAGGCACGTCGGTCTATCCGCCAGCAGGTTCCGGGCCCACCCGCGCCCGTGCCCCGCACACAGGGAGAATCCCATCATGACTTCCGCAGACGCCTTCACCGCCGGCCGGCGCAACATCGTCACACCCAGCCGCCCGGCCCCCGCCGACCAGCCCGCCTGGAACACCCAGCGCGGCTCGTCGATGCCCGCCTACCGCTACCGCTCGTTCGCGGACGAGGTGGAGGAGATCGCGCTCGACGAGCGCCGCTGGCCGGGCGCGGTGATCGACCGCGCGCCGCTGTGGTGCGCCGTGGACCTGCGCGACGGCAACCAGGCCCTGATCGACCCGATGACCCCAGCCCGCAAGCGCCGCATGTTCGAGCTGCTCGTGCGCATGGGGTACAAGGAGATCGAGGTGGGCTTTCCCGCCGCCAGCCAGACCGACTTCGACTTCGTCCGCGAGATCATCGAGGACGGCGCCATCCCCCACGACGTCACCATCCAGGTGCTCACCCAGAGCCGACCGGAGCTGATCGAGCGCACCTTCGAGGCCTGCGAGGGCGC
Organism: Tomitella fengzijianii; assembly: GCF_007559025.1. NCBI lineage: Bacteria > Bacillati > Actinomycetota > Actinomycetes > Mycobacteriales > Tomitella > Tomitella fengzijianii. Next base: position 558,861 of record NZ_CP041765.1, on the reverse strand, counting down.
GGCCAACGCCATTGTGCACTTCTACAACTCCACCTCGATCCTGCAGCGCCGCGTGGTGTTCAAGGCGGACAAGCCCGCCATCACCAAGATCGCCACGGACGCTGCGCAGAAGGTCCTGGAGGAGGCGGCCAAATACCCGGACACCCATTGGCGGTTCGAGTACTCGCCGGAGTCCTACACGGGCACCGAGCTCTCCTACGCCAAGGACATCTGCGACGCCGTCAGCGCCATCATCGCGCCGACGCCGGAGAACGCGCTGATCGTCAACCTGCCCGCCACCGTGGAGATGGCCACCCCCAACGTCTACGCGGACTCCATCCAGTGGATGAGCGACAACCTGGCCCGGCGCGAGGCGATCATCCTGAGCCTGCACCCGCACAACGATCGCGGCACCGCCGTCGCGGCCGCGGAGCTGGGCTACATGGCGGGCGCCGATCGCATCGAGGGCTGCCTGTTCGGCAACGGCGAGCGCACCGGCAACGTCTGCCTGGTGACGCTCGGCATGAACCTGTTCACGCGCGGCGTGGACCCGCAGATCGACTTCTCGGACATCGACGAGGTCCGGCGCACCGTCGAGTACTGCAACCAGCTGAACGTGCCCGAGCGCCACCCGTACGGCGGCGACCTGGTCTACACCGCATTCTCCGGCAGCCACCAGGACGCCATCAACAAGGGCTTCGACGCGATGAAGTTCGACGCCGACGCCGCCGACCAGGACATCGACGACATCGTCTGGCAGGTCCCCTACCTGCCCGTCGACCCCAAGGACGTGGGCCGCACCTACGAGGCGGTCATCCGCGTCAACTCGCAGTCCGGCAAGGGCGGCATCGCCTACGTGATGAAGACCGACCACGGATTGGACCTGCCGCGGCGGCTGCAGATCGAGTTCTCCCGGATCGTGCAAGGGCTCACGGATTCCGAGGGCGGCGAGATCAACCCCAAGGAGATGTGGGACGTCTTCGCCGAGGAGTACCTGGACCGCCGGCTGCCGATCGAGCGGATCTCCCAGGAGATGACGCCCGCGCAGAACGACGGCGACGACGACGAGATCATCGCCACCGTCAAGATCGACGGCATCGAACGCGAGCTGCACGGCTTCGGCAACGGTCCCGTCGCAGCCCTCGTCGACGGGCTCGCCACCGCCGGATACAACGTGCGGGTCCTGGACTACACCGAGCATGCGATGTCCGCGGGCGACGACGCCGTGGCCGCCGCCTACCTGGAGTGCGCGGTGGAGTGCCCCGACGGCGAGACCAAGGTGTTCTGGGGCGTCGGCCTGGCGCCGTCGATCACCGTGGCGTCGCTGCGCGCCGTGATCTCCGCGGTCAACCGCGCCCACAAGTAGCGCGTGCACACAGCGACCGGCGCCCGCAGCGGGCGCCGGTCGCTGTGTCAGACTTTCCGGCATGACCGATGCCTCCCCCGAAACCCCGGCCGCCGGACTGACTCTGCGAGGACGTGCGGCGATGCGGCTCGCATCGGCGGCCGCATGGGCGTCCCGCAAGTCCGGCCGGGGCAGGGGCGCGATGATCGGCGGGCTCATCGCACTGCAGGTGGACCGCTCGATCATGGGGCAGCTGGGCGCGGGGAAGCGCACGGTGCTGGTCACCGGCACCAACGGTAAGTCCACCACCAACAGGATGGTCGCGGCGGCCCTGTCGTCGCTGGGCCCGGTGGCCACCAATGCCGACGGCGCCAACATGGACGCGGGCCTGGTCGCCGCGCTCGGCGAGTCCCGCTCCGCCCGTACGGCCGCCCTCGAGGTGGACGAGCTGCACGTCCCCCACGTGGCCGACGCCGTCGCCCCGTCGGCGGTCGTCCTGCTCAACCTCAGCCGGGACCAGCTCGACCGTGTCGGCGAGATCAACGCCGTCGAGCGCCGCCTGCGCGAGGGCCTGGCCCGGCACCCCGGGACGGTCCTCGTCGCCAACGCCGACGATGTCCTGGTCAGCTCGGTCGCCTTCGACGCACCGGACGTCGTGTGGGTGGGCGCCGGGGCGGGCTGGACCAACGACTCGGCCGGGTGCCCGCGCTGCGGCGAGCCGGTCGTCCACGCCGCCGCAACGGGAGGCCCGGTCCAGGACCCGCACCCTCACTGGCATTGCTCCGGCTGCGATCTCGCCCGCCCGCAGACCCACTGGTCCGTGGACGGGGACGTCCTGTCCGGCCCCGGCGGCTTCACGGCCGTGCTGAACCTGCGCATCCCGGGCCGCGCGAACCTCGGCAACGCCGCGCAGGCCGTCGCCGGGGCGGTCGCCGTCGGCGTCGACCCGTCCGCTGCCGTGCACGCCGTCGGCACCGTGACCGAGGTGGCGGGCCGGTACCGCACCGTCGTCCGCGGCCCGCACCGGCTGCGGATGCTGCTGGCCAAGAACCCCGCCGGATGGCAGGAGGCCCTGGCGATGTCGGACCGCACCGCGGACGGAGTCGTCATCGCCGTCAACGGCCAGGTCCCCGACGGCGAGGACCTGTCGTGGCTTTGGGATGTGGACTTCGAGGCGCTCGCGGCGAGCCCGGCCCCCGTCGTGGCTACCGGCGAACGCGGCACCGACCTGGCCGTGCGCCTCTCCTATGCGGGCGTCGCGCACACGCTGGAGAAGGACGTGTTGCGCGCCGTCGACCGGTGCCCGCCGGGCAGGGTGGAGGTGCTGGCCAACTACACGGCGCTCCTGGGCCTCGACCGGGCGCTGGACCGCGAGAACCTCGAAGGGGACACGAGCCGGACGGACACGAGCCCGGAGGGGGCGGCGCGATGAGCGGCGACACGACAGCAGGCGATTCGACCGTCCGGATCGGGCTGATCCTGCCGGATGTGCTCGGCACCTACGGCGACGGCGGCAACGCGGTGGTGCTGCGTGAGCGTCTGCGCATGCGCGGATACCGTGCCGAGATCGTCGCCACCGGGTTCGGCGAACCCGTCCCCGACTCCCTCGACATCTACGCACTCGGCGGCGGGGAGGACGCGGCGCAGCGGCTGGCCGCCCGCCACATGACCGCGCATCCCGGGCTGCAGAACGCGGCGCACCGCGGCGCGCCGGTCCTGGCGGTGTGCGCCGGGCTGCAGGTGATGGGCGAATGGTTCACCGCGTCCGACGGCCCCGGCGGCGCGCTGCGCCGGGTCGACGGCCTGGGCCTGCTGGACGCGACGACCGAGCCCGGGCGGCCGGAGGCCGGCGGCCGCGTGTCCCGCGCCCTCGTCGCCCGCGGGCTGGTGACGCCCCGCCACGCACCCGGGCGCATCATCGGCGAGGTGGCCGCATCCCCCCTCGTCGACGGGCTCACCGCGACGCTCACCGGGTTCGAGAACCACGGCGGCAACACCACGCTGGGGCCGGCGGCGCGCCCGCTCGGCCGGGTGGTGCGCGGTACCGGGAACAAGCGCGCCTCGGACCCGGAGGGCCCGGCCGCCGACGAGACGCTGTTCGAGGGCGCCGTCCAGGGGTCGCTCGTGGCCACCTACATGCACGGCCCCGTGCTCGCGCGCAACCCGGAGCTGGCGGACCTGCTCATCGCCCGCGCGCTCGGCGTCGCCCCCGGAGACCTGGCGCCGCTCGAGATGCCGGATGTCGAACAGTTGCGCACCGAGCGGCTCGCTTCACGGTAGGGGCCGCGGGCAGGGCCTCACGCCGGCTCGCACCGCGATCGCGTGCCGTCCACCGCGAACCAGCCGCGCTCGAACCTCTGCCACCGCTCGAGGTGTTCGCGGCAGTCCCCGCCATCGCGGGCGACGGCCCGCTCCAGCCGCGCCGCCTCGTCCCCCCACTGCACCCAGTACGCCCGGGTAAGCCGGTCCGCGATCGAACGTCGTGCCGTGGTGACGCCCTCGAGGATCAGGATCTCCGGCACCGGCACGTCCACCCACCGCCCCGGCACCGGCACGGCCTCCGCGCGATCCGACTGCCGGCGCCACTCCACGCGCCGGTACCGGCCGGGCAGGCCCTGCGCCAACGGCCGAAGCACCCCGGATTCCAGCCGCGGCCACCATGACGCCGGGGCGTCCCACGTCGCGAAGTCGTCCGCCCGCACCAGCGCCACGTCGCGCCCGGCACCGCGCAACCGCGCCGCCAACGCGTCGGCGAAGACGGTCTTGCCGGAGCCCGACGGGCCGTCGACGGCCCGGACCTCGAGGCTCACGCCGCCGCCCCTACAGCACCCGGCGCCCGGTGAGCGCGCGACCCAGCGTCATCTCGTCCGCGTATTCGAGGTCGGAGCCCATGGGCAGCCCGGACGCCAGGCGGCTGACGGACAGCCCGGGGAAGTCGCGGAGCATGCGGACCAGGTAGGTGGCGGTGGCCTCGCCCTCCGTGTTGGGGTCGGTCGCGATGATCACCTCGGCCACCTCCACCGTCCCGCCGTCCGGCCCCGGCGCAGCACCGCCGAGCCGTTGCAGCAGCTCGCGCACCCGCAGCTGGTCGGGCCCGATGCCGTCGAGCGGGTTCAGCGCGCCGCCGAGGACGTGGTAGAGCCCCTTGAACTCTCTGGTCCGCTCGATGGCGGGCACGTCCTTGGGCTCCTCGACGACGCAGATCCGGGTGCGGTCGCGGCGGGGGTCCTGGCAGATGCGGCAGCGCTCGCCGTCCGCGACAGTGCCGCACTCGACGCAGTACCGGACACCCTCACGCACCTTCTGCAGCGACGCCAGGAGCCGGTCGATGTCCGACGGTTCCACCGTGAGCATGTGGAAGGCGATCCGCTGGGCGCTCTTGGGCCCGATGCCGGGGAGCTTGCCCAGCTCGTCGATGAGATCCTGAACAGGACCCTCGTACATGCAGCGACCCGCTGTCGCTAGAAGCCGGGCAGGCCGATGTCGCCCAGCGGCCCCGCGAGCGGACCCATGAGCTCTGCGGCGGTCCGCTGCGCGTTCGCCGAGGCATCGTGCACGGCACCCACGACGAGGTCCTGCAGCGTCTCGGCGTCGGAGGGGTCGATGACGGACGGGTCGATGACGATCGACGTCAGCTCGCCGGTGCCGGTGACCGTCGCCTTGACGAGTCCGCCCCCGGCCTGGCCGTCGACCTGACGGTTCGCCAGCTCCTGCTGGGCGTGGACCATCTGCTGCTGCATCTGCTGGGCCTGCGCCATCAGCTGCTGCATATCCGGCATACCGCCGGGCTGCGTCGGGTCTCCGGGTTGCATCGGCGCGGTCCTCTCGTCGGGAAACTCGGTCACCAGCGTAGCCGCCGCACCGGGTGCGCAACGCCCGGCCGGTGAGCGGGGGTGCGCGCGCGGCACCGCGGACGGAGTCGTAGCGTTCCTCACCGCGGGAGCACAGCGTTCCTCACCGCGGGACCAATGCCCGCCCTCGCGCGCGGTGCACCAGTAGAGTCCGAGTTGACGAAAGGTTCGAGCGCCACGTGAATGCCACCCCGGTTCTGCGTAGACCGCCGCGCGGGCCCGTGCCCCCGCCAGCCCGCCTTGTGGGGACCGTCGCACATCAGGCCGGCGTGGAGCGGCTGCTCGCCAGTTTCCACGCTATCCCCGCGGACGCGCCGGTGCGGCTGGCCAAGAAGACCTCGAACCTGTTCCGCGCGCGCAGCGCCACGGGCGCACCCGGCCTGGACGTGACGGGCCTCGGCGGGGTCATCTCCGTCGATCCCTCCGCGTGGACGGCCGACGTGCAGGGCATGTGCACCTACGAGGACCTGGTGGACGCGACGCTGCCCTACGGGCTCGCACCGATGGTGGTCCCACAGCTCAAGACGATCACCCTCGGCGGCGCGGTCACCGGACTGGGAATCGAGTCCACCTCGTTCCGCAACGGCCTTCCGCACGAGTCCGTGCTCGAGATGGACGTGCTCACCCCCACCGGCGAGATCGTCACCGCACGACCGGAAGGCGGGACGGCCGACCTCTTCCGCGGGTTCCCCAACTCGTACGGCACCCTCGGGTACGCCACGCGCCTGCGCATCGAGCTCGAGGCCGTCAAGCCGTACGTCCGGCTGCACCACGTGCGATTCACCGACCTCGACGCGCTGCAGCAGGCAATGGGCCGGATCGCCGACTCCGGCACCTGGGCCGGCCCCGACGGCGCGACAGTGACGGTCGACTATCTCGACGGGGTCGTCTTCACGCCCGACGAGTCATACCTGGTCCTGGGAATGCAGACCGACGCATCCGACCTCCGCCGCGGCGAACGCACCTCCGACTACACCGGGATGGACATCTACTACCGGTCCATCCAGCACGCGCTCGAGGCGTCGCCGAAGACCGACCTGCTCACAATCCGCGACTATCTTTGGCGGTGGGACACCGACTGGTTCTGGTGCTCGCGGGCGTTCGGCACGCAGAACCCGCGGATCCGCCGGTTCTGGCCGCGCAAGTACCTGCGCAGCAGCATCTACTGGAAGCTGATCGGGCTCGACCAGAAGTACGACATCGGCGACCGGCTCGAGAAGCGCAAAGGCCTGCCCCCGCGCGAGCGCGTGGTGCAGGACATCGAGGTGCCCCTCGAACGCACCGCCGAGTTCACCCGGTGGTTCCTCCCCGAGACCGGGATCGAACCCGTGTGGTTGTGCCCGCTGGCGCTGCGCAGCGTTCCGGCGGACGACGGGCGCCGCAGCGACACAGACCCCGGGCAGCCCTGGACCCTGTACCCCCTCGAGGCCGGGCGCACCTACGTCAACATCGGCTTCTGGTCGTCCGTACCCATCGTTCCCGGCGAGCCTGTGGGCGCGATGAACCGGCGCATCGAACGCAAGGTGGCCGAGCTGGGCGGGCACAAGTCGCTCTACTCGGAGTCGTTCTACGAGCAGGACGAGTTCGACGGCATGTACGGCGGCACCGGCTACACCGGCCTCAAGTCGCGGTACGACCCGGATTCGCGTCTACTCGATCTGTACGCAAAGGCGGTAAAGCAAAAGTGATCTCGTTCAAGGGAGCCCCCATGAACAACGCGTTCTCGTCCGGCGCGCTCGCCGGCATCACGGGCGGCGGGCTGCCCCAGCTGACGCTGGCCGAAATGCTGGAGAAGGTCACCGACGGCCCCATCCCCCTCCACTTCACCGCCTACGACGGCAGTACCGCCGGAGACCCGGACTCGCCGTACGGGCTCGTCCTGAAGACTCCCCGCGGCGCGAACTTCGTCGCCACCGCCCCCGGCGACCTCGGCATGGCCCGCGCCTACGCTTTCTGCGACCTGGACCTCGTGGGGGCGCATCCAGGCGACCCGTACGAGGTGTTCAAGCGCCTGCAGTCGATCTCGATGCACCGGCCGTCGCTGCGGGACGGCGCCGCCATCATCCGGTCGCTGGGCCGCGACCGGCTGCGCATCCTCACCCCGCCGCCGCAGGAGACCTTGCCGCGCTGGCGCCGGATCGCCGAGGGCCTTCGCCATTCGAAGGAGCGCGACGCCGAGGTCATAAGCCACCACTACGACGTGTCCAACGCCTTCTACGAGCGGGTCCTGGGACCGTCGATGACCTACACCTGCGCCACCTACCGGCACGCCGACGACTCGCTCGAGCAGGCCCAGGAGGACAAGTACCGCCTGGTGTTCGACAAGCTGGGGCTGGAACCGGGGATGCGGCTGCTCGACGTCGGCTGCGGCTGGGGCGGCATGGTCCGCTACGCCGCGCGGCGCGGGGTCCGGGTCATCGGCGCCACGCTGTCGAAGAACCAGGCCGAGTGGGCGCAGAAGGCGATCGCGGAGGAAGGGCTGCAGGATCTCGCCGAGGTGCGTCACTGCGATTACCGTGACGTGCCCGAGAGCGGTTTCGACCGCGTGTCCTCGATCGGGCTCACCGAGCACATCGGCGTGCACAACTACCCCGACTACTTCGAGTTCCTCTACTCCAAGCTGCGGCCGGGCGGCCGGATCCTCAACCATTGCATCACCCGACCCGGCAATGCGGGCAACGCCAAGGCCGGCGCGTTCATCGACCGCTACATCTTCCCCGACGGCGAGCTCACCGGCTCCGGCACGATCATCCGGATCATGCAGGACACCGGGTTCAACGTGCGGCACGAGGAGGACATCCGAGAGCACTACGCGCTGACCCTGCGCGACTGGTGCCGCAACCTCGTGGACAACTGGGACTTCTGCGTGAGCGAAGTCGGCGAGGGCACTGCCAGGATCTGGGGACTCTACATGGCGGGCTCGCGTCTGGGATTCGAGACCAACGTCATCCAGTTGCACCAGGTTCTGGCGGTCAAGCCGTTGTCGGACGGCAGCGCCGACGTGCCGTTGCAGCCCTGGTGGAGTTGGTGAGCGCGTGACGGGGAGCAACGGAGACCTGCCGCCCCTGCCCCGCGGCCCCCAGGACACGCCGCAGCGGCCGCTGGCGCGCGTCGACCACGGCGGCACTCCGCTCACCGTCGCGCGCCCCGACGGTGCGCCGCGTGCCGGGATCGTCGTCGTACAGGAGGCGTGGGGGGTCACGACCTACATCGAATGGCTGCTGCGGGTGTTCGCCGATGTGGGATACGTTGCCGCCGCGCCGCACCTCTACCACCGCAGCGGTGACGTGGTGATCGACGACCACGATTTCGCCAAGGCCAGGCCGGTGATGGCGACGTTGGACGGCGACGCCATCACCATGGACGTCGGCAACGCCACCGCGTTCCTGCGCCACGAGGGCGCCCCGCGCGCCGGGATCATCGGATTCTGCATGGGAGGGACGATCGCCCTGTGGGCGGCGGCCCACGCCGACGTCGACGCGGCGGTCACGTTCTACGGCAGCGGTATCGAGAAAGCCCGATGGTCCGGATTCGAATCCGGGTTGGAGACGGCGCCGAGCGTGCGCGTGCCCTGGCTCGGTTTCTACGGCGACGAGGACCGGTCCATCCCGCCGGCGCAGGTGGAGCGACTTCGCACTGCGATCGAGCCGGTCAACGCGCCGACGCAGATCGTGAGATACCCGGGGGCGGGCCACGCGTTCGCCTCGGACCCCTCGTCGCCCAAGCACGTGCGCGAGGCAGCCGAGGACGCGGGCATCCGCACCAGGGAGTTCCTGGCCGCGCACCTGGGTTGAGGATCAGAACGGCAGGTCCTCGTCCGGGTCCGCCTCCGGATCCGCTGCACCGAAGGCGATGTCCCTGGCGGACATGGCCGGGTGTGCACGCGGACCGTGCACCTGGCCGGTGCCGTCCCTTTCCACGGTGCCGTCCCGTTCCACGGTGCCGTCCCTTTCCACGGAGGCAGCAGGCACAGGCCGGGCGCGGAATCCTCCGGGCACACTGATCAGCCACTGCCCGGTCGCGTGGCACGACCAGCATTCGGCGTAACCCGCAAGCACGGCGACGTCCCATATCCGCCAGGTCTTCAGCTGATGGTGCATTTTGCACAGGCAGTGCAGGTTCTGCGGCACCGTCCAACCGCCATGCTCCGGGGCATCGTGGTCGAACGGCACCACGTGGTCGATTTCGCACCGCCCGGCCGGCACGATGCATCCGGGGTGGCGGCAGTGCCCGTCGCGCGTGCGCACCTCCTGCGTGACCTTCCGCGACGGTTTGTAGGAGAGCGCGCCCGGCGGCGGTTTGTCGTATCCGCCGTGACCGTCCGGGTGGATGCCGGAACCCATGCCGCGGCATGCCGCGACCCGGGAACGGATCGTGTCGATGAGTCTCCCGTCGCCGATGATGGGCACCGTCCGCAGTGCGGGAATCCGGGCGTGCCGCAACGGGGTCGGCGGCGCCGGACGCGAAAGCCCCAGCGCGGCCCCCGATGTTTCCGGGAGCGTCCGCTCATGGACGGTCTCGATTTGGTGCCGCAGGCGGTTCTCCTTCGCCTGCCAACGCTCAAATGCCGCTTCGAGGAACGCGATGTACTCGGGATCGTCGAGCTCGGGATCGTAGGAGCCATCGTGCATTCCCGCCACCTTCTCATCGGCGGTGGGATCGTCCGACTCGTCCCCGGGACAGACCCCTCCCCCGTCGCCGGTCGGGGCATGGCCGGCGCCCGGCGGCAGGTTCCCGTCCGCCCCGCATGCGGCCTGCGGGTTCTGCGCCAGCCAATGCTCGGCCAGGTACTTGGCCTCGGCGAACACCAGCTGCCACGTCGAGTTCTCGGCGAGCATGCGCGCATACTCTGCGCAGATCGGGCCGTACCCTTCGAGGTGGCCCGGGGTGTCCGTCAGGTGCGCGAGCGTGGCGAGGTCCACGTGCACGTACACGTGAACCCGTCGCTGCGCCCCCGAGCCTGCGCCCGGAGCGCCCGTGCCGCCGCCCGTCTCGGGGTCCGCCGGCGCTGCGTCCCCCGTGGCATCCGAAGCCGCACACGAGGCTTTCGTGCACGCGGGCCGCCCGCACCTGCATTCGAGCTTGTCGGCGCCGAGCGCCATTGCCACCACCGCATCGGCGCGCCGTGCGGCGCGGTCCCTCGGGTCGGCAGCACATACCGAATCGGCCAGCGCATCGATGGCCTCGTATACGACGACCGCCTCATCCGCTGCAAGGTACGCCCGCACGTCCGCCATGCCGCTGGTGCGGCGTGAGACTGTGACCCGCCGACGTGAGCGCTCGCGCGCATGCAAACGCTCGGCCATACGGGGGTCACGCTCCATCAACAGACGTTCGACCTCGTTGCCGAATGAGCCGGGCGCAAGCAGCCTGGCGGATGCGGCGATCTCCTCGTCGAGCGCACGGATCACGTCCGGATCCACCTGGGCCAGCGCGTGATACAGCACGGCGAGGTGCGCATAGTCGACCAGGCCGGCGAGCGCCGCATCCCGCACCGCGGAGAGATGCTGTTCCAGAAGTTCCGCGATCCCGTAGTGCACCTCCGCCATGTGCATCGTGCATGTCGATGCCGCGGCGACCTCCGAGAGCGCCGCGCGCCGAGCACGCCCCCTGCCGGTGCCGGCGCGCTGTAGCATCGCGATGCGCGCGTCCACCAGTTCACGAACCCCGAGCAGACGCCGTGCCGCGGCCGCATTCTCGTCCCGTTGATGCGCCACCATCAGCTCGCGGCACCACTCCGGCAGCATCGCCTCCAACTGCCCATCGACCACGCCCGCGCCGCCTGCCGCCGCACGAGCCGATCCCCCGAACCCCACCCCGTTCATGTGTTCTATAGTACATATATTCGACGCTTGGCGCCATGGTCTTCCAACCGCGTTCTCGAGCCATGACGACCGAATCAGAAGGACGGCCGGCAGCCGGGTCACTCGTCGATCGGCGTGGCTCCGAGCGTCCCTCGCAGCAACTCCACCGCGGCCTCCTCCGGGTCCCTGCGCTCAGCGGTGACTCCCGGACCGGCGGCCGCTTCGGCCATCATCTCCTCTTCGGCCGCCGCTTCGTCGAACCGTTCCTCGTAGCCCGATTCCGGCGGAACGTCCTCGTCCCGAGGAGGCGGCATCGCGCTCACATCATGTGCCCCGCCCTCCGGAGCCTCAGATCCTGAGTATCCGCCGGTCTGATCACCGGCGCCGGCCGCAACCGCGGGCGCGGCCGACGTCGCAGCGGAATCGGCACGGGGAGAACCGCCGTCACCCTGCCCGGCACTCGCCCGGGCGGCCTGACTGGGCCGCGAATACCCCTGCGAAGCCGGCTTGTCGGACTGCGCCTGACGCGAAGACCGTTGTGCGCGCGTGGTTTGCGGCGGCCCCCCGGCCTGAGCCGGCCCGCTGTCGTTCTCCACAGCCAGTCGCCACTCGCCGCCGTACACCAGCGCGATGGCCTCCCTGATCAGCTGCGCATTGTGCTGTTCGGCAAGCCTGGTGGCCAACGGTGCCGACGGGTGCGCCAGCACGACCACGTCGTCGTCCACGCGCTTGACGACGGCCTCCGCCAGCATCACCTCGACGGTGCGGCTTCGCGAACGGATCGCCGCCCGGACCTCGGACCACGCAGCGCGGACCGCCACTGCATCGGGGCGCCCGCCGACCGCAGCGGGGTCCTCCGCACCGCCGGGCGCATCCTCCACACCCGACGCCGTGACTGTTTCCTGCTCAGGATCCCCGTCCGGAACGGGATTCGGCGAGGCGTCCGCAGGCGGTTGCCGCGCTGCGGCAGGTTCGGGCGCTGCGGCAGGTTCGGGCGCTGCGGCAGGTTCGGGCGCTGCGGCAGGTTCGGGCGCTGCGGCGGATTCGGTCGCAGCCGCAGGTTCAGGCGCCTCCGGAGGTTCCGGAGCCACCACGGGTGCAGGCGCCGCGTCGGTGTCGGCCCTCTCGGAAACCGGCTCCGCGGCTGCGCTCTCCCCTGTCGAAGGCCGGGGCGCGGCGCTCTGTTCCACCGTCGCATCCTGTCGCGGCGCAGTGCGCGGACGGTCTTCTTCCTCGCGGCGCGGCGACGGCGCTTCCTGACCGGCCCGACGCTGCGACGGGCGCACGAAACGCGGCGCCGCCCGCTCGGGCGACGCGCCCTGGCCGCTGCCATCCGCCTCCGGAGCGCTCACCGCAGGGGCGCCGGACACGGCGCCCCCAGCTGCGACACCACCCGGCGCCGCAGCCCCCGCCGTTCCGCCGCGCTCAAGGCGCTCGATCCGCTGCAGCAGCGCCGGCACGTCGTCCGAAGCCGCGGGAAGCAGCAGCCGCGCGCACATCACCTCCAGCAGCAGGCGGGGGGCGGTGGCGCCGCGCATGTCCGTAAGCGAATCGTGCACCACCTCCGCGTACCGGGTGAGAGTGGCCGGGCCTAAGCGGTCGGCTTCGTCACGCATGCGCTCCAGCGCGTCTCCCGGGGCGTCGACCAGGCCACGCTCGCCGGCGTCGGGCACCGCACGAAGCACGATGAGATCACGGAGACGGTCGAGCAGGTCAGACGCGAACCGCCGCGGGTCCAGCCCGGCCTCGATCAGCCTGTTGACGGTCTCGAACATCGCCGCACCGTCGTCCACTGCGAGCGCGTCCACTGCGTCGTCGATGAGCGCGACGTCCGTGACCCCGAGCAACGCCAGCGCGCGGTCGTAGGCGATGCCCTCATGCCCGGCGCCCGCCAGCAATTGGTCGAGCACGCTGAGCGTGTCACGCGGGGACCCGCCGCCCGCACGGATGACGAGCGGAAACACGGCGTCCTCCACGGTGACGTGCTCCTGCTCACAGATGCCGTCGAGCAGTCCGCGCATCACCGTCGGCGGCAGCAGCCGGAACGGGTAATGGTGGGTGCGCGACCGGATCGTCGGAAGCACCTTCTCCGGCTCCGTGGTGGCGAAGACGAAGATCAGGTGCTCCGGCGGCTCCTCCACGATCTTGAGCAACGCGTTGAAGCCCGCGTTGGTGACCATGTGGGCCTCGTCGACGATGAACACGCGGTAACGCGACTCCGCCGGCGCGTAGAAGGCCTTGTCACGCAGGTCCCTCGTGTCATCGACGCCGCCATGGCTGGCCGCGTCGAGTTCGACGACGTCCAGATTGCCGGTGCCCCCCGGCCCCAGTGCGACGCACGACCTGCACACTCCGCAGGGCGACGCCGTGGGCCCCTCGACGCAGTTCAGCGACCGCGCGAGGATGCGCGCGGACGACGTCTTGCCGCAACCGCGCGGGCCTGAGAACAGATACGCATGATTGATCCGCCCCGACTCCAGGGCCGCGCTGAGCGGCTCGGTGACGTGCTCTTGTCCCACGACCTCCGAGAAGGCCGCCGGTCGATACTTCCGGTAAAGCGCCACGCGCTGAGACTACCGGCCGTCTCCGACACCGGTCAGGCTCCGTACCCGCCGTCCACGTCCAGCTTCTGACCCGTGATGAAGCCCGCACGGTCCGACGCGAGGAACCGCACGGCCTCCGCGACGTCTTCGCACGAGCCGAACCTGCGCAGCGGGGTATTGACGCGGGCCGCCTCCAGCGCGGCATCGTCCAGGTCGCCCGCGGCGGCCAGCGTCTGCGCCATCCCGTCGGACAACATCCCCGGACCGACGCAATTCGCGCGCACCCCGAACCGCCCCTCCTCCACTGCCAGACCGGTGACCACCGCCTCCACCGACGCCTTGGGCACCGCCGACATGCCGTCGCGCACCGCGAATCGCCTGCCCGCGGCAGTCGTCACCGCCACGATGGACCCGCCCGTCTCGCGCAGAGCCGGCAGGAAGGCGTGGGCCACGGCGAAGAACGCAGCGCTGTCGCCGACGAGCACGTCGCGCATCTCCGTCGGCGCGACCCGGCTCAGGTGGCGCTGGCGGACCAACGGCCCTGCCGCGTAGACCACTGTGGCGATACTGCCGAAGCGCCGGCCCGCCGTCGAAGCGAATTCCGCCACCGCGTCGAAGTCCGTGATGTCGAGGGGCAGCGCCGCCGATTCCGCGGCGACGCCCGATCCGCGCCCGGAGGCCTCGGCCGCCGTGGGCGCTTCGGCGAGCAGCGCCTCCGCCCTCTCCCTGTTCCTACGATAAGTCAGGCACACCGGCGCGCCGTCGCGCCGGAACCCCCGGACCACGGCGCTGCCGATCCCCCCTGTACCGCCCACGACCACGACTGCACCGCGGCCCTGCGCCGATGGCGTGCCCATCAACCTCATCACCCGTCCCTCGTCCGACACGGCCGCACCCTTCGTCCGGCACAGCCGACCCACGACAGCACTACATCACAGGCCTGGTAGGCGCCAGCACTCGACATGTGAGTCCGCGCATACCGCCGCAGAGACAGGGCGGGAGACGGAAACAATGCTTACGGTGCGGATTCAATAAATGACGCACCAAAGAACGAAACCATAAACCGTACCACGCGGTAAGACGTTTCAACAAATCCCCATTACGCGCCCGGCGGATAGGCAATCAGAACTTGATACAGTCCGAATGCATTGCATCCGCCGGTCCCCCGGTGACCGCTGATCCAGGCGAGCCTGCCGATCAGGGGCGCCAACCTGCGCCGGGCGGCATCTGCAAGGACCCTATTGGCCCGGGACCGCTCGCGCGTGCACCGGACAGGACGGACAACCCGATTGTCCGACGTCCTGCCCGACCCCCGTCGCTGCGCCCGCCTGCCCGCACTTCCGAGGGGACGGCGCGCGTCCGGCAGCGGTCCCCCTAACGGAGGACATGTGTACCCACTCAGCGCGACGACCACGATCTTATTACTCGTGGCATTCTTCGGAATCACCTTTCTCCTCACCCTCACGATCCGTGAGAAGAAAGAGAACGCCGACGGATTCATGGTGTCCAACGGCGCCGTCGGATTCGGGCTCTCCTCGTCGTCCATGACGGCGACATGGATCTGGGCGGCGTCGTTCTATGCCGCCGCCACGGCGGGCTACAAGTACGGGATCTCCGGCCCCATCCACTACGGGCTCTGGGGCGCGTTGATGATCCTGTGCATCTATCCGTTCGGCAAAAGGTTCCGCAAGATCGCGCCGCATGCGCACACCCTGGCAGAAGTGATGCACGCGCGGCACGGCACGTCGAGCCAGCTGCTGCTGGCGGTGTCCAACGTGGTGGGCAGCATCATCAGCATCACCGCCAACTTCACCGCCGCCGGCGCCCTGGTTTACATCCTCACGCCGTTCAGCTTCACCACCGGCGTCCTCGTGGTGGCCATCGGCATCCTGTCGTACAGCATCTGGTCGGGTTTCCGCGCGGCGGTGCTCACAGACGCCGCACAGCTCGTCGCGTTGATGGGCGCCGCGGTCGTCATCATCCCCGTCATCTTCTTCGCGGCCGGCGGACCCGACATGATCCGGGGCGGCCTCGACTCGTTCTACGACTCGGGTGATCCCGAGATGGCGAACTTCTTCTCCATGGACGCGTTCCTGTACCAGGGTGCGCCCTACCTGGTGGCCGTGCTGGCCTACGCGATCGGCAACCAGACCATCGCCCAGCGCCTGTTCGCTGTGCGCCAGGACAAGATCAAGTCGACGTTCGTCACCGCCACGTTCGGCTACGCGGGCACCGTCATCGGCCTGGGCATGCTCGGCATGCTCGCGGCGATGATCGGGCTCAAGCCCACCGACGGCGACACCAACAACCTGATCCCCGACATGGCCGTCGAGTTCCTGCCGGGCGTCCTTGTCGCAGCGCTGTTCATCATGGTGATCGGCTCGCTCGCGTCCACCGCCGACTCCGACCTGTCGGCCCTCGCCTCGATCACGATGGCCGACATCTACGGCAAGAATCTGGCCCGCGGCAAGGTCAACCCCGGCACGATGCTGCTGATCGGCCGCCTGACGATGGTCGCGGCCACCGCGGCCGGCGTGATGTTCGCATTCGCGAGCTTCGACATCCTCGACCTGCTCGTCTTCGTCGGCGCGCTCTGGGGTGCGCTGGTCTTCCCCGTGATCGTGAGCTTCTACTGGCGGCGCATGACCAACGTCGCGTTCACGGTGTCGGTGGTCGTGGCACTCGTGTTCTTCCTGATCGCCCGATTCACCCTGATCCCCATGGCGGGCGTGCAGGCGGTGCTGTTCGAGACTCTGGCCGCGGCCGGTGCCGCCGTCGTAGTGGGACTGCTGGTGTTCGGCATGCTCGGCCGGATCGCGGGGTTCGTCTCCGGCACCGTCATGTTCCTCGCGATGATGCCGCTGTTCATCGGCTTCCTCCGCGACTACGAGGTACTGCTGGGCTCGCTTGTCTCCTACGGGGTCAGCGCGATCGTGTGTACCGCGATCAGCATGCGGAACAAGGAGCTGTTCGACTTCGACCTCATCGACCAGCGAGTGGTGCTGTTCCAGCAGGAGCAGGAGGAGATGCGTCAGCACGGCGACGAGGCCGACCGTGGCGGAGCTGCGGGGAAGCGGCCCGGAACGCCGCCCCGAACGGGCTCTGCCGGAGCCGCGGTCGCGACGCTCGAGCGCGACGAGGCGGCCGCCGCAGAGCCGGCGGAAGACGGCACCAACGCCGACAAGAATCCCGAAGACCTTGGAGGAGATGACAAGTGACCACAGTGATGATGACGATCTACATTCTGATGTGGCCCGCGATCGCGGCGGTGGTCCTGGTACTGCTCACCATCGGCGTGGTCAAGGACATCGTGCAGGCCAAGCGGGACGGGGTGCCGTTCGTCTAGCATCCCGCTGGTCAGTACGCCGCACTCGGGCCCGGATCGCCGGTGACTATCGTCACGAAGATGACTGACAACATCGGCCGTCCGGGCCCTTCGAGTGCCACGGGGAATTCAGGAGAATCCGGCATCCCCACCCCGCCCGGTTTCACGGGCACGGTCACCGAAAGCCTCCCCACCGCCACCCCGTCCTGGCCGCGCAAGCCCCGCCCCGCGGCCGACGCCCCCGACGTCATCGTCATGCTCGTCGACGACATGGGCTATTCGGACATCGGCCCGTTCGGCTCGGAGATCCCCACGCCGCACCTCGACGCGGTGGCAGCGGAGGGAGCACGGATGACGGACTTCCATGTCACCCCCACGTGCTCGCCCACCCGCGCGTCGCTGCTCACCGGATGCAACTCGCATTCCGTCGGCATGGGCGCGGTGGCGAATGTCGACGACGGTTTCCCCGGCTACGCTGCCGAGCTTCCCGCCCACCAGCCGACCATCGCCGAGACGTTCCGCGGCGCCGGGTACGCGACGATGGCGATCGGCAAGTGGCACCTGTGCCGCGAACAGGACATGCACGCGGCAGGCGACCGGAACTCCTGGCCGCTGCAGCGCGGCTTCGACCAGTACTACGGGTTCCTCGAGGCCCAGGCCAACCTGCACGCCCCCGCGCAGCTGTTCGAGGGCAACAGCCCCGTCCACGTCACCGAGTACCCGGAGGGGTACTACCTGACGGACGACCTGACCGACCGTGCGGTGGGAATGATCGCCGAGTCGCACGCCTCCGACCCGGGCAAGCCGCTGATGATGTACTTCGCGCACGCCGCCGTGCACACGCCGATGCACATCAAGACCGGTGCCGCCGAACGCTTCCGCGGACAGTACGACGGCGGGTGGGAACAGACCCGGGCGCAGCGGCGGCAACGCCAGGACGAGCTCGGGATCGCCCCCGCTGAGGTGGGCACCGCGCCCCTCGACGACGAGACCGGCCCCGACGTGCCCGCCTGGGACTCGCTGCCCGAGGACGGCAAGCGGCTCGCGGCCCGGCACATGGAGAACTACGCCGCGATGATCGTCAGCATCGACGAGTCGGTGGGCCGCATCCGCGACATCCAGCGCAGGCTCGGCCGCCTGGAGAACACCATCTTCGTGTTCCTCTCCGACAACGGCGCTTCCGGCGGCGGGGGCGGCGACGTCGGGATCATGAACCACCTCTCCAATCTCAATCGCTCCCGCGTCCCCAGCACCGACGAGCGGATCGCCGAGGAGATCGGCCTGCTCGATGCCCTCGGCGGCCCGACCACCTGGCCGCAGTACTCCACCGCCTGGGCCACTGTGGCCAACACCCCCTTCCGTCGGCACAAGTTCAGCACCTACCGCGGGGGGCACCAGGTCTCGTTCGTCATGTCCTGGCCTGCGGGCCTCGGCGAGCTGGGCGGGGAGAACTCCGGACGCGGGGCGGTGCGGCGCCAGTACGCGCACGTGACCGACCTGTTGCCGACTCTCGCCGAACTCGCCGGTGTGCAGGTGCCCAACACCAGGGGCGGCGCCGCGGCACGCCCGCTCGACGGCACGTCGATGGTGCCGGCCCTGCGCAGCGCGGACGCGCCGGGCGCGCACGGCGACCAGTACTACGAGTGCCTCGGCGAACGCGCCTACTACGCGGGGGACTACGAGGTGGTGGCCCAGCGCACGAAGCTGACGCCGTTCGCCGAAGACACGTGGGCGCTCTACGAGGTGGAGCGCGACCCGATCCAGCTCGACGACGTCGCAGCGGACCGCCCCGACACCGTCGCCGATCTCGTGTCCCGCTGGGAGGGCGCCGCCGCCGCCAACATGGTCTACCCCATGTCCAACGGCAGCCCACTGCACTTCCTTCAGCGCGACCCGGCCGAGGAACGCCTGGCGTGCGAGACGGTGCTGCTCCCGGAGACCCCTCCGCTGGAACGGTTCCGGGCCTCGCAGCTGATCGACGGCCGCTCGTTCACGGTCGACGTCGACCTGGGCGACGGCGGCTACCGCCCGGGCGACGAGGGGGTGTTCGTCGCGCACGGCGGCCAGGAGGCCGGGTACGTCCTCTACATCGAGGACGGCCTGCTGCACCTGGAGCAGAACGCGTGGGGCCGGACCATCACCGCGGAACCCGTTCCGGTACCGGCCGGCGCGCAGCGCATCGGCCTGCGGGTGACCGCGCCGGGCAAGCACCGCTGGGTCGCGTCCCTCGCCGTCGACGACGCCGTCGTCCGAGAGGGGGTCGAGATGCTGCAGCTGTCGTGGCTGGTGCCGTTCAGCGGCCTCAGCACGGGGACGATGCACCGCTCCCCCGTCTCCTGGGAGCTCTACCGCCGCCGCGGCATGTTCCCGTACTCCGGGCCGTGGCAGCGGATCACCTACCGCCCGGGCGACCATGCGCCCGACGCGCCGGCGGTCATGCTCGACGCGATCCGGCGGATGGGCGCGGCGACGCAGTGATCGCGGGCGGGCGCAGCAGCCCCCGCCATCACGAAGGCCCCCACTCCGTTGACGGAGTGGGGGCCTTCGCTCCGAACTCGTTCACCTCAAGGGTGGAACGGAAGCTCGTTCTCGTTCTCCCGGCGACCGCTCACGCGGCCGTGGGTCCTGCTGGCACCTGCCCTCAGAGCGGGGTGACGCCGGTGGCCTGCGGGCCCTTCTGGCCCTGACCCACCTCGAAGCTCACACGCTGGTTCTCGTCCAGGCTGCGGAAACCGCTGGTCTGGATTTCCGAGTAGTGGACGAACACGTCGGCGGTGCCGTCGTCGGGGGCGATGAAACCAAAGCCCTTTTCAGCGTTGAACCACTTCACAGTGCCTTCTGCCATGCCTTACTCCTCTTACAGTGTCCACGTCTGAGGCTCGTCCATCGAACCCCAGGGCCGGTGTCACACGGCGATGTTGACGGCTCCACAAGAGGAAATCCATCACGCCCTTGAAAAATGTGCGAGCGTGGAAACACATACACAAACACGGCGACCGTCTCCAAGTTAACCACATCCTCCGCGGTTACGACACGATTGCGTGACACCAATCCGCGCACGCCCGTGATCTTCACCACGGCCCGATCCCCCTCACGCCCGGTCCGCCCGGCCCGAAACCCGGACTGAGCTGCACTTTCACCGCCCACGCGACCGGGCGGACCGCCCGGTGCGCATGCGGCCTCGCCCGACCGACGACCGCTACACTGGGCCTGCCCGGCGAGGACACGGGCGCCTGCAGAGGCGCAGTCCCGCCGGCAACGTCGTGGAATGCTCTTTCACTCCGGCGATCGTCAGCCCTCATCCGGCCCCACAAGGACCGGCCGCTGCGATGCCGCCGGATCCTGATCGACAGTGCTCGTTCAAGCACCAGCGGTTCTCGCGGCGATCGATTTCGCCCACAGGCGATCTCGCCCCAGCGCACGCGGCACGGTGCAACGAGGCCCGCCCCCACGGCGGGGCGCATCCGTCTGCCGTGCGCCCCTATGCCAGTGAAAGGCAGGCCCCATCCATGACCGTCACCACAGCTCCCGACGTCGACGACCGACACGCCGGAGGCCGGACTGATTCACCGTCGTTCGCCGCCCTCGGCGTTCCGGCACCCCTGGTCGAGACCCTCACCACCGCCGGGATCACGAGCCCGTTCCCCATCCAGACGGACACGCTCCCCGACACCCTCGACGGCCGGGACGTGTTGGGGCGCGGCAAGACCGGCAGCGGCAAAACACTCGCATTCTCCATTCCCATGGCAGCTCGGCTGGCGCTCAGCGGCAACCGCACGCGCCCCGGGCGGCCCCGCGGACTCATCCTGGCGCCCACCCGCGAGCTGGCCACCCAGATCACCGACACGCTGCAGCCGCTGGCATCCGCCGCCGGCCTGCGCGTCACGACGATCTTCGGCGGGGTCAAGCAGGGACGCCAGGTCGATGCGCTGCGCTCCGGCGTCGACATCGTGGTCGCCTGCCCCGGACGCCTCGAGGACCTGATGCGGCAGGGCCACGTCGACCTGGGCTCCGTGGAGATCAGCGTCCTCGACGAGGCCGACCACATGGCCGACCTCGGATTCCTCCCCGGGGTGACGCGGATCCTCTCCGCCACCGACCGGTCCGGGCAGCGCCTGCTGTTCTCCGCGACCCTCGACAACGGCGTGGACAAGCTGGTCAAGCGGTTCATGCACAACCCCGTGCACCACTCGGTGGACTCCGCGGAATCGCCGGTCGTCGCGATGACCCACCACGTGTACGAGGTGGCCGGCGTCGACGCCAAGAAGGAGCTGGTGCGGTACCTCGCATCCGGCACCGGACGCCGGATCCTGTTCCTGCGCACCAAGCACCAGGCCAAGAAGCTGGCCAAGCAGCTCACCGCCTCCGGTGTTCCGGCAGTCGACCTGCACGGCAACCTCTCCCAGAACGCCCGCGACCGCAACCTCGCCGCGTTCACATCCGGCGACGTGCGTGTCCTGGTCGCCACCGACATCGCCGCGCGCGGAGTGCACGTGGACGAGGTCGAGCTGGTGGTCCATGTCGATCCGCCGGCGGAGCACAAGGCATACCTGCACCGCTCGGGCCGCACCGCACGCGCGGGCCACAGTGGGGACGTCGTGACCGTCGTCCTCCCCGAACAGCGCCGGGATGTCGCGCAACTGCTCCGCAAGGCCCGCATCACGGCGAAGCCGCAGCCGGCGAGCGCGTCGTCGGCCGCCGTCATCGCACTCGTCGGCGACCTTGCCCCGCACCGCGAACCGGCCCCGGCCGTGCCGCAGAACGCTCCGCGGTCGGCACCGGCGGGACGGACCGGCGGCAGCCTCCCCGGAGGCCGCAGGCGCGGCGGACGGTCCGGCGCCGGGCGCGGCGGCGAGCACGCCCCGGCCCGTCAGGGCCAGTCCCGGCAAGGACAGCAGCGCCAGGCCCCGGGCCGGCCGCGGCAGTCGCAGGGCCAGTCCGGTCAGTCGCAGAGTCAGTCCCGTCAGACGCAGGGCCGCCGCCGCGCCACCCGCGCATCCGGTCGCCCACAGGGCTGACCAGCAAGGATCCGCAGCTCCGGACCGAGCCCGGAACGATCCTGAAAGAGGGGGCGTACGAGTCACACTCGTACGCCCCCTCTTTCGTCTTCCCCCATGAGAGATCCATTCCGCAATGTGGTTCGTCTGTGCTATAAATCACTCCATCGAATTCAATGCCGCAGGGGCCTGCAGGTCGGGGTCGACGCATGTCCGCTGCGGATCAACCGAAGGGAAGTCGATGGCATATTCAAGGCGGAGAAGGGTCGGCACCGTCGCAGTCGCGCTGTTCGCCAGCGCCGCACTGCTCGCCGGCTGCTCCAGTAGCGGCGACTCCGGATCCGGCGGCGACAGCACCGGTTCCGGCGGCGGGTCCGGTGACGTCACCAAGGCCGGCATCATCGGCGACCAGCCGGAGGCCGGTGAGCCCGTCAGCGGCGGCACCCTGAGTTTCGCCGGGTTCTCGATGCCGTCCAGCCTCGACCCCACCAAGACCCAGCCCGCCGGCTCGACCGGCGGCACCGAGATGGCCAACATCTACGACACTCTGGTGCGCTACGACGCCGACAAGCAGGAGTACGTTCCCCAGCTCGCCGAGTCGCTCACCGAAAGCGACGACCACCTCACGTGGACCATCGCCCTGCGCGACGGCGTCACCTTCTCCGACGGCACGCCCCTGGACGCCCAGGCCGTCGTCGACAGCATGAACCGCTTCACCAAGAACCGCGGCGCCAACAGCCAGCAGGTCCAGGCCGCGGTGAAGACCATCGAGGCCACCGACCCGCAGACCGTCACGGTCACCCTCAACGCGCCGTGGTCGGAGTTCCCTGCGGTGCTGACCTTCGGCTACGGCATGATCCTCGCGCCGGCCGCCTACGCGGACCCGAACGACTTCAAGCCCATCGGCGCCGGCCCGTACACCGTCGCCGACTTCGCGCCCGCCGAGGCGCTCGAGCTCGCCCCGCGCGCGGACTACTGGGACGGCAAGCCGTATCTGGACAGCCTCAAGTTCGTCAACATCGCCGGAGGCCAGCCCCGCATCCAGGCAATGGACTCCGGCGGCGTCCAGATGACCTTCCTGCGGTCACCGGAATGGGTGAAAGCCGCGCAGGCCAAGTACCCCGGCTTCTACGAGCCCCTCAACGTCAACGATGTGCTGCAGATCAACAACCGCGAGGGCCACCCCGGAGCGGACCCGAACATCCGCAAGGCGATCGCCCTGGCCATCGATCCCGCGGTCATCAACCAGCGGGCCTTCGGCGGCGACGGCCACCCGACGACCAAGATCTTCGCCGAGTGGTCCAAGTGGCACAACGACGTCCCCGCATACACGCAGGACACCGCGCAGGCCAAGCAGCTCGTCGACGCCGCCAAGGCGGACGGGTTCGACGGCAACCTCACCTACGTGAGCGTCAACAGCCCGGTCTCACAGGCCATCGCCACCTCCTCCCAGGCGATGCTCAACGCGGTGGGCTTCAACGTGGACGTGCAGTACACCGCCACGATCACCGACATGGTCAAGCGCCTCTACGTCGACCACGACTTCGGGATCACCTACTCGTCCTACAGCATCTCGGACGCGGTGCCGTTCATGCGTCTGGACTCCGCGCTACGCAGCAACTCGTCGAACAACATCCTCGGCTACGACAGCCCCGAGATGGACAAGCTGCTCAGCACCGCGCAGCAGGCCACCACCGACGACGCCGAGAAGGCGGCGCTGAAGGCGATCGAGCAGAAGATCCACGACGATGCGCCGTTCGTGAGTCTGGGCTGGGGCGCGAACTTCGTCGCCTGGAACCCGGACGTCTACGGCGCGATGCCGAGCAACGACGGCATCATGCTGCTGGGCAACACCTGGATCAAGAAGTGACCTTGCACTGACTGCCGGGCATCGCAATGGCGTGGCGATCGGAAAGCCCGATCGCCACGCCATTGCGCATCACGGACCGATAATTCCCGGAGAGTGGGATCCGGGCCATATCGCTGTGCACCCCGTCACAGACTGTGACACCGGAGACGGTTGACACGTCCGTCGATGTCACAGGCGATCGGGAGGAACCCATGACACGCAGGTTACGGGGCAAAAAGATGGGAGTGGCCGCAGCGGCGATGCTCGCGAGCACCGCGCTGCTGGCAGGCTGCGCCAGTAGCGGCGGCGGATCCGGTTCCAGCGGTTCCGGTGATGGCGGCGCGGCGGAGGTCACGCAGGCCGGCATCGTCGGCGACCAGCCGGAGGCCGGTGAGCCCGTCAGCGGCGGCACCCTGAGTTTCGCCGGCTATTCGATGCCGTCGAGCCTCGACCCCACCAAGACTCAGCCCGCCGGCTCGACCGGCGGCACCGAGATGGCCAACATCTACGGCCTTCTCGTGCGCTTCGACGCGACCAAGCAGGAGTACGTTCCCCAGCTCGCCGAGTCGCTCACCGAAAGCGACGACCACCTCACGTGGACCATCGGCCTGCGCGACGGCGTCACCTTCTCCGACGGCACGCCCCTGGACGCCCAGGCCGTCGTCGACAGCATGAACCGCTTCACCGAGAACCGCGGCGCCAACAGCCAGCAGTTCAAGGCCGGCGTCAAGAGCATCGAGGCCACCGACCCGCAGACCGTCACGGTCACCCTCAACGCGCCGTGGTCGGAGTTCCCCGCGGTGCTCACCTTCGGCTACGGCATGATCCTCGCCCCGGCCGCCTATGCGGACCCGAACGACTTCAAGCCCATCGGCGCCGGCCCCTACACCGTCGCCGACTTCGCACCCGCCGAGTCGCTCGAGCTCGCCCCGCGCGCGGACTACTGGGACGGCAAGCCCTACCTCGACACGCTCAAGTTCGTCAACATCGCCGGCGGCCAGCCCCGCATCCAGGCGATGGACTCCGGCGGCGTCCAGATGACCTTCCTGCGCTCCGCCGAGTGGGTCGCCAACGCCAAGGACAAGTACCCCGGGTTCTACGAGCCGCTGAACGTGGCCGACGTGCTGCAGATCAACAACCGTGAGGGTCACGCGGGTGCGGACCCGAACATCCGCAAGGCGATCGCC
Source organism: Tomitella fengzijianii (assembly GCF_007559025.1). Taxonomy (NCBI): domain Bacteria; kingdom Bacillati; phylum Actinomycetota; class Actinomycetes; order Mycobacteriales; genus Tomitella; species Tomitella fengzijianii. The sequence continues at coordinate 533,981 of NZ_CP041765.1, read as the reverse complement.
CTGGCCATGGACCCCGAGGTGATCAACCAGCGGGCCTTCAGCGGCGACGCCCACCCGACCACCAAGATCTTCGCCGAGTGGTCCAAGTGGCACAACGACGTCCCCGCGTTCGAGCAGAACACCGCGCAGGCCAAGGAGCTCGTCGACGCCGCCAAGGCGAACGGGTTCGACGGCAACATCAGCTACGTCACGGTCAACAACCCCGTCTCGCAGGCCATCGCCACCTCCACCCAGGCGATGCTCAACGCGGTGGGCTTCAACGTGGACGTGCAGTACACCGCCACGATCACCGACATGGTCAAGCGCCTCTACGTCGACCACGACTTCGACCTGACCTACGGCTCGTACAGCATCTCGGACGCGGTGCCGTTCATGCGCCTGGACGCTGCGCTGCGCAGCAACTCGTCGAACAACATCCTCGGCTACGACAGCCCCGAGATGGACAAGCTGCTCGACACCGCGCAGCACGCCACCACGGACGAAGCCGAGAAGGCCGCGCTGAAGGCCATCGAGCAGAAGATCCACGACGACGTGCCGTACCTGAGCCTGGGCTGGGGCGCGAACTTCGTCGCCTGGAACCCCGACGTCTACGGCGCCACGCCGAGCAACGACGGCATCATGCTGCTGGGCAACACCTGGATCAAGAAGTGACCCTGGTCTGACCGCAGTCCCGGAATCGCGAAGGGCGGGTGCTCCTCATGGAGCACCCGCCCTTCGCGCAGTTCCGGGACGTCAGTCCACGTCGGGCGCCCACTGGACGCCGTTGATGTGCCCGCCGCCGTCGGCGTGGATCGTGTTGCCGGTGACATAGCGGGCGCCGTCGCCGGCGAGGAACACCGCCACGGGGCCGATATCGTCGACCGGGTCGCCGATCCGCCCCATCGGGTTCGCCGAATCCATGCTCGCCGCCATCTGCGGGTTGGCCTCCGCCACGCGCGCGAACGCGTCGCTCTTGGCCCCCGGACAGATGACGTTGCAGCACACCTGCCTCGGTGCCCACTCGCGCGCCGCCGTGCGGGTGATCGTGCGCAGCGCCTCCTTGGCCGCGTTGTAGTGCACCGAGTACATGTGCGCGTTGACCCCGTTCAGTGAACAGATGTTGATCACGCGCCCCACGCCACCGCGCGCGAGCTCCGGCAGCGCCCGCTGCATCGACCAGAACGCGGCCATCGGCGCCATCTCGAACCCGCCGCGCATCTGCTCGTCGGTGATGTTCTCGAGCCGCGCGTACCCGCTGGGCTTCCAGGCGTTGTTGACCAGGATGTCGAGGCGGCCGAACCGCTCCACAGCCGTATCCACCATTGCGTGCACATCATCTTTGCTGGTGACGTCGGTGCGCAGCGCGTGCGCCGGTGTCCCCCACTGAGCGGCGATCTCGTCGACGGTGGACTGCGCCCGGCCCTCGTCGATGTCCGCGACCAGCACGGAGGCGCCCTCCTGGGCGAAGGAGTGCGCGATCCCCCGGCCGATGCCCATCGCCCCGCCGGTGACGATGGCCGCGCGCCCGTCGAGTGTTCCCATCAGTGACCTCCCTGTTCCCTGTCCGGACTGGATCCGTCCTGAACCGTCGCGACCATCCGATCAGTGGGTGGCCATCGCAATCCGGGCCTTCTCGCTCGGTGGGATGTCGCGTGCCTGCGGCAACTCCACGTGCACATGCTTCAGCGCCGGGCCGAACGCGAACGCGCCGCGACCCGCGTATTCCGGGCTCACCGCGCTGCCGCGGTTGCGGCCCACGTCGAACTGCTCGTTCATGCTGAACATGGCGCGCACGGTCTTCTCGATGCGGCCCGACGCGACGGCCACGCCGTCCACGGACAGCGTCAGCTCTCCGCCCTTGCCGAAACCGGACCCGTCGTAGACGAAGTCGGCGGTGACCGTCTCCGCGCCCGCCGGCAGCGCCTCGCCGCCCCGGACGTAGGTCAGGTTGCGGCCGACGAAGTTGTAGCAGAACACGGGACGGCCCTCGAGCACGTAGAAGGCGAACCCCGCGAATCGGCCGCCGATGCTCGCCAGCAGCCCCTCCGCACCGGCCCCGCCCGCGAAGCTCGGCGCCAGGGCGGCGGTGAGCGTGAACGAACGGTTGAAGAAGTTCGGCGCCGCCTTCTCCACCAGGCCGTCCATGTGCGGGTACAGGGTGATCCCGGTGCGGCCGCGCATCGGATGCGGCGGGCCGGTGGCCGGGTCCGGGTAGCGTCCCACGGTGCGGTCGTCGAGCGGCAACACCTGGTGGCGGGCGGCCTCCACGAGGAACTTGCTCTGCAGCTCGGCGAGCTTGTCGGGGTACTCCGCCGACAGGTCCCGCGCCTGCGACCAGTCTGTGGTGGTGTCGTACAACTCCCAGCGGTCCTTGTCCAGAGCGGGCAGATCGTGCACCGGCGTGGCCATCAGCCACGGCGCACGGTGCGCCGTCACCGCCGTCCACCCGTGGTCGTAGATGCCGCGGTTGCCGAAGATCTCGAAGTACTGGGTGACGTGCCGGTCCTCGGCCTCGGGCGCGTTGAACGAGTAGTTCATCGCGGTGCCTTCCATCGGCTTCTGCCGCACCCCGTCCACGCTCTGCGGCACCGGGACGCCCGCGGCCTCGAGGATGGTCGGGGTGATGTCGACGCAGTGGTGCCACTGGTGCCGCAGTCCCGGCTCCGTGATGCCCTTCGGCCAGTGGACGATCAGCCCGTTGCGGGTGCCGCCGTAGTGGGAGGCCACCTGCTTGGCCCACTGGTACGGGGTGTCCAGCGCCATCGCCCAGGACGACGGGAAGTGCGAGTAGCTCGACGGGCGGCCGATCTCGTCGATCCGCTCCAACGCCTCCGCAGTGCCGGAGCTGTACCCGTTGAGGTTGGCCAGGTAGTTGAACGCGCCCTCCATGCCACCTTCGGCGGACGCCCCGTTGTCGCCGATCATGTAGATGATCAGCGTGTTGTCGAGGTCGCCGCGCTCACGGAGCGCGTCGACCATCCGGCCCACCTGGTCGTCGGTGTGCTCGAGGAAGGCGGCGTAGATCTCCATGAACCGCGCCGCGACGGTCCGCTGGTCCTCGTCCAGCTCGTCCCAGTGCGGAAGGCCCGGCGCCCACGGGGCAAGCTCGGTGTCCTCGGCGACGACGCCGAGCGCCTTCTGGCGTTCCAGGGTGATCTCGCGCTGGCGGTCCCAGCCGTGGTCGAACTCGCCGCGGTACTTGTCGAGGTATTCGTCCGGCACCTGCAGCGGAGCATGGCACGCGCCGAACGGCAGGTAGCACATCCACGGCTTGTCGGGGTCCATCGTCTCCACCGAGTCGACCCATTCGATTGCGCGGTCCACGAGGTCTTCGGACAGGTGGTACCCCTCCTCCGGCGTCGCCGGCAGGTCCACCGTGCGGAAGCCGTCGTAGAGCACCGGCTCGAACTGGTCGGACTCCGCACCGAGGAACCCGTAGAACTTCTCGAACCCCTCGCGCAGCGGCCAACGGTCGAACGGCCCGGCGGGCGAGATCTCCCACGGCGGCGTCTGGTGCATCTTGCCGAATGCACCCGTGGCGTAGCCGTTCCCCTGCAGCACCCGCGCCACGGTGGCGGCCGACGCGGGACGCGTGCCGTTGTAGCCGGGCGCCTGGCCGGCCATCTCCGCGATGACGCCGAAGCCGACGCTGTGGTGGTTGCGTCCCGTGAGCGTCGCCGCGCGGGTCGGCGAACACAGCGCGGTGGTGTGGAATCGGGTGTAAGTGAGTCCGTCATCGGCGAGCCGCTCCGCAGTGGGGGTCCGGCAGGGGCCACCGAAGGCCGACGCGGAGCCGAAGCCCACGTCGTCGATCATCACGAGCAGCACGTTGGGCGCGCCCTCCGGCGGGCGGATCGGGTCGGGGCGCCGGAACGGCGGGTTCTGGCTGCGGTAGTCGACGGCGGCGTGCGTCGTCGACTCGGGGGCCTCGATGGGAATGGAATGCCGGTTGACCACGGCGACTCGCTTTCGTGTCGTGGGTGGGTGTCGAAACATGCGGAACACGGCACTGTAGTCATCCGACTACAGCCGTGACGCCCACCACTGTAGCCGACCGACTACAGTCAGACTCGTGCAATCGAGACAGGACCCGGAACGCCCGACCGGTCGCGACGCCGTACGCCGGTCGATCCTCCGCGCGGCGCGTCACCACTTCGCCCGCGAGGGATCCCGGGCCTCGCTGCGCGACATCGCCGATACCGCCGGTGTGAACCCCGGGCTCATCCACCGGCACTTCGGCCGCAAAGACCAGCTGGTCAGCCAGGTCATCGAGCACACACTGCAGTCCAGCAAACAGCACGTCGCAGACAACGCCGCCGGCACGATGCGGTCGATGTTCCTCGATTCCACCACGCAGACCGACTTCGTGCGGATGATCGCGTGGATGGCCCTCGAGAGCGGGCCCGACGGCGCATCTCCGCTGGCGTTCGCGCCGGACCGCACCATCGCCGAGGTCCGTCGTGCCCCGGGTACCGCCGCCCCCGGCGAGCCGCATCCCGACCCGGACCTGGACGCCCGGCTGATGACCGCCCTCACCGTCATCTACGGCTGGTCGGTGTTCAGCCGCGAAATGCTCTCCGCCTTCGACGTGGGCGAGGACCGCCGCGCCGAGTTCGAGCACCGCATCGCCGATCTGCTCGCCGAACTGACCGCACCGACCCCGAAGGCGACGCGATGAACCGACCGCCCACCGAACCTTCCGGCCCCTCCGACCCAGCCGGACCGGTCAGCCCGTGCTGCGCCGCGAGCGCCCCGGCCGGCGCAGCCCCGGTCTCCAGTCCGCCCGTCGCGGTTCCCCGGAACCCGCGCAGCACCAAGGGCCAGGCGCTGCTGCCCGGCGGGGAGTTCACGATGGGCGACCATTTCGACGAGGGCTACCCGAACGACGGCGAGACGCCGGTGCACCCCGTGCGACTGGCGCCGTTCCACATCGACGAGACGGCCGTCACCAACAGGGCGTTCGCCCGGTTCGTCCGCGAAACGGGCTACACCACCGAGTCCGAGCGCTTCGGCGTGTCCCCCGTGTTCCACCTCGCCGTGGCCGCCGGGCCGGAGGACATCCTGCACAGGCTCGACACCACGTACTGGTGGGTGGCCGTGCGCGGCGCCGACTGGCGGCACCCGGAGGGCCCCCGGTCGACCATCGGCGAGCGCTCGAACCATCCGGTGGTGCACGTGTCCTGGAACGATGCGACCGCCTACGCGGCGTGGGCCGGCAAACGGCTGCCCACCGAGGCCGAGTGGGAGTACGCCGCACGCGGCGGGCTGAGCGGGCGGCGATACGCCTGGGGCGACGAGCTGACGCCGCGGGGCGAGTGGCGCTGCAACATCTGGCAGGGCCGCTTCCCCGACGTCAACACGCTCGACGACGGGCACCTGACCACCGCACCGGTCAAGTCCTATCGCCCCAACGGGTACGGGCTCTGGGGCACCGCAGGCAACGTGTGGGAATGGTGCGCCGACCACTTCGACCCCGGCTACTACGCGCGCGCGCCGCACCAGGATCCGCAGGGCCCGCCGGAGGCCACCGGCGCACGGGTCATGCGCGGCGGATCGTTCCTGTGCCACGACTCGTACTGCAACCGTTATCGGGTGGCGGCGCGCTCGTCGAACACGCCGGACTCGGCCTCCGCCAACCTGGGATTCCGCTGCGCCAACGACGCGTGAGCGCCCGCGATCAGACCGCGCTGCCGCCCACCCAGGTTTCCCACGGCACCGACCAGTCGCCGTTCTGCCACAGCTGCAACGGCGATCCGCCGGTGTTGATGACCTTCACCACGTCGCCTATGCGGGAGAAGTTGTAGAACCACTCCGCGTTGCCGGGCGAGAGGTTAAGGCAACCGTGGCTGGTGTCCGTATTGCCCTGCGCCCACATGGTGGACGCCAGCGCGTGCAGGTAGATCCCGTCATTGGATATCCGGGTGGCCCAGTTGATCGACTCTTTGTAGCCCAGGCGCGAATTGATCGGCAGTCCGTACGTCGACGAGTCCATCACGACCGGGTTCGCCTTGCCCAGCACGGTGTAGGTGCCCGGCTGAGTCCAGAACGACAGGGTCCGGCCGCCGATCGACTGCGTGCCGCCCATGCCCATCGACGTCGGCATGGTGCGCACCACCTGGCCGTTGTTCTTGACCGTGACCGTCTTGGTGTTGTCGTCCGCCACCGAGATGTGCGCGTCGCCGATGGTGAACGAGATCGACTCGTCCTCCTGGCCGTACATTCCCCCGCCCACGTCGACGCCGTAGAGCTTGGCGTTCACGGTCACCTTTGTGCCGGGCGCGTAGAAGTCCTTCGGGCGCCAGTGCGCGGTGGAATCGCTGACCCAGTTCCACGCGCCGTCGACATGCGGGCTGGTCGTCACCGACAGCGTCTTCTGCGCGGCGGCCTTGTCCTTGATCGGCTCGTCGAAGTGGGCGACGATCACCATCCCGACGCCGTACGTGGCGCCGTCCTGCATCGCGCCGCCGCCCGTCGTCTCGAAATAGAGCTTGGTCTTGTTGCTGGGCGTGAGCGTGGAGACGGACTTGGTGATGTCGGTGGACAGGCCCTTCGCGTCCACCGCCGTCGCGTGGATCGTGTACTTCTTCGCATAGCCGAGCGGCTCTGTGGTCTTCCAGGAGATCTTGTCCGGGGTCATCACCCCGTCGACCTTCTCGCCCTCCGAGTTGGACATGACGACGTCGGTGAGCGTGCCCTTGTCCACCTTCACCTCGACGGGGTCGAGGGGGTTGACGGGGGTGTCCGGTCCCGGGGTGACGGTGATGCGCGCGTCGCTGGTCGGGGGCGGCGCCTCCGTGGTGCCGGCCGCGCCGCCACCGCCCGCTCCGCCGATCGTGCACCCCGCCAGTGTCACCACCGCCAGCAGCGCGCACACGAGCCCGAAAAACATCCGTCGGGACGCCCGCATCTTCACTCCTCGCCCGCACATCACTTCCGCACGCAGCATCAACCCCGGAGGCGTGGCGGTGTCCCCGCACACCGCCCGCGACCTCCGCAGGGTGATCGCCTTACCGGTCAAGGTTACCGACCGGCCCGGAATTCCACCGGCCGGGATCCCGAACCGAACCGGTCGTGACTCACATTCGGCGGCGCCGGAAGTCCAGACTGGAACCCGTGGCACACATTTCCGATTCCGCCGATGCCCCCGAAACCGCAGGATCCGCCGGGCCGGAGCCCGCGCCGGTCTGCTCCGCACGCGGCTGCCGGGCGACCGCGCTGTGGGCCGTCGTCTGGAACAACCCCAGGATCCATACGCCGGACCGCGAGAAGATCTGGGCTGCCTGCGACGAACACAGGACGACCCTCGCGGATTTCCTCTCAGCCCGCTCGATGCTCCTGCGCGTCGAGCCGCTGGCCGGATAGCCCCTCAGAACGGCCGCGGGCAGTCCGTCAGCCCTCGTCGTGCCGGGCCAGCGCCTTCTCGGTGGCGGCGAGCACGATGCACGTGGCGACGCCGTCCATCGCGGTCCGCAGCTCTCCGAGCGACGGATAGCTGGGCGCCAGACGGATGTTGCTGTCCGTCGGGTCGTCCTTGTAGGGGTAGGCGGACCCGGCCGCGGTCAGCGCGATCCCCGCCTCCGCAGCCAGGTCGATCACGCGCTTCGCGGTGCCGCCCGCGACGTCCACGCTGATGAAGTATCCGCCGTCCGGCGTCGTCCAGGACGCCGCCTTGTTGGCGCCCAGCCGGTCCTCGAGGATCTCGATCACCGCACGGAACTTGGGCGCCAACAGCTCCCGGTGCCGTTCCATGTGCGCGCGCACGCCGTCGGCGTCGCCGAAGAACTTCAGGTGGCGCAACTGGTTGACCTTGTCCGGCCCGATGGTCTTCTTGCCCACCAGCCCCAGGTACCACTCCAGGTTGGCGGCGGAGGACGCGAAGAACCCGACGCCCGCGCCGGCGAACGTGATCTTGGAGGTGGACGCGAACACGTAGGGGCGGTCGGGGTTGCCGGCCTCCGCGGCCATGCCGAGCACGTCCCACACCGGTGCCGGCTCGCCCACCAGGGGGTGGACCGCGTAGGCGTTGTCCCAGAACAGCCGGAAGTCCGGCGCGGCGGCGGGCATCGACACGAGCTCGCGCACCACGTCCTCCGAGTAGACGGCGCCGGTGGGATTGGAATAGTTGGGGATGGCCCACATGCCGCGGATCGACGGATCCGACGCGACCAGCTCCGCGACCCGGTGCATGTCGGGGCCGTCCTCGCGCATCGGCACCGGGATCATCTCGATCCCGTACTGCTCGCAGATGGCGAAATGCCTGTCGTATCCCGGGCTGGGGCACAGGAACTTCACCCCCGGGTCCTGCGACCACGGGCGCGGCGAATCCTGCGTGCCCTTGAGCAGGGAGAACACGATGAGGTCGTGCATGATCTCGAGGCTCGCGTTGCCCGCGGCGATGATGTTGTCCGTCGGCACGTGCAGCAGCTCGCCGAATATCGCGCGCAGCGCCGGCAGGCCCTTGATGCCGCCGTAGTTGCGGCAGTCCGTCCCCTCCGGATCCCTGTAATCCTCCCCCGGGAGCGAGAGCAGGCCGTTGGCCAGGTCGAGCTGCTCCGGCGACGGCTTGCCCCGAGTGAGATTCAGCGCGAGCGCGGCGTCCAGCAGTGCAGTGTAGTTTGCGCTCTGACGCTGATGCTCGACGATGAGTTCGTCACGACCGAGTGAATCGATCCACATGGGGGAGCCTTTCCCGGGGCCCGACACATGCGTACCGCGAGGCGAGTGCCGTCAGCACCCGGACTTATGGGGGCAGAAGCATACAAAGTGAAGGACCCCGCGCACCCGCCAGAGCCCGTTGACCCTTGCTGCCTTCCGGCCCTGGGGGAGTTCACAGGATGGACGCCGCGCGGGGTCCGTGGACAGTCTAACGGCACCCCGGACGCGCGACCACCCGCACCCCCGTCCGCACGGAAACCGCAGGCAGACGTGCCGCATCGCCGACCCCCAGGGGTGATGTGCGTGGGCGGCACCCCACCGGTTATGCTGCTCTCGGAGGATTCGCCTAGTGGCCTATGGCGCTCGCCTGGAACGCGGGTTGGGTTAACGCCCTCAGGGGTTCGAATCCCCTATCCTCCGCCGATGGGGAACGCCCGCGGACCGTGCACATGGTCCGCGGGCGTTTTTCCGTTCCCGGGCCCGCAACGGCGGTGCGCGTGCGATCCTGACGGTTCCGGCACGTGAAGTTCCGGTGCATGAAGTCGCATAGAGTGACGTCGCACACCGTATCGCCGATAAGAAGGGCCGCCATGCCGGACCACCCGCTCACACGCCGCGCCTCGCGCCGCCTGTCCCGCTCGCTGTTCGCAGCAACCGTCGCCGCCGGAACGGCCGCCACGCTCGCTGCGGCCCCGGCCGGCGCGGCACCCGTGGACAACGGGTCGATGGGAAGCGTCACCGATCAGTCCAGCCTGGACGGCACGCCGCTCGGCGAGGACGGCATGCAGAGCCTCGGCAGCGCCGGAAGCATCGGCACCGCGGGCAGCAGCGCGCTCGGCGCCCTCACGGCCCCGCTCGAGGGCGGCGGAAGCCTGTCCAGCCTGGCCAGTACCGGGCTCAGCGACAGCTTCGGCGGCGGCTCCCTCGGTTGTGCGCTGGGCAGCACCGGCGTGACGGGCAGCGGCAGCGTCGGATCCTCGGGCGGCCCGATGCACCCGGTCCCGTGGCTCAACGGCCAGGACGGCATGCTGCCGTACGTCTCCGGCACCACCGACGCCATCGCGCACATCACCGGGCCGTCGGGCACCAACGAGACCGTGCCGCGTTTCAACGTGATCGGCACCGACCTGGGCATCATGTGGGACAACGGCAACGGGCAGACGATGCTCGCCTTCGGCGACACCACCGGCGCCAACGACGATCCGATCTGCAACGGACTCGTCGGGCAGTGGCGCTCCAACGTGCTGCTGCGCAGCGACGACGACGACCTTTCCGACGGCATGAGCATCGACGGCGCGGCGATGGCCTCCCCCGGCCAGGCCAAGGAGATCCTGCCGAGCCTCAAAGTGCCCGGCGTCGAACACACCGTGATCCCCACCGCGGGCATCGCCGTCCCGCACGCCGGCTCCGCCGGCGGATTCCGCCAGTACATCAACTTCATGTCGGTCAAGAGCTGGGGCGCGCCCGGCGAGTGGACCACCAACTACTCGGCCGTCGCGTACTCCGACGACAACGGCGAGAACTGGGTCTCGCCCACCTTCGGGTCGGTGCAGGACATGGCCGGCAACGTCGTCGCACCCGGCACCGGCGCCAAGGCGTTCAGAACGGCGACGGCCGCGCTCTCATCCGTGCGGCTGAACGCCGGCGGCAACGCGGACTTCCAGATGGGCGCCTTCGTCCGCGAGCACGGCGCCGACGTGAGCGACCCGGACAGCTACGTGTACTTCTTCGGGACGCCGTCCGGCCGCAGCGGCTCGGCCCGGCTGTCGCGCGTGCAGCAGAAGGACATCGAGAACGCCGCCGCCTACACCTACTGGGACGGCTCGGGCTGGGCCGCGACGCCCGAGCAGGCCGCAGTGGTGATCGACGGCAAGGTGAGCGAGCTCTCCGTCGCCTACAACACTTACCTGGGCAAGTACATCGCCATGTACACCCACCCGATCAAGGGCCTCGTCGTGCGCACGGCGGACAGCCTCACCGGGCCGTGGAGCGACACCACCACGCTGATCAGCCCGGTCCAGGTGCCGGCGTTCTACGGCGCGTTCATGCACCCGGAATCGTCCGATTCCGGCGACAGCACCCTGTACTTCACCGGCACCACGTGGTCCGACTACAACGTGATGATCCTGCGCACGGACCTGAGCAGGCTGCGCGACTGACACCGGCGGAAGCCTCTGAACGGCGGGCATGGAAAGGCGCCGGGGCATCGAACCCGCCCCGGCGCCCGACCCGCCGAACCGCCTACGCCTGCCCGGCGGCGGGCCCCTCGACCACGTCCGGCTCGACCAGGTCCTCGCCGACCTCCGACGACTTGCCCGAATACAGGAACCAGACGACGACGGCCGCGAGCGCGCCGCCGATCAGCGGGGCGACGATGAACAGCCACAGCTGGTTCAGCGCATCCCCGCCGACGAAGATCGCCGGCCCGATGCTGCGGGCCGGGTTCACCGAGGTTCCGGTGACCGCGACCCCGACCAGGTGCACCGTCGCCAGCGCAAGGCCGATCGCCGCGCCGGAGGCCGCGGTGGAGCCCAGCTTCGTCGTCACGGCGAGGACCACCGACACGAAGATGAACGTCAGCACGATCTCGATGAAGAACGCGCCCACCCAGTCGACACCGATGAACGAGACGCCCTCGCCCCACCCGTTGGTGCCCAGGCCCACCTTGTCGGTGCTGTAGAAGTCCGTGGTCGCGAAGATCCCGCGGAGGACGCCCGCGCCGATGATGCCGCCGGCGATCTGCGCCACCCAGTACGCGACCGCCTCGGTGATCCGCATCCGCCCGGACACGACGAAGCCGAGCGTCACCGCCGGGTTGATGTGGGCTCCCGAGATCGGACCGATCGCGTACGCCATGATCAGCATGATCAGGCCGAATGCCAGTGCAGTCGCCACGATCCCCGCGGCCGGGGACTGGCCGGTGAGCCCGAAGCCGAACGACAACGTCGCCACTCCGACACCGACGAACACCAGAAGCGCCGTGCCCAGCGCCTCCGCCAACAGCTTTCTCGGATCCATACAACGCCTCCTGCTACCCGCACACGATCGCCGGGCCGGATGGCGGCGGCGCGGCGGCCGGCGACGGTCGTCGCGGCACCTCCACCGTATTGTCATAGTCGCGTAGATCACGTGCGACGCGCCGCTGCGCACAGGGCACAATCGGTGTCGATGACCGAGCCCGCACTGCCCGCCGGCCCCGCACCGGCCCCCTCCTCCGGCCCGCACCGCGACGACGAAGGGGCGGGCAGGTTCGCCCCCAGCCCGTCGGGAGACCTGCACCTGGGGAACCTGCGCACCGCACTGCTCGCGTGGCTTTTCGCCCGCACCACCGGCCGTCGGTTCCTCCTGCGCGTGGAGGACCTCGACCGGGTGCGCCCGGGCGCGGAGGACCGCCAACTCGCCGACCTGCGCTCCCTGGGGCTCGACTGGGACGGGCCGGTGTCGCGCCAGTCGCAGCGCCGCGCCGGATACGACGAGGCCATCGACAGGCTTGACGCCGCGGGGCTCGTATACGAGTGCTTCTGCACGCGCAAAGAGATCCTGCGGGCGCCCTCCGCGCCGCACGCGCCGGACGGCGCGTACCCGGGGACCTGCCGCGACCTGACGGCGGCGGAACGGACGGAGCGCCGCGCGGTGCGCAGCGACCCCGCGCTGCGGTTGCGCGCGGGAGCCGCGGGGTTCACCGTGACCGATGTCCTGCACGGCGAGTACACGGGGATGGTCGACGACCTGGTGCTGCGCCGCGGCGACGGCACCCCCGCCTACAACCTCGCGGTGGTGGTGGACGACGCCGCGCAAGGCATCGACCAGGTGGTGCGGGGCGACGATCTGCTCAGTTCGGCACCCCGGCAGGCGTATCTCGCAACCCTGCTGGGGCTTCCGGTGCCGGAGTACGCACACGTGCCGTTGGCGCTGGGGCCGCAGGGCAAGCGGCTGGCCAAGCGCGACGGCGCGGTGACTCTCGCGGACCTCGCCGACGCGTCGGGTACCGCTGCCACTCCCGAGGCCACTGCCGCGTGGGCGCTGTCCACGATCGCCGTCTCACTGCGTCTGGCCGAGCCCGGCGAACCGGTGGCCGTGGAGATGCTCCGCGACCGCTTCTCCCCCGCCGCCCTCCCCCTCGAGCCGTGGGTGTATCCCCCGGCCTGACGGGTGTTTCAATTGGTCACGTGACATCCTCCGACCGCACCCCTCCGACGACGCCGGCCGAGGCCGCACCCGCAGACCGCGCCGCGGGCGGAGCGGCCTTCGCCGCGGTGGGCCGCTCGTTTTATCCGGCGATCATCGCGATCTTCGCGCCGCTGCTGCTGATCTCCAACCTCTGCGCCACCAAGGGCGTCGAGTTCGGCCCGATCATCGGCGACTGGTCGATCATCACCGACGGCGGATTCTTCCTCTTCCCCCTCGCCTACGTGCTGGGCGACGTGCTGAGCGAGGTGTACGGGTTCCGCGCCACGCGGCGCGCCATCTTCCTGGGGTTCGGCGTGGCGGCCCTCGGCGCGCTCGCCTTCTGGGTGACGTCGATCCTGCCCGCGGCGGACTTCTACGAGAACCAGGAGGCCTTCGACACCGTCACGCAGGCGTTCTTCCAGGTCCTCGCCGCCAGCCTGGCCGGATACCTGGTGGGCCAGACGCTGAACTCCTACGTCCTGGTCCGGATCAAGGCGGTCACGCGCGAGCGCCACCTGTGGGCACGCCTGATCGGCTCCACCGTGGTGGGCGAATTCGCGGACACGCTGGTGTTCTGCCTGATCGCGGCGGGCGCCATCGGACTCAGCGGCGCCGGCGACATGACGACGTACGTCGTGCTCGGAATCGTCTACAAGACCGCCGTCGAGGTGCTGATCATGCCGGTGACCTACCGCGTGATCGCGGCGCTCAAGGCACGCGAGCCCGGCTACGGCGCCCACCCCGGCGACGCCGCCTGACCCGTCAGCTCCCGCCGGCGAACCGCCCGAGCACCTCTCGCTTGTACTCCGCATACTCGCCGCGGTCGATGGCCGTGCGAATCCCGTCGACCATCCGCACGGTGAATCGCTCGTTGTGGATCGTCGCAAGCGTCGCAGCCAGGTGTTCTTTAGCCTTGAACAGGTGGTGGAGGTAGGCGCGCGAGTAGTGCGCGCAGGTGTAGCAGTCGCAGTCGGCGTCGATGGGCCCGAAGTCGCGCCGGTTGCGCGCCGTGGTGATATTGAACCGGCCGTCGGGCGCGTACAGGGCGGCGTTGCGCGCCACTCGGGAGGGCTGGACGCAGTCGAAGGTGTCCGCGCCGTTCTCGACGGCGACGAACAGGTCCTCCGGTTCGCTGATGCCCAGCAGGTGCCGCGGCTTGTCCTCCGGCAGCTCTTCGCTCACCCAGCCGACGATGGTGCCGAGGTTCCGCTTCTCCAGCGCGCCGCCGATCCCGTATCCGTCGAAACCGCCGCCCTCGGAGTCGCGCAACGCGACGAGCCCCTGAGCAGCCTGCCGGCGCAGGTCCTCGTACTGCGCGCCCTGCACGACCCCGAAGAGGGCCTGGCGCGGCTTTCCGGCACGCTCCGCGGTGAGCCGCCGGTGCTCGTCCAGGCACCGTTGCGCCCACCGCCGGGTGCGCTCCACCGACTCCTCCTGGTAGCCGCGCGTGTTCATCAGCGTCGTCAGCTCGTCGAAGGCGAAGATGATGTCCGCTCCGAGCCGGTGCTGGATCCCCATCGAGACCTCGGGGGTGAACCGGTGCCGCGACCCGTCGAGGTGCGATTTGAATGTGACCCCGTCGTCGTCGACGTGCGCCAGGCGCTCCTTGCCCGCCGCGATGACGTCGTCGGCCTGCACCGACACCGACTCCATCGCGAGCACCTTCTTGAACCCCGCCCCCAGCGACAGCACCTGGAAGCCGCCGCTGTCGGTGAAGGTGGGGCCCGGCCAGTTCATGAACGCGCCCAGGCCGCCGGCCTCCTCTACGATGTCCGACCCCGGCTGGAGATAGAGGTGGTAGGCGTTGGCCAGCACCGCTTGCGCCCCGAGCTCGGCGATCGACTCCGGCGGCACCGCCTTGACCGTGGCCTTGGTGCCGACGGCGACGAATGCGGGCGTGCGGATGTCGCCGTGCGGGGTGCGTATTCTGCCGGTGCGGCCGAGACCCGATTCCATCCGGGTGCTGACGCTGAAGAACTCGCCGGTGTCGGTCACCGGGCCATCAAACCAAACGTGCCCCGGGTGGCGGCCACGGGAGTGGCCGTACATACCCCCTACGGGTACCATGGGATCAACAGTGGTCCAACGGCGGAGAACCGCCCACGGATCGGACGGAAGGCCAGGCAGGACGATGACGGAATCCACCGACACCCCCGGAACGGACGGCAAGCCCGGGTACGCAGCGGACAAAGCGGCCGTGCGCACGCGGCTGCGCAGGGTCGAGGGTCAGGTGCGCGGAATCCAGCGCATGGTGGAGGAGGACACCTATTGCATCGACGTGCTCACCCAGATCTCCGCCGTCAACCGCGCACTGGAGTCCGTCGCACTGGCGTTGCTGGACGACCACCTGCATCACTGTGTCTCGCACGCGATCTCGTCCGGCGACAACGCCGACGAGAAACTGGACGAGGCCACCGCCGCGATCCGGCGGCTCGTGCGTTCGTAGCGCGCTCACCAGTCGTCGAGCGAGACCAGCCCGTCCTGCAGCGCGCGCACCACAAGCGCGGCCTTGGTCGAGGCGACGCGCCCGGCCTTCGCATACTTGGCGCGCACGCATGCCAGGTGGGTGTTCAACGTGCCCACGGAGATGAACAGATCCTGCGCGGCCTCCGCCTTGGAGTCCGACCTGAACCAGGCGAGCAGTACCTCGACCTCGCGCGCGGACAGCGCAGGGCCCCGCGCCTGAACGCCGGCGGCACCCACCAGGCGTAGCCGAGGTTCAGCCCGGCCGCCGTATGCGATCGATCCGTCCACAGTCATACCCACTCCCATCCCTGCACGCCGGGCGACCCGCGCCGATGACGCCGTCCATAATTCATCGGGCAGGAAACCCGACGCCTTCATCGTGGCCGATCGGTGCGACAACTTCCGCATCCTGCGGCGCACCCGTACGAAGTCAATACGGCGCGCGACCGCCATACACCGCCGGACCAGGGAGTTCCTCCGCGCACGAGCAGCTTATTCCTTACCATTGAGCGGGTGACGTCGCAGAGCAATACGCCCCAGGGCGCGCGCCGGAAAGCCCCCACCGACCCCGACGGCGTGGCCTCACGCGCCGAGTTCGCCGCAGCCCTCACCGCTCTGCGGAAGGCCGCGGGTCTGACCGTCCGCGACGTCGTCGCCCGCTCCGGCGGACTGCACGGCACCATCTCCGGGTGGTTGTCCGGCCAGCACCTCCCCAATACCGCGAGCCTCCCGATGTTCGACGCCATGCTCGACGCGTGCGGAGTCACCGATGACGACGGGCGGACGCGGTGGCACGACGCCGTCGCCCGCGCCCGCGGGAGCGGCTCGCGCAGGACGGGACCACGGCCCGCCCTGCCGTACCGCGGGCTGGAGTCGTTCCAGGAGGCCGACGCCGAGTGGTTCTTCGGTCGCGCGGAACTGACCCGGTCGATCGTCGAACGGCTGGTCGCCCCCGATCACCCGCTCACCCCGATGATCGTCATCGGGCCGTCGGGCTCCGGGAAGTCGTCCGTCCTGCGCGCCGGGGTGGTCCCCGCCCTCCGCAACGGCGTGTGCGGCGCCGCCGCTGCCGTCACGGTCACCACACCCCAGCTCGCCGTGACCGCACTCGCGGATCTGCGCACCGCCTCCGCCTCGACCACGAGCCCGGTGCTCATCGTCGACCAGTTCGAGGAGCTGTGGACCCTGGGCCTCACCGACGCCCACCGCGCCGCGGTCATCGCGGCGCTCACCGAGGGACCGTCCGGCGACCGGCCGCCGGTGCGCGTGGTGCTGGCCTTGCGCGCCGACTTCTACGGCAGCGCGGCTGCCGAGCCCGCCCTGGTCCCCGCGCTCGGATCCCCGGTGGTGGTGGGACCGATGAACGACGAACAGCTCCGCGAGATCATCGCAGAACCGGCGCGCAAGGCCGGCGCCACCGTGGACGAGGCGCTGGTGCGCATGCTCATCGACGAGGCGCGCCCGCCCGGCTCCGCCCCCGGCGCCGCACGCCCCGGCATGCTGCCACTCCTGTCGCACGCGCTGCTGACCACCTGGTCCCGGTCCCGCCACAAAACGCTCACCGTCGCCGACTACTACGCGTCCGGCGGCATCGGCGGCGCCGTCGAGATGAGCGCGGAATCCGTCTACGCCTCGCTGAGCCCGGCGCGACGGATCACGGCGCAACGCGTGTTCCTGCGGCTGGTCACCGTCGGCCCAGACACGCTCGGCGACGACGCCGGGACGGCGCTGCGGCGTCGGGCCTCGCTCACCGAACTCACCGGGCTCTCCGGCGAAGGCGCCGGATCCGCGGAGACCGGCGAGGTGATCGACGCGTTCGTCGACCGGCGGCTGCTCACCGTGGGGGACGACACCATCGAACTCTCGCACGAGGTCCTGCTCACCGCGTGGCGGCGCCTGCACGACTGGATCGACGAGAACCGCGCCGGGTTGGTCGTCCGCCGGCAGCTGACCGAGGCTGCCGCGTTGTGGCAGTCCTCGGACCACGATCCCGGCACGCTGTTGTCCGGCAACCGCCTGGCGATCATGCGCGAGTGGTCGGACACCGTCGGATCCGAGCAGTTCATCGGCCCCGTCGAACGCCGGTATCTCGATGCCTCCTCCGCCGAGGAGAACGCGCGCGCCGAGCAGGAGCAGCGCCGCTTCCGGGTGCTTCGCAGGCTCGTCGTCGCCCTCGCGGTCGTCTCCATCGTCGCCGTCACCGCGGCCGTCGTCGCCGGGGTGTCCCAGTACGACGCGGACCAGGCGCGCGGCGCTGCGGTGACCGCACGAAACGAAGCCATGGCCCGGCAGATCGCCACGGAGTCGCAGAAGCTGCGCCCGGCCGACCCGGCGCTCGCGGCCCAGATGGCGCTCGCGTCGTACCGGGTTGCGCCCGTCCTCGAGGCGCGGTCCGCGCTTCTCGACGCGACGGCCGTCCACTCGTCCACCCGCATCGTGGGCACGGCCGGCGGGATGAAGGCGGTGCCCTCGCCCGACGGCACCTGGTTCGCCACCGCCACGTCCGACGGCGACGTGCGCATCTACCGCACGGCCGACGCCGGAACCGACCCGACACCGCTGTCCGTGCTCGACGCGTTCGACGCCGACGCGCCGCCGTACGCGCTGGCGGTGAGCCCCGCGGGCGACCTGGCCGCCGTCGGCGGCGAGGGCGGCACCCAGCTGTGGGACGTGTCCGCCCCGGCGGCCCCGCGGCTGCTCGCGGGCTTCGACCCGCCCGCCGACGGCTCGATCCAGGACCTCGCGTTCACGCCCGACGGGCGGTACCTGCTGGCGGGCACCAGCGGCTCCGCGCTGCTGCGCTGGGACATCGCCGACCCCGCCCGCCCGGGGCCCCTGCCCGCGATCACGCTGCCCGGGACCGGGCGGGAGGTTCTGGCGGTGAGCCCGGACGGCCGGCTCCTCGCCGCCGGCGGCACGCAGAGCACGCTGCGCGTCTGGGACGCCGCGCGCATCGCGGAGCCGGACATGGGGGTGCCGCTCTTCGAGATCCCGCCCGACCCGCAATCGACCGACGCCCGCCTGTCCCTCGTGTTCACCCCCGACGGCTCCACCCTGCTCGCCGGAACCACGGCGCGGAGGGTCGAACGCTGGTCCGTAGCCGATCCGCGGAACCCCCGGCCCCTGTCTCCGCTGACCGGTTTCACCAGCTACGTCAACTCCGTCACCGTCAGCGCCGACGGAACACAGGTGGCGGCGGGCAGCTCCGACAACACGATCCGGATCTGGTCGACCGCGGACGACACGCTCATCGACACACTCGCCGGGCGTGCCGTCGTGACGTCCACGCGGTTCATGTCCGGCGGCACCCGGCTGCTGAGCGCGGGCGTCGACGGTGTCAGCCGCCTGTGGCCGCTGCCCGGCCCGGTGCTCGGGGGCGCCGCGGACACCATCTTCACCGACCCGATCGACGCGACCGGCACGCTGCTGCTCGTGGGGGCGGGCGCCCACGGCACCGGGCAGCACCTGTGGGACATATCCGACCCCGACACCGCGCGGCGATTGGCCGACCTGATCCCGGACGGCGAAGACCGGTTCACCGGGGCCACCGCCCTGGGCACCACCCCCGAGGGCCGCAGGCTCGCCGCCGCGGGCGCGGCCACTGGCGCGGTGTACCTGTGGGACGTCACCGCGCCGGAGACACCGGCGAAGCTGAGCAGGACTGATCATGTGGTCGACGGCATCGTCGCGGTGGTGGCGTTCGGCCCCCGCGCCGGGCTGCTTGCGGTGTCCGACCAGTCCGCGAAGACGGTGCACCTGCTCGACGTCGCCGATCCGGCCCACCCGCGCCCGGTGGCGCGGTTCGACGCCGCCAACTACCCGCAGTCCATCTCGTTCGCCCCGGACGGGGGCACCATTGCGGTAGCCACCGCCGACAACACGGTGGAGCTCTGGAACATCACGACCCCCGCGCGCCCCGTCCTGCGCACCGTCCTCACCGGCTTCACCACCTACGCGCAGGCCGTGACCTTCAGCCCGGACGGCACCCTGCTCGCCGCGGGCGGCGCCGACCAGACCGTACGCGAGTGGGACGTCAGCGACATCGACGCGCCGCGGGAGATCGGCGCCCTCCCGGACGCCGGCGGCGCCGTCTACTCGCTCGACTACAACGGCGACGGCACCCGGCTGGTCGCCGCGACCAGCAGCGGCACGGTCCGGATGTGGAACGTGGACGGCATCGCCATGCCCACCACCGCGGCAAAGCTCACCGCCTACGGGGACAGGACGTTCGACGCGCAATTCGGCCGCGACGGGCTGCTCGCGGCAGGCGGGCCCGACGGTGCCGTACGACTGTGGTCGACGGATCCCGACTCCGCAGCCGCGGAGATCTGCGCCACCCGCGGCACCCCGCTCACCGAGGAGGAATGGGCCCGCTACCTGCCCGGGGTGCCCCGCCACGCATTGTGCGAATAGTCCGACCGCCTGCGCCCCGCTCCGAGCACCGTCTCCCGCGGATGCCCCTGGATCAGGCGCTCGGGTCGCACAAGAAGTGCCCGGGTTCTGCAGGAAGCCCGCCGCGAATGAAAAGTGCCGGGGCCCCGTTCACACGGTGCCCCGGCACTTCCAGCGCGGTGGCGGTGGGATTTGAACCCACGGAGGGTTGCCCCTCACTCGCTTTCGAGGCGAGCTCCTTCGGCCGCTCGGTCACGCCACCGGGAAGTACTGTACACGGACACGGCCGTCATCACACAACCGCCACCGTGACCTGCACCGGGGCCCGTCTCAGCGGCGCTCGCCGAAGAATCCCGTCAGCACGTCGGCGCACTCGCGCTCCAGCACGCCGCCGCGCACCTCGGGACGGTGCGTCAGCCGGCGGTCGCGCACCACATCCCAAAGCGATCCGACGGCGCCGGTCTTGGGCTCCCACGCCCCGAACACCACGCGGCCCACCCTCGCCAACACGAGGGCGCCCGCACACATCGTGCACGGTTCGAGCGTGACAGCGAGCGTGGTGCCGGCCAAGCGCCATCCGTCGCCATGCCTGCGGGCCGCCTCCCGCAGCGCGATGATCTCGGCGTGCGCGGTGGGATCGGCCAGCGTCTCGCGCGCGTTGACCGCGCGCGCCAACTCCCGCCCCGCCGCGTCGAAGACCACGGCCCCCACGGGGACGTCCGCACCGCCGGCGGTGCGCGCCGCGTCCAGGGCTGCGCGCATCATCTCCTCGTCGCGCCGACCGGGGCCGCCGCGCGACGGCGACGCCCGCAGGCGATCGTTCAGCGGTCGATCCTGTCGAGCACCGCGGCGAACTCGTCGGCGAACCCGAGGTTCTGCGCGACGGTGCCCAGCTGCTCATCCGGGTACAGGTCCACCTCGTCCATGATCACGCTGAGCACAGGCTCCGGCAGGCCCAGGTCGGCCAGCACCGCGAGGTCGCCCTCGGGCCACGGGTCCGCCTCGTCCACCTCGTCGGGCGTGAGGTCCGGGACGTCCACCCCGAGCACGTCGAGGATGTCCGCGGCCAGGTCGTAGTCGATGGCGCAGACCGCGTCGGACAGCGCCAAGCGGACCGTCTCCGGGCCGGGCCGCACGATGGCGAAGAAGGCCTCGTCCACGTCGAACAGGCCGAACGCCGGCCCCGATGCGCGCAGCCCGCGCAGCTCGGTCACGGCGGCGTCGAGGCTCTCGCGAGCCTCATCGCTCATCGGGGTGCACGACCAGCGGCCGTCGTCGAACACCACCGCCACGGCGAAGCCGTAGAGCTCGTCGGAACCGTCCGTGAAGTCACCCGTGCCGTCGACGGACGCGTGCTCGACGTCCGTGTCCACACCCTGTGCAGCCATGCCGCAACGGTAGCCCCTGATCGCACCGTTTACGACCCCCGCGTCGGATGTGCCAACCTGGAACGGTGACGACGCCATCGCCTGCCGGCACGCCGCCGGCCGTCGGCCCTGCGGCCGGCCCCTCCGACCATGCGGCCGGAAACCCGGATCGGCCCGACGTGTGCGTTCTGGGACTCGGCCTCATCGGCGGATCGCTGCTGCGTGCGGCCGTTGCGGCCGGCCGCACCGTGTGGGGGTACAACCGCTCGGCGGAGTCGGTGCGCGAGGCCGAGGAGGCCGGCTACGACGTGTCCGGCGATCTCCCCGCGGTCCTGCGCCGGGCGGCCGCGTCGCAGGCCCTGCTCGTCATCGCCGTCCCGCTGCCGGCCGTGGACGGGGTGGCCGCCGCCATCGCGGAGCACGCCCCGCACTGCCCGATCACCGACGTGGTCAGCGTCAAGCGGCCGATGGCCGACGCGCTGGCCGCGCACGGGCTCGACGCACGTTACGTGGGCGGGCATCCCATGGCCGGAACCGCCGAGTCGGGCTGGTCCGCCGGGCACGGCGCGCTATTCGACGGCGCAGTATGGGTGGTCGCCGCCGACGACGGTGCCGACCCCGAGGTGTGGACCCAAGTGGCCTGTCTGGCCGAAGACTGCGGCTCCGTGGTGGTGCCGGCCGGTTCCACGGAGCACGATGACGCCGTGGCCCGGGTCTCGCACCTGCCGCACCTGCTCGCCGAGGCGCTCGCGATCGCGGGGGCGGACGACCAGCTGGCCCTGTCGCTGGCCGCCGGCTCCTTCCGCGACGGCACCCGAGTGGCCGCGACGGACCCGCTGCTCGTGCGGGCGATGTGCGAGGGCAACGCGGACGCGGTGGTCACGGCGCTGGACGAGACCCTCGCCGTTCTGGCGAAGGCGCGCGACGCCCTGGCCGCCGGCGACGGCATCGCCGACCTGGCCGGCCGCGGCCACGTGGCGCGGCGCGAGTACGAGCACACCCGCCGCTCACGGATCGAGGGGCTGCAGCCCGGGGTGCCCGGGTGGATCGAGCAGCTGCGGGACGCCGGGCGGGCCGGCGGAGTGTGGGCCCGGCCGCTGGACGAGGGGCACCGATGAGCCTGCGGGAGCTGGCCACTGCGCTCGCGCGCAAAGAGGTCACCGTCACCGCCCATGTGGAGCAGGTGCTGAGCGCCCTCGACGGACTCGCCGGCACGCCATGGGAGAACCTCGTACCGGCGCGCAGGGACGACGCGGCCCTGGCCGAGGCCGCGCTGCTGGACACCGAGATCGCGGCCGACCGGTGGCGCAGCCCCCTGCACGGTGTGGCCGTGGCGGTCAAGGACAACATCGACGTCGCCGGGATGCCCACGCGCTGCGGCAGCGCCGCGCTGGCGGACGCCCCTCCTGCCGAGCGCGACGCCGACATCGTCGCCCGCCTGCGCGAGGCCGGCGCGATCGTCGTCGCCAAGTCGCACCTGCACGAGTTCGCCTACGGCTGCACCGGCGAGGAGAACGCCGACGGCCCCGCCGCCAACCCGCACGATCCGTCGCGGATCACCGGCGGCTCGTCCTCGGGTTCCGCGGCGCTCGTCGCCCGCAAGGCGGTTCCGCTGGCGGTGGGGACCGACACCGGATGCAGCGTGCGCACCCCGGGCGCCCTGTGCGGCGTGGTGGGGCTCATGCCGGGCGCGGCGTCGCTGCCCACGCGGGGCGCGTTCCCGCTGTCGACCACCCTGGACCACATCGGGCTGCTGACCGGCGACGTCGTGGACGCCGGGCTGGCCTGGGGTGCGATCC
Source organism: Tomitella fengzijianii (assembly GCF_007559025.1). Taxonomy (NCBI): domain Bacteria; kingdom Bacillati; phylum Actinomycetota; class Actinomycetes; order Mycobacteriales; genus Tomitella; species Tomitella fengzijianii. Next base: position 511,153 of record NZ_CP041765.1, on the reverse strand, counting down.
CCGGGGTCGCGCGCACGCCGTGGCCAGTGGCCGGCATGCGGGTGGGCCGGCTGCGCGGAGCGGCGTTCGAGACGCACGATCCGGTGATCGGGGACGCCGTCGACCGGGCCTGCACGGCCCTGACGGAGGCGGGCGCGGAGGTGGTGGACGTCGAGCTGCCGCACGCCGAGGAGCTGTCCGCCGCATATCCCGTGATCGTCGGGTCGGAGGCCTACGAGACGCACACGGATCCGCGCGGCGGCCTGCCCGCCGGGGCCATCGACCGGTACACGCCCGGGGTGGCCGGCCGCGTGCGCGCCCAGGCCGACCGTCCCGCCGTCGAATACCTGCGGGCGCTCCGCTCGGTGCGGCGCATGCGCGACGAGGCCCTGCACACGTTGCGTCACGATCACGGCCTGTCCGGGCTGGTCTGCGCGACGACGCCGATCCGCGCCACCCCTGTCGGGCAAGACACGACGACGCGGGCCGACGGCCGCGCCGGCCTGTCCGTCCGCTCTGAACTTCTGCGTATGTGCATCCCGTTCAGCATGCTGGGCGTCCCCGCAGTCTCGGTGCCCGCGCCCGACGCCCCCGGGCTGCCCGCCGGGATCCAGCTCGCCGGGCTGGGCGTGCCGCCGGGCGGGGAGCGCATCCCGGGCACCCACCCCGCCGAGGCCATCGCGCTGGGGCTCGGGCTCGCCGCGGGCGGTTGACGCTAGTCGACCGGCGGATAGGTGATCGTCAGGCCGTCGACCACCGCGAAGCTCGTCAGCGTGTGCGGCGTGACCTGCGTCGGGCTCATGATGTCCAGGACCGTGTCCCCGCGCACCAGCAGGGCGTCGCCGATCAGGGAGCGGTGGCAGCGCCAGGGCACCGCCTCGGCGCACATCACCGCCGTGGGCTTCTCCGCCGCGGCCGTCCGCAGGCGGTCGATGCCCTCGGCGAACGCGCCGGTCTGCATGTAGTCGGCGTAGCCGCGGAACGAGGCGTTGCGCCACGCCCCGTTGACCGACGCCTTCGTGGTGTGCCGCAGCCCGCCGAGCTCCTTCATCCGCACGTAGCCGATTCCCGCATCGCGCAGCGTCGCCGCCAGCGCCTCCTCGCCGAACTGCGGGTTGTGCCGCGACTTGGCGATGGTGCGCACGTCCGCGATCCGCTGCACCCCGTGCGCACGCAGCAGGTCCACGAACCCGGCCGCCGGATGCGTCGAATGGCCCACGGTGTAGACGATGAGGCCATCGCCTGCACCGTGCTCGCCGCCGAGGTCCGCCATCATGAATCCACACTAGCGCCGACCGATCCGTGATCCTCGTCGCATCGAATGCCTCATACGAGATGGACGGGAACAACTCTCGCCCGCAGTGTGAGGAGTTGATAGCGATGCACACGAACGACACCCTGCGTAGGACGCTGCGGATCTCCGCGACGGCGGCGCTGGCGGCCGCCCCCCTGGCGATCGGCCTCCCGGCGACGGCGGCCGCCGACACGCCGCCCGCCGGCGGCGACGCCACGTACTACCAGGCGATCCTCAACCCCCTCAACGGTTCCACCGGCAAGGGGCAGCTGATGCTCAAGGTGCAGGGCGACCAGGCCTGGGTGTCCGAGAACGTCCAGGGGCTCGCGGCCACCTTCCAGAACGGGCCGTACCCGCACGTCCAGCACATCCACATCGGCGGCCAGGGCACGTGCCCCGCGCCGAGCGCCGACGCCAACGGCGACGGGATCGTGGACACCGCCGAGGGCAAGGATGCCTACGGCGCGGTGAACACCACGCTGTCCACCACCGGGGACACCAGCGCGAAGGCCGCCACCGACATCAAGACGGCGCCCAGCGGCGGTGCCTTCAAGTATGAGCGGACCATCACCCTCTCGCCGGAGACTCTGGGGGCGCTGAAGGACGGCACCGCCGTCGCCGTGGTGCACGGGCTCGATCCCGCCACCCTTTCGCCGCAGGCCCAGGGCGAGAAGAGCAACCTGGTGCCCGAGTTGCCCCTGGCCGCGACCGCTCCCGCGCTGTGCGGGACCGTCACCGCGTCCCAGATGAGCCAGGTGCCCGGCGGCGGGGTGGACACCGGCGGCGGCGCGACGTCCGGCGTCGAGTACGGCTGGGTGTTCGGCCTCGGCGGCGCCGCGTTCGTGGCGGCCGGCGGCGCGCTCGCAGTGAGCAGGCGGCGCGACGGCGCGCACCGCGGGTGACGGTGCCGTGACGGAACGACGCGCAGGACGGCGGCGGTTGGCGGCGGTCGCCGCCGTCGTCCTCGCGCTCGTCGGGATCGGGGCCGTCGTCGCCGGGTTGACGCTGCAGGAGACGCCGCCGCAACCGCCGGCGGCGGCCGCACCCGAGCCCGGCGCCTCCCCCGCCCCGGCGGCACCGGCGTCTCCGGCACCCGCCTCTCCGGTTCCGGTGGCCGATCCCGTCGCCATCGACGTGCCGGCCATCGGCGTGCACCACACGCTGATGCGGCTGGGGCGGAACCCCGACGGCACCGTGCAGGTGCCGCCTCTCGACCGGGTGGACGTGCCGGGATGGGACACGCTCTCGCCCGCGCCGGGCGCGACCGGGCCCGCCGTCATCGTCGGGCACGTCGACTCGGCCGAACAGGGCGAAGGGGTGTTCTTCGACCTCGGTGCGCTGCGGCCCGGCGACACGGTGGACATCGCCCGCGCCGACGGCACCGTGGCGGTCTTCGGCGTCACGGAGGTGCGGCGGTTCGCCAAGGCGGAGTTCCCGACGCTCCGCGTGTACGGCAACACCGAGGACCCGGAGCTGCGCCTGATCACGTGCGGCGGGGCCTTCGACGCGCAGAGCCGCAACTACGAGGACAACATCGTGGTCTTCGCCTCACTGCTCGATACGCGGCCGAGGTAGCTGCGCGGCCGCCCCGGCGCCCGGACACGATCCAGCCGCCGCGCCGCACGGTACACTCCAGATCTCCGGAGGCATGGGCGACGACATCTGGACTCCGTAGTCCGCCCGGCCGTCCCCGTGTGCGCACGGGGCGGCCGGTGCATCGGGTCGGCCGGTGCACGACGAGACCCCCGATCCGTCAGGACCGGGGGTCTCGCATGATGTGCGCCCGAAGGGATTCGAACCCCTAACCTTCTGATCCGTAGTCAGATGCTCTATCCGTTGAGCTACGGGCGCGTATTCTGTTGTGGCCGTACAGGTGTAACCCTGCACGAAGCCGAACCGAAGTTCCGTGAAGAACTATAGCCCAGCCGGTGGCCGGCGTCGAAACCGGCCCCGCGGAGGCGAGAGGATTTGAACCTCCGGTCCCCGGTTAGAGGACAACTCATTAGCAGTGAGTCCCATTCGGCCGCTCTGGCACGCCTCCTGAGGCCCGCAAGCCCCACAGTGACCGCAGGGCCACCAGCACGAGAGCCTACACAGCACGTCCGACGCTTGGCAAAACGCCCGGGTAGCCATCCCCAGGTGGCGTGGTGGACCGGCGGCGGTGCACCGTCGGACATACTGAGGTCGTGACTGAACCGGCACTGCCCCGCACCCGCCCCGACCTCGACGCGCTGCCCCCCTACGTCCCCGGCAGAACGGTTCCGGGCGCGGTCAAGCTGGCGAGCAACGAGACCACCGCGGGGCCGCTGCCCAGCGTGGCGCGGGCGATCGCCGACGCCGCCGCCACCGCGAACCGCTACCCCGACAGCGGCGCCGCCGCGCTGACGGCCCGGCTGGCGGCACGGGCGGGGGTGCTCCCCGAGAACGTCGCGGTGGGCTGCGGCTCGGTCAGCCTGTGCCAGCAGCTCGTGCAGGCCACCTGCGACCCCGGCGACGAGGTCGTCTTCGCATGGCGCTCGTTCGAGGCGTACCCCATCGTCACGCAGGTGGCGCTGGCCTCGCCGGTACCGGTCCCGCTCGACGCCGACGATGCGCACGACCTCGACGCGATGGCCGCCGCGGTCACCGACCGGACGCGGGTGGTGTTCGTCTGCAACCCCAACAACCCCACCGGGACGTTCGTGGGCGCCCAGGCGATCGAGGAGTTCCTCGCGAAGATCCCGCCGCACGTGGTGGTGGCGCTCGACGAGGCCTACATCGAGTACGCCAGGCCCGGCGACGGGCGCACGGATCTACCGCGGGCGGCGGATCCCGCCCTGCCCGACGCCGCCGTCCCCGACTCGCTCGCCATCGCGCGCCGGCACCCCAACGTGATCGTCCTGCGCACGTTCTCCAAGGCCTACGGGCTCGCGGGAGTGCGGGTCGGCTATGGGATCGGGCACACCTCCCTCATCGGAGCGCTGCGCAAGGTATTCGTGCCGTTCAGCGTGTCGACGCTCGCGCAGGCCGCCGCCGTCGCCTGCCTGGACGCCGAGGAGGAACTCCTCGAACGGACCGAGGCCGTCGTCGCAGAGCGTGCGCGGATGGCCGCCGCCCTCACGGACGCCGGCTACCGCGTCGCCCCGAGTGCTGCGAACTTCCTGTGGCTGCCGCTGGGGGCCCGCTCCGCCGAGTACGCGGACCGCAGCGCCGACGCCCAGGTCATCATCCGCCCCTACGGAGACGACGGGGTGCGCATCACCGTGGGCACCCCGGAGGAGAACGACGCCTTCCTCGCCTTCGCCACCGGGGCCGAGGCGCTGCGCATCGCCGGGGTGTGAATAACCGGCGGCGGGGAACCGCCGCCCCGCGCCGCACCAGCGGTGATTCATCGCCCCCGAAAAACGAGACCGAAACGTGTTCTGCAGACGTACGATCGGTGACCGGATCGTGACCTCGACGGTGCATGGTGGTTGAGGTCCGCCCGGAGCGTGCCCCGCGCACAGCCATGCCGGCGCAACCCGGCGAACCGCTGCAGACGCGCATCGTGGCCCACGGGACGATCGGGAATCGCACAAGAACGGGAGCAACGTGACGGCAGGCGACGAGCGCAGGCGCATCGGTCGTCCGCTACGCGCCGCTGCCGCCGCCATGCTGGCCTTCGCCGCGTCCGTCGTCGCACCCGCCGCGGTCATTCCCGCTGCCGGCGCCGCCCCCGCGGGTCGCACCGAGGTCCGGATGATGGCCATCAACGGCTTCGAGGGCAATCTCCGCGCGCCGGGGGACACGGGCGGCGCCGGATACCTCTCCGCCTACCTGGACCAGCTCCGCGGTGCGGCGGACTCGTCGTTGCTCTTCTCCACCGGCGACAACGTGGGGGACACCCCCTTCGAATCGGCCTACTTCCACGACGAGCCGTCGATCGAGTTCCTCAGTTCCCAGGGGCTCACCGCGTCCGCGATCGGCAACCACGACCTCGACCACGGACTGACGGAGCTGCGCCGTCTGCAGCTGGGCGGGTGCCATCCCGTCGACGGATGCCGGTTCACACCGCAGTTCTCCGGCGCCTCGTTCCCCATGATCGGCTCCAACCTCAAGCTCAAGGACGGCCTGCCCGCAACGCTGCCGTTCGGCGTGAGCTACGCGGGTTCCACGCCCGTCGGCACCATCGCCATCAGCCAGCAGGATCTCGCGACCCGCGTCGCCCCGGCCGGAGTCGCCGACGTCACCGTGGCCGACCCGCTGGAGACCGTGAACCGCACGGCGGACCTGCTGCAGTTCCTGGGCGTGCGCACCATCGTGCTGCTCATGCACGAGGATCTCGAGGTTGCGGCGGACACCGCCGACGGCTGCGCCAGCGCGACCGGCCCGGCACGGCCCATCGTCGACAACGCCTCGCCCGCGGTGGACATCATCTTCACCGGCGGCTCATCCCAGTCGTTCACCTGCACGTTCCTCGACCCGGACAACCGCCCGCGCACCGTGGTCCAGGCGACGCCCGGCGGCACCGGCGTGGCCGTCGCGGACGTGACCATCGACGCGGCCACCGGCGATGTGCTGCGCGACCGGGTGAGCGCCTTCAACCAAGTGGTCCGCCACGACATCTCCCCGGACCCGGCCGCCGTCGCCCTCGTCGACCGCGCCACGACGATGGCCGCGGCCGAGGGCCGGCGCACGGTGGGCACGGCCCCGGTCGCGCTCACCCGCAAGGCCGACGACGCCGGCGAATCCACACTCGGGGAGGTCATCGCCGACGCCCAGCTCGCCGCCACCCGCGGCGCGGGCGCGCAGGTGGCGCTCACCAACCCCGGAGGCATCCGCGCCGACCTGCCCGCGGGGCGGATCACCTACTCCGACGTGTTCTCCGCCCAGCCGTTCCGCAACCGCCTGCGCACCCTCACGCTCACCGGGGCGCAGCTCGACGAGGCGCTGGAGCAGCAGTTCCGCCCCGGCGGCGGCGACGACCCCGACGGCAACGGCAGGACCCGGATCATGCTGCAGCCGTCCGCCGGCCTCACCTACACCGTGGACCCGGCGGCGCCGCTCGGAAACCGGGTCAGCGACATCCGGCTCCACGGCGCCGCACTGCCCGCGGACGCCCCGGTCCGAGTCACCGTCAACGCGTTCGTGGCGGACGGCGGCGACGGGTTCAGCGCCTTCGCCCAGGGCACCGACCCGGCCACCGGCGCACTCGACACGGACGCGCTCGTCGACCACCTGCGCGAGCACTCACCGCTCACCCCTCCGGAGCGAGGGCGCATCACCGTCCGGTGAAGCGGGCGGGCGTGCGCGCGTCGAGCCAGGCCGCGACATCGTCGAACACCTCGTCGCGGTTGACCTCGCCGAACATCTCGTGCCGTCCGCCCGGATACACCAGCGCGGTGAAGTCCGGATGGCCCGCCGCCTCGAGTTCGTGCATGATCCGCCGCAGCGCAGGCCTGCCGCCGAGCGGGTCCTCGGATCCGGAGACGAACAGCACCGGCGTGCGCAGCCGGTGCAGCGACGCCACCCCGCCCACATTGCGGCACCCCACCATGAGATCGCGGGAGAGCGAGAGCGTCGCCGGGAAGCCGCACAGCGGGTCCGCCAGGTTGGCGTCGACGTAATCCGGGTCGCGGCTGAGCCAATCACTGCTGGTCCGCTGCGGCTCGAACTTCTTGCCCAGGCGGCCGCCCAGGTGCTCCACCAGCGGGCTGACGGCGCGGCTCCCCCGGCGGCCCCGCACGCGCATCGAGACCGTGAGACCCGCGATGCCGGCCGCCGCCATCGGCTTGTTCATGTACGTGGTGCCGGACAGGATCGCGCCGTCCACGGCGTCGGCCCCCGCCGGATGGTCGTCCAGATGCTGGCGCACCAGCATCGACCCCATGCTGTGGCCCAGCAGGAAGTACGGGATCCCCGGGAAGCGCCGCGCGCCGATCCTGCGCAGTTCTCGCACATCGCGCGCGGCCGTCTCCCACCCGCCTTCGGCCGCGAAGAAACCCAGTTCACCCGGCCCCAGCGCCGTCTCACCGTGGCCGAGCAGGTCCGCGCCGATCACCGCGTAGCCGCCCGCGGTGAGTTGTGCCGCGAGTTCCCCGTACCGCGCGATCCGGTCTGCCATCCCGTGCACGATCTGCACGACGCCCCGGGGCTCCGCGGGCGGATCCCATTGGTCCACGTGCAGCCGGTGGATGCCGTCGGAACCGGCGAATCGCCACTGGGAATCCGGTCGCCTGCTCGCCATCGCCGCCACGCCGACCAGGGTAACCGCGGCGCCCCGGTTCACTGGCAAGCCGCGCACCCGTTACGCAGGACCGCCCGGGAATCAGCGCTCGGCGTGTACACACGGTGCGCGGGCCGCGGCCCACTGCACTGCGGAAGCGGAGGGATTTGAACCCCCGGTCCGGTTAAGGACGCTCGCTTTCAAGGCGAGTGCATTCGGCCGCTCTGCCACGCTTCCCCGCTGCCGACAGCCGGCGCCGCCCGCAGCGCCCCGAAGCCTACCGGGTCCGGAACACCCGCACGCAGCCCCACCGGCGCTACCGTCGAGGGATGTACGCGATCACGCTTCCCTCCTTCGGCGGTCCGGACGCGATGCGGTGGGCGCAGGTGCCGGATCCCGTCCCCGGCCACGGCGAGGTCCTCGTCGACGTCGCGGCGTCCGCGGTCAACCGCGCCGACCTGTTGCAGCGGCAAGGCCACTATCCGCCGCCGGACGGCGTGTCCGACGTACCGGGTCTCGAATGCTCGGGCACGATCGCCGAGCTGGGCGCCGGGGTGACCGGATGGGAGCCCGGACAGCGGGTGTGCGCGCTGCTGGCGGGCGGCGGCTATGCCGAGCGCGTCGTGGTGCCCACCACCCAGCTCATGCCGGTGCCCGACGGCGTCGGGCTGGTCGACGCGGCCGGCATCCCGGAGGTCGCCTGCACCGTCTGGTCCAACGTGGTGATGCGCGCCGGCCTGACGGCTGGTCGGACGCTGCTGGTGCACGGCGGATCCGGCGGCATCGGCACCCACGCCATCCAGGTGGCCTCGGCCTTGGGCGCCACTGTGGCCACCACCGCAGGGTCGCCGGACAGGCTGGCCCGCTGCCGCGAGCTCGGCGCCGCCATCGCCGTCGACCATCGCACCGCCGACTTCGTCGCGGCGCTGCGCGAGGTGGGCGGCGCGGACGTGATCCTCGACAATATGGGCGCGAAGTACCTGCGGAAGAACCTGGACGCGCTGGCCCCCGACGGCTGGCTGACGATCATCGGCATGCAGGGCGGCGCCACCGGGGAGCTGCCGATCGGTGCGATGCTCGCCAAACGCGCCCGCGTCACCGCGATGGGACTGCGCGGGCGGCCGCTGGACGGACCCGGCGGCAAGGCCGACATCGTCCGCGAGGTCACCGAGCATGTGCTGCCGATGTACGCCGACGGCCGGGTCCGCACCGTCGTACACGCCACCGTCCCCATGGCCGACGCGGCGGAGGCGCATCGTCTCCTCGAATCGGGCGGGGTTTTCGGCAAGATCCTGCTGCGCTGCGACGCCGACCGTGCCAGTGTGGAGGCACCGTAGGCAGGGTCGGCACTGGCACCGGCACGGAAGGGGCGGTCATGGGCGACGACGTCGAGCACCGCGTCTTCACCCGGCAGGACCGCCGGGCCTTCCGGGACAAGGTGCAGCTGTGCCTCGACGCGATGGCCCGCATGCTGGCCGACGACCAGTTCGAGCTGTCCGAGCCGCACATCGGCATGGAGGTGGAGCTCAACCTGGTGGACGGGTCGATGCGCCCTGCGATGGCCAACGGCGAGGTCCTCGAGGCCATCGCGGACGACGCCTTCCAGACCGAGCTGGGCCGGTTCAACATCGAGATCAACGTCCCGCCGCACCGGCTGCGCGACCGGAACGTCTTCGAGCTGGAGGAGTCGCTGCGCGCCTCGCTGAACTCCGCCGACGCCCGGGCCGCCCGTTCCGGCAACCGCCTGGCCATGGTGGGCATACTCCCCACCCTGCGGGCCGAGGACCTCACCGCCCAGTCGATCTCCGCCAACCCGCGCTACTCGCTGCTCAACAACCGGATGCTGGAGACGCGGGGCGAGGACATCGAACTGCGCATCGTCGGCACCGCGCTGCCCGGCGCGGCCGCACCCGAGCGCCTGGAGACCGTGTTCGACTCGATCCTGCCCGAGGCCGCGTGCACGTCCCTGCAACTGCACTTGCAGGTGGGTCCCGACGAGTTCGCGGCGCACTGGAACGCCGCCCAGGCCATAGCGGGAGTGCAGGTGTCGCTGGCCGCCAACTCGCCGTTCCTCATCGGCAAGGCCCTGTGGCACGAGACGCGGCTGCCGCTGTTCCAGCAGGCCACCGACACCCGGCCGCAGGAACTGGTCAACCAGGGCGTGCGGCCGCGGGTGTGGTTCGGCGAACGCTGGATCACCTCCATCTTCGACCTGTTCGAGGAGAACTCCCGGTACTTCCCGTCCCTGCTGCCCATCGTCAGCGACGAGGACCCGCTGGCAGTGCTCGACGCCGGCGGCGATCCGGCGCTCACCGAGCTGCGGATGCACAACGGCACCATCTACCGCTGGAACCGGCCGATCTACGACACCACCGACGGCGGCCACCACATCCGCCTGGAGAACCGGGTGCTGCCGGCGGGCCCCACCGTCGTCGACACCATCGCGGACGCGCTGTTCTTCTACGGCACCGTCCGCGCACTCGTGGACGCCGACCGGCCGCTGTGGTCGCAGATGTCGTTCGACGCCGCACGCGAGAACCTCGAGTCGGCGGCGCGCAGCGGGTTCACCGCCCGCCTGTACTGGCCGGAGGTCGGCTGGGTCAGCCCGCAGGAGCTCGTACTGCGCCGCCTGCTGCCGATGGCGCACGCGGGCCTCGCCGCCTACGGCGTGGCCGCGGAGGTGCGCGACAAATACCTGGGGATCATCGAGGCGCGGTGCCTGGCCGGACGCACCGGCGCCGACTGGCAGCGCAGCGCCGTCGCGGAACGGGAACGGGCGGGCCAGGACCGCCCCGCGGCCCTGGCCGGGATGTTGGCCGACTATCTCACTCTGATGGACGAGGGCACACCGGTGCACGGCTGGCAGCTCTGATGCGCGCTCACCCAGGTCCCGCTACCCGAGGGAGGCGACCACCCGCACCAGCTGGTCCACCTCGTGGACCGTCGAGTAGTGGCCCAGGCCCACCGTCACCGCGCCGCCGACCTCGCCAACGCCGATGGCCTCCAGCACCCGGGATCCGCCGCGCGACGTCAGCGCGCAGATGCCGTTGTCGGCCAGGCGCTGTGTCACGCGGTTCGCCGGCACCCCCGCGACGGTGAAGCTGAGCATCGGCACGCCGGCCGACCGTGCCCCCAGCACCATCACCAGCGGCAGCGACCGCAACGACCCCACAAGGTGATCGAACAGGCCGGCCTGGTGGGCGCGCAGCGCGGTCATGGACCGGACGACGCGCTCACGCCGCGAGTCGGTCGTCCCGAAGCCGCGGTGGCTCTGGGCGTCGGACGAGGCGAGTCCGGCGAGCACCTCGATCGAGGCGACCATGCCCGCCAGCATCGCGTACTGGTGGGCGCCCACCTCGAGCATCGCGGGGCCGGTGGCCGTCGGGTCTATCGCGACGCGCTCGAGCCGGTCGATCACCGCGGGGTCGCGGAACACCAGAGCGCCGACGGGAGGTCCGCCCCAGATGGCGGCGTCGAGGGCTAGCACGTCGGCGCCGAGCTCATGGATGTCCACCGGCTCGTACGGCGCCAGGAAGGCCGCGTCGACCACGGTCAGGGCACCCGCCGCGGATGCCAGCTTGGCCACCGCCGACACCTCGGGTTTGACGCCGAGCGTCGACGACGCCGCCGTCACCGCGACGAGGGCCGTCGCCTCGCCGATCAGGTCCGCGTACTGCCACGTGGGCAGTTCGAAGTTCTCGATGTCCACCTCGGCCCACCGGACGTACGAGCCGTAGAGGTGGGCGGCACGCAGCCACGGGGTGATGTTCTCCTCGTCGTCCACGCGGGACAGCACGATCTCGGTGCCGATGCCGAGGCGCCGCCGCGCGGCCTCCCCGAGCCGCGCCAGGAGCGTGGCACGGTTGGGCCCCAGCACCACGCCGGCGGGGTCCGCCCCCACCAGGTCGGCGACGGCCGCACGCGCGGTGTCGAGGATCCCCGCGCTGCGCCGTGCCGAGGGGTAGGCGCCCGCGGGATCGGAGACCGAGGTGCGGAACGCAGTCGACACCGTGCGTGCCACCGAGTCCGCGATCTGCATCCCCACTTGCGAGTCCAGATGGATCCATCCGTCCCCCAGCGACGGGAAAAGCCCGCGCACCCCCCAGACGTCGTATTCCATGTCGTACAGACTATGTGTCCGCGGGTCGCCGACTCCACCCGCGGACGAGTACCGGCCCGCATCACGAGCCGCACGGACTTCATCCGTTCGATGTACACCGACCACGTGCACAGAGTAGTGGACAGCAGTCCGCCTGACGACAGCCGCGTCGGGCGGACGCGTAGAGCCTCACGCCGCAGGTCGCCGCAGTCGACGGGGGACCGTGCAGAAGCCGCGGCGCACTGTCCGGCGGGGCGGGCACAATAGGTGCAGAACGAGCGAGGACGGGAAACGTATGAGTGATAGCGCAGGCGGCCCCGCAAGCAGCGGCGCCGGAAACGCGGGCGACAGCACGGACAGCACCGGCGCCGGAGGCGACAGTGCCGGAAACGGCTACGTCATCCTGGGCCGCGGTGCGGACGGTGCCGAGGACCGGGCGGGCACGCCCGCCGATGGCGCCGACGGCGGCGGCGAGGACGACGACGGCAACGCTCTGACCTCGATGGTCGAACAGCCGGCGAAGGTCATGCGGATCGGCACCATGATCAAGCAGCTGCTCGAGGAGGTCCGCTCGGCCCCCCTCGACGACGCCAGCCGCACCCGCATGCGCGAGATCTACGCCACCTCCATCCGCGAGCTCGAGCAGGGGCTTTCCGGTGAACTGCGCGACGAACTGGAGCGGCTCACGCTGCCCTTCGGCGACGGGTCCGTCCCGTCCGACGCCGAGCTGCGGATCGCGCAGGCACAGCTGGTGGGCTGGCTCGAAGGGCTGTTCCACGGCATCCAGACGGCGCTGATGGCGCAGCAGATGGCGGCGCAGGCACAGCTCAAGCAGATGCGGCACGCGCTGCCGCCGGGCGCCGTCCCGCAGCAGGGGGCGCCCGGCGGGCAGATGCCGGGCACCGGCCAGTACCTGTGACCGCTCCCCCTGTGCCGCCGCGAACGGCGACGGGCCCGTGACAGCGGCCTGCTAGTACTGTTGGCTCCCGTGTCCGATCCCGTCACCACAGCCCCGCATGATCCCGCCGACCGCATCGTCGGGTCGCGCACGTTCACGCGCACGTTCGCGGACATGCGCCTCGGCTGGTCGCAGCGTGAACTGTGGCTGATGCTGGGCCTGCAGGACATCAAGCAGAAGTACCGCCGCTCCGTCATCGGTCCGTTCTGGATCACCATCGCGACGGGCGTCATGGCCACCGCGCTGGGCCTGCTGTACTCGCTGATCCTCGACCAGGACCTGGCCTACTTCCTGCCCTATCTCACCGTCGGCCTGATCATCTGGGGTCTGATCCAGGGCGCCATCGTGGACGGCTCGGAGGTGTTCATCGCCAACGAGGGGCTGATAAAACAGCTCCCCGCACCGCTGAGCGTGCACGTCTACCGGCTGGTGTGGCGGCAGGTCCTGCTGCTGGCGCACAACCTCATCATCTACGTGATCCTCCTGGCGGTGTTCTGGACGTCGCTGGACCTCTCGTGGTCGTCGCTGCTCGCCATACCGGCGATGATGCTGCTGATCGTCAACGCCGTGTGGGTCACGTTGCTGTTCGGCATCGTCTCCACCCGCTTCCGCGACATCGCGCCGCTGCTGGGCAGCCTCACCCAGCTGCTCTTCTACGTCACACCCATCGTGTGGACCACCAAGGTCTTCGCGGACCGCCCCGGCGCCGCGGAGCGGGCCAAGCTCGCCGAGATCAACCCGCTGTTCCACTACCTCGAGATCGTCCGCGCACCCATGCTCGGCGAGACCGCGGCCGCCTACCACTGGTACATCGTGCTGGGGCTCACCGTGGCCGGCTGGGCGGCGGCGCTGCTGGCCATGCGCAAGTACCGCGCGCGCGTGCCGTACTGGGTGTGAGGCCGCCGCACAGGACGCGGCGCGCGCCGCATCGAACACAGGAACGTACCCACGAGCACAGGAACGGCCCGTATGAACACAGGGACGGCCCGTATGAGCACAGGAACGGCCAAATGAGCAGAGTCAGCATCGACACCCACGGGGCCTGCGTCGACTTCCCCATCTTCGACGCCAGCACCCGGTCGCTGAAGAAGTCGGTGCTCGGCCGGGCCGGCGGCGCCATCGGCCAGACCGACTCGAATGTGGTGACGATCGAGGCCCTGCGCGACATCACCGTGTCGTTCCGGGAGGGCGACCGCGTCGGACTCGTCGGCCACAACGGGGCCGGCAAGTCCACCCTGCTGCGCCTGCTGTCCGGCATCTACGAGCCCACGCGCGGCACTGCGCAGGTGCGTGGGCGCGTCGCGCCGGTGTTCGACCTCGGCGTGGGCATGGACCCGGAGATCTCCGGCTACGAGAACATCATCATCCGCGGGCTGTTCCTGGGGATGACGCGCAAGCAGATGAACGACCGGATGGACGACATCGCCGAGTTCACCGAACTGGGCGACTACCTGGCGATGCCGCTGCGCACCTACTCGACGGGCATGCGGGTGCGCCTGGCGATGGGCGTCGTCACCAGCATCGACCCGGAGATCCTGCTGCTCGACGAGGGCATCGGCGCGGTCGACGCGGAGTTCATGAAGAAGGCGCGCATCCGGCTGCAGAACCTCGTGGCGCGCTCCGGCATCCTGGTCTTCGCCAGCCACTCCAACGAGTTCCTGGCGCAGCTGTGCAACACGGCGATGTGGATCGACCGCGGCGAGATCCGCCAGACCGGCGAGATAGACCAGATCGTCGGAGCCTACGAGGGCCCCGAGGCCGCCCGGCACGTGCGCACCGTGATGGCGGAGATGCGCCGCGAGCAGCAGCAGATCACCGAGGGCGACCGTGGCGACGCCTGACACCGAGCGGATCGTCGCCGTCGTCGTCACGCACCGGCGCCGTGCACTACTGGCCGAGTCTCTGCGCGTGCTCGCCTCGCAAACCCGCCCGCTGGACCACCTGGTGGTGATCGACAACGCCGACGAGCCCGAGGTGCGCGAGCTCGTCGAGTCGCAGCCGATCCCCGCGACATGCATCGGCTCGCGGCACAACCTCGGCGGCGCGGGCGGCTTCGCGCTGGGGATGCTGCACGCCCTGGCGCTGGGCGCGGACAGGGTGTGGCTGGCCGACGACGACGGCCGCCCGGACGGGCCGGACGTGCTGGCCACCCTGCTCGGCTGCGCACACCGGCACGGGCTGGCCGAGGTGTCGCCGGTGGTGTGCGACATCGCCGAGCCCGACAAGCTCGCCTTCCCGCTGCGCCGCGGGCTCACCTGGCGCCGCCTGCGCAGCGAACTCCGCCGGCCCGACGACCCGGAATCCGACCTGCTGCCGGGCATCGCGTCCCTGTTCAACGGTGCGCTTTTCACCGCGGCGGCGATCGACGCGGTGGGAGTGCCGGACCTGCGCCTGTTCATCCGCGGAGACGAGGTGGACGTGCACCGGCGGCTCGTGCGCTCCGGGCTGCCGTTCGGCACGTGCCTGGAAGCCGCGTACCTGCACCCCGACGGCGCCGACGAGTTCAAACCGATCCTCGGCGGCCGCATGCACACCCAGTACCCGGACAACCCCGGCAAACGGTTCTTCACCTACCGCAACCGCGGCTACCTCATGGCGCAGCCCGGCATGCGGCGGCTGCTTCCGCAGGAGTATGCGCGCTTCGGCTGGTTCTTCCTGGTGCAGCGGCGCGACCCCGCCGGATTCCGCGAGTGGATGCGGCTGCGGGGGCTCGGGCGGCGCGAACGGTTCACCAAGCCGTAGCCGCGGGCGCTCCGCGCCCCCGTCAACCCCGCAGCAGGGACAGGCGGACCTGCCGATCCGGGTTGTCGACGTTGAGGTCCACCAGCGTGATGGACTGCCACGTGCCCAGCATCAGCCGGCCGCCGACCACCGGCACCGTGGCGTAGGGCGCGATCAGCGCCGGCATCACGTGGGACCGTCCGTGCCCGGGCGTGCCGTGCTGGTGCCGCCACCTGCCGTCGGCCGGTACGAGATCGCGCAGGGCCGTCAGCAGGTCGTCGTCGCTGCCCGCACCCGTCTCGATGATCGCGATGCCCGCGGTGGCGTGCGGCACGAACACGTGCAACAGGCCGTCGCCGCCCTCGTCCGCCACGAATTCCCGGCACCGGCCGGTGAGATCGAGAACCGCTTCCTTGTCGCCGGTGCGCACGGAGAACGTCTCCGATTTCACGCCATGGACCTCCTTCCACGAACGTGCCCGGCAGGCGCGCGGACCGCGCGCCTGCCGGGCAGGGGTGACCGTCAGGCGTCGTGCATGATGACGCCGCGGATGTTCTTGCCGTCGCGCAGGTCCTGGTATCCCTCGTTGACCTGCTCGAGGGTGTACCGCTTGGTGACGAGCTCGTCCAGCTTGAGGTCGCCCGAGTCGTACAGGCGCAGCAGCCTGACGATGTCCCACTGCGGGTTCATCGAGCCGAACAGCGTCCCCATGATCGTCTTCTGGTTCAGCGTCAGGTCCGCGCCGGACACGTGCACCGTCAGCTTCGCCGGGTCGGCGAGCGCGGTGATGACGACGCGGCCGCCCTTGCCGATGACCGCGGTCGCGTCCGAGACCACCTTCTCGTCCACCGTGCCGACCAGGATCAGCGCGGCGTCGGCGCCCTGCCCCCAGGTCAGCTCGTTGACCTTGGCGGCCGCCTCCTCCGGGGTGGCGAAGGCGTGGGTGGCGCCGAACTTGAGCGCCGTCTCACGCTTGAGCTCCACCGGATCGACGACGACGACGTACTTGCACCCGGCGCCCACGGCGCCCTGCACCGCGTTGATGCCGAGGCCGCCGATGCCGTAGATGACGGCCGTGTCGCCGTTGCGCAGGTTGCCGGCGTTCACCGCGGTGCCCCAGCCGGAGGGCACCCCGCAGCCGACCAGCACCGCGGTCTCCAGCGGCAGCCAGTCGTCCACCTTGACCACGGAGTGCTGCGAGATCGTGGCCCGCTCGGAGAAGGTGCCCAGCATGCACATCCCGCCGAAGTCCTTGCCGTCGCCGTGGAAACGGAAGGTGCCGTCCGGCAGGTAGCCCTCGAGGATGGTGGCGCCCATGTCGCACAGGTTCTGACGCCCCGTCGAGCAGTACCGGCAGGTGCCGCAGTTGGGGATGAAGCTGCACACCACGTGGTCGCCCGGCTTGACCTTGGTGACGCCGGGGCCGACCTCCTCGATGATCCCGGAGCCCTCGTGGCCGCCGACGATGGGATAGCGCGGCGGCAGGTCGCCGTCGGTCAGGTGCAGGTCCGAGTGGCACAGGCCCGCGGCCGTGTATTTGATGAGCACCTCGCCGGGGCCGGGGCCGTCGAGGTCGAGCTCCATGATCTCGAACGGCCTGCCGGCCTCCAGGAGTACTGCTGCCTTGGTCTTCATGGTTTCCTCCTTGTCAGAGCACGAGGGTGCTCACAGCGCGATGTTGACGGATTTGGTGGTGGTGTAGAGGTCGAGGGCGCCCGCTCCCAATTCGCGCCCCCAGCCGGACTGCTTGTAGCCGCCGAAGGGCATGGCCGTGTCGAAGCCGTTGTACTGGTTGACCCACACCGAACCGGCCTTGATCTGGCGCGCGGTGCGGTGGGCCTTGGAGACGTCCTTCGTCCAGATCCCGGCGGCCAGCCCGTAGATCGAGTCGTTGGCCGCGGCCACGACGCCCTCGTCGGCGTTGAAGGGCAGCGCCGCCACCACGGGCCCGAAGATCTCCTCGCGCACCACGGAGAAGTCCGGCTGCACATCCACCAGCACCGTGGGTTCGACGAAGTAGCCGCTGTCGCCCCAGCGTCCGCCGCCGGAGAGTGCGCGCGCCCCGTCGGCGAGGCCGTCGCGCAGGTAGCCGGTGACCTTGTCGAACTGCTCCTGCGAGATCAGCGGGCCGAGTTCGGTGGCCGGATCCATGCCGGGGCCGATCCGCACCTTCGAAGCGGCCTCGGCGACCGCCGCGGTGAACTCGTCGAAGATCGTGTCCTCGACGTACATCCGGGTGCCGGCGACGCAGCACTGCCCGTGGTTGAACAGCCACGCGTTGAGCGAGCCCGGCACCGCGGCCTCGAGGTCCGCGTCGGCGAACACGATGTTGGGGCTCTTGCCGCCGAGTTCGAGCGAGACCTTCTTGAGGTTGCCCTTGGCGGCGTCGACGATCTTCTTGCCCACCTCGGTGGAGCCGGTGAACGCGATCTTGTCGACGGCGTCGTGGCCGGACAGGGCGGCGCCCGCGTCGCCGTAGCCGGTGACGATGTTGACGACGCCGGGCGGGAATCCGGCCTCGGTGAACACCTCGCCCAGCAGCAGCGCGCTCAGCGGCGTCTGCTCGGCGGGCTTGAGGATCACCGTGTTGCCCGCGGCGAGCGCCGGCGCCAGCTTCCAGGCGGCCATGAGGATCGGGAAGTTCCACGGGACGATGAGCCCGCACACGCCGACGGGTTCGCGCAGCGTGTAGGCGTGGAACTGCCCGCCGGGCGCGAAGGGCATCGACACGTTGACCGTCGAGCCTTCGATCTTGGTGGCCCACCCCGCGTAGTAGCGGAACACATCGGCCGCCCAGGCCACGTCCACGGCGGTCGCGATGCCCACGGATTTGCCGTTGTCGAGCGCTTCGAGCTGACCGAACTCCTCGGCGCGTTCGCTGAGGATGTCGCCGATCCGCCACAGCAGCCGCTCACGCTCGTTGGGCTTCATGTGCGGCCACGGGCCCTCGTCGAATGCGCGTCGCGCCGCCCGCACCGCCCGGTCCACGTCGGCGGCGTCGCCGTGCGCCACCTGCGCGAGTTCGGCGCCGGTGGCGGGGTCCTCGGTGCCGAACGTGCGCCCGGACGCCGCGTCCGCCCACTCGCCTCCGATGAGCAACTGCTTGCGCCCGGACAGGAATCGCCGTACTGCGGGCACCACCGACTGCGAGCCGTGTTCGATGAGCGCTGTCATGAAACCTCCTCGACTGGATGTGTTCTGCAACACACCCATCGTCGATCGCGAACGGCTCCCGCGGGTGTTCAGACTCTGGACACCGCACCTGGTCGTCCGTCCAGCACGACGGACGGCCTCAGACCTTCAGCGTCCGCATGCGGGCGTAGAGGGTGGTCCGGCTGATCCCGAGCTCCTCCGCGGCCTGCCTCTTGTTGCCTCCCTTCGCTGCGAGCGCCGCGACGATGGCGGCGCGTTCGGCGCGTTCCATCCCGGTCAGCCGCGCCGCCGTCGCGCCCCGCCGCACGTGCTCCGGGAGGTCGTCGACGGTCACCGTGCCGCCGCTCCTGCACACGGCGGCAGCCAGGACCGCGCGCAACTCGGTGATGTTCCCGGGCCACGGGTACGACGCCAGGACCGTCGCCACGCCGGGCGGCACCCGGGCGCCGCCGTCCGGGACGAGCTCCGCGAGAACGCCGGCGACGATCCGGGGGAACTCCGACTGCCGTTCACGCAGTGGCGGTACCGCCACTCTGCGCTCGCACAGGGCGGCCAGCGCTTCTCCGGCGCCGGTCCCGGTACGCACGGTGACGACCAGGCATGCGCGGCCGGCGCCGCCCGCGAGCGCCCGCGAGACCCGACGCAAAAGCGGATCCGGCAGTAGATCGGCGTGCTCGACGAGCACCACCGCGCCATCGTCGCGCTCCGCGTCACGAAGGGCGTCCGCGAACCGGCGGCCCCAGACACGCTCGCCGTCGGCGCCGGCCTCCAGCGTGTCGGCCTCCAGCGTGTCGACCTCCACCGCGTCGAGCAGCGTCAGCCGCGGCACGTCCGCGGCCACGGTCTCGCCCGCCCCGTCCGCACCGTCGATGAGACGCAGCGCGGCGGTCGTCACCCCGCTGCCCGGCTCCCCGACCACCGCGACGGAGCCCGGCCCCGCCTCCGCGTGCCCTGATCCCGAGCGCCCTGCTTCCGGGCCCCCCGCCGCGGGGACGGTCCCGGGCCGCAGCGCCCCGGCCACCGCTTCGATCCGGAACACCGTGCCGGCCCCGGCGCCCTCGACCCGCGTCATCGCGACCCGCACGGGCACCCCCGAGACGAGCACCGCGTCCGTCGTCGACGGCCGCCCGGCGACCAGGCCCCGTGCCAGTCCGCGCAGCATCGGATGATCGCGCGGGTCCACGAGGTCGAGCGCGGCCGGGTCGGCGAGCGCCAGCTCGTCGCCCAGCCCGACGACGGCCGCATCGGAACGGGAACGTCGTCGGGCCTGCTGGTACGCGGACATCAGCCTGAGATCCTCGACGCGCGCGCCCTCGACCAGCCTGCGTTCGATCTCCTCGACCGCGCGGACCACGAGCGGCAGATAGAGCGGATTGGCCGTGGCCTGGACTCCGGTGATGTCGACGACGCCCTCGACCCGGCCGGTCAGCGGATGGCGGATGGGGTGCCCGTAGCAGCTGAAGCCTTTCAGCGATTCGAGGAAGTGCTCGGCCCCGTGGATGGCCACGCCGCGCCCGAGCTCCAGCGCGGTCCCCAGGCCGTTGGTCCCGGCCTGTTCCTCGCTGTAGAGCATGCCGGGGATCACGCCGCGCCGCTCCAGCGCACGCTCGGCGGCGCCGGTGTCGGACCAGCGGTCGACGATGACGCCGTCGCGGTCGCCCAGCAGCAGGGCCACCCCCGTGCCGGCGGTGTGCCGGGCGAGCTCGTCGAGCACCGGGCCCGCCGCGCGCCGGACGGCGGCCGATCCGGGGCCGCCGGTGAACGCCGTGATCGCGTGTTCCGGCTCCAACCCGCACATGACCGAGCGCTGCCACGAACGCGCGATGTCCGCGCGCAGGTCCTGCGCCCCGCCGGGTGCGGGACCACCGAGTGGACGATCTGGCATCTCACACCCTGCCCGTCGACGACGCACTCCGGCGCGGGAGCCGCGCAGACCCACGGCACCGGATTCACTGGCCACCCTGCCCGGCCGGCCGCGCCGCGGAACGGGTCACGCTGCAGAACGGACCGGCCGACTCACGGTGCGCGCCGCGCACACCCCGTGATACGAATCACGATACCGTAGTATCCGCGAGGTCGATCCCGTACAGCCGCGCCCAGTTCTCCCGGCCGGTGAGAGTCGGGACTGCGGCCCGGTAGGCGTCCTGCGCGGCGGGGCCTTCCGCGATGAAGCGACGGACGGTGGTTCCGAGCCGCCGGGTGAGCGCACGCGCCTGTGCGGCATCGCGGCGCCGGCGGCGCACTCCGCCCTGCGACGCGTCCGTCACGTAGACCTCGCCGAAAGCCGACACGTGCCACCAGAACGAGTCCTCGTACGGGATCGCCACCGGCCCCGGTTCGACCCGGCCGGACAGCTGGCGCGCCGCCTTCTTGGCCAGCACCAGGTCCTCTTTGTCCTTGTCGATCGGCCCGACGATCCGGCGCACCGGGGCGCCCGCCGGCATCTCCGAGACCGGCAGCCGCTGCGTCTCCGGGTGGCCGGACCGCAGTTCCCGCACGCGCGCCAGCAGTTCCCGGCCGCCGTCGTCGAGCACGCCCGGCCCCTCGAGGAACGCGTCGACGGCCGCCAGGAGCGTCTCCGCGAACCCGTACTGCATCGCGACGATCGCGCTGAGCACCCGGCGCGACAGCTCCTTGCTCAGCTCCCGGACGTCGAAGTCGCTGTGGATCGCCGCGGTGATGAGTGAGTTGCGCAGGCCGAAGAACTGCCCGAAGTCGTCGCCGTCCTTCCAGTAGAAGTCGGCGTGCCATACGGACGCGCCGGGCAGCGTCACGGTGGGGAATCCCCGGCCCCGGGCACGGATGCCGTACTCGATGTCGTCCCACTGGAAGAAGTACGGCATGGGCAGCCCGATCTCCCGGATCACCGACGCCGGGATAAGGCAGGACCACCAGGCGTTGTAGGGCGCGTCGATGCGGCGTTCCTGCACCTTGTCGATGACCGACACGTCGTGCAGCGCCTGGTCGTCGGCGGGCAGGCCGGCCTTGAGGACGGACAGGTCGTCGCCCTCCGCGGACAGCAGGAGGTAGTCGGGGTTGTAGAGGTACAGCATCTGCGCGCCGACTAGCATCGGCGACGCGGTGTGGTCGGCGAACGCGGTCATCCGCAGCACCGTCTCCGGCTCGACGCGGACATCGTCGTCCATCAGCAGCACGTTCGCCTGGCCGGCGCGCCCGGTCACCTCGTACATGCCGCGGCTGAAGCCGCCCGCTCCGCCGAGGTTCGGCTGGCGCAGGTAGTGCAGGCGTTCGCCCAGCGCCTCCGCGGCGGCGGCGAACGCGGGCCGCGAATCCACGGTGTCGGTGCCCTGGTCGGTGACGTAGACGTGGTCGAGCACGTCGAGCACCTCCGGATCCGACGCGAGGGCCGCCACGGTGGCGGCGCAGTCGTCGGCCCTGTTGAAGGTGCAGATGGCGACGGCGTTCGGCAGGCGCCCCTCGCGTGCCTCATCGGCGCCGACGGTCCAGCGCACGCCGTCGACCGTCAGCGGCAGGTCGCCCGCGCGGAACTCCAGCCACATCGCCCCACCGTCGAGGAACTTGTCCACCGGGGCGTCGAACTCGACGGTGACCGGCCCGCCGCCGGGCTCGGCGTCGACGGAGGCGAAGTCCACGGTGCGCTCGTGGCCGGCGATGTCCGACGCCCGGACCCGCACGGTCCCGTGCGCGCCCACCGGCTCCGCGGATTCCGGCCGGCCCAGCCGCACGTCGGCGCGCACGCGCACAGCGGTCACGCCCGTCCAACGCTGCCAATAGGAGGCCTCGAAGCGTCCGAAGTAGGCGTTGGTGTGGGCCATCGCGCCGGGCTGCAGGGTGATCTCAGCGCGCAGGCGGCGGGCAACCCCGCGAGTCACCTTGCTGTAGAGGTCTTCGCTGACCCAGTCCGCGGGCCCCGCGAAGTGGTTGCGCTGCACCAGCCTGCGCGCGTTCGCCGTCTGCACTCTTTCGCCTCACTTGTCTGCCGGTTCGCCGCTGCGCTCGGCCGCCGTCGTGATGTGGTTCCGCCGCCGTGGTGTGATGCCGCCGCCGTCACTTGATGTTGAAGATCACGACCCTCTGCACCACGAAGTTGATGACGGTGGCGGTGCCCTGTGCCACGCAGTATGCGATGAACGTGTAGATGATGCCCTCCGGGAGCACCCTGAACATGACGTCGAACAGGCCTACCTGCACGACGAAGGTGACCGCGTAGAGCACCGCCACCGCGATGAACCGCGCGGTGGACGGCGGCGCCTGGAACGTCCACCGCCTGTTGATCAGGTATGCGGTGGTGGTGCCGCAGATGAAGCCGACCGCCTTGGCGGGCGTGTGCCCCATGCCGAACTGCATGAGCAGCACGGTGAGGCCGAAGTCGACGATCCCCGACAGGGCCCCGGTGATGATGAACCGCACCATCTGGGTCTTCAGCCCCAGATCGGTGGCGCCCACGTTGTCGGTGACGGGGATCTCCGCGGGCATCGGGTACTCGTGCGTATGCGGATCCCGGGCGCTCGAACTGGTATCGGACACGAGGGACAGGGTAGCCGCTGCGGTCCGCCACGCCGTGTGCGTCACCCCACGTGCCGTCGGCACCAAGTGACCACGCGGTAGCCTCTACCCGATGTCCACAACCGCTGACAGCAGCACCACCGGCGACGCGGACGCGTCCGCCTCCCGGCCCGCCCCGCTGCCGACGTCCCCACGCAGCCTCACCGGCTGGGGCCGCACGGCAGCCAGCACCGCGCAGGTTCTCAGCACGCCCGACGTCGACGTCATCGCGCGTGCCGTGTCCGAGGCGGCGGACCGGTCCTCCGGCAAGCCCCCGCACCTGCGCCGCGGCATCATCGCGCGCGGGTTGGGGCGGTCCTATGGCGACCCGGCGCAGAACGCCGGCGGCCTGGTGGTCGACATGACCCCGCTCGACCGCATCCACCGGATCGACAGCGACACCCGGCTGGTGGACGTGGACGCCGGGGTCTCACTCGATCAGCTCATGAAGGCGGCGCTGCCGTTCGGCCTGTGGGTGCCGGTGCTGCCGGGCACCCGCCAGGTGACGGTGGGCGGCGCCATCGGCTCGGACATCCACGGCAAGAACCATCACAGCGCGGGCAGCTTCGGCAACCACGTCACATCGATCGACCTGCTCACCGCGGACGGCGAGGTGCGCAGGCTCACCCCCCGCGGCGGCAAGAGCGACCCCCGGGGCGCGCTGTTCTGGGCGACGGTCGGCGGCATGGGGCTCACCGGCATCATCCTGCGGGCCACGATCCGGATGACGCGCACGGAGACGGCGTACTTCATCGCCGACGGCGACCGCACGGAGACGCTGGACGAGACCATCGCACTCCACAGCGACGGCAGCGAGAGCCAGTACGACTACTCGTCGGCCTGGTTCGACGCGATCTCCGCCCCGCCCAAGCTGGGCCGCGCCGCGGTGTCCCGCGGGTCGCTGGCCACCCTCGACCAGCTCCCGAAGAAGCTGCAGAAGGACCCGCTCAAGTTCGATGCCCCCACGCTGCTGACGCTGCCCGACGTGTTCCCCAACGGGCTGGCGAACAAGTACACGTTCGGCGCCATCGGCGAGGTGTGGTTCCGGAAGGCCGGCACCTACCGCGGCAAGGTGCAGAACTTGACGCAGTTCTATCACCCGCTGGACCTGTTCGGGGAGTGGAACCGCGCCTACGGCCCCGCCGGATTCCTGCAGTACCAGTTCCTGGTGCCCACCGAGGCGGTCGACGAGTTCAAGCGGATCATCCGCGACATCCAGGCCTCCGGCCACCACTCGTTCCTCAACGTGTTCAAGCTGTTCGGCGAGGGCAACAAGGCCCCGCTCAGCTTCCCCATGCCCGGCTGGAACATCTGCGTCGACTTCCGCATCAAACCGGGCCTGCACGAGTTCGTCACCGAGCTCGACCGCCGAGTCCTCGAGTTCGGCGGCCGGCTGTACACCGCCAAGGATTCGCGCACCTCGGCGGAGACCTTCCACGCGATGTACCCGCGGATCGACGAGTGGATCGCCGTGCGCCGCGCGGTGGACCCGGCAGGGGTGTTCATGTCCGATATGGCCAGGAGGCTGGAGCTCAAGTGATCGACGCCGTAGGAAACCCCAAGTCCGTCCTGCTGCTGGGCGGCTGCTCGGAGATCGCGCTGGCGATCGCCTCGGAGTACCTGGCCACGTCGCCGCTGCGGGTGGTGCTGGCGGACCGCCCCGAGGCGCCCCGGGAGGCGGCCGCCGAGGCGCTGCGCGGCAAGGGCGCCACCGACGTGCGGATAGTCGACTTCGAGGCGCTGGACACCGATGCGCACCCCGCCATGATGGATGAGGCGTTCGCCGGCGGCGACATCGACGTGGCCGTGGTGGCGTTCGGCCTGCTCGGCGACGCCGAGGAGCTGTGGCAGAGCCAGCCGAAGGCCGTCCGCGTCGCGGGCGTCAACTACACGGCCGCGGTCTCGGTCGGCGTGCTGCTCGGCGAGCGCATGAAGGACCAGGGGCATGGCCGCATCATCGCCATGTCGTCGGTGGCCGGCGAGCGCGTGCGCCGCTCGAACTTCGTCTACGGCTCCACCAAGGCGGGGCTGGACGGCTTCTACCTCGGCCTGGGCGAGGCGCTCGCCCCGAGCGGCGTGCACGTCACCGTCATCCGCCCCGGCCAGGTGCGCACGCAGACCACCGTCGACTACTGGAAGTCCGCGGGAATCGAAGAGGCGCCGCTGACCGTCGACAAGGAGGACGTGGCCAAGCTGGCCGTGTCCGCGTCCGCCAAGGGCAAGGAGATCGTCTGGGCCCCCGGAGCCTTCCGCTACGTGATGATGGTGCTGCGGCACGTGCCGCGCAAGATCTTCCGCCGCCTCCCGGTGTGATGCCGTGACGGCGACGACCAGCGACGACCACCCGGCCGGCGCCACCGACAGCGGCGGCGCCGGTCCTGCCGGTGCGCCCGCCGGGCTCCCCCCGCGCCGCGGCCGCGGACCGGTGGCGGGCGCGCTCGGCTCGCTCGCGGGCGCGGGGGTCGTCGCGGCCGCGGTCACGGGCGCGGGGCTGTTCGTCATCGACCGCACCAGCCTGCCCGCATTCACCACCTCCAACATGACGCAGGCGCTGACCACGCTGCTGCAGGTGGCGTCGCTGGCGGTGATCACCGCGGGCGTGCTGCTGCTGCGGCGCGACGGCCGCAGCCGCCGCGGCAGGCTGTTCTCGTGGGCGGGGCTGTCCGCTTTCGCCACCGTCACGCTGGCCGTGCCGCTGTCCGCCACCCGCCTGTACCTGTTCGGCATCTCGGTCGACCAGGAGTTCCGCACACAGTTCCTCACGCGCATGACGGCGACCGCCGGGCTGCACGACATGAACTATGCGGATCTGCCCTCCTACTACCCCGCCGGCTGGTTCTGGGTGGGCGGACGGCTCGCAGACCTGCTGAACATGCCCGGCTGGGAGTTCTACAAGCCGTACGCCATCGGCTCGCTGGCGGTGGCGATCGTCGTGGCGGCCGCGCTGTGGTCCCGGCTCATCCGGGCCGACCTCGCGGTCATGACGGCCACGGCCCAGGCCGCGATCGTGCTGGCCTACGGCTCCCCCGAGGCGTACGGCGCGATCGTCGCCGTTCTCATCCCCCCTGTGCTGGTCCTGGCCTGGTCGGGCCTGCGGGCATCGCTGCGTCCGGGGGCCCGCCGCCGCACCGGCTGGGCCGCGGTGATCGCCACGGGGGTGTTCCTTGGCATCTCCGCCTGCATGTACACGCTGTACACGGCGTTCGCCGCCTTCACGGTGGTGCTCATGGCGCTGGCGGCCGCGGTCGCCGCGGCCTACCTGCATGCCCGCGACGCCGCGGTCACGGGGCGCACCCCGGCTCCGCTGTGGCGCCGCATGCTCGCCCCCGCCGCGTTGCGCACGGCCGTGTCGCCGCTGGTGCGGCTCGCCGCCGCCGGGATCATCGCCGGGCTGATCGCGCTCATCGTGTGGGCGCCCTACCTGCTGCGGATGGCCGACCACCCCACCGTCGACTCCACCGCCATGCACTACCTCCCGGAGTCGGGCGCGCTGCTCCCTCTGCCGATGTTCAATGCGAGCCTGCTGGGCGCGCTGTCGCTGCTGGGGCTGCTGTGGATAGTCCTGAAGTTCCGCGCCTCGGTGCGTGCGCAGGCGCTGGGCATCGCGGTCGCGGCGATCTACCTGTGGACGCTGCTGTCGATGGCGTGGACGGTGCTGGGTTCGACGCTGCTGAGCTTCCGTCTCGAGCCTGTGCTGCTCCTGCTCCTCGGCGCTGCGGGCGTGTTCGCCGTCTTCGACATCGCCAGGTGGGCGGTCGGCAGGGCCCGGCTGTACCAGCCGGCCGCGGTCGCCGGCGTGCGGGCGCGCCGCACGCGCGCCGTCATCACCGTGCTCGGGGTCATCGCGGCGATAATGTTCGCCCAGAACATCCCGCACGTGCTGCAGACGGAGATCTCCGTCGCCTACTCCGACACCGACGGCTACGGCGAGCGCGCCGACAAGTACCCGCCGGGCGCGGCCGCCTACTTCGATGAGGTCGACGCCGCGATCATGGACCAGGTGAATACCCCCCGCGACGACACCGTCGTGCTCACCACCGATTTCCCGTTCCTCAGCTACTACCCGTACCTGGGGTTCCAGGCGATCACGTCGCACTACGCGAACCCGCTGGGCGACTTCGCCGCGCGCACCGATGCGATCAAGCAGTGGACCGAGGCCCGGGACGCCGACGAGTTCCTCAGCGAACTCGACTCCGTCCCGTGGCGGCCCCCGCAGGCGTTCATCATGCGCACCTCCGCCGACGGCTACACCCTCCGCCTGTCCGCGGACGTCTACCCCAACGACCCCAACGTCAAGGTGTTCACCGTGACGTTCCCCCGCGAACTCTTCGACAGCCAGGAGTTCACGAAGACGGAGATCGGACCGTTCACCGTCATCGTGAGGAAATGACCGCTCAACCCTCTGGACCGGCCCGCACCACCGCGGGGCACGCACCGGTTCACGCCGACTAGGATGCCAGGACGTGCCCACTGCCGTGACCGATAAAGACAAGCCGCCCAGCGAAGATCCGCGTGCCGACGCACGCGGCCGACTGCGTACCGCCAGGCTCCTCGCAGCGGTCACGGGCCTCGCGGGCTTCGTGCTCGCCGTGCTCATCCCGCTACTACCGGTCACGCAGACCACGGTTCACCTGAACTGGCCGCAGAACTCGTCGCTGAACCCGATCAGCGCGCCCGCGGTCGGCTACCAGCCCATCTCGCTCGACGCCACGATCCCGTGCAGCGCGATCGCCGACCTCGCCGAACGCGACGGCACCTCCGTGGCGCTGTCCACCGCACCCGCCTCGGCGGGCGAGGACGCGCACGCGCGTGCGCTGTTCGTCACCGTGGACGACGGCTCGGTGCAGGTGCGCACCCGCAATCACCTGGTGGTCCAGGCGCCGGTCGACGCCGTCGCGGCGCCGGGGTCCTGCTCCGGACTGCACATCGACTCCAACCCCGAGCGCACCGTGGGCACTTTCACGGGAATGACGAACGCGGACGGGGCGCCGCTCAGCGGCACGGTGTCGGGCGACAACCGCCCGCAGATCGTCGGCGTCTACACGGACATGACGGGCGCGGCGCCGCAGGGGCTGCAGTTCAGCGCCGAGATCGACAGCCGCTACTCCACCACGCCGACTCTGCTCAAGGGCCTGGCGATGATCTTCGCCGTGCTGCTGACCATCTCGTCGCTGGTGGCGCTGAGCCGCTTCGACGCGGTGGACGGCCGCAAGCACCGGCGATTCCTGCCGTCGCGCTGGTGGCACTTCGACTTCAAGGACGCGCTCGTCATAGGCGTGCTCGTCGTCTGGCACTTCATCGGCGCCAACACGGCCGACGACGGCTACATCATGACGATGGCGCGCGCCGCCGAGCACTCCGGCTACATGTCGAACTACTACCGGTGGTTCGCCGCCCCGGAAGCCCCGTTCGGCATGTCGTACTACATGTTCACGGCGCTCTCGCACATCTCCACGGCCAGCCCGCTGCTGCGCCTGCCCGCTCTGATCGCCGGGATCCTGAGCTGGATGGTCATCAGCCGGGAGGTGATCCCCCGCCTGGGGCGGCTTGCGCGGCGGCGCAACCTCGTCACGTGGACGGCGGGCCTGGTGTTCCTGGCCTTCTGGATGCCGTTCAACAACGGCATGCGCCCCGAGCCCTACATCGCGCTCGGCGCGCTGCTCACGTGGTGCTCGGTGGAGCGCGCCATCGCCACCCGCCGCGTGCTGCCCATCGCGGCCGCGCTGCTTATCGCCGCGTTCACGCTCTCCGTCGGCCCCACGGGCACCATCTGCATCGCCGCTCTCATAGCCGGCTCGCGCCCGATGCTGCAGATCATCATCGGACGCGCCAAACAGGTGGGCTGGCTGGCCACGCTGGGACCGCTGCTGGCCTCGGGCACCGTGGTGCTGGTGCTCGTGTTCGGCGACACCACGCTCAAGTCCGTGCTGCAGGCGACGAACATGAAGACCGACCTCGGCCCGTCCGAGGAGTGGTACATGGAGTACCTGCGGTACGAGGCGCTGATGACGTTCTCGCCGGACGGCTCCGTCGCGCGCCGGTTCGCCGTGTTCTCGATGCTGCTGGGCCTGATCGTCTGCGCAGCGATGCTCTACCGCAAGCGCGCCATCCCCGGGGTGGCGCTGGGGCCGAGCCGCCGCATCGTCGGCATCACCGCGATGTCGCTGGCGCTGATGATGTTCAACCCCACCAAGTGGAGCCACCACTTCGGCGTGTACGCGGGCCTAGCCGGCGCCCTGGCGGCGCTGACGACCCTGGCGATCCTGTCGTCGGCCCTCAGATCCGGGCGCAACCGCGCGCTGTTCTTCGCCGCGTTGATGTTCGTGATGTCCATCAGCTTCGAATCGTCCAACAGCTGGTGGTACGTCTCCAACTACGGCATCCCGTGGGGCGGCGAGAAGCCGCGGCTGGCGGGGATCACGTTCGCCGACGTCTTCATCGCCCTCACCGTGATAGCGCTGCTGGTCGCGCTGTACCTGCACTACCGCGAGCCGTACATACTCGCCGCCCGCAAACGCGGCGAGAAGCCGCGTACACGGCGCCTGCTGCGCGGCCGTCTCGACGGCCTGCTCGCCGCCCCGTTGACGGTGACGGCCGCCTTCATGGTGCTCATAGAGTTGTTGTCGATGGCCGCCGGCATGGCGATCCAGTACCCCGGCTACACCGTCGGCAAGGGCAATCTGCGCGCGCTGACGGGCAATCCCTGCGCGCAGGGCGACCAGATCCTGGTCGAGCCCGATGCCAACGCCGGGATGCTCACGCCCATCGGCGCCGCGCCCAACGACGCTCTCGGCGGGTTCATCAACGAGAACTTCGGGCCCAACGGCATCCCGACCGACCTCACCTCGGACAAGGAGTACGTGCAGCCCGGCGTGGTCGGCACCGGCGAGCAGTCCAACACCAAGTCCAACAGCGCCGGCACGGGCGGCGGCCTGATCGAGGACCCCGGCGTCAACGGTTCGCTGGCCCGCCTGCCGTTCGGGCTCGACCCGGACACCACCCCGGTGCTGGGCAGCTTCCACACGGCCGACCAGCCCATCTCGCACGCGGTGTCGTCCTGGTACCAGCTTCCGCCGCGGGCCGACGAGCAGCTCCTGGTGATCTCCGCGGCCGGGCGCATCAACCCCGCCAATTTCCAGGTGCTCTTCGGCACGCAGAACCCGGACGGGTCGGTCACACCTGTGGGCTCGCCCATCGCGATGATGGACACCGGTCCGGACCCGTCCTGGCGCAACCTCCGGCTGCCAATGGAACGGGCGCCGCAGGGCGCCACCGCGGTGCAGATCCTCGCGTACGACGCCGCCCCGGCGCTCAACGAGTGGCTGGCGTTCACGCCGCCGCGCATCGCGAAGCTCGAGACGATGCAGGCCTATGTCGGCTCGACCACACCCGTGCTGCTGGACTGGGCGGTGGCGCTGGCGTTCCCGTGCCTGCGGCCGTTCAAGCATCTCGACGGCATCGCCGAGATCCCGAAGTTCCGTGTGCTGCCCGACCGCGGCCTGGCCGTCAGTTCCACCAACACCTGGCAGGACGCCTACGGCGGCGGCCCGCTGGGCTGGACGGGGCTGCTGCTGACGGCCGAGACCGTTCCCGCGTACCAGAACCACGACTGGGGTCGCGACTGGGGATCGCTGGAGAAGTTCTCGCTGCGGGTGCCGGATAGTACTGTGGCCGAGCTGGACCTGGGTACCGCGACCCGCTCCGGTTTCTGGTCACCGGGCCCGATCCGGCACGGCTGGGGCTGAGTCCCAGTCTCAGCGCGAACCGCCCCGCTCCCCTGACCGCAGGGGTTCGGGGCGGTTCGCGTCGGGCCGTCAGCCGATGCGTTCGACGGTGTCGTTGAGCCGCCGGCCGATCCCGATCAGCTCGCCCAGCTGCGCGCGCGTCAGCTTGTCCACCACCAGGCGGCGCACGTTCTCGACGTACCCCGGCGCCGCCTGCACCACCACCTCGTATCCCGCGTCGGTGAGGTGCGCGAAGGTGACGCGCCGGTCCTCCGGGCACGGGTGGCGCGTCACCCATCCCCGATCCTGCAGCCTCTTGACAACGTGCGACAGCCGCGAGAGCGATCCCCCCGCCAGCGTGGCCAAGGTGCTCATACGCAACTGCCGGCCCTCGGCCTCCGAAAGCCTCGAGAGCACCTCGTACTCGAAGTGCGTCAACTGTGAATCACGCAGGAGCTGCGCGTCCAGCTCACCGGGCAGGTGCATCATCAGCATGGCCACCTGCACCCACGCCTCGAGCTCCTCGGCGTCGAGCCAGCGCGGCTCGACATTCTCCAGTTCCCTGTGGTTCACACGTTCAGGCTACGTCGGATCACTTGACGCTTCAAACGTCGACGACTACTCTCGCACCGGTTAGATGAAGCATCAACTAATCCCGGGAGCGCGGCGGTGGAGTCGCTTGCCCCGCCCCACCGGACAGAACCGTGAGGGGTTCCACATCATGAATCGATCCGCCGGCCACATCCGATCGTTGGGCCTGCTGCTCGCCCGCGTGGGCATCGGCGCCGTCTTCCTCGCGCACGGGCTGCAGAAGCTCAACACCTGGGGGCACGCGGGCACCGCGGCCGCCTTCGACGCCATGGGCGCACCGCTGCCGGACGTGACGGCGTTCCTCGCCACCTGGGTGGAGATCCTCGGCGGCGCGGCGCTCATCGCAGGGCTGCTGGTGCCGCTCGCGGGCGTCCTGCTGGCCGTCGACATGATCGGCGCCGTGTTCATCGCGCACATCGACAGCGGAATCTGGGTGGGCGACGGCGGGTATGAGCTCGCGCTGGCGCTCGGCGCCGGCGCGCTGGGGCTCGCCGCCGCCGGGGCCGGGCGCCTGAGCCTCGATGCGCTGGCGGCGCCGAGGATGGGCCGGAAACTGCGGTTCGCCGCGTCCCCGGCATAAAGGGCATGGCCGGGGGCGCGTGGATCGCGCGCCGCCCGGCTCCGCCCGGCGGCACGAGCTACACCGGCATGAGCTTGTGCTTGCGCTGCGGCTCGATCACGCGCTTGTCGCGCAGCAGCCGGAACGCCTTGCGCAGCTCCAGCCGGGTGGACGACGGCTCGATGACGCCATCGATGTAGCCGCGCTCGGCCGCGACATACGGCGTGGCGATGAACTCGTTGTACATCTTGATCAGCTGCGCCTTGAGCTCCTCGCCCTTCTCGCCGGCCGCCTCGATCTCCCGCTTGCGCAGCAGCGTCACCGCGCCCTCGGCGCCCATCACCGCGATGCGGGCGGTGGGCCAGGCGAAGTTGAGGTCGGCGCCGAGCTGCTTGCAGCCCATCACGGCATAGCCGCCGCCGTACGCCTTGCGGATGACGACGGTCACCTTGGGCACCGTCGCCTCCACGAACGAGAACAGGAACCGGCCGCCGCGACGGATCACGCCGATGCGTTCCTGCTCCGCGCCGGGCAGGAAACCGGGCGTGTCGACGAGGAAGACCAAGGGGATCGAGTACACGTTGCACAGCCGCACGAAGCGCGTCGCCTTGTCCGCGGCCTCGGCATCGAGCGCCCCCGACAGGAACATCGGCTGGTTGGCCACCACGCCCACCGGGGAGCCGTCGATGCGCGCGAAGCCCGTGATGACGTTGTTCGCGGTCTGGCCCGCCATCTCGTGGAAGGCGCCGTCGTCGAAGATCCGCACGATGATGTCGTGCATGTCGTAACCCGAGTTGTCCGAGTCCGGAATGATCGCATCCAGTCCGAGGTCGGAGTCGGTCACCTCCGGCTCCAGGCCCGGGTTGATCACGGGCGGCTGCTCGAAGGCGTTGGACGGCATGTAGCTGAGGTACTCGCGCACCCACGCGAACGCCTCGGCCTCGTCCTTGGCCACGTGGTGGACGTTGCCGTTCTTGAGCTGCTGGTAGGCGCCGCCGAGCTCCTCGAGGGTGATGTCCTCGCCGGTGACCGAGCGGATCACCTCGGGGCCGGTGACGAACATGTGCGACTCGGCCGTGGCCACCACGACGTCGGTGTTGATCGGCGAATACACCGCGCCGCCGGCGCAGTTGCCCAGCATGATCGAGATCTGGGGCACCACGCCCACCAGCTGCGCGTGCCGCGGGCCCATCTCGGCGTACCAGGCCAGCGAGGTGACCGCGTCCTGCACCCGGGCCCCACCCGAGTCGTTGATGCCGATCATGGGGCAGCCCACCTTGGCGGCGTGCTCCATGGTGGCCACCACCTTGCGGCCGAACGCCTCGCCGATGCTGCCGCCGAAAACCGTCTGGTCATGAGAGAACACCGCCACCGGCCGGCCTTCGATGGTGCCGTGGCCGGTGACGACGCCGTCGCCGAACGGGTTGTCCGCGTTGCCGGGCGACTTCGCGAGCGCCCCGATCTCCTGGAAGGAACCCGGGTCCAGCAGCGACTCGATCCGCGCACGCGCGCTGGGCCGCCCCGCCGCCTGTCGGCGCTCGATGGCACGGGGGCTGCCGGGCTCGCGCGCCTTGTCGAGCTTCTCCCGCAACTCGGCCAGCTTGTCCGCCGTCGTGGTCACCACTGGTTCACTCCTTCTGGCCGTCCGCCGCGCTGCGGCGCGACTCTATCTCGCGCAGGCGCCGCCCCATGTGGGCGCCGACCTTCGCAATGTAGGGCTCGTCGACGATGGCGAGGTGATCGCCGCCGATCTGCACCACCTCGAGGTCGGGGAGCACGCCGCCCCAGCCGCCGTCGGCCGCACGGGTGGCGTACGCGGGCTCGAGCTCGATGGCGCCCTCGTGGTAGCTGTCCGCCATGTACAGCACGGCGGGGCCGTCGTACTCGGTCAGGCTCGCCGCCGCCCGTGCCAGCGCCCGGTTCTCCAGGAACGACGTGCGCTGGTGCTCGATGACGCCGCCGGGGATGGGCAGGTCCACGCCGGAGAGCATGTCCATGAGGATCCGCACA
Organism: Tomitella fengzijianii; assembly: GCF_007559025.1. Lineage (NCBI taxonomy): Bacteria > Bacillati > Actinomycetota > Actinomycetes > Mycobacteriales > Tomitella > Tomitella fengzijianii. The sequence goes on along the minus strand of NZ_CP041765.1, from coordinate 477,354 downwards.
GCGCCCTCGTCGTCGGTCTTGGCCAGCTCGTCCACCGGCAGCGGAACCTCCACGCCGTAGGTCTTCTCCGCAAAGGCTATATAGCGGTTCCAGCGCGCGCGGCGCTCGTCCTCGGTGTCCGGGATCTGCTCGCCCGGCATCACCACGTCGATGAGGCCGACCAGGGCCACGTCCTCGCCGGCGTCGCGCAGGAGCTTGGCCACCGCGTAGGCGAGCACTCCGCCGAGCGACCATCCCGCCAGCACGTAGGGCCCGTGCGGCTGGATCTCCCGCAGCGGCTCCAGGTACTGCTCGGCCCGCTCGGCGATCTCACCCTCGACGCGCTCGAAACCGTACATCGGGGTGCCCTCGGGCAGCCGCCGCAGCAGCGGCTCGTACACCACGGTGGAGCCGCCGGCCGGGTGGAAGACGAACACGGGAGTGGCGCCGCCGCCCTCGGGCCGCGCCCGCAGCGTGCGGACCAGGCCCACCTCGTCGCCTTCGAGATGATCGCGGACCGGGCCGGACAGCTCCTCGATGGTGCCGGCGGACCGCACCTGCTCCGCGGTGATCTCCCCTCCCGCACGCTCGGTGAGGCGCGCGGCCAGGGCCTCCGTCGTGGCGTCGTCGAGGTCTCCGAGCGGCGTGAAGATCCCCTTCGCGGAACGCCCGACCACCAGCGCCCACGTGCCGAACGTCAGCCGCTCGGCCGCGTCGCGCGGCGGCACGTCCTGGGCCTTGTCCGCGGCGGGCGTCGCCGCCGGGTCGGCCCCGCCCTGCTGCGCGGGGCCGTCCTGCTGCGCGGGGCCGTCCTGCTGTTCGGACTCGCGCTGCTGCTGTTCGGCCAGCGCGGCCACCTCCTCGCGGTTGTCCACCGCGTACCGCAGGTAACCGGCCACCTCCTGCAGGTTGGCGTCGCGCACCGCCTGCAGTTGCAACTGCGGGATGTCGAACTCGTACTCCACCCGGTTCTTGATGCGCACGGCCATCAGCGAATCCAGGCCGAGCTCGATCAACGGGATCTCCCGCGGCAGGTCCTCGGCCGCGAAGCCCATGGACTCCGCGACGATCTGGCTCAGCCTGTCCTCCAGGCTCACCGGGCCGTCCGGGTCCCACCGTTCGGGGGCCGAATCCGCGTCCGCGAACTCGTCGTCCGCCTCGGCGCTGTCGGCGCCGGCGTCTGCGGTCCGCGGTGCGACCACCGCACGCTCGGGCAGCGGCGCCGGTGAGGTGACGACCGCCTCGGCGAGCAGCCGGAATCCTCCGTCCGCGGCGCGCGCGTGCACCTGCACCGAGGCACCGCCCAGGTGCGGAGTCAGCGTGGTGGTCAACGTGTCCGCACCGTCCACGTCGCCGAGGTGCTGCACGGCGCCCAGCGCCGGCTCCGAGAGCAACTGCCCGGCCGCCGCCAGCACCAGGGCGTTGGCGTCGGGCACCGCCGAGGCCGCGATCTCCCAGGCGTGGCGGCCGTCGGGCAGTGCCACGTGCGTCCCGGGGACGCGGCCGGCTCCCCCGCCGCCCACGCGCACGTCCACCCACAGCGGCTTGCGCAGCCACGGCGTCCGCGGCAGCTCCGCGTACGGACCGGGAGCGAAAAGTGTTGTCAGATCCACCTTGTGGCCGTGCACGTAAAGCGACGCCAGCGCCCGCAGCACGTTCAGCGGCTCGTCCTCTTTGCGCTTGAGCGTCTGGATCAGCTGCGGCTCGGCCACGCCCGCGTCGAAACAGGTCATGGCGATGGACATGAGCGTCACGGGGTTCGGCGCGAACTCCACGAACGTCGTGTGCCCGGCGGCCAGCGCGTTCTTGGCGCCCTGGTCGAAGTACACGCTGTGCCGCATGTTCTTGGACCAGTGCGCCTCGTCGTGCAGCTCCGTCGTGCCCGCGGGGAACCGCTGCCCCTCGTGCACCGAGGAGAACAGGGCCGTCTTCAGCGGGAACGTTTCCAGCCCGGCCAGCTCGGCCACCAGTTCGCCCAGGATGGGGTCCACCTGCGAGGTGTGGCTGGCGGCGTTGGTCTTGAGCACGTGGTGGAACTTGCCCAGCTCCTCGCACCGTGCGACCATCGCCTGCACCTGCGGCTCGGGTCCGCCGATCACGGTCTGGTTGGGGGCCGCGTAGACGCAGACCTCCAGGTCGGGGAACTCGCTGAGCGCGTCGTGGATCTCGGCGGCGCTGTACTCGACGATCGCCATCTTGCGGATGTCGTCGCCGGTGACGGTCTTCTCGCCCTCGTCCATCAGCCGCGAGCGCACGCAGATCACCCGCGTGGCGTCCTCGAGCGAAAGCCCGCCGGAGACGTAGGCGGCGGAGGCCTCGCCCATCGAGTGCCCCAGCACCCCCGCAGGCTCGGCGCCGTGGTGGCGCAGCAGGATCGACAGCGCCACCTGGATGGCGTAGATCCCCACCTGGGAGGTCTCGATGCCGTAGTCCTGGGAGTCGTCCATGATCATCTCGCCGACCCGGAAGCCCGATTCGGCGTCGATGTACTCGTCGATCTCGTCGATGGCGGCGCGGAACACGGCGTTGGCCTGGTACAGCTGCTTGGCCATCTTGCGATGCTGGGAACCGTAGCCGGAGTACACCCAGACGGGGCCCTCCGCAGCGGGGGAATCGGCCACGAGCACGTTCGGCGCGGGCTTGCCCGCCGAGACCGCCCGCAGCCCGGCGATGGCGTCGGACCGCGTCGCGGCGAGCACCGCGGCGCGCGAACGGCCGTGGTTGCGCCGCGACAGGGTGCGCCCCACGTCGGTCAGCGGCGTCCGGCTGCCCTCGGCCGTCTCCAGCCAGTCGGCCAGCTCCGAGGCGGCGCGACGGCGGCGCGACGGCATCGGGCCGGACACCGCCAGCAGCACGGTCTCGGCCGCTGCACTCTCGCCCGCCGTACTCTCAGCCTCTGCGCCCTCGGCCGCTGCGCTTTCGGACTCTGCGCTTTCGGACTCTGCGCTTTTCTCCTCCGCAGGCTCCTCCGCAGGCTCCACCGCGTCGTCGGCCGGCACGTACTCGCGCAGCACCACGTGCGCGTTGGTGCCGCCGAAACCGAAGCCGGACACCCCGGCCACCGCCGCCCCGCCGTACCGCGGCCACGGGGTGCTCTCCGTGACCATCCGCAGATGCGCGGCGTCGAAGTCGATGTGCGGGTTGGGGGCGCGGAAGTTCAGCGACGCCGGGATGGTGCCGTGCGACATGCCCAGCGCCACCTTGATCAGCCCCGCCGCGCCGGCGGCCGCCTCGAGATGGCCGAAGTTGGTCTTGGCGGAGCCCAGCAGCACCGGCGACTCGGCCGCGCGGCCCGCTCCCACGACCCGGCCCAGCGCGCCGGCCTCGATGGGGTCGCCCAGCACCGTGCCGGTGCCGTGCGCCTCGATGTAGTCCACCTGGGAGGGCACGATGCCCGCGTCCCGGTACGCCTGGCGCAGCACGTCCACCTGCGCCTCCGGGTTGGGGGCCGTCAGCCCGTTGGACCGGCCGTCCTGGTTGACGGCGCTGCCCGCGATGACCGCGAGGATCCGGTCGCCGTCCCGTTCCGCGTCCGCGACACGCTTGAGCACCAGCATGCCGCCGCCCTCGGAGCGGATCATGCCGTCGGCATCGTCGGAGAAGGCCTTGATGCGACCGTCGGGCGCCATGACGCCCAGCTCGGAGAAGCCGAGGCTGGCGGGCGGGGCGACGAGCATGTTGGTGCCGCCGGCGACGGCCAGCTCCGCCTCGCCGGTGCGCAGCGCCCGCACCGCCTGGTGCACGGCCACCAGCGACGAGGAGCACGCGGTGTCCAGCGCCACCGACGGGCCCCGGAAGTCGAAGAAGTACGAGATGCGGTTCGCGACGATCGCCGTGGAGTTGCCGGTGATCCCGTACGGGTGCGACACGGCCGGATCGGCCGCCTCCAGCAGCGCGTAGTCGTTGGCCGAAGTACCCACGAACACGCCGACGCGCGCGCCGCGCAGCTGGTTGGCGGGCAGGTGCGCGTGCTCGAGGGCCTCCCAGGTGAGCTCCATCGCCAGCCGCTGCTGCGGGTCGACATGCTCGACCTCGCGCGGGGACATCGAGAAGAACTCCGCGTCGAACCCCTTGACGTCGTCCAGGTAGCCGCCGCGGGTGTTCGCCGCCTCGATGGCGGCCGCCACCGCCGGGTCGGAGCGGTACTCGTCCCAGCGGCCGTCCGGCAGGTCGCCGATGCCGTCGCGCCCCGCGGCCAGCATCTCCCACATCTCGCCCGGGGTGGTGCCCGCGCCGGGGAACCGGGTGGACACGCCCACGATCGCGACGTCGTGGGTGTCGGCGCCGCCGATGCCCGCTCCGCCCTGCAGGAAGTACGCGTCGTCCACCGGCTGCGGCTCGTCCGCGGACGGGCCGTCGACGATCCGCTGCGCCAGCGAGGCGATGGTGGGGTGCTGGTAGACGATGGTGGCGTCGAGGACGGCGCCCACGCGGTCCTCGATCTCGCCGCTGAGCGCCACCGCGTCCCGCGAGGACAACCCGAACTCCTCCATCGGGCGGTGCATGTCCACCTCGGCGCGGGCCAGCCCCGTGGCCTCCGCGACCCAGTCGACCAGCCAGGCGCGCAGCTCGCCCACCGTCATCGGCGCGGGCTGGTCCTGCTCTGCGGTGTTGTCCGACCGGCTGTCCGTCATGCCACCTGCTTCATGTATTCGTCGGATGTCGTGCGTGTGCGGAGCCCCACCGGGCCCCGCCGCGGCGGAAACGCCCCGGGCGGGCAGCTATTCGTGGCTGTCCGGGAAGGCCTGCTGCGTGTAGCCGCCACGCAGCGTGCCCTCGATGTAGGCGGCCTTGCATGCCCGTCTTGCGATCTTGCCACTCGAGGTCCGCGGGATCGAGCCCGCCGGAACCAGCAGCACGTCGCGCGCGGTCACGCCGTGCCGCGTCGAGATCGCGCCGCGCACCGCGTCCGCGATGGGGACCGGATCCGCTTTGCCCTTGCCGGGCGCCCGCTCGGCCACCACGACGAGCTGCTCCGAGGCGTCGTCGCGGTCCGGGGCGAGCCCGCTGCCGGCATGCCCGAAGACCTCGGGCGGCAGCTGGTTGAGCGGCACCGAGAACGCCGCGGCGAAACCGGGCCGGATGGCGGCGGACGCCTCCTGCGCCGTGATCTCGAGGTCCTGCGGATAGTGGTTGCGGCCGTCGACGATGACCAGGTCCTTGACGCGGCCGGTGATGAACAGCTGCCCGTCGAAGTACACGCCGTAGTCGCCGGTGCGCATCCACTTGGCGTCGTCCGGCGCACCCTCCGCGTGGGTGCCGTCGTCGATCCTCTTGACCAGCCGGTTGTGGAAGGTCTGCTCGGTCTCCTCGGGGCGGGCCCAATACCCCTGGCCGATGTTGTCGCCGTGCAGCCAGATCTCGCCCACATGGCCGTCCGCCTGTTCGACGCCCGTCTCCGGGTCGACGATCGTCGCCCACTGGCTCACCGCGACGTGCCCGCACGCCACCTGCGGCACCGCGCCGGGCGCGTCTTCGGGCACCTGCGCCATGCGTCCGCGGCCCAGCTCGGCCCGGTCCACGTACACCACGTGCGCCGGGGTGGCGGCCGCGGTGGTGGAGACGAACAGCGTCGCCTCGGCCATGCCGTAGCTGGGCTTGATGGCGGTCGGCGAAAGCCCGTACGGCTCGAAGGCCTCGTTGAACTTTCGCATGGACGTGGTGGTCACCGGCTCCGAGCCGTTGATCAGGCCGATCACGTTGCTCAGGTCCAGCGACTCGCCCTCCTTCGGCAGGCCGCGCACGGCGGCATGCTCGAAGGCGAAGTTGGGGGCCGCCGCGAATGTGGGGGCCCCGTCCCCGGAGGCCGCCAGCTCGCGGATCCAGCGGCCGGGGCGCTGCACGAACGCCCGCGGCGACATGATGGTCACGTATCGTCCGCCCACCGCCGGCAGGATCACGGTGAGCAGGCCCATGTCGTGGAACAGCGGCAGCCAGGTGACGCCCCGCGACTCCAGCGTGAGCCCGATGCCGTCGGCCATCTGCGCCGCGTTGGTCAGCACGCCGCGGTGGGTGATCTCCACACCGGCGGGCGTACGCGTGGAGCCGGACGTGTACTGCAGGTAGGCGATGGAGTCCAGCTTTTCCGAGGGCCGCGTCCACGTGTCCGCGACGTCGTCGGGGATGGCGTCGACCGCGATGATCCGCGGGCGCTCCTTGGCGGGCAGGTGCCGGAAGAGCTTGCGCACCCCGGCCGCGGAGCCGGTGGCGGTGAGGATGGCGGCGGGCTTGCAGTCGCCCAGGACCGCCTCGAGCCTGTCGCCGTGGCCCGGCTCGTCCGGGTCGAACAGCGGCACCGCGATGGTCCCCGCGTAGATCGCGGCGAAGAAGGAGATGACGTAGTCGAGCCCCTGCGGCGCGAGGATCGCGACGCGGTCGCCCGGCTGCGTGACCTGCTGGAGGCGCGCGGCGATGGCGCGCGAACGCACCCCGAACTGCTCCCAGGTGAGTTCACGGACCTCGCCGTCACGCGACGTCGAGTAGTCGATGTACCGGTAGGCGAGCGTCCCCGCGGAGGTGACGGTGTTCTCCTCGACGTAGTCGACCAGCGTGCGCCTCGCGTCGAGGTTCACCTGCCCGTTGTCGTCGTAGAAGTCGCCGATCAGTTCCATCCCTACTCCTGTCAGTCCCGCTCGAGGCACGCGGACACCCCGGCGCCCTCCTGCGCCGCCGCGCCCTCGGTTCCGCCGCCGGCCACCACCGCGCGCGTGGACCGGGACACCCCCGGCCGCACGCCCGCGTCAGGCGTAGCCGACGCAGATCACGAACATGTTACTGAAGCGTCCGCACGTGCGCGAAGCCAGTACCCGCGACGCGGTGTAGCACGCCGGTACCACCGGCCCCGCGTCCTTGCCTGATCCTTGCCTGTGCCGCCCCCGCGGGAGCACGACCGAAGCCCGTGGTCACCATACCGGCCCACCGGCACGCCCACGGCGCCGGAGGGATACCGGTTAATCGTGCGCCGGATGCGGCGCACCCTCGATCAGATCCTCCGCCCAGCCGGTCAGGTACTGGGTGGCGGTCTGCCCGCCGGGCAGGATCGGGTTGGTCGCGTACAGCGCATGCACCGGGGCGGAGACCGCCGTACTGAGCTTGGACAGGGTGCCGATGAGGTCGCCGACGAGATCCGCGGGAGCGTCGCAGATGAGGTCGCCCGGCGCGCAGATCTGCACGGTGCGGCCGGCGAGCACGCCGAAGCCGTCCGGCCGGGCGCCGGTCATCGTGGTGCCAGGGAAGCCCGGCACGTCGTGCATGCCGCCCAGCATCACCTCGGCACCCTCGCCGGTGGGCACGCCCAGCTGCGTCGTGGCGGAACCCGGAGCCCCGGCGTCGCGGCGCCCGTCGGCGACCAGCCCCACGCCCAGCACGAGGTCCGCAGGCACCGGGCCGTTGCCGTGCCCGATCTGCGCGGCGACGTCGCCCGCGATCACAGCACCCTGCGAGAACCCGGTGAGCACGTAGCTCGTCAACGGGCACTCGGCGTAGCGGTCGGCCAGGAACTTCTTCGTCGCCTCGGTGCCCGCCTTGCGGCTGGCGTCGTAGGTGGCCTCCGGCGGCGCGAACGGCCGCGCGAACTGCGCCACGTACGGAACCGTCACCACGTCGACCCGGCCGCCGTCGTCCTCCCCGGAGCCGGAGCCGAACTTCTCCTGCACAGGCTGCGTCACCTGGAGCAGCAACGCGTTGGAGTTGAAGGTCGGATCATGCGGGTCGTCGTCGGGGGAACTCTCCCAGGTGCCCGGCACCGCCACCATCTGCACGTCCGGGCACGAGGCGGGTTGCGCCTGCGGGGGCGGAGTGGTGGGCGACGGCCCCGGCCCGGGCGGCGGCGGGGCGGGGGGACGCTGCTGCAGCCATACGGCGACTGCCGCGACGACCACGACGATCGCGAGCAGCACGAGGGCCGAGAGCCACCGCCTGCCGCGCCTGCGTCCGCGCCGGGACTTGCGGGCGGCCATCACCGCACCGCCCGCCCTGCGATCGGTGCCGCCCCTGAGTGCATGAAGACGGTCACTTGCAGAGCTTGCCCTGCGCCGTGGCGATGAACGCGGACGTGTCCTTCTCCGCGTCCACCTGCACCCCCCGCGCCTGCGCGTCCAACGCGATGGACGCCAGCACGGTCGCGTGGATCTGATCGGCCGGGGTGTCGCTGCCCTGCGCGGCGCACACGTAGTTGCCCGTGCTCACCGCCGAGTCGGAGGCGTCGGCGAATCCGATCTTCTGGCTGCGCAGCGCGTCCAGGAACACCTGGTCGCGTTGCGTCAGGGCGGTGTCGGTGGGCCCCGGATAGTCGCTGGGCAGCGCCTCCGGCGTCTCCGGCGGCGCCGTCTTCGGCACCGCGGTGGGCCGCGGGTCCACGGGCTTCGCCGAAGCGTCCGCGCCCCCCGTGGGTGCCGCGCCCGTCGGCGCCGGCGCCGACGTCGCCGCGCTGGGCGTGGAACTCACCGTGGACTCGTTGTCGCCGCACGCGGACAGGCCGCCGGCGAGGGCGATCACCGCCGCCGCGGCCACCACCGCGCCGAACCTGCTGCGGCGTGCTGTGCTCTTCATCGGGACCTCACCACTGTGGAAACGTTCCGCCTCTCAACCTGGCCCGTCACTTCTGCGCGACCTCGGTCTTCCCGTCCGCCACCGTAATCGTGCCGTGCTCGAAGTCCTGGGCGACGCCGCCCGGGACCGCGCGCTGGTCTCCCACGGGGAATCCGAGCGGCCCGTTCTCGAAGCCCTGGTCCTCCCAGGCGTCGAAGATCGGCCCGTACTTGATCGACCAGGCTCCGGTGCCCGCGGTCCAGTAGACGATGCCCTTGTCGAACCGGTTGTACTTGCCGATGCCGTTGGGCGTGGTCGTCTCGTCGGACGTGGGCACGCCCATCGCGCCGCCCTCGGCCCCCAGGGTGTTGTACTTGTCGCGGATCGCACCCTGCACCTCGTAGGCGCCCTTGTCGCCGACGTAGATCGAGCCGACCTGGAAGTCCTGCACCGTGCCGGAGGCGCCGTCCATCGGGCGCGGGTCGGACGTCGGGTAGCCGAGCACCCCTGCCTCCCAGCCCAGCGAGCCCCACTTGTCGAGCACCGGCCCCTTGACCATGTGCGCTCCGGTCTGCGGCATCCAGTAGACGGACCCGTTCTGGAAGGAGTTGTACCGTCCCTTCCCGTCCGGAGTCGCCAGCTCGTTGCTCACGGGCAGCCCCAGGTCCCCGCCGGGCCCGCCGACCTGCTGGTAACGCCCGCCGATGGCGCCCGCCACGATCTTCGCGCCCGTCCCGGCGCTCCAGAACACCCGGCCGGCGGCGAAGTCCTGCGCACGGCCGCCGGGCACGTCGTACTCGGGCGTGACGCAACGGCCCAGCCACGACACCCCGTTGGCGAGGTCGCCGATGGCCCCGGTGGCCCGGCAGTCCGGCGCCTCGGGATCCACGTCCAGCGCCTTCGCGATCTGCGGCCACGACTGGTGCAGCTCGAACTGCCAGTACGGCCACGAGTGCGTGCCGGACGGCCGGTAGACCACGTTGGCCGGGATGCCCTTCTTGTTGAGCTCGGTCGCGAAGTTCTGCGAGGTCATCCGCGAGAGGATCTCCAGGCCCATGCCCGCGATGTTCGTCGAAATGCCGGGGATGCCGGACTGCTGGTCGTACTGGCCGGCGAATCCGTTGCCGCTGGAGATGTAGATGCTCTTGCCCTTGAGCTGGTCCACGTGCAGCAGCGGATCCTGCTCGGTCCAGCGCGGGTCGGACGGCGGACCCCACATGTTCTGCGAGTGGAAGCCGCCCGCGTCGAGCATGGCGAACTGGATCGCCTGCGGCATGCCCAGCGAGGTGGTGGACAGGATGCCGGAGTACGAGGCGACGAAGTCGAACATGTCCGGGTGCCGCTCGGCCAGCATCATCGCGGCGGTGCCGCCCATGGACAGCCCGGCGATGGCCGCCTTGTCCGTGCTGGTGCGCCAGTCGTTGTGCAGGATCGGCGGCAGCTCCTTGGTCAGGAACGTCTCCCACTGGTAATTCTTGCCGTTGTCCGGCTTGTCCCAGTTGGTGTAGAAGCTCGACTGCCCGCCCACCGGCAGGACCACGTTGACGTTCTTGTCGGCGAAGAAGTCGACGATGTCGGTCTCGATCGTCCAGCCGCTCTGATCGTCGCGGGCGCGCAACCCGTCCAGCATCAGCAGCTCCGGGTAGTCCTTGTCCGGGGCGATGTGCCAGTCGCGCCCCACCAGGATCTGCACCTGGATGTCCTCGTTCATGGCCGGCGAGTGCACCCAGAGGGCCACGCGGCGATCGGTCAGCCACTGCACCTTGGTGACCTTGACGCCGGCGGGGACCGCCTCGCCTGCGGGCGCGGCGTGGGCGACGGGCGTCGCCTGCGGCACCACCTGCGCGGCCACCGGGAGTGCCAGCGCCGCGGCGAGCGGCACCGCACCCCACGCGACGAGCCGGCGGCGCAGCCCCGCCCGCGAACGCCGGGCGTGGGTGCCCCCGCGGTTCCACGACTTGTCAGAGCGCATCAAGACTTCCTCGCTTCGATCCGAAAAAGCGGAAACGACCCGACCACCGTTTCCCGATCACCGTCACAGTAGTGCCAACTCAGGCGAATCACACCATTCACACGCCGAACATCCGTCACATCGACCTGGCGCAGCCGGAGCAGTTCCGACGCGGGCGGCCGTCACCGGACGCGGAGAGGCGCGCGTCTGCGGACGCGCGCCTCTCCGATCGTCACGTGTGTGCGGGGCGGATCACCAGCCGTTCGTGGCGTCCAGGATCTGCGGCCTGGCCTTGTCGAGCTCCACGCTCCAGTTGTTCCACGAGTGGATGCCCACCGGCGGGAACGAGTAGGTGGCGGGGATGTTCAGGGAGTCCAGCCGCGCCTGGAAGATGCGGGAGTTCGCCAGCGCGAGCCCCTCGAGCGCCATGCCGTTGGTGGTGTTGTAGTAGTCCAGCAGCGACTTGGGCCGGTCGCCGTTCACCGGGTCCGGGTTGGGCAGCGCGCTGGCCGCGGAGATGTACATCGAGATGCCCCGCAGTTCCGGCGCGAAGTTGAACGGGTCGTGCGAGGTCCACTCGGGGTTGAGCGACGACGCCGAGCCGTACATGTCCCCGGCGTTGAAGCTGCCGGCGTCGAGCATCCCGACGCTGATGCCCGCGGGCATGCCGATCATCGAGTTGTGCAGGTAGCCGGAGAACGAGCCGGCGAACGAGTAGTACGGCTTGTACTTGGCCGCGAAGTAGAGCGCCGCGCTGCCGCCCATCGACAGCCCCGCGATGGCGTTGTGGTCGCGGGCGATGCCGTGCTGGCTCGCCAGGTAGTTCGGCAGCTCCACGCTCAGGAACGTCTCCCACTTGTAGGTGAAGTCCTGGCCGTTGATGTTGCTGGGCGCGTTCCAGTCCGCATACCAGCTGGACTGGCCGCCGATGGGCATGACGACGTTGATGTTGTCATTGCGGAACTTGTCGAAGGCGTTGGTCTCGATGTCCCAGCCGCTGAAGTCGTCGCGGGCGCGCAGTCCGTCCAGCAGGATCAGCGCATGGTTGCCGCCGCGCGCGGACGGCATGTAGGAGATCGGGATGTTGCGGGCCATCGCGTCCGACCACACGTATTCCTTGACGATGCGGCCGTCGTCGTTCCACGACCACGCGGACGCCGTGCCGGCGGTGGCGACTCCGGTCAGCATCGCCAGCGAGAACGCGATCGCCGCGAAGCCGAGGAGCCGGGAGCGCACTCGCCGGAGAAACCGTGGTTCCGCATTGGTCATCGGCCTGAACCTCTTCCTATGGGCAGCGTCGGAGAATTTCGGAAATGCATCCGGTTCACCGCACTGCTGCGTGTCGACCTTCCAGTCGGCCACTGCTCGTGGACGCCCGCCTGCATCGTCGGTCAAAGTTAAACGCCCTGACCTGGCAATGCAACTCGCCGTCCGCACCGTGACCGGCGCGCGCACGTCCGTCACCGCGCACGCCTGGATCCTCTTGCTTATCGACCGTTCATCGTCATCCGTTACCTGCCCGTGACACTCTGCACGTCCACGCATTGAAATCGCATGGGGCCGTGTCGCGCACCCGCATCCACCGGCGCCGCGCAGCGCCTCCCGACGCGACGCGCCGCGTCCGTCTAGTGAGGTTACTCACAATGCGGGGCGGTCGTGGGCGAACGGCCCGCCGCGATCAGCGCGGGGGCGTGTCCAGTCGCGGCGGCACCAGGTTGCAGCGCTCGATCTCGTACTCCGGATTCGAGTCGATCTGGTAGCCCGCCAGCGACCACGCGTGGCGGAAGTTCTGCCACCAGCGCTCGAGGGTCAGGTCCGAGGTGTACGACTGCAGCAGGTACTCGGTCTGCGGGCACGTGATCGCGGTCTCCGCCTGTTTCACCCAGTCTTCGTCCAGCCACTGCGGCAACCCCTGCTCGTGCGTGTCCGCGAGCCCCTGCAGCGCGATCAGCCAGTCCGGCGGGAGGTTCTTGTCGTGCCCGATCCGCCCGTAGGTGATCCGCGGGGTGTGCGCCGCCAGGGGCAACGCCAGCCCGACGGTGTCGTACACCTTGACGTTCAGCGGCGTGTTCATGCCCGGCATCCCGAGGTTGATGAAGTACACCGTGTGCTGCGCCTCCCCCGGCGGGGGCGGTACCGCGGGCGGGATCACCGTCCAGGAGTTCAGGCTGCCGTTCTGGATGAGCAGCCCGCCTTCCGGCGTGGCGCGGATGGTGTCCACCAGGGCGCGCATGCGGGGGAAGTCCAGGTAGTCCTGCGACGTGATCGGGTGCGCGTGCCCGGTGGCCACCACGTAGAAGGCGCGCTCGTCCACGATCCCGTCGCGCGTGAGCGTGCCCGCACGCGCCACCCCCGGGACGTTCACGATCGTCAGTGCCCAGGCGATCACGCCTATCCACCCCAGGACCGGCACCGCGGTGCGCGCAGCGGGCGCCAGCGCGCCGCGGAGGCTACCGGCCGGACGCTGGCCACCGGCCGGACGCTGGCCCTCATGGTCGCCGGCCCGGCTGGGGGCCCGGCGGCGCGGCAGCGGCACGGGGATCATCGCCAGGGGGGCGATCAGCAGGAACACCACGGGGAGCAGCACGCGGCCGTGCATGAAGTCGCCGCCCACGCGCAGCACGTACAGCAGCCAGACCAGTGCGACGACGACGATCAGCACCGTGACCGTGACCGGGGAGTGCAGCCGGTCCTGGACGCGCCGCATGCGCGCCGCCACGGGGCGGGCGATGCGCCGCGGCGGCCGGTACTCGCCGGACTGCCCCGCCTCGTCGCCCCCGTCGGCATCCGCGCGGACTGCGACGCGGGACGCCGCGGCGCGGGCCATGCGCGCAGCTGTAGGCCCCCACAGTGCCGCGGCGACCGCCGCCAGCAGCACCAGCGGGACCCACAGTACGTACGGCTGCATCAGGTCGGCCAGATAGGTCAGGCCCTTGCCCCACTTCGCCTCGCCCGCGTCCTTGGCCACCGCGGTGTTCGGGTACGGCAACCCGTAGTAGCCCATGCGCCAGATCTGATAGGCCACGGGCACCAGCCCGGACACGACCACCAGAGCGGCCCTGCGCCGCCACGACTGGCGCACGCAGAACAGCAGCAACAGCACGGGTGCGCCCAGCAGCACGGTCTCCGGCCGGACCAGCCAGCTCAGCCCCGCCAGGAACCCCAGCGAGAGCACGGACGCCGTGGACGGCCGCTCCGTGGACGCCCACCGCACCAGCAGCCACCACACTGCGCCCAGCCAGCACAGCAGCAGACCCACCTCGAGTCCGCTGGTGGCGAAGTCGCGGGCCGGCGGCAGCGCCGCGTACACGAACACGCCCCCGGGGAGCAGCAGTACCGGCCCCCGCGCACGCCGCGCCCACGTGGAATGCCGCATCAGGCGGGCCGAGCCGAGCATCACGAACACCATGGCGGCGATGCTCAGCGCCAGGCACACGCCCACGGCGACGTACTCGAGCCGCGCGCGGGTGATCCACCCGAACAGCCACATCACGTACGTCCAGGCGGTGCTGGTGTTGACCTCCACCCGCTCGCCCGCGTTGAACACCGGGCCGTTGCCTGCCAGCAGGTTGCGCACCGTGCGCAGGACGATGAGGCCGTCGTCGGCCATCCACCGCCGCTGCCAGCCGCCGTAGCCGAACAGCGCGGCCGCGACGACGATGCCGAGCACCGTCACGGCGCCCTGCGGACCCCACCGGGTCAGCGCACTCCGCACCCTGGCGGACCGGGCGCCACGCGGCGGGGCACCGGCGCCAGGGTCGTCAGATATGCGGTACGACATAGGCGGCGACACCGACGATCACGATCCACGCGACCGCAAGGAGCTGGAGTGCCCGGTCGCGACGCGCGATGTCCTCCGGGGCGCCTGCCACGCCGCCGTCGACGTCCACCGCGTACCGGAGGATGGCGATGACGAACGGGATCATCGAGATCGCGTACCACGCACCGCCGCGCAGCGCGTCCTGCTCGAAGGCCCACAGCCCGTAGCACAGCACCACCGCAGTGGCCGACAGCGTCCAGACGAACCGCAGGTAGGTGGTGGTGTACCCCTCCAGCGACTTGCGGATCTTCGCGCCCGTGCGCTCGGCCAGCTGCAGCTCCGCGTAGCGCTTGCCCGCGGCCATGAACAGCGAGCCGAACGCCATGATCAGCAGGAACCACTGCGACAGCGCGATCTCGGCGGCCACACCGCCCGCCATGGCGCGCAGCAGGAAGCCCGACGAGACGATGCAGATGTCCAGCACCGGCTGGTGCTTCAGGCCGAAGCAGTACGCCAGCTGCACCGCGATGTACACGGCCACGACGACGGCCAGGCGGTAGTTGGCGACGAACGACAGCCCGACGGCCGCGACCACCAGCACCGCGGACGCCGCATACGCCACGCCCACCGGCAGCACCCCGGCCGCGATGGGCCGGTACCGCTTGACCGGGTGCGCGCGGTCGGCCTCGACGTCGCGCGCGTCGTTGATCAGGTAGATCGACGAGGCGGCCAGGCAGAACACCACGAACGCGACGAGTGAGGGCCAGAGCACGTCCCACTCGAAGACGCTCCCCGCAGCCACGGGGGCGGCAAGCACCAGGACGTTCTTGACCCACTGCCACGGGCGCATGGCCTTGACCAGCGCTGACGCTGCATTGCGCGGGACTTTGGCCGAGGCGGCGACGGACTCCGCATCCGTCGGCTCGTCTACCGGCTCGAGCCCCACCAGGTGATCGGCGCTTTCGCTCATCGTCTGTTGTTTCCTTCCGACTCCGCCACCCTAGGCCGTGGCTCATCACGGAGAACCGGCACCCGATGCCGGAGTCGGTCCGTCGCCACGGCTGCGAGCGCGCCGATCGCGCTGCCGACGACGACGTCCGAAGGGTAGTGCACCCCCAGCAGAAGGCGGGACAGCGCCATCGCCGGCACCACGGCGGCCGCCACGGGCACGCCGCTCGCCCGCCCGATCAGCAGTGCCGCCGCCGTCGACGAGGTGGCATGGGACGACGGGAAGCTCAGCCTGCTGGGGGTCGACACGCCCACCCGCACCATCGGATCCTGCGGGCGCGGCCGGCGCACCACGCGCTTGACTGCGATCGACGCCGCATGCGCGCCCACCGCGCCCACGCCCACCGCCAGCCACCGCCCGCGTCGGGGACGGTCCACCGCGGCGCCAACCGCCGATACGGCCATCCAGCCCAGCGCGTGCTCGCCGAAGTGCGACATCCCGCGGGCCGTCGACAGCACCCCCGGCCGGTCGATCAACAAGTCCTGCACCGCGGCCAGCACGGGCGTCTCGGCTGCGGCGGCCGCCGTGACCAGGTCATCCTTCGCCGACACGGGTCTCCCATCCCTCGAACACGCGGGACCAGCGCTCGCGGCTCGTCAGGCCGGGTGCCGCCTCGCGGTAGGCCTGCTTCATCTCCGGGAACCGCGCGTTCAGCTCGCGCAGCAGCCGCATCGACTCGCGCAGCAGCGCGGCCGCCTTCTCGCGGTCACGCTGGCGGTACACCACGCCCCGGCCGTCGGCCGTGGTGACGGTGACACCGTCCACCTGCGAGAGCAGGAACCAGCGCGCGTCCAGCGTCGGGACGTTGAGTTGCGGGGTGCTGTGCGTGGAATCGTCGGCCGGGCGCGCGTTGCGGACCAGCCCCTTGGCCAGCCGCACCACCTTGGACACCGGGTTCGACGGCAGGGACACGGCGCCCGTCCCGGCGTGCGACGGCAGCGGAAGCTCGGTCGACGACGGCAACACCACCGCGTCCGGATACTCGCTCCGCATCCGACGCACCATGGGCATCGCGGACTCGAGGATCGACGTGATGTGCTCCGGCCCCGCGAGGAAGTCCCGGATGGCCTGGTTCTGGATGGCCACCGTGGAGTACTCCAGGCACAGCAGGTGCTTGACGGTGGCCTTGAGCGCGTTCTGCATCAGCCCGCGGTGGCCGCCGTCCATGTGCAACGCGGCCACGACCAGCCTGTTGCGCAGGTGGAAGTAGGCCTGCCAGTCGATGGCGTCGTCCTTGTCCGACCATGCCATGTGCCAGATCGCCGCGCCCGGCATCGTCACCGTCGGGTAGCCGGCCTTGCGCGCCCGCAGCCCGTACTCCGCGTCGTCCCACTTGATGAACAGCGGCAGCGGCTGGCCGATCTCCTCCGCGATCGACCGCGGGATCATGCACATCCACCAGCCGTTGAAGTCGACGTCGATACGCCGGTGCAGATCCTTGGACTCCTCGCGGTCGCGCAGCGGCCGGGTGGAGAAGTCGTGGTCGTACTCCACGTGCGGCGCCGCGCCCCACATGAAGATGTCCCGGCGCACCACCTCGCCCATCGTGTGCAGGTGGCTGCGCTCCTGCAGGTTGAGCATCTGGCCGCCCACCAGCGTGGGAACCTCGGCGAAACGGGAGAACGCCAGCGCGCGCAGGATCGAATCCGGCTCGATCTGGATGTCGTCGTCCATGAACAGGATCTGCTCGCAGTCCGTGTTCTTGACGGCCTCGAGCATGATCCGGCTGTACCCGCCGGAGCCGCCCAGGTTCGGCTGGTCGTACATGCGCAGCCGCCCGCCCAGCTGCGCCGCCGTCTCGGCGAAGTCGTCCTGGTCACGCACCTTGTCGGTGCCCTGGTCGGGCACGATGATCGTGTCCACCACGTCCAGCACGAGCGGGTCGGAGGCGATGGCGCGCAGCGCGTTCACGCAGTCGACCGGCCGGTTGAAGGTGGGGATGCCCAGGGCCACCGCGGCCCGGCCGGGCGCCGGCACCGGCGCGTACCAACCGGCCGAGAGCACCTCGGTCTTCGTGGCGGTGGTGACGTCGAACCAGATCCAGCCGCCGTCCTCGAACGGGGCCAGCGACACCTCGAACTCCAGCACGCGCGTCTCGTCGGCCGCGTCGTCCAGGCCGTCCGCGGTACCGTCGTCGGCCCGCTGGCCCTCGACGTGGATGCGGCTGCCGTCCGCCTTGGAACGGTAGACGTCCACCCTGCACCCGCCGCGGACCTCGATCCGCAGCACCACCGACTCCAGCACCGTCCACCGGCGCCAGTAGCTGGCGGGGAACGCGTTGAAGTAGGTGGCGAACGAGACCTCCGACTCCGCGCCCAGGCGCACCGAGGTGCGCGAGGTGGCGTGCGCACGGCGCGCGTTCGTCTCCGACTCCTCCAGGTACAGCGTCCGCACGTCCAGCGGCTCGCCACCGCGGGGAAGCAGGATCCGCTGCAGCAGCGACTGCGCGGCCATCAGTTGCCGGCCGCCGTCGGCTCGGCGCCGAGCGCCTCGGCGAGCTGGTTGTCGAACATGCTCATCGCGCTGGCGATGGCCATGTGCATGTCCAGGTACTGGTAGGTGCCCAGGCGTCCGCCGAAGTACACCGCACTGTCCCGCGTCTCCGCCTTCGCCAGCGCCCGGTACGCGTCGAGCTTGGCGCGGTCGTCGGCGGTGTTGATGGGGTAGTACGGCTCGTCGTCCTCCTCGGCGGAGCGCGAGAACTCGCGCATGATCACCGTCTTGTCGGACGGGTAGTCGCGCTCCGGGTGGAAGTGCCGGAACTCGTGGATGCGCGTGTAGGCCACGTCCGCGTCCGCGTAGTTCATCACCGGCGTGCCCTGGAAATCACCCGTCTCGAGCACCTCTTCCTCGAAGTCGAGGGTGCGCCAGCCCAGCCGGCCCTCGCTGTGGTCGAAGTAGCGGTCCAGCGGGCCCGTGTAGACGACGGGCGCGTCGGGGGAGGCGGCGCGCAGCTGCTCGCGCACGTCGAACCAGTCGGTGTCCAGGCGCACGTCGATCAGCTCGTGCGCGGCCATGTTCTCCAGCCACGCGGTGTAGCCGTCGGTGGGCAGGCCCTCGTAGGTGTCGGTGAAGTAGCCGTTGTCGAAGGTGTACCGGACGGGCAGGCGCGTGATGATGCCGGCCGGCAGCTCCTTGGGGTCGGTCTGCCACTGCTTGGCCGTGTAGTTCTTGACGAACGCCTCGTAGAGGGGCCGGCCGATCAGCGAGATCGCCTTCTCCTCGAGGTTCTGCGCGTCGGCGGTGTCGATCTCCGCCGCCTGCTCGGCGATGAGCGCGCGCGCCTCGGTGGGCGAGTAGTAGCGCCCGAAGAACTCGGAGATCAGCCCCAGCCCCATCGGGAACTGATAGACCTGCCCGTTGTGGTTGGTGACCACGCGGTGCCGGTAGCCGGTGAACGTGGTGAAGCGGTTGACGTAGTCCCACACCCGCTTGTTGGAGGTGTGGAACAGGTGCGCGCCGTAGCGGTGCACCTCGATCCCGGTGGTCGGCTCGGCCTCCGAGTAGGCGTTGCCGCCGATGTGGTGGCGACGGTCCAGCACCAGCACCCGCTTGCCCATCTCGGAGGCGGCGCGCTCCGCCACCGTGAGTCCGAAGAATCCGGAGCCGACGACGATCAGGTCGTAATCGCCCGCAGGACCGTCGGCCGCTTGCCGCTTGGCATTCGTCTCATAATCACTCGACACAGACGCCCAGGGTAACGGAAGCCGTCCGGGCGGGACCGCCGAAGTGGGCCGCGCACCGCTGCACGGTGACGGATGCCACCCCCGCGGGCGGCCCCGTCACGGCCGGGGCCGGTCCTCCGGCGGGTCGACGCGCGCGTCCGTGTAGGCCTCCAGCCCGTCGGCCGCCACCCCGCCGAGGGTGCCGATCGCGCCGCCCAGTTCCGAGTCGGCGCCCATCGCCCCGGCGATGGCTTCGGCCGCGCGCCGGATGTCCTCCGCCGTCAGTCCCGCGCCGCCGACGATGTCGGCCGGACCGGAGCCCCCGTCGTCGCCCTCGGGGCTCTGTCCGGTGGGGCCGGTGACGGCCGGCGGCAGCACGCCCGACGAGTCCGGGACGAGCCCCGACGACTCCGGCGGGATGATCGACGCCGCCGGACCCTGGCCGTCGATCGTGAACCAGTCGGATTTGAGCCCCAGGCCGGTGCGGACCTCCGGCCCGGAGACCTCCACCGTCTTGTCCGCGCCCACCACGCGCATCGACACCACGCGGCCGCCGTCGGCGCCGAGCCCGTTGCGCGCGGTCACCGTCATCTCCTTGAGCGGGCCCACCCCGAACGCATCCGACACCTGCTGCCCGGTGACGGTCTCCGTCCAGTCGTGGACGGGCGAGGCTGCGTCGCCCACGTCCTCGACGGCCGGGAAGTCGCCGCCGGCGGTCCAGCCGCCCGTGGACGCGGAGAACTCGGTGGCCACCGGCTGCCCTCCGCGCGTGACCACCATGCCCGCGGTGTCCGCCACCGCGGCGTCCGTACGGGGATCCTCCTCGGCGGTGCCCCCGTAGACCTGGCAGGCCTGCGTGTCGCAGGTCTGCGCGTACCCGTACCGGTCCTCGGCGGCGGCGTACGAGCGCGCGGCGATCGCCTGCGCGCGCAGCGCCTCGCCGGCGCCCTTGTCGGCCCAGCCCGCGGAGATCTCCTCGGGCAGCACGCCGCGCAGGTAGTCCTCCATCCCCACGTAGTTGACCGAGCGCGGCGCACCGCCGTCGAGGGCCACGCCCAGGTCGCCCCGGTAGGTGTTCCCGCCGCACACCTGCAGCATCCCGCCCCCGGCCGGCGTGACGCGCGGGTCGCCGACGGCGAACGAGTCCCCGGGGGCGCCCCCGCATCCCTGCGTGACGGTGACGTCCGCGCCGCCGGGCGTGGGGCGCAGGGTCACGGCGGCGCCCGCGGGCACCTCGTGACCGTCGACGGTCATCGGCCCGTCCGAGGTGACGGACAGGTCCTTGCCGTCGAGCCCCATCAGCCGCACCGAGACCCCGCCGGTGTCGACCCGCTGCAGTGCGGTGCCGCCGTAGTAGTGGTTGATGATCTGCTCGGCGCTCCAGCCGTGGTCCTTGGCGTATCCGTACGCGCCCCACTGCCCCATGCCCCGGCCGTGCCCGTGGCCGTGCCCGCGCAGCGTGAACACCGTCTGCGCGTCGACTACGGGGACCGCCTCGAGTTGCGCGGCCGCGGCGCCGTCCGCCCCGCCGGAGCCGCCGGTTCCGCCCGCCGTCACCGACACCGCGACGGCCGCCACCGCCAGCATCGGCGCCGACACAGCGGCGGACAGCTTCGCGGCGGCCGCCCGTTTCCGTCGGCGCGACGCGTCCGGACCGCGCGTGGTCGACAGCGGCCGCCGGACGGCGCGCAGGGTGTTCCTCAGCGGTGATCGATGCATCGGCGTACTCCTCGTCGAAGGTGCGATTCCGCGTGCAGCACCACCGAGCAAAGCACACTCAAGTCACAGTTGTCACACAAACATCACGAGCCACATGAATCACATGAATGTAGTTCCACCTGCATGAATAGGCGCGGGTTCTCAGCCCCACCAGCGTTCGAGGACCAACGCGACGCCGCTGTCGTTATTGGAACCGGTCACCTCGTCGGCCACCGACAACAGCTCGGGATGCGCGTTCGCCATCGCCACGCCGTGCCGCGCCCACGAGAGCATCGAGACGTCGTTGGGCATGTCGCCGAACGCGATCACGTCCGCCGCCGTCACCCCCAGGTCGGAGGTGATGTCCGCCAGCCCCCGCGCCTTGGTCACCCCGGGCGCGGCGATCTCGATCAGGCCGTCGTCTGTGGAGAACGTCAGATCCACGCGCCGCCCGAGCACCGGCGCCAGCGCGTCGCGCATCACCGCACTGGGCGTCCCCGGGGCGCGGACCAGAAGCTTCACCGCGGGGGCGGCCGCGATCTCCGCGTCGGCCACCTCCACGCCGCGTGGATGCTCCCACGCGTGCTCGTAGCGGGGGGTGGTCACGAACTCCATGTACATCGCGGAACTCGCGCCGGGCTCGATCCGCTCGGCCGCCAGAGCCGCGCCCGGCAGCGCCGCGGCCACCGCCTCCGCGACCCACTCGAGCGTGGCGGGCTCGAGCGCGTGCGCCGCCAGCACGCTGCCGCTGGCGCTGTCGAACACCATGGCGCCGTTGGCGCACACCGCGAGGGGCGGGTGCTCGAGCTGGTCGGTGATCTGGCGGATCCAGCGCGGCGGGCGCCCGGTGCACAGCACGAAGTGCACGCCGTCCTCCACCGCGCCCGCCACGGCGGCGCGATTGCGGGCGCTCACCCGCATCGCGTCATCGACCAACGTGCCATCGACATCGCTCGCAATGAGCAGCGGGCGCTTCACCAGACTTCCGGGCCCTTCCTCTTCCTGTTCTTCCTGTTCGTGCGCGCGGCGGCGCCGCGCGCCCTCAACGCGCGCATGCGCCCCCGCGCTCCCCCGTCATCATCCCGCCCCCGGCGCCCGCCGCCCACCGCGGGACCTTCCGCGCCGCGCCCGGCCGCCTCCTCCCGGCGCGCCCTGCGGGCGGCGGTGTCCGCCTCGTCCAACGCGGTGGCCTCCGCGAGCGAGGGCGCGCCCCCGCCCAGCGACCGCGGCACCCAGTACGCGCCGGCCGGGTACGGGCCGAACTCGGCGGCGTACTCGGCACGCAGCTCGTCCAGGATGCGCGTCATCGCCACCTTCACCCGGTCGGTGAGCTCCTCCGGCGTGCCCTCCGGGGCGATCCGCTCGCCGGCGCGGATGAGGATCGGCAGGTTGGTCCGACCCAGGTTCTTGCGGTGCCCCTTGGTCCACACGCGCTGCGAACCCCAGATCACCAGCGGCACGATGGGCACCCCGGCCTCCAGCGCCATGCGCGCCGCGCCCGTCTTGAACCCCTTCAGCTCGAAGCTGCGGCTGATCGTCGCCTCCGGGAACACCCCCACCAGCTCGCCGGCCCGCAGGCGCTCCACGGCCTCGGCGTAGGAGCCTCCCCCGCTGGCCCGGTCCACCGGGATGTGGCGCATCCCGCGCATCAGCGGCCCCGACACCTTGTGGTCGAACACCTCTTTCTTGGCCATGAACCGGATGAACCGGCCCACGTCGAACGCCGGGTATCCCGCGTAGGTGAAATCCATGTAGCCGGTGTGGTTGATCGTGATCACCGCGCCGCCGGAGGTCGGGATGTTCCGCGACCCCGTCCGGGTGAACCGGAGGCCCTCAAGCGCGAAGACTCCCTTGGCGATACGGATGATCGAGCCGTAGACAGGTTCCACCCGGCCACCCTATCCGGCCCGCGCGCGCGGAGTCATGCCCAGCGGCGGGCCCGCGCTCCCGCCCGCCGCATGCGCCACTTCCAGCGCGCAGCCCGCCGCCGCCGCTGTAACTTCACACCGCTGCCCGTATCCTTGCGACCGAACAACATCCAACTCGGAGGTACTCCACCGTGCAGGTCACCAGCGTCGGACATGCCGGCTTTCACATTCAGACGGGGGCAGGCTCGATCCTGTGCGACCCGTGGGTGAATCCCGCATACTTCGCGTCCTGGTTCCCGTTCCCGGACAACACCGGGCTCAACTGGGCGGCGCTGGGCGACTGCGACTACCTCTACGTCTCCCACCTGCATAAAGACCACTTCGACCCGCAGCTGCTCCGCGAGCACGTCAACAAGGACGCCACCGTGCTGCTGCCGGACTACCCGGTGCCGGACCTCAAGCGGGAACTGGAGGCGCTGGGGTTCCACAAGTTCTACGAGACCGAGGACTCGGTCAAGCACACGGTCACCGGCCCCAAGGGCGCGCTGGAGATCATGATCATCGCCCTGCGCGCGCCCGCGGACGGCCCGCTGGGCGACTCGGCTCTGGTGGTCTCCGACGGCACCACCACCGCGTTCAACATGAACGACGCCCGGCCGGTGGACCTGGACGTGGTGGGTGAACACTTCGGCCGGATCGACGTGCACATGCTCCAGTACTCGGGCGCCATCTGGTACCCGTGGGTGTACGAGATGTCCGAGCGCACCAAGCGCGCCCACGGCGAGCAGAAGCGGCAGCGGCAGATGGACCGCGCCCGCAGCTACGTCGAGACCGTGGGCGCTGTGCACGTGATCCCCTCGGCCGGTCCGCCGGTGTTCCTGGATGACCAGCTGCGCTTCCTCAACGACGACGCCGGCGACCCCGCCAACATCTTCCCGGACCAGACGGTGTTCCTCGGCGAGCTCGAGAAGCACGGCATCGACGGCGGCATCCTCATGATCCCCGGCACGACCGCCGAGTTCGACCACGACTCGGTGACGGTCACGCACCCGATCCCCGATTCGCAGGTGCAGAAGATCTTCACCGACAAGGCGGCCTACATCGAGGACATGGCCACCCGGATGGCCCCGGTGATCGCCGCGGAGAAGGCGGCCTGGGCGCCCGCCGCGGGTGAGTCGCTCTACGAGCCGCTGCGCGCGCTGTTCGAACCCATAATGAAGCAGACCGACCAGATCAGCGAGGGCATCGGCTACCCGGTGGCGCTGCAGATGACCGAAAACGGCGAGATCGTCGAGACGGTGGTCCTCGACTTCCCGGAGCGCACCGTGCGCCCGCGCAAGGAGGTGGAACGCCGATTCCGCTACGGGTTCACGATGGACCGCTCGCTGGTCCGCACCGTGCTGCGCGACGGCGAACCGGACTGGGTCAACTCCATCTTCCTGTCCATCCGCTTCCGCACCTGGCGCATCGGCGGATACAACGAGTACCTCTACACGTTCTTCAAATGCCTCACGGACGAGCGCATCGCGTACGCGGACGGCTGGTTCGCCGAGGGCAAGGACGACTCCGACACCATCGAGCTGGGCGACTGGCGGATGCAGCGCCGGTGCCCGCACCTCAAGGCGGACCTGTCCAAGTTCGGCGTCATCGAGGGCACCACCCTCACCTGCAACATGCACGGCTGGCAGTGGGACCTGGAGACCGGGCGGTGCAAGACGTCGCGCGGGCACGAGCTGCGGTGCGACCCGCTCGAGGCCGGGCAGGCCGCGGAGGAACCCTCCGGGGGCACCGCAGACTGAGCACTGCCTTCGCCGCGTGACACGCGATTCACATTCTGTGGGGGTCGGATGGTGGATCTCCACCATCCGACCCCCACAGAATGTGATTGCGGTGCCAGGTGCGCCCGCCCCGCACCGATCGGGCGGGTTCCGGTCAGCGCGCCCCGGTCCTGCGCCGGTTGCGCCGCCGCGATGAGACTGTCCGGACGATCTCACGCACGACCTCGTCGAGGTCGTCGAACACGTCGTCCGCTGCATAGCGGAGCACGAGCCAGCCGTCCAGAACCAGAGAGTTCTGCCGCCGGCGGTCGTTCCGGAACACGCTGCGCTCGCTGTGCGGGCCGCGCCCGTCGATCTCCACGACGACCCCCGACCACTCATCGACCAGGTCGCACCAGAACTTGCCGATCGCCCTGTTCACCTCGAGGTGGTATCCGGCCCGCCCCAGCTCACGCGCCACCACCCGCTCGGCCTCCGAAGCGGTGCGCCGCGCCGCCCGCTCGATGATCCGCCGCGCGAGCGACACCCCGCGGCACCCGGCATCGCGGTGGCAGCATTCGAGAAGCTCCTCGTATCGCTCGTCGCTGCGGGCGTACTCGTCCACAACGCGCTCGGCGGTCCGCGCCTCCAGCATCGGAATCGACTCGACGATCGCGCGGGCGATCCCCACCACCGGCAAGTCGAACGCCCATGATCCCGGCTCCGGCAGGTCCCTCCGGGTGACGGCGAGCCATCCGGGGCATTGCAGCTGCGTGCTCCGCGGCACGGTCACGTGCACCCGTTCCGGCTCGTCGATCAGTCCCCACAACCAGGCCGCCGTGGCGTGGCTGAACGTGGCATCCGCGCGCCACAGGCTCACCGCCCGGCAGCGGTCGATCCCGCGCGGCTCGGCGTCCGCGTACACCCCGCGCAGCACCTGCACGTATCGGCCGCTCCGGCACCTGCGGGCGACTGTGCTGCGCGACTCGTGCTCGGTGAGCTGCGCCGTCGTCTTGATCCAGGTCGCCTCCCGGGCGCACCCGTCCTCCCCGTTCTCCCCCATGCGGCCAGAGTGCCGGATCGGAATCGCGCGCGCCTTCGGTCCTGTGGACAACTCTCGGCCGCTGTTCGTCGTACGGTACGGGGAACGCTTCGGGAAGTTCCGCCCCGCATGAAGGAGACCTGGTGACTGCTGAGCACTCGCGCACGCATTCGTGGGCCGACCCGGCCGACATCTCGGAGGCCCGCAAGGGGCTGTCCGGGTTGGAGTTCATGGAGCGGCTGCACTCCGGGGAGATCCCGTATCCGCCGTCCGGCGGCACGCTGGATTTCCGGATCGCGGCGCTGGCACGCGGGTCCGTGACCATCGAGGCCGAGCCGGGCGAGTACCAGTACAACGCGGTGGGATCCGTGCACGGCGGGGTCCTCAGCGCGTGGCTGGACTCGGCGATGGGCTATTCGATCCAGTCCACGCTGGAGGTCGGCGAAGGCTTCACCACGCTGGATCTCACAGTCCGGTTCATCCGGGGGGTCAGCGTGGACACGGGTCCGGTCCGGGCGGTGGGCAAGGTGGAGCACCGGGGCGGGCGCACCGCCACCGCGCGCGGCGAGCTGCGGGACAGCGACGGCGCGCTGCTGGCCTCCGGCACCACCACCGGCATGATCCTGCGCTGAGCCGTCAGCGGACCACGAGAACCGGCCCCAGCGCGTGCCCCAGCAGCGCGTGCGCCGTGGAGCCGAGCCGCATGGCCTTGAATCCGCCGCTGCCCCGCGCGCCCACCACCACCAGCTCGGCGGTCGCGGTGATGCCTGCCAGCACCTCGGCCGCGGACCCTTCCAGGAGTTCTGTCGCCGCCTGCACCCGGGGATGCGCGGCGCGCACCGATTCCAGACACTGCCCGAGGACGCCGCGCACCGCGTCCGCGTCGCCGGCGGCCCGCGCGTCGGCATCGAAGTCGGGGCCCGCCACCGCCACGATGACCAGCGGCATCGCGCGGCGCTGCGCTTCGTCCGCCGCCGCGGCCAGCGCGGGGTTGGCCGTGCCCGAGGCGTCGACGCCCACCACGACCCGGCCGCTGTAGTCCTGTTCCGTGTGCGCCGAGCCGTCCGCGGGCCGCGGCACCACCAGGACCGGGCAAGCCGCGTGCGCGGGCAGCGCCGCCGCCACCGACCCCAACAGCCTGCCCATGAACCCGCCGCGCCCGCGTGCGCCCACCACCACGAGCGCCGCCGAACGCGACTGCTCCAGCAGCACGCCCGAAGCGTCCCCCGCGTGCACCGAGGTGGTCACCTCCGCCCCCGCGCCGCGGGCCTGTTCCGCGGCCTCGGCGAGGATCGCGGCGGCCTCGTCGCGGACCACCTTCTCGTATTCCACGGCGACGCTGTGCCGCCGCACGGCCGGCGCATGGTAGGCGGCCACCAGGTGCAGCGGCGCCTTCCGGGTCGTCGCCTCCTCGATCGCCGCGGCCAATGCCACCCGCGCGTTGTCGGATCCGTCGACTCCGACGACCACTGCGCTCTCGTTGCCCATACGCCCATCTTCCAGGGTGCCCCGGGCG
Organism: Tomitella fengzijianii; assembly: GCF_007559025.1. NCBI lineage: Bacteria > Bacillati > Actinomycetota > Actinomycetes > Mycobacteriales > Tomitella > Tomitella fengzijianii. Next base: position 450,580 of record NZ_CP041765.1, on the reverse strand, counting down.
TGCGCAGCCTTACGTGATCAGAACCCCGCCGCGGACCCCGCACGCAGGACATGGAACGTGGTGGATCCGACGCGCCCGAAGTTGTCGTCCTCGACCAGGACCAGAGTGCGGGCCCCGTCCGGCAGTTCCGGTCCCACGGTGATGCCCTCCACGTTGCCCATGGCGCCGTCCGATTCGAAGATCTTCGTCTTGCGCATCGGCGCCTCGCTGCCGTCCAGGACCGCCATGCCCGCGACGTCCGTGGCGCCGTCGATGGTGGCGAGGTGGATGGTGGTGACGAATCCGCGGGGCAGCGCCAGGCTCCGCTCGACGGTGAGGAACGACGTGGGGCCCACCTGCGTCATCGCGGACACGCCGGCGACGGTGGGCCCGAACGCCGCGCCCGAGGTCTGCAGCGGGTCGGCCTCGTAGACGTATTCGCCGACCACGGCGCCGGTGGCACGGTCGAGCTGCAGCAGCCGGGCCGGGCTGGGGGTGTCCGCGGCCGCGGCCGGTCCGTCCTGCACCAGCGCGTTCTCGGTGATCGCGGAGATGGTGCGGCCGTCCGGGGAGAGCGCCAGCCCTTCGAAGCCCAGGTTCTCGCGCATGCCGCTCGACTGTTCCCCGCCGGGCCCCGACTCCGGCAGGTACGCCGCGGGCAGCGGATAGTCACGCACGTACGCCCCGTCGGGGCCCGCCGAGCGGATGAACGGCATGAGCCCGCCGGTGGCGTCGCCCTCGCTGCCGTAGACCACGCCCCCGCCGGGGGCCCAGCGGATCGATTCGGTGTCGCTGGTGCCCGGCGCGTACGGGCCGCCGGGCCCCTGCAGCGGGATCATCGACGACAGCCGCGGCTGCGCCGGGACGCCATGCTCGTCCAGCGGCAGCTCGACGGTGTAGGCGCGGGTGGGCCCGTGCGCACCTCTGTCGTCGCTGATCACCACGTACCGCCCGGTGGCGGGGTCGTAGTCGATGCCGGACAGTCCCCCGACGGTGGTGCCCTCGAACCGCGTCCCCTCGGGCACCGTCACCGAGCCGAGCGGCCGCACACCGTCGTCCGGGGCTGCGGTGGCGGGGGCTGAGGTCTCGTGGGCATCGGGGGCGGACGTCGCCGGGGGCCCTGGCGCCCGCGCGCCGCCGCAGCCCGCCGTCAGCAGGACGGCGAGCGTGCCCAGCGCGGCGCCGGCACGCGTGGCCGGGCGCAGGTCAGGCCCCCGCGGGTCGCAGCACGTCGGTGCCGACGAACGGCTGGAGCGCCGCGGGCACGCGCACGGTGCCGTCGGGCTGCTGGTGGTTCTCGAGGATCGCGACGATCCACCGCGTGGTGGCCAGCGTGCCGTTGAGGGTGGCGGCGATCTGCGGCTTGCCGTCGTCGCCCCGGTACCGGACGCTCAGGCGGCGCGCCTGGAACGTGGTGCAGTTGGAGGTGGAGGTGAGCTCGCGGTAGGCGCCCTGGCTGGGCACCCAGGCCTCGCAGTCGAACTTGCGGGCCGCGGAGCTGCCCAGGTCGCCGCCGGCCACATCGATCACCCGGTAGGGCACCTCGACGGCGGCGAGCATCTCCTTCTCCCACCCCAGCAGGCGCTGGTGCTCCGCGTCGGCGTCCTCGGGGCGGCAATAGCTGAACATCTCCACCTTGTCGAACTGGTGGACGCGGATGATGCCGCGCGTGTCCTTGCCGTAGCTGCCGGCCTCGCGGCGGAAGCACGACGACCAGCCCGCGTAGCGCTTGGGCCCGCCGGACAGGTCCAGGATCTCGTCCGAGTGGTAGCCGGCCAGGGGGACCTCGGAGGTGCCGACCAGGTAGAGGTCGTCCTCGTCCAGGTGGTAGATCTCGTCCGAGTGGGCGCCCAGGAACCCGGTGCCCGCCATGATCTCCGGGCGCACCAGCACCGGGGGGATCATCATGGTGAAGCCGTTGGCCACGGCCTTCTGCGCCGCCAGCTGCAGCAGGCCCAGCTGGAGCAGCGCGCCGGCGCCGGTGAGGAAGTAGAACCGCGAGCCGGACACCTTGGCCCCGCGCGCCATGTCGATCAGCCCCAGCGACTCGCCCAGGTCCAGGTGGTCCACGGGCTCGTCGATGGCGGGGGGCTCGCCGATGTGCTCGAGCACCACGAAGTCCTGCTCGCCGCCGGCCGGGGCGCCGTCCTGCACCACGTTGGAGATGGCCCGGTGGGCCTCGTCCAGCGCGGCCTTGGCGGCGGCCTCGTCGGCGCCGGCCTTCTTGACCGCGTCGGACAGCTCCTTGGCGTGCTCCAGCAGCGCGGGGCGCTCCTCAGGCGTGGCCTTGCCGACCTTGCGCCCGTGCGCCTTCTGCTCCGCGCGGAGTTCGTCGGCGGTGGCGATGGCGGACCGGCGCGCGGCGTCGGCCGCCAGCAGCGTGTCCACCAGCGCCGGGTCTTCGCCGCGGGTGCGCTGCGACTCGCGCACGGCGTCGGGGTTCTCGCGAAGGAACTTCAGGTCAATCACACCGCATGACTTTACTTGCCGGTCCCGGAGGCCGCCCCGCGGACCGGCGGCGATACCCGCCATCGCGGCTGATCGGCGACTACCGTGCGCATTGTCGGCGCGCACCAGGCATCATTGTGGGCGATGTCCATCTTCCGCCGCCGTCGCAGCACCCAGCCCCCCGCGGACGCGGCTGTCTCGGATGCGGCCGCCCCGGATGCCGCCGCCCCCGACGCTGCCGCAGACTCCGGCCCCTATGCCCCGGATGCCGCTTACGCGTGGCCGGGCGGCCGGTCACCTTTCGACGACGAGTACGACGACATCGAGTACGACGACGCCGGTTACGCCGACGACCCCACTTCCGAGTGGCAGACGGCGGAGATGCCGCCGGTGGCCCCGCCGCCAGGAGAGAGTCCCGCCGCGGAACCCGCCGGTGCGGAACCCACCGGCACAGAGCCGCCCCAAACCGAGCCGCCCGCGGATTCCCCCGCCGACGGCCCCGCTCCGCAGCACCACCCGCATCTGACCGCACAGAACATGCGGCGCTCGCTGATCCTGGTGGCACTCGGTTCGCTGGCGGCCGCGGTGATCACGCTGGTGTCCACCGGCAATCTCGACAGCGTCTTCGGCTCGTCGGAGCCCTCGGTGGCGGCGAATGCGGGGGACGCACCCGTCAAGACGGGTTCGTCGGAAGGCCCCGCGTTCGCCGACGCGAAGGCCGGCACCTGCCTCACCTGGGATGACCAGCAGAACCCGGAGATCGCGCAGGTCGACTGCGCGCAGCCGCACCTGTTCGAGGTGGCCGAGCGGGTGGATCTGAGCAACTTCCCCAGCAGCGAGTTCGGGCCGCACGCCCAGGTCACCGAGGCGCAGCGGTACGCCACGCTGCGCGATTCGGTGTGCGCCCCCGCCGTGGGCCGCTACCTGGGCGGCGGGCTGGACCCGTCCGGCCGGTTCACCGTCGGCCTGATCCACCCGGGCGGCAAGGGATGGTCCCAGGGCGAGCGCACGGTGCTGTGCGGACTGCAGGAGACCGGGGTGGACGGCACGTCGTTCCGGCCGATCACCGGCACCGTCGCCGGTCAGGACCAGTCGCGCGTGCATCCGCCGGGCACCTGCCTGGGCATCGAGAACGGGCTGCCGACGGACCCCGTCGACTGCGCCACCGACCACTCGGTGGAGGTCACCGGGCAGGTGGACCTGGCCACGCAGTTCCCGGGCGAGTGGCCCCCGCTGGACAAGCAGGACGAGTTCCTGGGCCAGACGTGCCGCAAGATCAGCGAGGACTACCTGGGCGGAGCCGACGCCCTGCGCAACAGCACGCTCACCGTCTACTGGAGTACCCAGGCGCTTCCCAGCTGGCTGGCCGGCAGCCGCAAGGTGGATTGCACCATCGGGTTCGGCGAGACCGAGGGGGCGTACGCGGTGCTCACGGGAACGGCCAAGGGCGGGTTGATGATCGACGGCAAGGCGCCCGCGCCGAAGCCGCTTCCCCCGCCCGGCCGTGCGGTGGCGCCGCCGCTGCCGTCGGTCGGCGAGTAGGAGCCGGCCGTGCCGATCGCCGTGAGCGAGGAGCGGTTCGAGGATCTCGTCTCGGACGCGCTGGACACCCTGCCGGAGAAGCTGATCGCGGCGGTGGACAACGTCGTCGTGCTGGTGGAGGACCGCAACCCCGACGAGCCCGACATCCTGGGGCTCTACGAGGGCGTGGCGCTGACCGAGCGCGACAGCTGGTACGCCGGGTCGCTGCCGGACGCCATCTTCATCTACCGCGAGCCGCTGATGGAGATGTGCTCCGATGAGGACGAGCTGGTGCACGAGGTGCGTGTGACGGTGATCCACGAGTTCGCGCACCACTTCGGCATCGACGACGAGCAGCTCCACCAGCTCGGCTGGGCCTGACAACCCGACGGCCGCTCTTCACCCGCCGTTCACGCGGACCATCACAGTGCGAAACCCCGGTACGGGACGGTTGCCTCACCGACACGTGGAGAGGGAGCCGAAACATGGTGGAGCGGATGCGGCGATCGTTGCCGATGGCGGGGCTGACCCGCGGCAAGCGCAGCCCGGTGACATGCCAGTTCAAGTGCGCGAACGCGTGCAGCCGGCCGGTGTGCAACGACTCGCCCAACGAGTACTTCCGGGACATCGTCTCCGCCGGGTTCTCGCGGCGCAGGCTGCTGGGGGCGGGGGCCGTGGGGGCGATGGCGGTGACGCTCGCCGCGTGCGGGTCGTCGGGTGCCGCGCCCGCCGGGTCGCTCGGCAGCGCGGCGGCCGGAACGGGCTCAGCGGGCGGCTCCGGCGGCGCGGCCGGCCCCCTGGCGTTCTCGCCGATCTCCCCGGTGGACAAGTCCGTCGACGCCTTCACCGTCCCCGGCGGATACGACTGGCGGCCGATCCTGCGGTGGGGCGACCCGCTGTTCGCCGACTCCCCGGAGTTCGACCTGCACACGCAGTCCGCGAAGGCGCAGGCCCGCCAGTTCGGTTACAACAACGATTATCTGGAGATCCTGCGCACCAAGGACGGCCGCAAGGCGCTGCTGTACTGCAACCACGAGTACGTCAACCCGGACCTGATGTTCCCGGACACCGGCGGGCCGTCGCAGGCCGAGCGGCACGCCATCGCCAAGGCGGCGCACGGCGGTTCCGTGGTGGAGCTCGAGCGCGCCTCGGCGGACGAGCCGTGGGCCTACGTGCGGGGCGGAAAACTGAACCGGCGGATCACCGCGGACACGGAGTTCGAGCTCACCGGCGCGGCCGCGGGCACGGACCTGATGAAGACCGCCGACGACCCCTCCGGTCGCCGGGTGCGCGGGATGATCGGCAACTGCGCCGGCGGCACCACCCCGTGGGGGACGATCCTGTCCGGCGAGGAGAACTTCGACGGATACTTCCGCGCCGCGGGCACATGCCCCGAGGAGAAGCGGTACGGGCTCGACTCCGAGGAGACGTCGAACGGTTGGGAGAAGACGGACCGGCGGTTCGACGCGCGGCAGGATGGATTCCGCAACGAGCCCAACAGGTTCGGCTACATCGTCGAGATCGACCCGAACGATCCGGCGTCGACGCCGGTCAAGCACACCGCGCTGGGCAGGATGAAGCACGAGGGCGCGACGGTGGCGCTCGCCCGCAACGGCAAGACCGTCGCGTACATGGGCGACGACGAGCGGTTCGACTACCTCTACAAGTTCGTCTCCAAGCGCAAGCACCGCGAGGGCGACCGCGCCCACAACAAGACGCTGCTCACCGAGGGCGACCTGTATGCGGCACGGTTCCAGGGTGATTCGGATCCGACGCAGATCGACGGGAGCGGAAAGCTGCCCTCCGACGGGACGTTCGACGGCTCCGGCACGTGGCTGCCGCTGATCAAGAACGGCAAGTCCGCGGTGCCCGGGATGTCCGTCGAGCAGGTGCTTGTGTTCACCCGGATGGCGGCGGACAAGGCGGGCGCCACCAAAATGGACCGCTGCGAAGACGTGGAGCCACACCCGAAGACGGGCCGCGTGTACGTGGCGTGCACCAACAACACCAAGCGCGGCACCGACGGCAAGCCGGGCGCCGACGAGGCGAACCCGCGCCACGAGAACCGCGACGGGCACGTGGTGGAGATCGAGGAGGCCGGCGGCGACGCCACCGCCGGCAAGTTCCGCTGGAATCTGCTGCTGGTGTGCGGCGACCCGGCCACGAACGACGCGACCTACTTCGGCGGCTATCCGGCGGACAAGGTCTCGGCGATCTCGTGCCCGGACAACCTGGCGTTCGACCGCTCCGGCAACCTGTGGATCTCCACCGACGGGGCCCCGGGCACCATCGGCTACAACGACGGGCTGTTCCGGGTGTCGCTGGACGGGGACCGCCGCGGGCTGGTCGAGCAGTTCCTGGCGGTCCCCCGCGAGGCCGAGACCTGCGGGCCCCTCATCCACGAGGAGGAGGGCAACGTGTTCGTGGCGGTGCAGCACCCGGGCGAGGACGGGTCGTTCGCCGAGCCGCACTCGCTGTTCCCCGACTACGTGACCGGCGCGCCGAAACCCGGCCAGGTGGCCGCGCCCCGGCCGTCGGTGGTGCAGGTGTTCCGCACTGCGTGAGTCTCCGGACCCGCCGTCACGACCGTGGTTCCGCAGCCCTTCCCAAAACGGGCCGTCCGCCTTAGACTCGCAGGTCATCCGCGCCGGCGAGAGGAGCAACCATGGCGGCACGGCGTGCAAGGAAGATCGGAGCAGGGGTGGCGGCGGGCGGCATCGCGGCCGCCCTCGCCGTCGGCGGGGCCGGAACCGCGGGCGCGGAACTGCATTCGGATGTGGTGCCGATGGATCAGGCGTGCATCGGGCTCAGCCCGTACATCGTCGACCAGCCGTACGCGTTCAGCCAGGTCTACGTCCTGCAGGACACCGAGGTGCCGGGGCAGGCGAAAGTGGACTTCAACCCCAGCAGCTTCTGGTTCTTCGCGGGCGGCTACACGTCGGACTTCACCCTGGACTGGACCAATGTGCAGACCGGCGCGTCCGGGACGGTCCGCGATTCGATGCGCGTGGCCAATCCGGGGTCGAACGTAACGCCGGGGTACGTGATCGACAGCGGCCCGGGCGATGTGGCACTCACGTTCAACTCCTACAACCACCACGAGCTGTGGGGATTCCCGTCTATCACCTGCCACGGAACGATTCACGTCGACTGACCCGGTTTCTCGCAATGTGAGATAGATGTTCCAAAGGTTGGCGGTGGCGTCGTAGCGTCGGGTGCGTATCCATGCCCGATGCGAGGAGGCCCCGTGTCACCTGACTCCCCCGGCCCGCGTACTCCCGAAGGGACCGTCTACACGCACGGCCACCACGAGTCGGTGCTGCGCTCGCACAACGTGCGCACCGCCGCGGATTCGGCCGCCTACCTGCTGCCGCACCTCCGGGCCGGGATGGACCTGCTCGACGCGGGCAGCGGGCCGGGCACGATCACCGCGGACCTGGCGGAGGCCGTCGCGCCCGGCACCGTGACCGCGGTCGAGGCGACTGACCAGGCGATGGAACTCACGCGGCGCACCGCCGCCGAGCGGGACGTGAACGTGCGCTGCGTGGTCACAGACGTGCACCGGCTGGACCTGCCCGACGACTCCTTCGACGTGGTGCACGCCCACCAGGTGCTGCAGCACGTAGGCGACCCGGTGCAGGCGCTGCGCGAGATGCGGCGGGTGTGCCGGCCGGGCGGGGTGGTGGCGGTGCGCGACGCCGACTACGCCGGGTTCACGTGGTTCCCCCAGATCCCCGAGTTGGACCGGTGGCTGGAGCTGTACCGCAGGGCGGCGTGGGCGAACGGTGGTGAGCCCGACGCGGGCCGGCGCCTGCCCGCCTGGGAGCGCGCCGCCGGGTTCGCCGAGGTGGAGGTCTCGTCCAGCACGTGGTGTTTCGCCGATGCGCCGTCCCGCGCCTGGTGGGGCGGGATGTGGGCGGAGCGGATCCTGCACTCGGCGATCGCCGCCCAGCTCACCGACACCGGCTGGGCGACGCGCGCCGAGCTGGAGGCGATCTCCGCGGCGTGGCTGCGCTGGACGGAAAGCCCCGACGGCGTGCTCGTCATTCCGCACGTGGAGGTGCTGGCGCGGGGGTGAGGCCCCGGTGCGCCTGCCTTCGACGTTCCCATTCAGCCTGTCTGCGAGACGGCGAGGGAGGAACTCCGCAGTGATACCCGTGCAGCACATCGCTGGACCGGTACGGCACGCTGTGGAGTCGCCGATGTGGGGCATCCTGTTGGTACCGTCGGCCCGGGGCTGGTCGAGGGCACCGTGGAGGCACTCGGTATCCACCGACCGGGTCATGATCGCCGTCCACCACCGCCAGGGGGGTGTGCTCGCGCTCACGTGTCATCCGACGCGACCGTGCGGACAGGGGCGCCTGTCTGCCAGGTCCGTCGATTCCCCTCAAACGGGCCTTGCCGGCGGAGCAGGTCTGGCTGGTATCGCACTCTCGGTTCACGAGGCATGATCCTCGACCCGAAACCGCGCTCGACGGACCACTCCCACCCTTGACACTTGCGGGTCGCTGAGTTCGGGAGACCCAAAGCAATAACGATATAAGGCATCAACTCGAGATGCGCGACCGCTGCCCAGCCCGGTCGACACCAGGCGAGGCGGCGGCGCGGACCGTCACAACGAGAAGTACCCCCGCACGTCTCCGGCGTGATCACCGACGATCATGGCCCTGTCGAGGAAACTGTTGAGCGACTCGCAGCTGGTCTCCGGCAACAACACGCAGGCATGGCACGCCGCTTTGTTCAGACTGTCGGATCCGCTCGCTTGCGACTCCATGCAGAGCGGGTCGTTCGAGCACCACTGCGCGCGCGCGAGTGCCGATCGCAGAGTCCGAGACAGATTTTCGGGCTCGCCGTGAGCGATGATGCCTCCCAGGCTCCCCGCCGAGTCGCTCGTCGCGGTATAGATGAGAATTCCGGCCATGTCCGGCCCGGAATAGATCCGTTCTCGCAATGCGGACGCCGGGTAACCCGCGTCCAGACTCCACTCGTTGATCACCGCATGTGCAAGGGTGTGCAGCAGAAGAAGCCGGGCGGTGACATGGGACTCGGCAGGTCGCGTAGCCTTGCGGCCTTTGACCGGTTTTGCCCGCTCCCGGAGCACACGCTCGTGTTCCGTTCGCACGTGCTCCGCCCGCCTGACGACCGACGGTTCCGACTCCCACGCCGTAAGCCGCCGCTCGTCCAACCGCAGGAACACCCCCTCGCCGATCACCTCCATCGCCGGCAGCCAGTCGATGTCGTCTCGAAGACTCAGTTGCGCATGCCGGAGTTCCTCTTCACCTTCCTCCGGTGGCTGTCCCCGAGTGAACGAGGCCATCACACGCACCTCGCGTAGCCTCTTCACCAACATCGTGTCTACAAGCCCCAACGCCTCTATGGCGGACGGGTCACCTGCAGGCGGCTCACACACGAAGGGCTGCCACTCCGCGATACGGGATTCGCTGCGACCACGCACCAGTGCCACGTACTCGTCCTCGCGGAGGCGCGAGCGCGGCCCCGTAGGTACCGCGTCAGCGCCGGCGGGCCCCTCCTCATCGTCGAATGCCCTGGCGACGTCGATCACCCCCTGCACGGTGGTGTCGACCTGGCTCAGGAGTGCCGGCCGGTCTTCGAGGTAGGTGCGGATGTACTCCTCGGACTTGCCGACGAGCTTGCACCTTTCGACCAGCGCATACACCCCTTCGCCCCACGGCGGGATGGACAACGCGGTATGGATCACCGGATGCCAGGCCGACGACGAACCGCGCTGCATTGTGCGGGGTTGCTTATCACATAGCTCCGGCTGCGCACGCTCGAGCCAAGGCCGCCTCCCCTCACATCGGATCCCCAGGTCCCGCAGGGATCCCGTGCGGAATGCACCCTCCATCGAGACTGGCGGGACGCCGCAACTGCATTCGACGATCACCGACCGCAGCGACGCCGACGCTCCCGCGGTCCGTAACCGCAGTTCGCCCTTGCAGAATCCTGACTCCCGTTCGACTCCACGGTGGACCCACTTCCAATAGGGGAAATCCTCGATGTGCCCGTTCTCGCATGCGAGCACGAATCGCGACGGGATCAGGTCCTCGTTGCACTCGGAGCACACCGACTTCCCCGGCGGCGGGTTGAACTCCCGATGCCGCTGCAGCGCGAAGCACTCCGGGCAGGAGTAGAACTCCGGGAAACGGAACACGGTCACCCCTCCGCGCCCCCTCTCGGGGTCAGGGGCGGGTGGAAGTCGGAATCCGCGTACGCCGAGGATCCTCGCCAGCCGCTGTTCGTACACTTCATCCGCGGATCCAGTGTCATCCCATGTGTCGATCCCGCCGACGATGAATGACTCGCTCTCGACAGCGACCATCGAACCGACGCCATACGTCGTGACGACCTGAGACTGGCGCACGCCGCCCACACGCTTCGCCGACGGCGCAGACCGCGCCCCGGACCTGCGTATACGGCGGTTCTTCGGGGGCGTCATCGCATCGCTCCTGTCGGGTTCGGCTTGAAGTAAAGACCGCTCTCCGCGTCGACATCACGGAGGCTCCACAACGTCTCCCACCCCGAGGCCTCGGGCGACTCGTCATGGAATGGTACGAGCAACGACGTGGACCTTCCGTCTGGACGCCCTTCGTATGACAGCTCCGGATTCACCATCGCCGTATCCCGCCACCACTCGAGGAACTCCTCACAGTGCGCTTCGGTCGCCTGCCGCTCCTGCCCGTCCACCGAGGACACGCGCTCGATCACCGCAGGCAGGACCCGCTCGCGAACTTCCTGTTCGAATCTCGCGATGTGGGCGGCCGCATCATTGTCTGCGGCTTCCGGGATGAGCAGCCGCGCCAGTGCCACGATTATCGCGTGCAGCCCACGGTCCCTCGCACCCGCGGAGAAGGGGGTGACGCTACTCGACTCAACCTCGCGATACAACGCGGAATGGAAGCTCTGAAAATTCTCGTAGTGCGAGCGGTCCCGGGAACGCGCGGAGTTGAACATCACCGCGACCAGCCCAGGATGCTGACGACCCACACGACTCGTCGCCTGGATGTACTCTGCAGTCGCCTGCGGCTGCCCCATCACCGCCATCAGCCCGAGTCGGTCGATATCGACGCCGACCGAGATCATGTTCGTAGCGAGCAATACGTCCAGCGGATTCCCTTCAGCCAGCGTCGCGTCAAGCTGCCCGAGCCGCAGAGGCACGTCGCTCGAATCGGCACGACTGCTGAGCTCGGTTTGGTTGGTCGCATCGCGTACCACCGTGCCGTCCTGTTCGGCAAGCAGCTTGATCCGGCTCTGTACATCGTCGTGCAGTTGCAGTTCCGCAGCGGAGAGCAATCGGAGGCTGTTGAAGTACCCCACCAAGGTCCAGTACGCATCGAGGACGTCGGCGTCTACCTCCGCCCGTGCAGCTTGCGCCGCGTGCAGAAGCGCCGCGTAGGTGCGGATGAGCAGGGTCGCCTGACTTCCCCCCGGCGTGAACAGGCCCATGTACCTGCGCGACGCTTTCGCCTCACGGGGCGTCTCGACGGCGAACCACGAATCTCGCGCATCGAGTCCCGCAGGCGGGAACTGGGCGACATCTCGGTTGAAGAGCCCCCCAACCTGTTCGGAGGCACGTCGGATCGTCGCGGTCGATGCGATCACTTTGGGCTTGTCGGCGAGGACGTCGATGGCCGTCTCGTACAGGCCTGTCATCGTGCCCAGCGGTCCCGAGATGAGGTGCAGCTCGTCCTGCACGATGAGCTCTGGCGCGGGCGTGTCCGCGCGGTCTAGATTGAACAACGCTCCCGTCGCAGGCCGCCAGGGCATCGATGCGAATTTGTCCACCGTTGCAATCACGAGCGTGGGGTGTGCGTCGTAGACCGCTTCGTCAACCAAGTGGACCGGAAGTCCGTTCCCGGTGTGGAACGCGCATTCCGAGTCGGGGCAGACGATCAGCATCCTGTGCTGCGCAGAACGGACCTCGTAGTCTCGAGCGTCGAGAGCAGTTCCGCACCAGGGGCAACGCTTGAGCTGCACGGGGTTCTGCTTCTGCAGCGACTTGCCGGGACTATTACGCAGCTCGTCCAGCCTCGCGCCGGCTGGACTCAGCTTGTTGGGGGTGGCGGATTGGCCCACCCACATGCCGATGGAGATCTGTTCGTCGCCGAGGTCCGCGCGTTCCGCACGCAACCTTTCCATGGCGCAGATCAGCGCACTCGCACGTTCGAACTGCTGCAGCGTGAGCAGCCGTAGCGTGTACCGCATCAGCACTGTCACGCCGCCGCCGTCCTCGCTCCGCAGCCTCCGAAGGAAGGTCGTGAACGCCACCAGGCCCAGGTACGCTTCCGTCTTTCCGCCGCCTGTGGGGAACCACAGGAGGTCTGCCACGCGGCGGTCTTCGTGCGCGGGCTCGACGATCCCGCGCAGGCATAAAAGCATGAATGCGATCTGGAAGGGCCGCCATCGGCCGGCCCTGGCATCGGGCCGCCCCACTCGTCCAGACTTGATCCACTGGCTCTGAGCGCGCTGCGCCGCCATCGCGCGGTTCGCCAGCTGGAAAGCCAGCAGCACCTTGGGCCGTTCCTCATCGCCGAGCAGCCGTACGCCGTCCCTCATCCGCTCGAGTGCCTCGCTACACGCTTTCACCTGCAGGTCCGCCACCTCATTGAAGTCGCTACCCTCGAGCTCGACTGCATCCGCGCGACGCTCGGCTATCCACGTTTCGTAGCCGTCGAGCAGCGCATCGAGAACCCGGACCATCTCGGCACGCTTGGCCTCACCCAGCCTCTCCATGCCCAGGCCACGGTCGTCAACTCCCGGATTCGATTCCATCAGCAAAACCTCGTGCGTGGGGACGAGTTCTGTCCGAACCGAGGAGACAGCGGCGCGATCCCACATCGGAGCGCCCACTTCCGGCGGCTGCCAGTCCCACGCGACCGAGCATCCGTGGCCCACGGCGAAGGACGGCGCGTGCCGGTGCAATAGTCGGCTCAACGCCTGCTCCGGATCGATCGAGCGGACGCCGGCCGGTCGTTCGACGAACGGGGCGGTCCCGTCCGGACCGGACACGACGATTTCGGGCTGGAAGTAGCACGCCGAGTCCTGCAAGTCGGATTCACTCACCGGCGGCGTCGTGTTCACGATGGTCACCGTCATGGTCACCACACCCCGGTCATCGGCCGGGCGAACGAGTGTCCGCAGTTCGAGCCCATCGGCGAGCCTATCCGCTGCCCGCATGCCAGGCGGGTTCAGTGGAACAGTGACCGGATCACAGTCCACCTGACGGCGCCGCCACCGCTCCCGCTGTTGCCCGGTGCTGCGAGCCTGGCTGCGCTGCGGGGTCAATGGCATGCCGTGCTCGTCTTCCGGCGAGTACCTCGCCGCCCGCACTGCGACCGTCACCATGGCGGCGGTGGCGGTGTCGACACTGAAGGTAAGCCCCATCGACGACGGCCTGCGCAGATTGGCCTGGGCGACGCCGAGATCTGGCCGCCCGCCCTCCTCGTCGTCGCCCTTCACCACGTCCGGCACCTGATCGGCGCAGCCTTCATCGACCGCAGCCGCGCCGGCCATCGCCGGGAAAAGCGCGCCGGCCAGGTACGCAGTGACAGGCGCGTCATGTGTGAGCACTTCATCCGCACCCTCGCGCGGACCGAGCAAATCGGCGCGCAATGCCGCGCGCATGCGCGCACGTAGCGCGTAGTGGTCTTCGTGCCCGCCGACTGTCATGAAACCGAATTCCCTTCCTCGGCACCGCAACTCCAGCGAAAGCGCCCCAGACCGCAGAGGCGTGGAGCGATCCATACTCCTGTATCACCAAGACCCGCACGCTCAGCGACCGCTGATGACCCCGCCACCGTCTCGACTGCATCCACCCTGAGCCCTGTGATCACCTGCGGATATCCGCGGCGCAACTCCCATGCCCGATTGACCCGAAGGACCCGGAGGAGGTCTCTCCGGAAACCGGCCGACGCCTCTCCGATCATCGTCTCCCCATGAAGGATCGCGTATGGCGGCGTCTCGTCCTCAGCCATAGGAAGCTCATGAAGCAGTCGGAGCTCCACTTCATCACCGAATCCGACACGGTCGCGTAGATACCATTGAACGTCAGGAGCTGCGAAGTCCGCAGTGCCAGCACCTGCCGGAACCGCATGGTCGACATCGGTCTCGAGCGCCTCCAACCCGTTGCGCTGATAATCCTTGACGCCGCCGAGCCACCAGCGGTCCACGGGAAATGTAAGACGGCCGCCCTTCGATATCCGTCTCCAACGGGGCAGAGACAATCGGAACAGATCATCCCGCGCCCGCGTCATCGCCACATAGAGCAGGCGGGCCTCGGCCGGGAGATCTGGATCATCGCCGTAGGGCCGGCCGGTTACGTCGTCAGTGGCGACAAGAACCCTGTCGAACTCGAGCCCCTTCGCACGATGGACCGTGGACAGCAGCAGATCCGGTGAACGGCCTATGGTCAGTTCTTCCGGCATGCGGCCCTCTGCCACGGCTCTGCGCAAGGCTGCGAGATCGAGCCTGCTTCGCGGCGCCGACGCCACTCTGCGCAGCGACCGCCACAACTGCGCCAGGTCGGCGCCGTGCAATGACGCACCTTCTACCAGCGACTTGAACCGCTGCTCGTCTATGACGGCCCCGCCACCCTGCTCGAGAAGCCACGCCACCCACGGCGGAACGGGGCGTGACCGCGGCGAACGCTGGATCCCGTGCGGTATCCCGGCGTGCCGCAATCGGTCCGACAGCCACAGGACCTGGCCGTTGTCGCGGCAGAGGATCGCAGTGGACAGATCCGGGATGCGCAGTGACTGTTGGACGAACAGGTCACTGAGATCACCGAAGTCGGGTGTCGAATCCAGCAGACCACGCAGGTCGTCCAGGATCCCGCACGCCTCAGTCGTCGCCTCCGCACGCCCCTTCGGCAACGATTGGAGACGCGGCCCCAGAGGCAATGCGATCCGGGCCTCTTCCGTACGGGCACGGAAGTTCTCGCTCAGCGTGACCTCTACGAGGTCCTCCGGGAACGACTCGCGGATCCACCCGAAGAACCGGTTCGTCTCCCATGCCCTCTCGTCCGCGTCCTGAATCTGGAATCCGTACACGGACTGTGCGGCATCACCCACCACGGTGAAGCCACAGTTGTCCCTGTATTCAGCCAGAAGCGTCTCGACCATCGCACGCCGTACTCCGACTAGGTCCTGCACCTCGTCGATGACGACATGTGCGGGCGGCCCGAACTCGAACGAGTCGAGCACGCCGGCCGCGATCGCCTCAGTCGCCATTGCGATCCGATCGTCGAACGATGCCCCCTCAAGATCCTCCCGCCCAGGATCCGCCTGCCGGAGCACCGCGAGCGCCCACCCGTCGAACGTCTGTGCGCGTACGCTCCTAGAGGTCTTCGCGAGCCGGTCGACACGGTCACGGAGCTCGCGTACAGCGGCGCGAGAAAAGCTGAGTACCAGTATCTCGGACGCGGACAGCTCCTCAGCGCGGTTCAAATGTTCGAGTCGATGCGTGAGCGTCGTGGTCTTGCCGGCGCCGGCGCCAGCCGTCACCAGGGTCCGTGCATCCCAGGGCTGCTCCACCACAGAATGCTGCGCAGGCGTCAGTTCCAGAGTCGACGATTGCCCCCTCATCGTGCCTGCCACAGTCGCTCGAACTCTGTGAATGCGAGGTTGCTGTCGAAGTTCGTGATGTTGTCCTTCACGTCGAGGATGAGGCACTCGTCCTTGCCTCCGTTGCGCACGCCGCGAAGGCCGCGCCCCACCATCTGCTGGTAAATATTCGCGCTGTATACAGGCCTCGCGATCACCACCGCACGGGTGGCCGGGGCATCGAAACCCTGTGACAGCACGCCGAAGTTGGTGAGGACGCGGATGCCGCCGTTGCGGAATTGATCAATCCGGTTGCGCCGCTCACCCACTGTGGTAGTCGCATCAATCGAGGCCGCGCGGATTCCGGCGTCGCCCAGCTTGACAGCAAGCATCTTCGCGTGGTCGACGGACGTGGCGAAAAGCAGCACAGGCCAGGGCAGTGTCAACTCGTGGAAGCAATCGGCTCGGCCAGTAGCTTCGTGAACACCTCCCGCGGGGTGAGGAAGCCGAGTACCGCGCGTGGCCGGTCGTTGAGCTCGTCGGCGATCGTGTCCAGGTAGGGCTGGTGGTCGGTGATCTCGATGCCCTTCGGCAGGTACTCGCGGATCAGCCCGTTCGTGTTCTCGTTGGTGCCGCGCTCCCACGGCGAGTGCGGATGAGCGAAGTACACCTTCAGGTCCGTGGCCGTGGTCAGCGCGGCATGCCGGGCCATCTCGGTCCCCTGATCCCAGGTCAGGGAACCGAGGATGTGCCGGGGCATGCCGCTGACCGTATCGATGAGCACATCTGCGAGGCCGTCGGCGTTCTTACCTGCGGGAAGACCGCAGATCAGGGTGAACCTGCTGGTGCGCTCGACCAAGGTGGCGGCCGCGGACTTGCCGCCCTTCCCGATGATCAGATCGCCTTCCCACGATCCAGGAACCCTGCGGTCGGAGGCCTGCTCGGGCCGGTCGTCGATCGAGACCATGCCGACGATCTTCGCGCCGGTGCGCTCGCCGAGCGCCTTACGGGGCTTGCGGCGGGTGCGCTTGGAGCGCAACAGGATCCCGGACTTGGCGAGCTCGCCCTTGGGCAGCGCGTAGATCCACTGGTAGATGGCCTCGTGTGAGATGGTTCGGCCTCCGGCGTCAGGGGAATGCACCATGGTGTCCACGCTGTCGTCGGTAGCTTCACGGTGCAACCTGCCGGCGATCTGGCGGGGCGTGCGTGAGTGGCGCAGATCGGTGCGGACCCGCAGCTCAAGCTGCGGGTCCGCGTCGATCTTGCGGGTCTGTGGTCTGCTACGGCGCCCTCGTGCTGCGCGGTCGGCGGCCACTGGCCGGTAGCCGCCGGCCGCGCTGGCGTTGCGTTTGCGTTCGCGCCAGATCACCGTCGGGTTCCGGCCGATGTCCTCACCGATCTCCGCGTCGGACAGACCGGCCTTGATCCCGACCGCGATCTGCACTCTGTCGTCCAGCGTCAGCTGCCGCCGCCCCAACCCACCACTCCTACCGTGTCACCAGCATCATTGCTACGACGCTATGACACCGCCCAGTCTTCGGGTAGTTTCGCGATCTCATCTACGAGCAACTTATTGCGCACATCGTCCTCCGCGATACGCCGCTCTGCGCTCTTCGGAAGAAAGCCCTTGATTTTGCTGCTCTGCAGATCCTGGAGTTCGTGCGCTTCCAACTCCATTTGCACGCCCGGCAGTTCGCCATGCTCGACTCGCGAAAGAATCTCGAGTTCCTGCAAGCGGGCAATCGGCTGATCACCTAGCACATCGTCATCCAGTCGCCGGTCGCCGAACCGCTGCACGAGCCGCCTCGTGAGGTCCTCATTGTTCCGGAACGGCGTAGCAGTGAGCCCCACGAGGTGGCGCTCAGTGATCCGATGCGTCAGCCCCAACTTCGTGAGCAGCTTCGTGTACTTGGGCGAGATGGCACTGTGCGCCTCGTCGATGAGTACAAGCGCCGGGGTACGCAACCAGGCGTAGCCTGGCGAATCCAGATGCGCTGCGAGCATCGCGTCGGTCGCGACGACCAGATGCGGCCGGTCAGCGACCGCAGTCGCGGAATTCCCACTCCAGAAACGATCAATCACCAGCGGATGCTCCGCGCCTACCTTCTCCCACACGAACTTCCAGGACTGCACCGCCTGCTCGCAGAGCTCACCGGTCTCTGCGATCCACAGGATCGGACCTGATGGCATGCCCGATTGCCGTATCCATCGGATGACCCCCTCGGCCGCGACGCGCGTCTTGCCCGCACCGGTGGGAAGACTGATCATCGCCCGCTGCGGCGAGCGCGAACTCAGCATGTCGACCAGGCGGCCGGCGATGACCTCCTGGTAGTGGTGGAGCGAAGGAAAGTCCGTAGGGCCGGCCGCCACCACGCGTTCGGGCGGCGCAGGTACTGAGCTTCCGGCGAACGAATCCGGGAAGCCCAGATCGATTGCGAACCGCCGCGCACTTGGGCCGCCGTCGTACCGGCTCGGCGCCCCGGGGAACCGCCCCTGGATCGCCTTCGAACACTCCTTCAGGACTCCATCGTCGAAGCTGCGGAATGCGAGTTCGGCAAGTCGGCGCCGGCTCGGTTCGCCGGACTCACGCTCCTCACTGTCGAGCAGGCTCTGCGGCAGCAGCTCACGAAGCTCGGCAGTCTCGAGCATGAGCGCAAGCTTTTCCGACACTGAGGCAGCGGCACGGACGGCGGCGACCCGCTCTTTGTTCACCTTGTCCGCCAACTGCCGCTGGTAGGCCTCGATGACGGCTCGGCAGCCGCCGGCACCAAGGCCGAATGCAAAGCTCTGATCAACGATCAGCAGCGCCTGCTCATCGGTCGCCTCCGCCGGGATCAGTACTGTGTCCCCCTCCAGCGCCTTGCCGAGTGACTTCCGGCTGGTTCCGTTGGGGGTGCGGATCACCTCCTCGAGTTCGCCACAACGCTGCAGGTAATTACCGCGAAGCCGACTACTGCCGAGACGCTGCCGCAGCGCCGGAAACGCGTCGCCGAGCTCGATCCGCGGGCCTTCAGCTGCCCACCGGATCGTCTTCTCGATGACGTTGGTCACCGGGAGCATCCCCCAGTCCTCGATCATCGCTCCCGCCTGCTCGGCATCCTCCGGCCTGTCGACCAACAGTGCGGGGTGTCTCTCGCGGACGAGCTCGTCGTATTCGGATCGCGACCTGGCGAGCGCGATCTCGTTGTCGGGGCGCAGCTCCCAGCATTCCCCGACGCGGCAGCGGACGGTCTCTTCCTCCATGATCAGATCGGGCGCCACGCGGAGCAGCAACGCGTAGGTCGCACCGACGAACCTGTCGTCGGTGCTCGCCTTCACTCCGTCGAGCAGCGTGGACCAGTCCTCAGCGCCGACCTGTTCGACCGAGATCGGCATGAGCAGGCGCTTCGCCTTCTCATCACTGATCTTCGCGACGGGCAGAAACTCCGAGTACTCGGCCAGCTGCGGGCCCACTGCTTCCGCCACCTGACGCAGGCCCTGGGAGGTCTGCACGTACCCGTGCCGCTGGACCAGCCACCGGATCGGTGACGCCACCTGGGCACGGCTTGCGGTCGCCTTACCCACCTGGCGGGTCCAGTTCACCTTGAGCCCGTCATCCGGAATCGCGCTGAGGAATGCGGCCCGCCCTTCTTCCGACAGGCGCAGGAACAGGTGCAGCGGGCCTGCGACCTCACCACCCTCGAGCCGCAGTGTCTTCGGCATGATTCGGTGATCCGTCGCCCCGAGGGTCCCGCAGTACTCGTCGTGCATCGCCGTGCGGTAGTCCTCGAACCACGGATCGCCGTCGGGCTTGTATCTCCGGTCGGGCACCGCCAACACACCTAGGCTGCGCAGGATTCCTCTGTCGTTCGCGTGGAACGACATGTCGACCGTGAAAGCCGCGTCCCGCGAACCGTCGGCCGGCACGACGGGGCCCGGCATCATCGCGTTCTTCAACGGAACAAAGGCGCCGGCCTTGGTGCGCACGTGAAGAGTGGCCGCGGGTTCAGACACGCGGCGCTGCACCTCACCGGTCTGCACCGCTCCACCAGCGGTGTTGAGAAGTTCCCAGAACCGCATCCACGAATCTGCCGTGTAGCCGTCGAACCCCTGGTCGAGCACACTGTGAAACCGTCCCTCCGCGTCGGACTCCCGGATGCCCAACTCATCGAGAAGGTGAAGCATGTCGGGCTCATCGCAGACGGCCGGGTCGATATAAACGAGGTCGTCCTGCAACCCGTCGTCCCCCGATCGCCGAAAGACGCTTCCCGGGATCGGCGCGACGAAATCGCCGGATTCCGTACGGATGATGCAGGCACGTCGCGCGTCCATCGCAACTGGGTTGCCGGCCCCCAAAAAGTCATGCCGAAGAAGGTGCGCCAACACGCGGATCGCCGCCGCCGATGCCGCCGCCGTCCCGTCCTGTACGAGCGCCTCCACCCAAGTACGCACCGGCTCCGCGTCCTTGCACCCGGCGGCATCGAGAATGTGGTTCATCTTGCCGCGCCGCGGGCCTGGCGCGTCGACGGAGTGGTGCACCCAGTTCCTCGGCCTCCCCTCGTAGTCCCGCCATTGCTCGAGCGCGCCGGACGAGAGCTTCTCCCTGTGGATGCGCAATTCCGATGGCAACCGTAGGACACCGTCCTGATCGGGCAGCGAAGGGCTGCTCACGGCAATCCGCCAGACATGCTCGGTCAGAGTCTTGCAAGCCCAGTTCGGGGATTCCTTCGCCCGACCGGGCATCAGTGGCAGGTACGCGGCGGGGTCTGAGGGTTCCACAAGTGCGCCGAGCGAATCGACCACCAGATGTGCCGCAACTTGGAGGAGTTCCGCATTGAGTTCACTACTGTCGAGCAGGTTCTGCCTGTCCTCGTTCGTCTTCCATGCCGCGTTGAGAGCACCGCTCAACGTCGTGGGGTACTTCGTAGGGAAGAACGACCAGAAGGAACCCCGCTCCTGCCCCACGGTGAGGTACGGCGAATCCTTCGTTCGTGTATATCCAGGGACCGCCCAGGAGACGTCGATGGTAGCTCGGTCGTGCAGTTCCCCCGCGCGTACGCGCGTATCGTCGAGGACGTCATGGGCCACTGAGAAGACTCTGAATCGCTCGGTCGCAACTTTGCCCTCGTTGCGCGTCTGCGTGATCGCGACAATGTCTCCGTCAGCTGCCACGCGGATCTCCCGGGCCCGCACAGGCATCGTGCGTCGGTCCTCCAGGACAAGAGTCCCGACGTGCGGCGAGAACAGCTGGAACAGGTTCGGAAACTCGCGGCCGTTCGACGGCGCCTCCGACCGCGAGCGGGAGGTCTGCTGGATGTCCTCCGCCAGTCTCTCCGCCGCACCCGGCAGTAGAGGCAATCGAACCACCGTGCTCGCCCATTCCATGAGACTGCGAAGGATCGGGTCGCGGGAGTACTCATGCTGCTCGTCCATCTGGCGAGCCATGCGGAGGACCGGGGTCTCGCCGAGTTCGTCCAGCGGCCGTAGCCCCTCTGTGCTACGTTTCCGGTTGACTGCGGCAAGGATCTCTTGCGCCGACCACTCCGCATCGAATCCGAACGAACCCGTTCTGCTGAAGAACTGGGGGGCCTTCGACACCGAGAGAACAGACTTCACCCCCACCCCGAAGCGGCCGATCTGACCGCCCCGGCGGTGTCATAGCGTCGTAGCAATGATGCTGGTGACACGGTAGGAGTGGTGGGTTGGGGCGGCGGCAGCTGACGCTGGACGACAGAGTGCAGATCGCGGTCGGGATCAAGGCCGGTCTGTCCGACGCGGAGATCGGTGAGGACATCGGCCGGAACCCGACGGTGATCTGGCGCGAACGCAAACGCAACGCCAGCGCGGCCGGCGGCTACCGGCCAGTGGCCGCCGACCGCGCAGCACGAGGGCGCCGTAGCAGACCACAGACCCGCAAGATCGACGCGGACCCGCAGCTTGAGCTGCGGGTCCGCACCGATCTGCGCCACTCACGCACGCCCCGCCAGATCGCCGGCAGGTTGCACCGTGAAGCTACCGACGACAGCGTGGACACCATGGTGCATTCCCCTGACGCCGGAGGCCGAACCATCTCACACGAGGCCATCTACCAGTGGATCTACGCGCTGCCCAAGGGCGAGCTCGCCAAGTCCGGGATCCTGTTGCGCTCCAAGCGCACCCGCCGCAAGCCCCGTAAGGCGCTCGGCGAGCGCACCGGCGCGAAGATCGTCGGCATGGTCTCGATCGACGACCGGCCCGAGCAGGCCTCCGACCGCAGGGTTCCTGGATCGTGGGAAGGCGATCTGATCATCGGGAAGGGCGGCAAGTCCGCGGCCGCCACCTTGGTCGAGCGCACCAGCAGGTTCACCCTGATCTGCGGTCTTCCCGCAGGTAAGAACGCCGACGGCCTCGCAGATGTGCTCATCGATACGGTCAGCGGCATGCCCCGGCACATCCTCGGTTCCCTGACCTGGGATCAGGGGACCGAGATGGCCCGGCATGCCGCGCTGACCACGGCCACGGACCTGAAGGTGTACTTCGCTCATCCGCACTCGCCGTGGGAGCGCGGCACCAACGAGAACACGAACGGGCTGATCCGCGAGTACCTGCCGAAGGGCATCGAGATCACCGACCACCAGCCCTACCTGGACACGATCGCCGACGAGCTCAACGACCGGCCACGCGCGGTACTCGGCTTCCTCACCCCGCGGGAGGTGTTCACGAAGCTACTGGCCGAGCCGATTGCTTCCACGAGTTGACACTGCCCCCGCTTCTTCGATACCCCCATCCGGAGAATGGTGTCGGCCCCGTCCGGGGTGATCGGATTGCCCTCATTGGCGCAGTAGAGATGCTCCTTGGCAAGGACCACATGGATGCGCCCGCCTGTCACCGACGGGTCTCGCAGTTCGTCCGCCGCATTCTGGACCAACTCGTAGATCTGCCGATCCCCGTATCCCCCCTGATGGATGCGGCGCTCGCCGTTCGCATCCTCCTCGACCCTGTCCGGGTTGAACGCGTACGTGCCGAGAGCGAGCTCGGAGAGCTCTGCGATCTTCTGCAACACCGAACCGTCGTTCGAGCTGCTCATGGGCTCCTCCACCAGTACATTGCGAACTCTCCCGGGGAGACGACGGCAGTGCCGCCGAACCTCGCGAGCCCCGCATAGGGTCGACATGATCGGGCACGAACCGCATCCCGGAGATCCGACACCTGCCCCGTGTTCAATACACGGAGTCGACTACCCGATCAGCCCGGTTCCAGCTCGTGGACGTCATTATGCACCGGAGCTACGACAAAACCCGAGAAGGATTCAATGCACCGAAGGTTTTGCCGAGTTCGAGCGGGACCGCAGTCACGGAAGGCGTCGGAAAATTAGACCGAACGAAGTACAACCGCCGCTTGCCGGAGTGCACTCCAGACGGAAAACGCCCGCCACACCGACACCGGCTATGCGACAGCCCGGTCCAAGACCGATACTCGTTGAAGACACGTGACGCGACTCGAACGATGGAGACACAGGGCATGGACGACGACCTCGACGAGCTCTATGAGGACTTCCTCGAACAGCTGGCCAACAAGACGCCCAGCGAGGCGTTCCGGAAGTTGCGCAGGTGGGGTGTCGACGAGGCCCTGCTCACCAAGGTCCAAGAGCGCTACGAGGAGGAGGCCCTCGCCGTTCGGGAGCAGGGCATCGCGCCGTCGGTCGTCGTCGGCGGCCGGTCCACCTGGTACACGGGTCCTCAGAGCAAGGACAAGTACTGGCCCGCCATCCGCTCCAAGTTGCAGAAAAGCGGGTGGAGTGCGGAGTCCCTCGAGGAGCTCGACAAGAGCACTTCGCAGATCGTCGGCCTGCTCGACCACCCCAAGACCCCCGAGTTCAGTACCAAGGGACTCGTCCTGGGGCACGTGCAATCGGGTAAGACGACCAACTTCACCGCGGTCATCGCCAAGGCCGCAGACCGCAACTACAAGCTTTTCATCGTCCTCGCCGGCATCCACAACAGCCTCCGGCGTCAGACGCAGGTACGACTGCGCAACGATCTCATCGGCGAGCACCACGACCAGTGGATCGAACTCACCAACCCCGACTCCGACTTCACGCCGCCCCCGACGCACGCGATCTCGTACTTCGCATCGAACAACAGGCAGAAGGTCCTGTGCGTCATCAAGAAGAACGCCACGGTGCTGCGCAAGTTCCGTGAATGGCTACGCGGAGCGGAAGACCACCTGCGCGAGTGTCCTACGCTGATCATCGACGACGAAGCCGACCAGGCGACGGTGGCCACGGAGCGGATCAATCCGCTCATCATGGACATCGTCGATTCGCTGCCCAAATCCGTGTACCTGGGCTACACCGCTACGCCGTTCGCGAACCTCCTCATCGATCCGGCATCTTCGAACCTGTACCCGAAGGACTTCATCGTCAGCCTCCCCCAGCCGAAGTTCCCGTACTTCGGCAATGAGGTGCTGTTCGGCCGCGAGCCACTCGACGCCGAAGACGAGGGCGGTGTCATAGCGTCGTAGCAATGATGCTGGTGACACGGTAGGAGTGGTGGGTTGGGGCGGCGGCAGCTGACGCTGGACGACAGAGTGCAGATCGCGGTCGGGATCAAGGCCGGTCTGTCCGACGCGGAGATCGGTGAGGACATCGGCCGGAACCCGACGGTGATCTGGCGCGAACGCAAACGCAACGCCAGCGCGGCCGGCGGCTACCGGCCAGTGGCCGCCGACCGCGCAGCACGAGGGCGCCGTAGCAGACCACAGACCCGCAAGATCGACGCGGACCCGCAGCTTGAGCTGCGGGTCCGCACCGATCTGCGCCACTCACGCACGCCCCGCCAGATCGCCGGCAGGTTGCACCGTGAAGCTACCGACGACAGCGTGGACACCATGGTGCATTCCCCTGACGCCGGAGGCCGAACCATCTCACACGAGGCCATCTACCAGTGGATCTACGCGCTGCCCAAGGGCGAGCTCGCCAAGTCCGGGATCCTGTTGCGCTCCAAGCGCACCCGCCGCAAGCCCCGTAAGGCGCTCGGCGAGCGCACCGGCGCGAAGATCGTCGGCATGGTCTCGATCGACGACCGGCCCGAGCAGGCCTCCGACCGCAGGGTTCCTGGATCGTGGGAAGGCGATCTGATCATCGGGAAGGGCGGCAAGTCCGCGGCCGCCACCTTGGTCGAGCGCACCAGCAGGTTCACCCTGATCTGCGGTCTTCCCGCAGGTAAGAACGCCGACGGCCTCGCAGATGTGCTCATCGATACGGTCAGCGGCATGCCCCGGCACATCCTCGGTTCCCTGACCTGGGATCAGGGGACCGAGATGGCCCGGCATGCCGCGCTGACCACGGCCACGGACCTGAAGGTGTACTTCGCTCATCCGCACTCGCCGTGGGAGCGCGGCACCAACGAGAACACGAACGGGCTGATCCGCGAGTACCTGCCGAAGGGCATCGAGATCACCGACCACCAGCCCTACCTGGACACGATCGCCGACGAGCTCAACGACCGGCCACGCGCGGTACTCGGCTTCCTCACCCCGCGGGAGGTGTTCACGAAGCTACTGGCCGAGCCGATTGCTTCCACGAGTTGACACTGCCGAGGTCTTCGACGGGTACGACATGATCCGGATCATCGACGATTCCGAGGTCCCCTTGGTGAGGCCTGCGTCTCGCGCCGATGCCGATGGCTTCGTCCCCTCCATCACGGGGTCACTGCGCACGTCGGTGCTGTACTTCTGGCTTGCGACCGCCGCCCGTCGCGTACGCAGGACCGGCAACAAGCATTCGACCATGCTCATCCACACCAGCGTGAAGACCTCGGTGCACGAGAGCTTCCACGAACCGCTCGCCCGGTTCCAGGAATCGGTGCAAGACCGCATCCAAGACCTCGACCCCCGGATCCTCGGCGAGCTCGAGGGTCTGTGGAAACGAGAGAACGCCGCCGTCCCCGCCGGGGAGTTCGGGCTCGCGCCCGTGGATTTCGACGAGGTGCTCGAGATGCTCCCCTCGGTTCTCTCGGAATCTCGCATCATCATCGACAATGCGACCAGTCGCGAGCGGTTGGACTACGAGGGCCAACCGGTCGTCGCCATCGCGATCGGCGGAAACACGCTCTCTCGAGGTCTCACCCTGGAGGGGCTGGCCGTGAGCTACTTCGTCCGGTCGGTCTCCGCCTACGATTCGCTCCTGCAGATGGCCCGCTGGTTCGGGTACCGCAGCGGTTACGAGGATCTGCCGCGCATCTGGCTCACGGAAGAACTCCGCGGCTGGTTCCGTCACCTCGCCACCGTGGAGACGGAGATCCGCAGGGACATCGATCGCTACATGGCCGGCAATGACACCCCGACGTCGTTCGCCGTCCGTATCCGCACACACCCTTCACTCCTCGTGACATCCGCTGCGAAGATGGCAGACGCCGTCGAGGTCTACTCGGCGTTCGGCGGACGCCGGATCCAGACGCACTTCTTCGATGTCTCCCCGAGCGCCGTCGAGGACAACCTGTCGGCGCTCCGTGGACTGATCAGTTCACTCGACGCCGATCACATCCGCGTCGAAGCCGACGGGCGACACTCCCGCTACCTTTGGCGGAACGCCGGATACAAGGCCGTGACCCGATTCCTGCGGGAATACTCGTACCATCCCGAGTCTTTCGAGAGCAGCAACGACGTACTCATCGAGTACATCGAGAAGCGAGTACGCCAATCCGAGCTGCTGACCTGGAATATCGCGATCGTCGGGAAGCCCACGGGCGATCCATCTGCGACAGTCGACCTCGGGCACGGCATCGCACCGGGCAGGGTCGTCCGCTCGCGTCTCGAAGGCGACGTCGTCGACATAAAGACGCTTATGAGCCGTCGGGACGCAGCACTCGATCTCAACCTGAGCAAGGTGAGCAAGGAACAGCCGCTCACCGAGGAGGAGATCTTCACGCTGCGCCGCGTGCAGCTTCCCCACACCGGGCTGCTGGTCCTATACGTCATCGACAAAGACTCCGCACCCAACTCGAAGCGTCCGTCGTCCGGAACGAAGCGCGTCGCACTCGACGCCCCCGACGACCTGGTCGGATTCGGCCTGGTGTTCCCTCCGGCCGATGGCGAGGACTCGCAGGCCAAGCACACTTACGTCAGCGCGGACCTCTCGGGCATCGAGATCGAGGAGATCGACGATGCCGAACTCGATGCACTCGAGCACGAGGAACTGCCATGACCGCTCCGACCGGGCCAGGCCGTTTGACGAAGGGGTGGACACTGCTGGAATCCCAGGTCGCCGGCGGTCACGATCGCATCCGCACCTACGACATCGATCTGCGCATCGGTCAGGGACCGATCTTGACGGCCGTCGACCGCTCCATGCGGCGTCATCTCCTCGTGCCCCTGTCTCGAAAGCAGCGCATCGGCCGCACCGCCGACGGGGCGAACATCTCGATCGGTGAGTTGTCATTGGAGGACAAGACCTCGTTCGTCCGCTATGCCGACGTCTGCTGCGAGAACCCGCGCTACCACGACTTGTTCACCGACCTGTGCCGCGACATCCTCGACGCGATAAATTCCACGCCGACAAGGGCCATCGCCGCCATGAACTCCGTGGTACGCAAGTGGCGGGGACTGTTCTCAACACCCGACGGCGTATTGCCGCGGTCCGCGCGCATCGGGCTTGCCGGTGAGCTCATCACTCTCCTGGAGCTGCTGGAGCGCAGCCCGTCGTCGGTGATGACCTGGGCGGGCCCCTTGAGCGCGCGGCACGACTTCACCACATCCGCGATAGCCCTCGAGGTGAAGACTGCGATCGCCGGAACTGCACGCACGACACGGGTCCACGGCATCGATCAGCTTGCGCCTCCTTCCGGCGGACAGCTCTTCCTCCGGTACCTCGAGGTCGACGAAGTCGAGTCGGGCCCGGCAGGCGACGCTCTGCCCGACCTCGTCGCTCGAGCGGAGCAGGCCACCGACGACCCGCCGGAGTTGATGTCCCGGCTCACAGCGGCCGGGTACTCGGCTGCACACGCGGAGTTGTACTCGGTCACCCGCTACAAGATCGTGTCCGACTCCTGGTACACCGTGCGCGATGGCTTCCCACGTTTGACCCGTGATCAGTTCGCCGATCCTGCAGACGCGGATGGCATCGTCGACGTTTCGTACTCGATCGCGCTTCCCACGGGTCACGACTTTCGCACCGATCCCGAGTACGTTCTCGACCAGCTGGTCGCATCGCACCTGGAGGAAGACCGATGAGCATCGGATGGCACTCCCAGCCGTTCCCTCCGAGTGGCGCGTCCACCGCGGAGGGGATCAGGAACCAGCTCGGGCGGCCAGCGCTGAACATGCTCACAGTGCTGGTACGCGAGGCCGCCCAGAACAGTTCCGATGCCGCATTGGGAGGGCATCAAGTCCGTTTCACGATCGATCTCGAAGAACTGAGCACCACCGTGGCGCCGCGTTGGCGCGACACGCTCCTGCGTGGCGCCCCTTCAAACGATCAGCTGCCCTTGCGCAAGTCCTTGCAGAACCGGATCCGCGTCTTGTCAGTGACCGATCGCGGCACTCGCGGCCTCGGCGGACCGACGCGCGCCGACAATGCGGTGACCACCGACAACGACTTCGTCGCTTTCGTCCGCAACGCGGGCGAGCCACGCAACGTGGACCTCGGCGGCGGCACGTACGGTTTCGGCAAGGGCATATTCTTTCTCCTCTCCCGTTGCGGAACAGTGCTCATCTACACGCGTTGCCGTGTCGGCCGAGGACGGTTTCAGACCCGCCTCATCGTTTGCAGCCTGTGGTACAGCTACACGCAGGGCGAGGGGGAGTCCGGATGCCGCTTCACCGGCAGACACTGGTGGGGGGACACGTCGGGCGAGGTACTCGAGCCGCTGATCGACGACGAGGCCGACAGGGTCGCGAGGTCCTTGGGGCTGCGCGAATTCACAGGCGAAGAGACGGGTACGACCATCTCGATCATCGATCCGATCCTCGACTTCGACGAGGACGACGAAGACCGCAGTGCCGACAGTGCCGCACGGTGGATGGCGGACGCGATCGCGTGGAACCTCTGGCCCAAGATGATCACCCACACACAGCAACCGAAGCCTGCCATGTTGTTCACGGTGCACCGCAACGGTGCCGACGTGAACATCCCCGACCCGGCCCAGACCTCCCCTCTGCACATGTTCGTCAGCGCATTCCGGTCATTGAAGGAGGGGAAGAGCACCGAGATCCGCGCGCTCCGGCCGAAGAAGCTGTTGGGCGAGGCCCATATCGACAAGCGGTTCTCCCAGCACTTCGAGGCCTCTGACCTGGCAGAGGAGAACGGATTCGGCAGGACCTGCAACCACATCTGCTTGATGAGGAGTCCGGAGCTGGTGGTGAAGTACCACCGCGGTCCGCAAACCGGTTCGGGAAGCGTCGGTTACGCGGGCGTCTTCCGCGCCGACGACGCGGTGGACGACGTTTTCGCCCAGGCGGAACCGCCAACCCACGACGACTGGGTGCCGGCCAACCTGGAGGGCCATGCCCGAACCTTCGTGCGGGTCGCCTTCACTCGGCTCAAAGAGCAGGCCAACACCTACATCGAACCCGTGGCGGACGCACCGGCAGGAGCCGCCGCATCCGTACCGCTGGGCGATGTCAGTCGTCGATTCGCGGATCTCGTAGCGGGAGCCTCACCGCAACCTGTGGTCGCGGGCGATTCCGGCCGTGCGGGGGCCGAGACCGGAAAGTCTGGATCGAATGGTGCCGGTGCGCCTCAGACCACCGCACGGCATCGCGCAGCCACCTCCCGTCCACGCGTCTCGTACGACGGCGATCCGGTGTTCGGAGAGCATTCCGGCCGGTTGGTCGTCATCCAGAAGTTTCGCGTGAGCTGCTCCGACGAGGTCGTTGTAAGTGCGAAGCTCTCCGTCACGCTGCCCGGCGCCAGAGAGAAGGATGCTCCCGCCGGCGCCGCCGTCCCGACTGTCGTCGGGTGGACGCGCGAGGACGGCGGCGGTTTCACATCGTTGCAGGAGCTCACGCACCCGGGAGACGACTCCCCACGGCTTCTCCTCGTCGCGCCGGCACCGGACGCCGGCACATCCATCGCCATCACGGCGAACAGAGCGGAGGCCTGACATTGGCACGGACAGTCTTCCCGTATCGCCGCCCCGACCAGCAGTGCGCAGATCCGAGCGCGTGGCTGGTCACCGCGGCGGGGCGCACGTACGAAGGGCCGATCGCACTGCCGGGCTGGGACTACAACACCGACCTCGCCATAGCACGCGACGTGCGCATCGACCTGTCCAAGCTCCGGGAACAGTCGGGGCTCCCCACGGACGCCGCCTTGTTGCTCGCGGTCGTGTGGGAGTCGTCGGGCTCGCACCAACGGTCGCGCTGCTTTCGAGAGAAGTTGCCCGGCCTTGACGGAATCGCCAACCTCCAGGTGGACGCCCATCTGAGGGGTGAGGACCTCGGGGGCACCCTCACACTGCGCACGGCCATCGTCCTCGCCGAACAGGTCTCAACCCCTGAGCCGTTCACCGCCCATCTGCCGGGTTCAGAGCTGTGGTCGGAGGAATTCCGCATCGTTCTGGAGGACGACGCACCGCTCTTCCCTGTCGCAATGGTCGACTTCGCCGTCACGACATTCCCGCTGGGCACACCGTGGTCCGTGTCGGTCGGCAGCAACCCCGACTCCGCCGCCATGGGCTCACTGATGCTCTACATCAATGAATCGATCGACGCCGTCGCACACGCCTTCAGGAACGCGGGTGACCCGACGACCGCCGATGCGGTGCTGCTGTCCGCAGCACATGCCGATGTGACCCGCGTGCTCATCGAGCATGCTTTGTCGATCGAGGAACTCGACTCCTCGATCGACTATCCCGAAGGAAGCATCGGCCGGATGCTGCAGGGGGTGATGCACCGCATCTTTCCTGATGAGGACTACAAAAGCATACGACGGAGGCGGGATTCGCAGCCCGCGATGTTCGCAGACGAAGTGCACGACGCCGTGCGCGTTTTCTCGGAGGTCCGATGAGCATTCTCTACCCTCGCCTGCTCCCGAACATCGCGGAAGCACGCTTCGAGGAGATCCATGGCGCCTCCCTTGCAGACCTGCAGAAGAAAGCCTCCGTCCAAGACGACAGCGCGGTCTACGTGGCGACGGGCGGACTACGCGCGGGCGCCGAACAGCTCGACTCGCTACGCGAGTCCGTACTCCGGCACGCGAAGAATGCGGGGTTCCCGGAACCGCCCAAGGTGCAGGCAAGAGAGTCATTCGATCTCGCCGTCGCGCGGCATCTGCACCGCGAATCCGGCCTTGCGCCGGCCGAGGCCGCCGCAGGAGGCGTCTGGGCTTTCCTCGCCCTGATCCTGCTACCGGACGTCCTCGTCTGGCGGTTCCCCGAGCCGGTCCGCGACCGCGCACTCGGCACCGATCTCACGCGTCATGTCTTCGGTCGGCTCTGGTGGCGGGCCCAGCTCATCCACGACTCTTCTGCGGATGACCCGTACGCCGACCTGGGCCGTATCGGCGGCGAGGCATTCGGCCAGATCTACGAGCGCCGCAACTCGATCGGCGCGAGCCCTGCTCTCGTCCGCGCGATCATCACCGTCTGGAATGAAGTCGAGGCACAACGAAGGAACCGCGACGTTTTCCGTGACTTCATGAAGCGCGTGCTACGACTCGGCTGGTTCATGCGGTTCGAGACCCTGGAGCAGACACAACTGCAAGCCCTGCTACGCCGAACGATCGGCGAAACGCTCAGCGCAGTGGGCGTCTGACTCGTCAGGCCTCGACGCCCACTGGGACCATCCCGGTCGGCTTCCGCGAGAACCACGACTTCTGAACCTCACGGAAGAATACATCGTCCACCGCCCACGACGGCCGGCCTAGCACCGCATTGAGAACGTGGGCCGCCATACGCGGAGGGACTGCATTACCGATCTGCTGGGAGATGTCGCCGCCCTCCCACTGGTAGTCATGCGGGAATGACTGGAGGCAGCTCGACACGAGTTGGGTGAACCGCGTCTCGACCCCGTTGTCGAAGACGATCTTGTTGCGAGACGCTTTGCCGGTGATGGTGAACGACGGCTGGTCAGAGGTGCGTCGCCCCCTGTTTCGAGGATCGCCACCCGAGCCGTAGTTCGATACGACGGTGAACGGCATCCGATACTGCAGATCAAACTGCAGCGCTTCTCTCATCGAGACGCACGGTTGTAACTTCCGGAAGATCGAGAGGAAATCCTCACCCCCCGCTTCCCGACGTCTATCGAATGCCTCGTGGGTCGGCTCAGGGAACCGCACTGCGCTGCTCGGGAACCCTCGGCGTGCGATGAGGACTGCGCGGCGACGGGTCTGGGGAACTCCGAACTGCTCGCTCTTGAGCACCTCCGCAGAAGCCCCGTAACCGATGCCGCGGAGCACCGCCGCCATTGCATGCCACACGGGCTCGACTGCCGGCACCTGCTCGAGCACGATCGCCTCGTAGGGTTTGCCGATGCGATGCCGAATAAGCGCCCAGATCAACGGTTGGAGCACCAGACCGGTTCGCGGATCCGAGAATTTCGCAGCCGCGGCCAACGCCTCATCGATCTTCCCGGCTGCAAGCATCCCCACCAGCTGGAGCACATCATCCAGCGCCCTACGGCCGGCTCCGCGGCCGGCCACCGTGAACGTCTGGCACGGCGGGCCGCCCACGAGCACGTTGCAGTCGAGGTACTCCTCGGGGTGCACCTTCGTGACGTCTTCGAACCGCGTCTGCAGTCCGGCCGCATTGCGGGTTGCGCACGCGTTAGCGTCGAACTCGACGCCGATCGAGGGGACCCCCAGCCAATGCGCCGCGACGTCGAACCCGCCCGGGCCTGCGAACAGATCGACGATGCGCGGGTTCTCCAGTTCGGTGAGTTCCGCATCATCCGCCGTCGACATGGTCCGAGCATAGCCGGCTGGCGACTCGGCGCCTACGGGCAGTAGCCATCGACCGCGAGTGTCGTGCAGGCCACCGTAGGCTGAGATGGCCATGAGACAGTCTCATTCGCGTAGCGGCGCTCGATGAACGGCCGCCCGATCGACCCCGACCCCGCCTGGACCCCGCCCGACGGGTCGTGGGCGTCATCGGCGGGCAATCGCCGCAGCATGAAGTCGAACAGGGGGCGCGACACCGGGCCGGAGCGCGCCATCCGCTCCCTCGTGCACGCCGCCGGCCTCCGCTACCGGGTGTCGGCCCGGCCGCTGCCCGACGTGCGTCGCACTGCCGATCTCGTCTTCCGCCCCACCAAGGTGGCGGTATTCGTCGACGGCTGCTTCTGGCACCGCTGCCCCGAGCACTTCACCATGCCCAAGGCCAATCACGAGTACTGGGAGCCGAAGATCCGACGGAATGTCGAGCGCGATCGCGAGACGGACGCCCTGCTCGGCGAAGCCGGCTGGCTGGTCTTGCGCTTCTGGGAGCACGAAGCGCCGGAAGACTGTGCACACCTCATCTGCGAGGCCGTCACTGCGCGGAAGAAGCCCGATTAGTCCCTACCCCATCGGGTCGTCGGCCCCGCCCCGCGACGGCCCCTCGAACGGCGGCAGCACGTCCGCCCACTGCTCCAGCCGCCACCCGCCGTCCGGCGTGGGCGCCAGAATGACGGCGTCGGTGTTGTCCAGGTGGTTGGTGACGGCGAAGGCCGGGTCCACGCCGCTCATCGCGGTCACGGCCAGCCGGATGATCGCCCCGTGACTCACCACCACCACGTCACCGGGGTCGCCGGCGCCGCCCAGGTGCGCGGCGCGCAGCTCGTCCAGCTGCGGCAGGTACCGCCCCAGCGCGTCGTGCCCGCTCTCGCCGCCGGGGATGCGCTCGTCCAGGTCGCCCTTGTACCAGCTGCGGAACACGCCCATGAACACCTTGTGCGCGTCCTCGTCGGAGCGGCCCTCCAGGTCGCCCGCCTGCACCTCGTGCAGCCCCTCGACCACATCGAGGCCCCGGTCGACGGCCTCGGACACCGGCGTCGCCGTCTGCCGCGCCCTTAGCGCCACCGACGACACGAGCAGGGCCGGCCGGCCGCCGCTGCCGAACCGTTCCGCCAGCGCCAGCGCCTGCTGCTGGCCGGCCGACGTCAGCGGCGCGCCCGGCGGCAGCGTGTCGAGCTTCTTCGCGACATTGGCCACCGTCTGCCCGTGGCGCACCAGGATGAGCCGCCCGCTCATGTCGCCTCCCGTCCCTGCCGCATCCGCTCCAACCAGTCCACCGTCTCACGATCGGACGGCGGCGGCGTCCCCTCGGTGTGCGACGCCGGCCACGAACCCAGGAACCGCACCTCCGCAGTGGTGCGGTGCAGCGCCTTGAGCACCTCGGCCACGGGGGTGTCGTCGATGTGCCCAGTGCAATCGAGCTGGAAGTAGTAGTTGCCCAACCCCGAGCGCGTGGGCCGCGAGGCGATGCGCGTCAGGTCCACCCCGCGGATGGAGAACTGCATGAGCGCCTGCGCCAGCGACCCGGGCTCGTTGGGCAGGTAGAGGAACACCCCGGTCCGGTCGGCGCCCGTGGGCGGCGGCGTCGTCCCCGGCCGGCCCACCAGCACGAACCGGGTGCGCGCGCCCTCCACGTCCACCACGCCGTCGGCCAGCACGCCCAGCCCCAGCCGCTCACCGGCCAGCGCCGTCGACACGCCCGCGTCCACCGACCCGGCGGCGACGTCCTCGGCCGCGCCGGCGTTGGACGACGCGGGCATCACGCGCGAGTGCGGCATCCGCGCCGCCAGCCACTGCCGCACCTGCGCGGCCGCCACCGGGTACGCGCCGATGGTCTGCACGTCCTCCACCGCGGTGCCCGGGCGCGCGACGATGGTGAACGCGATGTCCAGCTCGGTCTCCGCGAAGATCTGCAGCCGGGTGCCCTCGGCCAGCGGGTCCAACGTGGGCAGCACGGGCCCCTCGATGGAGCTCTCGATGGGCACGCACGCCAGGTCCGCCGCGCCCGAGCGCACCATGTCCAGCGCCGCACGCTGACTGTCCGCCGCAAGCCGCTCCACCGGCCCCTGCGCGCCCAGTCCGGCCAGCCGGCCCTCGCCCTCGAACCGGCTCAGCGCCGCCTCGGTGAACGTGCCCGACGGCCCGAAGTAGGCGACGCGGTCCAGACGGAATCCGCTGCGCTCAAATCCTTTGCGCTCCACATACAGCACACTAACGAAATCCGCGCCGTCGGGCCGCCCGCGGGCATAGTCTTGGACGGCAGAGCGGCACGGCTGCCGCGACACACGGTGCATCCGCACCATTGCACGCCCCATGCCCGAGAGGAGCGCCCAATGCGCGCGGTACAGGTCACCCGGCTCGACGGTCCATCCGCGGTCGAGGTGAACGACGTCCCCGAGCCGGCCGCCGGCACCCACGTGCTCATCGACGTGCACGCCGCCGGCGTCACGTTCCCCGACGTGCTGCAGACCCGCGGCCAGTACCAGATCAAGATGCCCACGCCGTTCGTCCCGGGGGCGGAGGTGGCGGGCGTGGTGCGCTCGGCCCCGGAGGGCAGCGCCTTCTCCGAGGGCGATCGCGTGGCCGCGTTCCCCGGGTTCGGCGGATTCGCCGAGTCGGTGGCGGTGGACCCGGCCCAGGTGTTCCCCCTGCCGGACCGGTTCTCCTTCGAGCAGGGCGCCGCGGTGCCGATGAACCTGCTCACCGTGCACTTCGCCCTCACCAAGCGCGGCCGGCTCGAGGCGGGCGAGACGGTGCTGGTGCACGGCGCGGGCGGCGGCATCGGCACCGCCGCCACCCAGCTGGCCAAGGCGCTGGGCGCCGAGGTCATCGGCGTCACCTCCGACGGCGCCAAGGCGGATCTGGCCCGCCGCGCCGGCGCCGACGAGATCGTCCCCGCCGAGGGGTTCCTGGTGGCCGCCAACAAGATCACCGACCACCGGGGCGTGGACGTGATCGTGGACCCGGTGGGCGGCAGCCGGTTCACCGACTCGCTGCGCAGCCTCTCCCGCGAGGGCCGGCTGCTGGTCATCGGCTTCACCGGCGGCGAGATCCCCACCGTCAAGGTCAACCGGCTGCTGCTGCACAACACCTCGGTGGTGGGCGTCGGCTGGGGCGAATACTGGCTGGCCAGGCGCGGCTACCTGCAGGAGCAGTGGCGGGACCTGCTGCCGCTCATGGAGGCCGGCACCGTCGACCCGATCATCGGCGCCGCCCACTCGCTGGAGGAGGCCGGCCAGGCGCTCGCCGCCATGGAGAACCGGACGGCGGTGGGCAAGCAGGTCCTGACGGTGCGGTGACGGCGTCCCGTCTGGTGGCACGGTGCGTTGTGGCGGTGCCCCCGGGGTGTGAGCGTCGGCGGTGATCAGGACGGACGGCCCCGTGCCCCCACACGACCCGTAAGGACGCCGCATGACCACAGCCACCCTCACGCTCTCCCCCGCCGAGCAGCTCCTCGCCGTCGAGGAGATCAAGCGCACCTTCGCCGGGCGCCTCCGCTGCATGGACACCAAGGACTGGGAAAGCTACGCCACGTTCCACACCGACGACGTGGTCAGCGACTCGTGGCGCAGCCAGGGCGCCGCACAGCCGTCTTCCCGCTCCGACTCGGCAAGCACCGGCGACGCCGCGCCCGTCACCGGCGGGGCCGCGCTGACGGCGGCCATCCGCGCGACGCTCGACGGCGACCGGCCCGTCACCAGCGTCCACCACGGCCACACCCCGGAGATCGAGCTGACCTCCGACACCACGGCGCGCGGCGTCTGGGCGATGGAGGACCTGCTGCGGTGGACCCGCACGGGCGGCGACGCCGGGGCAGACGAGAACACCGACGAGTGGCTGCACGGCTACGGCCACTACCACGAGGAGTACCGGAAGGTCGGCGGCCGCTGGCTGATCAGCTACCGCGCGCTCACCCGGCTGCGCGTCGACACGTCGCCCGGGTTCTACGACCGCTGAGGATCGCCGCCGCGCGAGTCAGGAATACCAATCCGGCACCGACTCGGCGGCGCCCCGGGTTCCGAAGCCGAGCGCGGCCAGTTCCGCGGCCACCGCGAGGGGTTCCGGAACGAGCACTCCCAGCAGGAGTTGGCGCACAGCGTCGGCCGCCATGTCGCTCAGCGCCAGCAGCCGCTCGACGTCGGGCCGGTCGAACGCCGCGCGCACGTCGGCGCCGCTGATCCCCGCCACCGCGCACGCCAGCACCCGCACGACACCCGCCGCGTCGTCGGCCTCCGCCAGGTACCCGGCGTCCGAGTGCACGAAGCTCGACTGAAAATCGGCGACGTCGCCCGCGTCCGCGCCCGTCGGCAGCACCATCGACCGGCCGGCGGCCGCGGCGCGCTCGGCGCACTCGCGCACGGTGATCCCGCCGCCGCGCACCGCCACCGCGACCGGGCCGGGCGCGTCGAGCGCGAGGGCCTCGTCGAGCTCGTCGGCTGAAACCGTGAGGAGATACCGCACCACCGGAACCCTCGGCTCCGCGCGCAGCTCGTCCGGGGCCACGTCGAGCGTCGCGAACACCCCTGCGTCATCCCCCACCTGCGTGGTGATGATCCGCTCCAGGTCCGACGCACGGACGTGCGCGGGGCCGACGAGACCGGCTGCGGCCGCACGCGCACCGTCGGCCCCTGAGCCTTCGGCATCCCCGGGCGGTTCCGCGGAACCGCCCGGGGCGCGGGCGACAAGCAGTCCTGCGGCCAGCGGCCTGCGCGTCTGCTCGCGCGGCGGGCGCAACGGCAGGACCGGCCTGGGTGTGCGCCGGGCGCCGTCCGACGGGGTGAGCGGGAGTTCCACGCTCCCACCGTAGGCCCGCGCGGCGCAGGCGGGATTCACGGGTGACGTAGGCCGCAAACTTAGGTTAGGGTTACCTATCCCCATTGGCGATGGCGAAGGAGACCCCATGCAGGCAGCACCCACGGCCGCCGAGACCATCTGCAGCGCACTCGTCCGCCCCGGCGTCACGACCCTGGCAGTGGACGACGGCGGCGACGGCACCGAGACGCTCACCCAGCCCACGCTGCAGCACCCGCTGGACACCGGCGCGCTGGCACTTCTTCTCCCCGGCACCACCGCCCCGCACACCGGCGGCGGCCACATGCCCACCGGCGTCCTCGAGATCACCGACCACCTGGTGCTCGGCGCCGACAGGCCAATCCGCTCGGTCACCTGGCTGGCCGGATACCTCGAGCGGCTCGCCCCCGCGGCGCAGCGCCGGCTCGCCGTCGAGATCGCCGAGACCCGTCCCCACGAGGGCCTCCTGGACCTGGGGCACGGGGCCACCCTGACCGTCCTGTGGCCCACGAGCGCCGTGCTCGCCGACACGCACGGAATCGAAGTGGTCGACCCGGTGGAGCTGTGCACGGCCCGCGCCGACCCGTTCTGCCTCATGGAGGACGCCTGGCTCACCCACATGGAACTCGCGCACGGCGACATCCTCGCCGGGCTCGCCCGCCGCCTCCCCCCGGAACTGCGCGGCAACCGCGTGCGTCCCCTGGCCATCGACAGCCGCGGCATCACCCTGCGAGTCGCCGAATCCCTGGCCGACGAATCCGGCACCACCGACGTGCGCATGCCCTTCAGCCGCACCGTGCACGACCCGATAGAACTCGGGCGGGCCGTGCGCACCCTGAGCCGCTGCCCGCACCCGGTGGAGGTCACCGCCACACGCTGAGCCGCTAGCGTGGCAGGCGTGATCCGCGACTGGCTGCGCCCCTCCGCCCCGGCGGTCGACGTGCCGCCGCAGTCGGACCCGCGCGCCCGCCGCATCATCTGGCTCGAAATCGTCTTCCTGCTGCTGATCACCTTCGGCTACAGCGGCATCTCCGCGATCCTCTCGCTGGCCCAGAGCGCGCTGTCGCCCGGCGGGATCGGCGGCCAGGCGGTGGCGCTCAACACCTCCCGCGCGCAGAACGGCCTGATCGACCTCGGCTACCAGTTGCTCGGCATCGCCCGGCTCATCGCCACCGCGGGCCTGGCGATGTACCTGCTGTGGCGCAGCGGCGTCGGCCCCCGGCTGGCGGGCCTGGTGCCGCCGCGAGTACGCGAGTGCGCGCACGGCATCGGCCTGGCCGCGCTGATCGGGCTGCCCGGCCTGGGCCTCTACGTGGCGGCCCGGGCGCTGGGGCTCAACGTGGAGGTGGTCCCCACCACCCTCGACGACCACTGGTGGCGCATCCCCGCCCTGGTGCTGTGGGCCATCGCCAACGCCGTAGCCGAGGAGACCCTGGTGGTGGGCTATCTGCTCACCCGGCTGCGGCGCCTGGGCTGGTCGCCCAACGCGGCGCTCGCGGCGTCGGCGCTCCTCCGCGGCAGCTACCACCTGTACCAGGGCGTCGGCGGCGGGCTGGGCAACGTGGCGATGGGCCTCATCTTCGGCCGGTACTGGCAGCGCACGGGCCGGCTGGTGCCGCTGATCATCGCGCACGCCGTGATCGACATCGTCGCCTTCGTGGGGTACGCGCTGCTGGCCCCGCACCTGGGCTGGCTGAACTGACGCTTCCGCGCCCCTCCTCGCCCTCGCCGAGTTGGTGGTTTTCCGGTGCCCGAGCCGCGTTTCCGCACCGGAAAACCACCAGTTCGACGGAGGAAACCGGCCGCGCCGACCGGCGCGGCGGCATCGACGGCCCGACTTTCAGTAAAGTCGACGGTCGTGAACGCCGATCCCCCTCCCCCGCCGCGGGGCCGCCGACCCGGCCCCCCGCAGGGCCGCGACGACGACCGGACCCGCCACTACGGGGCGCCCGGACAGCAGCCCGGCCCGCCACAGGCGTGGTCGCAGGACCCCCGGCAGCGCCCCCCGGCGCCACAGCAGCGGCCCCCGCAGCAACCCCGCGGGCAGCAGGGCCGGCAGGGGGCCCGCAACGACGGCATCCAGTACGCCCCCACCCAGACCCCCGAGCCGTTCGTCGACGACGACCCCCGCTACCGCCGGCGCGGCGCCCAACGGCAGGGCCCGCCCCCGCAGGGCCCGCCCCCGCAACGTCCCGGCGGCCCCGACCGCTACGGGCGGCCCGACCCCCGCCGCCGGCCGCCGAAGCCGCGGCGCAGGCGCCGATTCCGCTGGGGACGCGCCATCCTGATCGCGCTGCTCGTCATCATCCTCGCGGTCGGCGGGCTGGTGCTCTACCTGGACCGCTCGCTGCACCGCGTCGACGCGCTGCCGGATTACCCGGGGCGCGTGGCCCAGACGGCGGGCACCAACTGGCTCATCGCCGGCTCCGACAGCCGCTACGGGCTCACCGAGGACCAGCAGGCCACTCTCAACACCGGCGGCGACGTGGGCGACGGCCGCACCGACACCATCGTCCTCATGCACGTGGCCGACTCCGGCAAGCCCACCATGGTGTCGATCCCCCGCGACTCCTACGTGCCCATCCCGGGCCACGGCAGGGACAAGATCAACGCCGCCTTCGCCATCGGCGGGCCGCCGCTTCTGGTGCAGACGGTGGAGGGCGCCACGGGGCTGCGGATCGACCACTACGCGGAGATCGGCTTCGGCGGGTTCGCCGGGGTGGTCGACGCCGTCGGCGGGGTGAAGCTGTGCCTGGACCAGGCGGTGGACGACCCGGCCCACAACATCTCGCTGCCCGCCGGCTGCCAGAAGTACGACGGCGCGATGGCGCTGGACTTCGTGCGCGAACGCTACGCCCTGCCCGGCTCCGACCTGGACCGCATGGCCAACCAGCGGCAGTTCGTCGACACCCTCGCGTCCACTGTGGCGAAGCCGACGACCTGGCT
The DNA here is from genome assembly GCF_007559025.1 of Tomitella fengzijianii. Lineage (NCBI taxonomy): Bacteria > Bacillati > Actinomycetota > Actinomycetes > Mycobacteriales > Tomitella > Tomitella fengzijianii. The sequence continues at coordinate 410,449 of NZ_CP041765.1, read as the reverse complement.
CAACCCGGTGCGGATGTGGAACGTCGTGAACCGCGGCGTCTCGTCGCTCACCGTCGACGAGGGCACCCACATCTGGAACCTGGCGAGCCTGGCGTGGGCGCTCAAATCGGGCCCCGTCACTACAACGGTGCCGATCGGCGGGTTCGAGGACACCTCGTCCGGCAACGCGCTGATCTGGGACCGAGACCGAGCGCAGACGTTCTTCCAGACGCTGGCAGAGGACAAGCAGCTGCCCGCCGACCTCGTCACGTCGAACGGATTCGGGTAGGGGCGCAAAACGAAGGGGAGCGCGGCGACCGCATCGGATCACCGCGCTCCCCGGTCGGCCGTCTACCGGATCGTCACCTGACGCCCGCGCAGCCCGTCGCGTGAACGGCGCTGGTCGCTGGTGAGCGGGCCGTCGTCGGCCAGCGCCTCGTCCAGGCGCTGCCCCAGCTCCAGCGTGGCGTCGCGCCACTCCAGCGGGTGCTTCTCCAGGTCCAGATCGAACACCGGCACCAGCAGCCCGTGCGCGCGGAACGTCCCCGCGAACCGGGACCCTTCGCCCAGCGTCAGCCCGCCCGCGGCGTGCACCCGGGCCAGCGCGGACATCAGCGCGTCCTCGTCCTCGGGGCGCACCCACCGCAGGTGGGCCCGCTCGCCCGCGTCCACCCACCAGGCGGCGTCGACGCCGTCGATGCGCTCGCTGGGCATCATCAGCTGGTTGGCCTGCTCTACGGCCGCCTTGATCTGCGCGTTGGTCTCGGCGCCGCCGGCCAGCCACCAGTCGAAGTCCTTGTGCACCGTGATCTCCAGCGGCGCGTCGGGCTGGAGCACCTCGGTGACGGGCGGGGTGGTGTCGGACGGGTTCGCCACCTGCAGCGTCTCGCCCGCCTCGGCCCCCGCCGCCCACAGCACCGCCGCGGCCAGGTCGGCGCCCAGGTCGTAGGAGGACGACTGCACCTGCATGCCGACGAGGGCGTTCACCGCCGTCTCGTCACCGGCGGCCTCCTCGCGCACCACCGCCGCCGCCGCGCCCGGCACCACCGTCGCGAGGGTCATCGGATGCTCGGCCGCCACCTCGGGGCGCACGGGCAGCGCCGCGGTGGCGGACGGCACGAACTCGCGCAGCGCCACCAGGTCGCACTCGTAGGCCAGCCCGGCGAACGGGCGCACCGGCTCCTGCTGCGCCTGCTCGCGCTCCAGGCGGCGCTTCTCCATCAGCTCGGTGCGGCGGCTTCCCGCCCGCGGACCGCTGTTCCTCTTGCTCTTCTTACCCACGGGGCACGACACTACGCGATGGCGCCGCTGCGGCCGCCCGCTCTCAGGACTCCAGCAGGCGGCGGGTGCGGCCGGGCGTGTTGGTGGCGATCCAGCCGACACCCAGCTCGCGGCACAGCGCCACGTCGTCCGGCTCGTCGACGGTCCAGCAGTAGGTGGCCCGGCCCGCCGCCGCAGCCCTGTCGACGATCTCCGGGTTGGCGCGCAGCCGCCGGATCGACGGACCGACGGCGGTGGCGCCCACCGTGGTCGACGCCGAGCCGCCGAGATACCCGGCGGCGTCGCCCAACAGCACCGTCGGCAGCAACGGTGCTGCCCGGCGTACCCGCCACACCGCCGTCGGCGAGAACGACATGACGACGGCCCTCGCGTGCGTCGCCGACGGCGGCGACGCCAGCCCGTAGCGGCCCAGCATCTGCAGCACGCGCTCCTCGACGAGACCGCCGAAGCGCACGGGATGCTTGGTCTCGATGAACAGCTTCACCGGCCGATCGTGGTCCAGGGTCAGCTCGATCAGCGTGGACAGCTCCAGCACCCGCGCCGGGTCACCGATCCCCTGCGCGAAGTCGAGCTCGTCGAACTCGCGCATCGTCATCTCGCTGACCACGCCGGTGCCGTCCGAAGTGCGGTCCACCGTGCGGTCGTGGATGCACACCAGATGACCGTCGAAGGTCAGCCGCACGTCGCATTCCAGGCCGTCCGCGCCCTGGTCCAGCGCCAGTCGGTAGGCGGACAGCGTGTGCTCGGCCCGCAGCGCCGACGAGCCGCGGTGGGCCACCACGCGGGGAAGGCCGCCGGATCCCGGGCCGCCCGCGCCGTCGCCTCCGGCCCCGTCGAGCCTGCCGGTCATCGCGGCGCCCCCGCCCCGGCGGGCTCCGCATCGGTGTGCTGAGCATCGGTGTGCTGAGCATCGGTGTGCTGAGCATCGGCGTCGTCGCCAGCGGGTTCGACGTCGGCGTCGTCGCCAGCGGGGGCTGCGGGCTCCGCGCGGAAGGCCGACGTGTCCATCACCCACCGCGCCGGCCCCGCGTTGTGCGCGTCCGCGCGGCCCTCCACCCTGTCGAGGACGATGCGCGTGACGACGACGGCGGAGATCGCGAGGAGGTCCGCGTAGAGGGTGTAGACGACGTTGTCGGCACGCGCCTGCACCGACGGATCCCACCGCTGCATCGCCACCGCGACCGCAGTGATGTTGCACAGCACCCACAGCGCCCACCAGAAACGCACCAGCGTCAGCAACGACGCCCCGTCGCGCAGCCCCCGGTAGTGCGCGCGCACCGTCGACCACGCTCCGCGTACGGCCCGGACCGCCGCCGGCCCGCCGCTGCGGGGCCCTCCGAGGCCCGGACCGCGGTCGGTGCGCGCCTCGTCGTCCGCGATCCCCGCGCGGCGACGGGCCATCGCCAGCTCGGTGAGGAACACGCCCGGATACACCAGGTTGACGACCGGGACGAGCATTCCCGCCGCCATCCGCCGGGCGCGCCGCGGTTCGGTGGTCCCCTCCGCCGCGAACGCCTGGGCGCGCGCACGGATCAGCCACCGGGTGCACGTGACGGCCGATGCGACGACGAACACCATCGCCGCGTAGCCGAGCACCAGGGCCGTCGCATCGGAGATCGCCACGGTCATCTGGTGCACCAGGTGGCTGCGGTTGCGCAGCATGAGCCCGTATCGGAACGCCTCCGCCACCGCGGCCAGCACGAACAGCACCAGGGTGGCGGTGAGCGTCGAGCGCGCGCTCGCAGCCGCCGAGCGCCGCTTCCGATCAGGGGCCGGCTCCGCCGGATCAGGCGCCGGATGCAGGCCCCACCGGGGGGTCTCGCGGTAGAACGGCGTGGGCCCCGGCTCCGCGGCGGCCGATCCCTGCACGCGAGGCGGCGCTCCTCGATCAGACGTCGGCGGCCGCGCCACCCAGCGGTACCCGCGCGGCAGCGCCGCACGCGCCTGCCGCTGCTGCGGAACGCCCGGCGGCCGGTGCGCGCCCTGCATGCGCGCGGCGGCGGTGCCGGAGACCACGGGGCGCGGCACGGGTTGCTGCGGTGGCTGCTGCGGGGGCGGCTGTTGCAGGGTCTGCCCCGGCCGAGCCTGTTGTTGCCGAGCCTGCTCCCGGGGCGGCTGCTGGCCAGGCCGGGCCTGCTGCTGCCGGGGCGTGAACGGCCGCGACAGGTCGCCCTGGCAGTGCGGGCACCAGCGCGCGGGCACCGGCCCGGCGGGGCCCACCGCGACGGGCCAGAACGTCCCGCAGCGCGTGCACTGCTGACACAACACCGGCATGCTCAATAGACACTGCCCTCACTGCCGTCCGCGGCCACCGTCGGCCGGCCCGACTGCTGCCAGCCCACCATGCCGTCGCGCACGAAGACCACGTCGCGCCCGTACTGATTGAGGAACTGGCACACCCGCACCGCGCGCCCGCCCTGCCTGCACACCACGTACACCTCGGCGTCCGGGTCCACCTCGTCGAGCCGCTCGGACACCTCGCCCAGCGGCATGTGCACGGCGCCCGCGACGTGGCCCTGGTCCCACTCGTCCCGTTCACGCACGTCCAACAGCACGGTGGCGTCGTCGAACCGCTCCGGAAGCTCGGCAGCGGAGATGGCTTCGAAAGGGTCTGTCACCTCGCCGATCCTGTCACGCGTCCGGGGAGCCGACAACCGGCCCGGGCGCGGCGGCTCCGTCGATGGGCGTGAAGTGCTCGACCGTCGGCGGCGCGGTGTAGAAGGGGTTCATCAGCGCGCGCCACTGCTCGAAATCGGCCGAACCGCGGAAGTTCTCCAGGTGCGCGGCCACGCTGTCCCACTCGACCAGCATCAGGTAGCGGCCCGGGGTCTCGTGGCACCGCGACATCGTGATGCGCCGGAACCCGTCCGTCCGCGCGATCAGCTCCTTCGCCTTCGCGAAGGCCGCCTCGAACCCGTCCCCCGACTCCCCGACGTCCAGAATCGCATGCTCATAGATCACGGACCCATTGTCGCAGTCTTCGCGCCGAGCCGAGCGCGACCGGCCGCCGCGACCGGTTCCGGACTGTGCATTATTCACAATCGAATGCCCCGAAATCTGTGACCTGGCACACTTTCTCCACCGCGTTGTCCACAGTTTGCACAGACTTATCCCCAATCTGGGGATACCCGACCGCGCGTGACCAGGATTTCCCCACAAGCGTCCACAGGGTGTGGATTGCGCGCTCCACAGTTGTCCACAGGAACTGGTCCGGGCTCGCCGGGGCGCTACCCGGCGGGCCGACCGGCTGGCACAGTTGTCGACATGGAACTCCGCGTCTTCACAGAGCCCCAGCAGGGCGCCACCTACGATGATCTGCTCGCCGTCGCCCGCACCGCCGAGGACCTCGGGTACGGCGCCTTCTTCCGCTCCGATCACTACCTGGCGATGAGCGGCGACGGCCGGCCCGGGCCCACCGACGCGTGGATCACGCTGGCCGGACTGGCGCGCGAGACCTCGCGCATCCGGCTGGGCACGCTCGTCACCTCGGCGACCTTCCGGTACCCGGGTCCGCTGGCGATCTCCGTCGCCCAGGTCGACGCGATGAGCGCCGGACGCCTGGAGCTGGGCCTGGGCGCGGGCTGGTTCGCCGAGGAACACGCCGCGTACGGCATCCCGTTCCCGCCGCTGGGCGAGCGGTTCGACCGGCTCGAGGAGTCGCTCGCCGTGATCACCGGGCTGTGGGACACCCCCGAGGGGCAGACGCTGACGCTGCCCGGGCGCCACTACCCCATCACCGATTCACCCGCGCTGCCCAAGCCCGCGCAGCGCCCGCACCCGCCGATCATCATGGGCGGCATGGGCCGGAAGCGCACGCCGGCCCTCACCGCCCGCTACGCCGACGAGTTCAACATCCCCTTCGTCGACACCGAGACGACGGCCGCGGCGTTCGCCCGGGTCCGTGCGGCGTGCACGGCCATCGGGCGCGACCCCGCCGGGATCACCTTCTCCAACGCCATGGTGCTGTGCTGCGGGCGCGACGAGGCGCAGATCGCCCGCCGCGCCGACGCCATCGGCCGCGACGTGGACGAGCTGCGGGAGAACGGCCTGGCCGGCACGCCGGACGAACTGGTCGACAAGATCGGCCGGTACGCCGAACTGGGAACCACGCGCATGTACCTGCAGACCCTCGACCTGACCGACCTCGACCACCTCGAGCTGGTGGCGGACAAGGTGATGCCGCAACTGAGCTGACCCGTCGGACGGGCTCAGCGGAGGGACAGGCGCAAGGCCAGCACGCGTTCCGTCGAGACCAGCACGTCGCCCAGGTCCAGCCGCCCGCCGGTGATCGCTGCGGCGAGGTCGCCGGTGGCCTGCGCGCCCTGACCTGCGTCGCGCGCCGAGCACAGCGCCAGGTCCTGGCCCGCGGCCAGTGCGGCCACGCTGCGGTCGCCGGAGTCGCCGAAGGCCGCCAGCGCGCCGGCTTCGATGGCGTCGCTGACGATCACGCCCTGGTAACCCAGGGCCCCGCGCAGGTCGCCGCGCAGGATCGTCGACGACAGACCGGCGGGTGTTCCGGGATCGAGCGCCGGGTAGACGGCCCAGGACGGCATGACCATGTCGACGCCCGCATCGATCGCCGCCCGGTACGGAGCCTCGTCGACACTGCGCAGCGTTCCGGCGTCGAGAGGGATCGTCACCGGCTCCTCGTCGGTGTTCGCCCCTGCGGGCGCCGCCCCGAGCCCCGGAAAGTGTTTGGCGGCGGCGGCGATACCGTCCGCCTGCTGCGCCGCGATGAACGCCCCGGCCGCGGCGCCCACGACGGCGGGGTCGGAACTGTAGGACCGTTCGTACCGGTCGAGGAAGTCTCCGGGCGTGCGGTACACACCGAGCACCGGGGCCAGGTTGCCGGTCAGCCCCGCGGCGTGCAGGGCGGCCGCGGCCTCGTGGCCGGTGCGCGCGCCGGCCGCCGCCGGATCGGCCGACGCCCCGACCGCCGCGGCGGAGTCCGCCGGCCAGTCCGCCCCGGGGAGCCGCAGCCGACGCACCTCGCCGCCTTCCTGGTCGGTGAGCAGCAGCAGCGGCATGGGTACCGGGCTCGCCATCGCCGCGTCCTGCAGGGCCTGCGCCACGTCGCGGATCTGCTCGAGCGAGACGATGTTCTCGGAGAAGAAGATGACGCCCGCGGCCTCGCCCGCGCGCACCGCTTCGAAGAGCTCCGGCGGCGGGGTGGGCCCGGGGTAGGAGTAGATCACGTGCTGGCCCGCGAGGACCCGCGCGAACTGCGCGGGAATCGCCGCGGCGGAGGCGGCCGATCCGGCGGGAGGAGCGGGCGCCGCCGACGCGACACCGCCCGTCAGGCCCGCGCCGACGAGCGCGGCCGTCGAGATCAGCGTCGCCGTCGCACGCCACAGGCGGGAACGCGCTCGTACCGAACCGGTCTTCCAGGATGCACGGCGCATCGCGGGCCTCCTAAAGCGGCGACGGCTCCCCGCCCCCGCCGGGCCGTGCTCGCTCGTGGGACGGAGCGGACCGGGCGCGGAGTCTCAGTCCTCCTGCACAGCAAAATAGCGCTGCTCGACGAGGCGGCGCAGGTCTTTCTCCGTTTGCGCCACGGCCGCCTGCACGAACGGCTCGACGATCCTGCCGAGCGCCTTGCCCGCCAGGCCGCCGCCGAAGTCGTAGGTGAACTCCACCGACAGCTCCGCGTGTTCGTCGTCGACGCGGGTGAAGCGCCACGACGACGTGTTGCGGACCCCCTCGTACGACTCGAGCGTGATCAGCTCGTCCTGCTCCCACTCGGTGACCCGCACCTTGGAGCGCAGCGTCTTGGGCCCCAGGACCATGGTCACCGCGTATTCGGCGCCGAGTCCACGCTCCTGCTCCCCGACCGGCGTGAACCCGGTGACACCGAACATCCACTGCGGGACCGTGCGGTAGTCGTCGACGAAGGCGAAACCCACCGCCAACGGCGCCGCCGCCACTGCCTTGATGCTGATCCGTCCCACCGTCACTCCTCGCGCTCCGGGCATACGGTCGCTCGGACGCCGACCGGCGCCGCTCGATTACTGTGACGCGACGGTACGGCATCCGGCGGCCGCCTGCCGAGAGGAAGCGGCGACGCCCCCGGTCACGGCGAGCAGCGCACCCCGGTGGAGTGGACGGGGCAGTAGCCGTTCGGGTTCTTCGCCAGGTACTGCTGGTGCACGGGTTCGGCGAAGTAGAAGTGCCCGGCTCGGGTGGTCTCGAGCGGGGCGACCTCCGTGGTCACGGCCCCGTAGCCGGCCTCGGCAAGCGACTTCTCGAACGCCGCGCCGGTCTCCGCCGCGGCGGCGGCCTGCTCGTCGCCGATGGTCAGGATGATCGAGCGGTACTGCGTGCCGACGTCGTTGCCCTGGCGCATGCCCTGCGTGGGATCGTGGTTCTCCCAGAACATCCGGAGCAGATCGCGGTACGTGACGACGTGCGGATCGAACACCACCTGCACCGCCTCGGCATGCCCGGTGCGGCCCGAGCACACCTCCTCGTAGGTGGGGTTGGGCGTGAAGCCGCCCGCATACCCGGAGGCCGTCACATGGACGCCCTCGGTCTGCCAGAACTCGCGCTCGACGCCCCAGAAGCAGCCCAGGCCGAAGACGGCGGTGTCCATGCCCTCCGGGTAGGGCGGGAGCATCGGGGCCCCGGTCACGACGTGCCGCTCCGGCACCGGCATCGGCTCGGCGCGGCCGGGCAGCGCCGCGGCCTCATCGACCATCGCCGACCTGCTGGACATCATCCGGGAGAGCTGATCGAACATCGCCATGGCCCGAGCCTACGCCGCGGACCGCGGACTCCGGTCCGCCCCGGACCGCCTGCTGACCACCGCTATTGCAGAAAATGTTTGCATCCACAAGGGTGGGGTACGGACAGATCAAGGTCGGATCGGGTCCGACCGCGCGCGACCGCGCGGCCCGCCCGCTCCCAGAAAGGATGATCGTGGCTGAGTACACCCTTCCGGAACTCCCGTACGACTACAGCGCGCTGGAGCCGCACATCTCCGGTGAGATCATGCAGATCCACCACGACAAGCACCACGCCGCCTACGTCACCGGCGCCAACGCCGCGCTGAAGGGGATGGCGGAGGCCCGCGAGGACGGCAGCATCGGCGCCAAGGCCGGCCTGCTCTCGCGCAACCTCGCCTTCCACCTCGGCGGCCACACCAACCACTCGATCTTCTGGAACAACATGTCCCCGAACGGCGGCGACAAGCCCGAGGGCGAGCTGGCCGCCGCGATCGACGAGCAGTTCGGGTCGTTCGACAAGTTCCAGACGCACTTCACCGCCGTGGCCAACAGCATCCAGGGCTCCGGCTGGGCCGTGCTGGCCTACGACCAGATCGGCGGCAACCTGGTCCTGGAGCAGCTCGAGGACCAGAACAACAACATCAGCGCCGGCATCATCCCCATCGTCATGCTCGACATGTGGGAGCACGCGTTCTACCTGCAGTACAAGAACGTCAAGGGCGACTACGTCAAGGCATGGTGGAACGTCGTGAACTGGGCCGACGCCGCCGGCCGCTTCGACCGCGCCCGCACCCAGACCAAGGGCCTGATCGTCCCGGCCTGAGCCCGGCCGCGCACGGTTCCGGGTCGCCGTCCCCGACGGCCCGGTCGCCACGCACATCGACGCCGCCCCCGCAGCCTCTCCGGCTGCGGGGGCGGCGTCATTTCCCCATCTCACGGGTGGACTTCCCTGACCCCGTCCAATATGCTGTACGTCACATATTCAATGACCCGAGGAGATGTCATGGGTTCGATCACCGACCTCGTCAACACGTCCCTGGCCGAGCCGTTCTGGGTGCTGTCCGACTTCCTCGATGCCGCGGGCTCGTCCGATCTCGCCGGCAAGCTGTGGGACATCGGCGACAAGATGAGCGACTCGCTCTGACCCGACTGCAGGCCGCAGCGCAATGCATTCCATTGCGATGCGGCCTGCCGCGTGCGCGCAGCGGCTATCGTGCGATGCGGGACCCGACGGGTGAACAGGAGTGCAGCATGGACATCGCAGGAACCTCCGCCATCGTCACCGGCGGCGCATCGGGGCTCGGCGCCGCCACCGCGAAACTACTGGCGGACAGGGGGGCGACGGTCTTCGGCATCGACCTGCAAGGTTCGATCGACCGCGCCGACGCGGACGTTCCCGCCGGCGTCACGCTGGTCCCGGCCGACGTCACCGACGAGGGCCAGGTCACGGAGGCGGTGGAGCAGGCGGCAGACTCCGGCGCGCCGCTGCGCATCGTCGTCAACTGCGCCGGGGTCGGATGGGCCGGGCGCATCCTGTCCAAAACCGGGCCCCACGACCTCGAGCTGTTCCGCACGGTGATCACGGTCAACCTGCTGGGCACTTTCAACGTCATGCGCCTCGCCGCCGACGCCATCGCCGGGACCGAGCCCGTGGACGAGTCCGGACAGCGCGGTGTGGTCATCAACACGGCGTCCGTCGCCGCGTTCGAGGGGCAGATCGGGCAGATCGCCTACTCGGCCTCCAAGGGCGGGGTCGCCGGAATGACGGTCCCCGCGGCCCGCGACCTCGCCCAGCAGGGCATCCGCGTCAACACCATCGCGCCCGGCATCGTCGACACCCCCATGCTCGCGGGCGTCGCCGAGGAGTTCCGGGCCGGGCTCGCCGAGGGCGTCCCCTTCCCCAAACGCCTCGCCCGGCCCGACGAGTACGCCCAGCTCGCGGGCATGATCGTCGAGCACGACTACCTCAACGGCGAGACCATCCGCCTCGACGGCGCGCTTCGCATGGCGCCGCGGTAGCTCCCGCACGACGGACCGCCGCCCGCCCCGGAGTCTGTTAGCGTGACACGGTCCACACTGAGGGCTCTCGGCACGGGCGCACACCGCCCGCGAGCGCGCTGCCGCAGCACGTCGAGACCACTGCACTCGCCACCGGGAGGGGCCGCACCATGCTGGAGCGCCGCCTGACACGGCGGTCGCTCCTGGGCATCGGTCTGGGCTCCGCCGCCGTGGTGGCGACAGGATGCTCGGCGGCCGACGGAACCACGGCGGCCACCTCCTCCACGACCTCCCCGGCCGCGTCGGCCGCCGCGGAAACCACCACGGCCGCAGACCCTTCCACCACCCCCACGTGGGCCCCCGGTTCTCCGGCGCGCGCCATCGTGCGCGGCTCCGGCTCCAGGCCTCAGGTGGCGCTCACGTTCCACGGGACCGGCCCCCTCGCGATCACCCGCCGCGTCACCGACATCCTCGCCGACCACGGCGCACACGCCACCGTCTTCGCCATCGGCCGATGGCTCGCGTCGGAGCCCGATGCCGCCCGGATCATCCTCGATGGAGGCCACGAACTGGGCAATCACACCTGGAGCCACCCGCCGCTGTCCACCTACGGCCCCGATGCGATGTACGAGGAGATCGTGCGCTGCCGCGACGAGATCCACCGCCTCACCGGCGGGCCCGGCGCGTTCTTCCGTCAGTCCGACGGCCAGTACGCCACCGACGAGGAGTGCGTGCAGGCCGGGCGCGCGGGGTACGCCCGGATCCTCAACTACGACATCGACTCGACCGACTGGAAGGGCACCTCCACCGGCACCATCCGCGCCGCCGTCGCGCGCGCCACCGCCGGCAGCGTCATCAGCCTCCACCTGGGTCGCAGCAGCACGGTGGCCGCGCTGCCCCTGGTGCTCGACGACCTGGCGCGGCGCGGCCTCACCGGGGTGACGGGCACCGAACTGCTGCGCTGACCGGCACCGACGAACACCGCCAGACACCGACGACAACCGCACCGGACCGAAGGGAATGCAGATGCGCAAGGGCAACCGACTGATCGGCACGCTCGGCGGCAGGCCGACCGCCCGGGCCGGCATCGCCGTCGCGGTCCTCGCCCTCGTCGCGGCCGGCTGCTCGAGCAGCGACGCCGTCGAGCCTGCGTCCACGCCGACGCCGGACCAGGCGGCCCAGGCCACAGGGGACGCGCAGGCGCCGGCAACCACCGGCGAAGCGGCTCCTCCCGCGGATCCGGACGCGCTGCCCGGCATGCCGCCCGTGACCGACCCGCACAACATCTACTCGAATGCGGGCGCCGACATGCTCTCGGAGACGGCCGCGCAGGCGAAACCGCTGGTGTATGTGCCGCACAACGACAGCAGCGACGTGTGGGTGATCGACCAGAACACCTTCGAGGTGGTCGGGAAGTACCAGCTCAGCGGGGAGTTGCAGCATGTGGTGCCGTCGTACGACATGAAGACGCTCTACGCCATCGACGACACCGGCAATCACGCGACGCCCTTCGACCCGAACACGGGCGAGCCGGGCGCGACGTTCCCCGTGATCGACCCGTACAACATGTACTTCACGCCGGACGGGGCGTCCGCGATCTCCGTGGCGGAGGCCCGCAAGGAACTGGTCTGGTACGACCCGCACACCTGGGAGGTCCAGGACGTCACGCCCACGCCGGAGTGCAGCGGCATCGACCACGCCGACTTCTCCGCCGACGGCAGGACCGCCCTGTTCACCTGCGAGTTCGCCGGGCGCGTCGCGGTGGTCGACGTGCAGAGCCATCAGCTGGAGCGCGTCATCGACATGCCCACCCGCAACACGCACATGGGCCCGCAGGACATCAAGCTGGCGCCGGACGCGTCCGAGTACTTCGTGGCCGACTGCGACGCGGACGGCGTCTGGGTGATCGACGGCGCCGCCACCCGGGTCGACCGGTTCATCCCGACCGGCCAGTGCGCGCACGGCATCTACCTCTCACGCGACGCCGAGCGCATGTTCGTCACCAACCGCGGCGAGGGCAGCGTGAGCGTGCTCGACGCCTACACCGGCGAGCCCATCACCAAGTGGCACATCCCCGGCGGCGGCAGCCCGGACATGGGCGGGCTCAACGCCGACGGCACGCAGCTGTGGCTCTCCGGGCGCTACGACGACGCGGTGTACGTGCTCGACACCGCGGACGGGCACCTGATCAAGAAGATCCCCGTGGGCGACGGGCCGCACGGGCTCGCGGTGTGGCCGCAGCCGGGCCGTTACAGCCTGGGGCACACCGGAATCACGCGTTGAGCGGCGCTCCCCGATCCCGCACAGGCGCCTGCGGCGGGCACCTGCGCGCCGTCGTGACCGTCTTCACCCGACGGGCCTTTTGTGCAGAATCGTGATAAAGGTTATCGGGTTGTCCGATAACTGAGGAGTAGACACTTGACGCAGAGCACATCGTCGCCGAGGATCGCGATTCTGGGTGCGGGCCCCTCCGGCCTCGCACAGCTCCGGGCCTTCGAATCGGCCCGCCGCGCAGGACGTCCCATCCCCGAGATCGTGTGCTTCGAAAAGCAGTCCGACCTGGGCGGCATGTGGAACTACACCTGGCGCACCGGCCTGGACGAGCACGGCGAGCCGGTGCACGGCAGCATGTACCGCTACCTGTGGTCCAACGGCCCCAAGGAGTGCCTGGAGTTCGCCGACTATTCGTTCGAGGAGCACTTCGGCCGCCCCATCCCCTCGTACCCGCCGCGCGCCGTGCTGCACGACTACATCCTGGGCCGCCTGGAGCGTTCGGACGCACGCAAGTACATCCGGTTCAACCACGCAGTGCGCTGGGTCGAGTACTCGGAGGACACCGGCCGCTTCACCGTCACGGTGATGAACCACGACGACCGCCGGCTGGAGTCGGAGGAGTTCGACTACGTCGTCACCGCCACCGGCCACTTCTCCACGCCCAACGTGCCGCACTTCCCCGGCGTCGAGACGTTCCCGGGCCGCGTCCTGCACGCGCACGACTTCCGCGACGCGGTCGAGTTCGCGGGCAAGCGCGTGCTGCTCATCGGCAGCAGCTACTCGGCGGAGGACATCGGCAGCCAGTGCTACAAGTACGGCGCCGCCCGCGTGCTCATCAGCTACCGCAGCGCCCCCACCGGCTACGACTGGCCCGACCGCTTCGACGAGGTGCCGCTCCTGCAGCGAATCGACGGCAAAACGGCCCACTTCGCCGATGGCACCAGCGAGGACGTCGACGCCATCGTCATGTGCACCGGGTACCAGCACCACTTCCCGTTCCTGCCCGACGAGCTGGGCCTGCGCACCCGCAACAGGCTGTACCCGCGCGGGATGTACAAGGGCGTGGTCTCGCTGGCCAACCCCAAGTTGCTGTTCCTGGGCATGCAGGACCAGTACTTCACCTTCAACATGTTCGACGCGCAGGCGTGGTTCGCGCGGGAGGTCATCGCCGGCACCGTCGCCCTGCCCGACGCCGACGCGCAGGCCGCCGACGTGGACGCGTGGTTCGAGCGCGAGTGCGCGCTGGACGGGCACGAGCAGGAAATCGACTTCCAGGCCGCCTACATCCGCGACCTGCTGTCGTTCTCCGACTACCCCGAGTTCCACGTGGAACGTCAGGGAGAGCTGTTCAAGCAGTGGCACGACGACAAGCAGGCCGACATCATGGGCTACCGCAATCGCAGCTACCGCTCCACGCTCACCGGCACGCTGGCGCCCGCGCTGCACGAGCCGTGGCTGGACGTGCTCGACGACAGCCTCGAGTACTTCCTGGCAAACAACCTGACCCGCGGCAAGATGCAGGAGAGCCGGGTGCTGACCCGCGAGTCGGACGACCGGCCCCGCACCCCCGCGCCGCACGCACACTCGGCGCAGCGTGCGCGCGGCATCGCGTCGGGCGTGGCCGGCAACTCCCCGCGGAAGTGACGACCGGTCAGCCGCCCGCGGCCTGCGCACCCTCGCCTCGCTGATCGGGCGCGCCGCGCCGTAGCACGCGCGTACCGTCGGCTGCGAGGCCCCCGCGCACCTGCGCACCGCCAGGAAGAAGCTCAGAAATGACCGATTCCGGCCCGATCGATTCCGGCCCCAACGACGCCGCGGCGCCCGCTCGCGCCCTGCTCACCGACTCCTTCGGCCGCATACGTGAGCAGGTCGCAGGCCTGACCGGCGGCGTGACGTCCGACGTCGCCGCCTGGCGTCCGGACCCGGAGGCCAACAGCATCGCGTGGCTGCTCTGGCACCTCACCCGCGTGCAGGACGACCACCTGGCCGACGCCGCGGGAACCGGCCAGGTGTGGACGGCCCCCGGCGCGACCCCGGAAGCGGCGGGGCCCTCGTGGGCCGAGCGCTTCGGCCTGCCGTTCCCGCCGGAGGCCACCGGCTACGGCCAGACCGCCGCACAGGTGGGGCAGGTGCATACGGACGGGACGCTGCTCGACGGGTATCACGCCGACGTGCACGCCGCGACCCTCCGCTACCTCGACTCGCTCACCACCGACGAGCTCGATCGTGTCGTCGACCGCGCCTGGGACCCGCCGGTCACCGTGGCCGCGCGGCTGGTGAGCGTGATCGGCGACTGCACGGCCCACCTGGGCCAGGCCCAGTACCTGCTCGGCATGCACCGGAGACTGTGACCGGCACTGCCCGGCCCGGCCCGGGTCCTCGCGCCCGTCTCTGCCGGGCTGGATGCCTTCTCCGAAGCCTAAGTATTGCGGAAGCGTTCGCGTCGTCGCCGCTTCCGACAGGCCTGCAGGTCGAGTCCGTGCCCACAGGCGTCGCCGCACGTCACCGCCCCGGCGACACCGGACACGTTCTCTTCCGCAATCCCGAGCTTCACGAAGCGCCATGCGCCCGGTAGGCGTCGGAGCCGCCACGGTACGGCGCCGCCGTCACCGGCCCCCGGTCAGTTGATGTCGAACACGAAGCTCGCGTGCGGGTGGCCGGTCTGCACGAACGAGTGGACGTCGAGGGGCTGCTGCCAGCTGGTGCCCGCCGTGTCGGTGTTGTTCGCGTAGTCGGAGGCCACCAGGGTCACGTCGCCGCGCGGCGCCATCGAGTTGCCGGACAGGTGGTAGCTCATGGTCGCGCCCACGCCGTCGTTCCAGCCGTCGACGGTGATCCGCTCGCTGCTGTGCGCATTGATCTGTGTGAGCGGCGCGTCCACCCACTGCCCGTCCCGGGCGAAACCGCCGTCGTAGAACATCGTCGAGTCGGTGTTGTTGTTGACCGTGATGACGGCGGTGGCGTCGTGCTCGGTGGGCATCGCCTGCGCCGCACCGGCGCCCAGCAGCGCCGCGGTGGCGGCGCCGCCGGCGAGAACGGTCGAGGCGAGGACGGTGGCGGTGGCGCGGGTGGTGATGCTCATGACGGATGCTCCTGTGCGGGTCGGTCCTGCGGTGTGCCGGTCTGTTCCGGCGATGACTCCACTATCCGACGAAACGCGCCCCGAGTATGTCCCGCGACCAGGCGAAACACAGGGGGAAGCGGGGTGTCCCCCGATCGGTGGACACCCGGCTCAGGCCAGCCCGGTCCAGCCCAGCGCAGCTCAGCCCAGCGCAGCTCAGCCCAGCGCAGCTCAGCCCAGCGCAGCTCAGCCCAGCGCAGCTTCTATGGCCCGCAGTTCGGCCTCGCCCGGCACCGGCAGGTCGTCGACGGACGGGACTTCGTCGGCCGCCTCGTCGCTCATCCACTCCCGCAGCGCCTTGGTGGCGCGCACGTCGTCCTCGTTGTATTCGAGTACGCGGGTGCGCTGGTCGAGTGCAGGCGCGTCGCCGTCGAACCCCACCGCCTCGCGGTACCAGGCCATCGACGCCTCGCCGCCCGCGTCGTCGTCGCGCCAGTCGAACCCGGCGAACCGCGCCAGCACCTTGAGCCCCCGGCCGCGCGGGCTCACGAAGTTCTCGCCGACGTACTCGAAGATGTCCACCCAGTGGTCGGACTCGATGAACCCGCGCACCTCGTCGACGGACGGGATCGCCGGGTAGCCCTGGAAGCGGGTGGCCGAGCCGAGGAGCCACTTGTTCTCGGCGTTCTGCGAGTAGCAGTACGCGGCGAACGTGCGCCCCTCCGCCAGGGCCCCGTCCCGCAGCCGCATGAGCCACGTCCAGAACTCGGCGAACGAGCGCGCCTCGTCGTCGGTCGGCACCGGGTCCCACGTGACGAAGGGCCGGTAGCCCAGGTCCGCGCCGTCGTCGGTGACGAGCGTGCCCCACAGGTAGGCGCCGTGTTCCTGGTAGCTCTCCATGTCCACGTCCACCTCGACGTCGGCGCGCGGCACCGTCACGCGGGGGCCGCGCCGCACCAGCGGCTCGTCCACCAGCCAGGCGCGCGCCGACACCACCGTGTCGTCGAAGCCGCCGCCGTGCCACTCGTCGGGTCCCCGCCCCTGCCACGCCGCGAGCCGGTCGATGGTGCCGATGCCGGCGGCCCGCAGCATCGTGCCGCGGTGGCCGGTGGCGACCAGCGACACGTCGTGGCGCTCGCGCAGCACCGTCCCGCACCCGTCGACGGTCCGGCCGTCGGGGCCGGTGAGGTCGTGCCAGAACGGGCAGGACGCGCACTCCGCGACGCGGGCCGGGGCCGTGTCCACGAGTCCGCGGGCCACCGCCTGGCGGTCGGCGTAGCGCGCGTCGTACTGCTCGAGGATGCCGCCGGGCCCGCCGAGGTCGTAGGCGACGATGCAGTCGGCGTCGTAACCGATCGCGCCGCCCATCCGCGCGGGCGACGCCAGCCCCAGCCGCTCGAGCATCCGGGTCACGTGCGCCAGGCGCACCTGGTCGCGGGTCTGCCCGCGCATCTTGCGGTGCGGGTCGGCGCGCGGCGCCCACGCGCCCATCGGCGACGTCGCAGCCCCGCTGCCCGGGTCGGTCACCTTGTGGTTGACGACGATCACCGGGATGTATCCGCCGCGGTCGTCGTCGCGGATGAGCAGGTCGACGCCGCCGGCGCGCAGCGTGTCGAGTTCCCGCGGGAGCCGCGCATTCCACACGCGGTCCGGCCGCGCGGCCGGGTCGGCGGCGGCGAGCGCCTCCCCGTGCACGTCCTCGGCCCAGGTTTCGCGCGGGTTGTGGCGCCGGTGGTCCTCGGAGAGCCGCGCGCGGACCTGCTCACGGTGATCGGCCGCGGCCTCCCTGCGCTGCGCCACGCTCCCCGACTCCTCCGGCAGCGCCACGCCGCGCGGCAGCGTGGCGGCGCGGTGGATGCGGTGCCGGCACCGGGTCAGGTCCGACGCCCGCAGCACCGGGGCGGCGGGCCCGTTGGCGGGCGCAGCAGGGGAGGTCACAACCCACGACCCTATTCCCTGCCATAGGGTGGGACGGGCATGCCCTCACGCGGCGGGGATCACGGTGGCCGGGCGCCACCGCAGCGCACCCCGGCAGGACACCACGGAAGGCCTTCGTATGGGACTGTTGAAGAAGAATCGCTCGTCGCGCAGGTCGCGCCGCAAGGCCGAGGCCGCCGCGCTCAAACACAAGGCGGGCCTCGAGGCCAAGCTGAGCGCCAAGAACGGCCGCAAGCGCGACAGGGCCGCACTCAAGCTGGAGCGCAAGCGCGCCAAGTCCCAGCACAAGGAGGACAAGGCGGACCGCAAGGCCTCCGCCGCCGACCAGAAGAATCGGCTCAAGGTCGCGGAGGCCGAGAAGGCCAATGCCGAGGCCGGCCGGTTCGACGCCAAGTCGGTGGGCCGCTACCTGAGCGTCGCGCGCGTGCTCGCCCCCGTCGTCGTGCCCCTCGCCTACCGCGGGGCCACCGCACTGCGCGGAGCCCTCGACAAGCGCCGGGCGGACAGCCTCGGCGTCAGCGTCGACGAGCTGGGCGAATTCAGCGGATCCGGCGCCAAGCTGGGCGCCCGCGTCACCGGCGCGGGGCGCACCCTGGACAAGCTCGTCGAGCGCAACCCGCGGGACGCGGAGACCGCCGAGTTCGCCAAGGCGATGCGCGCGCGCCTCACGGATCTGGGCGCCGCCGTCGACGCGGCGGAATCGATGCCCGGCGAGCGGCGCCGGTCCGCGCACAGCGCCATCTCCGACGAGCTCGACGCCATCGACGCGGACATCCTCGCCCGCCTGGGAGTCAAGTGACCGCCCGCCCCACCCGGGCCCGCGGTACCCCCGGAGGGAGCCCCCGAGAACGACGATGATCCGCCTGCCCCACCGCCCGCCGCGCGCCGGGTACGCCGACGCGGCGGTCCCCCGCATGCGCGGGCTGTCGGTCGCGGTGCTGACGGCCGTCCTCGCGCTCGCCGCCCACAGCGCGGGCGGCGGAACGGTCCCCTCGGCCTCCGGTATCGCGCTGATCCTCGTGGTCGGGGCCGTGGCCGGGTGGTTCGCGGGTCCCGCAGTGGACCGCCGCAGGATTCCCTTCCGCCGATCGGCCGTGTTCGCGGTGCTGATGGCGGGACAGGGCGCCGGCCACCTTCTGCTGAGCTTCGTCGGCGGCGCACACGCGGCGACGATGGGCGGCGGCCCCATGACACAGTCCGCGATGGGGCACGGGGCGATGACCCACGCAGCGTTGGCCGCCGAGTCGCAGGCCCACGAGATGGCGGCGCCCGGCGGGCCCGTGGCGCACGCGGTGCACATGGTGGCCGCCCTCGGGCCGGAGATGTTCGCCGCCCACGTCGCCGCCTCGCTCGCCTGCGCGATCCTCGTCACCGCCGCGGAGTCGCTGTACGGGCCGGTCGCGCGCGCGTTCCGCAGGCTCGTCCCCGCTGCACCTCCCGTCGTCACCCCCGTGCGGCGCCCCGTTCCGCGGCCCGCCGCACGGCCCGCGGCCTGCGGGTCAGCGGTGCCCGTGACCCCGCTGACCCGCCGCGGCCCGCCGCGCATCCCGCGGTTCGCTGTGGCCTGACCCCCGGCCGGTCCCGGGGGCCGGCCAGTCATAGGCACTTCGCGGCGTGGCACGCTCTCGTCGAGCGTCACGCCGCGCGACTTCGCGCGCCCGCGGTGGCAGACTGCGGGCGCGCCACGGAAAGAAGGATTTCGCACTATGAAGGTATTCGCACGACGCGCGGTGTGCGCCGGCTCGATCATCGGCGCCCTCGCGCTGGCGGGCTCCGGGCTGGCCTCGGCGCACGTCTCCGTGTCCGCCCCCGGCGCGACGCAGGGGGGCTACGAGGTGCTGACGTTCCGGGTGCCCACTGAGTCCGACACGGCGGGCACCACCGCCCTCACCGTCACGCTCCCGGGCCTGCGATCCGCGCGCACCGAGCCGATGCCCGGCTGGCACTCGGCCGTGACCAAGGATCCCGGCTCCGCCCTGGCCACCTCGGTGACCTGGACCGCCGATCCGGGCGTGGAGGTGGGACCCGGCCAGTTCGGCGAGTTCCGCGTGTCCGCCGGACCGCTGCCGGATGCGGCCTCGGTGGACTTCCCCGCCACGCAGACCTACTCCGACGGGGCCGTCGTCGAATGGGACCAGCAGCCCGCGCCGGACGGCACGGAGCCCGAGCATCCGGTCCCGTCCCTCACCCTCGAACCCGCATCCGCCCAGGGCGGCCACGCGCACGGCGGGCAATCCGGGTCCGCCGCTACGGATGCCGAGTCGGGCGGCTCCACGGCGAGCGACTCCGATTCCGGCGACGACGCCGTGGCGCGCTGGCTCGGCGGTGCCGGACTGGTGCTCGGCGCCCTGGCGTTGGCGCTCGCCATCGGCAACACCATCCGCAGGAGGTCGTGATGTTCGGCCGGACAGCAGATCCGCAGCGCGGCGGGTCCCGCCGCGCACGGCGGTCGATGCTGGCGGCGGTGTTCGCGGCTCTGCTGGCCGCGACGGGCACCGTGGCCGGCGTCGGCGTCGCCTCCGCACACTCGGCGATCGTGGAGATGAGCCCGCCCGACGGTGCGGCCCTCGACGCCGGGCCCGACACGGTGACGCTCACGTTCAACGAGGCGATCTCGCCCAACTACGCCAACCTGACCGTGGTGGGACCGGACGGTCACCTGTGGTCGCGCGGCGAGCCGACGGTGGACGGCAACACCATCTCCGTCCCCGTCGGCGAGCTCGGGCCCGCGGGCACGTACACCGTGGCGGTGAAGGTGACGTCGGCCGACGGCCACGCCGTCGGCTACACGCGCAGCTTCGAGCTGACGCAACCCGGCGACGGCACGCCCGGGCCCAAGGCGGACGCCTCCGATGCCGACGAGGACTCCGATTCCGGCGGCGGGGTCCAATGGTGGTGGTTCGTCATCCCCGCGGTGGTCCTGTTCGGCGGCGGACTGTGGTTCGCGTTGCGCAGCCACGGCGACGACTGATCGCGAAAGACGCCCGTGGGGCGGGCCCTGCCGGGCCCGCCCCACGGGCGTTCTTCAGGAACCGAGCGGCGTCAGGACTTGACCGGCGCCTCGGGGAGCCGCACCACCTGGCCGGCGTAGGACAACCCCGCGCCGAACCCGACGAGCAGCGCCATGCCGCCCGCCGGCGCCTGCCCCTCGCGCAGCATCTTCTCCATCGCCAGCGGAATCGAGGCGGCCGACGTGTTGGCCGTCTCGACGATGTCGTCCGCCACGGGGACCGACTCCGGCAGCTTGAGCCCGCGCACGATCAGCTCGTTGATGCGCTGGTTCGCCTGGTGCGGGACGAACGCGTCGAGGTCCTCGATGCCCACCGCGGACGCGTCGAGCGCTTCCTTGGCCACCTTGCCGATGGTGAACGCGGCCCAGCGGAACACCGCCTGACCCTCCATCCGCATCCACGGGTGTTCGAAGGTGTCGGTCTCCACCATCGCCTGC
This sequence comes from Tomitella fengzijianii, assembly GCF_007559025.1. NCBI lineage: Bacteria > Bacillati > Actinomycetota > Actinomycetes > Mycobacteriales > Tomitella > Tomitella fengzijianii. The sequence goes on along the minus strand of NZ_CP041765.1, from coordinate 389,748 downwards.
CACGTGGGCACCTGGCGGATGGCCTGGGCCTGCGAGCCGTCCGAACCCCACACCACCGGGCCTATGCCGGGCGTCTCGGACGGACCCACGACGACGGCGCCGGCACCGTCGCCGAAGATGAAGCAGGAGGTGCGGTCGGTCATGTCGAGCGAGGGGCTCATATGGTCCACGCCGACCACCAGGACGTGCTTGGCGCTGCCCGCACGGATGAGGTCGGACGCCACCGCCAGGCCGTGGCAGAAGCCCGCGCAGCCCGCGCTGAGATCGAACGAGCCGGGCGAGGTGAGCCCCAGCGCGTCGGCGACCAGCGTGGACGACTGCGGGGTCTGGCTGTAGTGCGACGAGGTGGCCATGATGATGCAGTCGACCTGCCCGGCCTCGAGCCCTGCGGCTTCGATGGCCTTGCGCCCGGCCTCGATGCCCATCGTCACGGCCGACTCCCCCACGGCGGCGAAGCGGCGCGACCGGATCCCGGAGCGGGTGCGGATCCACTCGTCCGTGGAGTCGATCTTTTCGCAGATCTCCTCGTTGGTGACGACTCGCTCAGGACGGTAAGCGCCCAGGCCCAGGATGGCCGAGTGGCTGCCCGTGGTCGGCGTGATGGTGGCGGTCATGGAGTGTGTTCCGATCTTTCGTGCTCAGACTCGCCGCGCCGGCCCTGGCATGGCAACGTGTGCCTGCGCGGCGCGCGAATCGCTGGCGCCGTCCCGGCGGACCGGGCGCCGGAGCCATCGGCGGATGTAGTCGGCCGTCACATTACGCCGTGGCGGTCGCCGTATCGGGGATGGGCCCGCCGCGCCCCGTGGCGCTTCGCCGCCTCATGCCGCGCGACACGTTTGGCCCGACGTCCTGTCCGGCTGTGTTCGTCGGCACAGTATGTTGTGGTCAACAGGTTGTGGTCGACGGCACTACGCGAACGGAGCCGCACGCACGGTTGCGACCCCGCGACCAGAGAGCCCAGCACCGAGACAGGAGACTCTTATGGCCGAGAGCGAAGGAACGCCCCGGAAGGCCTCCGGTCCGCGCCACGCGCTGCCCGAGGACATGGAGCCGGCGCCCATTCCCGCACGTGAGCCCGCGCGTCCGGTCGGCCGGCCGGCACCGGCCTACGAAAGCTACGAGGCGCCCGAGTCGAACATGATGCCGATGATCATCGCGGCGATCCTGGGCGGAGTGCTCGCGGCCGTGCTGCTGTTGCGGGCACGTCGCCGGAGCGGCGTGGGGCCCGAGGAGGGCTGACCGCCCGTGGTCCGCACGTCGAGTGGGGTGTTTTTCGGTGCCCACCGCCGGGTGGACCACCGAAGAACACCCCGCTCGGCGCCCGCGGGCCGGCGTCAGCGTCCGGGCAGGTAGCTGAGCGTCTTGATGGCCACCGGCAGCGCCTTGGCCCACACCTTGGGCGGCATCCACGCCGGGCCGGCCATGCCCGTGACCCGTTGCGTGGCCACCGTCTGCGGCTCGGTGTACTTGAGCAGGCCGTCTGCCCCGTGACGACGGCCCACGCCGGAATCCCCCATGCCGCCCATCGGTGCCGCGGTGCTGCCCCAGGCGGGCGCGTAGCCCTCGTCGACGTTGACCGTGCCGGCGCGCAGACGCCGCGCGATGGCCTCGCCCTCCGCGTACGACCCCGCCCACACGCTGGCATTGAGGCCGTAGTCGGTGTCGTTGGCGCGCGCGATCGCCTCCTCCACGTCGGTGACCGGATAGATCGACACGAGCGGCCCGAAGGTCTCCCCCGCGGCGCACTCCATCTCTTCGGTCACCCCGGTGAGCAGGGTCGGCTCGAAGAACAGCGGGCCCAGGTCGGGGCGCGCCTTCCCCCCTGCCACCACAGTGGCGCCCTTGGCCACCGCGTCCTCCACGTGGTGGGTGACGGTCTCGAGCTGGCTCTTCGAGATCATGCTGCCCATCTCGATGCCGAACGCGTACCCGGCGCCCAGAGTCATCGCCTGCACCCGCTTGCCCAGCACCCGGGTGAACTCGTCGGCCACGGCCTGGTCCACGTAGATGCGCTCGATCGAGATGCACAGCTGGCCCGAGTTGGAGAAGCACGCGCGGGTGGCAGCTTCCGCCACCTTGCCCAGGTCCGCGCCCGCGGTGACGATCATCGGGTTCTTGCCGCCCAGCTCCGCCGAGTAGCCGATGAGCCGCCGGCCGGCCTGCTCCGCCAGGTGCTTGCCGGTGGCGGTGGAGCCGGTGAACATGAGGTAGTCGGTGGACTCCACCAGCGCGGTGCCGACCACCGACCCGGGCCCGGGGACCACCGCGAACAGGTCTCGCGGCAGCCCGGCCCGGTAGAGCAGCTCCACGCACGCCAGCGCGCAGTAGGGCGTTTGGCTGTCCGGCTTGAGCACGACGCCGTTGCCGGCCATGAGCGCGGCGACCGCGTCGGACACCGCCAGCGTCATCGGGTAGTTCCACGGCGAGATGACGCCCACCACGCCCTTGGGCTGGAAGTGGACCTGCGTCTTGGTGGCACCGGGGATCATGCCCGGCACCTTGCGGCTCTTCAGCGCCTTGGGCCCCGTACGCGCGTAATAGCGGGAGGTCATCGCGATGTCGAGGACCTCCTCGAGCGCGGAGGCGCGCGACTTGCCCGTCTCCGCCTGCGCCATGTCCATCAGCGCGTCGCGGTGCGCGAGGATCATGTCGTGGTAGCGGAAGAACACCTCCGCACGCTGTGCGGGGCTGCGCCGGGCCCACAGCCGCTGCGCCACGCGGGCGCGCTCCACGGCGGCGCGGGCGTCGTCCGCCGTGCCGACGGGGATCGTGGCGAGCGTGCGGCCCGTGAACACCTCCGTGATGTCCTTCGTCGGCCGCTCGTCCGCCGCGTCGATGGCGACGAGCCTGGCGAGACGCGCGAACGTCTCCTTGGTGGGCGCGGGCATGGGTTCCCCTCCGGTTCACCGTCTCGGTCGTGTGCACCACACACTACCCGCGGTCACAGACAGCCCCGGGGCCGCGAGCGCGGCCGCAGCGAGCCCGGTCCGGCCTACTGTGGAACCGTCCGCGCGCCGACACTTGACCCTCACGCGGCGGGAGGCCGGAAGGTGGAACCCGTGAACGACGACACGCCCGTCCGGGACGCCGAACTGACCGTCGGCGCCACGGCCCGCCTCATCGGGGTCAGCGTCCGCACGCTGCACCACTGGGACGACGTGGGCCTGGTCAGGCCGAGTGAGCGGACGTCCGCCGGGTACCGCGTGTACACGGCGCCGGACATCGAGAGGCTGCACCGGGTACTCACCTACCGCGAGGTGGGGTTCGAGCTGCAGCAGATCCGCGGCCTTCTCGACGACCCGGACGCCGACGCGATGGCGCACCTGCGACGGCAGCGGCGGCTCATCGACGAGCGCATCGCGCGTTTGCAACGGATGGCTACGGCCGTGGACACGATGATGGAGGCGAAGACGATGGGCATTCAGCTCACCCCGCAGGAACAGCGCGAAGTGTTCGGCGACGATTGGCTGGGCGACGAGTACGAGGCCGAGGCGCAGGAGCGCTGGGGCGACAGCGACGCGTGGCGGCAGTCGGAACAACGCGCGGCCCGTTACACCAAGGACGACTGGAAGCGCATCAAGGACGAGACGGATGCGCTCGAGGCGGACCTGGCCGCCGCCCTGGCCGACGGGGCGCCCGCCGGCGGGGCGCGTGCCAACGCGCTGGCCGAGCGGCACCGCGCGGAGATCGAGCGGTTCTACGACTGCTCGCATGAGATGCAGTGCTGCCTGGCGGAGATGTACGTGGCCGACGAGCGCTTCCGCAAGCACTACGACGACGTCGCCCCCGGGCTGGCGCAGTACCTGCACGACGTGATCACCGCGAACGCGGCGGCGTCGGCCTGAGCCGGCGGTCAGGCGCCGGCGCGTGCGGCGCGCACCGCGTCCCGCCACCGGCGCCCGTCCGGTGGCCGCTCGCCGAGCAGCGCCACCCGCACGACGGCGACCGCCCAGTCGCGCGCCGGCACGCCGCCCAGGATTGCGCGGCCCCACAGCGCCAGGCCGACCACGAACGCGAGCAGATAGAGCCGGAACGCCCACGACCGCGGGCGCAGGAACACCCGGTCCGCGTCGCCTCGGCCCGCGGCATCGCCGCGCAGGGCGGGCGATGCGGAACTGTTCTGCGTCATCGGCTGCTCCGTGGCCGACTGCAGGCCCCCGCGCTTTCAAGGTAAGCGACCCGGTTTCCGTCCGCTCGCCCATCGCTGCGATCACCGCCGGGGCGCCGGGGCCACCGGGCGCCGGACTATGATCGAGGCGAGGGGGTCCGCCTCCGACGGGCCCGCCGACGACAGGAACGATGCACATGAACGGCGGTCCCCGTGCCGCGCGCGAGCGGCCCGGATTCTGGCAGTACGTCACCTACTCCTACGGCAAGGTCCTGCCGCCGCGGTACAACGAATGGGTGATCCGCGATCTGGGCGGTCCCGGCGCCAATTACCGCATGGCGATCCGGCTCATCATCCCGGCATTCGTGGGCCTGGGCCTGATGTGGCTGATCCCGGCCAGCCTGTACGTGCACGTGGGCATGACGCTGCCCATCTTCCTGCCGTTCGTCTACTTCTCGTTCGTCCTCGGCGGCGTGTACCGGCGGCACCGGCTGCGCATGCACGGCCTGGACCCTGACCTGGCCGACTGGTGGGCGCGCGAGAAGGACTACGCGCTGCGCCGCGAGTACGAGGAGCGGTTCGGCCGGTAGGGGCCCGGACCAGCCGCCGCCTTCAGCTTTTCGATGGTGTCGAGCACCCGGTAGCCGGCGGGGACCCCCTCGAGCAGTAGCGCGTCCGAGCACGAGTTGCGGACCCGCAGCCCCAGGATCTCCTGGTATCCGGGCGAGTCGTACCACCGTCGCGCGGCTCCCGGGGAGGGGAACGCGATGATGACCACGCTGTCGGGGCAGTCGCCCTCGAGCGGAATCGGCAGGCTGCCATGCACCAGCCACTCGCCGCCGTACGGTTCCATCGTCGATTCGATGCGGGCCATGTAGGAGTAGATGTCCTCGCCCACACGCACATCGCGCAGCCAGGCCATCGCGTAGCCCTTAGGCCCGGTCTCCGCGTGCGTCGCCGTGATATCGATGGTCATGATGCCGTCTCCTTCGTCGCTGTCGGGTTGAGTTGTGTCCGGTCTGTGCAGTGCCATCGTCACGCGGCGCGCGCACAACGTCGATTACCCGCGGAGTCATGCGCCTCCCGCTGATCGGGCCACCTCCCTGCCGCGCACTGTCAGGAACGTGTTCCAATGGCGCACGACGACACTCGGCAATCCGCCGATCAGCAGCGACCCACCGGGAGGGCACCGCAGTGAGCGAGCAGACCGACTTCGACAGCACGTCCCGCACCATCACCGCCGGGCGCTTCGAGCTGCACTACAACGAGGCCGGCACGGACAAGCCCGGCACCCCGGTCCTGTTCCTGCACGGCTCTGGCCCGGGCGTCAACGGCTGGTCGAACTTCTCCGGCAACTTCGCCGCGTTCGCGGAGCAGCGGCGCACGATCATCCTGGACATGCCCGGGTTCGGCCGCAGCCCCGCGCTCGAGTGGGACGCCGCCTACCCGCGCGTGGCCGCCGAGGCCGTCGCCGCCCTGCTCGACGAGCTCGGCATCGAGAAGGCGGACATCGTCGGCAACTCGATGGGCGGCAACGTCGCCTGCGAGGCCGCCCTCGCCACCCCCGGCAAGGTCCGCCGGATGGCGCTGATGGGCCCGGGCGGGCTGGCCGAGAACCTCTTCGCCCCCAACCCCAGCGAGGGGTCGCGCCGGCTGTTCGACTTCCTCAAGAACCCGTCCGAGGAGGCCATGGAGGCCTGGGTGGACACGATGGTGGGCAACCGCGACGTCGTCTCCCCCGAGCTCATCGCCGACCGCACGCGCCGCGCCCTGGAGCCGGGGGTCATCGCGCAGACGATGGGCATCTTCGGCTCGATCTTCAACCCCGAGTTCAAGACCCTCCCCCTGTGGGCGCGCGCCGAGGGCATCGTCCAGCCGACGCTGCTCATCTGGGGCCGCGACGACCGGATGCTGCCGTATGAGGGGGCGCACTTCGCCTACCGGCACCTGCCCGACGCCGAGCTGCACGTGTTCAGCAACTGCGGGCACTGGGCGATGATCGAGCAGCGCGAGTCGTTCAACCGGCTGGTGCTCGAGTACTTCACCCGCGAGGACTGAGGGCGAGGCCCCGAGCGCGGACCGGCGTCCGCACCCGGGGAGCGGGCGCCCGCCGCGGCGCCCCGTACCCTTGCCGTGGTCCATGGTCCCGGGCGGGAGACGAGAAGGGCACCTCAACTGTGACGGACGACGACGATGCGGCGCGGCGGGCGGAGTACGTCCCCCCGCCGCGGAGCGCCCGGCAGGGTGACGGGGGGCGGCATCGCGCCGCACAGGCGCCCCGAACCCGCACACCGCGCCGAACCCGCACCGCTGAGCGCCGCGGAACGGCCGTGGTCGCGGCGGCGCGCGTGTTCGCGGCCTGCGCGTCGGCGGTCGTGCTGCTGGCCACCGGCGTCGCCTGGTGGCAGTGGAATGACATCAACGGCGCGATCTCCACCTCCGATGCCCTCGACGGCGTGTCCGCGTCCGAGGGGAAGGAGCGCAATACGCTCATCATCGGCCTCGACAGCCGGCTCGACAAGGACGGGAAGCCGCTGCCGCAGGAGGTGTACGACCGGATCCACGCGGGCGATGAGAGCGTGGGCGGCTACAACGCGAACACGCTCATGCTGGTCCACGTGGGCGCGGACGGCCGGGCGAAGATCATCGGCATTCCGCGCGATGACTACGTCGAGATCCCCGGGTGCCCGAACGGCGTCTGCCAGGCGAAGATCAAGGAATCGTACGGCCACGCGTTCTCGGAGTACCGCGACGCGCACGAAAACTCCCAGGACGGCGCGGCGCTGGAACGGGGAGCCCGGGAGGCCGGCCGCAAGTCGGTCACCGCCACCGTGTCCCGCTTCCTCGGCGACGTGCCCATCGACGACTTCGTCGAAGTCACCATGGGGGCCTTCTACGAGCTCGCGAGCACGGTCGAACCGATAACCGTGTGCCTGCAGCACGACACCTACGATCCGTTCTCCGGCGCGGACTTCCGGGCAGGCGAGCAGCAGATCGACGCCGCCCAGGCGATGGCCTTCGTCCGGCAGCGCCGCGACGTCAACCCCGACCTCAACTTCACCGACATCGACCGCAGTCGACGCCAGCAGGCCTTCCTACTGTCGGTGGCGAAGCAGCTCGGCGGAACGAACCTGGTGACCGATTCCGGAGCGCGCGGCCGGCTGACCGACATCGCGCGCTCGCATCTCACCCTGGACAAGAACCTCGACCTCGCCGGGGCGTTCGCTCTCGCGTCGTCGATCGACCCGGCGACGGTCGAGTCCTACACGCTGCCGATCACGGGATTCGCCACCCTCGACGACGGTACCGAGGTCAACACGGTCGACACCGCCGAGATCCGCCGCACCGTCGCCCTGCTGCTCCAGCCCTCCACCGCCGGGCCGGACGCGGGCGCGGAGGCTCCACCCGGCCCGGACGCCGAACCCGCGCGCGCGGTGCTGGACGTGTCGGCGACGCGTATCGACGTCGCCAACGCCACCGGGATCGACGGGCTCGCCGGCGCCCTCGCCGACGGGCTCGCCGCCGAGGCATCCACGCACGGCCGCGGGCCCGGCGCGGCGACCACGGCCGAGGCCGTGCAGAACCGATCCGCCGTCCGCTTCGCCCCGGGCGACCGCGCCGACGCCCTGTCGCTGGCCGGTTTCCTCGGGATCGACGACGTCACAGAGGACGCGACCGTCACCCCCGGCGCATTGCGGTTCGTGGCCGGCCTGGACATCGTGGACAACCCCGTGGCCCGGCAGCTGACCGCGTCGGCTCCGGCCGCGCTGAGACAGGAGTTCAGCGTAGACGCGGCGCCGGACCAGTCGGATCCGGACGCGGGCGGCCCGCCTCCTCCGGCGGCACTGTCCACGAGCGAAGACCCGCAGCCGACGGACCTTTCGCAGATCGCCTCGGGCGGCGTGCCCTGCGTGAAGTAGGTCTGCACCACAGTCGTCACCTGCCACTTTATTCCGACGCCGATCAGCGTTCCCACACAGGAAGATTCAGGAACACCTCCGTTCCCAACTGTTTATATCAGTGTTACAGTGCCTGCCATGGACACCTCTTCTTCCGGCGCCACGCCGACCCCGGTCCGCATCGCCTTCGTCTGCTGGATCGTCGTCACTCTTCTCGGACTCATCGGCGGGATCCTCATCGCCGCGGGCGCCGGAAGCGCGCTCTTCTCCGGGATCGACGACGTAGCCGACGAATCGACAGCGGCTCTCACCACTGCCGGAATCGTCGTGATCGTCTTCGGCCTGGTCCAGCTCTGGCTCGCCTTCCGCATGAGGTCCGGCGCGAACTGGGCGCGCATCGTGCTCGCAATCCTCGGCATCCTGTCCCTCACCTCGATGTGGGGAGGCAGCGGCGGCGGCGTCTACAACGTGCTTTACCTGATCATCCTCGTGGCAGGGGTGATCCTGATGTTCCTGCCTGCCAACGGGGACTGGTTTCGCGGCGCGGCACAGCGCGCCCTCGGATGACCGACCGAGGACGCGGCCGTCACCGGCGAAACTCGAGGCCGGGGGCACGACGCCGCCGGCCCGGCCGTCGCGGGCGGCGTCAACGCCGCCTGCTCGCAACGGCCACGCTGTGCGCCCTTGCGGTGGTGATCATCGCCGCACTCGAGTACCGGAGCAGCGGGCCCACCCGGGCTGCGGAGCATCCCCCTGCCCCGACCGGTACACCCGCCGAGTCGCCGGCGCCTCCTGCTACTCCTCCCGCCTCACCGACCGCCCCTCCCGCTACGAACGTGCCGATGACGCGGCTCGCCCCCGGCGAGAAGCCACCGCAGTTCGTCCTGTTCTCCTTCGACGGCGTCGGGGTCACCCCCAACTGGGACATGTTCCTCGACGCCGCCCGCGCCACCGACGCCCGCTTCACCGCACTGATGACCGGCCTGTACTTCCTCACCGACGACAACGCATCCCACTACCAGGGACCCGGCCACGCACCCGGAGAAGCGGCCGTCGCTTTCGGCGGCACCCGCAGCGAGGTCCGCGAACAGATCCGCTACCTCAACAGAACATGGTCCGCAGGCCACGAGATGGGCACCCACTACGTCGGCCACTTCTGCGCCGGCGGCGGATACAACGGCGACCGCTGGACCACGACCGACTGGAACGTCGAGCTGGACGAGTTCTTCACCCTCATGGCCGGCTGGAAACGCAACAACGGCCTCGACAACGCCCCCGAAAAGCTGCACTTCGGCCCCGAAGAGGTCCGCGGCGGCCGCACCCAGTGCCTCGAAGGCCGCCTCGACCAGCTGATCCCCGCATGGAAGGCCCACGGCATGACCTGGGACTCGTCCATGCCGTCGCCGAGCACCGGCATCTCCTGGCCGTACAAGGTGGACGGCATCTGGGAGTTCCCCATCCCCAACGTCTACTCGCCGCCGCTCGGGAAGACCCAGACCGCGCTCGACTACAACTTCTGGTACACGTTCAACCGCGCACGCGACGAGCCGGACACCGCCCCCGAGGCACGAAGGATCGTCAAGGACACCTACATGTACATGTACGAGCAGGCCAAGACCGGCAACCGCGCGCCGCTGGTGATCGCCAACCACTTCAACGAGTGGAACGGCAACGCCTTCAACCCCGCGACCGCCGATTTCATGCGGTCGGTGTGCGACGACCCCGAAACGATCTGCGCGACATACTCCGACGTGATCGCATGGATGGAGACGCAGGATCCCGACCAACTGGCGGAGTGGCAGCAATTGCCACCTGTCGCCGCAGGAGCTCCCGCATGACGCAGACCGCGAAGGACAGCCCCGTACGCACGGACACACCCGGAGACGCCGCCACGCCGTCGGCCGAGCAGCCGCCGGAAACGGCCGAGAACACGCGGCCGGGCGCGGCGGCCGTGCGTATCGACGCCGCCCGCCGCGTGCTCACGGCCGTCCCGTTCACTGCAGTAGTCACGCTGGTGCTGTTGATCTCCGGGTTCGCCTCGCAGGGGATCTGGCGGCCGTTGCGCGACGCGTCCTGGTACCCCGACATTGCCGATGGCGTCCCCGGCCTCCGCGACGGGCAATGGTGGACTCCGGTCACCGGCATCCCCTTCGGTGCGACTCCCACCGTCTTCATCGCGCTGATCGTCCTCACCCCGTTCGTGCTCGGCTGGGCCGAGTGGCGACTCGGGACACTGCGGACGGTCGTGGTTTTCCTGGCGGGGCAGATCCTCTCGGTACTTGCCGCGAGCGGGCTGATCCGGCTCGCGGCGCTGGCACCGTGGCCGTGGGCCGATGCTCTGGCGCTGGCCCGCGACGCGGGAATGAGCACCGCGCTCGTGGCCTGCGTCGCCGCCGCCACCGCCACGCTGCGCTCGCCGTGGCGTCTTCGCGTACGCGCAATTCTCATCGCCTACGTCGCGGTGAGCTTCCTGTTCGTCGCCCGCTTCGCCGACGTCGCGCACATCGTCGCCGCCACCGTGGTCCTGCCCCTGGCGGACAGGTTCTTCTCCACGTCCGAGCACGGATTCGGCCCCCGCACGCGGCGCGAATACCGCCTGGTCGCCGCAATCGGGCTGCTGCTCATCGGAGTCGTCCGTGTGATCGTGCATCTGAGTCCCGCGGACGGTCCGCTGGGGCCCACGGGTGCCGACGATTCCTCACTGTGGTCCACACTGTTCACGGTCGCCGTGGTGCTGGCACTGGCGGACCAGCTCCGCAGGGGGCGCAGATGGGCGTGGTGGGCGGCCGTCGGATACGGCTCGCTGGTGATCGCCGCGACGGTGCTTGCGATCGTGTTCGTGGTCGCCACCGGGTACGAGAGCATCGGCGCCGTCTCCGCCGGCACCGCCCTGCTGTGGCTCGCGCTGGTCACGATGCTCGTCGTCGGTCGCTCGGCCTTCCATGCCCCAGCACGGCATCGCGCGCTGCGGCACTCCAGAGACGGCGACCCGCTCGACGACGCCAAGGCCGCCCTGCGCACCTACGGCAGCAACACCATGTCCTGGATGATCACCTGGGAACGCAATGAGTACTTGTTCTTGCCGCAACGCGGGCAGCGCGTTCCGGGGGTGATCGGCTTCCAGCGGCACGCGGGCACCGTCATCGCGCTCACCGACCCGGTCTGCACGCCCGAACAGGTGGCCGAGGCCGTCGTCGAATTGACCCGCGTGTCCGAGGACTCGGCCGCCATTCCGTGCCTGTTCTCCGTTTCCCAGGCCACCGCCGACGCCGCCGCCGCGCAGGGCTGGCGGGTGCTGCAGATCGCCGAAGACACGATCATGGACCTGCCTGGACTCGAGTTCAAGGGCAAGCGTTGGCAGAACGTGCGCTCGGCGCTGAACAAGGCTGCGAAGCGCGGCATGGAGTTCACCGTGACACGGCTGTCCTCGGTGTCGGCCGGCGTGCTGGCGCAGGTGCGCGAGATTTCCGAGCAGTGGGTGGGCGAGAAAGACCTGCCCGAGATGGGGTTCACGCTGGGCACCGTGGAGGAGGCGCTCGACGATGAGACCCTCGTGGCGCTGGCGACCGACGCCGAGGGGACAGTCCAGGGAGTGCTCTCCTGGCTGCCCGTCTACGGCCCGGCCGCGGCGGACGGTTCCGCGGTGGTGCGCGGCTGGACCCTCGACATCATGCGCAAGCGGGACGGCGACGGCGCCACGCATGTGATGGAGTTCCTCATCGCCTCGTCCGCCCGGCATTTCCAGTCCGAGGGCGCGCAGTTCCTCTCGCTTTCCGGCGCACCGCTGGCACGGGCCGGAGACGAGGCGGCGCAGCCGGTGGACCGCGCGCTCGAGCTGCTGGGCGCCGCCATCGAGCCGTTCTACGGGTTCCGCTCGCTGCACCGGTTCAAGGCCAAGTTCAACCCCCGCTACGAGCCGGTGTACCTGTGCTGCCGCGACGAGGCAGACCTGCCGCGTATCGGCGTGGCCATCGGCCGCGCCTATCTGCCCGATGCCACTCCGCGCCAGCTGCTGGCGATGGCCCGCCAGTGACCGGTGCGGCCCACCGAGCCGAAGCCGCCTCGTCCAGTCAGCCGGAGGCCAGCTGCAGCAGCCAATGGTCGAGCAGCGCGGCCTCCGGCGGGGACATGGGAACGTTCGTAGACGCCCTCAGCACGGACCTCAGCCGCGCTGCGCTGCCTGCCAGATCGTCGCTATCCTTCGGAGCAGCATTCGGCGATCCGCAGATTGCCGCGATCGTCGCCTCGCGCATTGCGACGGACAGGGCATGATCCTCGGTTCCGTCGGCGACCTGCCGCAGCGTCACCCCGATGACGGCCGCCAGAACGTGCGCCGCGGCCTGATCCGCCGTGACCACGAGCCGCCCGGACGACTCAGCGGCCTCCGTGGCGCACAGCACCATGCTCGCGACCCGCTGCTTCGAGTTGGGATTGCGGCCCGGCACGATCTGTCCGTACATCAGCACATAGAGTCCGGGGTTGTCGATTCCGAAGGCGAAGTGCGCATCCCATCCCCAGCGAATGTGCTCGATCGGGTCCTCCGCCGGATCGTAAGGGCGCTTTGCCGCCAAGTACAGCGCGTATCCGTGCTCGGTCACCGCATCGAGCAGGCCGGCCTTACTGCCGAAGAAGTGGTAAAGGGTAGGCAGGGTCACACCGACTTCGCCGCAGACCGCACGCAAAGAGACCGACTCGCCGGGCGATTCGGCGATCAGCCCGGCCGCTGCATCCAGCAGCCGACTGCGCGTATCCTGCGAATCCGGATGTCTCATCCATCCAGATTATCCTTCGCAGTGTCCGTAAGCGCTCCACCCGCTCTGCGGCCCCGAAAGCGCCGGTACGCTCTCAGCCGTTCACCAACCGCATGATGGCCTGTCTGGCCTCGCGCCATGCCCTGCCGTCCACGTCACCGAAATCGGCATGCCCCACCCCGTCGAGGATCTGCAGCCGCGCGGGATCACCGGCCTTGGTCGCCGCGTCGACATAGCCGGAAGACTGCTCCGGCAGAACGACGGAATCCGCAGAACCATGCAGGGCGATGACAGGCACGCCCACCGGCAGATGCTCCGTCGGTGACGCCACGGCGTACCGCCCGGGGAACTGCTTCGGGCTGCCGCCCAGCAACCCGCCGACGAACCGGTCGTGGCCGTGCTCGACGGCGAGCGACAGCTCGAAGACACCCGCCATGATCACCGCGCCCTGCAGCCGGACCTCCGGACGATGCCCCGGGGCGCCGGGTGGCAGGGTGTGCCGACCCACCGCCCACGCCGCCAAGTGCCCGCCGGCCGAATGGCCGGCGACAAAGACCCGGCCCAGGTCGAGTCGCCCGCCCGCTTCCTCCTGCACCGGCCCGGCGACCGCGTCCACCGCATCGTCCACGTCGGCCAGTGTGGCGGGCCAGCCGCCGGCACCGCCCACCCTGCGGTACTCGATGTTCCACACGGCGGCGCCGGCAGACGCGATCGAATCCGCCAGCGGCTCGAAGTAGTCGAGCCCCTGTTGCTGCACCCACCCGCCGCCGTGGATCATGACCACCACCGGGAACGGGCCATCCCCGGGTGGGAGATGGAGGATGCCGTAGTCGGACGCGTCCGCGCCATAGACCACCCGCATCGTCCGTGCGGCGTCCGACGTTTGCCGCTCGTCGCCCGCGCATGACGCCATGAACAGGGCCGCGATCAGAGCGAGCACACCCACGACGCGATGCGGCAGCGTTGCAGCCGGGCGCGATGCGTTGTTCCCGAGAATATTCTGCGATACTCGAATCATTTCGCAGAAGAATATATCAGTGATTCACTGGTCACCCGGGAGTGAAATGGACAGGCGACGCTTTTTGACCCTTCTCGCCGCCGGTACGGCGACGGCGCTCGCAGGGTGCTCGACGGCCCAGGCGACCGATCCATCCGTCCCCGGCGCAACCACCGTGCCGCCGGCGGATCCCGGGCCGGCGCCGGTCCCCCGACCTCCCACGCTGCCGCCGCCCCCGCCCGCATCGGCGAAGGTCGCCGTCCCCCCGGGCCCGCTCACCGCGCTCCCCGGCCCCGGGCAGAACCTGGCGCTCACCGTCGACGACGGCGCCGACCCCGCGGTGGTGGAGGCATATATCCAATTCGCGGAGGACACCGGCGCACGGTTCACCTTCTTCGTCACGGGGCGCTATCCGGCGTGGACAGACCTCGCTCCGCGGTTACGTCCGCTGGTCGAGACGGGCCAGATCCAACTGGGCAACCACACCTGGTCGCACCCCGACCTCACCTCGCTGAGCGCCGATGACGTGGCCGACGAGCTGGGCCGCACACGGAAGCTGCTTCGCGACACCTACGGCGTCGACGGCACCCCGTACTTCCGGCCGCCGTACGGATACCGGAACCCGCAGCTCGACCGGATCGCCGCAGACCTGGGATACACGGTGCCCACACTCTGGTACGGCTCGCTCTCCGACTCGGGGGTCATCACCGAGGAGTACCTGGTCAAGATGGCCCACCAGTACTTCACTCCGCAGGCGATCGTGATCGGGCACGCCAACCACCCGACCGTCACCCACTGCTATCCACAGCTGGTGGAGGTGATCCGGGAACGGAATCTGGCGATGGTGACCCTCGACGATGTGCTGCTGAGCCACTGACCGCCCGCCTCATCACTCAGCGGCCCACTTGCTCTCCAGCATGCTCAGCGAGAGCGGGCGACCCGGCGCGAGCCGAGCCCCAGCGGGTCGGAGACCCGCGCCAGGCGCAGGTCGAGTTCGTCAGGCATCGTGCGGCGCACCGCCGCGTCGAGCGCGTCGATCCGCTCACGGAGCGGCGGGTGCAGCGCTTCCGGGCAGGTATCCAGAAGCCCGGTGAGCACGGCGCGCAGGCGCCGCAGAACCATCAACGATTCGCCGCTGAAGTGCCGGATCTCGTCCACGGCCACTGAGACGTAGTCCTCCCACGTGAGCGGGGAGCCGTGCAAGCGCCCGGTGGTGGCACCTACGACCACCCGCCGCGAAAGCAGCACGAGGAGGTCCTCGATGTAGTCGAAGGACTGGACCGCCCGGGACGGGTCGTTGACTGCGGGCGACAGCGCCTTGAGCGCCACGTCGACCAGGGCCTGCAACGCGGCTGCGGGACTCGCCGACGGGCTGTGCGTGTCGCCGAATACGAGGCTGCGGGCGAGGAGGTCGGGCCGCACACGTGCCATAGGGCCCTGTACCGCGAACAGCGGTGCGCCGGCCGAGACGAACTGGCCGACCGCGGGGACGACCGTGATGTGCACACCCCACCGCGCAGCCAAGCGGGCGATCCGTTCGACGTGTACGGCCAACAGCACCTGGCCGGCCGGGTCCGCATGACGCAGGGGGATGATCGCACCGGCGTACGCGTCGTCACCCGGCGTCTCCCGACCGTCTCCGCGCACGGGGTGCACTCCATCTGCGGCATCGTCCACTGCAGGCTTATCATCGGTTGCCTCGGCAGGCGCGGAGTCCGAAGTCGCGGCCACCGTCTTCTCACGCGGATAGGTGCGCGACACCGCTGCTCGCCCCTCACGCGCGACTTCGGACAGCAGCCGCGTGGGGTTGAGCACGTGCGCGACCCGTGCCACCAGCGCGATGAACATTCCCGTGCTGAGCAATGTCAGCCCCATCGCGACGACGACCGACACCAACGGCACATCACCGCTGCTGTCCGCAGCCAGGTCGAGCGCAATGATCAACGCGAACACGAACGTCGCGAGGAACACGCCGATCGACCATCGAATGATCCTCCCCTGCTGCAGCATCGGAACCACCCGCACCGACAGTTGTGCCGCGCCGAACTGCATGGCCAACGTGAGCGCGGTGAACACCAGTCCGCCCAGGGTGATCATGCCGCCCGCGATGACGCTGAGCATCGTGGCCGCGGCGGAACTGCCGGCACCGCCGACACCCGCCCCCTCCGCTCCCACCACCGTTTCGTCGACGCCGACGAGAACCAACGCCAGCACCGCGGCGCCCACGGTGAGCACGGCGGGCACCCGCCAGAGCGGGACAGACCGGAGCCGTCGCCGGGTCTGACACCATTCGACGGCGCTGACCAGGCGTTGCGCACGCGAGACGGCCGTGTCCGTGGTATCGGGGGCCGTCGGCATCGGATCGACGAACGAGGACTCGACGCCGAAGCCACCGCCCACCGCCTCCTGCAACGCTTTCTTCGCGCGTGCGACCGGGGCGTGGAAGCGATCCTCACGCTGCTGCGCCCGCGCCATGCGGGCAGGTCGCAGCCCGTACCGCCACCGTGCCCACGGCGCACCCGGGCGACTGAGCCGGACCGCCCCGAATACCAGCAGCGGCCAAACGAACAACCCCACAAGCCCGGTCCAGAATTTGCCCTTGAGCATCGTGACAGCGGTGAGCGTCAACAGTGCCAGCAGGATCACGGTGGTTCCGGCGTAGGCAGCGGCGCCGCGGTCCTGCTCGTAGTCGCCCACGCCGTACGGGCGCAGCCCCAGGATGAACAGCGCTATCACCGCCACCGCCACGAACACCGCATCCACCGACAGCCGCCCCTGCTCGGCCCAGTACACGTCCTTGAGATACAACACCAGAGCGAACTCGTCGAGCACCAGCGCCGCACCGATGCCGAACAGCCCGGCCAGCGCACAATCGGCCACGGGCGTCTCATAGCTCGCCAGCGTGATCAGCCCCATGCCCGCGACAAGCATCGCCACCAGACCGAACACCACATGGTGAACATGCAGACCACCAGGGGTGACGTTCCCCGGCCACCAGCGCACCCCCGCGCGGATCATGCGCACGCTCAGTCTGATGAACAGGAAAGTCGCGAGGAATGCGACGAACAGGACGAGCAACGGCAGCCGACCGGTGCCGATGATCGCATCGTCGAACCATTGCGTCACCGGACGACTCCCTCCGACCTGTACATGCCCCGGAGAGTACCGGCAGCGCACGGACTCCGGCGTGCCCGTGGCACCGGCCTCCCCCACCGGCGCACACTGGAGTCATGGCCCGCGGCGATCACCCCCAGCGCACCCCGTTCTACGGGATCGCGATGATGATCGGGGTCATGGTGGTCGGCACGCTGGTGGCGACGTCCGGCGCGAGCCAGGCCGTCCGAGTCCCCGTGTACGTCGTCCTGTTCATCATCGGCATTCTCGGGGCGGCGCTGACCTTCCGCGATTACTCGCACTGAGCGCCCCACGCTCTTGATCGGCCGTCCAGCACGTCCTAGCCTTAGAGTTGACGCGTCACCATCGCGCCCGGGTACGCGTGCCCGGGCGCACACCGACGCGAGACGGGGAGTACTCCATGACCGAAGCCGCCCTACCCGACGTTCCCGCCACCGCCGACCTTGTCGACGAGATCGGCCCGGAGGTGCGCAGCTGCGACACGCAGTTCGCGCAGTACGGCGGACGGAAGCGGTTCTCGGGACGCATCACCACCGTCTCCTGCTTCCAGGACAATGCCCTGCTCAAGAAGGTCCTGGGCGAGCCGGGCGACGGCGGCGTGCTGGTGATCGACGGCGACGCCTCGGTCCACACGGCGCTCGTCGGCGACGTGATCGCCGGCCTCGGCATGAACAACGGCTGGTCCGGCCTGGTCGTCAACGGGGCCATCCGCGACTCGGCGATCATCGGCACCCTGGACATCGGCTGCAAGGCCCTGGGCACCAACCCCCGCAAGTCCGGCAAGACCGGCGCCGGCCGCCGGGACGTCGTCCTCCGCATCGGCGGGGTCGAGTTCGTCCCCGGCGACATGCTCTACAGCGACGACGACGGCATCGTGGTGCGCGAAGAATGAGCGGCCACGGCGGAACCGGCCCCGCGTCGAGCCTGCGCCGGCTCGACGCGGCCACCGCCCCCGTCACGGCGCCGCTCGCCGCCGTCGACCTGGACGCGCTCGACGCCAACGCGCGATTCCTCGTCGCCGCGGCCGGCGGGCTGCCGATCCGGCTGGCCAGCAAGTCCATCCGCTGCGTCGAGCTGATCTCGTACGTCCTGCGCGAGCACCCCGGATTCCAGGGGGTGCTCGCGTTCACCCCCGACGAGGCCTGCCACCTGGCGTACGCCGGAATCGACGACATCCTCGTCGCGTACCCGACCGCCGACGGCGCGGCCGTGGAACGCGTGGTGGAGACCGCCGAGCGCACCGGCGCCCGCATCCGCCTGCTCGTCGACTCGCCGGAGCACGTCCGCTTCCTCGCCGCCCACGCCTTGGGCCGGACGGTTCCCGTGTGCGCGGAGATCGATCTCGGCTGGTGGCCGCTGGGGGGAAGGCTCGCCAAGATCGGGCCCAAGCGCTCCCCCGTGCGCACCCCGCAGCAGGCCGCCGAACTCGCGGCGCTCGCCTGCCGCACGAAGGGGGTCGAGCTCACCTCGGTCCTCGCCTACGAGGGGCATATCGCCGGCGTCGGCGACATCGTCCCGGGCCGGCCGCTTCGCCAGCTGGCGGTGCGCGGGATGCAGGCCGCATCGCTGCGCGAGATCGCCCGGCGCCTGCCGCTGGTCCTCTCCGCCATCGAGGCGACGCTCGCCGAGCACGGCGCCGCACCGTTGGAGCTGGTCAACGGCGGCGGGTCCGGCAGCCTGCAGCGCACGTCCGGCGTCGGCGCGGCGACCGAATTGTCGGCGGGATCCGGGCTGTTCGATCCGCTGCTGTTCGACCGCTACCGTTCGCTGCGCCTGGAGCCCGCCGTCGCCTACGCGATGCCGGTGGTCCGCAAGCCGCTCCCCACGGTGGCGACCCTCCTCGGCGGCGGCTACATCGCCTCGGGGGTGCCGGGGCCGGACCGGGCCCCCGTCCCGGCGCTGCCGGAGGGGCTCGCGTTCGACGGCGACGAGGGTGCCGGCGAGGTGCAGACACCGCTGCACGGCGCGGGCGCGCTGGGCTTCGGCGACCGAGTGTGGCTGCGGCACGCCAAGTCCGGCGAACTGCTCGAGCGCTTCAACGAAATCCACTTCGTGCGCGACGCGGAGGTCCTCGAGGTCGTCCGCACCTACCGCGGTGAGGGGCACTGCTTCCTGTGACCGCGGCGCACGTCCCGGGGATCAGCGCGACGGCGTGAGGCCCTACGCGCCGCCGGCGCGCACGGACGCGGCGATGGCCTCGCGGGGATCGCGCCAGGCCAGACTCAGGTCACGCAGAGTGGCGGTGTCGTCGGTGGGCGTAGCGGCGGTGAGCAGCAGCGCCGCCTCGTAGCTGAGGCCGTCGGCGATCTCGAAACGCTTGCCCGCCACGTCGGAGACCCGCCCCAGCCCCCGCATCATGGCGGCGGACAGCGGCACGCGCCGCACCCTCCGGCCCAGGCCGTCCGCCAGGGCGTCCACCATCTCGTCGAAGGTGAGCATCACGCCGCCGCACACGTATCGGTGCGGCCCACGCCCGGGCGCCATGACCCGCGCGTGCACCTCCCCGATGTCGCGCACGTCCACCATCTGCATCCCGCCGGGCACCGACGGCCCGTAGCGCCAGCGGACGATCGGCGCCCACCCCTTCTGCGTGACCCCGGGCGCGGTGTGGAACGCGGGCCCCACCACGCTCGACGGGTAGGTCACCACCACGGGCGCGCCGTCGTCCTGCAGCCGCCGCGCGGCTCTGTCCGCATACCCCTTGGTCCGGGCGTAGCTGCTGCGCCCGTCGGCCGTGGGCGTGTCCGGCGAGATCACGCCGTCCGGCGCCGGGAACAGGGCGCTGTAGCTGCTGACGTTCACGACGGGGTCCAGCCCGCGCGCGACGGCGCGGGTGAGGATCCGCTCCGTGGCGTAGGCGTTGATGTCCCACATCAGCTGCTCGTGCCGCTCGCTGGTGCCCACCACGCCCGCCGCGTGGAACAGGGCGTCGGCCCCGTTCAGCAACCTGTCGGTCACCGCATCCGAGCGCACGTCGCCCTCGATCACCTCCACGGGTCCGGCCTCGCGGAACCTGCCGAGCAGGTCGTCGCAGGACTCACCCGGCGCGCGCAGCAGCCGCACACCGTGCCCTGCGGCCAGCAGCGCGCGCACCGTGTGCGCGCCCAGGTAGCCGGTCCCTCCGGTCACCGCGATGAGCATCTTCCGCCTCCGCCCCGTCCGTGCTAAGTTTCGGATTCACCGAGATTACGAACCCACTGGCACCGTAATCTAGCATGCCCGCCCAGGAGGAACCCCGTGACTGAACCGAAACCCGGCAACGCGGCCGACGTATTCGCGCCCGCCCGCCTGGGCCCGCTCACGCTGCGCAACCGCACCATCAAGGCGGCGACCTTCGAGGGGATGACGCCGGACGCCCTGGTCACCGACGATCTGATCGAGTTCCACCGCGCGGTCGCGGCCGGCGGCGTGGGAATGACCACCGTCGCCTACTGCGCCGCGTCGCCCGAGGGCCGCACCGACCGCCACCAGATCCACATGCGCCCCGAGGCGGTCCCCGGCCTGCGCCGCCTGACCGACGCCGTGCACGCCGAGGGTGCCAAGGCCTCCGCGCAGATCGGGCACGCCGGCCCCGTCGCCAACGCCAAGTCCAACCGCGCCAAGGCGCTCGCGCCCAGCAACCAGCTCAGCCCGCTGAGCCTCAAACTGACGCGCGCCGCCACCAAGGCCGACATCCGCCGCATCACCGCCGACCACGCGCGCGCCGCGCGCATCGCCATCGAGTCGGGCTTCGACGCAGTGGAGATCCACTTCGGCCACAACTACTTCACCAGCTCGTTCCTCAGCCCCGCCATCAATAAGCGCAAGGACGAGTACGGCGGGCCACTGCAGAACCGGGCACGGGTGGCCCGGGAGGTGGCCCGCGCCGTGCGCGACGAGGTGGGCGACGAGATCGCGGTGACCGCCAAGCTCAACATGGACGACGGCGTGCCGCGCGGCTTCTGGCTGGACGAGTCGCTGCAGGTGGCGCAGTGGCTGGAGTCAGACGGCACGCTCGACGCCCTGGAACTCACCTGCGGAAGCTCGCTGAAGAACCCGCTGTACCTGTTCCGCGGGGACGCCCCGGTGCGCGACTTCGCCAACGCGATGCCCCAGCCGCAACGCGCCGGGCTGCACGCGGTCGGCAGGTTCTTCCTCAAGTACTACCCGTACGAGCCGCTGTACATGCTCGAGCAGGCGCGGCAATTCCGCGCCGCCCTGACCATGCCGCTGGTCCTGCTCGGCGGCGTCACCGACTTCGGCGGTATGACCCGGGCGATGGACGAGGGGTTCGACTTCGTCGCCATGGGCCGCGCTCTGCTGCGCGAACCGGATCTGATCCGCCGCGTCGAGGCCGACCACCGCACGGAGTCCCTGTGCATCCACTGCAACCGCTGCATGCCCACGATCTATTCGCGCACGCACTGCGTGCTGGTGACGCAGCCGTGACGGCGGCCGTACCGGCGCGGGCGGGCACCTACGCCGTCACCGGCGCCGCCTCGGGGATCGGGCAGGCGACGGCCGAACTGCTCCGCGCGCACGGGCACACCGTCATCGGGGTGGACCTGCACACCACGGGACACCCGGACTCCGAGGTGATCGCGGACCTCGCCACCGCCGAGGGCCGCAGCGCCGCGGCGGCCCAGGTCCTCGACCGCGCCGGCGGCGACCTCGACGGCGCCGTCCTCGCCGCGGGCGTCGGCCCCGTGGGCGGGGGCGGGCATCCCCGTCTGATCGCCGAGGTCAACTACTGCGGCGCGGTGGAGCTGCTCGAGCAATGGCGGCCCGCGCTCGCCGCCGGCCGCCCCGGCAAGGCCGTGGTCGTCTCCAGCAACTCCACGACGACGACGCCGCTGGTACCGGCACGCAGCGTGCGCGCGCTCCTGGCGGGCGACGTGGAGAAGTCCCTGCGCGCCACCCGCCTGTTCGGGCCCGGGCGCCCCGCCATCGTGTACGCCGCCTCGAAGATCGCGCTGAGCCGCTGGGTGCGCCGCACCGCGGTGCTGCCGCTGTGGGCGGGCGAGGGCATCCGCCTCAACGCGGTGGCCCCGGGGGCAGTGCTCACCCCGCTGCTGCAGCAGCAGCTCGACAATCCGCTCGAGGGCAAGGCGGTCCGGAAGTTCCCCATCCCCGTCGGCGGCTTCGGCGAGCCGGGCGCCCTCGCACGGTGGGCGTGCTTCATGCTCACCGACGCCGCAGACTTCCAGTGCGGCAGCATCGTCTTCGTCGACGGCGGCACCGACGCGCTGATCCGGCCCGATGAGTGGCCGCGCTCGGTTCCCGCGCGGCGCCTGCCCGGCTACCTGCGCACGTTCCTGCGGGGCGGGCCCCGGTGACGGGCCGGCCGCGGGACGCGTCGATCGACGACCGGGTGCTCCAGTCCACGCGTGAGCTCCTCGCGGAGGTGGGCTGGGACGAGTTGAGCGTCCGCACCGTCGCCGCGCGGGCGGGTGTGGGCCGCGCCAGCATCAACCGGCGCTGGTCGTCCAAGGCCGAGCTGGTGCTGCACGCGGTGCTGGGCGCCGAGCCGGACCTGGGCCCGTTCGAGGGCACCGACATGGCGGGCTGGGTCGCCTGGGTGGTGCGCGGCAGCCACGAGCTGTTCCACCGCCCCGACGTGCGGGCCGCGGTGCCGGGCCTGCTCACCGCCTTGCGCGAGAACGAGCAGCTGCGGACTGCTCTGTGGGCGGGGTTCAGCGGCCCCGCCGCCGAGCTCTACGCGCAACGCACCGGACCGGCGCAATCGCACGACGCGCCATCGGTCACCCTGCGATCGCACTCCGGCCGGACGGACGCAGACCTGGACGCGCGTGCGCTGATCGCCATGGCCGCAGGCGCGGCGCTGTTCACGAGCACCATCGCGACGGAGGATGATTCACCGGAGCTGCTCGAGCGCATCGCGGAACTGCTCACCGCCGCCGTGCTGCCGGAGCGTCAGGGCCCCTCCACGCGCGCCGCGGCGCCGAACACCGACACCACGTCGCCGTCCCGAAGCTGACGGCCGCGCCGGGTCTCCACCTGGCCGTTCACCGTCACCTCGCCCTCGGCGATGATCTGCTTGGCTTCGGCTCCGCTGTCCAGCAGGTTCGCCAGCTTCAAGAACTGGCCGAGCCGGATGGCGGCGTCGCGGATGGGTACCGCGGGTGCATCGGGTTCACTCACGGGACCATCATCGCGCACGGGTTCGGCCGCGCGTGCCGGACCCCGTCACGCCTTGCTGATCAGCCAGTTGCGCAGCCACTGCGTGGCGGACGTGCCGTCGGCCGTCACCGGGTACGTCGTGTAGTCCTGGTGGATCCCGGAGTTCAGGAACTCCTTGTACTTGTCGATGTGCGCCCACAACGTGACGTCGGAGATCTGCTGGCCGAGCGTCGGAATGCCGCCGGCCTCCATGATCGCGTCGTACAGCGCGACACCCTCGGGCCTGTACCTGTCCGGCTCGGACGATTGCGGGTCGGACTGCTGCACCAGGTACCCGGCCATCCTGGCCATGAAGTCGCCGGGGGGCGCCGCGCAGTAGAGGTCGCCCGGCGAGCAGAAGGTGCGCACCTGGTCGCTGAGCGCGCCGAACCCGCCGATGCGTGCGCCGCCGGAGCCGTTGCCCACCACCGGCGGACCCACCAGGTTGTCGAACACCGAGCGGCGCGGGTCCGAGACGAGACCGACCGCGGCGACCCTGTCGGCGGGCACCGGCCCGTTGCCGTGACCGATCTGCGCGGCCAGGTCGCCGGCCGCGTCCGCGCCCTGGCTGTAGCCGATGAGCGCGAAGCGGGTGTCGGGGCAGCGCGCGGCGATGTCGCCGATGAGGTTTCCCGCGTTGGTGATCGCCTCGTACTTGGACGCGCCGTAGACCTTGCCCTCCCAGGGGAACGCGGTCGCGGCATAGGAGACGTAGTCCGCCCGCATGTTCGACGGCAGGTTGTAGGTGACGGCGCCGAGCATGCCCGGCGAGCCTGCGGGGCTGCCGTTGTCGCTTGTCTCCCACGTGCCGGGGATGGCGATGACGTCCAGCGCGACGCACCCCGCGGGCGCCGCGGAGGCGACTCCTCCGGTGCCGACCACCATCGCAGTGGCACCGAGTGCCGCGGCGCCCAGGGCCACCGCACGGCCCGCCAGGGTTCGCACCCGCGGCTTCCGTGTCACAGCACCACTCGGATTCGCCAGCCGCCATCGCCGCATCGATACTCCTCCAGAAACCAGAACCCGGCGGTTTGCGATACGCATCATGCGATCCGCGTCACAGCCCGCCCCAAGCATCGTCATGATATATCTCAGGACCGATGAATCGCGACGGTGTCCCGCTGAATTCGCACTGAATCCGCACTGATTCCGCCGTTCGGACGACACTATGCGCTATGCGATGCGGACCGCCCGCGCCTACACGGCGGGCGCGCGCATCGCGACGTCCGTGGTCCGCACCGGTGCGGGCAGGTCCGAGGCGCCGGTCAGGTACGCGTCGACGGCCGCCGCGCACGAGCGCCCCTCGGCGATCGCCCACACGATCAGCGACTGTCCGCGCCCCGCGTCGCCGGCCACGAAGACGCCGTCTGCGCTGGTGGCCCAGTCGCTGCCGCCGGACCAGTCCTCGCCCGCCTCCGCGCCGCGCGCCACGTTGCCCCGCGCCGTGTACTGCACGCCGAGCCCGTCGAGCAGCCCCTCACGCTCGGGCCCGGTGAACCCCATCGCCAGCAGGACGAGCTCGCAGTCGAGCACCGCGTTCGTGCCCTCGACCTGCTGGAACTTCCCGTCCACCGACTCCACCTCGTGATAGCGCAGCCCGGTGAGCCTGCCGTCCTCGCCGACGAACTCCTCGGTGTTCACGGAGAACACCCGCTCGCCGCCCTCCTCGTGGGCCGAGGACACGCGATACATCAGCGGGTAGGTGGGCCACGGCGTCGAGTCGGCTCGCGTCTCCGGCGGACGCGGCATGATCTCGAACTGGTGCACCGAGGCCGCGCCCTGGCGCAGTGCGGTGCCCAGGCAGTCGGCGCCCGTGTCGCCGCCGCCGATGATGACGACGCTCTTGCCCTTCGCGTCGATCGCGGGGACCGCGACGTCACCCTCCTGCACCCGGTTGGAGTGCGGCAGGTACTCCATCGCCTGATGGATGCCGTCGAGCTCACGGCCCGGCGCGGGAAGGTCGCGGCCGGTGGTCGAACCGACCGCCAGCACCACCGCGTCGAAACGCTCCTTGAGCTGTTCCAGCGGCAGCGCGCCGTCCTCATCGACGCCCACGTTCACGTTGGTCTCGAAGCGGGTACCCTCCGCGGCCATCTGCGCAAGCCTGCGGTCGATGTGGTGCTTTTCCATCTTGAACTCGGGGATGCCGTAGCGCAGCAATCCGCCGATGCGGTCGGCCCGCTCGAACACCGTGACGTCGTGGCCGGCGCGGGTGAGCTGCTGCGCGGCGGCGAGCCCGGACGGGCCGGACCCCACCACGGCCACCCGCTTGCCCGTCGACTTCGCGGGCAGCATCGGCTTGATCCAGCCCTCGTCGAAGGCGGTGTCGACGATGTCGTGTTCGACCTGCTTGATCGTCACCGGGTCCCGGTTGATGCCGAGCACGCACGCCGATTCGCACGGCGCCGGGCACAGCCGCCCCGTGAAGTCGGGGAAGTTGTTGGTGGCGTGCAGACGCTCGCTGGCCGCGCGCCAGTCGCCCTTGGTGACCAGTTCGTTCCACTCCGGGATCAGGTTGCCCAGGGGGCACCCGTCGTGGCAGAACGGCACGCCGCAGTCCATGCACCGGCTCGCCTGCGTCTTGAGCTCGTCCGGGTCGGACGGCTCGTAGACCTCGCGCCAGTCCATCAGCCGCAGCGGTACGGGGCGACGCGCGGGCACGGACCGCTCGTACTTCATGAAGCCTCGGATATCACCCATTGGACACCACCATGATCGCGTCGTTCACATCTTTGCCTTCGGCCTGCGCACGCTGCATGGCCTGCAGCACCCGCTTGTAGTCGCGGGGCATCACCTTGACGAAGCCCGCCAGCGCGCCCGGCCAGTTGGCCAGCACGTACTCGGCCACGCTCGAGCCGGTCTCCACGTGGTGGCGCACCAGCAGGCCGCGCAGCCAGTCCGCGTCGGCCGTGCCGTCCTCGACGGCCTCGAGTTCGACCATCTCGTCGTTGAGGTTGCCGGGCAGCGCGCCGTCCGGGTCGTAGACGAACGCCTCGCCGCCGGACATGCCCGCCGCGAAGTTGCGCCCGGTGGGCCCCAGGACGACGACCTTGCCGCCGGTCATGTACTCGCAGCCGTGGTCGCCCACTCCCTCGACGACGGCGGTGGCGCCCGAGTTGCGCACGCAGAAGCGCTCGCCCACCAGCCCGCGGATCAACGCCTCGCCGCCGGTGGCGCCGTAGAGGAGCACGTTGCCGGCGATCACGTTGTCCTGCGCGCGGAACTCCTCGGGCGCGTCCGCCGGGGGACGGACGACGATGCGCCCGCCGGAAAGCCCCTTGCCGACGTAGTCGTTGGCGTCGCCGCGCAGCCGCAGCGTGACGCCCCGCGGGACGAACGCGCCGAAGCTGTTGCCGGCCGAGCCGGTGCACGTGATGTCGATGGTGCCGTCGGGCAGCCCCTCCGCCCCGTGCGCCAGCGTCACCTCGTGGCCGAGCATGGTGCCCACCGTGCGGTTGACGTTGGTGATCGGGGTGGTGATCTGCACCGGCCCGCCGCCGTCGATCGCCGCACGCGCCTGCACGATCAGCGCGTTGTCGAGCGCCTTGTCCAGCCCGTGGTCCTGCGTCTTGGTGCAGTGCAGGTCCTGGTCCGGGTACAGCGACCCGTCCTCGGTGCCCAGCACGGGCTCCAGGATGGGGCTCAGGTCCAGCGCGCCGGCCTTGTAGTGCCGGGCGGTGCCGTACTGCTCCGCCGCCGCTGCCGTGTCGAGCATCCCGACCTGGCCCACCGCCTCCTCGAGGGTCCGGAAGCCCAATTGCGCCAGCAGCTCGCGCACCTCCTCCGCGATGTACTCGAAGAAGTTCACGACGAACTCCGGGCTGCCGGTGAACCGCCCGCGGAGCTCCGGGTTCTGCGTGGCGATGCCCACCGGGCAGGTGTCCAGGTGGCACACGCGCATCATGATGCAGCCCGAGACCACCAGCGGCGCCGTGGCGAAACCGAACTCCTCGGCGCCCAGCAGCGCCGCGACCATCACGTCGCGCCCGGTCTTGAGCTGTCCGTCGCACTGCACCGAGATGCGGTCGCGCAGCCCGTTGAGCAGCAGGGTCTGCTGGGTCTCCGCGAGGCCCAGCTCCCACGGGCCGCCCGCGTGCTTGAGCGAAGTCAGCGGCGCGGCGCCGGTGCCGCCGTCATGCCCCGAGACCAGCACCACGTCGGCGTGCGCCTTGGACACGCCCGCCGCCACGGTGCCCACGCCCAGCTGCGAGACCAGTTTGACGTGCACCCGCGCCTGCGGGTTCGCGTTCTTGAGGTCGTGGATCAGCTGGGCGAGGTCCTCGATCGAGTAGATGTCGTGGTGCGGCGGCGGCGAGATCAGGCCGACGCCCGGCGTGGAGTGCCGGACCTCCGCGATCCACGGGTACACCTTGCCGCCCGGCAGCTGGCCTCCCTCGCCCGGCTTGGCGCCCTGCGCCATCTTGATCTGGATGTCGGTGCAGTTGGTCAGGTAGTGCGAGGTGACGCCGAAGCGTCCGGACGCCACCTGCTTGATGGCCGACCGCCGCAGGTCGCCGTTGCCGTCGGGGGTGAACCGTGCGGCGTCCTCGCCGCCCTCGCCCGAGTTGGAGCGCGCCTTGAGCCGGTTCATCGCGATGGCGAGCGTCTCGTGCGCCTCGGCCGAGATCGAGCCGTAGCTCATCGCGCCCGTGGAGAAGCGCTGCACGATCGCGCTCACCGGCTCCACCTCGTCCAACGGCACGGCGGGACGCACGCCGTCCCGGAACCGCAGCAGGCCGCGCAGGGTGGCCAGCCGCTCGGACTGGTCGTCGACCTTCTTGGTGTACTCCTTGAACACGCGGTACTGCCCGGTGCGGGTGGCGTGCTGCAGAAGGAACACAGTGTCCGGGTTGAAAAGGTGGTACTCGCCCTCGCGGCGCCACTGGTAGTCGCCGCCCACCTCCAGCTCGCGGTGCGCGCGCTCGGTGGGCCGGTCGGTGAACGCCAGCGCATGCCGGCGGGCCACGTCCGCAGCGATCTGCGGCAGGCCGATGCCGCCGATACGCGAGTTGGTGCCCGGGAAGTACTCGTCGACGAGCTCCCGCGACAGCCCGACCGCGTCGAAGAGCTGCGCGCCGGTGTAGGAGGCGATGGTGGAGATGCCCATCTTGCTCATCACCTTGAGCACGCCCTTGCCGGCCGCCTTGACGTAGTTGGCCACCGCCTCGTCGCGGGTGAGCCCGGGCAGGTCGCCGCGCAGGTGCAGCTCGTCGATCGCCTCGAATGCCATGTACGGGTTGATCGCCGCCGCGCCGTAGCCCACCAGCATCGCCATGTGGTGCACCTCGCGTGCGTCACCCGACTCGATGACCAGCCCCACCCGGGTGCGCGTGCGCTCCCGGACCAGGTGGTGGTGCACCGCCGCGGTGAGCAGCAGCGACGGGATCGGTGCCCAGTGCTCGTCGGACTCGCGGTCGGAGAGCACCACGATGCCGATGCCGTCGGCGATGGCCTCCGAGACCTGCCGGCGCACGTCCTCCAGCGCGCGACGCAACCCCTCGCCGTCGTCGTCGACCCTGTAGAGGCCGCGGACGACGACGCTGCGGAAGTCGGGGAACCGGCCGCCCTCGCCGGTCCCGTCCGGGTCGTTGACGTGGACGAGCTTGGTGAACTCGTCGTTGTCGAGGATCGGATTGGACAGCACGATGCGCCGGGTCGACTCCGGGGCGGCGTGCAACAGGTCGCCCTCCGGCCCGATGCCCGAGGCCAGGCTGGTCACCAGCTGTTCCCGGATCGCGTCCAGCGGCGGGTTGGTCACCTGGGCGAACATCTGGGCGAAGTAGTCGAACAGGATGCGCGGACGGTCCGAGAGCACGGCGATGGGCGTGTCCGTCCCCATCGATCCGAGCGCCTCCGCGCCGGTGGAAGCCATGGGCCGGATCAGGCGCGAGACCTCCTCCTCGGTGTAGCCGAACACCTGGTGGCGCAGCACCACCCGTTCGTGCGGCATGTACTTGTACGGGTGGTCGGGCAGGTCGGCCAGGTGGGCGACGTTCTCGTCGACCCACTGACCGTAGGGGTGCTCCGCCGCAAGCTCGGCCTTGATCTCGTCGTCGTCGACGATCTTCCCGCGCCCGGTGTCCACAAGGAACATCCGGCCGGGCTGCAGACGCATCCTGCGCACGACCCGCGCCGGGTCGATGTCGAGGACGCCCACCTCCGACGCCATGACGACCAGGCCGTCGTCCGTGACCCAGATGCGGCTGGGCCGCAGGCCGTTCCGGTCGAGCACAGCGCCCACCACGGTGCCGTCGGTGAAGGCCACCGAGGCCGGGCCGTCCCACGGCTCCATCAACGCGGAGTGGTACTCGTAGAAGGCCTTCCGGGCCGGGTCCATGGTCTCGTGGTGCTGCCACGCCTCCGGAATCATCATCAGCACCGCGTGCGGCAGGCTGCGCCCGCCCAGGTGCAGCAGCTCGAGGACCTCGTCGAACCGCGCGGTGTCCGAACCGCCGGCCGTGCACGTGGGGAAGATGTCGGGGGTCTCGCCGGGCGCGTCCGGCCGGGCGAACACCGAGGTGTCGATGAGGGTCTCGCGCGCCCGCATCCAGTTCTCGTTGCCGATCACCGTGTTGATCTCGCCGTTGTGCGCCACCGTGCGGAACGGGTGCGCGAGCGGCCAGGACGGGAAGGTGTTGGTGGAGAAGCGCGAATGCACCAGACCCAGCGCGCTCTCCATCCGGGGATCGCGGAGGTCGGCGAAGAACTCCGGCAGCTGCGGGGTGGTGAGCATGCCCTTGTAGACCAGGGTGCGCGCCGACAAGCTGGGGAAGTACACCTCGCCGCCGGGGTTCTCGCTCTCGACGCGCTTGCGCACCACGTAGGCCCGGCGCTCGAGATCCATGCCGGTCAGCGGCGCCTCGGCGGTGCCGCTGAGGAACACCTGACGGAACGACGGCATCGCCGAGCGCGCCATGGCGCCCAGGCTCGACGGGTCCACGGGCACCTCGCGCCAGCCGAGGACCGTCATGCCCTCGTCGGCCGCGATCCGGTCGATGCGCGCGGCGGCGGCGTCCGCGGCGGCGGCGTCGGCGGGGAGGAAGGCGATGCCGGTGGCGTACTCGCCGGCGGCCGGGAGCGTGCAGCCGGCCACAGCGCGCATCAGCGCGTCGGGCACCTGGATGAGGATGCCGGCGCCGTCGCCGCTGGTGGCCTCCGCCCCTGCGGCACCGCGGTGCTCCAGGTTGGCGAGCGCGGTGAGCGCCTTGTCCACGATGTCGCGGCTGCGCCTGCCGTGCATGTCGACGACGAAGGCGACACCGCAGGCGTCGTGCTCGTTGGCGGGGTCGTACAGGCCGGTCCGGCCGGGCCGGATTGTTCCCGTCGACTGTCTCATCGTCGTTCCCTTCTCGCTGCGTACTGGTTTTCAGCAGGTCAGGTGGACGACGCGCGGAATCTCGGAGATCCGGCGGGCTGGTCACCGGGGCACAACACCCGGGGACGAGAGAACCTCAACCGGTGAGGGAATGAAGAAAGGCACACTCGTCCGGCCGCGCGCGGACAAGATGCGCGCCGACCACCGACCCCACTGGGCGACGTTGACCAGTGTGCTGGCGTTCCATTCCGCGGCACCCGACCCGGATACGATCAGTGCATCTGGCTTCACCGGATCCAGGCTGTATGGCACACGTGCTGGAAGGCCACGACCATTTTAGCAGTGGCGTGGACCGGCGACGCAAATTCCGCGGGTGTGATCCGTCCCGCTCCGGTCCGAGCACCCTTTGCACACGACGCCGCCGGAACTCGCGCTCGGCCTGCGTGACAGGTGCGCGGAATGAGCAGGCCCGGAGAAGAAACAGCTGGCCGTAGCGAGTACTCAGCTACGGCCAGCGTGCGCGCGGTCCTCGGCGGCCGGCCCCTCCCGGCCCGATTTCCTAGGACGCAACCTACTGCGCGCCGCCGGCAGGCCGCGGAACCCTCCTACTCACCGGAACCCCGGCCGCCGGTATCGACCGACAGCGCGTCCAGCAGCTCGGCCGCCACGGCGCGCCCGGCCCGGTTGGCGCCGATGGTGCTGGCCGACGGCCCGTAGCCCACGAGGTGCAGCCGCGGCCGCCCCTGCACCTGCGTGGCCAGGCGGCCGGTCATCGTGATCCCGCCGC
The DNA here is from genome assembly GCF_007559025.1 of Tomitella fengzijianii. Lineage (NCBI taxonomy): Bacteria > Bacillati > Actinomycetota > Actinomycetes > Mycobacteriales > Tomitella > Tomitella fengzijianii. Next base: position 358,597 of record NZ_CP041765.1, on the reverse strand, counting down.
CGGGTCCGCGCAACCGCAGCGGGGCCAGGTGATCGAGCGAACTGCGGAAACCCGTGGCCCACACGATGACGTCGGCGCGCTGCTCTTCCTGCTGCCCGCCCCACCGCACCCCGTCCTCGGTGATCGACGTGAACATCGGCCGCCGGGCCAGCGCCCCGCGCTCCTCGGCCTCGCGGTACCGCGGGTTCCAGGGGATGCCCGTCACCGAGACCACCGACCCGGGAGGCAGGCCCCGCCGCACCCGGTCCTCCACGCGGGCGACGGCGCGCCGGCCCACCTCGGGCGTGAACGGCTCGTCGGAGAACCGCGGCGGAGTGCGCGTCACCCACAGCGTGTCCGCCACCGCCGACACCTCGGTGAGGATGTCCACCGCGGAGATGCCGCCGCCCACGACCACCACCCGCCGCCCCGCCAGTTCCTCCGGGCCGCGGTAGTCCTTGGTGTGCATCTGCCGCCCGCGGAACCTCTCCGCCCCGGGGTAATGCGGGATGAACGGCCGCTCCCAGCTTCCGGTGGCGTTGACCAGCCCGGCGGCGTGGATCACCAGGGGTCCGTCCGGCCCGGTCGCCTCGACGCGGAACGCTCCGCCGACACCGCCGCCGCCGTCGCTGACGCAGTGGGCGCGCACTGGCCGCCGCACCGCTATGCCCTCTCGCTCCTCGTACGCGGAGTAGTAGCGCGGCACCGCTTCCGCCGCCGGCACCGACAACGGGTCCTGTCCCGCCCCGAGCACCTCGGCGAACGGCATGCCCGGCAGATCGTGCACCCCGTTGACGGTGCTCAGAGTGAGGGTGGGCCAACGGTGCCGCCAGGCCCCGCCGGGGCCCGGGTTCGCGTCGCACACCACCAGCGCGTCGCGGCCCAGCCCCCGCCGCAGCAGATGGTGGGCGGCGGACAGCCCCGCCTGACCCGCGCCGATGACGGCCACCCGGGCATGCATCTCCACGTTCCCGAATGTACCGGCGTCCTCAGATGTACATCGCCGGGTCGATGTAGCTCGTGGGGTCCACCAGCGGCTCATGCTGCGCGGGCTTGCGCGGGCGGGCCTGCGCCGGGATGCCGACGACGATGGAGTCGGCCGGGGCGTCCCGCGTGACCACCGCGTTGGCGCCCACCGCGCTGTCCGCCCCGATCGTCACCGGGCCCAGGATCTTCGCGCCGGCACCGACGGTGACCCTGTCGCCCAGCGTGGGATGCCGCTTGGCGCGCTCGAGCGACGTGCCGCCCAGCGTGACGCCGTGGTAGATCATCACGTCGTCGCCGATCTCCGCCGTCTCGCCGATCACCACGCCCATGCCGTGGTCGATGAAGAAGCGGCGGCCGATCCGCGCCGCCGGATGGATCTCGATGCCGGTGAGCCCCCGCACCAGCTGCGAGAGCAGCCGCGCCGGCGCCCGCAGCACCGGCCGGCGCCACATCGCGTGCGCCGCCCGGTACGCCCAGATCGCGTGCAGGCCCGAATAGACCAGCGCATTCTCCACGTCGCCGCGCGCGGCCGGGTCGTGCGCGCGGGCCGCGGCCAGGTCCTCGCGTACCGCCGCCGACAGGCCCCACAAGCCCACCGCCGTCACTCCCGGATGTGGTCGAACAGCGGCGTGGAGAAGTAGCGCTCGCCGAAGTCGGGCACGATGACGACAATGAGCTTGCCGGCGTTCTCCGGGCGCTTGGCCAGCTCCAGTGCCGCCCACACGTTGGCCCCCGCCGAGATGCCGCCCAGGATCCCCTCCCGGGTGGCGAGCTCGCGGGACACCCGCACGGCATCGTCGAAACCGGCGTCGATGATCTCGTCGTACACCGCGCGGTCGAGCACGTCGGGCACGAAGTTGGCGCCCAGGCCCTGGATCTTGTGCGGGCCGGGCGCGCCGCCGTTGAGGATCGCCGAGTCGACGGGCTCCACGCCCACCACGCGGACCTCCGGCTTGCGACGCTTGAGGTTGCGGCCCACGCCGGTCAGCGTGCCGCCGGTGCCGATGCCGGCCACGAAGATGTCAACCTCGCCGTCGGTGTCCGCCCACACCTCTTCACCGGTGGTCTCGTCGTGGATGTCCGGGTTGGCGGGGTTCTCGAACTGTCGCGCCAGGATGGCGTTGTCGGTGGAATCGACGATCTGCTCCGCCTTCTCCAGCGCCCCGCTCATGCCCTCGGAGCCGGGGGTGAGCACGATCTCCGCGCCGAACGCACGCAGCATCATCCGGCGCTCCGTGGACATCGTGTCCGGCATCGTCAACACCACCTTGTAGCCGCGCGCCGCGCCCACCATGGCCAGCGCGATGCCGGTGTTGCCACTGGTGCCCTCGACGATCGTGCCGCCGGGCCGCAGCTCGCCCGCCTTCTCCGCCGCGTCGATGATGGACACGCCGATGCGGTCCTTGACGCTGTTCGCCGGGCCGAAGAACTCGAGCTTCGCGGCGACGGTGGCGCCCACTCCCTCGGTGAGCCGGTTCAGCCGCACCAGCGGCGTCCCCCCGACCAGCTCGGTGACGTTCCCGTAGATCTTGCCCATGTCGAATCCTCTCGTGCGGAGCACGTCCGATGGTCGATATTCCGGCCGGGCGTCCGTCCGGTGCCCGGAGAAATCTGCGTCTCTTCGGACAACCCCCCGGCGCCGTCAATCCTTCCCGCACGGCTCGGTTTCACCCGCACGGCTCGGTTTCACCCGCGCAATACGACGGGCAGCGAACGGTGCGCGTCGCCCCCGAGCTTCCGCAGGAACCGCCTGGCCAGGCGTTGCCGCTCCACCTGCTGCCAGGTGTCGGCAAGATCCGCGAGCCGACGGCCGAGCTCCAGCGCGGTGGCGGTCCCGTCGTCGCCGCCCGCCCCGTGCGACGCGTCCGGTCGGCCGCCCTGCGCGTCCGGGTCCAGCCCCGCAGGGACTTCCGGCCACGCCGGCGGGACGAACTTGCGGCCCGTCTCATCCAGATGCTGCTCGAACGCCCGCTGCAGAAGCTCGATCTCTTCGCCCACTCCCCGCACGGTCGCGTCGCCGTCCAGGTAGCCGTCGATCTCCGGGTGCAGCCGCGCCAGGGCCTGCGCGCCCGCCCCGGTCGCGAGGACCCTGCGGCCGCGGACCAGCGCCCGCACCTGGCCGGCCGCGTCGCCGGAACAGTCGGGGGCGGCAGAATCGACGGCGAGCAGCCACGCGCCGCACGGGCGGGCGAGGCCGTTGTCCGGTCCCACGTCGATGTGCCACACCGCCACCGCCGCGCCGTCCGGTCCCGGCGCGTCGACGACGGCGACGGTGTCGCGGACGACGCGGACGAGGTCCGGGTCGGGCTGTGCAGACGTGGCCTGGTTACCGGTCATGCCCGAATCGTATCGGCACGGCCGGCCACCCGCCCGGCCGTCACCGGGGCCGACGCCGATGGTGGTGCGTGAAGTGCCGCCGGCGCAGATCGATGCCCGCCAGCGTCGGCGTCCGCGACCACCGGCTGTCGAACCGCGGACCGAGTTCGGCTCCGAGCGTCCGCATCTGCCGGATCTGCCGGCGCGTAACCGGCGCCAGCAACGGCCCGAAGACCACGCCCGCGGCCAGCGCCACCGCGGTGCCGGCCGCGACCACGAGCGTGCCTACCCCCTGCGCCGAGTGGCCCTCGACGAGCGTGACGAACCCGCGGTAGGTGGTCACCCCGGGCACCAGCGGGACGATTCCCGACATCACGATGACCAGCGGCGGCACCGAGAACCGGTGCGCCACCACCGCGCCCGCCAGGCCGATGGCCGTGGCGGCGACGAACGAGCTGGCCACATTTCCGGCGTGCAGGTGCATCATCCCGAAATAGATCAGCGCGCCCAGCGACCCGGCGGCGCCCGCCGCGCCCGCCGCGCGCGCCGGGGCGTAGCTGGACACCGCGGCCGCCGCCGCGCCCACCGCGCCCGCCGCCACCATGACCGGCACGCTCAGCCAGCCCGCGACGGACTCGGGGCTGACCGAGGCGTCGACGTGGAACGCGTCGCCGATCCGCAGCGCCGCCCCGACCCCGACGAAGATCCCGACCATCGACAGCAGGATCTCCATGATCCGGCCGACGGATGTCAGGTAGTAGCCGGTGATCGAGTCCTGCACGGACGACACGATCGCCATGCCCGACATCAGCGCGACGATGTTCGCCGCCACCACCAGCGACGGGTTCGCCCCCTCGGGGAGCCTGCCGACGGCGTCGAGCGACAGCGTCACCCCCGTCGCGACGAGCCCGGCCACGGCCTGCCGGAACAGTATCGGAAGGCCACGGTCGGCCAGAATCCTGCCGATCCTGTCGATCACGGACGTGGTCACCGCGGCGATCGCCACGACGACCGCCCCTGCCCCGAGCAGCACCGAGAAGCTCGCCGCCATCGCCCCGAACGCCACTGTGGACACCCAGCTGTTGTAGGGGGGCGGCGCGGCGTCCAGCTCGTCGATCCGTCGGTGCACCCAGTCCAGGTCCGGTCGTTCGTCGGCCACCTGCTGCGCGAAGTCCAGGACGGTGTGCAGCCGGGTGTAGTCGAGGGAACGCCCCTTGACGTGCCACATGACGGTCAGAGGGGCGCCCTCGACGCCGCGCGGCACCGACAGGATGATCGTCGTCGCGGTGACGTCCAGTTGGGTGTTCTGCAGCCCGTATGTCCCGGTGATGGCGGACATCGTCGCCGCGACGTCGGCGGTGCCCGAATTGCTCGACAGCAGCAGCGAGCCGATGCGCAACGCCGCGTCGAGAACCCGGTGGACGTAGTCGCGGTCATGCGTCCCGTTCGGCCGGGAGGGTTCAGGCACCGCCTTGGGTCAGTGGGCGAAGTGCCGGGCCGCCGACTTGATCTCCACTCCCCCCTCGAGCCGCTTGCACACAGTCTTCAGGTCGTCCACCATCCGCGCCGCGAGGTCCCTGCTGAAGCCCTCGCGGACCACCACGCGCAGCACCGCGACGTCCTCGGCGCCCTCCGGCATCGTGTACGCCGGCACCTGCCACCCCCGCGAGCGCAGCTCGTGCGAGACGTCGAAGACGGAGTACCCGTCGGTCGAGTCGCGTTCGAACGCCAGTACCGGGATGGCCGTCCCGTCGCTGACCAGGCGCAGCCCGTCGATCTGCTCGACCTGCTTGCCGATCCACACGGCGGTGTCCCGCAGCGTCTCCATGATGGCCTGGTATCCCTCGCGGCCGAGGCGGATGAAGTTGTAGTACTGGCCCACCACCTGGTTGCCGGGGCGCGAGAAGTTCAGCGTGAACGTGGGCATGTCGCCGCCCAGGTAATTGACGCGGAACACGAGGTCCTCCGGCAGGTAGTCGGCGCTGCGCCACACCACGAAGCCGATGCCGGGATAGGTCAGCCCGTACTTGTGCCCGCTGACGTTGATCGAGACCACGCGCGGATTGCGGAAGTCCCATTCCAGGTCCGGGTGCAGGAACGGGGCGACGAAGCCGCCGGACGCGCCGTCGACGTGCATGGGCACGTCCGGCCCGCCGTCCGCCGCCAGCTTGTCGAGCACCTCGGAGATGGCCGCGATGGGCTCGAACTCGCCGGTGTAGGTGGTGCCGAGGATCGCGCAGACGCCGATGGTGTTCTCGTCCACCGCCTCCCGCACCTGCTCGGGGGTGATGACGTAGCGGCCCGGCTCCATCGGAAGGTACTTGGCCTCCACGTCGAAGTAGCGGCAGAACTTCTCCCACACCACTTGCACGTTGGAGCCGAGGACGAGGTTCGGCTTGGTGGCGTCCTGGCCGGCGGCCTGCCGGCGCTGGCGCCAGCGCCACTTCATCGCCAGACCCGCCAGCATGACCGCCTCCGACGAGCCGATGGTGCTCACGCCGGTGGCGGAGGCCGGGTCCGTCTCCGACAAGCCCGGGGCGTGGAAGAGGTCGGCCACCATGGCGACGGACCGGGCCTCGATCGCTGCGGTCGACGGGTACTCGTCCTTGTCGATCATGTTCTTGTCGAACGATTCGGCCATCAGCTTGTCGGCTTCGGGGTCCATCCACGTGCTGACGAAGGTGGCCAGGTTGAGCCGCGAGCTGCCGTCGAGCATGAGCTCGTCGTGGATGAACCGGTAGGCGGCGCCGGGTTCCATCTCCGAGTCCGGCATCCGCAGGCGCGGAACAGGGTCGGTGCTCAGGCGCCCCGTGTACGCGGGGGCGATGGTGCCGGTGCGGTTGGGGCCGGCGGAGCGTGGAAGCGTCATGGTCGGTAATACCTCCGTGGTCGTGAGCATGGGAGTCTGCGGCAGGCGGTGCGGGGCGATCGGCGGTGCGGGGTGGTCGGCGGCACCGGCGGGAGGTCGACGAATTCGTCCACAGCGTCCATCCGGGCGATCGGCGAGCGCGAGAACGCATTGCGAGGCCGACTGTCGAAACCGGGCGTCGACAGCTCGCCGTGATAATCATGCTTCCGCCCGCAATGCGTCATCACGAGCGCATTTCCGGCGCAGCCGCACGGTGTCGTTTTGGTCATTACCCGGCCCGCGGCGACGTCGAGATCGACGGAGCCGAAAGAATGCCCCCACGACCCTTTCACCGCGGCCCACCTCGCACACACTGCGCGGCGCGTGCCGCCGGTTGCGCGCCGCCGAATTCAACCATGATGCGAACCTAGCAGCACGACGGACGGCACATGCGGAAAATCGAGCAAGTCCGGCGATTCCGGCTGATCTGCGGGTCATGCGCGGCCGGCAAGAGCAGGCCCGCAGCCACTGAGACCGAGCATGGCCGTGGCGATCAAGACCTCAGCGAACGTGAATCGCAGGCGGCCGCGGCCGCTATTCGGCTCGCGTGCAGCGCATCCTATTCAATGGATGCTGATTCGCACGAACGGACTTCTCCTGCACATCCCGCGCATCGACCTGCATTCCGCACAATTCGTGCCGGCCGGAAATGCGATCGTATTCTCCGATTCCGCGCACGTGACTGGATGGTACGCACCCCGGGGCAAGACCCCTTCGGGGGAGCGATCACACGCTCATCAGCTTGGTCCCCTCGAGCGACTTGTTCAAGTCGTCGTTGAACTTCCTCACCGCCAGGCGCAACACCAGACCGATGAACAGGGTCGGCACGATGAACAGCAGGAGCCAGCCCAGGTCCTTCCAGTAGTCGCCTTGATAGATCCCGGCGATGGCCGAGCGCACAGCGCTCGTCGCGTGGGAGACGGGGACGAAGGGACTGATGTTCTGGAACCACTGCGGCAAGACGTCCAACGGATACGCACCCCCGCCCGCGGAGATCTGTACGACCAGCAGGAGGACTGCTATCGCCTTACCCGCCTCCCCGAACGCCAGCACGAGCGTATAGGTGATGAGTGAGAAGACGAACGCCATGACCCAGCCCGCGAGAATCAACAGGAGCGGGTGGACCGGCCGCACTCCGACAAAGCCGATGAGACCGACGAAGAGCAGCGTGCTCTGCACGAATGCGAGCCCGCCGAATATCACATAGTGACCGAAGTACTCCTGCCACGGCCGAAGCGGACGCTTCAGCGGAGGAAGAGCATCCCGAGAGACCTCGGCGCGAATGAGCACCGACAGCAGCAGCGCCCCCACCCAGAGACCCAGCACCGAGTACAGCGGCGCCATCTGGGAGCCGAAATTGTCGACCTTGAACACTGGAATCGTATCCAGGCTGACCGGTGAGGCGAGCTCCGCGGCGAACTTCGCCGGACTGGAGCCGATGATCCGGGAGACTTCACTCAGATCACCCGATTTCGACGCCTGTTGGAGGGCTTCGTCGAGCTGGGCGAAGGCATCAGCGGACTTGCCGAGGCCGCTCGCCAGCAGCCGAGCCGCAGTCTCGCCGTCCGACAGGCTCGCGCTCAGCGAGCCCGCGCCGGCAGCCAGCGATTGATCCGCCGCGCGCAGATCCCGACCGATACCGGCGAAACTGCCCTGCACGGCTTGCAAGTCGGCTGCGAGACGGGCGAGCTGCGGTTGCAGGCTGTTCGTGTACTGATCACGGGCGGCGGTGAGCGCGGACTGCGCGCCATCGACATCCTGGAGTATCGCCTTGCGCGTCGCCTCACGATCCACGATTCCCTGCGACGCGGGCGACGACGCCGCATCGAGCCCCCGCCTGAGTGCCACCTGACGGTCGATGACGGCGTCGACACTGTCCGCCAGCAGACCCACCGCCCCCCGGGCCACGGGGTCGAGTCCGGGCGTCGATTCCTGGGCTCTCAACTGATCACGTAGTTGCGTATATGCCGCGACCTGCCCATCCACCATCCCCGACGCCTGCGCGAGCCCGTCTCCAGCCTGTTGTGCCGCGGGAGCCTGACCGAAGGTCCGATTGATCTCGGCGCGAAGCGCGTCATAGCTGTCGGCATTCGCCGTGAAGACTTTGGACAACAGCTCAGAGGCCGACGTCAGCACGCCCTGCACCGAGCCCACGGACTCCACACCCTGGCCGATCGCGCCGGTGGTGTCCTGGACCGCTTGCGATGCCGACGAGGAGAGAGAGCCGGCGCTCGACAGAAGAGAGTCGGCAGACGAGAGCAGACCCGCGAACATGCCCGCGGTGCCGGCCGCGGAGTTCAACTGCACCGAGATCCTGCCGACCGCCGACTTGAGCCTGTCCAAGGTCTCCTGCGCGTCCGAGTCCTCGAGATGGGTCGCCAGGGACGACACCAGCGCCAAGCCGACCTCGTCGAGCGTCTGCGTGAAACTCGTATTGATCTGCGTCGAGACCTCTGTCGCAGCCTCTCCGGTGATCAGGGACGAGAGCGCGTTCTTCTTCTCGTTCACATAGAGGTCGATATCCACCGGAGACGCGCCGGGCGAAAGAAAAGTGAGCATCTTCTTACTGAAATCCGGGGGCAGCACGATCGCCGCGTAGTATTTCTCCGATTTTGTGCCGTCAATCGCCTCACTCTTGGAGACGAACTGCCAGTCGATATCGCTGTTGGCCCGTAGCTGCGATACCACTTGCTCTCCCACATTGAGTCGCATAGGGAAAAGGCTGCTCTCAAAACCCTCATCCGCGCTGGCAACAGCGATTTTGAGGTTGCTCACGTTATCGAATGGTTTCCAACTCGAGAGCACGTTGAACCACGCGAAGAACGAAGGGATCAGTATGACCCCGACCAGGACAATCACTGGAATCACAGAACGTGTGGCCTGCCTGAAGTCCTGGCGGATCAGGGTGACAATGTTGTTCATGCGTTCTGCCCCCGCAGATCCAGCTGGTCAAGGCGTGCATCGGAACGGATCGCAACCTCTTCGGCGGCCAGCTTGCGCTTCAGCTCGTCGTCGGGCAGATCGGCCACCTCCGTTCCGTAGATGATGTTCTGGCTGATGTATTCGATCAGGATGATCCCGGCCATCACGAGGAGGCACAGCACCCCCCACAGGCCGAGAACGGTGGCCTTGGCGTCCGGGAATGCAGTCCCGATCGCCAACAACACCACGGTGCCTATCAGGCCGATGATCAACGCCGCACGCTGCAGGAGTTTATGGTTCATGTCGAACCAACTCCGATGCCTATCGTTGTCTGCACGGAACTTGTCACGATTGGTCAGTGCGCGCACGAGTTGCGTGAGACGCCGTCGCGATCCCAATGTCTGCACTTCCTCGCTCAGGAACAGACCGGTGTCCGCCAATCTCCTGTTGAACAGTCGCGCGAAGTTTCCGAGCCGTTGACGGAGGAAGACCCCGAGGACGAAGGACAGTACGGCAAACAGGGCGAGAACGGCCATGTACCGGAGATAATGGAAGCCGTAGAAGCCGCCGATGGTCTCGCGCATCGCATCGATACCGTAGGTGAACGGGAAGAAGGGGAAAAGCGCCCTGAAGAAGTCCGGCATCATCTCAATCGGGTAGATGCCCGAGGCGCCGGGAATCTGCATGATCACCAGCAATACGGCGATCCCCTTCCCGATGTAGCCGAAGGAGACCGACAGAGCATAGATGATCGACATGTAGACGAGCCCGATAAAGACACATGTCAGCACGTAGACGACCGGATTCACCGTCTGCACACCGATCAATACGTTTCCTATGCTCACCAGCAGGCCCTGGATGACGCTCATCACCGCGAACAGCAACCAACGACCGAAGTACCCCTGCTTCACCGTCAGGCCTTCGATGCCCTCGGCATCAGCCTCCAGCTTGAACAGCACCATCAACACGAACCCTGCGATCCACAGAGACAGATTGGTGAACAACGGTGCCATCGACGATCCGTACGCCGGCACCGGGAACAAGTCGTTCTCATGGACCTGCACCGGTCCCGCCATGAACCCCGCGATCGACTTGGGGTCGAGCGAGGTCAGCGCGTTCACCTGGTTCCAAATGTCCGCAGCGGTGATCGCGTCCAAGTCGGTCTGCAACGTGGTCAGATCCGACTGCACATCCTGCAGATTGCCGTCGAGCGAGGTCACGGCCGTATCCGTCTTGCCCAGCAGTGATTCGAGATCGGAGAGCATCCCCACGGCCTCGCGCACAAGCACACGTTGCGAATCGAGCGCCGAGGAGAAGGCGCCGACACTGGTGGACAACGAGGACATGGACTGGTTGAGGCTCGGGAACGTTCCGGCGAGTACGCCGTGCAGAGCGGAGGACGATTGCTCGACGGCTCTCATCGCCCCTGAAGCCGCGGCAGTCTGATCGGACACCGTCGACACGTCGGCGGTGGCGTCGCCGAGCGTGGCCAGGAGCTGTTGATCACGGGCCGTCTGCGCGGAGACCTCGTCGATCACTTGCTGAATCCGGGCCTTGATCGGTACCGCATCGGGGAGTGCGCCGACCAACGGGCGCATCGTGGCCAGCAGCCCCTGGTTGGCGTCTATCACTCCCTGCACGTCCCGCTTCGCCGTGGTCAGCGCGGCGCGCGCCGCGTCGGCACCTCCGGCGACCTGCTGGATGCTCCGATTCAGGCGCGTGGTGGCACCGGTGAGGTTCGGCGCACCGGAGACGTACGCTCCCGTCAAGGTCTCCGAGAAGTCGAACAGGTTCCCCTGCACCTCGTTGACCAGTCCCTGTGCATCCGAGACCGTGTGGGTCACATCAACGATGCCGGCGTCCACCCGCTCAAGTGCGGCCTTGGCATCGGAGACGGCTGCGGCACCGGGGCCGAGCGCGTCATGCAACTCGGCCAGGCTCTCGCGTGCGGCCTCAACGGTGGTGAGCGCCTGGTCCAACGCGGTCAATGTGTTGCTGCGCGAGCCGGTCAACCATTGCCCTGTGTCGATGCCCGCCTGTCGGGCCTGCGTGGCGATCGTCTGCGCGACCGTTGAGACGAACTTCGAGTTGATCTGCGTGTCCAGCGTCGATGCGCCGACCTCGGTGATCTTGGGGGCGATCGCGTTCGCCTTCTCGTTGGTGTAGTACTCGAGCTGCGGCTGCACGAAGTCACCAGTGATGATGGTCAGGAGATCCTTGCTGAAGTCCGGCGGCATGATGATGGCGGCGTAGCTCGCGCCCGAGCGGACCGCGTCCATCGCATCGTCGTGATTCATGAACTCCCAACCGAGTTGATGGTTGGTCTTCAGTTGGGCGACCACCTGATCGCCGACGTTCACCTCACCGGTGAGCTCGGTACTGGCCCCTTGGTCCTCGTTGACGACGGCGACCTTGATGTGCTCTGCATTCCCGTAGGGGTTCCAGAACGCCACGATATTCACCCACGCGTACAAAGCAGGAAGCACCAGCAATCCGATGATGATCGCCCACGACTTCGGCGCCCTACGTATGCGCGTGAGGTCACGGCGTAGCATCTTGGAGGCGTTGCGCATGGACATTCCCTCGCTGATATTCGTGCGAACACCTCACTGTTCGCACAGATAAGTGACGATTGGGCTATGCTTCGGCCGCTACAGGCCAGAATACGGTCCGATCAGCTGGTTCGACCTGCCCGATCGGATGAATTCCTGATTAGCGTACCTGCTGCCTTCATCGGCTTTCAGCGAATCGGCTCTTCGGAATCCGCGGCGGGTTGACGACGGGCCGCCGGACGCGGGTAGCGGCAGGCATCTATACCGGGCAGAGCGATAGGGAGAGCGACGTGATCACCCGTATCTCAGGCCGCCGTCCTCCTCGCCGGCCGCCGCCGACGGAATCTCGGCGGGCTTCTCCCCCGCACGGCCGACGTAGAAGATAGAAGCGATGAAGAAGCAGAGCGCGCCGATCATCGTGCCCAGGTTCGCCAGGTGCGAATCCACTGTGACGCCGTCCTTGTATACGAATGCTCCGATGGCCGAGAGCCCGAACGCGACGCACCCGATCCAATTCGACCAGCCGCTGAGCGTGTCCCGGTAGATCACCTTCATCAATTCGTGCGAGCGGATCAGTCCGAGCATCGCGAAGCACGCGCTGACCAGGAACGCCACGGAACCCGCCGCGTCCGGCACCCATACGTTCACCTGCTCGCTGTGCGTGCCGTGCGCGGTGATCGCCGCGCCCGTGCTGACATTGAACAGGAGCGTGCCGATGAATTGCGAGGATGCCACCAGCCAGGCGGCGCTGATCGCCCGGCCCCCCTTGTAGTCCACGAAGCGCGGCCCGGCCAGCAATAATTGGACGAATGCCGCACCGGTGAAGAACCACGACCCGATGAAGAACACGATATTGGTGGTCAGTGCACCCATCACGGAAGCCAGCCCGGGTACGGCTCCGATGAAGAAGAACGTCGATCCTATACAGAAGCCAATGGATTGCAGTCGCAGCGTGGGCCGGATGAGCATGCGATCACGATATCCGTCGGTCACGCACGTTTCAGCGCTTCCGACGGAGGAAGGGTGAACAGCGTGACGATCCCGATGACGATGAGCAGGATCCCGCCGAACATCGCGAACGTCGCCACTGCGACGGCGGGCATGGCCAGCACGATGATGCCGGCGACCACCGAGATCACCGCGCCCGCGATGTACAGCCAGCGCGGGCCGACGGTGGCCCGGTCCCGCCCGGAGAACAGCGCCATCACGCCGTCGAGGATCCAGCTGATGCCGATGAAGACGGTCAGCACCCACAGCGCCTGGCCGGGGTGGAACAAGCACACGATCCCTGCGATGACGACGAGGACGCCGAGGATCCCCAGCGTCCAGCGCATGCCGGCGGACAGGAAGTGCGACGTGATGGCGGTGGCGATGCGCATGACGCCGCCGATCACCAGCCAGAGCCCGAACAGCACCGCTACGGCGACCAGCGTGGGACCGGGCCAGAACAGCGCGATGACGCCGAGGACGATCGCCGCCACCGCAGAGGTGATCAGGGCAGCCCGGATCGCCGCGCGCGCCTTCGACGCGGACTCCGGGAACCCGCGTTCCTCCATGTACATCGTTTGCATGCCCAGGCACCCCTCATCCCGACCGAGGCCACCACATGACCCCCGGCTTCTGGGACCAGATTGGCACACCGGCGGCGGCCGCGGGGCGGTTCCGGGGAGCCGGGTCTACTCCGGGTTGATCGCGAGCAGGGTCGCCCAGTACCGCGCGTCCGGTTCCGAGAACCCGCCGGCCTTCAACGCCGCATAGATGATGTAGGACATTGCTACCTCCTGATCCGGGGGACGCGTGGCCCCGTACGCCTCAGGAGACTACCCGCCGGGGGCGTAGGTTGGGCAGCCCCGCATCCCACGAAAGGACGCCTCGTGCATCAGCCCTCTCGCGGACAGCTGGTCGGGTCGCTGGTCGCCGCCGGATTCGGTGTCGTCTACGTACTGGTCAATTCGTGGCCTCTGCCGGCCGCGGCCGCGTGGACGGCCCGCATCGCCGCCATCGCCCTCGCCGTCGCGACGGCGGGCTCCATCGCGGCCGGCGCCGTCGCGACGCGCTCCACGTCCCCCGCCGGCGATCTCCGCGGCGACTCGCCGCCGCCGGGATTCGCACGCGGCTACCGGCTGATCGTCGCGGGCGAGGTGGTCGCGCTGTTCGGCGGCCTCGCCGTGATCAACGGTGTCCTGGGCGCCCCGCACGCCGGGGTCGCCTGGGTGTCCCTTGTCGTAGGGGTGCACTTCTTCCCCATGGGCCGACTGTTCCGGCTGCGCTTCTTCCACGTCCTCGGAGCCGTAATCGGCGCCTGCGGCGTCCTCGGGCTCGTGTTCGCCGGTCTGGACACGTCCGGCGAGGCCACCGCCGTGGTGGCGGGCGTGGTCCCGGGATTCGTGCTGCTGGCCTTCGGCGCCTGGGGCTCCACCCGCTGGTGGGCGACCGCACCGGCCGAACGCTGACCTGAGCCCGTCACTCCGACGGCTGCGGGGCCATGTCCTTGATCGGCGTCACCGGCAGCCCGCCCGGGTAAGGCGCGCTCACGCCGGCCTTGTCGAACGCGATGCGGATTCTGCGCCGCAGCTCGCGCTCGGTCGCCCACTGCATGTTCGCCCGGGTCACCACCGTCATCCGCAGGGTCCACGAGTCCGCGTCGAGAGCGTTGACGCCCTGCAGCTCCGGCGCCGAGAGCAGGTTGGACTTGATGGGCTCCTCGGCCGCGGCCTGCTTGGCGGTGTCCAGCGCGATGCGGCACGCGAGGTCGACATCCGCCCCGTAGGAGACCGGGAATTCCAGGAACGCGACGCCGAAGTCCTGGCTGTAGTTGCCCACGCGCATGATCTCGCCGTTGCGGCAGTACCAGATGGTGCCGTGCAGGTCACGCACCGACGTCACCCGAAGGCCGACGCTCTCGACGGTGCCGGACGCTTCGCCCAGGTCCACCCAGTCGCCCACGCCGTACTGGTCCTCGAACAACATGAACAGCCCCGACAGGAAGTCCCGCACCAGAGCCTGCGCGCCGAAGCCCAGGGCGACGCCCACGATGCCGGCGGAGGCGATGAACGGCGCCACGTTGACGCCGAGGATGCCGAGCGTCTGCAGGATCACCCACAGCAGCACCAGGAACGACACCAGCGACTTGAGCACCGACCCGATGGTCGCCAGCCGCTGGGCGCGGCGCTCGTCGCGCTGCTCCTCGGCACGCAGGTCCTCCACGCTGCGCTTGCGCGAGTTCTTCTTCAGGAACGCGGCGGTGATCCCGCTTCCCTCTTCCACGTGCAGCTCCGCGGTGGCGTTGCCGCCGTTCGCCTCGGCCTGCTCCGCGGCCGCGCGTCTGGCCACCCGCCGCTCGCGCCGCTTCGCCCTGCGGGAGTCGGGGTCGGCGTCCGGGCGGGTCACGTGATCGATCGCCCGGTGCAGCAGGTAGCGCACGATCAACGCGAGAACGATGTAGATCGCGATGTGCACGGGCTTGTCGATCAGCCATTCCTGGCCGGTGTCCGTCAGTCGAAAAGCTAGCTGATTCACGCCACGAGGCTACTGATGATCCGCCGGTCCCCGAAACCACCGGCGGCGCGGTCTGCGCCACATGGGAAGGTGGCGGCAGGAGCCCCAGGAACAGCCGGAGGTAACCATGAACGACTCCCAGGACACCATGCGAGCCATCTCCTACAGTGCGTACGGTGGCCCCTCGGTGCTCACGGCGTGCCGCGTGCCCGTTCCGCACGCGGGGCCCGGCCAGGTGCGCATCGCCGTACGCGCCGCATCGGTCAACCCGTTCGATCTGAAGAAGCGTTCGGGGATGTTCGCTGCCGGCGCCGACGCTCCGCAGCGGCCGGTGATCCCCGGGGTCGAAGCGTCCGGGGTGATCGACGAGGTGGGGCCCGGGACCACGGGCGCCGCGGTGGGCGACGAGGTCTTCGGGCTGGGCCCGGCGTCCTTCGCCGAGCACTCCGTCCTGGAGCACTGGGCCGCGCGCCCCGCGGCGTGGACGTGGGCGCAGGCGGCGTCGGTCAGCACCGCGGCGGAGGCCGCCCAGCGCGCACTGGACCTGCTCGACGTGGCAGAGGGCACGACCCTGATGATCGACGGCGCCTCGGGCAGCGTCGGCTTCGCCGCAGCACAGCTGGCGCTGGCGCGCGGCGCCGCAGTGCTCGGCACCGCGTCGCCCGCCAAGCAGGAGCGGCTGCGCGCACTGGGTGTCGGCACCGTCGACCACGGCCTCGCGGAGCGGGTCGCCGCCCTCGACCCCGGCAGTGTGGACGCCGTACTCGACGCCTCAGGCAGGGGTTCGCTGGACGAGCTCATCGCGATCGCCGGCGATCCCGGGCGCGTCGTCACCCTCGCGAACTTCGACGCACCGGAGAAGGGCGTGCGCGTGTCCGGTAAGCCCACGGCGTTCGGAGCCCTCCAGCAGGTCGCGGAGCTCGCGGCGGACGGCCGCTTCGAGGTGGTGGTGGACTCGGAGTCCCCCCTCGACGAGGCCGCCGACGCGCACGCCCGCGCGGAAGCGGGGGCCGACGGGAAGGTCGTCGTACTGCCCCGCTGACCGCGCCGCCCGGTCAGAAGTCCACGTCGATGCAGGCCAGGCGGTCGCCTGCCGAGCCGGCCTCCCCGGGCCCCGTCATGGTGTGCTTCGCGTGCAGCACCAGCGATTGCGCCCCGCCATCGCGGAACTCCCAGTCGACGGTCGACGATGCATGGCCTGCGCCGCTGCCGTCGGTGGTGAAGTCCAGCCAGACCTCGTTTTCCGGATTCGCATAGGCGGGGTCGGTGGACGCCGCGTCCGGGGTGGCGGCCGGGTCCTGTTCGTTCTGGTAGTGCGGCCCGGAGTCCGACGGCTGCGGCCCGCACGGCTTCGTGTGGACGTGGGCGCCGAAATCGCGATCCGGCTGCAGGCCCTCGGCATCGATCGTCACCGTGGTGCTTCCGCCCTCGTCCTCGGTGTCCACCGCGATGGTCGCCCCGGCGGGGACGGCGGCCTCGTCGTAAGTGAAGGCGGCCTGTCCGCCACCGGATCCGGGAGCGCGGAAGGTTCCAGTGGCGTCGGCGCCCCCGGACTCTGCGGCCGGGGACGTGACCGGGGAAGACGCGGCCGTCGGGGAGGCGGTCTCCGTAGCCGTGTCGCTGGAACCGTCGGAACCGCAACCGGCCGCCACCAGGGCGATCGCGGCCGCCCCCGCGGTCAGCGTGAGGCGTCGGGCAAGCGTGTTGTCTCGTCGAACGAACATGACTCTGTATACCCCGGGGAGACGCGGGCTGAAACAGGGCATGTGAACCTTTTTCGTTGAATTCAGCCCGGGCCCGGCGACTTCCGCCGTACGATCTCTGCGATAACGGGCAATGGGATGGGGGATCGGGCCATGCGCAGGCTGTCCGCACGGGTGGTAACGCTGGCCGCCGCGATCACGGCGGTACTCGGAACCGCGCCCGCCATCGCCGCCGCGACCCCGCCGTCCGTGGACGTCAGCACCATGCACTTCGCCGTCACCGTGGGACCGGGCGAGAAGGACTGCGACATCATCGGCGACCTCTATCGCCCCCCAGGGGCGACGGCCGACTCCCCGGCCCCCGCGATCCTCGCCACCAACGGCTTCGGCGGATCCAAAGACGACATGACCACCGCCGCAGAGTATTTCGTAGACCACGGATACGTGGTGCTGACGTACTCGGGGCTCGGGTTCGGCGGATCCGGGTGCCGCATCGGCATGGACGGCCGCACGCCGGACGGCCGCGCGGCGTCGCAACTCATCGGATTCCTCGGCGGGCGTGCGGGGGTCGCCTTCGACGACGCCGCCCACACCCGCCCCGTCCCCGCGCCGGACTTCGTCGCACGCGACGCCGTGGACCACAGCGGCACGGCCCGCGACCACGATCCCCGCGTGGGCATGATCGGGGGGTCGTACGGCGGGCAGATCCAGTTCGCCACCGCCGCCGTGGACCCGCGGCTGGACACGATCACCCCGTCGATCACCTGGAACGACCTGTCGTACTCGCTCGTGCCGAACACCCTCGACCAGGGGCCGGGCGTGGGCGGACCGATCCCGGGGGTCAGCAAACTCACCTGGACCGCAGCGCTCGCCGCCGCGGGATTCCTCACCCCCGTCCAGTACGAGAGCTACCGGCAGGACCCGTCCCGGCTGGCCGGTTGCCCCAACTTCATGCCGGAGGTCTGCCAGGGGTTGGCGCAGGGCATCAGTACCGGCACCGTCGACCAGCACGTCATCGACACCTTCCGCGCCACCTCCGTGTCCTCGTACATCACCGACGTCACCATCCCCACCCTGCTGTTCCAGGGCGAGCAGGACACGCTGTTCGACCTGCGCGAGGCCACCGCCACCTACCGGGCCCTCCAGGCGCAGGGCACCGAGGCGAAGATGGTGTGGCAGCGGTTCGGGCATTCCAGCGGCGGCCCGGTCGCGGGCGAGAACCCGGGCGCGGGCGAGGCGTGGGATCCTCGCACCCAGTACATGGTCCGTCGACGCACCGACTGGCTCGACCACTACCTCAAGGACGCGCCCACCCCCACCGGGCCCGAGTTCGCGTACTTCCGCCCGTGGGTCGACTACACCGGCAACGCCGCCCCCGCCTACGCGGAATCCCCCACCATCGATGTCGGCACGCCGCACACCCTCAAGCTCTCCGGCGACGGCGGCCTCGTACCCGCCGGCGGCGAGGTGGCGGACGGCGCACAGACGCTCTACACGCTGCCCGGCGGGCTGCCCACCGGCGTCTCCGCCCCCGCGTTAGCGCCGGCCATGGACGTGCCGACGGCCGAGCTTCCCGGCAGCTCCGTCGCGTGGACGACGGCCCCCGTGCAAGCGCCCATCGACGTCGTCGGAGGACCGACGCTCCGCTTGACCATGGCCACCGAGCGTCCGCTGAACGGCAGCGTCGAAGACTCCGCGGTGGTGTTCGCCAAGTTGTACGACGTGGCGCCCGACGGCACCGCCACGTTGATCGACGGTCTCGTCTCGCCGGTGCGGGTGCTGGACCCGTCGCAGCCGGTGACGGTGGACATGCGGGCGATCGTGCACCGGATCGACACCGGCCACCGGCTACGGCTGGTCGTGGCGGGCGGCGACGTCAACTACCGCGGCGGTATAACCGCGCACAGAGTGACGATCCCGCAGAGCGGCGCGGGCCAGGGTCTCACACTGCCCGTCGCGTAATCCCTGGCCCCGAACGTGTTCACGGAGTAGTTCTGGACATATGGACGCACGTCGTGCAACATCCGCGAAGTGCGCCGCCGCAGCGGTCGCGCTCGCGGCGGCGGCCACCACTGCCGCGTGTGGATCCGATGCCGCCGCGCCCCCTCCCGCCGACGCCGCGCCGCCCACGTCCCACGTCACCGCGGGCGCCTTCCTCACCCCGGAGATCGCCTCCAACGCCGTCACCTACGACCCCGCGAAGGTCCCGCTCAATTCGACGGCGACGGTCACCGAGTCGGTGCACGGCTCGCAGACCGTGGTGACCCTCAACGTCTCCGGGCTGCAACCGTCCACGGAGTACGGCGTGCACGCCACGACGCAGCCGTGCGGGAAGGAACCGGGATCCGCCGGCGCCCGGTATCAGAACCGCCCGGACCCGGCCTCGTCCACGGGACAACCGTCCACCGATCCGGAATATGCGAACCCGTCGAACGAGCTGTGGCTGGACTTCACGACCACCGCGGCAGACACCGCCTACGGCACCCGCACGCTGGGCTGGACCTTCCGCCCCGGCGAGGCCCGCTCGCTGGTGTTCCTCGACCACCTCACGTCGACCGGCTCGCAGGACGCGGGTGACGCCGGCGCGCGCCTGGCCTGCCTGGACGTGGATTTCTGACGCTGCCCCCACCTTTTGCGGCAATTTCGTCCTATAATTCTGGCGACGACGGACACCGGCACGGACGGAGACCCGGCATGACGGAAACGACGCTCGCGGAGGCCCTGGAAGCGGAGCATCACGAGATCGACCAGGGGATCTACGCGTTCCTCAATGGCGACGCCGACGGACTCGAACGGCTGCACGCGGTGTTCGCGGAACTGCGGCGCCACATCTATCTCGAAGAGGTCTACCTGTTCCCGCCGCTGCGCGAGGCCGGGATGATGGCCCCCGTGTTCGTCATGCTGCGCGAACACGGCGAGATGTGGCAGGTGCTCGACGAGATCGACGCCGCGCTCGCCGTCAACCCGGCACCGTCCTCATCAGCGGCGGAGCTCTGCCGGGACCTGCTCACGCGGCTGGACGCCCACAACTCCAAGGAGGAGCCGATCCTCTATCCGGAGCTGCGCGGGATCCTCTCCGACTCCGCCGCCGAGCAGTACCTGGCGTTCCTGGAGGACGGCGAGCGCCCCGACGGCTGGGTGTGCGAGCGCGCGTCGGCCGGAGCCGCCGCCGCTCCGCCCTGGGGTTGATCCGTCGCGCAGTCGGCCCCACCGGCCTACCGTGGAGCCGATGGTCGCGTCGGAGGTTGCCGCGGGGCTCGGCAACGCTGAGGGCCAGGGTCTGCTGCAGATCGGCGAGCTGATCCTGGCGTTCGTGCTTGCGTCGATGATCGGCCTGGAGCGCAGGTTCCGCGGCAAGAGCGCCGGGCTCAAGACCCAGGCGATCGTCGGCACCGCGGCCGCGCTCATGGTGCAGATCAGCAAATACGGATTCTTCGACGTGCTCGGCGAGGGCGTCTCGCTGGACCCTTCGCGCGTCGCCGCGCAGATCCTCTCCGGCGTCGGCTTCATCGGCGCCGGGCTGATCATCACCCGCCGCGGCGCGGTGCGCGGGCTGACCACTGCCGCGGCGGTGTGGGAGACCACCGGCATCGGTATGGCCGCCGGCGCCGGGCTGTGGCTGCTCGCCATCGTCGTGACCGCGCTGCATTTCGTCATCGCCTTCGGCTACCCGGTGATCACGCGCCGCCTGCCGGGCGTGGACACGCTCGTGGACATCGACGTGGACTATCGCACGGGCGGCGGCACATTGCGGGAGCTGTTGGCCGCCGCCACCGCCGCCCGCTGGCAGGTCATTCGCGTCTCGCCGCGGAAGGAAGAGGACGGGCACGTGTCCGTGGCTCTCAGCCTGCGCGGCGGCGGCACGCCGGACGATCTGCTGGCCCGGCTCGGCGGAATCGACGGGGTCACCGGCATGCGGCTGACGTCCGAGGACGAGCTGGACTGACGGGACGGGATCCGTCTGACCTAGCCTGGACAGGTGACCACCCAGACACTTCAGGACCTGTTCGACAGCCAGCGCACCGCATTCCTCGCCGACGGGCCCGCCCCGGCGCAGACCCGCATCGACCGGATCGACCGGCTCAAGGCGATGCTCCTGGACGGTGGCGACAGGCTCACCGCCGCGATTCGGGACGACTACGGCACCCGCCCCGAATCGCTGTCGCTGATCGCAGACGTCGTCTCCGGCCTGAACGAGATGACCTACCTGCAGAAGAACCTCACCGCGTGGATGCGCCCGGAGCGCCCGCAGCCGCTGGCCCGCCTGTTCGGCGTCACCATGGAGACGCACGCGGTGCCGCTCGGCGTCGTCGGCATCATCGCGCCGTGGAACTTCCCGCTGCAGTTGCTCGTGCAGCCGGCGGCCGCCGCGCTCGCCGCCGGCAACCGCGTGATGCTGCGCCCGTCATCCGCCCTTCCCCGCATGTGCGCGGTGCTGGCCGAGCTGGCGCCGCAGTACTTCGCGCCGGAGGAGCTCGTGGTGGTCACCAAGGAGACCGCCTCCGGCGCGCAGTTCGCCGCGCTGCCGTTCGACCACCTGTTCTTCACCGGCTCCACCGAGACCGGCCGCAAGATCCAGCGCGCCGCCGCCGACAACCTCACGCCCGTCACACTCGAGCTGGGCGGCAAGAACCCTGCCGTCGTCTCCCGCACCGCCGACCTGCGCCGAGCTGCGGACAGGATCGGCGCGGCGAGGATGGTCAACAGCGGACAGACCTGCCTGTCCCCCGATTACGCGTTCGTCCCCGAGGAGTCGGCGGACGCGTTCGTCGAGGCCCTCCTGGACGGCTGGCGCAAGCGCTACCCGGCCGTCTCCGGCAATGATCAGTACGTCTCGATCATCGACGACGACGCCTACCGGCGCATCCTGGGACTCCTCGACGACGCGCGGGCGAAGGGCGCGACGGTGCGCAGCGCGACGCCCGCCGGCGAGGAACCCGCCGACCCCGTGCGCAGGCAGATCGCGCCCACCGTCGTCACCGGAGTCAACGACGCGATGGAGATCAGCCGCGAGGAGATCTTCGGGCCCGTGCTGGCCGTGCACACCTACGGCTCGGTGGACGAGGTCATCGACCACCTGGCGCCGCGCCCCAGCCCGCTGGGCGCCTACTGGTACGGCGACGACGACGCGGCATTCCGCCGGTTCTTCGCGCGCACCCGCTCCGGCAGCGTCAACCGCAACGACTTCGGGCTGGTCAACGCGATGCACCACCTGCCGTTCGGGGGCGTAGGCCACTCCGGGATGGGCGATTACCACGGCAAGTTCGGGTTCGACACGTTCTCGCACCACCGCCCGATCGCCGCCCAACCCACCCCGCTCTCACTCGCGTCGATCATCGCGACCCCGCATTCCCGGCGCCTGGCCAAGGGCGTGGCCCGGTACGCCGGGCAGCAACGGAAGGCGGTCACCAAGCGACTCGGCAGTCGGTAGCCGAGCCGGTACCGTCAGGGGCATGCCGCACAGCACCTGGACTGCCGCGAACCTTCCGAGCCTCACCGGCCGCACCGCCGTCGTCACCGGCGCCACCAGCGGGCTCGGGCTGATCACCGCCCGTCACCTGGCCGGGGCCGGCGCACGGGTGGTGCTGGCGGTCCGCGACACCGACCGGGGAGCGCAGGCCGCGGCGGGAATCGCCGGCGAGACCGATGTGCGCGCACTCGACCTCGCGGACCTCTCCTCGGTGCGCCGTTTCGCGGAGGACTGGGGCGGCGGGGCGATCGACCTGCTGGTCAACAACGCGGGCATCATGCACGTGCCCGAGGGCCGGACCGTCGACGGTTTCGAAACTCAGATCGGGGTCAACCACCTGGGTCACTTCGCGCTGACGAACCTGCTGCTGCCGCGCATCACAGACCGCGTGGTGACGGTGGCGTCGCTGGCGCACCGGATGGGCACGATCGACCTTGACGACCTCAACTGGCAGCACCGCCGCTACGACCGCGTCCGCGCGTACGGCCAGTCGAAGCTCGCGAACCTGCTGTTCTCCCTCGATTTGGAACGCCGCCTGCGCGAGGCCGGGTCACGGGTGCGCTCCATGTCGGCGCACCCCGGCTACGCCTCGACCAACCTGCAGACGCGCACCGCGAATCCCGTCGGAGACCTGCTGGGGCGCATCGGCAATGCGACGATCGCGCAGAGCGCCCTGGCGGGCGCGCTTCCCACTCTCTACGCCGCCAGCCAGGACCTGCCCGGAGGGAGTTTCCTCGGGCCGGACAGGATGCTCGGCGCCCGCGGCGGTCCCGCACTGGCGGGACGCAGCGCGGAGGCCTCCGACCCGGACCTGGCCCGCCGGCTGTGGGCGGCGTCCGAGGAGCTGACGGGCGTAGGGTTCCCCGCCGGCCTCGGCTAGGAAGCGCGTCGCTCACGATTCCGCGGAACCGTCCTCCGGGTCCGCTCCGAGCCGCCGCCGCAGCTCGGCGAGCCGCCGGGATTCCTTCCGCTGCCGGGTGCCGTACTGCACGAGGATCGGGAAGAGCTCGCCGGTGGGCGCGGCGGCCGCGGCGTGTGCCACCGCCTCCGCGACCGCGAGGAACGACCGCCGGTACGCCGCGGTGGCGACGTCGATCGCATACCAGCCCAGCGCCACGGGCTCTGCCCCGAGCGTGGTGATGCCCCGCAGCGCGGAATGCACGGTGCGCGGCGCCCGCTCCTCGCCCGCGTCGGCGAGGCGGGCCGCGATGCTGGCGGCGTCGTGCGGACGGCCGGCCCGGGCCTGCTCACACCACGTCGCGTAGATGATCGCGTGGGACGGCCTTTCGAAGTCGTCAGGGAGCACGAGCTCCGCCACCGTGGCGATGCGTTCGACGTCCCGCGCCCACATCGCCGCACACAGGAACATCGCCTCCGCGTCCAGCTCCGGGGCATCAGCAATCATGTCGCCCTTCCTGCGCGGCCCGATGGCGATGACGTCCCCACACGCCCGCAACCCGCGTCGTGGACTCCCCCGTCATTGCCTCCCCCACCGTCGCTTCCCCTTGCCCAGCCCCCGCGCCAATGGGCGACCACGCTGCAACTGCACTGCACGATTACTGCACTAATACTGCACTACAACTGCGCTAATACTGCACTACAACTGGACTACAACTGGACTACAACTGCACTCACCGAACGCGATCGAACAACTGTGCCCACCGTAGATCGCGCCACCGACAGATTCGACGTGGCCGGATTGCGCGCGGTTCCGCGGGACCGGCTCAGACCACGTCGAACCGCAGGCACGCGAACTCGCCGTTGCGGTCCTGCGCGGCCAGCCGCAGCTCCAGGTGCCGCGGCAGCAGCGGTGCGCCCGAGCCGAGGGTCACCGGCGCGATCTGCACATTCACCTCGTCGAGGAGTCCCGCATCCGCGAACTGCCCCGCCAGGTCCCCGCCGCCGACGATCCACACGTCCGCGTCCCCCGCGGCCGTCACCATCTCGGCGTGCACCGCGGCCACATCCCCCTGCACGAAGCGCAGGTCGGCGTCCGGCAGCGAACCGGGCGCGGGCGGTTCCGCGGAACCGTGGGTGAAGATCCAGCACGGCACCGCATAGGGCCACTCGTCCTGCCCCAGCTGGCCGCGGATCCAGTTGAAGCTGGAGGCGCCCATCGCCACCGCGCCGATGCCCGCCATGAACTCACCGTGGTTCATGGGGCCGTCGTCGTCGATGTCCCGGCTGAGCAGCCACGCAAGCGAATGGTCGTCGGTCGCTATGTATCCGTCCAGGCTCGACGCGGTGTAGTACCGAGTGCGGCTCATCGCCCTGACCTCCGATCCCTAACGCGGCGGCGCCCGCGTCCGATTCCATTACTGCACTGTCTACACGCACGACCCGCGAGATACAGGAGTTGGATGATGATCCGCAAACCGGACATGCCGGAGTGGTTGATCGCGCTGCTCGTCGCACTCGGCAGCGTCGTCTACTACTAGAACATCACGCCCGCGAACGGGGCCCTCGCAGTCGCGAACAGCGTGTCGAGCCGGTCGGCCACGCCCGGCGAGAACTCGCGCAGCCGCCCGG
Organism: Tomitella fengzijianii; assembly: GCF_007559025.1. Lineage (NCBI taxonomy): Bacteria > Bacillati > Actinomycetota > Actinomycetes > Mycobacteriales > Tomitella > Tomitella fengzijianii. The sequence goes on along the minus strand of NZ_CP041765.1, from coordinate 333,733 downwards.
CGTCACGCAGCTGATGCCACCGGACGCCGCCCAGATAGGCCGCGCCCAGGTCGGCGACGTCCACCTGCGCATCCGGCGCGGGCGCCGCCACGTCGCCGACGTGCTCGGCCCCGTCCGTGCCGATCCGGTAGCTTCCGGAGTTCGCGGGGAGCAGCCCGTCGTCGACCCGCACCGTCACGGAACCCCCCGGGCCGTACGAGCGGGCCGCCAGCGCGGCCGGGACGTCGACCAGGCGCAGCCACGTCTCGTCCCCTGCACCCGTCACCCGCGCTGCCCGGTGGTCGGTGAGCATCCACGGCAACGGGTCGTCCGCCGGCAGCCACGGGAACCGCACGGTGTGCACCAGGTCCAGGCGCAGGAGGAACGCGACGAGCGCGCGGTGGACCTCCGGGGTTCGGGCGTGCAGATCGGTGACGACGATCGTGCGATCGCGACTGGTGAACCAGGACGCCGTGTCCAGCGGTCGGTAGCAGACGAATCCCTCGTCTCCGCACACCGCCACGTAGCGCGGCGCGGGCTGTGTCCGCGCCCGCCGCGCCCGCCACCAGCATTCGCTGCGGCTGATCGTCCCGGCCCGGCCCGACGGGTACTCGTCGACCATGCGCCGCAGGAGATCCCACGCCCCGTCCGGATCCACCAGGCGCACCGGAAGCGCGCCGGAGACCGCACCGGCACGCAGCTCGGCGTCCCGCAGGTCCAGCGACACCCCGTGGGTGACGCTGGCGATGCCGTAGCCGTAGCGCCCGTAGATCACCGCCTCCGAGGCGCGCAGCGATGCCACGGTTTCGCCGTGGGTGCGGCAGTCCTCCAGTTGGTGTCGCATGAGCGCGGTGAGCACGCCGCGCCGGGTATGGGTGGGCAGCACGCCCACATGGGTCACCGCCGCGTGCGGCACCCGCGCACCGCCCGGGACGGTCAACATGCCCGACGTCGAGTCCGTCGCGCCCACCAGCAGGCCGTCGTCGGCGTAAGCGCCGAACGTGCGGCCCGGTTCGCGTACCGACGCGACGTCCTCGTCCGCGGCGGGCGCCGGCAGCCCCACCATGGAGGTGTGGAAGACCGCGTCCGACTCCGCCAGTTCGCTTGCGGTGGTGAGCGTCCTGATCGTCACGGCGGCCATTCAGTGATCCTCCGGCCCGTCGAAAGCCCTCCGCAGCAGCTCGGTGAGCACCCCGACGGGCTGGGCGCCCGACACCGCGTACTTGCGGTCCGCGATGAAGAACGGCACGCCGGTGATGCCGAAGCGCGCCGCGAGCAGCTCGTCCTCGCGGACCGTGACCGCCGCAGCGGAATCCGGATCGGCGAGCCCGGCCCGCACCTGGCCCGCGTCGAGCCCCTCCGCCTCCGCGATGCGCACCAGAGCGTCGACGTCGTCCACGGCCACGCCGTCGGTGAAATACGCGCGGTAGAGCGCCCGCAGCACGCGCCCGCCCCGTGCGGTGCCGGCCCCGGCCAGGTGCACGAGCCGGTGCGCGTCGAAGGTGTTGGCGGCGATCGTCGCGTCGAAATCCAGGTGCAGGCCGTCCCCCGACGCGACCTGGGAGACCTGGCCGAACATGTGCCGCGCCTGCTCGGTGGTCATGCCCTTGGACTCGACGAGCGCGTCGACCGCGCGCCTCCCCGCCCCCGCCTCGGCGTCGGGGGCCAGCTCGTAGGCCCGCCAGGTGACGCGCACCCGGTCGCGGCGGTCGAACCCGTCGAGCGCGGCCGCCAGCCGGGTGGCGCCGATATAGCACCACGGGCAGGCCACGTCGGACCAGACTTCGAGTTCGACGATGCGGTCGTCGGCGCCGGGGCTCGGATGGTCGGTCTGCGCGGAGGTCACACCGTCACCAACGGCGGGCGGGCACTCCGTGTTCCCCGTCGACGGTCCCGAAACGGTGCGCGGTCATGCTCACCGCCTGTTCCCGCAGGAACGGCAGCATCTCCAAGCGATCCGAACCGGTGACGGGGCGGTGGTGCACCGCGACGGCCGGGTCGCCGCCGAGGGCCCGCGCCAGCGCGTGCGGATCCCCGCCGATGAGCCGGATGCGTTCCGGACGGTCCCGCACCACCGCCTCGAGCCAGTCGGCATCGGTCTCGAAGCGCGCCGACGACACCGTCACCTCGGCACCGGCCCGCTTGGCGACGGCGCGAGCACACGGTCGAGGTCGCGCTCCGCGGCGCCCTCGGCCAGGCGCACGTGCACCGGCGCGGGCAGATAGCGGAGGATGTTGCTCTCGCAGGCCAGCCCGGTGACGTCGCTGCCGTGCTCGTCGCGCACCCACCCGCCGACGTCCTGCCACCGGCCGGTGCCGGGCGCCCCCTCCCACTCGCCCAATGCCGACAGATAGTTCGGCCCGCCGGTCTTGCAGCCCGGCCCCACGGTCGAACTCTTCCACCCGCCGAACGGCTGACGGCGCACGATCGCCCCGGTGATGCCGCGATTGACGTACAGGTTTCCGGCCTCCACCGTGTCCAGCCACCGCGCGATCTCGCCGCGGTCCAGCGAATGCACCCCGGCCGTGAGCCCGTAGTCGACGCCACTCTGGATCCGCACGGCCTCCGCCAGCGTGGGCGCCGTCATCACCGCGAGCACGGGACCGAAGAACTCGACCCTGTGCGCCGCCGACCCGGGCCGCACCCCCTCCTTGATCCCCGGGTTCCACAGCCTGCCGTCCTCGTCGAGCCGGCGGGGAGGCACCAGCCACGTCTCGCCCGCGTCCAGCGTCGTCAGGGCGTCCAGCAGCTTGCCGCCGGCGGGCGCGATCAGGGGCCCCACCTGCGTCCGCGGATCCTCGGGAGGGCCCACCCGCAGCGAGTGGACCGCGTCGACGAGCTGCGCGCGGAATCGGCGCGACCGCGCCGCCGCCCCGACGAGGATCACGATCGACGCCGCCGAACACTTCTGGCCGGCGTGCGAGAATGCCGAGTGGACGACGTCGCGCACCGCCAGATCCATGTCGGCCGACGGCGTGACGACGATGGCGTTCTTGCCGCTCGTCTCCGCCAGCAACGGCAGGTCCGGACGCAGCGATCGCAGCCGCGCCGCGGTCTCGTAGGCGCCGGTGAGGATCACCCGGCGCACGCGCGCGTCCGTCACCAGGGACGGCCCCAGCGTGTCCTCGTCGACGTGCGCCACCCGCAGCGCCTCCCGGGGGATCCCCGCACTCCACAGCGCCTCCGCCAGCACCTCGCCGCAACGGGGTGTCTGCGGGGCCGGCTTGAGGATCGCCGCGGAACCGGCGGCCAGGGCCGCCAGCGCGCCGCCCGCCGGGATCGCGACGGGGAAGTTCCACGGCGGCAGCACGACCGTCAGCGGCACCGGGCGGAACCGTGCCCCCGGTATCGCGTCGAGCTCTTCGCACCGGTCGGCGTAGTAGCGGGCGAAGTCCACCGCCTCGGACACCTCCGGGTCGGCCTCGGCCGGCGTCTTGCCCGCTTCCGACGCCATCACCTCGATCAGCCGGGCACGTGCCGCTTCGAGCGCGTCGGCTGCTCCGCGGAGCAGTGCGGCGCGCTCCGACACCGTCCGCCCGCCCCACGCGCGGCCGGCGTCCTCGGCGGCGGCGAGCAGCGCGTCGAGCTCGGCCGGACCCGTCACGCTGTGCTCGGCCACGCCGCACACCCCGATATCGGACGTCGGTACGCGCGCGAGGATCCCGCGCATCCACCGGCGGTTGACGGCGAGCGCCGGGTCGGTGTCGGGCGTGTTGGCGAACCCGGCCGGCTTTTCCGGCGCGTGCTCCGTCGCGCGGTCCTGGGTGCGCCGGGTTCGCGGCGCGGGGTCGGCGGACGCCGTCAGCGCGGCGAGGAACCTGTCGCGCTCGCGGGCGAACACCGCGTCCTCCGTCAGCCGGCCGACCGCCGGCATGAAGTTGTCGGGGCTCGCGCCCTCCTCCAGCCGGCGCACCAAGTACGAGATCGCCACGTCGAACTCCCCCGGATGCACCACCGGCGTGTACAGCAGCAGCCGGCCGACGTCCCCGCGCACCACCTCCGCCTGGCCGGGGGCCATCCCCAGCAGCATCTCGATGTCCACCGCGGGCCGCACGCCGCGCTCGCCCGCCAGCAGCCAGGCGTGCGCGACGTCGAACAGGTTGTGCCCGGCCACGCCGATGCGCACCGCATCCGTCCGCTCGGGGCGCAGCGCGTCGTCGAGCAGCCGCTTGTAGTGCGCATCGGTCTGCAGCTTGGTCCCCCACGGTGCCTGCGGCCACCCACGCAGCTCGGCCTCGACCTTCTCCATCGGCAGGTTCGCGCCCTTGACCAGGCGCACCTTCACCGGCGCGCCTCCGCCAGACCGCCGCTTCGCGGCCCATGCGTGGATGCGGCGCAAGGCATCCCGCGAATCCGGGAGGTAGGCCTGCAGCGCGATCCCCGCCTCCAGCCCGGAAAGCCGCGGATCGTCGAGGATCCGGGTGAACACCGCGACGGTCAGATCCAGATCGCGGTACTCCTCCATGTCGAGGTTGATGAACTTGCGCGCAGGCGCCCGCGCCGCCTGGAGGAACAGCGGCGTCAGCCGGTCGACGACGGTGGCTACCTCCTCGTCGAACGCCCACGGCGCGTGCGGCGCGACCGCGGAGGACACCTTGACCGAGACGTAGTCCACGTCGTCGCGCGCGAGCAGCCGACCGACCCCCGCCAGCCGCCGGTCCGCCTCGCGCCCGCCCAGCACCTCCTCGCCGAGCAGGTTGAGGTTCAGGTCGAAACCGCCGCGCCGGATCCGCGCGATCTCCGCGCCGAGGCGCCGGTCCGTCGCATCGACGACGAGATGCGCCACCATCGTGCGCAGCACCCGCCGCACCGCCGGAACCACCAGGCGCGGCATCCTCGGCGCGAGCAGTCCACCGACCCTCATCGCGACGCGCAACCGCCCGGGCGGGAACTCGGGAGGCCGGCGCGCGACCCCGGCGAACGCGTGCGCCGCGGTGGCCTCGTCCTCGGGACGGATCACCTCGTCGATGAAGCGGACCGCAAACCGCAGCCCGTCGGGGTCCGCAAGCATTGCGGCGAGACGGGAGGCCGACGGATCCGGGCGGATGTGCGCGGCCTCCTCCGCCCAGCGCCGGGCCAGTCCGATCGTCTCATCCGCGTGCGTCATACGCCGCTCCCTCAGCCGTCACCCCCAGTATGGGCGCGCAGCGGAGCGATGAGCAGGTCAGTCCTCCACGTGCAGGCCCGCCACCATCTCGTCGACCCCGTCGAGCATGTCGACGGCGGCGGCCTCGATGGTCGCGGTGAGCTGGGCCAGGTGCTGCCCGGCCGCACGCTCGGTGAGCAGGTAGACGGTGGTGACGCACACCGTCCGGCCGTCGGCTTCGTACGTCCCGCGGATGAGTGCCCGGGTGCCCGCCTCCACCGGCTCGACGCGCGCGATCGCCTCACGCCACCCCGGCATCCGGCGCGCATCCCCCACTGCGCACTCCATGAATCCGGCGGCGTCCATGGACCCGACCAGCGTGTTGTCGACCAGCACCGCGTTCGGCGACCAGCCGTCGCGGGAGCGGTCGACGGCGGCGAGGACCTGCCTGGCGCCGGGAAGGACGTCATGGCCCAGCACGGTCCAGCCCTCGGGTGCCGGCACCGCGGCCGCGGGGAGGGCGGCATCGGCGGGACGGAACCCGATGCCCGCGCCCTCGAGGTACTGCTGAATCGTCGGCGTTCCGATATCGCTCATGCCGACCATTGTCCATGTTCCGGTCGACGGCGCGCGTGCCACATGGTGGGAGGAATCGTTCCGCGACGACGAGCATCGATATACCGTTTAGGCATATTGACTGTGGCGTACGTCTCGATTGCGAGGAATCATCATGACCGGACCGGCAGCTTCCAGTCCCCATGCCGCCGCGGGCGAGGACACCGACGTGGACGTCGTGGTCGTCGGCGCCGGAGTAGCGGGCATGTACGCGGTCCACCGCCTGCGCGGCGACGGCCTCACCGTGCAGGCCTTCGAGGCCGGGTCCGACGTGGGCGGCACCTGGCACCACAACCGCTACCCCGGTGCGCGCTGCGACGTCGAGAGCGTCGACTACTCCTACTCGTTCTCCGACGCACTGCAGCAGGAGTGGGACTGGTCCGAGCGCTACGCCACCCAACCGGAGATCCTGCGCTACCTGCACCACGTGGCCGACCGCTTCGACCTGCGGCGCAACATCGTGTTCAACACCCGCGTCACCGCGGCGCACTACGACGAAACCGACAACACGTGGACGGTCACCACAGACACGGGCACGTCCCTCACCTGCCGGTTCTGCGTCTTCGCCAGCGGCTCGCTGTCCGCGGTCAACTATCCGGACATCCCCGGGCGCGAGGGCTTCGCAGGCACCGTCCTGCACACCGCCGCCTGGCCGCACGGGGGCGCCGACCTCGCCGACAAGCGCGTCGGCGTCATCGGCACCGGCTCGTCGGGCATCCAGCTGGTCCCCGAGGTGGCGCGCGAGGCCGCGCACCTGACCGTCTTCCAGCGCACGCCCAACTACTCGATCCCCGCCGCCAACAGGCCCACCGGCGACGGCGAACGCCGCGAGCAGAAGGCCGGTTACGCGGAGCGCCGCCGCAAATCGCGGCTCAGCGGCGGCGGCTCGCCGTTCGTCCCGCACGCGAAGAACACCCTGGAGGTCGACGACGCCGAGCGGGAACGGGTCTACGAGCACTACTGGGACCTCGGCGGCGTGCTGTTCTCCAAGGCGTTCCCCGACCAGATGCGCAACGAGGACGCCAACGCCCTGGCCCGCGACTTCGCCGAACGCAAGATCCGCGACGTCATCGACGACCAGTCCGTGGCCGACGACCTGGTCCCCACCGACCATCCGATCGGCACCAAGCGGATCGTCACCGACTCCGGCTACTTCCAGTCCTACAACCGCGACAACGTCGAGCTGGTGAACCTGCGCCGCACGCCGATCGAGCGGGTCACCCCGACCGGCATCGGCACGGCGGACGGCAACGGCGGCACCGACTTCCACGACCTGGACGTGCTCATCTTCGCCACCGGCTTCGATGCCGTCACCGGCGCCATGGACCGCATCGACATCCGCGGCCGCGGCGACCGGACCATCCACGACGCGTGGGCCGACGGAGTGCGGAGCTACCTGGGGCTGCAGGTGGCGGGATTCCCGAACCTGTTCACCGTCAACGGGCCCGGCAGCCCCGGAGTGCTCGCCAACATGGTGCTCACCTCCGAGGACCACGTCGACTGGATAGCCGGCACCATCGGGCACCTGCGCAGCCGGCGCCTGGACTCGATCGAACCGGACGCCGCGGCCGAGCAGGCGTGGATGCAGCGGTGCGGACAGCTGGCGGAGCAGACGCTGTTCCCCCGCGCGGACTCCTGGTACATGGGCGCCAACATCCCCGGGAAGCCCCGGGTGTTCATGCTCTACAGCGCCGGGTTCGGCAAGTACCGCGAGGAGCTGGCGGAGATCACCGATGCGGGCTACAAGGGATTCGAGATCAAGTGAGCCGGCCGCCCGCCCGGTAGCGGTTTCACGGATTCCATTTCCGGCCGCAGAGACGGTGTTAGCGTGAGGAACCTGCCAAATCGCTTGCATTCAAGGTGGTCCGGAATGATCGTTCTGCGCAACGCTCGCCTCATCGACGGCAACGGCGGCGAGCCGGTTCCCGATGCCACGGTGCAGATCGCCGACGGCAAGATCGCCTACGCGGGACCGGCTTCCGGCGCGCCGAAGGTGGACGACGCACAGGACGCCGTCGCCGTGGACCTGCAAGGCGACACCGTCTGCCCCGGTTTCTTCGACGTCCACGTGCACTTGTCGCTGCCCGGCACCAAGGGATCGCCGATCATGGCGGCCATGGTGCCGCCGTCATACCGCTACTTCCAGCTCATCGACCGACTCAAGGCCACGCTGGAGGCCGGCGTCACCACCGTGCGCGACCTTATGGGCGTGGACGTCGGCGTGCGGGATGCCGTGGCGCACGGGCTGGTCGAGGGGCCGCGCCTGCTGGTGGCGGACCGGATGCTCAGTCAGACCGGCGGGCACGCCGATTTCCACGCCCCGTCCGGAGTCGACGGCACCGGGATCATCGGCGGCAGCCTCGTCGACACCCCCGACGAGGCGCGCGTGCGGGCGCGCGAGCTGCTGCGCGAAGGCGTCGACGTCATCAAGGTCGCCTCCAGCGGCGGAGTCAGCTCGCCGAGCGACGACCCGGACTGGCTGGGCGCCCGCGAGGAGCTGGTCTCCGCGCTGGTCGAGGAGGCCGCGAACTACGGCGGCCGCCCGGTGGCCGCGCACGCGATCGGGCTGGCGGGCATCACCGCGGCGGTGAAGGCGGGCGTGCGCAGCATCGAGCACGGTTACGCGCTGACGGACGAGCTGCGCAAGGAGATGGTGGAGCGCGGCCAGTTCCTGGTACCGACGCTGTTGGAGACCCTCCACCCGGACACCGCCACACCGCAGGCCGTCGCCAAGAGCACGAAGTGGCACGAGATCGCGCAGGCGTCGATCCGCGCGTCGGTCGAGGCCGGCATCAAGATCGCCGTCGGCACCGACGCGGGCCTGGTGCCGGACCACGGCACCAACCTGCAGGAGATCGGGCTGCTGGTGAAGCACGGCGGGATGACCCCGATGCAGGCGATCGTCGCCGGCACGCGCACGTCGGCCGAACTCTGCGGCGTCGACGACACCCTCGGCACCCTCGAGGCCGGCAAGACCGCCGACGTCGTCGTGGTGAAGGGCGACCCGAGCATCGACGCGAATCTTGTCGGCGACAACGAGAACATCCTGCTGGTGCTCAAGGAAGGCAAGGCCAAGAGCAACCGCGGCGGATTCGCGCTCTGATATCACTCCCGCAGATCCATTTCTCCCGTCGAACGGGAAGAAATGCTGCCCGGTCACCTGGCGATGGAATATGTTCCAGTGACGTCAATCACACGCGATCAGGGGATTCTTCATGCGCAAATCCATTTCATTCGCACTCACTGGCGCCGCCGCCGTCGCTGCGGCCTGCACGCTCGCCGCGCCGGCGGCCGCCGCGCCGCACGGCTCATCAGGCTCACTCGGTTCGATCGCGGATATCCCGGGCTTCGGCAGTCTCGCGCCGGGCGGGAGCGGCGAAAAGTCGATCACGTTCGTCCGCCACGGCGAGTCCTACGGCAACGTCTCCGGCTACCTCCACACCGACGCGCCCGGCCCCTACCTGACGGACAAGGGCGTGGAGCAGGCGCAGGCCGCGGCGCAGAAGCTGGCGGCGGAGGGGTACGACTGCGTGTTCTCGTCCAACCTGGCGCGGACTCAGCAGACCGCCGAACCGACCGCCGAGCTGCTCGACCTGCCAGTGCGAGTGCTGCCGGGGCTGCGCGAGATCGAGGGCGGCGCGTACGAGTCGATGGCGATGGAGGATCCCGAAAACCACTATGTCGACGTGCTCATGGCGTGGATCATGGCCGGCGACCTGGACGCGGCCGTCCCGGGTGGCGAGAGCGGCCACGAGTTCATGGACCGGACCGGCGCCGCGGTCCAGACCATCTACGACTCGGGCTGCGAGAAGTCCGTGGCCTTCGCGCACGGCGGCATGATCATGGCGTGGGCCGCGAACGGGACGGACAACTTCGACCGGAACATGGTGATCGAACACCCGCTGGACAACACCGACGAGGTGCGCGTCACGGGCTCCCCCGGCGATTGGTCCATCACCGAGTGGAACGGCGTGCCGGCGGCGGCCGCCCCGGTCGCCGGGTAGTGCGGCGTCGCCCGCCCCGGCCTGCTCCTATGCGCTCAGGCGCGCGTGGGCCGGGGTGACCACGCCTTCGAGCGTGCGCGAGATCGTCCCCGCCGCGACCCGCAGCGGCGAGACGACCCGCGGGTCCAGACGGGCATGACGGTTGGGCGCGCACAGCGAGATCGCGGCCGTGGCCTCGCCGATCCGTCCGATCGGTGCGGCCACGCAGGTGTGGCCGTGCGGGGCCGACGACGCCACGCGGGCCACCCCTTCCTGCACGATCCGGGCGTCGGCGGCGGGATCCATGCGCGGGTCGCCGCGCCCGGCCAGCAGTACCGCGCCCAGGGCCGTGCCGACGGCCGGACGACGCCCGCCCACCTGCGTCGGCACCGCCTGCACCAGCCTGCCGCCGATCTTGTCCAGATAGAGGATGTCGTCGCCGCCCGACCCTTCCAGCATCCCCAGGTGCACGACGAGCCGCGTCGCCGCGTGCAGCTCGTACATCACTGGCAGCGCGGCGGCGTGCAGCGCATCCTGGTTGACGGCGAGCGCGCCGAGCTCCAGGAGGCGGAACCCCAGGCGGTAGCGACGGCCCGAGCGGTGCATCCACCGCATGCGCACCAGCTGCTCGAGCATGCGGTGCACCGACGACCTCGGCAGCTCCGTGCGGCGCACGACGTCGGCCAGGGTGAGGCCGGACGCCGCCTCGCCGTCCTCGAACGCGTCGAGGACCACCGACACGCGTTCGAGGAGCGCGGTGGGTGTGTCGCCGCGTTGCGCCCCGTCGCCCGGCCGGACGGTGTTCGGACGGTCCTTCAATGCCACATTCGTCGTGAGGTCTGTCATCGCATCTCCCGAGTCTCGACGGCGGCTCGCTGCCCCCGGCATCTGCGAGCGGTATTCCTGATCGGTATATGCCTAACAGTAATATAAATGTCGGCGGTTGTGTAGTGCACCTCACACCGCGAGGGGGGATCCTGTGATCAGGCCCGGTTCTTCCAATACCCCGGCTGAAGGGGGATGGGGAGACCCGTGCCCTCCTGCTTGGCCACGGAGTCGAACCGGGCACCCGCCGCGTCGATCTGCTCGAGAAGCTCCTCCGCCAGATCGATCTCGCTCTGGTAATGGCGACGCGACCATGCCATGACTATCTGCGTGTAGGCCCACGACGGCTCCCTGCGCGCACTCTCCGCACGCGCAGCCGCGCCGTCACGCAACTCCGTCATCTGCGCGATGTGTTCCCGCACCATCTCCTTGAGCCGCGCCGGATCGCTCAGATGCCCCAACCACAGGTGCAGCATCGTCGAATGCTTGAGCACCGGCCGATCCACCGCGGACTCACGCGCCCACCGGCGCAGGGCGGCTATGCCTCCAGGGGTGATGGTGTAGACCCGCCGGTTCCGCGTCCCCGTCTCGCCCGCGGCGGACTCGACGAATCCGTGCTTCTCCAGGCGTTTGAGCTCGGAGTACACCTGGCTGAACGACGGTGACCAGTAAAAGTAGTTGAGCGACCAGTCTGCCCAGGTCTTGATGTCGTAGCCGGAGAGCCCCTCGCCGAAGGACAACGTCCCCAGCACCGCCCAGGCCGTGGCCGGCATCGACGGCAACGCCTGATCAGACGGCTCGTCGTCGGCGTCTTCGGGCGGGGCATCGGCAGAGGTGGACACGGGTGAACGCTAACAGTCTGTACGCCACATCCGGGGCCTGTGCAGACTCCATGCCGCCACATGGGAGCTCCGATGTCGGGTTGCCCTGCGCAGGTCTACCGTGACGCCCACATACCTGTGCACCCTGTCACCGCGCCGCCGAGATGCGCCGGCGCCGAAAGAGGACTTCATGGCAAAAGCAGCACGCGCCGCGCTTCCCCCCGTCCCCGCGAAGGACATCACCGTCGACCTGCTGGTGATCGGATCCGGCACCGGCATGGCCGCCGCGCTGACGGCGCACGAGGAGGGCCTGTCGACGCTGATCGTGGAGAAGACCCCGTACGTGGGCGGTTCCACGGCACGCTCCGGCGGCGCGTTCTGGGTGCCGGCCAACCCGATCCTGAGGAAGGCCGGCGCCGGCGACTCCCTCGAGCGCGCCGAGGAGTACGTCAGCTCGGTGGTGGACGGCACCGCCCCCGCGGAGCGCGGGCAGTCGTTCCTCGACCATGGGACCGCCGCCGTCGAGATGCTGCAGCGGACCACCCCCCTCAACCTCTTCTGGTCCAAGGGCTACTCCGATTACCACCCCGAGAAGCCGGGCGGCAACGCCGCGGGGCGCACGTGTGAGAGCAAGCCGTTCGACGCCTCCGTGCTGGGCGAGGAGCGCCCGCGTCTGCGCCCCGGCCAGATGGAGGCGCCGATGCCGATGCCCATCACCGGCGTCGACTACCGGTGGATGAACCTGATGGTGCGCAAGCCGGGCAAGGCGTTCCCGCGCATCTTCCAGCGCCTGTCCCAGGGTGTGGGCGGCAAGGCCCTCAAGCGCGAGTACATGGCGGGCGGCCAGGCGCTGGCCGCCGGCCTCTTCGCAGGCGTGCTGCACGCGGGGATCCCGGTGTGGACCGAGACTTCGCTGGTGCGGCTCGTGAAGGAGGACGGGCGCGTCACCGGCGCCGTCGTCGAGCAGGCCGGCTCCGAGTACACGATCACCACGCGGCGCGGCGTGGTACTCGCCGCGGGCGGGTTCGACCACGACATGGCGATGCGCCGCAAGTTCCAGTCGGAGCGGCTGCGCGACAACGAATCGATGGGCGCCGAGGGCAACACGGGCGACGCGATCCGCGCCGCCCAGGACGTGGGCGCGGGAATCGGCCTGATGGACCAGGCATGGTGGTTCCCTGCCGTGGCGCCCTCCCGCAGCGGAAACCCGCCCATGGTGATGCTCGCCGAGCGTGCCCTCCCCGGCTCGTTCATCGTGGATCAGACCGGTCAGCGGTTCGCCAACGAGGCCAAGGACTACATGTCGTTCGGCCAGACGGTGCTGCAGCGCGAGCGTGAGGGCGACCCGGTCGAGTCCATGTGGATCGTCTTCGACCAGAAGTACCGCAACAGCTACGTCTTCGCGGGGATGCTCTTCCCGCGCATGGCCATCCCCGAGTCCTGGTACAAGGCGGGCACGGCCCATCGCGCCGACAGCCCCGCGGCGCTGGCCGACTCCGTGGGCCTGCCGCGGGAGTCGTTCACCGAGGCGTTCAAGCGGTTCAACGTGTCCGCGGCGGCCGGCAGCGACGAGGACTTCGGCCGCGGCCGCAGCGCCTACGACCGCTACTACGGCGATCCCACCGTCTCCCCCAACCCCAACCTGCGTCCGCTGGACCACGGGCCGTACTACGCGGTCAAGATGACGCTGAGCGACCTCGGCACCTGCGGCGGCGTGCTGGCCGACGACAAGGGCCGGGCGCTGGGCGAAGACGGCACCGCCATCGACGGCCTCTACGCCATCGGAAACACCGCCGCCAATGCCTTCGGTCACTCGTACCCCGGCGCCGGCGCGACCATCGGCCAGGGCATCGTCTACGGCTACATCGCCGCGCGCGACGCAGCCGGGAAATAGGCCCCATGGGTCGGCTCGATGGCAAGGTCGCCATCGTCACCGGCGCTGCGCAGGGCATGGGCGCCGCGACTGCCCGGCTGTTCGTGGCGGAGGGCGCGCGCGTGGTGCTCACGGACGTGCTCGACGACGCCGGCGCTGCGGTGGCGGCATCGCTGGGCGACGCCGCGGCGTATGTGCACCACGACGTCGCGGACGAGGACGGCTGGGCCGCGGTGGCCGGGACCGCCCAGGACACGCTCGGCGGCCTCGACATCCTCGTCAACAACGCCGGCGTAATGCACTGGGCGGGGATCGAAGAGCTGTCGGCGGAGAAGACGCGCCGGCTGCTCGACGTCAACGTCATAGGCGCGCTGCTGGGCGCCAAGGCCGTGGTGCCGCACATGCGGAGCGCGGGCGGCGGCGTGATCGTCAACATCTCGTCGGTCGACGGCCTGCGCGGCGTCAACGGGCTGTCCGCGTACACCGCCAGCAAGTGGGCGGTGCGCGGGCTGACCAAGGCGCTGGCCTTCGAGCTGGGGCCGGCGGGCGTCCGGGTCGTGTCGGTGCACCCCGGCGGGGTGGACACGACGCTCGGCAATCCCACCGGGCGCACCGGATCCGACCTGCAGTCGAGCTACACCGGCGTGCCGCTGCAGCGGATCGGTGAGCCCGACGACATCGCGCGTGTGACGCTGTTCGCCGCGAGCGATGACGCCGCCTACATGACCGGCGCGGAGCTCGCCGTGGACGGCGGCTGGTCGGCGGGCACCTACTATCCGGGCCTGCCCGGGACTCCGGATGCATTGATGCCGCGCGGCTGACGCCACGCGTCGCGCCCCGCAGCCGCGTTGCTGCGGGGCGCGACGCGTTTCCCTTGCCCCCAAAGCGCTTCAGCGATTCACCCACCCGTCCGCCCAGCGGGAGGACCAGGCAAAACAGCCCGGGCATCGCCCCCGAGGTGATCAACCAGAGGGCGTTCGCCGGCGGCTGGTGGACGAGGCCAAAGCGGACGGGTTCGACGGTAACCTCGTGTACGTCGCCGTCAACGCGCCGGAACAACGGTCGATCGCCACCGCGGCGCAGGCGATGCTGGGCGCCGTCGGGATCAACGTGGACGTGCAGTACACCGCAACCGTCACGGACATGGTCAAGCGGCTGTACGTGGACTACGACTTCGACCTGGCCTCGGCGTCCAACAGCATGACGGACCCGTTGGCCACGCTCCGCTTCCCCGCCGCGTTGGGAAGCGACTCGGCGAACAACATCGCCGGATACGACGACCCGGAGATGGACCGCCTGCTGGCGGAGGCCAGGTCAGCGACCACCGACGATGCGCGAAGCACCGCCCTCGCCGCGATCGAGCAGAAGATCCACGACGACGTTCCGATCCTCTCGGTCGCGTCGGGCGAGAACTTCGTCGCCTGGTCGGACGACGTCCACGGCGTGCTGACCAGCAACGACTCGATCGTGCTGCTGGGGAAGACCTGGATCGGTTGACCGCGGACGTGCACGGGCCGGGCGGAGACGATCCGCCCGGCCCGCAGTCCGCGCTCAGCGGTTGGAGTTGCCGAAGTCCACCGGCAGGCGCACCCCGGTCATGTACTTGGCCTCGTCGGAACACAGCCACGCCACGACGTCGGCGACGTCCTCCGCCTCGAGGATCTCGTAGGGCAGCGAGTTCATGAAGATCGGCGACAGCGTGTGCGCGTACTTGTCCATCAGCGGGTTCATGTCGGCGGACATGTCCATGCCCGTGCGCACCCCCGCCGGGTGCACGGTGTTCACCCGGATCTTGTGCTCGCCCAGCTCGTTGGCCATGGTCTTGGCCAGGCCCACGATCCCGAACTTGGTGGCGCTGTAGTGCGCGGTGAACGGCGTGCCCTTCAGCCCGGACTCTGAGCTGGTGAACACCATCGCACCGCCCTCGCCCTGCTCGATCAGGTACGGGATCGCGGCCTTCGCCGTGTTGAAGGTGCCGGTGAGGTTGACGTCGATCATCTCCTGCCACTCGGCCGACGTGATCTCCCAGGACATGCGGCCCGTGCAGATACCGGCGTTGGCGATCACCGCGTCGAGCCGGCCGAACGCGTCGGTGCCCGCCTTGAGTGCCGCCGAGAGCCCCTCGAAGTCGCGGGTGTCGGCGACGGAGGCGACGATCTTCCTTCCCGCCTCCTCCACCAGGCGTACCGTCTCGTCGAGGTCGGCCCGGGTGGCGCCCGGGTAGGACGTCGAGTCGAACTCCGCGCACACGTCCACCGCGATGATGTCCGCGCCCTCGGAGGCGAACTTCACCGCCTCGGCGCGGCCCTGGCCGCGTGCCGCCCCGGTGATGAATGCGACCTGCCCGCTGAACCGCCCGCTACCGCTCATCCTCGTACTCCCTCTGCATCGTGGTCGTTGGAGATGTTGTCCACCTCACTTTTCCAGGCGGCAGACTGCGCCACATCGCGCTCTCCCGCTGCCCGGACAAGTCCGTTCCGGCGGCGACCACGGGGCGGCAGCATGCGGGCATGCAAACCGAAGTGTTCGTCGTCGACAGGGTGGTGACCTCCCCCGGCAAGGGAAGGGCGTTCGTCGGCGCCTACCTGGCCGGATACGCACCCGGCGCCCGCTCGCGCGGGATGGTCCTGGACCGGATACTGGTGAGCCCGCCCATCTGGCGCGACGATGAGGGCAACACCGTGACGGCCACATGGCGGCTCGACGGCGTCTCCGCCTGGTGGGACATGACGCGTGCCGGGCGCGGCGACCCGGCATTGCGGGACTGGTGGGACGGCGTCGCACCGATGATCGCGGAACGCTCGCGGTCGATGGCCGCGGCCGCGGCGGATGTGGACGGGCTCTGCGACCTATGAAGAGAAGAACGACGTATGACGTGATCCGCAACGTCCACCTGCGCCATGGCACACCGCGGGACGGCGTGGTGGAGAAAACGATCCGGACTGCCGCGTCCGATTCCGGCGCCCTCTGCCACGTCGTCGGTGCGCCGCTGCCCGGGTCGATCGCCGCCGGCGACCTCATCGTGCGATTGCGTTACGCCGACCGTGCCGCCTGGACTGCAGGACGCGGCGCCCTCGACGCGGCGCTCGCCGGGCCGGGCGTCGACCGCTTCCACGGAGCCGAGTTCGGCGCGGGCACGTCCGGAAGCCGTACCGGCGCCGCCGATGCCACCTGCTACCGGGCGCTACTGTTGCGCGTCGCCCCACTCGCCGTCCCCGGGGAGGTCGCACGATTCGAGCATGATCTCCTCACGATGCCGCGGCACATGTCCTCCATGCGCTCGTGGCACCTCAGCCGCGTCGACTCCGCGTGCGGGCCGACCACGTGGACCCACGTGTGGGAGCAGCGGTTCGCCTCGCCCGAAGACGTCACAGGCCAGTACCTGGACCACCCTGTGCACTGGGCCGTCGTCGACAAGTGGTTCGACCCCGAATGCCCCGAGTCGATCATCCGCGACCGGGTCTGCCACGCGTTCTGCGCGGCCGGTCAGGATGTGCTGGACCGCAGGTGATCGTGCATGTCGCCGGAGAGGTCCAGCATCGAGTAGTCGCGTGAGCTGAAGCGCCACGCGCCGCCGGACCGCTCGAACTCGTCGTGGTACCGGCCCGCGGCGATCACTTGCAGCGGCAGGCCGGCCGTCGCCTGCAGCACCGTGTAGTACGACCGGGCGCGGGCGCGGCCCGCCTCCTCGTCGATCTCGAGGATCGGATTGGTGATCACGTGCTTGGTGCGCGGCGTGCCGTCCTCGTGCAACCGGACGGTGCCGCGCCAGACGGCGAGGATCCCCGCGGCGTCCAGCTCGCGCTTGCCGGCGTGGATCGTAGCGTGTCGGAACAACTCCGCCGCGTCGTCGAGCCGCCCCGAGTCCATGCACTCCGCGTAGAGATAGAGCAGGTTGGTGATCTCGGTGGCGGCGGACCCGCCGGCCGCGGCCGGCCCGGATGCGTCGTACCCCTCCGGCCCGCCCCCCAGGACCGCCTGCGTGCCGAGCGTGCCGCTCATCCGCTTGGTTCGGTGGGTCATCTTCCATTCGCCGTCGATCCGCGCCCACTCGTCGTGGTAGTCGCCGAGGGTCTGGAAGGACAACCCGCGCAGCGCCCCGGTGCCCAGGTGCAGGTCGGAGACGTAGGCGCGGCTCTGCGCGGTGTCACCGTCGGCGCCCAGGTCGATGAGCACGTTGGACACGAGGTGCTGGGTGGGCCCGCACTCATCGAGGAAGCTGCGCATCAGCGCGATCATCTCGTCGCGGCTGCGCAGCGTGCCGGTACCGAGCTCCGCGGTCGCGTCCGGAGTCGCGATCCGCTCGATCGCCGCCCAGTCCCTGGCATCCATGGCCCGCGCGAAGCCGACGATCCCGCGGTAGATGGCGCGCTCATCCTCGTGTGACGTGATCATGGTCACCAACCTAACGGCGCGAGGAACGCAGGCCCCGCCGCGCTTCCACCCGCCGGGATCCTCTCCGCCGCGGTCACCCCAGCCGGATCGTGCGCTTGGCCAGCACCCAGCGTCCGCCGACCCGGGTGAACTCGTCCAGGTAGCGCCCCATGTTGACCACGCGCGGAGCCTCGTCGGTGCGGACGTAGAACTGCCACAGCGAGACCGCCGTCGCCGATTCTCCGTCGTCCGCCACATCGATCGCGCTGCAATTGACGACGTGCCGCGTGTGGCTGCCTTCGCCCACCGTCCCCGCAGCGCGCCGTTCCCGCGCACCCCGGGCGATCTCGTCGACGCCGCGCGCGGTGCGGGCCGCCATCGAGGTCCGCGGATCCTCCGGCATCTCCCACTCCGCGTCGGGCGCGAACTGCGCGCAGTACTCCTCCACCGTGCCGTCGTCCGCGAGGTGCGCGATGCGGGCGATGAGCGAGCGGATCCGCTCCGAGTCGCACGCCCCGCTCATTCCTGCACCCCCGTCGCCTCAGCACCCGCAGTCGCAGACCCGGCCGCCGCGAGCCCGGCCCTGCGGCCGAAGAACGTTCCGGGCCCCAGCGAGGTGCCGCTGATGTAGCCGCCGCCGTGCAGCCCCGAGGATGCCCGGCCCGCGGCGTAGAGGCCGGCGATCGGCCCGCCGTCGAGGTCGTGGACGCGCCCGTCGGTGTCGGTAACGAGCCCGCCGAGCGTGAAGACCGCGGCACCGTTGCCGCCGGCGGAGCCGCCCTCCGGCGGCGCCATGCCCAGGCGCACGTCGATGGCGGCGAACGGCGCCCGCAACGGGCGCAGCCACCGGGCCGACTTGCGGAACCACGGGTCCTCGGCGTTCTCCGCATGCCGGTTGTACTCGGCCACGGTGTGCTGCAGGGCGTTCTCCGGCAGCCCCATCTCCTTCTCCAGCTCGGCGACGGTCTCCGCCACGTGCGTGGGCTGCAGGCCCCAGCGTTCCTCCTCCGGCACGTCCTCGAAAGCCTCCTCGTCGAGCACCACCCACACGTTCATCCCCTGGCGGTACAGCGCCTCGATGCCGACCAGCCCGGGATAGACGTCCTCGTTGATGAACCGCTGGCCGTGCCCGTTGACCACGATCCCGCGGGTCATGTAGCCGGGGATGGTCTGGATGCCCACCTGGCCGGTAGACATCCGGCGCACCGCGGCGCCGGCCGCCTGCGCCATGACGATGCCCAGTCCGTCGTCGCCGCTGTCGGAGACCTTGGCGCTGCCGACCAGCTCCGGCGCGTGCTCGGCGAGCATCGCCTCGTTGTCGACGAAGCCGCCGGTGGTGAGCACCACCCCGCGCCGGGCCCGGTACGCGTAGTCGGTGCCGAACCGGCGGGCGATCACGCCGCACGCGCGCCCCTGCTCGTCGACGATGAGACGCAGTGCGCGGGTGTCCGCATGCACCTCGGCATCGGTGCGCGTCGATACGGCCTCGACTAGCCGGTCCATCAGCACCTTGCCGCCGAAGCCCTCGGACTGCACCCGGTGGCCACGAGCCGCCGGCGCGGCCTGTTGGTTGTACGGCCAGGCCGCCTCGCCCATCCACATCAGCCCGTCGTCGGTGGGCGGCACCCAGGTGGGACTGTCCCACAGCGATTCCTTAAACGGGACGCCCTGCCCGGCAAGCCAACCGAAATGTTCCAGGCTGTGCTCGCTGTAGACGTGGATCTTCTCCTCGTCCGCGTCCGGCCCCAGCGCACCGATGAGATAGGCCGCCATGTCGCGGGCGGTGTCGGTGAACCCGCACGCCGCCTGCACCGGGGTGCCGCCGCCCAGGTAGATCTCCCCGCCGGAAAGCGCCGATGAGCCGCCGGGCCCGCTGGCACGCTCGAGGATCGTGACCGCAGCGCCCGCTCCGGACGCCTCCAGGGCCACCGCGGCGCCCGCGCACCCGAAGCCGACCACCAGCACGTCGGTCTCATGGTCGTAGGCCTGGACGGCCTCCGCCGGAACGGGTTTGACGCTATGCGTGAATTGTGACGTGTGACTCACCATGACCCTAGAGTCACCCAGCCACGTCCCGCCGGGAACACCTCTTCCCGGCGACCGGGAGCCGCGCCGCCGGCCGGGTCAGCGGTTCAGCCACGCGTCGTCGAAGAGCATGATGCCGCTGTAGCTGTACTTGATGTCCTGCACCGCGGGGTTCCAGGCGAGCATGTTCGGCCGCGCCCCGAAGTTCACCAGCGGCGCCGTCTCGTTGAACCGCTTCTGCAGCTTGTCGATCGCGGCGCGCTGCGCTTCCGCGTCGGGCGCCGCGCCGAGCTCCGCGAGGATCGCGTCCACCTGACCGTCCGCGAAGCCGCCCATGTTGTTCGACGACTCGCTGTCGAACGCCTTGAACAGCGGCAGGTACGGCACTGCGGCACCGTGACGCTGCCCATCGACGGCGAGACCATGGGCTCCGCCCGTATCGAACGCACCACTCCCGGTGCGTTCAGCCTGAACGAGCAGTTCGACGCGGGCGTGAACAGAGGCAGCCCCGTCTCGGACGACT
Source organism: Tomitella fengzijianii (assembly GCF_007559025.1). Taxonomy (NCBI): domain Bacteria; kingdom Bacillati; phylum Actinomycetota; class Actinomycetes; order Mycobacteriales; genus Tomitella; species Tomitella fengzijianii. Next base: position 313,629 of record NZ_CP041765.1, on the reverse strand, counting down.
ACGCGCAGTGCGGCCCCTTCGACTTCACCGGCGTGCTACACAGTGTGCGGGTGGACCCCCGGACGTCGACGCTGAAGGACCAGGCACGGACGTTTCCGCCGAGGAGCATCGGCGCATGAAACTGGCCATGCACTGACCGGACCGCCGGGGCGTAGCGACGGAAGGAACCCGGGGCCCGGTACTGACACCGAAAGGACGTGGCATGACGGAAGACCGCCTGCGGGCGCTCGAGGAGCGGGTCGCGAAGCTCGAGGCCCGCGACGCGATCGTCGCGTTGAAGCACCGTTACCTGCGCGCCTGCGACGCCAAGGACCCCGAAGGGTTCCGCGCGGCGTTCATCGCAAAGGGCGCAGTGATCGACTACGGGCCGCTCGGGCGTTTCGAGGACGCCGACGGCATCGCCGCCGTCTACCGGACCATCGCACTCGAGAAGGTGGACGAGGCGTACGTGGTGCTGGACATGCATCACGGATTGCATCCGGATATCCGGCTCACCGGGCCGGACTCCGCCACCGGGCAGTGGACGCTGCGCTTCCGGCAGGTCGACAGGCGGGCCGGGACCGAATCGGTGAGCGCCATCGAGTACGACGACGAGTACGCGGTCGAAGACGGCGAATGGAAGATGTCGGCATGCCGGTCGAGGATCCTGTGGACGATCACGCGCCCGCTCAGCGACGCGGCGGTCACCGACGTCCACTGACCTACCGCTGCGGGCCGGGCGCGGCGATGGGCGGCCACGGACGGCCGAACCAGGCCTGCTCCATCCGCGCCAGTTCCGCACGACGCCGCTCGATCGGCGCGCGGCGCGCCGGCGGTGCCGCCTCGAGCAGGTGGTCGTCCCAGGTGGGCGGGGTGTACACGAGCCGCGTCGTCAGGTCGTCGTCCTGGAGCACGCCGATGCCGAGATCGCGGTCCAGCAGCACGCTCAGCAGCGATTCGATCTCGCGATCGCCTGGATCGCCGTGTACGGGTCGTTGATCGAGGTGGGCAGTGCTCGCAGGGCGAGGTCGTTGAGCAACCGGAAGGCGAAGGCCGGATTTTGTCCGCAGGTGCGCTCGTGGCCCACCTCGAACAGCGCCGCCAGCTCGCCTTCGTCGCGCACGTCGTCGGTGCCGTGAATTCGCAGGAAAACCGCCCCATCGCACAGCAGTGCGCCGGGGCCACAAGCAGGCGGCCGGCGGGTCCCCGATCAGCGCCGAATCACCCGTGGGGGGTGAGAGCGCGAGGTCGCCCGGGGTGCAGCGGAGGGAACCGCAGGCTCAGCACGGAGCCCAGCGTGAAGTAATTGCGCACCAGCCGGAACCACACGTAGGCGGGCACGTACCGCAGCGCGCTGGGGCGGTACAGCAGGCACGCGAACACCGTCATCAGCAGGGGCATGCCTAGGACGGTGGCGACCTCGGGCTGCCAGCGCAGACCGGAATACACCGACTGGAATCCGATCACAGCGAGCCCGGCGAAGATGAGGATCGGCACGTGCATCGCCCGCCGGGCGGCGTTGCCCAGCTGGAACGGCATGACGAACATGCCCGTCATCGACCGGGGATGCAGGAGCGTGCCGCGGTTGTGCGCGACGATGTGGTAGATGCTGCGGAACCAGCGGGTGCGCTGTTCGCGCAGGTGCGCGAACGATGCCGGCGTCTCGCTGTAGTAGACGGCCTGCGGGTCGGCCACCGTGTGGTAGCCGGCGCTGTCGAGCCGCAGGCAGATGTCGGTGTCTTCGCCGTTCATGCCCTCTACGATGCCGCCCACCTCCAGCACCACGCTGCGCCGATAGATCGCGAACATGCCGGGCACACCCAGCACCCCCTGGTAGCCCATCAACGAGTACTGGTACAAGCCGTGCCGCAGGTACACCTCGACCAGCCGGACTTTGTCGATCCACGTCTTCTCCTCGGCGGGCAACGGCATGCCTCCGACCGATCCGACGCGCGGGTCGGCGAAGTGGCTCATCGCCGTCTTCAGGCAGCCCTCGCCGATCACCGTGTCCGCGTCGATGCGCACCACGAAATCCTGCTGCAGATGCCCGAGCCCCATGTTCAGCGCGTACGCCTTGCCCGGCGTAGGGCACTGGAGCACCTCGCCGGTGATGTTGGTGCAACTGATGATGGCCCGCTCCGCGACGGCGGTGGTCGCGTCGGCGGACGCGTTGTCCACGACGCAGAGGTGGATCAGGCCGGGGTAGCTGAGGGCGGCACGGTCCACTGCGCAGATGGTCGCCGCGATGCCGTGCGCCTCGTTGTGCGCGGGGACCAGCACGGCGAGCGGTGGAGCGAACACCGCCCGGCGCGAGCGCCGCAGGCGCACCCATCCCGCCGAGGCCGTCAGTACGGCGAACACCTGCTGCACCAGGAAGATGCCCGGACCCAGTCCGCCGAGCAGGGCGATCCGCTTGAGATCGAACACCGTCTCGAAGAACACGCGCGCCACCGCGATCGCGACCACCGCGGCGATGAGGATGCTCACCGCCAGCACGACGTATGCCCGGGCCGGCACGCGCGGTCGGAGCGCCCTGCCGGAGCGGTCGGGCAACGCGGCCTGGCGCAGGATGGTGTACGGGAAGACCGCGAGCGCGATGACGGCCGACGACGCGGCCTGGAACCCCACCGGCAGGCTCGCCACGTCGGCCCTGGCCAGGCTCCAGCCGATCAGGTCGATCGCCACGCACACCGCCGCGAACCTGGCCAGCATCGCAGCGCCCAGCGCGATCCGCCGCCAGATGTTGGTGTAGGCGTAGGCGGCGTAGGTCACGAAGAACACGACGACGAAGACCCGGGTGGGCAGTCCGCCGTTGCCGCGGCTGTCCGGGAGCAGGACCAGTGGGTAGAGCCCCGTGATGCCGTTGTGGGCAGTCATCATGGTGACCAGCAGCGCGAGCAGGGAGAGTCCCGCGAACGCCAGCAGGAAGCCGTTGGACGCGCTGGCCGGACGGTCCACCGAGATGCCGGCGGGCGCACTGTCGACCGAGCGGAAGTGCTGGTCGACCGGCACGGGGACGGCGGCGTCTGCGCGGTGCCGGGCGATATGCGGTGCACTGGTCACCGCGGTGCCGCCGTCCGGGGTGTGCCGGTGCCGACCACCGCGCCGGATCGGTCGAGGGCGAAGGCCCCACCAGTGACGGCCACCTGGGCGCATTCCCGGCCGAAATCGGGCAGCGGCAACCTGCCGGGTTCGCCGACCGTCTGGACGGCGAGCCCCGCAGCGCCGGCGGGACCGGTGGCGCACTGCGTGAGCACGCCCGCGGCGAACGATGTCACGTCGAGCGCGGCCTCCCCGGCCCCCGCGACCAGGCGCCCATCCTGCACATGGGCGAGGGTGCCGACGTCCCGCGCGGCACCGAGCAGCACGAACGGCCGGTCCGGGGCAGGGGCGGCGCCCCAGTGGACGTCGGGCGTGTACATCGCCGGCGTGAACGCCGCGAGTGTGGGTACGGCCGCGGTGAGCAGCGCGTCGGTCTGCTCGGGTTCGGTGTCGGGCACGTACACGGCGAATCCGGATGCCAGCGCGGCCGGGACGCCCGCTAAGCCGGCCGCGGCGGAATCGCCCATGACGAGCGACGACGTGTCGAGGAGCTGGATCGGGTAGCCGGTGACGCGCACATCGCACCCGGCGAGGTCGCGGTCGCGCTGCACTTCGATCACGAGGCTGTTGGACAGGCGCTGCTCCGCCACCGGCAGGTCGATGGAGACCGGATCGGCGGTGTGCTCGAGCGTGCGGCTGTCGATGAACTTGCCGTTGAGCTGGATGTTCATCACCCAGGTCAGGTCGGGCGGTGACGCGGGCAGCTGGATCGCGACCCGAAGGGCGTCGGGTGCCCGCCCACCCGGCAGGTCGGCAGTGGAATAGGAGACCCGCCACCGGCGGACCATCGCGATCTGCTGTTCGGTCGTGTCGGCGCCGAGGGACGCCAGCCCCACCTCGCCGTTGGCCAAGTCCGCGATGCCCGTGCTCGTCACCGCGCGAGGGTCGCTCGATACCGCGTCGGCGGAGGCTTGCGCGGGCGTGGTCACCAGGCGCGCGATGGCCCCGGCCTGCGGTGCGACCATCGCGACGACGGCCGTATCGCCGACGGTGCCGACGACGATCGCGTCGTCCCCCGCGCCGGGACCATTCCAGCCGAGCCTGCCGAGGGCGCCCGGCGGCCCGACGATCACCGCGTCGCCCACGCCGGACCGGGGCACCGTGCCGGCGTAGGAGACGGCGTGGCCCTGCTGCGTCAGCGCGACGCCGAGCTGCATGGCCGCGGTGCGCCACTCGTCGCCGTGGTCGGCCAGCACGATCGTCATGTCCTCGTCCCACACGGCGACGGCATCACGAACCGTGCGCACCGGCCGTGCCAGGGCCGACTCGACGAGCGTGTCGGGAGTCAGCGTGACCAGCATGCCGGCCGAATGGTCGGGCATGCAGATGCCGTCGTGCAGCGTTCCGTCCACCGACGCCCGCACGCGGACCTGGCCGTCTTCGACGGCGCCCGCCGGGACGGAGATCGTCTCGCGCAGTTCGTTGACGCCGGTGGGGAGCGAGCGCCGCAGCAACGGCGTGCCGTCGACGGCGATGGTGAGGAACACGGTGCTGTTCTCGGCCACCTGGGTCGACCCGCGCAGCTGCACCCGCGTCTTCCCCGGCCCGGCGTCGACCGGCAGCGTCGCCGTGAACGTGGCCGTCGGCGTGTCGTCGCTCAGCCGGATGCCGTCAGGATACCCCATCGCCGCGAGGGACTTGCTGTAGTGGCGGTCGGCGGGCACGTGCAGGGAGTCCGTGTCGCCACCGAACCAGTACGGCCGGGCGATGAGGAACGCCGCCAGCACGACCACGGCGACCCCCAGCACCAGCCATGCCGAGCGCGGCACCCGCCGGCCGTTCTCGCCGGCGTGGTAGCGCGGCTCCTGCTCTTCCGGTGGCCTGTCCGAATGATCAGGGTCGCCCGAGGGCTCTGGGTCGTCGGGGCCCTCTGTCACGACGGCACCCCCGCCATCGCCTCACGCTCACGGTTCCAGTACGACGTGCAGGGGATCCGGTGCGGGTCGACCCGGTCGGCGTACTTCTGCGCGACCTCGATCGACTCGACCAGCAGGTCCGACTCGAGCAGCGTGGGCTCGAGGCCCAGACCCAGCAGGTGGTCGTTGCGCACGCCGAGCGTGTTCGCGTCGGCCTCGCGCCGCGGGTTGGCGACATTGCTGACAACGCCACCGGAAGCCCCGGCCACGATCCGCGCCAGATCGGACACACAGTGCGTCTCGGTGACCTGGTTCATCACGCGCACCCGGCCGGCGACCTCGTCGCCCGACTCGACCGCCAGGCGGATGCACCGCACGCTGTCGCGGATGTTGATGAACGCGCGGGTCTGCCCGCCCGACCCGTGCACCGTGAGCGGGTGGCCCACCGCCGCCTCCACCAGGAAGCGGTTCAGCACCGTGCCGTAGTCGCCGTCGTAGTCAAAGCGATTGATCAGGCGATGGTCGAGCGCTGTCTCGTCCGTCTGGGTGCCCCACACGATGCCCTGGTGCAGGTCGGTGATCCGCACCCCGTCGTTGGCGGCGTAGAACTGGAACATCAGCTGATCGAGGGACTTGGTCAGGTGGTAGACGCTCCCGGGCTGGGTCGGATAAAGAATCTCCCGGGCGCGTTCGACGCCGTTGTCATCGGGGTAGCTGACGGTGAGGTACCCCTCGGGCAGGTCCAGCGGCACCGTCTCATACCCGTAGACGCCCATCGACCCCAGGTGCACCAGGTGTGCGTCGGAGCCCGTCTGCACCAGCGCCGCCAGCAGACTGTGCGTGGCCCGGACGTTGTTATCCACCGTGAAGCGCTTGTAGTGCGGGGACTTCATCGACAGCGGCGCCGAGCGCTGCTCCGCGAGATGCACGACGGCGTCCGGCCGTCCCTCCGTGAGCAGCCGCACCAGTGCGTCGGGTTCGATGGCGAGATCGCAGGTGACGACCCCGATCCGCAGGCCCGTCGCCTCGCGCCACGCCTCGACGCGCTCCGCGAGCGGACGGATGGGGGTGAGCGACTGCACGCCCAGCTCCTCGTCGATGCGTCGCCGGACGAGGCTGTCGACGATGGTCACGTCATGGCCATGCGCCGACAGGTGCAGTGCCGTGGGCCAACCGCAGAACCCGTCACCGCCGAGGACGAATGTACGCATTTGCTTTCCCTCTCGCGTCCGCGCGACCGGCGCCTCCCCTCCAGGAGACGGCCACGACCCCACGGGTCGGATGCGCGATTCGGGGGGGCGCACGACGACCCGCCCTATCGCCCACGCTAGACCATTCGCAGAGTTTGCTCACCGATTTGATTCGACCCGCCATCGACGAATTGTCCATTCGCAATTGAACTCTTTGACATGCGCAGGGAAGCGAAGACCGAGTGCGGAACTCAGGGTGAAGTCGCGAGCGAGCAGCCGGAAGACCACCGATCTCCCGAACGGCGCTACGCCGGTGTGCGGCGTCCGCGCTCATTACGGTCAAGCGAGGAGCTTGGCCTTCGCCGCGGCGAACTCGTCGTCGGTCAGCGCCCCCGACTCGTGCAGCTGCTGCAGCTGCTGGATGCGGCGATAGGTCGTCGGCCGGAGGCCGCTGCGGCGGCGCAGGAGGCGGAGGCCGCTGCGGCGGCGCGTACTGCGGGGCCTGTTGCGAACAGTGAAGACTGTGAGCGGCGGGGCGGCTGGTGACAGGTGAGGCCTCCGGCGTATCGCAGGTGGTGTCAAAGCAACAACGACACTGCCGGAGGCATCATGTCCACGGTAAATGCTGCCGCCCGTCACGATCTGAACGACGCGCAGTGGAAGGTACTCGAACCGCTCCTACCTGCACCGGCGCGTGTGGGCCGACCGCGTGTGTAGCCGGTGCGCCAACTGGTCGACGGGGTACGCCACCGTGTCCGCGTCGGCTGCCCCTGGCGCGACGTGCCAGAACGGTACGGGCCCAACGCGGCATCACCACCCGATACGACAAACTCGCTGTCCGCTACGAAGCGACGGTCCGCGTGGGCACCATCGACCGCTCGCTCACACGACTTTCGTAACAGGCCTTAACCCCTGGTCAGGAACGCCAGCACTGCGGAGAGCCACTCGTCGCGCGCCTCGATCATCGTCCAGTGCCCGCAGTTGGGCAGCACGTGCAGTTCGGCCTTCGGGATGTCGCGCATCGGCAGCAGCGCCATGTCGACGGGGCTCACCCTGTCGTCCCGACCCCAGGTGATGAGCGTCGGGGCCTGGATGTCGCCGAACCGCGCCCACAGGGGCACGATCCCCGCCGCCTTCGCCGCCGCTGCCGCCGCCGCGAACGCCTTCGGGGTGTACATCCGCCGCGCCGCCTCAAGCGTCTCCGGCTCCACGGCGAGCTTCCAGCGCTCTTCGATCAGCGCCTCGGTGACGGTGGCCGGGTCGTAGACCATCGAGTGCAGCCACGCGATCAGGCGTTCACGCGTGGGATCCTCCGTGAACTGCATGAGCAGCTTGATGCCCTCGGACGGGCTGTGGCTGGTCAGCGCCTTGCCCACCCCTCCGATGGTGACGAGACGACGGATGCGGTGCGGCTCGTCGACGGCAACGGTGGCGCCGACGATCCCGCCCATCGAATTGCCGATCACGTCCACGGCGCCCAGGCCCATGCCGTCGAGGAACCGTCCCACCGATTCGACGGCCATCTGCATCGGGTGGCCTTCGCCGGTGTCGGAGATGCCGTATCCGGGGAACTCCAGGATCAGGCACCGGAAGTGCTTGGCCAGCTCGCCGACCACGCCGCGGTAGTTCTGCCAGCCGGACACCCCCGGGCCGGAGCCGTGCAGCAACAGCAGCGGCGGGCCGTCGCCGATGTCGTGGTACCGCAGCACTCCGCCGTCCGTGGTCAGCTCGCGCATCGATTCGTCATGGTCGACCTTCACCGTCATGGGCCGCCTCGCTTCCTGTCTCGTCGTCGAAGAATCCGTGCCCGCGGCCGGCGGAGCCCGCCGCGCATCGCTTGTGATGTTTCCCCTGATACGCGGGCATGCGCTGTGCGTTCCCGCCGGACGGCACGCGCGCGCCGGTTCTCAGGGGTTGAGCGGGCGGTTCACCCAGGTGCCGTCGGGGCGGGCGAACCAGCCTCCCGCCGCGTGACTGCCGCCGTCGACGTGCACCGTGGTGCCGGTGACGAACCGCGACAGGTCGGAGGCGAGGAACAGCGCGGGTCCCGCGACGTCCTCCGGCCGGCCTGGCCCGCCCAAAGGCGCCCACAGCGGCCACTTGTCCCGGTGCTCCTCGGCGACGAGTCGCTCGTAAGGCACCTGCGGCGTCTCGATCAGGTCCGGTGCGACGGCGTTGACCCGGATGCCGTCACGGCCCACCTCCAGGGCGAGGCTTCGCGTGAAGTGCCGCAGCGCCGCCTTGTACGACGCGTACATCGTCTGCCCGGGGATCCCGCGGTGCGCTTCCACCGTCGTCATGTTGATGATCGATCCGCCCCGGCCGCGGGTGGCCATGCCCGGCAGCAGGGCGTGGGTCATGTGCAGGGCGTGGTCGAAGTTGACGGCTCCCAGGCCGGCCCACTCGGCCGGGTCGGCCTCCGCGAAGGGCGTCGCCGGGCGGAGGAAGTCGCCCACGTTGTTGACGAGGACGTCCACCTCGAACTCCGCGCATCGAGGCCCGGTCGCGGGGTCGGTGACGTCGGCCGCCACGGTGTGCGCCGACGGGACCGCGGCGCTCAGCGCGTCGAGCGCCTCCCCGTCGATGTCCACCGCGACGACGTGCGCCCCGTGCTCGGCGAACAGCCGCGTGACGGCCGCACCGATCCCCTTGGCCGCGCCCGTGACCAGTGCGGTCTTCCCCTCGAGCAGCGGGCCGGGCCCGTGCATGCTCACGACGACTCCCGGACCTTGGCCACCATCTCCTCGACCGCGCGCTGCGCATCGCCCTGCCGGTATCCCAGCAGCGCGGTCTCCTCCGGGTCGGTCCGGTAGGAGATGGTGTTGCCGCGGCCCTGGATGATGAACGGGTCCGGCATCATCGGGTGTTCCTCGTCGCGCTCCTCGAGTCGCACGGTCGAGCCCGCGGCGTCGAAGAACGTCTGGAAGTACTCGCGGAAGCTCCAGTTCGCGTCGCCGATCAGGTAGGCCTTCCCGGGCTCGCCCCGGTGCAGCGCGCCACCGGCCGCCTCCGACAGCGACCGCACCGACATGTAGTTGGTACCGCCGGCCGGCGCGAAGTTCGGCACGTCCGGCAGTCCGCCGTCCGCCCACTGCACGAACCGGGCGATGCGCTTGAGCGGCGCCCCCGGGATGACGCCGAGGATCGAAGGCGGGTTCAGCGTGCACGCCGCGAAGTCCGCGTCGGCGAGTTCGCGGGCACGCTCGTCCGCCAGCGCGCGGCCACGCACGTACGGGTTCGACTCCACCAGCTCCGGAAGAACCTGGTGGTAGTAGCTGCCCACCTGCACGAACCGGCGCACACCCGCCTTCTTGGCCAGCGCCGCGAACCGGGGCACCGACTCCACCTGAGTCGACTCCCAGAATTCCGCTGCGTCGGCACCCTTGGGCAGGTGGCGCGGGTCGTTGCCCGCGGCGAAGACGACGCCCTCGAACGGCTCGAGATCCGCCTCCGAGAAGTCGCCGCGCGTGTAGTCGCCCCGGATCACCGGGAACTGCGCGGCCACCGTGCCCTCGGCGGGCTCGCTGCGGGCGGCCAGCGTGACCTCGTCTCCGAGATCGCGCAGGTGCGTGGCGAAATGCGTGCCGATCATGCCGGTGCCACCTACGACCAGAACCTTCACGAAGCCTCCTCCCCGCGCAGCGCGCGGACCGATTTCACAAGCTCCGTTCACACTCGCCCGAAGTAGGCCTCCTTGACCACCTCGGTATCCGCGAGGTGGGACGCGCACTTGTGAACTCCGGCAGCACTCACGGCGTTCGGCTACTTCACGCAGTGCCCCGCGTCCACGGGGAGGGTGACCCCGGTGATGAACCGGGCCTCGTCGGATGCGAGGAACAGGCTCGCGTTCGCGATGTCCTCCGGCTCGAGCATCGGCACCGGGAGCAGGTGCATCGACTGCGTCCCGGCCTCGAACTGCTCCTGCGTGGGGTGCTCCTCTCCGGGACAGAACGAGCGCATCGTGCCCTCGTTCTGGATCATCGTCGTGCGCGTGTTCGCCGGGTGGACGGTGTTGACGCGGATCCGGTGCTCGGCGAGTTCTTGGGCTAGTCCACGCATGAGACCCACCACTCCGGTCTTCGCGGCGGCATAATGTCCGACGCCGACGAGCCCGCGCAGGCCGGCGATGGAGCTGACGAGCACGATCGACCCGCCCCGGCCTGTCGCGAGCAGGTGCGGGATCGCCGCCTTGCACGTCTTCCACACGCCGGTGAGGTTGACGTCGAGCATCGTCTGCCAGACCTCTTCGTCCAGCTTCGCCGCCGGGGCCGCCGAGCTGATCCCCGCGGCGGCGCAGACGATGTCGAGCCTGCCGAGCTCATCGACTCCGTCGGCCACCGCGGCGTCGAGTTCCGCCTGGTCGCGTACGTCCGCCTTGCGCGCGACGATCCGCCGCCCCAGCGCCTCCACCTGCCGCACCGTCTCTCGCAGGTCCTCCGGCGATGCGCCCGGCGTCGTCGAGTGCTCGACGGGGGCGCAGCGGTCGACGACGATCACGTCCGCGCCTTCCTGCGCGAAGCGCACCGCCTGCGCGCGCCCGATGCCGCGTGCCCCGCCGGTGATGAGCGCGACCTTGCCCGCGAGCCTGCCCGCATCCCCGTGCCCCATCACGCCACCTTCTGCGTCAGTCCGGCGTCCACCACGATCTGCTGACCGGTGATGCACCGGGATTCATCGGAGGTCAGGAACGCCACGGCGTTGGCCACGTCCTCGGGCTCGGCCCACGGGATCGGCAGTAGATGCCGGGCGGCCAACACGCCCGCCACGTCCTCCGGGCCGGGGTTCTCCAGGTCGGGCCGCAGCCGCGCGAAGGTCGCCGGGTTGTTCGTCATCGCCGTGTTCACCGCCCCCGGCAGCACCGCGTTCACGCGGATCGACTGCCCGCCCAGTTCGTTGGCGAGCGTGCGCATCAGCCCGATCACGGCATGCTTTGCGGCGCTGTACTGGGATGCGCCGGGCACCGACTTGATGCCGGCCGTGGAGCTGATGAGGATCACCGATCCGCCGCCACGCTCGGCCAGCGCGGGGACGCCCGCCTTGACGGTGTGCCACGCGCCCGTCACGTTGACCCCGACGGCCAGGTCCCATTCCGCCTCGTCGATGGTCCACGATGGCCCCGGATTCCGGCTCACCCCGGCGTTGGCGACGACGGCGTCGAGGCCTCCGAAGCGGTCCACGCCGGCGCGGACCGCTTCGTCGAGAGCCGCCTGCTCCCGCACGTCGGCGCGAAACGTCACCACGCCGCGCCCGTGTTCGCGCACGCTCCGCGCAGCAGCGTCCAAGCCGGCCTCGTCGAGGTCCACGGCGATGATGTCCGCTCCCCCCGCGGCGAGGCGGTCCGCGAAGGCGAGCCCCATGCCGGCCCCCGCCCCGGTCACCAACGCGACCTTGCCTGCCAACCTTCTGTCCGTGCCGAGGCTCATGTCCCTGCCCATCCGGTGATCGACGTTCACTGGTCGACTCGGGACGGTAGTCATCGGAGCGCTCCCCGGAACCACGTTCTCCCGCGGGTTGGGAGACGGCGGTCACCCGGCCGGCCGCGCGTTCTATCGTCCGCTGTGGCAGGCGATGCCGGGGCGAAAGAGGAGGTGGCCATGGGCGACGCGCAGCACCAAGGTTCCGCGGAAGGGGCTGCGGTCATCACGGGTGCCGGGAGCGGGATCGGCGCCGCGGTCGCCCGGCGCGCCGCCGCGCGCGGCATGCCGGTGGTCCTGGCCGACCTCTCCGCCGAGCGGATCGAGGCGGTCGCAACGGCGATCACGGACGCGGGAGGCGACGCACTGACGGTGCCGACGGACGTCGCCGATCCCGACTCCGTGGAGGCGCTGGCCGAGGCCGCCTATGCGCGCCACGAGCGGGTCGGCCTGCTGGTCAACAATGCGGGCGTCGAGTCGCTGGGCAGCCTGTGGGAGCTGCCCGTGGACGAATGGCGGCGGGTGATGTCCGTGAACATCGACGGCGCGTTCCACGGCATCCGCTCCTTCGTGCCGCGGATGGGGGCGGATCCCGGGCCGTCGCGGGTGGTCGTGACGACGTCGGTCGGCGGCATCGGCACCCTGGCCGGCATGGGCGCCTACGGCGTGTCCAAACACGCCGTCCAGCAGATGACCGAAACGCTCCATCTGGAGTGTGCGCAGGCGTTTCCGCAGATCGGCGTATCCGCCTTCGTGCCCGCGCACGTGACCACCCGGATCTTCGAGGACGTCGCGCCCAGCGCTCATGCCGGCGCGGCCGTCGACCACTGGCGGACGCAGCTGCGCCAGAAGGGCATGACCGCCGACGAGGCGGCGCGCATCTTCTTCGACGGGGTCGACCGCGGCGACTTCTGGATCTGCACGCACCCCGACGTGTACTCGCGGCTCGCGGGCCGGCGCGCGCAATTGCTGGCGGAGGCACTGCCGCCGGACTACGGGTGAGAACATCGGTCCAGTGCACGGAATCTTCCGCGGGCGGAAAGGAACATGAGCATGGAGTACCGGCAGGTTGGACGCAGCGGCTTGACGGTCTCGGCGATGGGGCTGGGCTGCAACAATTTCGGCGCACGCCTGAGCGAGGACGACACCGCCAAGGTGGTGCACGCGGCGCTGGACGAGGGGATCACGTTCTTCGACACCGCGGCGATGTACGGCGACGGCTTGTCGGAGACCTACCTCGGCAGCGCTCTGGGGCCACGGCGGGATGAGGCCGTCATCGCGACGAAGTTCGGGGCGCACCGGAGTCCGGGAACCGACCAGGCCACCGGCTCGCGCGGCAGCATAATCCGCGAGTGCGAGGCCGCCCTGCGTCGCCTCGGCACCGACCGCATCGACCTGTATTACCAGCACTATCCCGACAAGCACACCCCGATCGAGGAGACCCTGTCCGCACTGGACCGGCTCGTCCGCGACGGCAAGGTCCGCTACATCGCGAATTCGAACGTGAGCGGCTGGCAGATCGCCGACGCCGACCACCTGGCGGCGCGCGGCCGGACGGACCGCTTCATCGCGTCCCAGTTCGAATGGAACCTGCTCAAACGCGGCGCCGAGGCAGAAATCGTGCCCGCTTGCCGTCGCTTCGGCCTCGGCATGATCCCCTTCTTCCCGCTCGCCTCCGGCCTGCTGACCGGAAAATACTCGGCGGGCGAACCGTTCCCCGCCGGCACGCGACTGGCGACGTCCTCCTACTTCGCCAAGGACGCGACGGAGCAGAACTTCGCCACCGTCGAGCGGCTGCGCGCGATCGCCGACGAGCACGGGCACACGCTGCTGGAGCTCGCCGTGGGGTGGCTGCTGGCGCAGGACGGCGTGCCGTCGGTGATCTCGGGTGCCACATCGGTGGAGCAGGTTCGTCAGGGTGCGGCCTCCGCGGCACGTACGCTGACCCACGAGGCAGTGGACGCAGTGACCGCGGCCACGGAACTCTGAGCGGAACTCGGGCAGAGAGAGCCTGGGCGGGAAAGGGAATGGCAGTGGCAGCACACGGGGACTGGACCGAGCTCTACAAGTATTCCGACGCCGTGCGGTCGGGCGATTTCGTGTTCTGCTCGGGGCAGACGGGGCTCGACGAGCACGGGGCGGCACCCGCGGATCCCGCCGAGCAGTACCGCCTGGCGTTCGCGTCGCTGCGGCGGGTGCTGGCCGAGCAGGGCTGCGGGCCGGAGGACATCGTGGACCTGACGAGCTTCCACACGCACTATCCGGAGAACATGGCGGAGTTCATGGCCGCGAAGGCCGAGTTCCAGGGCGACGGCCGGCCGGCGTGGACCGCGATAGGCGTTGCGGCGCTCGGCACGCCCGACACCCTGGTGGAGATCAAGGCGACCGCGCGGGTGCCGGGAGAGTAAGCCCCCGCCGCGTCGGTCCCCGCCACATCACCGACGGGGGCCGCGCGGCGACTTCCCCATGCCAGAACCGATGCCGTCGACGAACACCGACACCAGTTGGTCGGCGAAGACGCTCCGATCGACCTCCGGGGTCGGGGTGAACCAACGCTGGGAGAGCCAGACGGCGTCGCGCAGCAGCCCGTAGATCGTCTCAGGCGGAAGGTCGGACCGGAACCTGTCCGACGCGACACCGTCTTCGATGATCTGCATCCACACCCGCCTGCTGACCTTCGCCGCATCGCGGATCATCGGATAGCCGGCGAGGTTCTTCATGTACGTCGCGTTGTTCTGGTAGATCTCCGAGGCGTGCGGGTTGGCCTCGGAGGCGAGCAGCGACTGATGAACCAGGGCGCGCAGGCGTTCCTCTTCGGGCAACTGCAGCACCTCCGCGTAGCGCCTCTGCAGATCGTCCAGGTACCGGGTGATGATCGCGTCGGCGATGGCGTCCTTGGAGGCGAAGTAGTGGTACAGGCTTCCGGAAAGCACGCCCACCCCGTCCGCGATGTCCCGCACCGAGGTCCCCGCGATGCCCTTCGCCGCGAAGAGTTCCGCAGCCGTCTCGAAGATCAGCGTGTGCCGGTCGGACCATTCCATGTGCATGCCGTTCGTGTTCGTGACGAGTGTGCAGCGCCTGCGTTCATCGTGCCGGGTGGGTCGTGTCGCGGAGACCCTACGCGGGGTGCGAGTCCGGTGCCGGTTCAGGCCTCGTCAAGGTCTTGTCGTCATGGTATTCCGGCCATCGTCCTATGATCTCGTCGCCGTTCACTGCAGCTCCCGCGCGCATGCGAGGGCGCGGGCGGCGAGCCTTTCCGCCTGCGCGGCGAACGATCCGGGGGTTCTGTCGGCGTCGCCCATCACGCCCCGGGACATCCGCGCGTACACGTTCTCGACGATGCAGGCCGTCTTCCACCAGCTGAACGCCACATGGAAATCGACCTCCTGCTCCGTCACGTCGAGCACCCCGCCCATCCTCTCGATGTAGGCGCGGGTCAGTTCGCCGCGGGTGGGCAGCCCCGGCACCAGCGTCGGCGGGTTTTCCAACGCCGTCACGGCGTCACCGGGCTGCGCCCAGTACACGAGGAAGTGGCCGAGGTCGGCGAGCGGGTCGCCCACGGTGGTCAGTTCCCAGTCCAGCACTCCGGAGACGGTGGAGTCCGCACCGATCAGGCAGTTGTCCAGGCGGAAGTCCCCGTGCACCACCGCGGCCGTCTGCTGGGCCGGGATCTTCCGCGCGAGCAGGTCCCTCGTCTGCTCGATGTCGCCGAGCATCCGGGCCCTGCCTGCCTCCCAGTTGCGCGACCACAGCCCCAGCTGGCGTTCGATGAAGCCGCGTTGCCCCGCACGTGTTCCCCAGCCGGCCGAATCGAGATCGGCCCGGTGCAGCCGCGTCAGGACCTCGATGAGCGAATGGCCGATGCGCGCACGCTGCGCCGGATCCGGGAAGGCGCCGAAGTCCTCCGGCACCCGGAGGATCGCGCCACCCAGGTGCTCCATCACGAAGAACGGCGCGCCGTTGACGCCCGGGTCCTCGCACACGCCCAGCACTGTGGGCACAGGCATGCCGGCCGCGGACATCCGCCGCAGGACGTCCGCCTCGCGGAGCACGTCGTGGGCGTTGCCGGCGACGGCGCCGAGCGGGGGACGCCGCAGCACCCGGCGGCGGCCGACCGCGTCGTCCACGTAGTAGGTGAGATTGGAGCGGCCGCCGGCGATCTGCTCGAAGCGCAGAGGCGCGGCCGCATCCGGCACGGACGCAGCGCACCAAGCGGTCACCGCGGCAGCGTCGATGCCTGGCACCGCCCCCACCGCGGACGCCGCGTCCTGAGCCATACCGCGTACCGTATCAAACATTTGCTACATGGATGCCGATCCAGCGCATCGGTCGACGCACGGCCACCGGGGCGCCCGAAATCACCGTGCAGGAGCTCGCTAACACGCTGGTCGCGGTGTGGGCGCGGCCGACATCGCCGGACAGGAGACCGCGGCGGAGGGGCCGTCGATTGGAGCCCCTTCCCACGTCGTGGACGGGTATCACCGGTACTTGCGCAGCTCCTGGCGCGCGACGCTGCGGATGTGCACCTCGTCGGGGCCGTCGGCGATGCCGAGGATCCGGCCGGTCGCCCACATGCGCGCCAACGGGAAGTCGTCGGTGACCCCGCCGCCGCCGTGCACCTGAATGGCGCGGTCGAGCACCGAGCGCGCCACGCGCGGGCCCACCACCTTCACCGCGGCCACCTCGATGGCGGCACCCTTCGCGCCCACCTGGTCTATCAGCCACGCCGTCTTGAGTACCAGCAGGCGCGCCTGCTCGATCTCCATGCGCGACTCCGCGATCCACGTGCGCACCACGCCCTGATCCGAGATCGGCCCGCCGAACGCGTCGCGGGACATGGCGCGGCGCACCATCATCTCCAGCGCGCGCTCCGCCATGCCGATGCAGCGCATCGCGTGGTGTATACGCCCGGGCCCCAGGCGTGCCTGCGCGATGGCGAACCCGTCTCCCTCGCCGGCCAGCATGTTCGCCGCGGGTACCCGCACATCCGTGTACTGGATCTCGGCGTGCCCCTGCTGGTCGTAGTAGCCGAAGATCGGCAGCGACCGGACGATCTCCACACCGGGCGCATCCACGGGGACCAGGATCATCGACTGCTGCCGGTACGGCGCCGCCTCCGGGTCTGTCTTGCCCATGACGACGAGGACGCCGCAGCGCGGATCGCCCGCGCCCGACGTCCACCACTTGCGGCCGTTGATCACGTACTCGTCGCCGTCGCGGACGATCGAGGTGGATATGTTGCGTGCGTCGGACGAGGCGACGTCCGGCTCGGTCATGGAGAACCCCGACCGGATGGTGCCGTCCATGAGGGGTTCCAGCCACTGCTTCTTCTGCTCGTCCGTGCCGAACATGTGCAGGATCTCCATGTTCCCGGTGGACGGCGCCGAGCAGTTCAGCGCTTCCGGGGCGATGTACGGCGACCGCCCGGTGATCTCGGCGATGTGCGCGTAGTCGAGATGGGTGAGGCCGGAGAGGGCGGGCAGGAAGAGATTCCACATGTCCTGCCGGCGGGCCTCCGCCTTGAGCTCCTCGACCACCGCCGGCAGCTCGTGGCTGCGCGGCCCGTTCTCCTCGCGCTGCGCCGCGTAGACGGACTCGGCCGGATGCACGTGCTCGGTCATGAACGCCTCGAGGCGCGCGATGACCTCCTGCGCCGCGGGGCTGGGAGACAGATCCATAGCGGACAGTCCTTTCAGAATGGGGCGATCCCACTCAGTCGCGGATGAGGATGACCTTGCCGACGGCGCGGCGCGTCATCACCACGTCGAGCGCGGCGGACGCGTCGTGGAAGGCGACTGTCCGGTCGATGTGCGGCACCAGGCGCCCTTCGGCGTACCAATCGAGCAGCCGGCGCATATTGGCCGCGTTCCTCTCCGGGTTGCGTTTGGCCCATTCGCCCCAGAGCACGCCATGCAGCGCGCCGGAGGTGATGAGCAGCCGGTTCATGCCCACCTTGGGGATGTCTCCGGAGGCGTAGCCGACGGTGAGGTAGCGCCCGCCCCAGCGCAGCGACCGGACCGCGGTCTGGGCGAGGTCTCCGCCCACCGGGTCGTAGACCACATCCACCTTTCCGCCGGTCGTGGCCAGGCCCTCGCGCAGATCGCCTGCGCCGTAGTCGATGAGCTCCGCCGCCCCGCGCGATCGACAGGTCTCCAGCTTCTCGGTCGTCGACGCTGCGGCGATCACCTCCGCGCCCAGCGCGCGCCCGATCTCCACGGCGGTCAAACCCACCCCGCCGGCCGCGCCGAGCACCAACAGGCGCTCTCCCTCCACGAGCCCCGCCTTGTCGACGAGGCCGTGGTACGACGTGCCGTAGGTGACAGAGAAACCGGCGGCATCGGTGTAGGGCATCGCGTCGGGTATCGGAAACACGCGCCACGCATCCACCGCCGCCTGCTCGGCGTAGCCGCCCATCCCGCAGAACGCCGCCACCCGCGTGCCCGGTTCCAGGCCCTGCACGCCTGCACCGACCCGCGTCACCTCACCCGCCACCTCGGAGCCCGGGGTGAACGGCAGCTCCGGCCTGGTCTGGTACTTCCCCGCGGCCAGCAGAACGTCCGGGAAGTTGACGCCCGCCGCGCGCACGTCGATCACGACCTGGCCCGGCCCCGGCTCGGGGTCCGGAATCTCCGTCGACCGGAGCGCTTCGGGCCCGCCGAGCTCGTGCACCTGCTGGGCCTTCATGGGTGCGCCACCGCACCGGGCACGACGAACGTCGCCCATGCCTTCACGGCCGCGCCGCCGGTCTGCCGCGTGCACACCAGCTCGATATCGACCCGCGCATCGCCTTCGTCGCCCGTGTACTCCCGCACCACCTCGGCGGTGGACGTGAGAGTGTCGCCCGGCCAGACCTGTTCGAGGAACCGGATGCGGAACGAGCGCACGTTCTCCGCACCCAGCCACCCGGTGGCGTAGGTGCCCAGCAGTCCCGCCTGGTACATCCCCACGGCGAACGGCGCGTCGAATCCCGCTGCGCGCGCGAACTCCTCGTCGTGATGGATGGGGTTCATATCGCCCGACGCGCCCTGATACCGCACGAAGTCGGTGCGCGTCACGGGGCCCACGGTCCACGGCGCGGGCGGCGTCAGGGTGACCGGTGCGCTCGTTGCCTCCTCAGCGCTCATGCCTCGTCCTCCTTCGGTGGCCGCGCCGTCTCGACGCCGGTCATCTTCGCCTGCGCGACCAGCCGGCCGGACTCGTCGTAGTAGTCGGTGACCACGATGGCGAAGGTCATCTCGCCACCGCGCCTGCCCTGCTTGGTGTAGATGTCGGTGATCGTCGAGCGCCCCTCCAGCCTGCTGCCGGCGCGCGGCGGTTCGCCGAAGAAGGTGAACTCCTGCTCCGCGTGCAGCCCACGCTTCTGGTCGAGCTTCACCGCGGGCCACGGGTTGGCGTCGCCCGTCTGCCAGTGCAACGCGGTGGTCAGGAAGGTCGGCTGGCTGACCGGGTGCTCCTGCGCGTCGATACCGTCCAGGTCGGTCGTGCCGGTGGCCCGGGCGAACTCGCGGATCTTGCCCCGCTCGACGTCCAGCCGGAAGGGGACGCCCTCGGTGCCCACCGCAGTGACGTCAGCCATGGGTGGCCCCCGATCCGTCGGCGGCATCCCGCTCGAGCGGCTTCATCTCGACGGCCAGCTCGTCGAGGGTCCAGCGGCCGTCCTTGACGATGGTCTGGCCGTAGTGCCAGGGCAGGAACTGCCGGATCTCCCCGCCCTTGGCGTAGAAGACCTTTCCGGTGACGTCGCAGGCGTCGGTGAGCAGGTGCGCGACGATCGGCGCGACGTTGGCGGGGTCGTAGGTGTCGAAGGCCGACGGATCCTCCGGCGCGGCCACCATGTCCTTGATACCCGGCACGTCCTCGGTCATCCGGGTGCGCGCCACGGGCGTGATCGCGTTGACGCGCACGCCGTACCGGCCGATCTCCTGCGCCAGGATGATCGTCAGCGAGGCGATGCCGGCCTTCGCGGCACCGTAGTTGCTCTGGCCCACAGCACCGTTGAGACCAGACGTGGAGGCGACGTTGACGATCGAGGCCGACACGTCGTCGCCGGACTTGGACCGCGCCCGCCAGTGCGCGCCGAACACGCGGCACGGGGCGAAGGCCGCCCGCAGCTGGCCGTGGATCACGTCGTCCCACTCGTCTTCGCTCATGTTGACGAACATGCGGTCGCGCAGGATTCCGGCGTTGTTGACGAGGCCGTGCACCGCGCCGAACCGCTCGAGCGCCAGGTTCAGGAGCTCCTGAGCACCGGAGATCGAGGCAGCGTCGGCGGAGCTCGCCACGGCGCTGCCGCCGGCGGCGGTGATCTCGTCGGCGACAGTCTGCGCGAGCGACGGGTCGGTGCCCGTGCCGTCGGCGGCCGCGCCGGTGTCGTCGACGACGACGTGGGCACCTTCGGCGGCGGCGAGCTTCGCGTACTCGCGGCCCAGGCCGCGGCCCGCCCCGGTGACGACGACGACCTTGCCTTGCAAGTGTTTCATGCGGCGTTCCCTTCATGTTCTCGACGGCGGTCGATCACGTGGCACTCACAGCCACCGGTCAACACCCTGTAGCAAACGTTTGATACATGCCAGCACAGGCGTCGGCCCCCGTCAACATGCCCGGCCACCGCTTAGGCGCCGCCCTACCCGTTCACCTGGGCCGGACCGGGACGCGCCGCGACAGAACGAGCGGCCGCCTCACAAGCCGGTGCCGCAACGACCCGCTGAGCGGGATCGGCGGACCGAAACGACAGTTCGCCCACAAGTGTGTGATTTGATACACATGGCCTTCCGCCGCCGTAGAAAGGGATCCCCGATGCAGTTCAACCTCGCCGATATCTTCGAGTCGGTGGCGGCGTCGGTGCCGGACCGTGTCGCGCTGACCTACGAAGGCACGCACCTCACCTATGCAGCCCTCGACGCCGAGGCCGGACGCACGGCGAATCTGCTCTCGCAGTCCGGGATAGGAGCAGGCGACCACGTTGCGCTGTTCCTCAAGAACAGCATCGAACACGTGGCGGGCATCCTCGGGCTGATCAAGATCCGGGCCGTTCCGATCAACGTCAACTACCGGTACACCCCGTCCGAACTCGAGTACATCTTCACAAACTCGGACTCCTCCGCGGTGGTCGTAGAGCTGCCCGAGCACCAGCGGACGCTCGCCGCGCTCCTCGACGCCTGCCCCGCGATCCGCACCGTGATCGTCATCGGCGAGACGGACGCGGAACTCCGCGCCGCGGCCGAGGCGCGGTCCGTCCGGCTGGTCGACTTCGCCGATGCCCGCACGCTCCCGTCCGATACCGCACCCGTGACGCGCAGCGGGGACGACCGCTACATCCTCTACACGGGCGGCACCACCGGTTACCCCAAGGGCGTCATGTGGCGCCACGACGACTTCTTCCACAAGCCGCTCTCCGGCGGCAACCCGTACGGTGAGGGCAAGCGGAAGGATCTCGCCGAGGTGGCCGCGGCCGCCAAGGAGTTCCCGGAGATGGCGTTCCTCATCGCCGCTCCGCTGATGCACGGCGCCGCGCTGTACTCGTTGTTCACGTTCTTCATGCTGGGCGCGCGCGTGGTGCTCATGCGCGACTTCGATCCCAAGACCATCGTGAGCGCCATCGAGACCGAGCGGCTCACCACCATCCTCATCGTCGGCGACGGGATGGGCCTGCCACTGGTGGACGAGATGGAACGGCGTCAGGGCGAGGTCGACCTGACATCGCTGTTCTCGATCACCTCCGGCGGGGCGCTCTGGTCGGTGGGTGTGCGCGACCGGATGCTGGCGGTGAAGCCGGACCTGTTGCTGCGCGACAACTTCGGCGCCTCGGAGACCGGGAACGACGGCGCGTTCACCGTGGACGCGGACGGCAACCTGCGCATGCCGCCCTCGCCGAACATGATCCTGGTGGACGAGCGCCTCGACGAGATCGCGCCCGGCTCCGACGAGGTGGGTTACATCGCCCGCATCGGCAACGTGCCCCTCGGCTACTACGGCGACGAGGACAAGACGGCACGCACCTTCCCCACCCGGGCCGACGGCGTGCGCCTCGCGATCCTCGGCGACATGGGCCGCGTCGAGTCCGACGGCACGATCGTCTTCCTCGGCCGTGGCTCCGGGTGCATCAACACCGGCGGCGAGAAGGTCTTCGCCGAGGAGGTCGAAGCCGCGCTGCACGCGCACCCCGCCGTGGCCGACGCCCTGGTGGTCCCCGCGCCCGACGAGCGCATGGGCCAGCGGGTCGCGGCGGTGCTCTCCGTCTACCCCGAGGCCCCCGCCCCGAGCACCGAGGAGATCCAGCAGCACTGCCGCACCATGCTCGCCGGCTACAAGATCCCGCGCACTGTCGTCTTCGTCGACGAGGTCCGCAGGACCCCCGCCGGCAAGGCCGACTACAAGTGGGCGAAGACGCAGGTGTGACGATACGGCTGTGCCCCGCGGTTCTGCGGAGCCGCGGGGCACAGCCGTTTCCGGAGTACTCCTACCCCACCAGTTTCCGGATCATCCCCCACAGCTCCTCGCGTGCGGGCGCGGTGAGCGAGAACTGCGGGAACGTGAGGAACCCGTGGAACAGCCCGTCGAACCGGTGCGCGGTGACGTCCACGCCGTCGTCGGACAGCCGCTGCGCGTAGGTCTCCCCGGACGAGCAGGGCGGGTCGAGCTCCGCGGTGACGACGAGGGCCCGCGGCAGCCCCGCGAGGCTCTCCGCCCGGGTGGGCACCACGTAGGCACTGTCGCGGAGGCCGGCGGTGGGCGCGTACTGCTCCCAGTACCAGCGCATGGCGCGCGCGTTGTTGTAGTAGCCCTCGCCGTAGAGCCGGTAGCTCTCGGTGTCGAAGTCGTCGTCGATCACCGCGTACAGCAGGACCTGCGCCGCGATGGCCGGGCCGCCCCGGTCGCGCGCCGCGAGGGACACCGTGGCCGCGAGGT
This sequence comes from Tomitella fengzijianii, assembly GCF_007559025.1. Taxonomy (NCBI): domain Bacteria; kingdom Bacillati; phylum Actinomycetota; class Actinomycetes; order Mycobacteriales; genus Tomitella; species Tomitella fengzijianii. The sequence goes on along the minus strand of NZ_CP041765.1, from coordinate 291,180 downwards.
TGCCGCCGGCACTGTCACCGGCGACAGCGATCCGCGCGGGATCTCCCCCGTACCCGGCGGCGCGCCCGGCAGCCCACTGCACCGCGGCGTACATGTCCTCGAGCGCCGCCGGCGCCTCGTGCTCGGGGGCCAGCCGGTAGTCGACCGACACGACGACGGCGTCCACCGCCGCCGCCATGGACCGGCAGAACTCGTCGTGGGTGTCGAGGCCGCAGAACACGAACCCGCCGCCGTGCGCGAACACGATCACCGGGCGGGCCGACGCCGGATCCCCGTGCGGCACGTACACCCGCAGGGGAAGATCGCCGCCCGGGCCGTCGATGATCACGTCCTCGGCGGTACGCATGTCCGGCATGCGTTCCAGCGGACCGCGCCGTCCGGAGATCACCTCCCGCAGCTCCGCGCCCGAGTACCGGGTGACGTCCGGGAACCCCTCCTCCAGCACGGCGAGGAACTGCTCGACCTCCGGGTGCAGGTCGGGGCGCCGCGCCGCCGTCATGCGCGTGCCCCCGCGTGCTCGCCCGCGGAGGCGAAGCTCCCGTACCCGCCGCGGAAGAACAGCAACGGCCGCACTCCGTCATGCGCGGTGATGACGGTGACGCCGGTGCAGAAGTTGCCGAGAACCCTGCGCAGGTGACCCGAATCGATCGACGCCGCCGACGGGCCGGCGGTGTCGATCGTGGTCATGCGAACCTCCCCGGCACCGGCTCGGCGCGGCGCGTGACGGGCAGTGCCCCGTCACGCACCGCCTGGTCGATCGTCGCGTGCAGGGCCGGACAGATGCGGTCGGTGGTGCCGCGCTTCCCGTCGCCCAACGCCGAGGCGTTCTCCAGCTGCAGGCGCGGGCACGTCGACGCCGCGTCCTCGAGCCACTGGACGCTCGTGTGCTGCGCGCTGTACTTCTCCGCCAGCACGGTGGTGCCGCACTGGTTGCACGTGATCGGTTGCATTGCAGTCCCTTACGCGTCGAGCTTGGGGGCGTGGACGCCCGCCTCGATCCCCTTGGTCTTCATCTGCTCCAGGTTATCCGCCACCTCGGCCTCCCAGTATTCGTTGGCCTTGGTGGTGTCCACCTCGAACTCGAAGCGCCGGGTCATGTCGGCGGTGACGTCGGCGCGATCCACGTAGAACTGCTCGTACCAGCGGCGCAACTGGTAGACGGGGCCGTCCTCCTCGCTGAGGAGGGGGTTGTCGATGCGGGTCTTGTTCTTCCAGATCTCCACATCCTGCTCGAAACCGGTCTTCACACCCTGGGCGAACTGCTCGGCCATCGCCTGCGCCGCCTCGTCGGACATGCCCTTGGGCTTCTTGACCATCGCGCCGTACTGCAGCACGAACGACGTCGGCGAGACCGGGTAGTGGCAGTTGATCAGAACCGTCTCGATCGTCATGCCGTTGGCGTTGTTCCAGAGCCAGTCCACCATGAACGACGGGCCGAAGTACGACGCCTCCGAGCGCAGCGTGCTGTTCGGGTCGTCGTAGTTGGTGCCGGACTGCACGTCCAGGCGCGGCTTGGAATCCATGTACTGGGTGGCCACGTGCCCCTCGAACACGTTGCGGAAGTGCTGAGGGAACGCGAAGTGCACGTAGTAGAAGTGCGCCATGTCGACGACGTTGTCGATGATCTCGCGGCAGTTGGAGCCGCTCACCGGAAGCTTGTTCCAGGACCAGCCGGTCCACTCGTCGCTGCCCCAGCCTTCGAGCTCGGGGATCGTCTCCTCCGCGGTGGGCTCGCCGCCCTCCGGGTCGTTCCACACGAACAGCAGGCCGTTGCGCTCCATCGCTTTCCAGCCTTGCGTGCGGGCGCGCATGGGCACTCGCTTGGCGTAGGGGATCTCCTTGCACTTGCCGTCGCCGCCCCAGCGCCAGTCGTGGAACGGGCAGGCGATCTCGTCGCCTTTGACGGTGCCCTGGGACAGGTCGCCACCCATGTGCCGGCAGTACGAGTCCAGCACGTTGAGCTCGCCCTTGGTGTCCTGCCAGACGACGAGCTTGCCGCCGAACGCCTCGACGGAGTGGGGCTTGCCGTCGCGGAACCACTCCGAGAGTCCGAGGCAGTGCCAGCCGCGGGCGAACCGCTCCGGCGCGGACCCCTTCTCGATCAGGCGAACCTCGTCGCCGTCGACCGCGTCGTCCGCGTTGCCCTGGCCCGGTGTGTCAATGACCGTCATTCCCAGTCTCCGATCATAGGTGAAGTGCTTCACACCACATTGCGCGCAGAATGTGATCTCGGCCAGGGTGGTTTCCCACAGAGAGGGAATTATCGGTCCCCATCGCCGCGCCGCAACGGAAGGTGGACTCGCGCGGGCGTCCACGCCGCGGCGCCGAACGCGAATACACGCAGATGGGAGGGGAACGGATGCCGACAGGCAGGTCAGGCGATTCCACGCTCGACCGTGTCGACCTCATCTTCGGGGCCGTCCAGGAGCACGGCTACCTGACGCTGTCGGAGGTCGTCGACCACACCGGCATCCCCCGGTCGTCCGCCCACCGGCTGCTCACCCGCATGGTGCGCATGCGGTGGCTGCTGCGCGTCGGGTCCAACTACGAGCTGGGCGTGCGGTTGTTCGCGCTGGGCACGGAGGGCGTGCGCAACCACTGGTTCCACCGCATCGCTTATCCACGGCTGCGCCAGCTGCACACGCGGACCGGCTATGTCGTGCACATGGCCTACCTGGACGGCACCGAAGCGATGATCTGGGACAAGCTGGGCGGCGGAGCCTTCGGCGCCGCGGTGCCCACGCGGATCGGCACGCACCGGCCGGCCCACCAGTCGGCCGTGGGCAAAGTGCTGCTGGCCGCGGAGACGGACGAGTTCATCGAGGGGATCCGGCATCTGGCTCCCGCCACCTCGCGCACGATCACGGACCTCGACCTGCTGCACGGCGAGATAGCCCAAGTACGTGAGCGCCGCTTCGCGGTGGACCGCGCCGAGTCGTTCAACGGGATCGGCTGCGTGGCCACCCCGGTGCTGGCCGGTGTGGCGGACACCAGCGACGGGCATCGCGCGGTGGCGGCGATCTCGATCTGCGCGCCGGTGGCACGCATCGACAACCGGCTGGTGGCCCCACTGCTCGCGGCCGCCGCCGACATCACCCGCCACGCCAGCCCGAATCCGATGCTCGAGCATCGCGGGGGCGTCTGACGCGGCAGTGCCGCCCGGGGCGAGCCACGGGCGGCACTGCCGCGTCAGGAATCGCCGCAGCTGCTCACTGCATCACGGCCAGCGGCTCGGAGCCGGACCAGTCGTGGCCCCAGTAGCTGTCCGCGGTGATCTCCTCGGCCGTGTAGTGCTCCTCGTCCACCAGCATGCCCTGGCAGCCGAACTCGATGTCCCAGCCGCCCGGCGCCCGCACGTAGAACGACACCATCTTGTCGTTGGTGTGCCGCCCGATCGTCGACGACAGCGAGATGCCCTCCTTGACCACGCGGTCCTGCGCCTCGCCCACCGCGTCGAGCGTGTCCACCTCCACCATCACATGGATCAGCCCCGGCCCCTGCTTGGGCGAGGGCATCATCGCCAGGCTGTGATGACGCTGATTGACCCCGAAGAACCGGATACGCAAGGGCCCGTACTCGGGCGGCGCGGGCATGCGGAACGCCCCGCGGGAAAGGAACCCGAGCGTCTTGACGTAGAAGTCGTAGGCCGCGCCCTGGTCCGGCACCGGGATCACCACGTGCCCCAGCCCCTGCGCACCCGTGACGAATTTCGCCCCGAACGGCGTCACCACCGGACTGTGATCGAGCAGCGCCCCGTGGAACACCTCCAGCTTCGTGCCCGCCGGATCGGTGAACGCGATCGCCGCCTCCACCCGGCGCGCATCCGCCTCGGCCTGCGTCAGATCCCGCACCTCGACACCTGCGGCAGTCACCGTCTCGCGCAACCGGTCGAGCGCCTCCTGATCGCGCACCTCCCAGCCGACCACCGTCACCCCGTCGGACTCGCCCGGCGTGACGATGATCCGCGCCGCCCGCTCATCCATCCGCAGATACAGCGCATTCTCATCGGGCCCCGAGCCCTCCGCGAACCCGAGCACCCCGAACGCCAGCTTCCGCCAGCGCTCCATGTCATTCGTCTGAACCTCGATGTACCCGAGCGCCCGGATCTCGCGCTCCACCTGCTTGTCGGCCATTCCCCTCGGTGTCCTTCCTCTGGTTTGCGGCGTTCGCGAACGCGCCTTTCCGATCCACGACCGATCCTCTCGCGGTCCGCCGCCTTCGCGGCGGCGAGTCCCGCTCAGATCATCATCCGCAGCGGCCCCTGCGGATCCGCACCCAGCGCGCTGAGGGCCGACGCGTGGTACACGGTGTTGGGCGAGTGGATCGCGTGGTGCATGCCGGCCTGCGCGTCGCGCCAGAACCGCTGCATCGGCATCTCCATGCGCAGGGCCGTTCCGCCGCAGCGCGCGTAGATCTCGTTCGCGGCCTCCACGGCCCGCCACGCGGCGCGCACCTGCGTCGCGCGGCCCTGCGCACGCCTCGCGAAGTCCGGCTGCCCGCCCTTCTCCGCCGTGTTCCACAGGTCGTCGACGTTGGCCAGCAGCTCCGCGCGCGCCGCACGGATGTCCGCCATCAGCTCGCCGAAGCGGTACATGGTGTAGGGGTCGTCCTTGACGGCCGTGCCCTGGGCGTTGATCCGGTCGGCCTGGTAATCCTGGGCCAGCCGCAGCAGCCCCTCGCAGATGCCGACGGTGGCCGCTGTGATGCCGAGCGGGAACATGCCGGACCACGGCAGCGTGTAGAGCGTCTCGGTGCGGCCCGACCGCGCCTGACCGTCGCCGCTGACCACGTCGTCCCAGGTCATGAAGCGGTAGTCGGGAACCACGGCGTCCTTGATGACCAGGTCCTTGCTGCCGGTGCCGCGCAGGCCCACCACGTCCCATGAGCCGTCGATGATCTCGTAGTCGGTGCGCGGCACGATCACGTGCACCATCTGCGGCTCCGCCGGCATGGAACCGTCGGCGTTGGTCAGCATGCCGCCCAGAAACGCCCAGCGGCAGTGATCGGTGCCCGAGGAGAACGACCAGCGCCCGCTGAAGCCGTAGGTGCCATCGCCCTTCGGGGTGAGCATGCCGGCCGGCATGTACGGGGAGGCCATCCAGATGCTGCTGTCCTCGCCCCACACCTCCTCACGCACCCGCTTGTCGTTGTACGCCAGCTGCCACGGGTGCACCCCGCACACGCCCAGCACCCAGCCGGCGGCCGGGTCGAGGGAGGCGAGCCGCATCACCGTCTCCGCGAACTGCCGCGGCCGGTACTCCAGGCCGCCGTACTCTGCCGGCTGGAACATGCGCATCGCCTGCGCCTCGTTCATGATCTCCACGGTCCGATCGGTGAGCTTGCCGATCTTCTCGGCCTCCGCGCCCTGCGCGAAAAGCTCGTCCGCGTGCTTCTCGATGCTTTCGAGAACCTTGTTGCCCATAACCCACTCCCGTCGCAATCGTGCAGGTATGCCGGGCCCACGCCCGGCGCCGCATGCGACCACGATCACAGTGGTGAGCATCACGCCGGAACGCCGCTTCCCGCCACGCGGGAAAAGTCGAGTTCGGGCGCGTCCGGGACGGTATGCGCGCTGCGGCCGACGGGCGCCCCGCACGCACAGGCACGGCCCGCACCGGAGTTGCGTAGCCTGTCTGCGGAGTACTGGAGGAGGCCCGATGGAGACGTCAGCAGCGACGGTGGCCGCGCCGCAGTCGCACCGGATCACCACGCCCGAGCACCTCGAGAACATCCTGGGCGGCCCGCCGCATCCGGACATCATCGCCAAAGCCACGCCGCACACGACGCCACTGGTGCGCGAGTTCATCCGGCACGCCCGGTTCTTCGTGCTCGCGACCGCCGACGCCGCGGGACGTTGCGACAGCTCCCCGCGCGGCGACCTCACCAGCGTGGTGCGCATGCCCGACGAGCACACGCTGATCCTCCCCGACCGGCCGGGCAACCGGCGGGGCGATTCCTATCGCAACATCCTGGCGAACCCGCACGTGGGGATCCTGTTCATCGTCCCCGGGCTCGAGGAGGTCGTCCGGGTCAACGGCCGGGCCACCCTCACCACGGACCCGGAACTGTGCACCGGCCTCGCCTTGGCCGGCCGGCCCGCGCAGCTCGCCATGATCGTCCGCATCGACGAGGTCTACACGCACTGCGCCCGCGCGATGCTGCGCGGCAAGGTGTGGCAGCCGGACACCTGGGTGGACCACGGCGAGGTCCCCGCGCTGCGCGAGATGATCCACGAACAGCTGGGGATCGCCGTGCCGGACGACGCGCCGCCTGCCCGGGCCGAGGAGTACCGCGACCACCTGTATTGAGACGCGCACCGCGTTCCGTCCGCCTCCGTCGTGGCGCGTGGCACCGCGCGTCGGTAGATTGCGGTGGGCGCTCACGTCGGATGCGACGTCGGACGCCCCCGAACTTGCGGACACCCGCACACTTGCTGACACGCGCACACTTACTGACACGCGCCGACGGAAAGGCACACCATGAGCATGGACTTCGACATGTCCTTCACCCCCCTGAACGTCTTCATGGGCTGGGTGCGCGACCAGCTGGACTCGCTCGGCGGCACCGGCTCGACGGCCTAGCGGTTCCGCGACGCCGCGACCCGGCGACCGCGCACCCCGCATCCCTCCGCGCTCGCGCTCTCCGCTGCCGGACCTGCCCCGCGCGCCACTTCCCGCGACACGCCGAGCGGATCGGCGCGCGGCGCGCTGATCCGCGCGCGGCACGGAGAGATGCAGCCCGGCCGGCCTGTTCCGCGGTCGCGCTCACTCCGCCGCGTCGAGCATCAGACGTACGCGATCCATCCGCGACCACACGCGCGCGTAGTACAGCGGCCGGCCGGTTCCGGATTCGACGCACGCCGACTCCGTCAGCCAGGCTTCGGACCGCGCCGGCAACTCCAGCCGTCGGCATACCCACGCCGGCGCCGAGTCCGTCGTGGCCCGGCGCAGCACGCACTGCGCGTCCACCCCGGCGGCGTCGAGGCAGTCGTGCACAGACTCGTAGGCGCGCAACGCCACCGCCGGCTCCGGCAAGGCGCCGGGGCACAACCAGTGCTCGAGCGCGCTCGTCGGGTCGTCGTCGACGAACCCCAGGCGTTCGACCTTGCAGGTGACGGCGGGTCCCAGCAACGCCGCCGCCGCGTCGGGGGCGCGCTCTGCGAGTGTCGCCACCACCACCGTCCTCGGCCGCGCGCCCGCCGCCGCGATCACCCGGTGGAACGACGGCAGGCCGTCCCCGCCCACCGGCACGTCGAGGCGCCGGTGCACGTAGGTCCCCATCCCCTGCACTCTGCGCACCAAGTAGCAACTCTCCAGCTGTTCGATGGCCGCGCGCGCCACCGAGCGTGAAACGTCGAACTGGCGCATGATCTGGGCCTCGCTGGGCAAACGCGTTCCGACGCGCAGCCTCGCGGCCTGTCCCGCAAGCGCATCGACCACTTCGTCACGGCGGCGCCGCGACGCATCGACGGCAACGGTCATCACTCAGCACTCCTCGACTCGTTCAGGCGTCCATTGCTTCAGGATTCGACCGGTTCAGGTTCCGAAGGATTGGGGATTCGACGGGGCCACCGCCGCGCGGAGCCGCGCCGGCGGGCCGGCGAAGAGGCCGGGGAGCCGATACAGCGGCACCGGCGGCTCCACGGCCTCCGACCACGGCGACGAGGACGAGGTCGCGGCCAGCAGCCGGACGGCATCGCGCAGGTGGACCGGCACGTAGTTGTGGACCCCGACGATCGACATGTGGCCGCGCACCACCCGCTCCGCGTCCAGCGGAACCGCGGCGTGCGGCCGTACGCTGCCCGCCAGCACCGCCACCCCGCCGACGTCCACCGAACCCACGCACGCCGCCACGCCGCCCGGCGTGCCGGACATGTCGATCGCGGCATCGAAAAGGTCGCCGTCCCCCGTACCGGACCGGGGAGCCCCGTCCCGCCGCACCACCCGCCCGGCGGTGGCGCCGAACCGGCGGGCGAAATCCACCCGCGACGCGTCCACGTCGCGGACCTCGATCTGCTCGACTCCGGCCGCCGCGAGCGCGGCCACCGTGGCCACTCCCAGCAGACCCGCGCCGAGGACGAGCGCCCTCCGCGGACGGCTCGCGCGCTGCAAGGCGGCGTCGACGCAGGCCGCCGCCGTGGCCACCGCGCACCCGGCGAGGGCGGCCGGCCCGTCCGCCACGGCGTCCGGGACCGGCATGATCGGCAGACCGCGAGGAAGGTGGACGTGCGTGGCGAACCCGCCGGACAACGGCCACACGCCCAGCGGCTCGTGGCCGGTCTTGCGCAGCAGCCGGCACTTTGCGGAGACGCCCGCGGCGCACCTGTCGCAGCGGCCGCACGCGGCGGTCACGCCCCACACCACGCGGTCCCCCACCTGCAACCCGCGTCCGTCGACTCCGCAGACGCCGTCCGAGTGCACGGCCACCACCTCGCCCACCGACTCGTGCCCCAGGATCGACGGCGACGGCGCGCTCCTGCGTCCGGCGACGGTGTGCCGGTCCGATCCGCACACCGTCGACACGAGCACCCGCACGGTGACCTCGCCCGGGCCGGGCTCAGGCAGGGGGAAGGAAGTGAGCCGGAAGTCCATGCCGCCGTGCCACACCTGGGCCAGCGCGCTCCCCGCGTCCGCGGCAGCGGTTCGTGCCTCCGCCATCAGACCGCGTCGGCGCAGATCTCGAAGACGGGATCCGACCACAGCTCGACGACGGCGTCCAGGATGCTGCGGTGCTGCCTCGTCTCCAGTGCGGCACGGTCGCAGGCGCCGGTGGTCACCCCCACGCCGATGGCCCCCGCGTTCTGCGCCGCATCGAGATCCGCCAGCGTGTCCCCCACGGCGATCACCGCGGACGCCGACTCGACTCCGGCGCTCCGCATCACCGCGTGGATCATGTCGGGGTGCGGCCGCGACGCCTCGACCTCGTCGCCGGCGCACACCGCGTCGAGGGTCGCGTCCGGGTCCCCGTCGCCCACGGTCCAGCCCAGACCGGCCAGCAGCGCGTCGGTCAGCTCGCGAGTGAACCCGGTGGTCAGCGCCACCTTGGTCCCGCAGCCCCGCAGATTGGCGAACAGCTCCTCCACGCCGGGGAACGGCTGCGGCGGCGTCTCCCGGTACCGGCGGACCAGTTCCTGCGAGAACCAGGCGAAGGCGTCGTCGACCATCGTCTCCGTCGGCACCGTGCGCCCCAGGCGCAGCAGGTTGTCGATCGCCGTGCGCTTCTCCATGCCGGTCCACGGCAGGAACTGCTCCTCGGTGACGGTCACGCCCTTCCGCTCGACCGATTCGCGCAGTACCTCGTAGACCATCCCGCCCTCGTCCATCACGGTTCCCGCGATGTCGAATGCCACCAGCTCGACCATGCCCGCTCCCGCCTGTCGACTCCTGCGCCGCAGCACCGGCCTCGCGGCCCGCGTCCCGCTGCGGCGGGGGCGCCACGCCCCTCGATGCGACCGACGCTATTGCCCCGCAGGTACCGCCCGCCCACGCCCAGGCCAACGCCCGCCCATCTTCGGGTGAACACTCGGTGCCCTCGTCCGCACACCGCCGGCGCGCGCCCCGCGGATGTGATGCTCGTACGGTGACCTCTGCCGAATCCTCCACTCATACCGACCTGCTCGTCGTCGGCGCCGGAATCGTCGGCCTCGCCCACGCCTTCGAGGCCGCCGGGCGGGACCTGACGGTTCGCGTGATCGAACGCGACGAGCGTCCCGTCGGCGCGTCCGTCCGCAACTTCGGCCACGTCTGCACAACACCCCAGGCCGACGGCGATCATCCGCTGGCCCTGGACTCCCGCGACGGTTGGCTGGCGATGTCCGCGGCGACGGGCATCGCCGTGGCGCGGGCGGGGACGCTGGTGGTGGCGCGACGACCGGAAGAACTCGCGGTGCTCGACGAGCTGCAGCGCACCCGCGGGCCCGAGCGGGTCCGGCTGCTGACCGGCGACCAGGTGCGCTCGCGCATCCGCGGCACCCGCGCGGCGGGCGGCGAGTCCGCCTCCGGCGGCGCCCTGCTGCCCGACGATCTGTCCGTGGATCCGCGCACCGCCGCGCCCGCGCTGGCGCGCTGGTTGTCCGCGCACGAGCGGGTGCACCTGCTCACCCGGACCGCCGTCACCGGAGCCGGCGGGGGCCGCGTGGAGACGCCGCGGGGCACGTTCACCGCCGACCACGTGGTGGTGTGCGTGGGGCACGACCTCGACCGGCTGTTCCCGGACCTCGCCCGGCGGTGGCGGATCCGCCGCTGCGCGCTGCAGATGATGCTCACCGCGCCGGTGGACGGCTACGACAACCCGTCGCCCGTGCTCACCGGCACGTCGATGCTCCGCTACGGCGCGATGTCCGCGACCGACGCGGCCGGTGCGCTGCGCCGGGCCATCGCCGCCGAGCAGCCCGAGCTGCTGCACATCGACGCCAACGCGATGTTCAGCCGCCGCCCCGACGGCGGACTCATCGTCGGCGACTCGCACGTGCGCGCCCACACCGTCGACCCGTTCCTCGACGAGGACGTCTACGGACCCCTGGTCGACTCGGCGGCGGACATCCTCCGCCCGACGACCCCGCTGCGGGTCCGTCAGCGATGGCAGGGCGTCTACGCCTCCAGCGACGACACGAACCTGGTGCACGAACGCCTCGACGACGCCACCACCGTCGCCGTGGTCACCTCCGGCATCGGCATGACGCTGTCGTTCGGCATCGCCCGCCGCACGCTCGCGGAGCTGTGAGGGGCGGCGGGCCCGGCCCGCCGCCCCTCAGCGCAGTGCACTCAGCGCAGTGCACTCAGCGCAGTGCACTCAGCGCAGTGCCCTGCGCAGCCACACGGCGAGCCCCTCGATCGCCAGCACCACGCCCAGGATCATCAGCACGATGGTGGTCACCGTGGCGAAGTCGACGATCCGCGACGCGTTGAGCAGGTAGTAGCCGATGCCCCCGGCGCCCACCACGCCCAGCAGCGTCGCCGCCCGCACGTTGGTGTCCAGCAGGTAGAGCACGTGCGCGACGAACGCCGGCGTCGCCTGACGCAGCGTGGCCGCCGCGAACACCTGCATCCGCCCGGCCCCGTTCGCGCGCAGCGCGTCCTGCACCGCGGTGTCCGTCTCCTCGAGCGAGTCGGCCACCAGCTTGGACAGCAGCCCCACCGCGCCGATCGCCAGCGCGAGCGTGCCCGCCACCGCGCCGAGCCCCGTGACCACCACGAACACGATCGCCAGGATCAGCTCGGGGACGCCGCGCACCAGCACGATGAGGACGCGGAAGGTGCCGTGCACGATGGGCGACGGGGCGACGTTGCGGGCGGCGAGCATGCCGATGGGCACCGCCAGAACCGCCCCGAGCAGCGTGGCCGCCAGCGCGATCTGGAGCGTGGTCAGCAGCTCCGGCCACAGCGTGGAGCCCACGGCCGACAGGTCCGGCGGGAAGAACATCAGCGCGGTCGACGGCAGGTCGGCCGCGCCGCTGAGGAAGCCGACCACCGAGATGCCCGCGTCGTGCCAGGCCAGGAACACCAGCGCGACGATCACCGCGCCCCACAGGTACCGGCGCACCCGGTCCGCATCCCAGGGCTGGCTCAGCCGCGGTGGCGCCGACACGCCCCCGGCACCCGCCTCTGCGGCACCGGCACGCCCGCCTCCCGTCACCCAGCCGCCGCTGACGCGATCGGCCCAGCGGACCACGGTCCGTCCCCGTTGCTCCCGGCCCCGGCGCTCCAGGCCGCGGGGCGTCCCAAGGAGCCGCCGACGGAAGGCGCCGGAGACGAGTTCGGTGAGGATGCACAGCACCAGCACCGTCAGCGCCAACGCCATTCCCCGCTGGTAGTCCAGGGTCCGCATCGACTCGGCGATGGCCAGGCCGATCCCGCCCACGCCCACGTACCCGAGCAGCACGGAGGTGCGCAGGTTGATGTCGAAACGGTGCAGCCCGGTAGCGATGATCTGCGGCAGCAGCTGGGGAAGCACGCCCACCACCACCTGCTGCACACGGCCGCCGCCCGCCGCCTGCACTGCGGCGCGCGGCCCCGGGTCCAGATCCTCGATGGCGTCGGCCAGCAGCTTGCCGACCATGCCGATGGAGTGCAGCCCCATCGCGAGCACGCCGGGGAGCGCGCCCAGCCCGAAAACGCGGAAGAACACGATCGCCAGGATCAGGTCGGGGATCGCGCGCATGAGCACGATGAATCCGCGCGCCGCGGAGCGTCCTGCCCGGGTGCGGCCGGTGCTCTCCGCGGCGACCACGGCCACCGGTATGGACAGGGCCACCGAGAGCACGGTGGCCAGCAGGACGATCGCGAGCGTCTCGCCGATCATCCCGGCGAGCTCCGCGACCGGCGGGAAGTCCAGGGGCAGCATCCGGCCGACGAAGTCGACGGCGTTGCCCGCGGAGTCGACGATGGATGCCACGTTGATCTGCAGCTCGGAGATCGACCAGATCCCTGCCACCACGAGCGCCGCCAGAACCGCCTTGGCCGCCGCCGATTCCAGCCGCCGCGGGCGCCGCGGGCCCGATGAGGCCCCCGCCGCGGGCGCGGGCCGTTCCAGGGTGCGCACCGGCACCGCGCTCAGCCGGCCAGCGCCGGGACACGCCGGAGTGAATCCGGCTGCGCGACGCGGTCGTAGATGGAGAACGCGGCGTCGGCGGTGAGGCCGGCGGCGCGCTCGTCCAGCACCACCCTGCCGGATTGCAGACCCACGATCCGGTCCGCGAAATCGAGCGCGGTCCGCACCTGGTGCAGCGAACAGATCACGGTGAGCTCCTGCTCGTCGCCGATCTCCCGCAGCAGGTCGATCACCTCGGCCGCGGAGACCGGGTCCAGGGAGGCCACCGGCTCGTCGGCGAGCAGGATCCGGGGCCGCTGGATCAGCGCCCGCGCGATGGCGACCCGCTGCTTCTGCCCGCCGGAGAGCGTGTCGGCACGCTGGAACGCCCTGTCCGCCATGCCCACCCGCTCCAGCTGCGCCATCGCCTCGGCGCGCACCGACCGCGGGTACATCATCAGCGACAGGCGCGGCCCGCGAAGCGCCCCGAGTCGCCCCGTGCACACGTTCTCGAGCACCGACATCGACTCCACCAGGTGGAAGTGCTGGAAGATGAACCCCACCTGGCGGCGCAGCCGGCGCAGGCCGCGCCCGTCGCCGGCGTCGATCCGGGACCCCAGCACCGACACCTCGCCGGCCGTAGGCGACTGCAGCCCGTTGAGGTGCCGCAGCAGCGTCGACTTGCCCGAGCCCGACAGCCCCAGCAGCACCGTCACCTCGCCGGAGCGGAAGTCCAGCTCCACGTCGTCCAGCCCGCGCACGGCGCCGAAATCCTTGGTGACCCCGCGCAGCGATGCCGCGATCATGCGCATGCCTCCGCCTTCGTGACCTCGCAGATGCGCCGGACCGCGTCGTAGTCGGCGTCGTCGACCGGGGTGTAGCCCCATTCGGTCTCCTCCGGCAGCGTGCACTCGTCCTCGGACGGACAGATCCCGGCGTCGACGAGCGCGGGCTTGTTCGCCCGCTCGCGCAGCGCCGTGACGATCGCCTCGCGCGTCTCGTCGTCGACGGTGTCCCGGTTGACGACGATCGGGTCCTCCGGCAGCGGCGCGGACTGCCACACCTGCTCGACGGCGCCCGGCTCCAGCTGGCCCGACCGCTCGAGGGTGGTCAGCATGTCGTTGTGGGTGAAGGCCACGTCGCACTGCCCGCCCACGAGCGAAAGCACCGACGCGTCGTGGCTTCCGGCGATCACCTCGCTGTAGCCGCCGGGACCCAGCCCCGCGGCGGCCAGCCCTTCGAGCGGGGCGAGGTGGCCGGAGGTGGACGCGCGGTCCACGAAGCAGACCCGCTTGCCCTGTGCTCCCGCCAGATCGGTGATGCCCGATCCCGGCAGCGCGTAGGCGACGGAGTTGTAGGACGGGACCGCCCCGGCCTCGTCTACGGACGCGACGACGGGGTCGACGGGCACACCCGCCTCGCGGGCGATCACGTAGGAGAACGGACCGTACGAGGCGATGTCGATCTTTCCGGCCCGCTGCCCCTCGATGACGGAGGCGTAGTCGGTGACGTTCTGGAACACCACTTCCTTGCCCGTCGCCTGCGAGAGCAGTTCGACAATCGGCTCGAACGACTGCTGCAGCGTGGACGAAGACTCCGCGGGCACTGCGGCGAAGACCAGCTCGTCGCCGCCGGCGGCCTGCGCGGACTGCCCGCAGGCGGCGAGCGTGCCGCCTGCGGCCACCGCTGCCGCAACGGCGGTGAGACGCCGCGCGGGTGCGGTCATGCGCTTCATGGGTGACTCCTCATGTGTATTCGGACGATGCCCATGCAAGTCGTCCCAGGCGAGCCGGACGCTGCGGCGCGGTGAACGCCCGGCGAAGTTCCGGCGACACTTCCGGCCGCTCGTCCGGTCGTGCCCTTCCCCCGGCCCCCGGACTGTGGAACGGTGGTGCCGTTGCCCGGATCAGGAGGGCGCAGACGACCGAGGGGCGATCATGACCGAGAAGAGCGCAGCCACGGATCCCGACGCGGGCGCTTCCGGCACGGCGGGCGCGCCGGTCGCCGTCGCCGCATGGTTCCTCGAGTCGCTGGCGGCGCGCGACGGCCGTGCCGCCATGGACCTGGTGGACGAGTACATCGTCTACACCAACGTGGGGCTTGCCACCGTGCGCGGCGAGCGCAGGATGCGCACGGTGGTGGACCTGCTCTGTCGCCCCGGGATCGGATTCGGCGTGCACACCATCTCCGCGGCGGCCGACGGCGAGACGGTGCTGACCGAGCGCATCGACGAGATCCGCCTGGGCCGGCTGCGCATGCGTTTCTGGGTGTGCGGCAAGTTCGTCGTCCGCGGCGGCCGGATCACGCTGTGGCGCGACTACTTCGACTTCTTCGACTGCACCAAGGCCTTCCTCCGCGCGCTCGCGGGGCTGGTGTCGCCGTCGCTCAACCGGCCCATGCCCGGCTGACCGCCGGGCATCCCTCACACGCGGACCGGTGCGTGCCGCGGCGCACACGCGCGCCCCGACGACCGCGCTCCGCCCCACTCCGGCGGTTATCCTTCTGCGCATGTCCAGACGCGCGGCGGGCCGCATCCGCATACTGATCGGGCTCGTGCTCGTCGCGATCCTCGGTAGCGCGATCGCCGCCTGCGGCTCCGGCGCGGGCACGGGTGCGGCGGGCGGCGCCCCCGAGGGGCAGTGCGCGCCGCACGGCCTCGCGGGCGCCACCGCGGCGCCGTCCAATGTGGACACCTCCGCGGCGGGCGAGGACCGCTACACCACCGCCGGCGTCATCCCGCTGGACCGCATCGACACGTCCGCGCTCAACCTGAGCACGCCGGGCGTCATCACCGTCGGCACCCTGTCCGACGCGCCGCCGAGCATCTGCGTCAACTCGGACAACGTCTACACAGGGTTCGACAACGAACTGCTGCGGGCGGTGGCCGCAGAGCTGGGCCTGCAGGTGAAGTTCGTGGGCACCGACTTCGCGGGGCTGTTGGCGCAGGTGGCCGCCGGCCGGTTCGACGTGGGCTCCTCGTCCATCACCGCCACCGCCGACCGGCGGAAGACCGTGGGCTTCACCAACGGATACGACTTCGGCTACTTCTCCCTGGTCGCCCCCGAGGGCGGCGGCGTGCAGTCGTTCTCCGACCTGGGCCCCGGCACGCGCATCGGCGTGGTGCAGGGCACCGTGCAGGACGACTACGTGGTCAACAGCCTGCACCTGCACCCGGTGAAGTTCCCCGACTACGCCACCGCCTACGCCAACCTCAAGTCCGGCCAGATCGACGCCTGGGTGGCGCCCTCGCAGCAGGCGATCGGCGCGATCAAGCCCGGCGACGGCATGGCGATCGTGCAGAACACCTTCAGCCTGGACAACTACATCGGCTGGGCGGTGGCCAAGAACAACCAGCCGCTCATCGACGCGCTCAACTCGGGGCTGGACGCGGTGATCGCCGACGGCACCTGGGCGCAGCTCTACACCGACTGGGTGCCGCGCCCGCTGCCGGAGGGGTGGAAGCCCGGCAGCAAGGCCGCCCCGATGCCGGTGCTCCCGGACATCCAGGCCGCCGCCGAGGCCAATGCGGCCGCGGCCGCCGACCGGGCCGCGGCGGCGCCCGAGCAGCAACCCCGCTCCACGCTGCAGCAGCTGGGCGACACGTTCTTCGACTGGTCGCTGTACAAGCAGGCGTTCCCGGACCTGATCAAGACCGGCCTGCCGAACACGCTGGTCCTCGCCGTCACCGCCGGTGTCGCGGGCACCGTCCTGGGCATGCTCCTGGCCGTCGCCGGCATCTCCCGGCACTGGTGGCTGCGCTGGCCGTCCCGCATCTACACCGACGTCTTCCGCGGCCTGCCCGCCGTGGTGATCATCCTCGTCGTCGGCCTGGGCGTCGGCCCCATCGTGCAGGGCGTCACCGGCAACAACCCGTACTGGCTCGGCGCCGCGGCACTGGCACTCATGTCGTCGGCGTACATCGGCGAGATCTTCCGCTCCGGCATCCAGAGCGTGGAGCCCGGTCAGATGGAGGCGTCGCGGGCGCTCGGCTTCAGCTACTCGGGGTCCATGCGGCTGGTGGTGGTTCCGCAGGGGGTCCGGCGCGTGCTGCCGGCGCTGATGAACCAGTTCATCTCGCTGATCAAGGACTCGTCGCTCATCTACTTCCTGGGGCTGATCGTCACCCAGCGCGAGCTGTTCGCCGTAGGCCGCGACCTCAACGCGCAGACGGGCAATCTGTCCCCGCTGGTCGCGGCCGGGATCCTGTACCTGGTGCTCACGATCCCGCTGACGCACCTGGTCAACTACATCGACCACCGCCTGCGCACCGGACGCCCGGACTCGTCCGGCGCCCTCGACCCCGCGGACGCGAAGCTCCTGGAGGAGGCCTGAGATGGCGGACGACGAGACCGGCTCCGTATCGCTGACCGGCACCGGGCTGCACCTGGCGTTCGGCCGCAACAAGGTGCTGCGCGGCGTCGACCTGCACGTGGACGCCGGCAAGACCGTGACGGTGATCGGGCCGTCGGGCTCCGGCAAGTCGACGCTGCTGCGGGTGCTCAACCGCCTGCACGAGCCCGACGCGGGCGACATCCTCCTGGGCGGCGAGTCCGTGCTGCACGACAGCCCGGACCGGCTGCGCCGGCGCATCGGCATGGTGTTCCAGCACTTCAACCTGTTCCCGCACAAGACGGTGCTCGACAACGTGGCGCTGGCGCCGCGCAAGCTGCAGAAGATGGGCAAGGAGCAGGCGCGGGCCCTGGCGCGCGAGCAGCTCGAGCTGGTGGGGCTCGCCGCCAAGGCCGGCGCACGCCCCGGCAGCCTGTCCGGCGGCCAGCAGCAGCGGGTGGCCATCGCCCGGGCGCTGGCGATGCGGCCGCAGGTGATGTTCTTCGACGAGGCCACCAGCGCCCTGGATCCCGAGCTGGTCAAGGGCGTGCTGGCCCTCATGGCGGACCTGTCGTCGAGCGGCATGACCATGGTGGTGGTGACCCACGAGATGGGTTACGCGCGCGAGGTCTCCGACGCGGTGCTGTTCATGGACCAGGGGATCGTGGTCGAGACGGGGGCCCCGGAACGGCTCTTCGAGGCTCCGGAGACCGAGCGGCTGCAGCGTTTCCTCTCGCAGGTGCTGTAGCGGCCATACCTGCGGTCATGCCGAAGTCCTCGCGCCCGGTCCAGACGACTCACTCGCGGGAGAGCACCGAGCCGCTGGGCAGGATCAGGTACTCCTGGTCCTCGGTCAACACGTTCACGAACCCCGAGTCCACGCTCATCACGTATCCGACCACCTCGCCGTCCGTGGTCGCGATGTGCTCGAGTGGCACCCACGGGGTCTGGACGAACGCGGCGGCGAGGAGCACCCCGGCGCCGCCGACCACGCCCACCCGCGCCATCGCCATCATGAGCGCTCTGCTCAGCGGGGAGCAGGCGGATCAGGCCGAACGCCGCGAGCAGTACGAACGCCGCGACCGGCAACCACCACACGGCGAAGCTGAGGGTCAGTGCCACCAGCAGGACCAGGGACACGGCGAGTGGGAGCACCACGATCGGCCGGTGCCCGCGCGGCGACCACAGGTAGTCGGCCGCAAGCAGCGGCAGCAGGACCACCAGCAGCACCTCGACCAGGATGTGGCCGCCCATCAGGGACCCGAACAGCAGCCCCAGTCCGTCGCTGAGGCTCAGCGTGGTCGAGACGGCGAACGCCGTCGTCCAGTCGTATCCCGAGACGGCGAAGATCCGGAGCAGGACGAACGCGAACGCCCACACTGCCAGCGGCGCGGCGCTCCACAGGCCCGCGTGTGATTGTTCACCGCCTTGTGCGGCGCCGTCGTCGTCACCTTCGGCGGCGTGATCTCCTTCGTCCGTCACCCATCGATGATGCACCCCGGGCGCGGTACGGGCGCGCACATCCTCGATGCCGCGTGTGCCCGCGCCGCGCCCTCCCCGGCTCAGCCGGGCGACGCGTCCTGCAGAACGCGCTCGGGTTCGGCGTCGCCGGCGGCACGGGCGGTGACGGTGAAGATCCCCGCGCCCACGGCCACCGCCACGCCGAAGATGATCAGATCGCGCGTCGTCAGCTGCCGCTTGAGCCTGCGGCCGGGCTCGTCGGTGTCCTGGATGGACTGCTCGATGGAATTGGTGCGCCAAATTCCGGTTCCCGGCATGGCAAGCTCCTGGTGGAAGTGGAAGAGGTGGGGAGGTGGGATAGTGGAGGGGTGACGGATCTCGACCGCCTGGATGCCGCGCTGCTCGACGCGCTCACCGAGAACCCGCGCGCCGGGGTCGTGAGCATCGCCGCGCAGCTGGGCGTCACGCGCAACACCGTGCAGTCACGGCTGCGGAAACTCGAGGAGTCCGGGGCGGTGTCCGGATACCGGCCCGTCCTGGATCTCCCGGCGCTGGGGCTGCCGCTGCAGGCGTTCATCGGCGTCGGGCTGGAGCAGGCGCGGCTTCCGCAGGTGATCTCCGAGCTCGGCCGGATGCCCGAGGTGCTGGAGGTGCACTCCACCACCGGCCGGGAAGACCTTCTGGTGCGGATGGCGGCCGAGTCGCAGGAGGCGATGCTCCGCCAGCTCGAGCGGCTGCACGCGATCCCCGGGGTCGCCCACACGACGACCACGCTGGCCCTGACCACCCCGGTGGCCTACCGGACCCAGCCGCTGCTAGACCACATCACCCGCGGCGCCGGGCACGGCAGGTCGACGCCGGCGGCGGAATGACCGCCGCCGGCCGGCCTGCGTCACGCGCCGTCGATGCGCTCCTCGGCCACCCGGTCGGCAGCATGGCCCGGGGTGGTGCCCTCGGCCCGCGCCTTGTCCAGGATCCGCGCGGCGCGGTCACCGATGGCCCGCACACGCGCCTCGACGACGGCGCCGTCGTCGCCCGCGCGCTCGCCGGCCACCTGGATCAGCCCGCCCGCGTTTGCGAGATAGTCCGGCACCCAGGTGATCCCGCGCGCCGCCAGCAGCGTGTCGACGCGCGCGTCGGAGAGCTGGTTGTTCGCCGAGCCGCACACCAGCCGCGCGCCCAGCCCGTCGACGCCGCCCGGGGTGAGGGTGCCGCCCAGCGCGCACGGGGCGTACACGTCGAGTCCTTCACCGCCCAGTCCGTCCGCGGCGCGCACGCCGGGGAAGCGCCCGAGCACGTCGGCCACGGCGGCCGCGTTCACGTCGGTCACCACCACGCGGGCGCCCCCGTCTACGAGCATCCGCACCAGCTCGCGGCCCACCTTGCCGACGCCCTCGACCCCCACGGTCAGCCCGTCCGGCGTGTCCGCGCCCCACACGTGCCGGGTACCGGCCCGCATCGACTCGTACACCCCCAGCGCGGTGAGGTGGGAGCTGTCGCCCGATCCGCCGGCACCCGCGGTGCGCCCCACCACATGGTCGGTGTGCCGGCCGATCACGTCCAGGTCGGACGCGTCGGTGCCCACGTCCGCGGCGGTGATGTAGCGCCCGCCGAGCGCCTCGACGAACCGCCCGTACGCGCCCAGCAGCGCGTCGGTCTTCATCGCGGCCGGGTCGCCGATGATGACGGCCTTGCCGCCGCCCAGGTCGGCGCCCGCCACCGCGGACTTGTAGGTCATGCCCAGCGACAGCCGCAGCGCGTCCTCGAGCGCCGCGGCCTCGGTGGCGAACGGGTGGAAACGGGTGCCGCCCAGCGCGGGGCCGAGCGCGGTGGAGTGGATGGCGATGATCGCGCGCAGGCCGGTCTCCGCGTCCGCCACGTGCACCACCTGCTCGTGCGGGCGGTCGGTGAGGCTGCGGGATCCGGCGAACACGCCGGCGGTGTCGGCATCAGGGGCGGTGCGCTCGTCCATGCGGGTGAGGGTGGCGGTCATCAGGTGGTGTCCCTTCCGTGGTTGCGGTCCGGCCCGGTGTGCGGGCCGGGTTGTCGCCCGACGCGAGGATCGCTCGGCGTGCAGGGGTCTGTGCGGGGAGAGAATGGGTGTGAGCGGACGTCGACGGGTCTGCGTGATCAGAAGTCGTCGGGGATGCCGAGCCCGGCAAGGCGTTCACGATAGGCCTCGACGTTCGCGAGCTTGACGTCCTCGTAGCCGCGGATCATCTCCGGCAGCCCGGCGAACTCCACGGCCCGGGCGTACCCGTCGACGGTGTGCAGCTCGGCGAGGAGCCCGTCGACGGTGGCCTCGTAGTTGGCCAGCAGGCCCCGCTCCAGGCGCCGCATCGCGGTGTGCCCGAACGGGTCCAGGCGGGTGCCGCGCAGTCGGCGACCGTGGGCGAGCGCCCGCAGCACGGTGTGCGAGCGGGGGCCGAACCCGACCTTGCGGGTACGGCCGAGCGCCTTGAGCGTCGGCGGGTGGAGCTTGAACGTGAGGGCCGTGCCGCCGGGCACCTGGCCCTGCACCGCGTCGGCGAACGCCGGGTCGGTGAGCAGCCGGGCCACCTCGTACTCGTCCTTGTAGGCGGTGAGCTTGTAGAGCCCGCGCGCCACGGCCTCGGCGAACTCCCCGGAGCCGCCGGCGGCCTGCTCCGCGTCCCACGCCCGCTGCACGCGACGCAGGTAGCGCCCGGCGAGCGCCTCGCCCTGGAAGTCGATGAGCTCCCCCGCGCGAAGCAGCGCGACCGTGCGGGCCTCGCCCCCGATACTCAGGCCCATGCGCAGGTCGGGCGGCACGGCGGTGCGCCGCCGCCGATGCGCCGGTGCGGCTGCGGCGGCGAAGATCCCGGGCTCGGCGACGGCGGCGCGGCCCCAGCGGAAGGCGGCGATGTTCTGGTCCACAGACCTGCCGTTGATGCCGATGGCCTCCTCTATGGCCTCCGCCGGGATCGGCAGGGCCCCCATCTGGTGGGCGGCGCCGACGACGAGGAAGTTGGCGGCGGTGGTGTCGCCGAACAGCTCCTCGGCCGCGGCGAGCGCGTCGATCGACTCCAGTCGCCGCGCCACCGCGCCCACGCGGTCGAGCAGGTCGGCCTCGTCGGGGTGGTGCACGGAGCGGTCGTAGACCATGTCGCCGGTGGGCGTGCGGCTGGTCGAGGCGGCCACCAGGGTGCGACCGGCGACCCCGTAGGCGAGGTTGCGCTCCTCGGCTGCGGTGAGCAGGTCCAGCGCAAGGATGCCGGTGGCGCTGCCGGGGGTCACCCGGTTGGCCGGTTCCAGGGTTCCGCGGGCGAACCGCAGGTGCGAGACCACCGGCCCGGCCTTCTGGCTCATCCCGATCTGGTCGAGCGACTCCACGTCGAACCCGGCCCGCATGGCCGCTGTGGCCAGCACCTGATTGACGGTGACGATGCCGGTGCCGCCGATGCCCGCGATGAACACGCTGCGGGTGCCCGCCCCGGCGGAGGCGTCGTCGGGGGCGGGAACGGCCGGCGGCTCGGGCACTGCATCGTGCCGCGGGGCCGGCCCGTCGGGCGCCTGCACGGTGACGAACGCCGGGCAGTCGCCGTCCATGCACGAATAGTCGGTGTTGCAGGAGGTCTGGTCGATGCGGGTCTTGGTACCGAACTCGGTCTCCATCGGCTGCACCGACAGGCAGTTGCTCTTGACGCCGCAGTCGCCGCATCCCTCGCACACCGCCGGGTTGATGACCACGCGGGTGTTGCGCGCGGGAAGGGTGCCGCGCTTGCGCTGCCGGCGGGCGTCGGCAGCGCAGTGCTGGTCGTAGACGAGCACCGTGACGCCGGGGACGTCGCGCAGCAGGCGCTGCGCCTCGTCGAGCCGGTCGCGGTGCCACAGCTCCGCGTTGTCGGCGAAGCCGGTGGGGCGCCGGACGCCCAGCCGCACTGCCGCCCTGCGGAACCGGGCGGGCACGCGGGTCAGATGCCGCTCCGGCTCGTCGGCGCACACGATGATCTTCGCGACGCCCTCCAGAGCCAGCTTGCGGGTGAGTGCCGCGACGGTGAGCGCGCCCTCGGCGTCTTGCGCGCCGGTCATCGCCACGACGTCGTTGTGCAGGATCTTGTAGGTGATGTTCACCCCGGCCGCCACGCACGCCTGCACGGCCAGTTGCCCCGAGTGGTAGTAGGTGCCGTCGCCGAGGTTCTGGAACGTGTGGGGCACGTCGGTGAACGGCGCCTGGCCGATCCACTGGGTCCCCTCGCCGCCCATCTGGGTCAGGCCGGTGACGGCGCTGTCGGTGCGCCCGGAGACGGTCACCAAGGTGTGGCAACCGATGCCGCCGCCGCCGATCGAGCCGTCGGGCAGGGCGGTCGAGCGGTTGTGCGGGCAACCGCTGCAGAAGTACGGGGTGCGGTGGGCGGAGAGCGGCTCGATGCTCAGTGCCGGCGGCAGCGGCCTCTTCGCCGGCGCGATGAGACCGGGCGCATGGTCCTCGAGCACGTGCCGCAGCGGTGCCAGCATCCGCCCGGTGGTGAGCTCGCCGTCCACGGGCATGAGCGGCCGGCCGGCCCGGTCGCGCTTGCCCAGGATGCGCGGCGCCTGCGCGGTGCCGTAGAGGATCTCGCGGATCTGCGCCTCGACGAACGCGGTTTTGTCCTCCACCACCAGCAGTTCGTCGAGCCCGTCCGCGAACTCGCGCACCCGCGCCGTCCCCAGCGGGGAGGGCATGCCGATGCGCAGCAGCCGGATGCCGGCCCGGTGCAGCGCGCCGTCGTCCAGGCCCAGGTCCTTGAGGCCCTGGCGCACCGCGTCGAAGGCGGTGCCCGTGGCGGCGACGCCCAGGCGGGCGCCCGCGGGGTCGACCTCGATGACGTCGAGCCCGTTCGCCTCGCCGTACGCCTCGACCACTGCGCGCCGCGGTCCGTAGAGGTCCTTTTCGGCGATCACGCTGTCGCCCGGCGCGGCGAGCGGGCGCTGCACGTATTCGAAGGACTTTCCGTCCCACTCGATCCGCGGCACGGTGATCTCCGGCGTCAGCTCGCCACCGTCGACGCTCCAGGAACCGTCGGCCACGTCCGCGACGATCTTGAGGGCCACGATGCACCCGGACGCCCGCGAGAGCGCGACGCCGTGCTGGCCCATTGTGACGATCTCCTCCGCATTGCGAGGGAACAGCACCGGGATGCCCAGCGCGGCGAGTGATCGCTCGCTGACCGCGGGCACGGTGGAGGACTTCGAGGCCGGGTCGTCGCCGACCATCAGCAGCACGCCGCCCGCGGGGTTCACGCCGTACATGTTCGCGTGCCGCAGGGCGTCGGTGGCCCGGTCGAGGCCGGGACCCTTGCCGTACCAGACGCCGACGACGCCGTCGTGCGTCGGCGTGCCCGCGCCCAGGTCCGCCTGGCTGCCCCACACCGCGGTGGCGGCGATCTCCTCGTTCATCCCGGGCGTGAAAGCGATGTCGTGCTCGGCGAGCACCTGCGGGATGCCGTGCAGCAGCGAGTCCACGCCGGCCAGGGGGCTGCCCGGGTAGCCGGAGACGAAGGTGCCCACCCGGCGCCCGGCGCGCAGGTCGCGCACCTGCTGCTCGACCAACTGCCGGGCGATGGCCTGGACGCCGGTCAGCAGCACGCGGCCGCTCCCGGGCCGGTAGCGATCGTCCAGGTCGTACTCGGGCTGCCCCGGTGCGGACTGTGGTCCCGCCGGGAGCTCGCGGATCGTCGTCTCGGTCATCACGCTCCACCGTTCGGTCGGTGGTGTCCGCGCCTTGTGGGCGGGGCACCGGATCATTCGGTGCAGCAAGGCTCGCGTTTGGAAGGGTTTATCGTCAACGGATTCGCGCTCAACGATGCAGATCGTTCAGTGTGACCTGTCTCATAGACTCGCAGTTGCCCAATGTGATCAGGGACACTGCACCTGCCTCACCTGGGCGCCGTGGTGACCGGACGCACCCTCGCCTTTCCCGCACCCCGGCACTAGAGTCGTGGCCGGGCCGCGGGCGTACGCCACCCGCCTGTTCTCCCGCTCCGAGCATCCATTCCCCCGCCACGGTCGACATTTCGTGCGCGGCGTGGATACGCGGTGCGCGGATCAGCGGTGGGCGCTCGCGCGGCGGGCCCTGGAATTGCAGTCGTGTCCGGTGCGATCTCGCGCGCCGGCATCGTGGAAGCGGGGTGAGAGTTGATTCGCAATTTGCGTACACAAGATCGTCGGGAGCTGACGGCGTGCATTATCGGCGGTGCGGGGTGCCTCATCGCCGGAGCGATGCCGATCGCCGCCTTCGCGATCACCGGCGGCTGACAGAGACACGAAGACGGCTGTGGCGCGGTTCCGCGGAACCGCGCCACAGCCGTCTTCCGTGCAGTGCCTGTCAGTGACCGTGCCCGCCGGCCGGCGCGCTGCGCTTGAGGAACAGCGAGGCGACGAAGGCGACGATGCCGATGGCCCCGGCCGTCGCGAACGCCACGCGCATGCCGCCGGCGTCCAGCGCGGGACCGCTGCTGCCCAGAGTGGCGACGGAGACGAACACCGCGCTGCCCAGCGCGCCCGCCACCTGCTGCAGCGTGGTGAGGATGGCGCTGCCGTGCGAGTACAGCGAGTCCGGCAGCACGCCCAGCGCCTCGGTCATCATCGGGGTCATCATGACGCCGAGCGCCACCATCAGGAGGATGTCGATGCCGATCACCGCCCACAGCGAGGAGTCCTCGCCGAGCAGCGCGAACAGCCACAGCGCCACCGCCATCCCGGCCGCGCCCGGGATGAGCAGCGGCCGGGCGCCCACGCGGTCGTAGAGCCGGCCGACGGGGCGCGACAGCGCCGCGAGCGCCAGGCCGCCGGGCAGCAGGGCGATCCCGGTGACGAACGTGCTCTCCCCCAGGACGTTCTGCATGTACATCGGCAGCAGGATCGCCCCGGCACCGAGCAGCGACATGAACACCAGCACGCCCACGATGACGGACACCGTGAACTGCCGGTAGCCCAGCGGGAGCAGGCTCAGCAGCGGCCGGTCCTCCCGCTGCAGCACCATCTGTCGCCAGACGAAGCCGCCCAGCACCACCAGGCCGGCGACGATCGGCAGCCACGCGGGCATCACCGTGTCGCCGGACTGCCCGATCAGCGAGAAGCCGTAGACGATCCCGGCGAAGGCCAGCCCGGACATGATCACCGACGCCACATCCAGCGGGACCTTGCGCGTCTCGCCCGGCACGTGCATCCGCCTGGCACCGACCGCGAACATGGCCACCGCAAGGATGAGCACCAGCCAGAACATCCACCGCCAGCCCAGGCCGGACAGGATCGCGCCGCCCACAGTGGGGCCCAGCGCGGGCGCGAAGCCGATGACGATCGCCATCGTGCCCATCGTCGCGCCGCGCTTGTCCTCCGGCACCAGCCGCATCACGGTGGTCATGAGCAGCGGGATCATCACCGCGGTGCCGCCGGCCTGCACGACGCGGCCCGCCAGCAGCACCTCGAAGTTCGGCGCCGCGGCGCACACCAGCGTGCCCACCGAGAACAGGCTCATCGCCGTCAGGAAGATCCCCCGGGGCGAGAAACGCTCCAGAAGGAATCCAGTGGTCGGGATCACCACGGCCATGGTCAGCAGGAAGCCGCTGGCCAGCCATTGGACGGTGGTGGCGCTGACGTCGAGGATCTTCGCCAGGTCGGGCAGTGCCACCGAGACGATGGTCTCGTTGAGGATCATCACGAACGCGGCCACCACCAGCATCCCGATGATCAGCCCCGAGCGCGGCGCGGCGGTGTCCGGTGCAGCTGTGTCTTCCGTGGCCATGTTCCCCGTGTCGTTCGTCGTCATGATCTCCTTGTCACCTGTTCAGTACCCCGTGTCCGGCAGTGCTCAGTCTTGCGCCGGCGCCTCGGTGACCGCGGAAGCTTCGGCCGCCATCCGCTCACGGGCCCAGCGCGGGAGGATGAAGACGCCCTCCGCCTCCACACAAACGGTTTCGCCGTCCGAAATATGCCCGACGACGAAAGCCTTGATGCCTTCGATGCGGTCGACCCGCGCCTCCGCGTGCAGCGCGCCCAGCGGCGTCGGGTTCCGGTACCGGAGCGTCAGCGTGCCCGTCATCCCCGGGCAGCCGTTGACCGTGGCCGTGTATCCGAGAACCTGATCCAGGATCAGCGCGGAGATGCCGCCGTGCGTGAGCCCGGGCGGGCCCTCGTAGCCTCGGCGCAGGAAGTAGTCGGCGCGCACCGTGCCGTCGTCGTCTTTGACGAACTCGAGCGGCGGCGCGATGGGATTGCGCAGACCCACGGCCGCGTTGCCCCACGAACGCTGGCGGCCGTCGGCGGTGAACCGCACCCCGTACGGGCCGTCGAGCGTCTTCTCGGCGAGGATGGCCCGCGCGGCTTCGAGATGCTCGCGCGCACGGCCCACGGCATCCGCGTCCACCTCGGAGACCACCGAGAGCTCGTTGAGCACCCGCAGGTCCTCGGCGAGCGGGCCCACCACCGCCGCCTCGGCGTCGATCTGGTCCTGGGGCCGGTCATCCTGCCGGAAGAATCGGAGCGGTGAGCGTTCGCCCGCGCTGTTCGCCTTCGTCATAGTCGTCCTTCGCACGTCGAATCCCGTCACGGTACTGGGGTCAACATCGTTGAGTTGCGCCGACCTCCGCTTATGTGACGCGCGTCGCTTCCATCGCGGCGTCGCCGAGCACCGCCCCCGTCGGCATCGCCGCGGCGGATTCACCCCTCCCCCTTGCCCTTGGTACCCCCCATGGGTATATTGACCTCATACCCCCTAGGGGTAGAACGGTAGTAGACGAACACCCACGACGAGAGGAACCCGCAATGAGCACCACCGAATTCTCCGTGACCGGAATGAGCTGCGGACACTGCGAGGGCGCCGTGCGGGAAGAGGTCGAAACCCTCCCCGGCGTCGAGGTCGTCTCCGTCAGCGCGCAGGACGGGAAGCTCGTCATCTCGTCCGCACAGCCCGTGGACGATGCCGCCGTCATCTCCGCCGTCGACGAGGCCGGATACCAGGCCAGCCGCACGTAGTCCCCGCGGCGGCCCCGACCGGGATGCTCCCGGGCGTCAGCCACTGATTGGAAGCTCATGTCTGCAACATCTGAGTCCGCCCCGGCGCAGTCACCGCCGGCCGCCGACCCGAACGCGCCACGCGTGGGTATCGACCTCGACATCGGCGGCATGACCTGCGCGTCGTGCGCGATGCGGATCGAGAAGAAGCTGGGCAAGCTCGACGGGATCGAAGCCACGGTCAACTACGCCACCGAGAAGGCCAAGGTCAGCATGCCGGAGGGGTACGACCCGCAGGAGCTCGTCCGCGTGGTCGAGAAGACCGGCTACACCGCGGAGCTGCCCACTCCCGCCGAGCCGGAGCAGGCCACCCCCTCCGACGGGCCGGCCGAGGAGCCGGAGGACCGCGAGCTGATCACTCTGCGCCAGCGGCTCATCGGGGCGGTGGTCCTGTCGGTGCCGGTGATCGCGCTGGCGATGATCCCGCCGTTGCAGTTCGACAACTGGCAGTGGCTGTCGCTCACCCTGGCCGCGCCGGTCATCGTGTGGTCGGCGTACCCGTTCCACAAGGCCGCCTGGACCAACCTCAAGCACGGCGCCGCCACCATGGACACGCTGGTGTCGGTGGGCACGCTCGCCGCATTCGCATGGTCGCTGTACGCGCTGTTCTTCGGCACCGCCGGCATGAACGGCATGCGGCACGGCTTCACCTTCACCGCGAGCGCCGGCGACGGGGCGGGCAACATCTACCTCGAGGTCGCCGCCGGTGTGACGATGTTCGTGCTGGCCGGGCGCTACTTCGAGAAGCGCGCCAAGCACCGGGCGGGCGGAGCGCTGCGGGCGCTGCTCGACATGGGCGCCAAAGACGTCGCCGTGGTCCGCGACGGCGTCGAGTCGCGCATCCCCGTCGGCACGCTCGCAGTGGGCGACGAGTTCGTCGTGCGTCCCGGCGAGAAGATCGCCACCGACGGCGTGGTGGTCTCCGGCAGCTCCGCGGTGGACATGTCCATGCTCACCGGCGAGTCCGTGCCCGTCGAGGTGGGCGAAGGCGACGCGGTCACCGGCGCCACCGTCAACGCCGGCGGGCGGCTGCGGGTGCGGGCCACCCGCGTCGGATCCGACACCCAGCTTGCCCAGATGGCAAAGCTGGTCGAGGACGCACAGTCGGGCAAGGCCGAGGTGCAGCGCCTGGCCGACAGGGTCTCGTCGATCTTCGTTCCCATCGTCATCGCGATCGCCATCGGCACGCTCATCGTGTGGTTCGCCATCGGGGGCGGGGCCACCGCCGCGTTCACGGCCGCAGTCGCGGTGCTCATCATCGCCTGCCCGTGCGCACTGGGCCTGGCCACGCCCACCGCACTGCTGGTGGGCACCGGCCGGGGCGCGCAGATGGGCGTGCTCATCAAGGGGCCCGAGATCCTCGAGGCCACCCGCGGCGTCGACACCGTCGTGCTGGACAAGACCGGCACCGTCACCACCGGCACCATGAGCCTGGCCGACGTGGTGCCCGCCGACGGCGTCGACCGCGATGAGCTGCTGCGCCTGGCGGGCGCCGTGGAGAACGCCTCCGAGCACCCCATCGCCCGGGCGATCGCCGACGGGGCCGCCGCCGCGGTAGGGGCGCTGCCCGGGGTCGAGTCGTTCGCGAACGTCGAGGGCAAGGGCGTGCAGGGCGTCGTCGACGGGACGGCGGTCGTGGTCGGCCGCGAGACCCTGCTGGCCGACTGGTCGCAGTACCTGACCGACGACCTGGCCGCCCGCAAACGCGAGCTCGAGGGCCAGGGGCGCAGCGTGGTGGCCGTCGCCGCCGACGGGCGCGTGCTGGGGCTGGTGTCCGTGGCCGACAAGGTCAAGCCCACCAGCGCCGAGGCCATCGCGCAGTTCCGCAACCTGGGGCTCACCCCCGTGCTGCTCACCGGCGACAACACCGCCGTGGCCGAGCAGATCGCGGGCGAGGTCGGCATCGAGAAGGTGTTCGCCAAGGTCATGCCCGCGGACAAGGTGGACGTCGTGGCCCGCCTGCAGGCCGAGGGCCGGGTCGTGGCCATGGTGGGCGACGGCATCAACGACGCGGCCGCCCTCGCCCAGGCCGACCTGGGCCTGGCCATGGGCACCGGCACCGACGTGGCCATCGAGGCCGCCGACATCACCCTGGTCCGCGGCGACCTGCGCAGCGCCGCCGACGCCATCCGGCTCTCCCGGCGCACGCTCAGCACCATCAAAGGCAACCTGTTCTGGGCGTTCGGGTACAACACGGCGGCGATCCCGCTGGCCGCACTGGGGCTGCTCAACCCGATGATCGCCGGCGCCGCCATGGCGTTCTCCAGCGTGTTCGTGGTGGGCAACAGCCTGCGACTCAGGAGGTTCAGGTCCCGCGCGGGGGCGTAGCCCTTTGCCGAGTTGGTGGTTCTTCGGTGCTTTCGCCCCGCGCGAGCACCCGAGAACCACCAACTCGCGGGTGTCTCACAGGGGTGCGCCGCCCTTCCTGAGGGCCCGGCGGATCTGGGCCATCAGCGCACGCCGTGGTGCACCCTCCCGAAGCATGTCCGACTTCACCCGGATCACCGCCCATCCGGCATCGGCGAACGCGTTGTAGCGCTTGATGTCCCTGGCCAGCTGCTCGCGCGTGCAGTGCCCGTCGCCGTCGTACTCCACGATCACGCGCCACTCCTCCCAGCACAGGTCCACGCGGCCGATCACGACTCCACGCGAGTCGGTGATGTACCGCTGTGCGGCCGGCCGAGGCAGGCCGGCGTCGATGACGGCCACCCGGGTCCTGGTCTCCTGCGGTGATTCCGCGCCCTCGTCCGACAGTTCGATCACCTCGCGCACCCGCCTGATCCCCCTCGCGCCATTACGGGAGCGCGCGTACTCGCGCAGATGATCTTTGGTGACGAGCTTCGTCTGGTACATCGCATCCACCGCCGCGACCGCCCGCAGCCGGGGCAACCGGCGGGCGAGGTCGAAAGACGTGCGCACCGGCAGCGTCACCTGGTTGTCCAGCATCGAGCCGACGTCCTCCCCCGCGAGCCGTTCGTAGTAGACGTCGACGCCGTCGGGCGCGCAGATCTTGGACCGGGCATTGCAGGCGGGCCTGTCAGCGGGGCCGATCCACTTGGCGCCCCACAACGCGGCCGCCGTGTGCCCGGACAGCACGAACCGCCCTTGCGACCAGAGCGCCACCGCATAAGCGCTGCGAACCGCCGTCAGCTCGGTTCCACGCCGCACGTATACGCCCGGCAGCACCCGCGTGCACTTCCGGCGCACGTAATGCTCGGTGACGGTCCCCTGCACGATCGCGTCCCGCGCCCGGAACGGGCCCACCATCTCCCCCATGACCCCAGTGTGATCGCCGGGCGCAGCCACGTCTCCCCGTTCACCCGCCGCTGTGGACAACCCGGCACCCTGGGGAAAACCCTGCGCACAGCCGACTTCCCGCGTGTATGGTGACGCCCGGCACGCGGCGAAACGGGGGGACGATGACGCAGGCCGACGGGGAACTCGTGGTCACACAAGAGGCCATCGACACGATCGCGGGGGCATACGAACAGGCGGCGTTGGAGCTGCGGGAGCTGGCCATCAAATTCGCGCATGACTACGGGCGCGAGCCCTGGGGCACCCTGCCGTCCATACTTCAACTGCAGCGAATGTATGAAGAGCTCGCACTCGGTGCGACAGATTCGGCAGTTGTCCGACTCAACGAATTCGCAGAAGCTGCGGAGGAGTTGGCCACGTGGGTCCGTCGGGGCGGCGCCTTGATCCTCGACGCGGATCATGCAACGGCGACGGCGCTCAGCGAATCCGGTTCCCGATGAGCAGCGGCCCAATCCAGGCAGCGGCCATCGCGGTCCTGACCGGAATACTGGCAGCCGGATGCTCGGGCGTTGAGCCGTCGGACGCGCAGACGCCACCCAGCAGTGAAGTCGCGTTCCCGGAACCGGGATTTTTCGACCCGTGCGACGACGAGATGACCGCATGGTTCGCTCAGCACGGATACCACCACCCCGCGCATATTGAGCCCATCCTCGACGACATCGGCAGCAACTGCAGCTACCGCTCAGAGAAGGACACCTTCGCGCTCATGTCACGGGGGTCGAGCCCAGGAGACGGGATCGACCGCCGACTCCACCACCTCCTCGGCATCCAAGGCCCGGTCTCCCGGACGACGCTAGCCGACTACCCCATCGACATCGAGATCATCTCTTCCGGAAGGCAACGCCAGGACTGCCACCTGGTCGCCACCGTCGGCTACGGATTCCTCGAGGTGACCGGCGGCCCCCGCAGCCCGATGCCGGACACCTTCCCCCGCGACTGCGACGCCGCGCAGACGTTCACCGCCATGCTGCTGCGCCGCATGGACCACGTCTGGCCAGGGTGACCGCCGAGTTGGTGGTTCTCCGGTGCCCAAACGGCCCGAAAGCACCGAAGAACCACCAACTCGAGGCGGGGCCGGGGCGAGGCCCGGGGCTCGGGGCGCCGGCCGGGGGCGAGGCCGTGAACAGGCCAGGGGAACAACACATCCCCCTAGGGGGTTATACGGGGTAGATTGAACACCCCTGCCGGAAAGGACCCCGACATGCCCGGTTTCACCCTGACCACCACGGTCGACGCCCCCTACGAGCAGACGGTCGCCGCAGTGCGCGAGGAGCTGAGCGCAGTGGGATTCGGCGTGCTCACCGAGATCGACCTCGCCGCCACGCTCAAGGCCAAGCTCGACGTCGACATCGCACCCAAGATCATCCTGGGAGCGTGCCGTCCGCCGCTGGCCCACAAGGCGCTCGAAGCCGATCCGCGCGTCGCGGCGCTGCTGCCGTGCAACGTCGTCGTCTCCGATGCGGGCGGCGGAACCACGCTCGTCGAGGCGATGGACCCCGACGTGATGCCCGAGTTCACCGGCACGGACGAGCTCAAGGACGTCGCCACCGAGGCCCGCGAGCTTCTGTCGCGCATGCTCACCGCAGTGTCCGAGCGCTGACGTGCGGCTCCCGAACGACGAGGTCGCGCCGGTGATCACCCGCTTCAAGCGGGCCCAGGGCCACCTCGGCAAGGTGATTGCGATGATGGAATCGGGCGCCGACTGCGAGGACGTGCTCACGCAGCTCGCCGCCGTGAACAAGGCGATCAGTCGCGGCGGATACGCCCTCGTCGCCACCGGCCTGGAGCACTGCCAAACCACCGGCGTGCCGCCCGAGGAAGGCCGGCAGAAGCTCGAGAAGCTCTTCCTCGCCCTCGCCTGAGGGCAGCCGACAACCGAACAAGGAATGCGCTCGGCCGGCTCGGATCACCGGGCCGGCCGAGTGCATTCGTCTGCACCGCGGAATCGAACACTCCTCCGAACAAGCCGAAGCGCCCGGCCGGGATCTGATCCCGACCGGGCGCTTCATCGCACCGGCATCAACCACCGATGCGGCGCAGCCCCAGCTTCTGCATGGCCAGCGACGCCGGGCACCAGCCCACCGACGCGTACATCACCAGGTTCCCGCCGGCGAAGGCGGTGAGCCCCCGCCACTTCGGCGAGGCCGCGCGGCCCAGCGCCAGGCTGCCGAGCACGACGGCGCCCGCCATCATCGGCACCGCACGCTCCACCGACCAGCCGTCGTGGCGTGGGAGCCCCTTCGATTCAGACATTCGTTCCTCCACGTTCTTCCCGGTCATGCCAATGCCAGGAACAGCTTCTCCATCTGTTCCACCGTCATCGCCTCGTCGGCGGCGTCGCCGGTCATGCATTCGCGAAGCCCGGATGCGACGATCTTGAACCCGGCCCTGTCGAGCGCTCTCGACACGGCGGCGAGTTGTGTGACGACGTCCTTGCAGTCGCGCCCCTCTTCGATCATGTTGATCACGCCGCCGAGTTGCCCTTGAGCCCTCCGCAGCCGGTTGAGCACCTGCCCGATGCTCTCTTCGTCGCCGATCATTGCGCTTCTTCCTTTCTCCGGGTCCACGCCCGCTATCGTCGAATATACCCATGCGGGTATCAGGCCGCCGTGGCTGCACCGCAGCCGCGGCGAGGGCCGCCAGGACCCTCGCCGCGGCCCGGCCTCACCCGTGCGAGAAGGAGATCTTCGGCAGCACCTTGTCCAGCCACCGCGGCGACCACCACGCCGCACGACCGGCCAGTCGCAACGTCACCGGCAGCAGCACCAGCCGCACCAGCACCGCGTCCAGCAGGACGGCCGTGCCCAGGATGATCCCCATCTCCTTCGGCGGCAGCGGATCCGCCAGCGCGAAGGTGAAGAACACCGCCACCATCACCACGGCCGCCGCGGCGATGACCCGGCCGGAGTATGCGAGGCCGTCGATCATGGCCGTGGCCGCGTCACCGGTCTTCTCGTAGTGCTCCTTTGCGGTGGACAGCAGGAACACGGTGTAGTCCATGGCGATGGCGAAGATCATCGCGAAGAAGAACACCGGCCCCCAGCCGTCGAGGAACCCCTGCGGCTCGAATCCCAGCAGGTCCGATCCGAAACCCTCCTGGAAGATCAGCCGCGCGACGCCGAAGGCCGCGGCCGTGGACAGCAGGCTCACCACTGTGCCGACCAGGGCGATAAGCGGTGCCCGCAGGGCGAACAGCAGCAGCAGGAATCCGAGCACCAGGATGACGCCGACCACCAGCGGGAAGTAATCGTTGAGCGCCTGCTGCAGGTCCAGGTTCTCCGCGGGCGCGCCGCCCACCACAGCACCTTCCGGCACCGCGCCGCGCAGGTCGTCGACGATCCCCGCCATCGCCGGATCCGACGGGTCGACGTCCGGCATGGCCTGCAGCATCACGTAGTCGGACCCGTCCGACGACGGCATCGGCGGGGTGACCATCGCGATCCTGTCCGTCCCGGCGGCGGCCGTGGCAGTCGCGTCCGCCTCGCCTGCCGGCGCGACGATCTGCAGCATGCCCGGAGCACCCTCGCCCAGCTGCTGCTGGACCACCTCGTAGCCCTGGCGCACCGGGGCGTCCTCGGGCACCACGGAGATCGAGGGCATCGCGACCTTGAGCCCGAACACCGGCACCGCCAGCGCCACCAGGATGGCCAGCGACCCGGCCGCGAACCACCACGGCCTGCGGTGCAGCAGTGCGCCCCACTTGGCGAACCGCGGCGAACGCGCCTTGGGGTGCTTGGCCCACGGCAGCGCGGCCGCGTTGACCTTTCCGCCCAGCTTGCCCAGCACTGCGGGCAGCAGAGTCATCGTCGCCAGCAGGACGAACACCACCGCCAGCATGATCCCGACCGCCATCGTGCGGACCGCCGGCGCCGGCACCACCAGCACGGCGGACAGGCTGACCAGCACCGTCAGGCCGGACAGGAGCACCGCCTTGCCTGCGGTGTCCATCGCCTCCGCGACGGCCGCGCGCGCGTTCCCGGACTCCGCAAGTGCTCCGCGGAATCGCGCGACCATGAACAGCGCATAGTCGATACCCAGCGCCAGCGCGAACATCAACGCGAAGTTCATCGCCCACACGGAGATCGGCGTGACCATGTTGAGCAGCACGAGCCCGCCTGCGGACGCGACCAGCCCGGCAAGCGTCAGCAGCAGCGGCAGCCCCGCGGCCACCAGCGAGCCGAAGGCCAGCACCATGATGCCGAGCGTGATCGGCCAGGACATCAGCTCGGCCTGGATCATCGCGTCGTGGTTGGCCTTGTTGAAGTCGCTCCACAGCGCCGACGCGCCCGTCGGGTAGACCTCGATCCCGTCGCCGGACAGCGCGGTGAGTTCGCCCTTGACGTCGTCGACGGCGGAGACCATGCCGTCCGGGTCGGTTCCGGCCCCCGCGATGAGGATCCCCGTGTGGCCGTCCGGGCTGATCGTCATGCCCGGCTGCGGCGGAATGATCTCGCCGAAGCGGTCGTCCCCGGTGAACACGTCCGTGACCTCGCCGAGCACCGCCTGCATCTGCGGCGAGTCGACGGCGGCGTCCTCCGAGTGGACGACCACCTGCACGGCCGACGACGCGTTGCCGCCGAAGTGTTCCTGCGCCAGTTCACGGGTCTGCACGGACTCCGAGCCGTTGGCCTGCCAGCCCGCGCCGGCAAGCGAGCTGAACACCGACGGGGCGGCCGCGCCGAAGCCGATCAGCACGATCAGCCACGCCCCGAACACCCACTTGGCGCGCCCTGCCATCGTCGCGCCGAGCCTGGCGAGCACTCCGCCCACGGCCTGCTTCTCGTCCGGGCGGGGGGCGGTGACGGTGCTCATCGGCCGCGTCCGAACATCCGCGCGAACATTCCGGGCGACGCCGCATCCGCCGCCGCTTCATGGTGCCCGTCGCACCACTGCGACGCGGGGACGGTCGCCTTCACCTGCGCGACGTGGCTGCCGCAGCCTTTCCAGGTGGTCTTGCCGCACTTGCGGCATCGGGTCGGGGAGCACATATCGACCGGGCCTTTCGTCAGGTCTCTGAGGGTGATGAGGATTAAGCGGTCAGGCCGGCTTCTCGCCGGATTCGTGGGCGTCGGCGAACTCGCAGAACGCCTCGTATGCGCGGGCGCCGTGCACCGTCGCCGGGCCGCCGTGCATGAGGAACGCGACGCCGATGGCCTCGGCCGCCTCCTGTCGCGTGGCGCCGTTGCGCACCGCCGACTGGCCGTGGGAGGCGATGCATCCGTCGCAGCCCTCGACCACGCCGATCGCCAGGGCGATGAGTTCCTTGGTCTTGGTGTCCAGGGCGCCGTCCGCGAACGCGGCCTGGGACAGTGCGCCGAAACCTTTGTAGACCTCGGGGATCGCGCGGCGCAGGTTGCGGTTCTGCGGGGAGAGCTCGCGCAGCACCGCCTTGCCGTGTGCCGACGCGGGGCCGCCGTCGTGCTCGGTCATCTGAGTCGCCTTTCGTCGCGTTTTATACCCTCCGGGGTATCACGCGAACGACGATAGCACACCCCCGGGGGTATCCGCAGAAGACGACTGCAGCAGCGCTCGGCGCCGCGCAGGTCAGCGCCTGCGGATCCCCGCCACCAGAACGAATGCCGCCGCCAGCACGCCCGCCGCGGTGAGGAAGGCGGAGTCGTACCCGCCCGCCAGCAGCGGGGTGACCACCAGCGGCCCCAGGATCTGTCCCACCGCATACCCCGCGGTGAGCACGGCGGCGGCGCGCGGCACCCCCATCTCCACCCCCGCAGTCATCGCGAGCATGGCGATCCCCATGAACGTGCCGCCGAACAGCACCGCCGCGACGGCCGCGGCCACAGTTCCCCCGACGACGGCGGGCAGAAGGGCGGCCACCACCTGGAGCGCGAGCGCCGCGGCCAGCAGCGTCTCGGTGCGGAACCGTCTGCGGGCCCACGCCCACAGCGCCGTCGACGGCGCGGCCGCCGCGCCCACGAGCACCCACGACGCGGGGCCCGTCCACTCCGGGCCCTCGGCGGAGACGGCCGCGACGAGGAACGTGCCCAGGATGATGTAGCCGAGCCCCTCGAGGAAGTAGCCGCCCGCCAGCAGCCACGCCTTGCGGGCGGAGCGGGCGGGACGCTCGACGCGGACGGCCCCGGCCGCGTCGCCGCCGCCCGGCTTCGCGGGCCCGGGCGGCGCGGCGGGAGCCAGCCCCCACGCGCCCGCGGCGAACGCGGCCCCCATCGCCGCGGCCACCAGCCACAGCGGTTCCCACCCGATGAGGTCCTGGAGCAGGGTCACCGCCAGTCCGGACGCCGCGATGCCCACGCCCACGCCCGCGTATCCGAGCCCGGGGAACGGCCGCGAGGCCAGCGCATTCGCCGCGTACACGAAGACGAATGCGCTCGCGACCCCGGCCACCAGCCGCGACGCCGACCACAGCGGCACGCTCACCGCCGCGATCATCACCACCTCACTGGCCACGAGCACGGCGAGCGCCCCGCGGAACGCCGTGCGCGATCGGGACCACCCTGGCCGGACGATCAGCGCGGCCGCGCCCAGGAAGTAGCCGAGATAGTTGGCGGTCGCGACGAACGCGGTCGCCGATGCCGAGACGTGCGCCTGCTCCTCCATCAGCGGCAGCAGCGGCGTGTAGACGAATCGGCCGACTCCCATCGCCGCGGCCAGCCCCGCGCACGCCTGCAGTGCGGGCACCGGCGAACGGGCGGGACCGGGCCCCGGCCTCACACGCGCGCCGCGGCCAGGACGGTGGTGCCGCGCTCGGCGAGCGTGACGGGCAGCAGTTCCCGCGGCGCGGCGGCTCCGTCCTGCGGGGTCCCCGCGTCGATCAGCTCCAGGAGCATGCGCACGGCGGTCGTTCCGATCCGACGGGCCGGCGTGGCGACCGTCGTCAGCGGCACCGGGAGCTGCGCTGCGACGGGGATGTCGTTGTAGCCGACCAGGCCCAGGTCCTCGGGTATCCGCAGCCCCAGGTCCCGGGCCACGCCGAGTACGCCGAGCGCGATCGAGTCGCTGGCGGCGAAGATCGCGTCCGGCCTGCCGTCCCGGTCGAGCAACCGGTGCGCCGCCGCGACGCCACCCTCCACGTCGAACGCAGTGTGCAGGATGCGGTCCCGCGCGACGGCGACGCCCTCGTCCGCCGCGGCCGCCAGGAACCCGTCGACCCGGTCCCGGCCGGTCGTGGCGTGCGCGGGACCGCCGATCACGGCGGGCCGCCGGTATCCGCACGCGATCAGGTGCCGGCCGGCCAGGCGACCGCCGTGATGGTCGTCGCCGGTGACGGACGGCAGGCCCGCGTCGGCGTGCCGGTTGACCGCGACGATCGGCACCGCGGCGCCCAGCCCGGCCACGAAACCGGCCGCGGGACTGTGCAGGCTGCTGAGCAGCAGGCCGTCCACCTGGCGGCCGATCAGCAGGTCGATGGCGGTGCGCTGCTCGTCCTGGTCGTCCGGCGGGCTGGACAGCAGCACGGAGTAGCCGGACGCGCGGGCCGCCTCCTCGATGCCGCCGTAGATGGTGGCGACGACGCCGTCGGTGAGCCGCGGCATGACGGCGCCGATCGTGGTGGTGCGGCGCGTGCGCAGGCTGGCGGCCCACGGGTTGGGCCGGTAGCCGAGCTCGGCCGCGATCCCGCGCACGCGCTGCGCGGCGGGCGACCAGCCGTCGACGGGTTCGCTCTGGCGCAGCACGCGCGAGACGGTGGAGATGTGGACGCCGGCGCGCTCGGCGATCTCGCGCATCGTCGGCGGCCGCCCGCCGCGCGCGGGCGGTTCCGCGCCGCCGGGGGGCACGTGCCCGTCGGCCTCCGTCATCGTCTCCCCATTTCCTCTCCACTGTCCTGCCCGAGTATCGCGCCGGGCCGAGTATCGCGCACCCCGGGGTGTTGACTCCGTCACGGCGGTTGATTACAGTCCATCCCATCACGACGCAATCGATTGCGCAATGGTTTGCACATCCCACCCGGCGTCGTGCCGTCTTCCGCGACACCGACAGGAGCCGACATGGCCGACACCCGCACACTCACCGAACTGTTCGCGCTGGACTCGCTGCTGTCCGCCGAGGAGATCGAGATCCGCGACACGGTCCGCGCCTTCGGGAACAAGCGCATCCGGCCGCACATCGCGGAGTGGTTCGAGGACGCGCGCATCCCGGCGCGCGAGCTGGCCAAGGAGCTCGGCGGCGTCGGCGTGCTGGGCATGCACCTGGACGGCTACGGCTGCGCCGGCATGAGCGCCGTGTCCTACGGGCTGGCGTGCCTGGAGCTCGAGGCCGTCGATTCCGGCATCCGGTCGCTGGTGTCCGTACAGGGCTCGCTCGCGATGTTCGCCATCCACCACTGGGGCAGCGAGGAGCAGAAGAACGAATGGCTGCCGCGCATGGCGGCGGGCGAGGCGCTGGGGTGCTTCGGCCTCACGGAGCCGGACTTCGGCTCCGACCCGGGCGGCATGCGCACCCACGCCAAGCGGGACGGCTCCGGCGACGACGCGGACTGGGTGCTCAACGGCGCGAAGATGTGGATCACCAACGGCTCGGTCGCGGACGTCGCCGTGGTGTGGGCGAACACCGACCTCGAGGAGGGCGCCAAGGGTATCCGCGGCTTCGTGGTGCCCACCGACACACCCGGGTTCTCCGCGCCGGAGATCAAGAACAAGATGTCGCTGCGCGCGTCGGTCACCTCCGAGCTGGTGCTGCAGGACGTGCGCCTGCCCGCGTCGGCGATGCTGCCCGCAGCACGGGGGCTGCGCGGCCCGCTGAGCTGCCTCAACGAGGCACGCTTCGGCATCATCTTCGGCGCGATCGGCGCGGCGCGCGACTGCCTCGAGACCGCCGTGGACTACGCGTCCACGCGGATGGTGTTCGACAAGCCTCTGGCCGCCTACCAGCTCACGCAAGCCAAGATCGCGGACATGGCCCTCGAGGTGGGCAAGGGCCATCTGCTGGCCTACCAGCTGGGGCGGCTCAAGGACGCGGGCACGGTGGAGCCGGCGCAGGTGAGCCTGGGCAAGCTGAACAACTGCCGGGAGGCCATCGCCGTGGCCCGCGAGTGCCGGACCATCCTGGCCGCCAACGGGATCACGCTGGAGTACCCGGTGATCCGGCACGCCAACAACCTCGAGTCGGTGCTCACCTACGAGGGCACCTCCGAGGTCCACCAGCTGACGATCGGCCGCGCGTTGACCGGCGAGGCGGCGTTCCGGTGAGCAGCGCGGGCGCGGTGGACTCCTCCCCGGTGCGCACGACGGCCGCCGCGGGCGCACTGGACGGGCTGGTGATCGCCGACTTCGGCCGGGTGCTCGCCGGGCCGTACGCCACGATGCTGCTCGCCGACCTGGGCGCGCAGGTGGTCAAAATCGAGCGCCCCGGGGCCGGCGACGACACCCGCTCGTGGGGGCCGCCGTTCGCGGGCGGGCAGGCCACGTACTTCCAGTCGGTCAACCGCAACAAGCGCTCCCGGGCGCTGGACCTGCGCGACGCGGACGGACTGGCCGAGGCGCGTCGGCTTGCCGAGCGCGCCGACGTCGTGGTCGAGAACTTCCTGCCCGGCACGATGGACCGGCTGGGCCTGGGCTACGAGGCCGTGGCCGCCGCCAATCCGGGGGTCGTGTACTGCTCGATCACCGGGTTCGGCGGGCACAACGACCTGCCGGGTTACGACCTGCTGGTGCAGGCGGTCGG
The DNA here is from genome assembly GCF_007559025.1 of Tomitella fengzijianii. Classification (NCBI taxonomy): domain Bacteria; kingdom Bacillati; phylum Actinomycetota; class Actinomycetes; order Mycobacteriales; genus Tomitella; species Tomitella fengzijianii. The sequence goes on along the minus strand of NZ_CP041765.1, from coordinate 250,896 downwards.
CGGGCTGATGAGCATCACCGGGCCGGGCCCGGGGCAGCCGACCAAGGTGGGCGTCGCCCTCGTCGACATCATCACGGGACTGCATGCGGCGGTGGGCGTGCTGGCGGCCCTGCGGCACCGCGACCGCACCGGCGACGGCCAGCGCGTCGAGGTGAACCTGCTGTCGTCGCTGCTCTCCGCGCTGGCGAACCAGGCGTCGGGGTACGTCGGGGCCGGCGTCGTGCCACAGGCGATGGGCAACCGGCATCCGAGCATCGCGCCCTACGAGCTGTTCGACACCGCCGACCGCGCGCTGGTGCTCGCAGTCGGAAACGATCGGCAGTTCGGGTCGCTGGTGCACGCGCTCGGCGCGCCCGAGCTGGCCGACGATCCCCGGTTCGCCCGCAACACCGACCGGGTGGCGCACCGCGAGGAGCTCGTCGGCAGGCTCACCGGGCTGTTGGCCGCCGACACCGCGGAAGGCTGGTTCACCCGGCTCACCGCGGTGGGCGTGCCGTGCGGGCCGCTGAACGACCTCGCCGACGCGTTCGCGCTGGCGGAGCGGCTGGGCCTGGACCCCGTGGTGGAGGTGGACAATCCGCGCCGGGAGGCCCCGGTGCGCCAGGTGGCCAACCCGATCCGGCTCTCGGCCACACCGCCGCGGTACCGGTGCGCACCGCCGGGGCTCGACGAGCCCGCGCCCTGATCCGGGGCCCGCTCACCGCGGTGGGCGGGCCTCCCCGGTGAGCAGCGGGCGCAGCCCGTCCGGCCAGGGCACGGCGCCGCCCGCGTTGCCGTCGGTGTGGACTACGACCATGCGGCCGGTCGCCGCCACGCCCTGCGGGCCTTCCACCTCGAAGGTGTAGGTCAGCGACGTGCGGCCCACCGCGTCGATCCCGAAACGGATCTCGACGGGGTCGCGCAGCCACAGGCGCTGCAGGTACTGCGCCTCGAAGACCACCCGCGGGATCCGGCCGAACAGCGTCGCGTACCCGATCGATTCGAGCAGTTCCGCCTCCGCCTCCTCCGCCCACCGCATGACGACCGAGTGGTGCTGGTGGCCGGCCGCGTCCGTGTCCGGCCACTCGAGACGGCGGCGGATGGTCACCGCGGGCGCGGCGGTGGCGGCGGTCATCGCCCCTGCTCCGCGATCTGCTCGCGCAGCCGGTAGCGCTGCAGCTTGCCCGTGGGCGTCTTGGGCAGGGACGCGCGGAACTCCAGGCTCCGCGGATACTTGTACGGGGCGATGGCGTCCTTGACGAATCTTTGCAGTTCGCTGCGCTTCGCGTCGTCGCCGGCGACCCCGTCGCGCAGCACCACCGCCGCGTGCACGACGGCGCCGCGCGCCTCGTCCGGAATGCCGATCACTGCGCATTCGACCACGTCCGGGTGCTGCCCCAGCGCCTGTTCGACGGCGGGCCCGGCGATGTTGTAGCCGGAGGAGACGATCATGTCGTCGCTGCGCGCCTGGAACCAGAAGTAGCCGTCCGCGTCGCGGATGTAGGTGTCGCCGGTGATGTTCCAGCCGTCATGGACGTACTGGGCCTGGCGCGGATCCGCCAGATACCGGCATCCGGTGGGGCCGATGACCGCAAGGCGGCCGGGTTCGCCGTCCGGGGCCGGGCGGCCGGACGAATCGAGGACCTCCGCCCGGTAGCCGGGCACCACGCGACCTGTCGCCCCGGGGCGGATGTTCTCGTCGGCGGCGGAGATGAACACGTGCATCATCTCCGTGGCGCCGATCCCGTCGATCAATGCGAGCCCGGTCCTGTCGCGGACCTCCTGCCAGACTGCGCCCGGCAACGCCTCCCCGGCCGACACCCCGCGCCGGAGTCTGCCCAGCACGGACTCGTGGCCGGACCGCAGCATCGACCGGTACGCGGTGGGCGCCGTGAACAGGATCGTCGCGCCGCCGTGCATGATCGCGTCGGCGATGGCGTCCTGGTCGGGGTGCTCGAGCAGGATGGACGACGCGCCGACGCGCAGCGGGAACAGCAGCGCACCGCCGAGCCCGAAGGTGAACCCCAGCGGCGGGGTGCCCGTGAACACGTCGTCCTCGGTCGGCTGCAGCACGTGCTTCGAGAACGTGTCGCACACTGCGAGGACGTCCCGGTGGAATTGCATGGTCGCCTTGGGGACGCCGGTGGTGCCCGAGGTGGGAGCGAGCATCGCCACATCGTCGGCGGCGGTGGGCACGTCGTCGAACTGCGCGGGCTTCGTCGACGCACGGGCGACGAGGTCGTCCGGCCCCGCGCCGCCGAAGTACACGACCGTGACGCCGTCGGCCGCCGCGGACATCCCCTCCGCCAGCCGGTGGTCGCACAGGGCGATCCCCGCACGTGTCAGGTCGATGAGTCCGCGGATCTCCTTGCCGCGCAGCAGCGGCATGGTCGTCACGACGACCCCGCCGGCCTTGAGGACGCCCAGCCAGCACGCCGCCATCCACGGGTTGTTGAAGCCGCGCAGCAGGACGCGCCCGCCCGGCACGAGGCCCAGGTCCTCCACGAGCACGTGCGCGATCCGGTTGGCGTGCGCGAGCGTCTCGCCGTAGGTCCAGGATTCGCCGCCGCCGGACAGGCACGGTCGATCCGGTCCGTGCAACGCGATGACGTCGTCCAGAAGTGCTGTCGCACAGTTGATCCGGTCCGGATACTGCAGCTCAGGAAGGGTGAACTCGAAGGTGGGCCACTGGTCCGCGGGCGGCAGGTTGTCACGGCAGAACGTGTCGATGTGCGCCGAATGCCGGGCGGACTCCGAGGTCGTGTGCATCATGCGAAACCTCCAGATTGTCGCTCACATCACAATATACTTAGTTCGTGACGCCCGTCAACGATTCGATATTCCAATGATCGTGCTGCACGTTGCTGATTTTTCCCGCCCGACTGCACTCCCACCGGGCTTGGATATGCTGTAGACGTGACGCAGGCTGACACCACCTCCCCCGCCGGCTCGACCGACGTCGACGTCGACTTCGAAACGGAAGCCGCGCCCGCGATCGACGGCGTCCGCCTGGCGGACGACATCCCGCCGCGGCGCCTCATCGTGACGCTGTTCGGTCTGTACGCGCGGGCGCAGAACAACTGGCTGGCGGTGGCGGCCGTGATTCGCCTGATGGAGGAGCTGGGGGTGCCGTCGCCGGCCGTGCGGTCGTCGATCTCGCGCCTCAAGCGCCGGGGCATGCTCATCGGCGCGCGGCACGACGGCAGCGCCGGGTATTCGCTGGCCCCGCAGACCCTGGAGATGCTCGCCGAGGGCGACGTGCGGATCTTCGAGCGCAAACGCGCCACGCCCCGCGACGGATGGCTGACCGTGGTGTTCTCGATCCCCGAGTCGGAGCGCGGCAAGCGCCACGAGCTGCGCACGCAGCTGACGCGGCTCGGCTTCGGGACGGCGGCGGCCGGCGTGTGGGTGGCGCCGGGCAACATCGCACGCGAAGCCGAGCAGATGCTGCGGCGCCGCGGACTGAGCGGATACGTGGACATGTTCCGGGGCGAGCACCTGGGGTTCGGCGACCTGCGCTCCAAGGTCCGCACCTGGTGGGACCTCGACGAGCTGACGGAGCTGTACGCGCAGTATCTGGCGCGGTACCGGCCGGTGCTGCAGGCGGCCGGCACCGACGCGTTCACCGCGGGGGACGCCTTCCGCGCCTACGTCTCCGCGCTGACGGAGTGGCGGCGCTTGCCCTACCTGGACCCGGGCCTGCCGCACGAGCTGCTGCCGCCCGGCTGGAACGGCATCGCCGCCGGCGAGCTCTTCGACCGGCTCAACGCCACGCTGAGCGGGCCGGCGCGCGAGCATGCGACGACGTTGATCACGCGCTGACGGGGCCGGCCGCGCACCGACCGCCACCGTCCCGGCACTGCGCTCACCCCAGGTAGGCGATCCCCTGCACCTCGACGCGCGCCTCGATGTCCCACAGGCGGGCGACGCCGATTCCCGCGGTGGCCGGGTAGTGCGCGCCGATCATCTTCTTCCAGACGCGGCCGATGTCGCGCATGACCGCCTTGTACTCCTGCAGGTCGACGATGTAGATCGTCAGGCTCACGAGGTTCTCCGGCCCGCCCCCGGCTGCGCGCAGCGAGGTGAGCATGTTGTCGAGCGCCTTCTCGAACTGTTCGACGAGGGTGTCGCCGACGATCCTGCCCTCCGCGTTCAGCGCCGTCTCCCCCGCCAGGTAGACGGTGTCCCCGGCGCGGACCGCGTGCGAGAACCCGGACGGGCGCCCCAGCTCGGGCGGGTTGACGAACTCGATTCCGGTCATGATTGCACTGCTCCTCCGTCGATGTTGAGCCCCTGGCCGGTCATCGCGCCGCTGCCGATGCAGAAGCGGACAGCGTCGGCGACCTCCTCCGGGTCGATCAGCCTGCCGATCGGCTGGCGGCCGGCCAGCACGGCGCGCGCCTCGTCGGGCGTGCGGCCGCTGCGCTCGCCGATGTCGGCGATCGTCTGCGCGGTCATGGGGGTGTCCACGTATCCCGGGCACACCGCGTTGACGGTGATCCCGGTGCGCGCCAGCTCTGCCGCGGCCGAGCGCACCAGCCCCAGCACCCCGTGCTTGCTGGCCGTGTAGGCGGCGACCAGCGGTTCGCCGCGCTTGGACACCACCGAGCCGACCACCACGATCCGGCCCCAGCCGGCGGCGCGCATGCCCGGCAACGCGCGCCGCATGCATCGGAACGGCGCCGTGAGGTTCAGCGCGAGGGCCGACTCCCACAGCGCGTCGGACGTCTCGTCCAGCCGTGCCGCGCTGCCGGTGCCGGCGGCGGCGACGAGCACTTCCACGGGGCCCCATTGCTCTTCGGCGGCGGCGAAGATCCGGTCCACGTCGGCGGCGACGGTGACGTCGGCGGGCACGGCGAGCACCCGCTCGGCGGCGTCCGGCACGGCGCCCGGTGCCGCGGCGGCGTCGGCGGCCAGCGCGGCGAGCGACTCCGCTCCCCGGGCCACTGCGACGACGCGATGCCCGTCGGCCAGCAGCGCCAGCGCCGCCGCCCTGCCGATGCCGCGCCCGGCGCCGGTGACGACGCAGACGCGGGGCGCGGTCACCGGCCCGCCCACTGCGGCGGGCGCTTGGCGTTGAAGGACGCGTGGAACTCCGAGTGGTCGTGGGTGGTCATGAGCAGCGCCTGCGTCATGGCGTCGAGCTCCATCGCGCTGCCGATGGGCATGTCCAGCTCGCGGGTGATCAGCGTCTTGGTCTGCTGGTACGCGAGCGTCGGGCCGTCGGCCAGGCGGCGGGCCAGCGCCGCCACCTCGTCGTCGAGGTCGGGGGTGGGCACCAGCTTGCTCACCAGCCCGTAGCGCTCCGCCGTCGTGGAGTTGATGGTGTCGCCGAGCATGAGCAGTTCCGTGGCCCGCCCCGCGCCGACCACCCGCGGCAGCAGGTAGGCCGCCCCCATGTCGCCGCCGGACAGCCCCACCTTGGTGAACAGGAACGCGAACTTGCCGGACTCCGCCACCACGCGGAAGTCGGAGGCCAGCGCGATGACCGACCCGGCCCCGGCCGCGATCCCCTGGATGCCGGAGATGATCGGGATCGGGCACTCGCGCATCGCCCGGATGACGTCGCCGGTCATCTTGGTGAACGCCATGAGGTCCTTGGCGTCCATCCGGATCAGCTCGCCGATGATCTCGTTGACGTCGCCGCCGGCGCAGAACGCCTTGCCCTCGCCGCGGATCACCAGCACCCGGACGTCGTCGCGGTAGGGCAGCTCGTGCAGCAGGTCGCGCAGGTCCGCGTAGCTGTCGAAGGTGAGCGGGTTGTACTTCTCGGGCCGGGTGAACGTGACGGTGCCGACGCCGTCGTCGACCCGGAAGTCGAAGTGCCGCCAGTCCTGGGTGATCGGCGCCGAGGCGCGGAAGGGGCTGGTCCTGGTCATGGTGGGCTCCTGTCGTCGTGCCGGATCGGTCAGCGTGCCGGGCGGGTCAACGAGCGCCCGATGATCGTGCGCTGCACCTCGGAGGCGCCCTCGTAGATCCGGGGCGCGCGCACGTCGCGGTAGAGGTGTTCGAGTAGGTGGCCGCGCTGCAGCGCCCGCGCCCCCACCAGCTGCACGGCGGCGTCGACCACGAACTGGGCCGTCTCGGTGGCGTCGAGCTTGGCCATCGCCGAGCGCCGGGTGATCTCCGCGGCGGGCGCGCCCGCGTCGTACGCGGAGGCCGCCGAATACACGAGCAGCCGGCTCGCCTCCAGCCGCAGCGCCATGTCGGCGAGCTTGTGCGACACCGCCTGCTGATCGGCCAGCACCCCGCCGAACGCCGAGCGCGTGGTGGTGTGCGCGACGGCCTCGTCGAGCGCGGCCTGCGCCATGCCGAGGGCGAACGCGCCGACGCTCGGCCGGAACAGGTCGAGCGTGCGCATCGCGACGGTGAAGCCGCGATCCACCTCGCCCAGCACGTCCGCCTGGCCGACGCGGACGCCGTCGAAGACGACGCGGCCGATCGGGTGCGGCGAGATCATGTCGAGGCTCTCCCCGCTGAGCCCCGGGCTGTCGCCGGGGACCACGAAGGCCGTGATGCCGCGTGCGCGTGCGCCTTCCGTGGTGCGTGCGAAGACCGAGTAGACGTCGGCCTCCGGGCCGTTCGAGATCCAGCACTTCTCGCCGTGCAGGGTCCAGCCGTCGCCGTCCGGCTCGGCGCGCAGCTCCAGCGCACCGGCGTCCGACCCGGCGCCGGCCTCGGACAGCGCGAACGCGGCGACGGCGTCGCCGGCGGCCACCTGCGGGCGCCACCGGGCGACGACGTCGTCGCTGCCGAACAGGAGGAACGGGTAGCTGCCGAGCCCCTGCAGCGCCAGCGCGGTCTCCGCCTCGGTGTTCACCGCGGCCAGCGTCTCGCGCAGCAGGCACAGGTCCATGGCGGCCGCCTTGCGTCCGGCGTCCTCGCCGCCGAAGAGGGTGGACAGCAGGCCGTGGGCGCCCAGCGCCTTGATCAGCGGGCGGTTGATCCGCCCGGGCGTGCCCGACTCCGACAGCGCGGCGAGCTCCTCCTCCGCGATGCGGCGCACGCGGTCCACGAGGGCGTTCTGCTCCTCGGTGAGGGCGAACTGGTTCATGAGGACGTCCTTCCCATGCCGACGATACTCTCACGTTATATCGTTTTCTCGTCGTTCGTCAACGGAACTAGATATCGCACCGACCGCCTTCCGCACGGTCAACCCCGCGCCGGCGCGCCAGCGCGAAGGAGGCGCGCACTCTGCCGCGCCCGGCCATCCATGCATCGTTTCATTGACGTACGTCACAATTACGATATATATTAGCCCCATTCGACACGAGGGAGGCGGACCGATGCGGATCGCGATCGCAGGCGGAGGACCCGGCGGGCTGTACTTCGCAGCACTGGTCAGGCAGTTGAACCCGCATCACGAGATCACCGTCTGGGAGCGCAACGCCCCGGACGACACCTTCGGGTTCGGCGTCGTGTTCAGCGACGAGACGCTCGGCGGGATCGAGGACGCGGACCCGGAGATCTACCGGCGGATGTCGGAGCAGTTCGCGCAGTGGGACGACATCGACGTCCACTTCCGGGACGCGACCTTCACCTCGGGCGGGCAGGGCTTCGCGGCGATGAGCCGCAAGGAGCTCATCCGGATCCTCCAGCGGCGGTGCGCCGACCTGGGCGTGGACGTGCGCTACCGGACCGAGGCGCCGGACGTCGACGAGCTGAGCGCCGGCTACGACCTGGTCATCGCCTCCGACGGCCTCAACTCGGCCGTGCGCGGGCGCTACGCCGGCGAGTTCGGCACCGAGCTGGACGCGCGCGACTGCAAGTACATGTGGCTCGGCACCGACCGCGTCTTCGAGGCGTTCAAGTTCTACATCCGCGAGACTCCGCACGGCGTCATGCAGATCCACGGCTACCCGTACGGCGCCGACGGCTCCACGTTCATCATCGAGATGCACGACGAGGTCTGGCGGCGCGCGGGCTTCGGGGACGTCGCCGCCACCGGCCTGCGCCCCGGGGAGAGCGACCTGGCCTCCGTCGAATACGTCACCGAGCTGTTCAGCGACGTCCTCGAGGGCCACAAGGTGCTGACCAACAACTCCAAGTGGACCAGCTTCACCACCGTGCGCAACCGCACGTGGAGGCACGGCAACATCGTGCTGCTCGGCGACGCCGCACACACGGCGCACTTCTCCATCGGATCCGGGACCAAGCTGGCAATGGAGGACGCGCTGGCACTGGCCGCCTGCCTGAGTGAGCACGACGACCTCGACGACGCACTGTGCTACTACGAGGACGAGCGGCGCCCCGTCGTCGAGTCGACGCAGCGCGCCGCGCAGGCCAGCCTGGAGTGGTTCGAGAACATCGCCGACTACACCCACCAGGATCCGACGCAGTTCGCCTTCAACATCCTCACCCGCAGCCGCCGGATCACCCACGACAACCTGCGCCTGCGCGACGCGGAGTTCGTCGAGGACCTCGACGCCTGGTACGCCGCCGACCAGCACCGCGCCGGCCACTGCGACGCGGTGCGGCAGGCGCCGCCGATGTTCCAGCCGTACCGGCTGGGCGGCCTGGAGTTGCGCAACAGGGTCTCGGTGTCCTCGATGGACATGTACAAGGCCCACGACGGCGTGCCCAACGATTTCCACCTGGCGCACCTGGGCAGCAAGGCGATGGGCGGGCCGGGGCTCGTGATGACCGAGATGATCTGCACGTCCGCGCAGGGGCGCATCACCCCCGGGTGCACCGGCCTCTACACCGCCGATCAGGAGCGCGAATGGAAGCGCATCGTCGACTTCGTGCACGCCGAGTCCGCCGCGAAGATCGGCGCGCAGATCGGGCATTCCGGCCGCAAGGGCTCGACGAAGCTGATGTGGGAGGGCATCGACCAGCCGCTGCCGGAGGGCAACTGGGAGGTCATCGCCCCGTCGCCGCTGCCGTACGCCGGGGCCAACCAGACGCCCCGGGAGATGGATGAAGCGGACATGCAGCGGGTCGTCGACGAGTTCGCCGCGGCGGCGCAGGCCGCGGACCGCGCCGGATTCGACCTGCTGGAGCTCCACCTGGCGCACGGCTACCTGCTCTCGTCGTTCCTGTCGCCGCTGACGAACCAGCGCACCGACTCCTACGGCGGCGCCCTGGAGAACCGGCTGCGCTTCCCGTTGCGCGTCGTCGACGCGGTGCGCGCGGCCTGGCCCGCGGGCAAACCCCTGTCCGCCCGCATCTCGGCCACCGACTGGGCCGAGGGCGGCAACGGGATCGACGAGGCGGTGGCCGTCTCCGAGGCTCTCGCACACCACGGGGTCGAGATGATCAACGTCTCCACGGGGCAGGTCGTCAGCACCGAGGAGCCCGCCTTCGGGCGCAGCTACCAGACGCCGTTCGCCGACCACATCCGCAACGTCGTCGGGCGCAAGCACGGGACCGCGATCGTCGCGGTCGGCGCCATCAGCTCGTGGGACGACGTCAACTCCGTGCTCCTCGCCGGCCGCGCGGACATCGTCGCGATCGGCCGCCCGCACCTGTACGACCCGCACTGGACGCTGCACGCCGCCGCCGAGCAGGACTACGCGGGGCCGGGCGCCGAATGGGTGGATCCGTTCAAGGCGGGCAGCCGCAGGCCGCCGGCCGGGCGCGCCGACCGCGACCGGCCGCGCCTCGAACTGATCCGCGAAGGCGACGCGGGCACCCGCCACCGCAGGTGGCGGCCGTGAACCGGCGGGCGTGAAACCCGCGCTCCGGGTATGCACGCGGTAGCATCGAAGTCAATCCGCGGCCCTGATCCGAATGGACGACAGGACTGCGGGACGGCAGGCGGATTTCGGCACGGGATGATGGCATCGGCGATCCTCACACGGCACCGGCTCCTGGCGACGACGGACGTCGATGAAGCACGTGAACGCGTCGCCGGCGAGTTCTGCCCGCATGTCCTCACCCCCACACGGCGTGACGCCACGCTGGACATGCTCTACAACAGCGTGCAGTTCGGCGGCGACCTCAAGCTGAACTACCTGCGCTACGGCGCGGAGGTCCGCATCAACCCCGGCACCTTCGACGACTTCTACCTCGTCCAGATTCCGCTCGCGGGCGCGGCGCGCGTGCGGGTGGGCGACCACGTCGTCGCCTCGGACACCGACCACGCGTCGGTGGGCTCGCCCAGCGAACCGGTGGACATGGTCTGGTCCGCCGACTGCGAACAGCTGCTGGTGTACCTGCGCAGCGACGCCGTGGCCGCGTTGAGCCCCGACGGCGCGGAGCCGGTGTTCCAGCCCATGCTCTACCTGCAGGCGCCCGCCGTGCGGTCCTGGCTGCGGATGGTCCGGCTGGCCGTCGACGAGGCCGATACCGGCGGCAACATCCTCGGTTCGCAGCACACCGCCACGCACTTCGCGCGGACGCTGATCTCCGGCCTGCTCGATGCGCAGGCGAGCAGCGCACCCGACGATGCCGACACGCCCGATCGGATCGCGGGAAGCAGGGCCGTGCGCGTCGCCCTCGGCCTCATGGCCGACGACGCGGCCCGCCCGTGGCGGCTGCAGGAACTCGCCGCCGCGGCCGGCGTGTCCGCGCGGTCGTTGCAGGATGCTTTCCGGCGCGAGCTCGGCGTCCCTCCCATGCAGGAGCTGCGCCGTATCCGCCTCGACCGCGTGCGCCGGGAGCTGCAGGCCGGAACGCCGTCGTCGACCTCCGTCACCGACACCGCGGCCCGGTGGGGCCTGTTCCACCTGGGCCGGTTCGCGCAGCACTACCGGAGCACCTACGGCGAGCTGCCGTCGCAGACCCTCGCCGGCTGACGGCGGTATTCCCCCGCCGGCCCGCGCTCGTCCCCTGGCAGCCCCGCGCCGCATTCTCGACGGTCCGCGCATTCCGGATCATCGTCGCGCGAATCGGATAGCGGCGTGCATCACATGTGCCTACCTTCTGTGATGCACGCAACTTCTGCCCGTGAGAGAAAGGATGCGGACATGCCGGATCTGACCGGACGCACCGCCATCGTCTCCGGCGGCGCCACCCTGCTCGCGCAGGGAGTCGTCGAGTCGCTGGCGGAGGCCGGCGCGAACGTCGTCATCGCCGACATCGACGAGGAGGGCGGCCGGGCCGCCTCCGCACGGCTGGGCGCGCACGTCGACTTCGTGCGCACCGACATCACCGACGACGCCGACCTGGCCCGGCTGGTCCAGGAGACCGTCGACAGGCACGGCGGCATCGACATCGTCGTCAACCTTGCGGCCACCTACCTCGACGAGGGGTTCGACAGCCGGCGCAAGGACTGGCTGACCGCGCTGGACGTCAACGTCGTGAGCATGGTCGAACTCGTCCACGCCGCGTATCCGTACCTGTCGGCGAGCGGACGCGGAGCCGTCGTCAACTTCTCGTCCATCTCCAGCACGGCGGCGCAGACCGGGCGCTGGCTGTATCCGGCGAGCAAGGCGGCCATCGTCCAGTTGACCAGGTCGATGGCGATGGACTTCGCGGTCGACGGCATCCGCGTCAATTCGGTCAGCCCCGGCTGGACCTGGTCGAAGATCATGGACGACCTCTCCGGCGGCGACAGGGCGAAGACCGACCGCGTGGCCGCGCCGTTCCACCTGACCCGCCGCGTGGGCGACGGCCGCGAGGTCGGCGAGGTCGTCGCATTCCTGGCTTCCGACGCCGCGTCCGTCGTCACCGGCGCCGACTGGGCGGCCGACGGCGGCTACTCGGCGATGGGACCGGAGCAGGCCGTCCCCGCCATTCCGAAGCTTTCCGAGTGACCGGAGGGATACGAGCATGAACATCGGCATCATCGGCGCGGGATTCGCGGGCCTGGCCTCGGCGCGGGTCCTCCGGGCGCTGGGGCACCAGGTCACGGTGTACGAGAAGGCGCCCGACGTGGGCGGCGTGTGGAGCGCCACCCGGCGCTACCCCGGGCTGCGCACCCAGAACAACAAGGGCAGCTACTCGCTGTCGGACATGGCCATGCCGCGCAGCTTCCCGCAGTGGCCCACCAGCGCGCAGGTCCAGGAGTACCTCGAGGACTACACCGCAAAGTTCGACCTGTCCGCGGTCCTCCGGCTGGCCACGGAGGTCACGTCTGCGCTGCCGACCGTCGGCGGCGGTTGGGACGTCACAGCTCGCGCCGCCGACGGCGCCGAGGACACCACGCATTACGACCATCTGGTGGTGGCAAGCGGCATCTTCTCGCGGCCGTTCATCCCCGCCTACGAGGGGATCGACGACCTGGAAAAGGCCGGCGGGCAGCTGATCCCGGCCAACGAGCTGCACAGCCTCGACCAGGTGCGCGGCAAGCACGCGGTGATCGTGGGCTACGGCAAGTCGGCGTGCGACATCGCCGTCGAGACCGCGGCCGTCGCCCGCTCGACGACGGTGGTCGCCCGCAACCTGCTGTGGAAGATGCCCCGGCACGTCAAGGGGATCATCAACTACAAGTATCTGCTGCTCACGCGGCTCGGCGAGAGCCTGTTCCCGTACCGCCGGCTCAAGGGTGTCGAGCGTTTCCTGCACGCGCGCGGATCCGCGGTCGCCAATGGCATGCTCGGTGGCGTGGAGAAGATCACCAGCGGCCAGCTGCGGCTCAAGGCGCTGGGGCTGTTGCCGCCGGGCACCTTCGCCGACATCGCACGGTCCACGGTCTCCCTCGCCACCGAGGGGTTCTTCGAGGCCGTGTCCGAGGGGCGGATCGCCGTCCAGCGCGACACCCGCATCGTCCGCTTCCTCGAGAAGGACGGGGCGCCGCACGCCGAACTCGCGAACGGCGAGGTGATCCACGCCGACATCGTCCTCGCCGCCACCGGCTGGACGCAGGAGATCCCGTTCCTGCCGCCGTCGGTGATGGAGCGGCTCGTCGACGAGAACGGCGACTTCCTGCTGTACCGGCAGATCCACCCCATCCACGTCGACGACCTCTCGTTCGCCGGGTACAACTCGTCGTTCCTCTCCCCCTTGTCCGCGGAGGTGTCGGCCATCTGGATCGGCTCCCTGCTGGGCGGCAACCACCGGGCGCCTTCGCGTGAGGAGATGCTCGACGAGACCCGGCAACGCCTCGCCTGGATGCGCGAGCGCACCCGCGGCAAGCACGCCCACGGGACCAACCTGATCCCGTTCTCGGTGCACAACATCGACGAGGTGCTCTCCGACGTGGGCATGGACGTCTCCCGCGCCACCAAGATCAAGCAGTGGCTGCTGCCGTTCAGCCCGCAGGACTACCGGCACATCACGCCCCGGCTCGCGAAGACGCTCCAGGCGGCGGCGTGACCGTCACGCCGCTCCGCACCGGGACCGACGACTACGACGCGGTCGTCATCGGCGCCGGGATCAACGGCATGGTCGCGGCCGCCGAACTGGCCGGCGCGGGCCTGCGCGTCGCCCTCGTCGACGAGCACGACGCCGTCGGCGGCTTCATCGCCTCCGGCGAACTGACCCTGCCCGGCTACACCCACGACGCCTTCTCTTCCTGGCACCCGCTGTTCGTCAGCGGCGGCGGCTATGCGGAGCTGGCCGCGGACCTGCACCGGCACGGGCTCGAGTACCGCAACACCGACGGCGCCGTCACCGCGGCGGTCTCCGAACGCGGCACCGCCATCGCCTGGCGCGACCCCGCCGCCACCGCCGACGCGCTCGAGCGGCCGGAGGACCGCGACGCCTACCGGGCGATGCTCGCGCGGATGGACGCGTGGGGCCCGACGGTGTTCGGCGCGCTCGGCACGGAGACGGGCACCCGCGAGCTCCTCGGCCTCGCGGGCGCGGCCTGGCGCCGGCTGCGCGGCGACGGGCTGCGCGAACTGGCGCGCGCCGGGGCGCAGAGCGGCCGGGCCTTCACCCGCGAACACTTCGCCGGCGGGGAGGTGGACCAGCTGTGGACGCCGTGGCTGCTGCACGCGGGGCTGGGGCCCGACCACGCGTCCGGCGGGATCATGCTGCCGGTGATGGCGGCGTCGATGCACGGCTTCGGGCTGCCCGTCGTCGCCGGCGGCGCCGCGCACTTCGTCCGGGCCTTCGAGGGGCTGCTGGCCGAGCGCGGCGTCGACCTGATCCTCGGACAGCGTGCGGAACGGATCAGCGTGTCGGGCGGACGCGCCGACGCCGTCGTCGTCGGCGGCCGGACCCTCCGCGCGCGCCGCGCGGTGCTCGCGTCGACGTCGACGCGCGCGCTGTACGAGGAGCTGCTGCCCGCCTCCGCGGTGGGGAAGCCCGGCGCCGCGGCCCTGGCCCGCTACCGCCCGGGGCGCGCCGCCATGCAGATCCACCTCGCCCTCGACTCGCCGCCCGCGTGGACGGACCGCAGACTCGCCGACGTGCCACTGGTCCACGTCGGCAACGGGTCGGACTCCACCGGCATCGCCTGCGCCCAGGCCGAGGCCGGGCTGCTCCCCGCGGCGCCGACCCTCGTCGTCGGCCAGCAATGCGTCCTCGACCCCGTGCGGGCGCCGCAGGGCGGCGCTACGCTCTGGATTCAGCTGCAGGAGGTCCCCTTCCGGCCCCGGGCGGACGCCGCCGGCGAGATCGATACCCGCGGCGAATGGACCCCGCAGGTCGTCGGCGCCTACGTGGACCGCGTGCTGCAGCGGCTGGAGGAGCACGCGCCTGGCATCCGCGGTCGGATTCTCGGCTCCGCGGTGTACTCGCCGCCGGACCTCACGGCCGCCAACCGCAACGCGGTGGACGGCGACCCGTACGGCGGGGCCGTCGAGCTCGATCAGAACCTGCTGTGGCGCCCCGGATCCGGGATCGGGCACCGCACGGAGGTGGACGGCCTGTTCCACATCGGGGCGTTCACCCACCCCGGGCCGGGCCTCGGCGGCGGTTCCGGGCACATCGTGGCGCAACGCCTGCTGCGCGGCTCCCCGGCGGACCGGATACGGGAAAGGGCATCGGCGCTGCGCAAGCGCCGATGACCCGCCGGGACGCGGCGGCAGCGGTGAAGGCGGTCACCGCCGAAAGCGGCGAAGCCTGCGCACCGACGACGAAAAGACTGTGAAATAAGCGGATGGGGTACGAGTGATGAAGGTTTACGAACGGGTCGCCGAGACGCTCCACGCCCTCGGGGTCACCCAGGTGTTCGGCGTCGCCGGCAGCGGCAACTACCACGTGACGCGCGCGCTCATCGACCGCGGCGCCGCGTACGTCTCCGCCCGCCACGAGGGCGGCGCCGTGTCGATGGCCGACGCGTACTCGCGCATGGCCGACACGCTGCCCGTGGTGTCCGTGCACCAGGGCGGCGGGCTGACCAACCTGATCACCGGCCTGACGGAGGCGGCCAAGAGCGGCACGCCCCTGATCGTGCTCGCCGGGGAGGCGCCGACGGGCGACCGGCTGTCCAACTTCCGCGTGGACCAGGAGGGACTCGCCCGCGCCGTCGGTGCCGCCTCGGTGCGCGTGGCCCGCGACACCGCCACCGCGGACGTCCGGATGGCGGTGCGCACCGCCCTCGCCGACCGCACACCGGTGGTGCTCAACTTCCCGGTGGACGTGCAGACGATGGAGTCCCCCGAGGACGGCCCGGTGCCGCCGCTGCAGGCCGCACGCCCGCTGCTCCCGGATCCGGCGGACGTCGAGGCCGCCGCACAGCTGCTGCTGGATGCCCGGGCGCCCCTGATCATCGGCGGGCGCGGGGCGCGGCACGCACGCGACGAGCTGCTGAACCTGGCCCGGCTCGCCGGCGGGCTGACGGCGACCTCGGCCGTCGCCCGGGGCCTTTTCCACGGCGACCCGTACAACCTGGACGTGATGGGCGACCTGGCCAGCCCGCTCACCGCCGAGCTGGTCCTCGATTCCGATGTGATCGTCGCATTCGGCTGCGGCCTGGGCCGGTGGACCACCAGCAACGGCGACCTGCTGCCGCAGAAGGCCACGCTGGTCCAGGTGGACGACGCCCCCGCGCGGCTCGGCCTGCAGCGCCCCGTGCAGCTGGAGATCGCCGGCGACGCGGCCGCCACCGCCGACGCCATCGCCGCGCACATCCCGGAGATGGAGGAGCTCTCCGGCAAGCGGCGCACCGGCACCAACCGCAAGCGCATCGCCGACGGCGCCCGGTGGCCGGACGTCCCGTTCCGGCCGTCGGCGAACCCCGGACGCATCGACCCGCGCACGGCGACCATCGCCCTCGACGGGATGCTCGGCGACGACAAGAACGTCGCCGTCGACTCGGGCAACTTCCTCGGCTACCCGAGCATGTTCCTCACCATCTCCGACGCCCGCTCGCTGTGCTTCAGCCAGGCCTTCCAATGCGTCGGCCTCGGCCTGGCCTCCGCGATCGGGCATGCCGTCGCCCGCCCCGACAGGCTGACGGTGGCCGCCTGCGGCGACGGCGGCCTGCTGATGGGCGCCACCGAGCTGGAGACCGTGGTGCGGCTGGGCCTGCCCATGGTGGTGCTCGTCTACAACGACTCCGCCTACGGCGCGGAGGTGCACCACTTCGGCCGCACCGACGGCGACGACGGCTTCGTCACCTTCCCCGACGTCGACTTCGCGGCGGTCGGGCGCGGGTACGGGTTCACCGGTGCCACCGTGCGCGAGGAAGGCGACCTGGACGCGGTCGCCGCATGGCTGTCCGGCCCGCGGGACACGCCGCTGCTGGTGGACATCAAAGTGGCGGACTCGGCGCCGTCCTGGTGGCTCGCCGACGCGTTCAAGGCCGAGGGGTAGCGGGGTCTCCGGCAGCGGCGCCGTCGGCACGGACCATCATCGCAACGAAGGGACAGACCATGCTCACCGAACTGCTTTCCGCCCTCGACCGCGGGGCGATCAGGATGATCGACCTGACCAACACGCTGTCGGCCGGCACGCCGACGCTGCGGCTGCCCGAGCCGTTCTCCAACCTCATCGACTTCAGCCTCGAAGAGGTCAGCGCCTACAACGAGCCCGGCCCCTTCTGGAAGCACCACAACATCCGCACCGGCGAGCACATCGGCACGCATATCGACGCACCCGTGCACTGGATCACCGGGCGCGAGGGCAAGGACGTCGCCGGCATCGGACTGCCCAGGCTCGTCGGCCCGGCGGTGGTGCTCGACGTGCGCGCGGAGGTGGAGAACGACCCGGACTTCCTCATCGACGTGCCGCGCATCGAAGCCTGGGAGGCCGAGCACGGGCGGCTGCCGGAGAACGGGTGGCTGCTGCTCCGCACCGGCTGGGAGAAGTACTCGGATGATCAGGAGGCGTTCCTCAACGCCGACGAGAACGGCTCGCACACACCCGGACTCACCGCCGAGGCGGCCGAGTGGCTGGCTACCGAGCGGCCGATCTCCGGCATCGGCGTGGACACCGTGGGCATCGACGCGGGCAAGGCCGCCGAGTTCCAGCCGCCGTTCCCCGCCCACCACCACCTGCTGGGGCACGACAAGTACGGGGTCACCTCGCTGCAGAACCTGGCGCAGCTGCCCGCCACCGGCGCGGTGCTCGTGGTGGCGCCCCTGCCCATCGTCGGCGGCACCGGCAGCCCGGCGCGGGTGTTCGCGCTGGTCGAGGAGTGAGGCGGCCGACGCAGATCGGATGCCCTGCACGGCAAGCCTCGACGAGGCCGCCGCGTTGACACGACTCAGCGGCATATCGTCCGTGTATTGAAAATCGCATACGGTCTGGCAACACATCGTCGCCTTGACTTGGGCCATGCCCAATACCGAACCGGATCTGGTCCACAGCAGCGCGATGACGGGCCGTCGAGTCCGAGGCATGGCCGAGCGACGCCCGTCGGCATTTGCGACGACCGAGGTCACAGTCTTCGGGTGCGGCGACGAGGAAGCCGTCTTGTTCCGAGACGCGGGGGACCGTCTCGGAGTGTCGCTGACCGTGACCGAGGCACCAGCCTGTGAGGCCAACGCTGCGCTGGCGCGTGGCAGCCGATGCATCAGCGTGAACCACAAGAACCGGATCACCGATGCCACGCTCCTGGCGCTGAGCGGAGCCGGTGTGGAATACATATCCACCAGGAGCATCGGCTACAACCACCTCGACGTGGCACACGCCCGGCGCCTCGGCATCTCGGTCGGCAACGTCGCCTACTCGCCGGACAGCGTGGCCGACTTCACGTTGATGGTGACGCTGATGACCGTGCGCCACGCGAAATCCAGCATCCGTCGCGCGGATGTTCATGACTACCGGCTGGGCGCGACCCGCGGTAAGGAGCTACGCGATCTGACCGTCGGGGTGATCGGAACAGGCCGTATCGGCACAGCGGTCATCGACCGACTGCAAGGCTTCGGCAGCAGCCTACTGGCCCACGACTGCCAGCGTCACCCCGACGTCGACTACGTACCACTGGACGAGTTGATCGCGCAAAGCGACATCGTCACCCTCCACACCCCGCTCACCGCGGAAACACACCATCTACTCGATCGTCGACGCATCGAGCTGATGAAGCCCGGCGCATACATCATCAACACCGGCCGCGGGTGCCTGCTCGACACCGAAGCCCTCCTCCACGCGCTGGAGAGCGGCAAGTTGGGCGGCGCAGCTCTGGACGTCCTCGAAGGCGAAGAAGGGATCTTCTACGCCGATCGCCGAAACAAGCCGATCGAGAACGACGCGTTGCTGCGGCTTCAACTTCTGCCGAATGTGCTGATCAGCCCGCACTGCGCCTATTACACCGATCACGCGCTGAAAGACACGATCGAGAACAGCCTCACCAACTGCGTGGAATTCGAAAGCGAGAAGACACCATGAGGAGACTGAGGGTAGGAATTCTCTTCGGCGGCGTATCCGAAGAGCATGCGGTCTCCGTCAAGTCAGCGCGCGAGATCGCCCGCAACCTCGACCTTGCACGCTATGAACCGTTCTGGATCGGCATCACGACAGGCGGCGAGTGGAGACTTTGCGACGGCCCTGTGGCGGGCTGGGAGGAGGGCAGCACCCGCCGCGCGATGTTGTCGCCCGACCGAAGCGTGCACGGCCTGCTCGTGATGGGGCGGAACGGCTACGAGGCGCTGCATCTCGACCTCGTCTTCCCTCTGCTCCACGGCAAACTCGGTGAGGACGGCGCGATCCAAGGCCTGTTGGAACTCTCCGGCATCCCCTATGTCGGCTGCGACATCCAGAGCTCGGCCGTGTGCATGGACAAGTCGCTGGCCTACACCGTCGCCACAAGCGCGGGGATCGCCACCCCTCGCTTCCGGGTCGTCACGGCGGACGACAAGGTCGAATCCGGCTGTATCCGCTATCCCGTCTTCGTGAAGCCCGCCCGCTCCGGTTCCTCTTTCGGGGTCAGCAAAGTCACTCGGGCGGAAGACCTTCCGATCGCGCTGCGCGCAGCGCGCCAGTATGACTCGAGAGTCCTGGTCGAGGAGGCCGTGGCCGGCGACGAGATCGGCTGCGCAGTCCTCGGAGACCGGTTCAGCGTGATCACGGGCGAGGTGGACCGCGTCGACCTCACGCACGGATTCTTCAGAATCCACCAAGAGAGCTCCCCGGAGACGGGATCGGAGAACTCGACCTTCATCGTTCCCGCCGACATCTCCGACGAGTCGCGCCAACGCGTGCAAGATGCCGCCAAGGCCATCTATCGGGCTCTCGGTTGCCGGGGGCTCGCCCGTGTCGACATGTTCCTCACCGATGACGGGCAAGTGGTGCTCAACGAGGTCAACACGATGCCCGGCATGACTTCTTACAGCCGGTACCCGCGGATGATGGCCGCCGCAGGAGTCCCGCCGTCCGCTCTCATAGACAGTCTCATCTCCGCGGCTTTGGACGGCGGTCGACGATGAACGACGACTTCCTCTACATCGACGCGCTGGTGCCCGGAATACGCTGGGATGCCAAGTACGCGACGTGGGACAACTTCACCGGCAAGCCAGTAGACGGTTATCTTGCGAATCGCATTGTCGGCACCCGGGCCCTGTGCACGGCTCTGGAGCAGGCAAACGAGAACGCGGCCGCGCGTGGCTTCGGGCTGCTTCTGTGGGACGGATATCGCCCCCAGCGCGCGGTCGACTGCTTCATCCGCTGGTCCGAGCAGCCGGAAGACGGCCGGACCAAACTGCGCCACTACCCGCACATCGACCGGGCGGAGATGATCGAGCACGGATATGTGGCCACCAGGTCGGGCCACAGCAGGGGCAGCACCGTGGACCTGACGCTCTATCACCTCGACACCGGCGAGCTGGTTTCCATGGGCGGCGGCCACGACCTCATGGACCCGATTTCACGGCATCGAGCCCGGGAGATCACGCGAGCCGAGACCGCTCATCGCGAGCATCTCCGTTCCATCATGGAAGGCTGCGGATTCGACCGCTACGACTGCGAATGGTGGCACTACACCCTGAGAAACGAGCCGCATCCGGATGCCTACTTCGACTTCCCCATCACATGACCGGAGTCTCCTGGACCTCGGCGGTGGTCGACGCGGGCCGAGCCGGAGGCTCCTCGGATCGTCAGCTTCCGGTGTATCGCGGGTCGGGTAGTCGCACTGTGGCGCAGAGCCCGCCCGCGGTTCGAGGCGCCAGGGTGAGAGTTCCGTCGTGCGCTTGCACGATGCTCTTCACGATGGCCAGGCCAAGGCCGATACCTGCGTGGTCGTCGCGGATGCGGCTGCTGCCGCGCTGGAACGGCTCGGCGAGCGTGGCCACGATCTGCGGGGTGAGTTTGTCGCCGGTGTTCTCGACGGCAAGCACGACGCTGCCGGGGTGAACGCTGGTTGTGACGCGGACAGTTCCACTCTGAGGGAGATTGTGGACGATCGCGTTGTGCACCAGGTTGGTGACCATCTGCAGCAAGAGCGCCGGCGAGCCGGACGCGAGAGCCACGTCGCCGGAGGTTTCGACGGTGACGTCACGCTTCTCTGCGAGCGGGAGAAGCGTCTCGGCGGCTTCCTCCGCGACAAGGGACAGATCGACGGTTTCCCGGACGAAGGACCGCTGGTCCGTGCGGCTCAGGAGCAGCAATGCCTCGGTGAGGTCGATCGCCCTGGCATTGACGGCGCGGAGGCGCTCGATCAGCCGGCCGCTGTCGCGATCCGGATCGTTGCGCGCCACATCGAGAAGCGTCTGCGTGACCGCGAGCGGGGTGCGCAATTCATGCGAGGCATTGGCCGCGAAGCGCTGCTGCTCGGCCACCTGCGCTTCGAGCCGGGCAAGCATGGCGTCGAAGGCGTCGGCGAGTTCACGGAACTCATCACGGCGCCCCGGGAGCCGGATCCGGTGGGCGAGCGACCCGGTCGCGGCCGTACGTGTGGCGGCGGTGATGCGGTTCAGCGGCGAGAGCATCCGTCCGGCCAGCAGCCAGCCTCCCACCAGGCCGAACACCAGCAAACACGCCAGCACGATTCCCGCGGTCGGCGCGAAGGCGCGGATCAGGACGGTGCCAGGCGGTGAAATCACCACGCCGGATCTCGAAATGCCGATCTCCTGGTACTTCAGGAGGAACACGAACACCGCTCCGAGCAGCAGGACGCCGGCGAGCATGAGGAACCCGGCGTAGCTGAGGGTGAGTTTGAGGCGCACACTCAAACCGCGTGCTCTGACCACCGCCGCGCCCTACCGATCGCTGGTGGTGGCCGTGTCGATGCGATACCCCACGCCGGCGACGGTGGCGATCAGCCAGGGCTCGCCAAGCCGTTTACGGAGCGCTGAGACTGTGATTCGCACCGCGTTCGTGAAGGGGTCGGCGTTCTCATCCCATCCCTTCTCGAGTAGCTCTTCGGCGCTGATCACCCCGCCTTCGGCGGCGACGAGGACTTCGAGCACGGCGAACTGTTTGCGGGTGAGCGCGACGTACCGGCCGTCACGGTAGACCTCGCGGCGGAACGGATCCAGGCGCAGGCCCGCGATCTCACGCACGGGCGGCCTGTTGTGGGCACGTCTGCGGTCGAGCGCCCTGAGCCTGAGCACGAGCTCTCTGAGTTCGAAGGGTTTCGTCAGGTAGTCGTCGGCGCCGAGCTCGAACCCCGAAGCCTTGTCGTCCAGCCGGTCGGCGGCGGTGAGCATGATGATCGGCATACTGCTGCCGGAGGCCACGATGTGCTGGGCGATCGCGTCACCGGATGGACCCGGGATGTCCCGGTCGAGCACGGCGATGTCGTAGTCGTTGACGCCCAGCAACTCCAGGGCAGTGTCGCCGTCACCGGCGATGTCTGCGGCGATCGCTTCCAGTCGCAGCCCATCACGGACGGCCTCCGCCATGAAGGGCTCATCCTCGACGAGCAGAACGCGCATGGCCCCCAGGGTACGGAACCGTGGATATCGCCGACATATCGAAAAGCGAATACGGGCTGGCAACGCCACTTCGCCTTGAGTGGCGGCATGGCATATCTTGCGCCGGCACGACCGGCACCCGCCCGTACCCGTTCGACCGTACGTGCCGCTCTCGGCAGAGGCAGGCGCGTCGTCTACCTGTGGCGCCGCCTCAAACATGCGTTCTCCGGCCGGGAGACACCACGGGCAGGCATCCGGGCGGACGGCGCCGTCCCCGCGAACGTGACGGTCTTCGACGACGGGTTTCCGGCCGTGACCAACCTGGATGCTGCTCTTCTCGGCGCCCTCCGCGATGCCGCCTCCGATGCCGCGGTCGATGGGGTCGGGTTCGTCGTCAACAGCGGCTGGCGTTCCCCGCAATACCAGGAGCGGCTGCTTCTCGAGGCGGTCTGGACGCACGGCTCGGAACGGAAGGCCGCCCGGCTGGTGGCCACCCCCGGAACGTCTGCACACGTATCGGGGGACGCCGTCGACCTCGGGCCCGCCGAAGCCACGGCGTGGTTGTCCGAACACGGCGCCAGGTACGGGCTGTGCCAGGTCTACGCCAATGAGCCCTGGCACTACGAACTGCGCCCGGAGGCCATCGTCCACGGTCGTCCTCCGATGTACGCCGACCCCACGCACGACCCGAGAATGCAGCATTGACCGGCGCTCACGGCACGCGCCCGGCCGAGGATCCGCCCGGATCACACGCGCCGCCGGACCAGCGCAGGCACAATCCCGGGCATAAGTTACACGCACACCCCCGCCCCGTTCACCGACATCCGCCGGATCCCCGTCGGCGAGCACGCCTTCGACGTCGCCGTGGCCGGCCCCGAGGACGGCGAGACGGTGCTGCTGCTGCACGGGTTCCCGGAGTCGTACGACGAGTGGCGGGCGGTGGCACCTCTGCTCGCGGCCGCGGGGCTGCGCGTCATCGCGCCCGACCAGCGCGGGTACTCCCCCGGCGCGCGCCCTCCAGCGGTGGAGGACTACCGCATCGACCGACTCGTGGCCGACGCCGCGGGGATCCTCGACCACTTCGGGGCCGGGCGCGCGCACGTTGTCGGGCACGACTGGGGCGCGTCCGTGGCCTGGACCCTCGCCGCGCGACACCCCTCCGCACCGGGTGGGGGAAGTACTCGGACGATCAGGAGGCGTTCCTCAACGCCGACGAGAACGGCTCGCACACACCCGGACTCACCGCCGAAGCGGCCGAGTGGCTGGCGACGGAGCGGCCGAATTCCAGCCGCCGTTCCCCGCCCACCACCACCTGCTGGGGCACGACAAGTACGGGGTCACCTCGCTGCAGAACCTGGCGCAGCTGCCCGCCTCCGGCGCGGTGCTCGTGGTGGCGCCCCTGCCCATCGTCGGCGGCACCGGCAGCCCGGCGCGGGTGTTCGCGCTGGTCGAGGAGTGAGGCTGGGGCGGGCGCACACGCCGGTCGCGCCCGCCGGACTCACCTGCGGCTGATCAGCTTCCGGCACCAGAGCGGGATCTGGTGAGGCTGCCGAAGAGGCTGCACAGCGAACCCGTGCACCCGGGCTCGGGTGCAGTGGAATAGGCGATCGTCACCGACGGGGCCGCATCGCTCACGGTGGGGCCGGTGCCGCCGGAGGGCACGAGCGACGAACCGCCGCCGCCACCGGGGGCGATCGCGGAGATCGTCCAGCCACGATTGCGTAGTGCGTGTGCATCCCCGTCTTCCTCCCATTCCAGCATGAGAAAGCGGGTCTCCTTCGGAGTACTGGTGCGTGGTCAGAGACCACCAGCATCCGGGGAGACCCGCCCTCGTTGGCGGAGCCACACCGGTGGGGAATTTCAGTGAGCGTTACTGGGGAGAATCAACGAGCGCCATCACCCCGGGCAGTGTGTCCCGCGCCTGGCACAGTGGTACTCACCGCAGCTCGGGGGGCGCCCACGCCGGCCACACCCCGCTCCCATCAAGCTCGCCGCAGCGGTAGGTGGCGAACACGCGAAACGGGTCGTGCGCCGTGCTGTTGTCGTACAGCGTGGTGCGCTCAGCCGTCGTCCGGGCGGCAGCGACCAACGGCCACAACCGCTGGTAGCGTTCCCGAATCTTCCGGTCGGGCACGGAATGCCCGCCGCGGCGAACCCGCTCGGCGACACGCGCAACCGTGAGCTCGACGGGGACGACGATCACGTGCAGGTCCACCACATAGCCGTGGGCCGTGGCGTTCTCGACGAGGGCAACCTTGCTGTCGTGGCTGAACACCGTCTCGCTGATGAACGACTGCCGTGCGGCGAGCAGTGCGGCGCGTTCTGTGGCAGCCGCCTGCGATGCGTCGTATGCGTGCGCTTCCTCGTCGCCGGGCCAGCGGGCTGCAGCAATGTGATCGGCGTTGATGAACGGCAGGTGCGTCGCAAGCTGCAGCACACGCTCGACGAACGTCGACTTTCCCGCCCCGTTCGGTCCTGCCAGCAGATGCAGGACGGGGGTGCTCACGTGCTGCTGGTGGTGCGCTCGACGACAGTGCCGTCAGCGTCGGCCTCGGACCAGGTTTCGCCGTGTGCGGTGAACTCGTCCGCCAGGTTGAGGCGAGCGATGCGATCGGTGATCCGCTCATCCCACACGGCGCGCACCGCCGCCTGGCTCGGGGGGTCGAGGTCGTCGTAGGACTTCTCGCCAGTGAGGACTTGCTCGATCGTGCGGGTACTCGTCGATCCCTCTACTTCCAGCGCGCGGCCGAGGTACGCCCAGTGGGTGATCTGCTGGGCGGCGCTGCGGCTGTGCAGCTGGCCGGCCTGTTTCGCCGCAGTGAACAGCGCATCGTCAATGCGAGTCGGCATCGTCTTCATACCCCTACTGTAGCGGATTACTACAGCGCGTGGCAGTGGCTCTGGAACCACTTCGCCTTGAGTGGCGGCATGGCATATCTTGCGCCGGCACGACCGGCACCCGCCCGTACCCGTTCGACCGTACGTGCCGCTCTCGGCAGAGGCAGGCGAGTCGTCTACCTGTGGCGCCGCCTCAAGCATGCGTTCTCCGGCCGGGAGACACCACGGGCAGGCATCCGGGCGGACGGCGCCGCCGCCGACGACGCCGCCAAGAAAGACGTGCTCACCCGGATCCAGCAGCGGATGAACGAGACACTGCCGTGGCAGCCTTGGGGGGCGTCCCCGAACCTCGACGTGTGGCGCAGCGACGTCCACGGCGTCAAGGTCACCTTCGACGAGATCATGCTCTTCGACGACGCGTGGATCGGCTGACGCACGAAACATGGGGCGGGGCCGCCGGGCTGCAGGCACAATCCCGGGCATGACTGACACGCACACCCCCGCCCCGTTCACCGACATCCGGCGGATCCCCGTCGGCGAGCACACCTTCGACGTCGCCGTGGCCGGGCCCGAGGACGGCGAGCCGGTGCTGCTGCTGCACGGGTTCCCGGAGTCGTACGACGAGTGGCGGGCGGTCGCACCCCTTCTCACCGCCGCGGGACTGCGCGTCATCGCACCGGACCAGCGCGGGTACTCCCCCGGCGCGCGCCCCTCTTCGGTGGAGGACTACCGCATCGACCGCCTCGTCGCCGACGCGCTGGGGATCCTCGACCGCCTCGGGGCCGGCCGCGCGCACGTCGTCGGGCACGACTGGGGCGCCTCGGTGGCGTGGACCCTCGCTGCGCGGCACCCCGGGCGGGTCGCCACGCTCATCGCCGTCTCGGTCCCGCACCTTGCGGCGTTCCGCAGCGCGCTGAAGAACGACCCGGACCAGCGCCGCAAGTCGCAATACATGCAGGTGTTCCGGGAAGAAGGCCGGGCGGAGGAGGCGCTGCTGGCCGACGACGCCCGGCGCTTCCGCGACGTGTTCGGCGACGCGGTACCCCGCGACCTGATCGACGCGCACCTGCGCCGGCTCGGCACGCCCGAGGGCATCGTCGCCGCCCTGAACTGGTACCGCGCCATGACCCCGGAGATGTCGCAGCTGCCGCCGGTCGACGTGCCCACCACGTACGTGTGGGGCACCGACGATGTGGCGCTGGGGCGCACGGGCGCGGAGGCGTGCGGCGAGTACGTGACCGCCGACTACCTGTTCGTGCCGCTGGAGGGCATCGGCCACTGGATTCCCGAGGAGGCGCCGGCGCGGCTGGCGACGGAAATCCTCGCGCGGGCCCGGCAATGAACCGCCAAGACGGCACGGCGGCACGCGCTACCGCGCGGCGGTCACCGCCGCCGTGCCGGAAGACTCCGGCTGTTCAGCCGAATCCGCCTCGGCGACCGAGCCGGGTTCCACCGGCCTCGATTGCTCGACCGGCGACGCGTCGCCCGCCTCGGCGGTCCTGCCCCGCCTGCGCCCCAGCGTCCGCTTGACCAGGTACGCGCCGAGGATCACGGCGAACGCGATGAGGCTCTGCATCAATTGCGCGCGCATGTCGGACACGAACGCCATGCCGACCAGCACCGACAGGATCACCAGCGTCACCAGGATCGGCACCACAGGGAACAGCCAGACCCGGAACTCGAGGATCTCCGGCGAGGTCCGCTCCCACCGCCGGCGCAGCCGGATCTCGGAGGCGCAGATGAACACGTACACGAACAGACACACGGCACCCGACGAGTTCACCAGGAACATGAAGATCGTGTCCGGCCAGATGTAACCGGCGGCGATGCAGCCGTAGCCGATGACAGTGCACGCGAGGACGCCCTTGACCGGCACGCCGCGGCTGTTGGTGCGCACCATCCAGCCGGGCGCGTTCTGGTGGCGCGACAGCGTGAAGAGCATGCGTGAGGCGGTGTAGAGACCCGAGTTGAGGCACGACAGCACCGCCACCAGCACGACGAGGTTGAGGATGTCGGCGCCGGCGCCCACGCCCAGACGCGACAGCGCATCGATGAACGGCGACTCCCCCACCGTGAACGCGTCCCACGGCACCATCGTCACCAGCAGCAGGGTGGAGATGACGAAGAACGCGAGGACCCGGAACACCACGGTGTTCGTCGCGCGCCGGATCGACTCGCCGGGCTCCGGCGACTCGGCGGCCGCGATCGTCACGAGCTCGGCGCCGGTCATGGAGAAGATCACGGCGACGACGCCGACGAGCACCGGCCCGAAACCGTTGGGCATGAAGCCGCCGTGGTCGATGAGGTTGGAGAAGTCGGCGTGCGTCCCCGGCCACAGGCCGAACACGAACAGCGAGGCGACGACGATGAACGCGAGGATCACCGTCACCTTGATGCCGGCGAACCAGTACTCCGCCTCGCCGAAGTTGCCGACCGAGGCCAGGTTGACCAGGGTCATGATCAGCAGGAGCCCCGCGGACATGATCCACATCGGCACGTCGGGGAACCAGCGGGCCAGGAGCGAGCCGCCGATGACCGCCTCGATCCCGACGACCATCACCCAGAAGTACCAGTACAGCCACCCGGTGGCGAAGCCCGCCCACGGGCCGAAGGCCATGCGTGCGTATTCGGTGAACGAGCCGGTGCACGGCTTGGCCACCGCCATCTCCCCGAGCATCCGCATGACGACGAACACGATGACGCCGGTGATCGCGCAGGTGAGCGCAGCGGCCGGGCCCGCCTGATTGATGATGGCACTGATCCCGACGAAGAAGCCGGCGCCGATCACCCCGCCCAACGAGAGCATCGTCAGGTGCCGCTTTTTCAGGCCGGCCTGCAACTGGTCGTGTTCTCCAGGCATTTCGCCTCCTCGATCGGTGACTGAGGCGACGTTACGATCATACTGTGATGCACCCCATGTCCGTTCTGGACAATTTCCCGGCCGGCGCTGTACGCGGCGGCGAAGGCGGGGCCGCGCCATGGCGATGACGGTCCGCCGGCTCGTGGCGCAGGAGGGGCTGGGCCTGCAGCTGATCGCGGGCGCGGAGTCGGCCGACAGGGTCATCGGCTGGGCGCACGCGATCGACCTCCCCGACCCCACGCCGTGGCTGTCCGGCGGAGAGCTGGTCATGACCACCGGCTCCCATTTGGACGACGACCCCGACGTGCAGTACCGCTACGTGCGCGGGATCGCCCGCGCAGGATGCGCGGCGCTGGCCTTCGACACCGCCATGCGGTACCCGGAGGTGCCCGGCGCCGTGCGCCGGGCGGCCGAGGAGCTGGGTCTTCCGTTGGTGCGGGTGGCGCCCGAAACCCCGTTCATCGCCATCTCCCGGGTTGTCGTCGACGAGATCACTGCGGATCAGGTGCGGACAGTCCAGTCGGTGGTCGACGCGCAGGGTCGCCTGGCCCGGGAGGCGCTCCGCGGCGGCATACCCGGCCTGGTGGAGAGCCTGGCCCGCCGGATCGGCGCGTCCGTGTGCGCGATCGGGCGCACCGGCGGGGTGCTCGCGGCGGGCGGTCCGCGGCACGCGCTGCTCGCGCAGAAGCTGGCGGCACGCGAGTCGGGTGCGCGGTCACGGCGCGCGCCCGGCGACGGCGCGTTCGCCGACGACGACGGGCACGTCACGATCCAGCGCTTGAGCGTCGCCGGCGACCGACTGGGGCGGCTGGCCGCCCTGTCCCGCCGCCCGCTGGACCAGCAGGCCCGGTTGTTGCTCGGGCATGCGGCGTCGCTGATCGCCCTGGAACTGGCCAAGCCCCTGCACCTGCGTGACGCGGAGGAACGGCTGCGTGGAGCGACGGCCCGGATGGTCCTCGATGCAGGCAGCGACGTCGACCCCGCGCTCATCCGCTACTTCGGGGTGGACCCTGACCGTGACGTGACCGTCGTGGTCCTCACCGGCACCGGCGAACTGGTCCCCGCGCTCGCGCAGGTCTCCGACGTGTTGCACGAGGCCGAATCGGGCCATCTCGTCACGGAGCGGCCCGACCGGACCGGCGATCTCGTCGTCATCACCGGGGCGGACCCGGCGGACGCCGACCTCACGGACGGGCTGCCGGCGCGCCTCCAACGCCACCTGCAGACCCGGCTGGGGCGCCCGATCGGCGCGGGAATCAGCGCGCCGGCCCCGCCGGCGCAGGCGCGCGCAGCCCTGCGTCAGGCCGCGGCGGCCGCCCGCGTCAGCGGCAACCGCGGGCACCGGCCGGTGCACTTCGCCGCGCTCGGGGCGTTCACCCTGCTCATCAGCGCGCAGCCGAACGACGTGCTGCGCGCGGCGGCCGCCGACGTGTTGGGCCCGCTCGACGAGCACGACCGCGACGGGCGCGGCGACCTGGCGGCGTCGCTCGACGCGTACCTGCGGAGCAACGGCCAGTGGGAGCCGGCCGCGTCCGCCCTGGGAGTGCACCGGCACACCCTGCGCAACCGCATCAACCGGATCGCCGAGATCCTGGACGTCGACCTCGAGTCCGCGCACGCGCGCGCCGAGCTGTGGCTGGCGCTGCGTGCGCGCGAGCTGCTGCCGGACACGTGAGCGTGCGCGGCCGGATGGATCAGAGGTCTGGCACGCGCACGATCAGGCCCCGCGCAGGTAGACCGTCGTAGCCGTGGTGAAGAAGTCGCGGGCGGCCTCACCCTGCTCACGGGGTCCGTAACCGCTGGCCTTCGCGCCTCCGAAGGGCACGTGCGGGTCGGCGCCCGCCGACTCCGAATTGATGTGCAGCACACCGACGGACAGGTCGTCCACCGCACCGAGCGCGGAGCCGATGTCGCGGGTGAACACCGCCGCCGACAGCCCGTACTCGCCGTCGTTCGCGGCGGAGAACGCCGCGGCGGCGCCGTCGACGCGCACAGCGGCGAGGACCGGGCCGAACAGCTCCTCACGCCACACCGGGGCATCCGTCGAATCCAGTTCGAGGACCGTCGGCGGCGCGAAATTGCCGGCCGCGGAATCGCCGACGGCGCCCGGGGTCTCCCCGCGCACCACCACACGCGCGCCGGCGTCGACCGCCGCGGCCGCCCCGCGATCGACCCGCTCGCGCGCCGCCGCCGTGATCAGCGGCCCCACGTGCACCTCGGGGTCCAGCGGGTCGCCCACGCGCAGGCTCTTCACCTCGCGCGCCAACCCGTCCAGCACCGCGTCCGCCACCGCGTGATCGAGCACCAGCCGCGATGTGGCCGTGCACTTCTGACCGGACGACCGGAATGCGCCGGCCATGATCTGCTGCACCGCCAGGCCGACGTCGGCGTCGGCGAGCACCACCGCCGCGTTCTTGCCGCCCATCTCCGCCTGGACCGGCACGCCGCGCCGCGCCGCTCCGGCCGCGATCTCCCTGCCCACCGCGGTGGATCCGGTGAACGTGACAGCGTCGACGCGTTCATGGCCCACCAGCCGCGCACCGAGGTCGCCGGCCGCGAACACGAGGTTGAGCACCCCGGCGGGCAGCCCCGCCTGCACCAGCGCCTCCATCAGGCGGAGGGCCAGCAGCGGCACGGTCTCGGCCGGCTTCCACACCACGGTGTTGCCGTAGACGAGTGCGGGCGCGATCTTCCAGGCAGGGATGGCGATCGGGAAGTTGAACGGCGTCACGGCCGCGACTACGCCCACCGGCCGGCGCGTCACCAGGATCTGCTCGCCGGCGCGCGGCGACGGGTGCACGGTCCCGGATTCACGGTCCGCCGCGCCCGCGTAGTAGCGCAGGATCTGGGCGGCGCGCGCCACCTCGCCGCGCCCCTCCGCCAGGGTTTTGCCCTCTTCGCGGCTGAGCTCCGTCCCCCACTCGTCGGCGCGCGCGTCGATGATCGCCGCCGCCCGGGCGAGGATCCCGCCGCGCTCGTGCAGGGTGCACGCCGACCAGCCGGGGAACGCCGCAGCCGCCGCGTCCACCGCGGCGTCCAGTTCGGCGGCGGTGACGGTGCGCCCGCGGGCGACGGTCTCGCCGGGCCGCGCCGGATTGTCCGATTCCAGCGCGCCGCCGCCGCCCGCGATCCATGCGTCGCCGATCCGGCTGTGCAGGTCCACGGGCCCGGCCGGCCCTCCGGTGGTGTGCGTGGGCATTCGGGTCTCCTCGGGCTGTCGCAGGGTTCGGGAAGGCGGGTTCAGAGTGCGGCGATCGCGTCGCGCAGCACGCCGAGCCCGTCGGCCAGCTGCTCGTCGGACATGGTCAGCGGCGGCAGGAAGCGCAGCACATTGCCGTAGGTCCCCGCCGTCAGCAGCAGCACGCCTTGGTCACGGCACACGCGGACGACCTCCGCCACCGCCGCCTTGTCGGGCGTCTTGTCCGCGTCGGAGACGAACTCGGCGGCGATCATCGCGCCGCGGCCGCGAATGTCGCCGATGCGCCCCGAGTCCGCGGCGATCATGCGCAGCTCGCCGACGAACGTGTCGCCGATCTCGCGGGCGCGCGCCAGCAGCCTGTCCGCCTCGATCGTGTCGAAGACGCCGAGCGCGGCCGCGCACGCGAGCGGGTTGCCGCTGTACGTGCCGCCGATGCCCCCCTGATGCGCCGCGTCCATGATCTCCGCACGCCCCGTCACCGCCGCGAGAGGCATTCCGCCCGCGAGGCCCTTCGCGGACACCACCAGGTCCGGCACGAGGCCCTCGTGCTCGCTGGCGAACCAGTCGCCGGTGCGCGCGATGCCGGACTGCACCTCGTCGGCGACGAACACGATGCCGCGGTCGCGGCAGAATGCGGCGACCCGGGCCAGGAACCCGGGCGCGGGAACGATGAACCCGCCCTCGCCCTGGATCGGCTCGACCACGACGGCGGCCACCTCGTCGGCGCCGAGCTGCGCGTCGATGACCATCGCGAACTGCGCGAAGGCCTCGTCGGCGGCGTTGTCGGGGCCGCTCGGCCAGCGGTACGGGTAGGCCATGGGCACCCGGTGGACCTCGGGCGCGAACGGGCCGAACGTCGACTTGTACGGCATGTTCTTCGCCGTCATGCCCATCGTCAGCAGCGTGCGGCCGTGGAAGGCGTGGTCGAAGACGACGACGGACTGCCGCCCCGTCGCGGCGCGCGCGTACTTGACCGCGTTCTCCACGGCCTCGCTGCCGGTGTTGAACAGCGCGGTGCGCTTGTCGTGGTCGCCCGGGGTGAGCTCGTTGAGACGCTCGCAGACCTCCACGTAGTTCTCGTACGGCGTGGCCAGCATGCACGTGTGGGTGAACATCCCCGCCTGCGCGCGGATCCCGTCGACCACCCGGGGCGCGGCGTTGCCGACGGTGGTCACCGCGATGCCGCTGGCGAAGTCGAGGAACGAGTTGCCGTCCACGTCCACCAGCACGCCGCCACCGGCCGCCGCCGTGTACACGCCGTGCGCGCTGCCGAGGCCGGCCGGGACCGCCGCATCACGCCGGGCCGCCAGCGCGCGCGAGCGCGGGCCGGGCACCTCGGTGAGCAGCCGCCTCCTCTGCGGAAGCGTGGGTCCACCGGTCAGTTCGTCAGCGATTACCGCGGTCATCATCAACCTCCTCGTCGAATGCCCCGAGCGTAAGGACGGACGTGATCCACGCGACATGTACAAACCGGAGATCTCGTACCGGACTGCTGGACACTTCGGACACGTGCGCACGGACATGAGACGGCGGCCGGCGGGCTCGGCCGGACACGGCACGACGGCGGTCGGCACCGCGCACGCCGCCGCACCGTCCGCTCGGAGGTAATCTCGTGGCCATGGTGGACACCCCCTTCGGGCGGGTCATCACGGCGATGGTGACCCCCATGCACTCGGACGGCTCGATCGACTTCGACGGGCTGCAGCGCCTCGCCGTGCACCTGGCGGACCACGGGCACGACGGCCTGCTGGTCAACGGCACCACGGGCGAGTCCCCCACCACCACCGACGACGAGGATTACGACTCGGTGCAGGCGGTCGTGGAGGCCGTGGGAGACCGGGTCGCGGTGATGGCCGGCTGCGGCACCAACGACACCGAGCACTCCGCGCGCGCGGCCCGGGAGATGGTCGCCCGCGGCGCCGACGCGCTCCTCGTGGTCACCCCCTACTACAACAAGCCGCCGCAGGACTGCATCCTCGAACACTTCCGGCTGGTCGCGGAGGCCGGGGACGGCACGCCGGTGATGCTCTACGACATCCCCGGGCGCACCGGCACCGCGCTGACCACCGACACCATCCGGCGCGCGGCGGAGATCGACCACGTCCGGGCCGTGAAGGACGCGAAGGGCGACTTCTTCGAGGCCAGCAGGCTGATGTCCCAGACCGACCTGCTCTGGTACTCGGGCGACGACATCGTCAACCTGCCGCACCTCGCCCAGGGCGCCACCGGCATCGTCTCCGTCGTCGGGCACGTCGCCGGGGACCTGTACGCCGAGATGATCGCCGCCGTCGACGGCGGCGATCTGCCTCGCGCCCAGCGGATCCACCGTCGGCTGATCCCCGCGGTGGACGCGATCATGCACGTCTCCCAGGGCGCCATCCAGGCCAAGGCGGCGATGAAGATGCTCGGCGTGATCGAGTCGGACGCGCTGCGCATGCCGCTGCGGTCCGCGCCCGCCGCCGACGTGGAGGCCCTGCGCGCGGGGCTCACGGCCGCCGGGCTGCTGTAGCCGGCCCGGGTTCCACCGCGGGGGGAGGCTCGCGCGGCGCACTCCGCGTACCGTCGTGACTACGGATGGAAAGCACCCGGGCCGTCGGCGATGCGGACCAGCCTCGACGGCGGCGCACTGGCAGGAAGAGGTGATCGCCAGTGGAGCTCACACGCCTCCGCCCCTTACTCGAGCACCCGGGCCCGATGGCCACGGTGTACTTGGAGAACCGCCCGCCCGGCGAGGACGCCGGGACCCAGTCGCGGCTGCGCTGGCAGGCCGTGCGCGAGCGCCTCGAGGCCGACGGCGCGACGCTGCCCGCCCTGGCCGCCCTGGATTCGGCGCTCCGCCAGGACCCCGTCGGCGAGATCCAGGCCGATGGCCGCGTCCTCGTCGCCTGCGACGACGGCGTGCTGCTGGACGAGCACTGGGACGCGTCGCTCGGCAGCGGCGACGCCGGATACTGGTCGGACGCCCCGCAGCTGGACCGTTACGTGCGCGAGGCGCTCACGGCGGTGCGGGTGCTCGTGGCGGTCACCGACCAGCAGGGCGCCCGCGTCCGCCAGGAGATCCTCGGCGAGCTCGTCACCGACGGCACCGAACCCGCCGCGGAGCAACAGTTCTCCGCCGCCGGCAGCACGGTGGAGGGGTCCGGCGGCGGGCGCGTGCACAAGGCACGCCGGGGGTACCTCTCGCACAAGCACAATCAGCGCCGGGCCGACGAGGTAGTGCACCAGAACGCCGCGGACGTCGCGGAGCACCTGGCCGTGGCCGCCGGGCGTTTCCGGCCGGACGCGCTGGTGCTCGCCGGCACGGTGCAGGGGCGCACAGCGGTCCGCGCCGAACTGCCCGAGCATCTGGCGCGGATCAGCGTCGACGCCGACCGGGGCGGCGTCCAGGACGACGCTGCGGAGGCCGCGCTCGCCGAGCAGATCGACGAGATCGCCGAGGCGCTGCGCAGCCGCCGGCTGGACGCGGATACCGACGCGTTCGAACTCGCCAGGAGCCAGGGGCTGACCGTGCGCGGGCCGGGTGCCGTCGCCGACGCCGCCAGGCAAGGGGCCGTCAGCACGGTGGTGCTGGGACACGAGGCCGCGGACGGGCCCACGGGCGACGCGCTCGCGGCGTCCTCCGCCTGCGGGGCCGAGGTGAAGCTGGCGGATCTTCCGGAGGGTGATTACGCAGACGGCCGCCGGGGTATAGCGGCCGTGCTCCGTTTCGCGGTGCCTACCGCGTGACGCGGGCACCGGTCTCCGCGGATGCGGGGCCCGGTCGAAGCAGGGACCGGCCGTCCGCAGGGCACATCGGTCGGGGACCCGGCCACGGAACGGCCCCTGCGCGCGGCGCACCGGCGTCGCGCGTGAGCGTTCGACCGACGAGGAGGTCCACCTCATGTCACAGAACAACGGCCCGATGGCGCACAGCCCTGCACGCACGGTGATGCGCTGTTCCGCAGCCGGACTGCTGGCCGCCGGGCTCACCGTGGGGGCGGTGTCGGCCGCGGCCGCGGAAACGGCGGCCGATCCGCCCATGCCCGCGCACCTGAACATCGACGGCGATCTGCAGCTGGCGCCCGGCGTCGACCTGCTGAAGATCGACGCCCAGGGCGCGAGGTCCGCGGACGGGACCACCACCGGCACCTACAAGGCCACTGTCCAGCTGGGGTCGAGCTCCACGCCGATCACGGTGACCGGACCCGTGACGTGCATCGCCGTCGACGGCGCCGACGCGTCGCTGCTGTATCCGATCAGCGGCATCATGGGCACGCAGTTGCCGGGCTCGCTGGAGAACGCGCTCGCGGTGCAGGTCTCGGTGCACCAGGGCGCGGACGACGAGGGCGACATGGCCGGCGTCTCCCTGCCCATGCCCACCGGCGCATTCGACGGTTGCGCTCCCGCGGGAACCCCGTTCCCGTTCGAGGGCACCATCGACGCCGGCGTCGGCTAGTCCCGCGCCCGGCGCTGCCCGTGATGGCCCGGCCCGGAGGGGCGGGCGGCAGTGCCGGCGAGGGGGCCCGGGAATCGAAAGCCAGTGGCCGCGCTGGAGAACCGGCCACCGCAGTCGAGGAGATGAACCACTCACATGCCGGAGAACGTTGCGCGCAAGCTGATCGCCGCCCACCTGGAGTCGGGTGAGATGTCACCGGGCGAGGAGATCGGGATCCGCATCGATCAGACCCTCACCCAGGACGCCACGGGCACCCTCGTCATGCAGGAGCTCGAGGCGCTCGGCCTGGAACGCGCGCAGACGGAGGTCAGCGTCCAGTACGTGGACCACAACCTGCTGCAGACCGACCAGAAGAACGCCGAGGACCACGAGTACCTGCGCACCGCGTGCGAGCGGTACGGCCTGTGGTTCTCCAAGGCCGGCAACGGCGTCTCGCACCCGACGCACATGCAGCGCTTCGGCATCCCCGGCAAGACGATGGTCGGGTCCGATTCGCACACCCCGGCGGCCGGCTCGCTGGGCATGCTGGCCATCGGCGTGGGCGGCCTGGAGGTGGCGCTGGCCATCGCGGGCAGACCGCTCAACATCAGGATGCCGGAGATCTGGGGTGTTCGCCTGGAAGGCGCACTGCCCGAGTGGTGTTCGGCCAAGGACGTGATCCTGGAGATGCTGCGCCGCCACGGGGTGAAGGGCGGCGTGGGCCGGATCATCGAGTATCACGGTCCCGGGCTGGCGAACCTCACCGCGATGGACCGGCACGTCATCGCCAACATGGGCGCCGAACTCGGCGCCACCACCACCGTGTTCCCCGCCGACGAGGCGGTGCGCGCGTTCCTGCGCGGCGAGCAGCGTGAGGACGACTTCGTGGAACTCCTCGCGGATGACGGCGCGGGCTACGACGCCGACGAGTTCATCGACCTCTCGCAGATCGAGCCGCTGATCGCGAAGCCGTCGTCGCCCGGCAACGTCGTCCCCGTCCGCGAGGTCGCGGGCACCGACATCGCGCAGGTGGTCATCGGCTCCAGCGCCAACCCCGGGCTGCGCGACTTCGCCATCGCCGCGGCCATGGTCGAGGGACGGCAGACCTCGCCGGAGGTCAGCTTCGACGTCAACCCCACGTCGCGGCAAATCCTCTCCGACCTGATGACGATGGGCGCGGCCACGCAGCTCGTCGTCGCCGGCGCCCGCATCCACCAGGCCGGGTGCATGGGGTGCATCGGCATGGGCCAGGCACCGGCCACCGGCCGCAACTCGCTACGCACCATGCCCCGCAACTTCCCCGGGCGCTCGGGCACCAAGGAGGACGCGGTGTGGCTGTGCTCGCCGGAGACCGCCGCCGCGTCGGCGCTCGTCGGCGAAATCATCGACCCGCGCGACTGGGCGGAGAAGGAGGGGCAGGCCTACCCCGAGCTGCGGCTGCCGGAGAATTCGTCCGTGAACACCGCGATGCTGGTGCCGCCGCTGGAGCCTGCCGCAGCGCGCGAGGTCACGCCGGTCAAGGGGCCCAATATCTCGCGCCTTCCGGAGCTCGACCCGCTGCCCGACGCGCTGTCGGCCCCCGTCCTTCTGGTCACCGGCGACGACATCTCCACCGACGAGATCTCGCCCGCCGGCGCCCGCGCCCTGCCGTTCCGGTCCAACATCCCCAAGCTCGCCGAGTTCAGCTTCACCCAGATCGACGAGACCTACCCGCAGCGGGCGCTCGAGCAGCGCGACTCCGGCGGGGCGCACGTGATCGTCGGCGGCGAGAATTACGGGCAGGGCTCCTCACGCGAGCATGCCGCCATCGCGCCGCGCTACCTGGGGCTGCGGGCGGTGATCGCCAAGTCGTACGCCCGCATCCACTGGCAGAACCTCGCCAACTTCGGGGTCCTGGCGCTCGAGTTCGACGATCCGGCCGACTACGACGCGATCGGGGCCGGAGACGTGCTCGAGTTCGAGGGCCTGCGCTCGGCCATCGCGGACGGCGACGCCGTGACCGTGCGCAACGCCACCAAGGACGCCGCGTTCACCGCGCGGCACCGCCTCAGCGAACGCCAAGTGGCCGACGTGCTGGCGGGCGGGATCATCCCGCGGCTGGCGGAGGCCTGACCCTGACCGAGCAAGCATTTTCTGCCGGATCCCGGGGCGGAATGTGCAGGATCCGCTTGGTCGACGGGCGGCGCGCGGCCTGCCCGCGCTGTGCGCCGCGCCACCGGCTGGCAGGATGGGGACGTGGACGCACTGCTCGAATTCGCCGGGAACTACTGGTGGCTGGTTTTCGTCTTCGGCGGCAGCATCGGTGGGGTCGCCAAGGGCATCAGCGCCGCCAACCAGCGCCGCGCGGAGCGGCGCCAGGAGCGCTTCCGCATCAAGCAGGAGACCAAGGTGGCCGTCGCCCAGGCCAACGCCCGGCAGCACAAGGACCGCGAGGCGCAGAAGCGCGACATCGCCGGCGCCCTCGACGAGCACCGGCAGACCGATGCGCGCTGGTTCGCCTACGAGACCGACCTGGTCACTCTGCTCGACTATCCGATGATGATCGACCTGCGCGAGCCGCTCACCGTCGAGTTCCACAAGACCAAGCGCCGGGCGGACCTGCTCAAGCCCGACGACCCCGACGCGCTGCTCGACGACCTCGACGCGCAGGCCGAGTACCGCGACGCGGTGCACGCCTACGCGATCGCCTTCGATGTGGCCGAGACGGAGGCGAAGCGCCGCCGCCACGGCGGCTTCGACCCCCGCGAACAGGAGCGCCTCACCCGGGCCCAGCACCTGCTGCGGCTCGCCTTCGACGACGGCGCCACCGCCCAGGAGCGGCAGGCCGCCTACAAGCGGGCGAGCAAGGAGCTCGACGGGCTCATCGTCATGCCGCAGATCGGGCTGCAGCGGCTGGAGGCGCAGATCGCGGGGCAGCTGGAACGCGGAATGTCGCAGCCGTGACGGTCACCGACGCCGACCTGCGCCTGCTCTCCCGCGCCACCGACGGGTTCGGCGCGGTGCTCGCGCGCACCGACCTCACCGGCGACGATGCCAGCCGCTGCGCGGGATGGACGTTTCGCGACGTGGCCAACCACGTGCTGGGCGGGGCGATCCGCTACGAGCATTACTTCGCCGGCGGCGACCCCGCCGAGGTGGCATGGAGCCGCACTCATGACCATGCGGGCGACGACGCGGCGGCGGCGCACCGGCGCCTGTCGGCGGCCCTTGACGCCCGCATCGTCGGGCACCGCGATAGCGCGATCACGCTGCACCACCCGTTGGCCGACATCGACGTGCCGACGTTGCTGGTGCTACGGGTGCAGGAGCTCGTGCTGCACGGGTGGGACATCGCGTCCGTCGCCGCGCCGGCGGTGGCTATCGACCCCGAGCTCGGCGCGTTCCTGCTCGAGCGGGGCGCGCCGGTGCGCGCGCTGCTCCGGGACCACGGCGCGCTGGGGCCGGCGTCCGACGCCGGCACCAGCGACGCGGGAGACTCGCTCACCGCCCGGGTACTCGCCGCCTGGGGACGGGGACTGTAGCTCCCCTACACCAACGGCAGACCGCGTTCGAGCAGGTCGATGGCCCCCATCACGCGGTCGAGGTCGCTACCGTCAGGCACGCAGCCCGGGTCGTCTTCGCCCATGAGCCGAAAGGCGACCCCGCCGACGGCCGCGATGAACACGCGCAACGCGAAGTCGTCCCGGTCGACGTCCAGGTACTCGGCGAAGAACTCGGCGGCCTCCGCGATGCTCTGTTCCTTCTGCAGCTGGTAGGCCTCGCGCAGCGCCGGCTCGGTGTCGATGAGCGCCATGCGCTGCAGGTCGCTGGTCCACTCGTCGGCCGCGTGCACGTCGTACATCGCCCGGATCAGCCGGCGCAGCAGGTCGAAGTGCCCGAGCCCCGCGGGGATCGCGGCGAGCGCGGCGTCGATGTCGTCGTCCAGGTCGTGCGAGAGCACCACCTGCTCCTTCGTCTGGAAGTACCGGAAGAAGGTCGTGTGCGACACCTCGGCCTCGTGCGCGATCTGCTCCACCGTGGTCTTGTCGTACCCCTGCGCGGTGAACAGCCGCATGGCCGCGGAGCGGATCGCACGGCGGGTGCGGGCCTTCTGCTTCTCCCGCAGCGACACCTTCGCGGGCGCGCCCGCCCGGCCCGCCGGAGCGGGGGGCCGGGCGGGCGCCTCGGGTCCGGACATCAACGGGAACCTACCGGCACGGGCTGCCCGCCGTCACCGTCGCCGTCGCCCGCGGGCACGGCCTCCAGGCCGCGGTTCTTGATGGCCCCGCCCTCGATGTCGAAGTTGATCACCAGCCTGTCCAGCCACTTGGGCAGGCGCCAGGCCCTGTCGCCCAGCAGCGAGAGCACGGCGGGCACCACCATCATGCGGATGATGAAGGCGTCGAAGAACACGGCGATGGCCAGCGCGAAGCCGATCATCTTGGCGGTGGTGTCCGGCGACAATATGAACGCCGCGAACACGCTGATCATGATGAGGGCCGCAGAGGTCACCACGCGAGAGCCGTGCCGGTAGCCGGCGATGATGGCGTCCTTGGCGCTCATGCCGTGCATGTATTCCTCGCGCATGCGGGTCACCAGGAACACCTGGTAGTCCATCGCCAGGCCGAATACGAGCCCGATGAGCATGATCGGCAGGAACGACAGGATCGGCTGCGTGTGACTGATGATGCCCAGCCAGCCCTCCTGGAACACCGCCACCGTCACGCCGAACGCGCCGAGCACCGAGAAGATGAACCCGACGGTGCCGATGAGGGGAACCCACAGCGACCGGAACACGCCGATCATGATGAGGAACGCGAGCCCCACCACCACCGCCAGGTACGGGATCAGCGCGGTGTCGAGCTTGGCGGACAGGTCGGACATGATGGCCGTCTGCCCGCCCACGTGCAGCTCCGCGCCCTGCGCCTCGATGTCGGGGGCGATGCCGCGGATGTTCTCCATCAGGTCGTGCGTCTGCTGCGAGGCCGGCGCGCTCTCCGGGGTGACCATGATGAGCGCGGAGTCGGCTCCGACGTTGGGGTTCGCCGGGTCGGTGGTCCCGTTGCCCACCCAGGTGAGCGCCTGCGGGTTGGTCACGTCGCCGAGGGCGGCGATCTCCTTCACCGCGGCGTCGGCGGCACCCGACACGTCACCGTCGTCGCTGTGCAGCACCGCGAACAGCGGGCCGTTGACGCCCTCGCCGAAGCCCTCGGCCATCAGATCCATGGCGGCCGCTTCGTCTTCGCTCTCCATCGACAGCCCCAGTTCGAGCTTGCTCATGGGGATCGCGGCGAGCGCCAGCAGCACCAGGCCGCCGATGATCACCGGGATCGGTCGGCGCACGATGCCGCGGCCGAAGCGCACGCCGTTGGTCTCGCCGCCCGCGCTCGGGTCGGCGTGCTTGATCCAGGGGATCCGCGGCAGGAAGGCGAAGCGGCCGAACGCGCCGAGCAGCGCCGGGATGAACGTGAGGGCGGCGAGCACGGCCACGGCCACGGCCAGGCCCGCGCCCGCACCCATCTGCGTGATCATCGGGATGCCGACGACACCGAGCGCCACCACGGCGATGATCACCGTGAGCCCGGCGAAGATCACCGCGCTGCCGGCTGTGCCGACAGCCCGGCCGGCCGCATCGGCCTGGGTGCCGCCGCGCTGCAGCTCGCTGCGATAGCGCGAGACGATGAACAGTGCGTAATCGATCGAGACCGCGATGCCCAGCATCGTGATGATGCTGATGGCCGCCTCGTTGATCGAGAGGAACTCCGCGCCCAGCGTGAACAGCATGATGGTGAGTCCCACGCCGAGAAGGCCCGTGACCAGAGGGATGAACGCCGCGATCAGCGCCCCGAATGCCACGATCATCACGATGAACGCCACCGCGAAGCCGATGAGCTCGGCCGATCCGCCCGGCGCCATCACCTGCATGAGCGACCCCGTCGCCTGCACCTGCAGGCCGTCCCCGCGGTCGCCCTTGAGGATGTCGGTGAGCTCTTTCTTGTTGTCGACCGTCAGATCCATCATGTTGATGTTCTGGTCCACCTGGATGAGGCCGACGCGCCCGTCGTCGCCGAGCACGCTCGGCGCCAGCTGCGGCTGGGCCTCCGCGACGGCGACCGGGTTCGCGATGGACGTCGGGTCGGAGACCTCCGGCAGCGTCTTCAGGTCCGCCACCAGCGCGTCGATCTGCTCGGTGTGGTGCGACAGGCCGTCGTCCGCCTGGATGAGCACCGAGGTGGACGCGTTCTCCTGCTGGGTCATCACCTGCGGGAAGTAGTCCTGCATCTGCTCGGTGGCGACGCCCGCGTCGGTACCCGGAAGCGAGAAGTCCTTGGCGAACTTGGGCGAGAACGCCTGCACCATCGAGGCTGCGGCGATGAGGGCCGCCAGCCACGCCGCGATGATCCACCACTTGTGCCGGAAACAGAATCTGCCGACGCGGAACAGTATCGATGCCATGCGGGCGGCCTCTCCGTGCTGCACCTTCCGCGCGGGGCGCGGCGGTGACGACTGCTGCGGGTTCGTGTTAGTTGGTACCACTTGTTAGTGAGTCCAGCCATGGGTGCCGCAGCGCGACCAGGCCGGACACGGGCCGCGCGTGCGCAACGTCACCCGTACCGGATGCGCGACGACGGCGAGCGACGCGGGGCGCGCTGACGTATACAGAGCACTCTGACGCATTGCCTCGCGCCGGCACATCGGTCGGGAGCCTGATTCCGCGCCGCCGAAAGTATGAGATCGCTCAGGGTTCCCTAGGGAATCCCCCTGGGGCCGGCCGGCGTCCCGGGCACGCGCCGATACCGCTCCGGCACCTTCGCCCGCCGGGTAGCGTGTGAGGCAGCCGCCGCCCGCGAGGCGGCGGAGCGCGTGGAGTACGAGCCGGGAGGTGCGCGGTGTCCGGACGCCGATCGTCAGGCGGGTGGCCCGTATGGCGCCAGTTCACCGGGGGTGACCTGCTCGGTCGCGGGGCCGCCGCGCAATCCCGCCGCAGCCTCGAGATCACGCCGCGCATCGCGTCCGCCGACAAGGTGGTCAAGAGCGTCTGCCCGTACTGTGCGGTGGGCTGCGGCCAGAACGTATTCGTCAAGGACGGCAAGGTCATCCAGATCGAGGGCGATCCGGACAGCCCCGTCTCGCGGGGACGGCTGTGCCCCAAGGGTTCGGCGTCCAAGCAGCTGGTCACCAACCCCGGTCGGCCCGAGACCGTCCTCTACCGCCGGCCGCACGCCGCCGAGTGGGAGCC
The DNA here is from genome assembly GCF_007559025.1 of Tomitella fengzijianii. Classification (NCBI taxonomy): domain Bacteria; kingdom Bacillati; phylum Actinomycetota; class Actinomycetes; order Mycobacteriales; genus Tomitella; species Tomitella fengzijianii. The sequence continues at coordinate 208,320 of NZ_CP041765.1, read as the reverse complement.
GATCAGTCTGGACGAGGCCATGGAGAAGGTCGCGGACCGCGTCCTGGAGGCGCGCGACCGGTTCTGGCAGCAGGAGACCGACGACTGCACCCGGGTGCGCCGCACGTCCGGGTTCGCGTCGCTCGGCGGCGCCACGCTGGACAACGAAGAGAACTACCTGATGAAGAAGCTCTACACGGCGCTGGGCGCGCTGGAGGTGGAGAACCAGGCGCGCATTTGACACTCCTCCACCGTTCCCGGTCTGGGAACCTCGTTCGGACGTGGTGGCGCCACAAGCTACCTGCAGGACCTCGCCAACGCGGACTGCATCATCATCCAGGGCTCGAACATGGCCGAGTGCCACCCGGTGGGCTTCCAGTGGGTGATGGAGGCCAAGAAGCGCGGCGCCACCGTGATCCATGTTGATCCGCGCTTCACCCGCACCTCCGCGGTGGCCGACCTGCACGTGCCCGTGCGCGCGGGCGCCGACATCGTCTTCCTCGGCGCCCTGATCAACCACGTGATCACCCACGACGCCTGGTTCCACGAATACGTCGCCGCCTACACCAACGCGGCGAAGATCGTCTCGGCCGACTTCCGCGACACCGAGGACCTGGCCGGGTTCTTCTCCGGCTTCGACGAGGACGGCCGCGCCTACGACCCTGAGACCTGGCAGTACACCGGCGATACCGACCCCACCCTGCAGGACCCGCACTGCGTCTTCCGGATCCTCGCGCGGCACTTCGCCCGCTACACGCCGGAGATGGTCGAGGAGGCCTGCGGCGTGCCGCCCGCACAATTCGCGCGCGTGGCGCGTGCGCTCACCGAGAACTCGGGCCGCGAGCGCACCACCGCGTTCTGCTACGCCGTGGGCTGGACCCAGCACACCGTGGGCGTGCAGTACATCCGCACCGCCGCGATCCTGCAGCTGCTGCTGGGCAACATGGGCCGGCCCGGCGGCGGCATCATGGCGCTGCGCGGGCACGCCAGCATCCAGGGCTCCACCGACATCCCCACCCTCTACGACCTGCTGCCCGGCTACCTGGCCATGCCCGACGCGCACGCCCACCCCGACCTCGACGCGTACGTCGCCGCCGGTGAACGACCCGCCGGCTACTGGGGCAACATGCGCGCCTACACGGTGAGCCTGCTCAAGGCCTGGTGGGGCGACGCCGCCACCGCCGAGAACGACTACTGCTACGACTACCTGCCGCGGCTGACGGGCAAGCACGACTCCACCACCACCGTCGAGCGCCAGATCAACCAGGGCGGCGGCGGGTACTTCCTCGTCGGCGAGAACCCCGCCGTGGGCACCGCCAACGGCCGCATGCAGCGGGCAGGGCTGGCCAACCTCGACTGGCTCGTCGTGCGCGACCTTTCGCTCATCGAATCGGCCACCTTCTGGAAGGACGGGCCCGAGATCGAGACGGGCGAGATGCGCACCGAGGACATCGCCACCGAGGTGTTCTTCTTCCCTGCCGCCAACCACGTGGAGAAGCAGGGCAGCTTCACCAACACCCAGCGCATGGTGCAGTGGCACCGGCAGGCCGTCCAGCCGCCGGGCGACGTGCGCAGCGAACTGTGGTTCTACTACCACCTGGGCCGCATGCTCAAGGAGCGCGTCGCGGCCTCCACCGACCCGCGCGATCTGCCTCTGCAGCGGCTCACCTGGGACTACCGCCTCGAGCCTGGCACCGACGAGCCCGACGCCGTCTCCATGCTCGAGGAGATCAACGGCACCGGCCCCGACGGCACGCCCCTGTCGAGCTACACACAGCTCCGCGATGACGGCTCCACGCGCTGCGGCTGCTGGATCTACTGCGGTATCGGGGCGGACGGCGTCAACCAGGCCGACCGCCGCCCCGCGCGCACCGCGCAGAACCCCGTCTCCTCCGACTGGGCGTGGGCGTGGCCGGCGAACCGGCGCAAGCTCTACAACCGCGCCTCCGCCGACCCCGACGGCAACCCGTGGAGCGAGCGCAAGAAATACGTCTGGTGGGACCCCGACGCCACCGCCGAGGGCGCGGACACGAAGGGCCGCTGGGTGGGCGACGACGTCCCCGACTTCCCGGCGTCGAAGGAGCCCGGATACCGTCCGCCCGTGGGGGCGCGCGCCGAGGACGCCATCGCCGGCGACCAGCCGTTCATCATGCAGTCCGACGGCCTGGGCTGGCTGTTCGCACCCGCAGGCACCAACGACGGCCCACTTCCCACCCACTACGAGCCGCCCGAGTCGCCGCTACGCAACCCGCTGTACCCGCAGCAGTCCAACCCGGCCCGGCAGGTGCACCCGGGCCGCTACAACCGCTACAACCCGTCGCACGGCACGGCCGGCAGCGCGGTGTTCCCGTACGTGTTCACCACCTACCGGCTCACCGAGCACCACACGGCAGGCGCGATGAGCCGGACGCTGCCGTACCTCTCGGAGCTGCAGCCGGAGTTCTTCTGCGAGGTCAGCCCCGAGCTGGCCCGGGAACGCGGATTGGTCAACGGCGGCTGGGCCACCATCATCACCGCCCGCACCGCCGTCGAGGCGCGCGTGCTGGTGACGCCGCGGATGACGCCACTCAAGGTGGGCGGGCAGACGCTGCACCAGGTGGGCCTGCCGTACCACTGGGGGCCCAACGGCATCAGCACCGGCGACGCGGCCAACGACCTGCTGCCGCAGACGCTCGACCCCAACGTGTCGATCCCCGCCACCAAGTCGACCAGCTGCGACGTGCAGCCGGGGCGCCGCCCGCGCGGTCCGGCGCTGGTGGAGTACGTCGAGGAATACCGGCGGCGCGCGGGCGTGACGCCGGAGACCGGAACGGAGGTGTGACGGACGTGGACGACGCATCCGCAGGCGGGGCCGGGTTCCTGTCGAGCCTGGGCCGGTCGTTCTTCAGCCCGGGGACGGGTGACACCGGCACCGCGCCGTTCGACCCGGCCCGCGACGCCGGCCACACCGACCCGCCGCCGCGCAAGGGCTTCTTCACCGACACGTCGGTGTGCATCGGGTGCAAGGCCTGCGAGGTGGCGTGCAAGGAGTGGAACGCGGTGCCTGAGGACGGGATCGCGCTCACCGGCATGTCCTACGACAACACCGGCGGGCTCGGCGGCTCCACCTGGCGGCACGTCGCCTTCATCGAGCAGCAGCTGCCGGCGCCGGCCCCGGACGGCGGGCGCCCCGACACCGTCGACCTGGGCATGCCCACCGCCACCCTCCCGGGCGCCGACCCGGAGCACCGCGAGCACGCGGACTTCCGCTGGCTCATGGAATCCGACGTGTGCAAGCACTGCACGCACGCCGCCTGCCTCGACGTGTGCCCCACCGGAGCGCTGTTCCGCACCGAGTTCGGCACCGTCGTGGTGCAGGACGACATCTGCAATGGCTGCGGCTACTGCGTTCCGGCCTGCCCGTACGGGGTGATCGACCGCCGCGACGGCCCCGCCGGCGACCCCGCGGTGGGCCTCGCACAGAAGTGCACGCTCTGCTACGACCGGCTCTCCGACGGCATGGAACCGGCCTGCGCGAAGGCCTGCCCCACCCAGTCGATCCAGTTCGGCGACCTCGACGAGCTGCGCGAACGCGCCCAGGGCCGCCTCGACATGCTCGTCGAGTCCGGCGAGACCACCGCGCAGCTCTACGGGCACGACCCCGACAACGGGGTCGGCGGCACCGGGGCGTTCTTCCTGCTGCTCGACGAGCCGGAGGTGTACGGGCTGCCGCCGGACCCGGTGGTGACCACCAAGGACCTGCCGGGCATGTGGCGCCAGGCGGCGTTCGCCGCCGCCGCACTGCTGGGCGGTGCGGCGGCCGCGTTCATCGGCGGCAAGGGAGGACGGCGGTGACCGACCAGGATCTGCGGCGGCGGAAGGGCGGCGGCAAGCGCAGGCGCCGCCGCGGCGAGCAGGCGATGGTGCCCGACGCCGAGTTCACCTCGTACTACGGCCGCCCGGTCGTCAAGGCCTCTCCGTGGGAGGCGGACATCCCGGCGTACCTGTTCCTCGGCGGACTGGCGGGCGGGTCCTCGCTGCTCGCGGCGGGCGCCGACCTGACGGGGCTGCCGCGCCAGCGCCGGTCCGCGCGTCTGGTCGCGTCCGCGGCGATCGGCGGCAGCCTCTACGCCCTCGTCCACGACCTCGGCCGCCCGGCGCGGTTCCACCACATGCTGCGCGTGGCCAAGGTGACCTCGCCGATGAGCGTCGGCACCTGGATCCTGTCCGCCTACGGCCCCTTCAACGCGCTGGCGACGGGTAGCGAGCTGCTGGGGTTCATGCCGGGGCCGGTCCGCAACAGCAGGCTCGGCCGGCTGCTCGGGTTCGCGGGCCGTCCCGGCGGGCTTATAGCCGCCCTCATCGCCCCCGCCGTCGCCTCCTACACCGCAGTGCTGCTCACCGACACGGCGACGCCCACCTGGCACGCGGCCCAGCGGGAGCTGCCGTTCGTGTTCGTCGGCTCCGCCGCGGCCGCCTCCGGCGGGATGGGGCTGGTGGCGGGACCATTAGGCGAATCAGGACCGGCGCGGAACCTCGCCGTCGGCGGGGCGGTGCTCGAGCTCGGCGCCTCACGGATCATGCAGCACAGCATGGGCATCACCGCCGAGCCGCTGCGCCAGGGCACGGCGGGCACGCTGCACACGGCCGCGACCGCGCTCACCGCCGCAGGCGCCGCGGGCGCGGTGGCCGGCAGGCGCAGCAGGATCGCGTCCGCCCTGTCCGGGCTGGCGCTCACCGCCGGGTCCGCCTGCACGCGGTTCGCGATCTTCCACGCCGGGCAGGCCTCCGCGCGCGACCCCCGCTACACCGTGGTGCCCCAGCGGGAGCGACGCGAGGGCCGGTCGAGCTGAATCCGTCCGAGGCCGATCCCGTTCAGGAGGCGCCCACCGAGGCGAGGCTCCCCGCCGGGACGCCCGGCACCCCACCGCCACCGTCACCCGCAGGAATGGGCGGGCCCGGGTTCGAGGCGGTGCGCAGCGCCAGGTCCTCGCCGGGCCCCGCGTTGACCGCGTCGAGGATCTTGCGGACCGGCACCCCGATGGTCATGGGCCCGTCGTCGCCGGACGGGGCGATACCGCACCCCTGCGGATCCTCGAAATCGGACGCGCTGACGATGCCGAGCGCCGCGGTTCCGCTGAACATCGGGCCGCCGCTGTCGCCGGACAGCGTGCACACCGACGTGATGAACCCGCGGACCCGGCCGACCACCACGCCATCCGCGTCCTCCACCGGAACCGTCTCGTCTGCCGCCAGCACCTCCCCGCAGGTGTAGGCGGAGGAGGCGCCGGACTTGCACACCGGCGTGCCGACGACGGCCGGCGACGCGACGCCGGTGATGGCGAGCCGGTCGGCGCCGCTGCCGTGCACCTGGGGTTCGGCGAGGCTGCCCGGCGCTCCGGAATCGATGGCGATCACCGAGTAGTCCAGGTACTCCGGGCCGACGCTGAGCGTCGACGCGTCGAAGCGGCCGATCCGCGTGCTGTCACGGAACCCGGGAGCGTCGTGCAGGTAGACCCCGGACGCGCCGGCAATCCCCGCCGCCGCAGGCTCGGGGTCGCAGTGCCCGGCGCTGATCGCGTACGGCTCCCCCGCCGAGTCGACGGCGGTGAACCCCAGCGAGCAGGAGGTGTAACCGGGCCATTGCGCGATGGGCCCCGCCCCGGTGATGTACTCATCACCTCCGATCGGAGACGCCTTGAGCTGCAGCACCCGTGGCGCCGCGGTCCGCGGCGCGCTGTCCTTCGCCGTCGCGGGCACGAGCGCGGGCGTGAACCCGGCGTCGCGCACCTCCTGCGCCGCGGTCGCGGTCGTGACGGCGATGATCGGCGTCCCATCCTGCGCGAGCCATGCCGCGCCGAACGCCTGCGGGTCGCGGTTCCGCAGCCGCTGCGACTCGCCGGCCACCGCCCGCGCAGAGTGCGCGCGCTCCAGGTACTCCTGCGGGCTGATACCCAGGTCGCGGCGCACGGCGTCCTTGAGTCCGGGCGGCAGCTCTGCGGCCTGCGCCGTATCCGCCTGCGCCGTATCCGCCTGTGGCGCGGCCGACGCCGGCTGCCACGCCGTCACCGAGAGTGCGGCCGCCGCGACGACGCCTCCGAGTACGACGGCGCTCCGCGCGCCCCGGGTCCTCTCCACTGACCTGTCCTCTCGCCGACACCAGGCCCTCACACCACCATGGAATTCAACACCATGACGGGTCGCGGCGCAGTAGTTCCGCGCACCCGCTCGCTCCCGTGGCGAATGAGCGCGTCTCTACGGCTTACGTAGGCACGCGCTCACCGGCCCCGCGGCGGCTTCACACCACCGCGCGCCCGCCGTCGCCGACCACCTCGTGCCCGCCGTCGCCCACCCGGCGGGTCAGCCCCCGCCGCGCCAGCAGCTCGAGCAGCGGCATCATCACCCGGCGCGACGTCCCCAGGCGGCCGCGCGCCTGGCTGGGCGTGAACGGGGCGGGCAACTCGCGCAGGGCCGCCGCGGCCAGCTCCGGGGCGTCCGGAGCCAGCCACACCCCGGGCCCGACCTCGACCAGCAGATCCGCCCGGGCGCAGGCGGCCAGTTCCCGCCGGCCGAGGCCCAGCTCGTCGAGCTCCCTGGCCGTGGGCGCCGCGAACGGATTCCGCCGCAGCCGATCCTGCAGCTCGTCCGCCGCCGCCCGCACCGCCGGCGGCAGGCCTCCCCCGGAGCCGGGCAGGGTGATGCGCCCGTCTGCGCTCCGCAGTGCGGACGCACCGGGCCGCGCGAGCACCGCCTCGATCAGGTGCGCGTCGGGCAGGCCCAGCTCCCGTCGCGCCGCCTCCGCGGGCACGCCGGGTTCGAGTGGGTCGCGCCGGTCCTCCGCGCGCACGAACTCCACCAGCCGCGCCGCCAGCGCGTCGGCCGCGGCGTCGTCGATCAACCAGCCGCCGCGGCCCGCACCGTCGGGCACCGGCACGCCCCACGCGCTCAGGTCGTCGGATCGCACCCAACCGCGGCGCCGCAGCTCGGATCCCACGGCAGGCTCTGCCGGCAGGTCCGCCAGGACCTCGGCGCGGCGGCGCGCGTCGCCCCGGCGGGCGAGCGGAGGCGGCGACGGGTCGAGCACCGCGGCGCCGGCCGGGATGCGGTGCGTGCCCGGGTCGCGCAGGATCAACCGGTCGCCCACTCGCAGCGGCAGCGGGGCGCCGAGGGTCAGGCGGGCGTAGGGCGAGTCGGCGAACACCCGCACTCGCACGGGGGTCGACGCGGAGCCGATGTGCGCGGTCATGCTCTCCGGCAGCCGGGCGGGCTTCGGCGTCCCCGGGCCCGGGTCCAGGCGCACGTCGACGACCGACGTACCCCGCCAGCTACCGGGAGTGAGCAGCGCCGTGCCCCGGGGCACCGCGTCCACCGCCGCGCCCCGCAGGTTGAGGGCGACGCGCACCGTGCCCTTCACCGACCGCACGTCGCGGCCCAGGGACTGCAGTCCGCGCACTGTCACGCGCCGCCCGCCCGCGCCGACGGTCAGCGCGTCGCCCATCTCGATGGCGCCGTCGCCGAGCGTGCCGGTGACCACCGTGCCCGCCCCGCTGATGGTGAAGGCCCGGTCCACCCACAGGCGCACGTCCCCGCCCGGGTCGGGCCGGGGAAGCCCGCGCGCCAGTTCCGCCAGCGCAGCACGCAGCGCGTCCATCCCCGCGCCGGTCGCCGCGGACACCGGTACCGCGGGGATGTCGGCGAGCCCCGTGCCCGCGAGCGCGTCGCGCGCCTCGGCCAGGGCGAGGTCCGGCTCCATCAGGTCGCAGCGCGTGATCACCAGAATTCCCCGGCGCACCCCCAGCGCGGCGAGCGCCTCCAGGTGCTCCTGGGATTGCGGCATCCACCCGTCGTCGGCGGCCACCACGAACAGCGCGGCCGGCACCGGGCCCACCCCGGCGAGCATGTTGGCGACGAAGCGCCGGTGCCCCGGCACGTCCACGAATGCGACCGTCATTTCGTCGTCCAACGTCATCGACGCGAAGCCCAGGTCGATGGTGAGCCCGCGGCGGCGTTCCTCGTCCCAGCGGTCCGGCTCCGTGCCGGTGAGCGCGCGCACCAGGGTGGACTTGCCGTGGTCGACGTGGCCGGCGGTGGCGAGGACGACGGCGGGCGCCGCTCCCGCCGTCGTCTTTCTTTGCGTCACCGCGCCGCCCGGACCAGCTGCGCGAGCAGGTCGTCGTCCGCCTCGGCCACGGCGCGCAGGTCCAGCAGAAGCCTCCCCTCCGTCACCCGACCCAGCACCGCGGGCCGCACGGCGCGCAGCGGCGCGGCAAGCCCGGTGGGCAGCGACACGGCGGCACTGGGCAGTTCCACCCCCGGCGCGCCGCCGCCGCCGACCGTGGCGCGCGAGTCGACAGCCTCCGCGTCGATACCGTCGCCGCGCAGGGCTTCCGCGAGCTGATCGGCGCGTGCCCTCAGCGCACGCGGGTCGGCCTCCAGCGCCGCCATGGTGGGGGTGCGGGGCCCGCCGACGGTGGCCTCGAACGCCGCGAGCGTGAGCTTGTCCACGCGCAGCGCCCGCGCCAGGGGGTGGCGTCGCATCGCGTGGATCAGGTCGGCGCGGCCCACCACCACGCCCGCCTGCGGGCCGCCGAGCAGCTTGTCGCCGCTGGCGGTCACCAGGTCGGCACCGGCCCGCAGCATTCCGCCGGCGCTCGGCTCGTCGGGCAGCGCCGGGTGCGGCACGAGCAGCCCGGAGCCGATGTCGGCCACCACGGGCACGCCCAGCCCCCGCAGCTCGTGCACCCCGGCGCCGGCCGTGAACCCGCTGATGACGAAGTTCGACGGGTGCACCTTGAGGATGAAGGCCGTCGTGTCGTCGACGGCCTCGGCGTAATCGTCGGCGGTCACCCTGTTGGTGGTGCCCACCTCGCGCAGCGTCGCGCCGGTCGATTCGAGCAGGTCGGGCAGCCGGAAGCCGTCGCCGATCTCGACCATCTCGCCGCGCGCGATGACGATCGACCCGGGCACCCGCGAGTGCGCCGGGGTGAGGGCGGTGGCGGCGAGTGCCAGCGCGGCGGCGCCATTGTTGACCAGGTACGCGTCCTCGGCGTCCGGCACGGCGGCCCGCAGGATCTCGAGCGCGCCGCGCCCGCGCGCGCCCCGGCGGCCGGTGGCCAGGTCGAGCTCCACATCGGTGGCACCTGCGACGATCCCCACCGCGCGCACCGCCGCCTCCGACAGGGGCGCGCGGCCCAGGTTGGTGTGCAGCAGGACCCCGGTGGCGTTGAGGACGCGCACGGCGGTGATCGGCGCGGCGGGCAGCTGTGCGAGCACCGTCTGGACGACGTCCTCCGGGGCGAGGTCGCCCGCGCGCACCGCGTCCTGCGCACCCTTGAGCCAGGCCTTCACATACGGCGCGCCGAGCACGTCGACCGCGGGCCGCATGCGCTCGTCGCGCAACAGCGCATCGGTGGACGGGACGCGGCGGCGCGGGTCGGCGGCGCCGCCCTCGCCGGTCTGGGCTGCTATGGCGGGCACCGCCTCTCTGCACGCACCGGTGGCTGTGGCGGAGGCGGACGGGAATCGAACCCGCCTGACCGGGATGCCCGGCCACGTCGGTTTTGAAGACCGCGGGGTCCACCAGGAGCCCTGACGCCTCCGCCACAAGTAAGCCCCGCGCCGGTTCCGTTCGTCAAGCCGACGGCCGGGCCGGGGTCGGCATATGGTCGGTGCCATGACGACACCGGCCGCACACCCCCGCACCGTCCCGGCTGCGCGCCTCACCTCGTTCGGGCACGGCGGCGGCTGCGCCTGCAAGATCCCGCCCGGGGCGCTGGAGGACGTCGTCGCCGGCCTCGTCGGCGCGCCGGTCGCCGACCCGGCGGGCGAGCTCATGGTGGGCCTCGACGACGGGGATGACGCTGCGGCCGTGCGTATCCGCGACGACATCGCCATCGTATCCACGGCGGACTTCTTCACCCCCGTCGTCGACGACCCGTACGACTGGGGCCGCATCGCCGCCGCCAACGCGCTCTCCGACGTCTACGCCATGGGCGGCACGCCGCTGGTGGCGGTGAACCTGCTGTGCTGGCCCACAGGGGCGCTGCCCTATGAGACGGCCGCGGAGGTGCTGCGCGGGGGCCGCGACGTGGCCGGCGCGGCCGGATGCCACGTGGCCGGCGGGCACAGCGTCGACGACCCGGAACCCAAGTTCGGCATGGCCGTCACCGGCACCGCCGACCCCGCCCGGCTGATGCGCAACGACGCCGGCCGCGCGGGGATCCCGCTGAGCCTGACCAAGCCCCTGGGCATCGGGATGCTGAACTGCCTGCACAAGAACACCGGCACACCCATCCCGCAGGCCGTCGACGCGATGACCCGGCTCAACGCCGGCGCAGCCCGGGACGCGCTCGCCGCCGGCATCACATGCGCCACCGACGTCACCGGGTTCGGGCTGCTGGGGCACCTGTTCAAGATGGCGCGGGCCAGCGGCGTGTCCGCGGTGATCGACGCCGCCGCCGTCCCCTACCTCGACGGCGCCCGGCAAGCGCTGCGCGACGGCTACGTCAGCGGCGGCACCCGGCGCAACCTGGACTGGGTGCGCCCGCACCTGCGCTCCGCGGCGGGCGAGGACGAGCTGCTCCTGCTCGCCGACGCGCAGACCTCCGGCGGGCTGCTGGTGGCCGGCGAGGTGCCGGGAGCGCCGGTGATCGGCGAACTGGTGGCGGCCGACCCGCACGACGGGTCGATCATCACCGTGCGATGACGGTGGGGCCGCGATTCCGGGCCGCGGCAACGGAAGAGGGCCGGGACTCCAGGCCCCGGCCCTCCCCGCGCTTGCCCGCACCGAGGCGGGGCAGCGGCTGTCTAGCCCTGTCGCTCACCCGCATTCGCGAGCGCGCCCGCCAGCGCGAAGTACTTGTTGGTGCCCATGTCCTTGACGGTCTTGATGCCCAGATCGGCAAGGATCGCGTCGTGCTTCTCCGTGAGTCCTGCCAGCGCTGACGGCGGCGCCTTGAGCACCTCGTCGAGCGTCTTGTCCTCATAGGCCTTGTCGAGTGCTTTTCCGAGGTCCATCGATACTGACAACTGAGTGTCCTTTCGTCGGAAACCTTCACGACGCCGTGGCGCCGGAACCCAGTGTGCCGAAGGAACGCGGACCTTGCAGGCCGAACGCGCCGTCGGCTACGCGGACGCCCGTCTCAGGCGCTACTCCGTCCACAGCGCCTTGATGGGCCCCGGCGTCCACATGCCGGACCGCGTGGCGGTGCCGGTGTCGAGCTCCGCGGGGGCCGCGTCCGGCACGCGCGGGTCGTAGCGGACCAGGTCGCCCCACTGCTGCTTCCAGTCCTCGTCCAGGTAGGTCGGCACGGTCACGCCGCGCTGCAGCAGCCGGATGCGCCCCAGCGGGCCGCCGCCCTGCGCGCCCTGCCAGTTGGTGGCCACCACCGCCAGTCCGCTCTCCGCGCGGATCCGGTACCCCGGCACCTCGGCCACGCCGTCGAGGTAGTCGGGCAGGTGCTGGCACGTGGTGATCAGCGGCACCGGCCAGTCCATGAACACCGGCTGCTCGGAACCCAGCAGCTGCTGCATCGTGGTCAGGCGCGGCACGCGCGGCGGGGTGAAGGCGATCCAGTCGTCCTCGTCCTCCTCGTCGTCGTGGGCGACGATGCGCACCACGTCGGCGTCGTCGGGGATCTCCGAGATCGGCAGGCGCATGTCGCGCCACGACGGCGCCGGACCGATGTCGTACAGCTCGTGCTCGCCGAGCACCTCGTATCCCCCGGCCGCGTCGGCTCCGCCCGCACCGCCGTCGACGCGCCGCCCGAACTCCACCCACAGGTTCTCACGTTTGACCTCGCCGGCGGCCGCCAACGCGAGGACCGGCCGGTCGTCACTGCGCGGTGGCAGGGCGTACCAGGCGGAGGTGGCGTCGGCGACCGCCTCGGGGTCGCCCGGGTCGTAGCTGCCGAGCACCGGCGTGGTGGCCGGGTCCAGTCCGAACGGCAGGGCCGCCAGCGAGCCGTTGACGCCGGCCGCGTCGAGCACTCCGCCACCCGTGCCCGGCGGGTTGACGTCGGGCGCGACCTTGGCGTGGCCGACGAGCCCGTTGAGGTTGTCGTGCCGGTAGCTCACGTCCGCGGGGATCCCGTTGGGGGAGAATCCGCTGAGTTCCACCGCGCCCAGCGGGTGGTCCACGGGGCCGGCCGGCGCCAGCATGTCGGCGTTCGGGTCGCGCTCCACCAGGACCGATTCCGACAGGTTGCAGGGCTTGCCGGCCAGCGCGCGCAGGTTGCCCAGCCCCACCGAGTACGACGGGTACTGCGCGACGATCGCCACCACGAACGACACCAGGGTGAAGGCGACGACGCCCGCGGCCGCGATGGGCAGCGGGGCGAACGACGGCAACGCTTCCAGCCGCTCACGGGCGCGGTGGGGCAGGCCGGCGGCCACGATGCGGCGCATGCGCCCGGCGCGCGGCTCCTGAGCGGACGCGTCGTCGGGGGTGCGGCCGTCGCGCCACCGCCACACCCGCACCAGCCGCACGACGGCGTTGATGAAGCACACGAGCGCGAGCACCCATCCCGCGATTGTCACCCACAGCCCGTTGGGCACCCCGTAGTCCGATACGTACCACCAGCTGTTGGTGGAGGTGAAGGTGACGGCCAGGATCAGCAGGACGCCCGCCGAGAACAGCGTGCGCGCGCGGCTGCGCGGCCGGCCCGATTCGCGCAGCGCACCCCGCAGCGCCACCACCGTGAGCGCGGCCAGCACCGCGGCGACCCCCGCGAACACGCCGAAGTGGTGCGTCCACTTGGTGGGGTTGAGGGTCATCAACGCTATGCCCAGCGCCACGACGAGCACCGCACGCAGCGCCGGCCCGGCCGCGAGACCCACGATGCGCCCCCGCGGCGCACCACCGGCCTGCGCGCCCTTCCCCGCACTGCCCACCAGCCCGGCGCGGCGCCGCACCAGCAGGATCGCGCAGACCACCAGGCACAGCAGCATCACCAGCACTGCGAACCGCCGTGCGATGGAGCCGTCGGGTCCGCCCTGGACCAGCAGGTGGATGTACCGCTGGTACTCCAGATACCAGGGCTCGGAGGGGCCCACGACGGGTTTCATGCGGGTGGCCTGCAGCAGCGGGCCCGCGCTGGCCCGGCTGAACGCCACCACCAGCACCACCGACGACGCGGCGACGAGCGGCGCCAGCGTCGGCGCGTAGCCGAACCGTCTCCCCCTGCTCCGGATGAGCCGCACCAGGGGCCGTCCGGCCGCCAGGAACGGGGCCGCGCAGATCGTGCCCGTCGGCCCGCCCGTGAGCGTCAGCACTCCCACCGCCAGGCCGAGCCCCGCGGGCATCAGCCTGCCGGTGGCCACGGCGCGCTCCACGCACACCCAGGTGATGAGGATGCCCGCGGCGATGTACGGCTCGGGGCGCAGGCCGTTGTTGTAGGGAAGCCAGAACGCGAGCAGCACCAGCGCCGCCGTCCACAGCGCCGCCTTGTCGTGGCGGGCGGCGCGGCCGAACCGCGGGATGAGCTCGCGCGAGATGAGCAGCCAGGACACCAGCGCCGCCACCAGCGCGGGCAGGCGCAGCACCACCGAAGCCGGGCTGATCTGGTCGAGCAGGGTGAAGACGTAGTACGGGTAGCCGAACGGCGCCTCCGGCGCCCCGAACCAGCGGAAGTAGTTCGGCATGTAGCCGGCGTTCTCCGCGGCGCGGGCCATCGCCAGCTCGTAGCCGTCGTCCGAGGTGTTGGCGCCGATGATGTGCCAGACCAGCAGCACCACGACCACGGTGACGTCCACCGCGGAGATGCGGCGCCATCGTTGCGGGAGCAGCTGCCATGGCCGACGCCGCCCGGGAGGACCGCGCATCCCGCGCCACCGCGCCAGCACGCCGCCCCGGGCGACCGAATCCAGGCGGGCGAGCGCCGACAGCGACACCGCGGTGAGCGCCACCGCCAGGCCCATCGCGAACCACTTGAGGAGAGTCGGCGAGACCATGTAGCGCGTGTCCACCGTCGCTTCCACCGACAGGCCTTCCGGGGCCGGGCCGGCGAGGTCGGTGAACACGCCCACCACCTGCGGGCGCGCATCGTGGTCGGTCACCGTCGTGGTCTCCGCGGCGCCGCCCGGTCCGGCGAACGTCACCGCGGTCTCAGCGGCGGTGGACGTCACCGTGATGGCGTCGCAGCCGCCGCCTGCGAGCGACGCCAGCGGCGCGCGCGCGAGGATCTCCCCCGCGGACCGGACCGTGACCTCGCCGTACCCGGTGGCGATGACGAGGGCGCGTTGTGTGGCGCCGGTGGTGCCGACGGGGGCGGTCGACAGCACGGTGCGCCCCCCGCCCGGCGCGTCCGACGGCTGCGCCGCCAGCTCCGTCACCGTCGAGCACGGCACGGTGACGCGCAGATCTGTGGGCGCGTACGTGACCAGCGGCGCCGTCACCGGCGCGACAGCGTCCCCCTGCGGCCACGACAGGTGCGCAGTGGACTGCGTGACCGGCAGGAACGGGACCGCCAGCGCCAGCAGCAGGCCGGCCAGGCCGGCCACCACCGCGATGACACGCGCGACCACCTCAGGGCGGCCGGGATGCCGGGGAGACGGCGCAGGCTGCGCTGCTGCTCCTGAATCGGTGGTCGGCACGGTGCAAACCTACCCAGAGAGGCCGACGGGACCGGCCGGTGGCCGCGCGAATGTCGCTGCTTCTCACACCCGAAGCGCTGTGAACGGCGCGACGGGGATGTTGCGCACCACCAGCCAGGCGACCACCACCGCCGCGATGCACCACGCCGCGCGGCCGCCGAGCCGCATCGTGCCGGCGCCGTCGCCCCGGGCCCGCCGCCACGTCCACCGCGCGAAAGCGCCGATCAGGGCGACGAGCACGAGCAAACCGACCGCATTGAACCGGAGCGCCGCCCCGAAATCCAGGTGCAGCAGCGAGTAGATCATCCGCATGCTCCCGCACCCCGGGCAGATCACTCCCAGGAAGTGCTTGCTGGGGCACTCCGGGATGACGCCGCCCGGGGTGGTCGGGTCTGCCGCGTGGATGAACGCTCCCGCGGCGGCGGCCCCCACGGCCACGGCCAGCGGTGCGGCCAGGCGGCGCAGCGCGCCTGCACCGGCACGCCGCCCGCCGACGCCGGCCGCCTGCTCCGGGCGTGCACCCGCGATCCCGGTCACCTGTCACCCCGCTTGCTTCCGCACCGTTCCTTCCGCGTCCCAGTATCGCCGCTCCGGCGGCCGCGGCGCCAGGTAGCTGGGGCTGCGGGAACACCGGCGCCCGGACTGGGGCGCCGCGGTCAGCTGCCGGAACCGCTGTCGCTGCCGGAGCCGTTGCTGCCGGTACCGCTGCCGGCCGAATCGGTCACGGAACCCAGCTGCTCGCGGATCAGCATCGAGCCGGCCTGGCTGCCGAATCCGGCCGTCTCCGCGACGCTTCCCCAGCCGCTGCCGGGAACCGTCATGACGAGTGCCGCGATATGGGTGGTGCCTTGGGGCAGGCAGACCCCCGCCAGGACGTGCACGCCCGGTTCGACGGCGGCGCGGGTCTGCCAGTAGTCGCGCGCCTGCGACGGCGGGAACGGGATCGGCGGGGCGAACAGAGTGACTCCCGGGAGGCCGCCGCCGAGGATCGCCGAAGGATCGTCGAGGGTGTCCACCAGCTCGGGAAGGTGGCGCGCGTCGACAAGGACCGGGGTGCACGTGGACAGCAGCGGCGCGGACTGCGGGCGGGTGACCCACACGCGCATGCGCCCCGCGTCGTCGATCTCCGTGCGCAGCCCCGGAGCGGAGGTCTCGACGCCCAGGGACCCGGTCACGTCCCAGTCGCCGAGCGACCCGGTGTCCACGCCCACCTGCACGCCCAGATCTTCGAGCCGCGACAGATCCAGCGACGATTCCTCACTGCCCGACGAACCTGCGCCGCCCGACGACCCGCTGGAGGACGGCGGTGCGACGGAGCTGTCGGCGGCTGCCGTTCCCGCGCCGGCGCACAGCAGTGCGGCGGCGGCCACGAGCACCGCGGCCGATCGAGCGATCCTGACCCTCGTCATCGCCGTCCCCTGGTCGGTGGACTTCCGGTCAGACCTCAGCGTAAGGCTCTCCGTCGTCTGCGGAGGCCGATTCCATGATCGTGCGCGGCGACGATGGCGGCCGCCCCGCGTCAGTGGTCTACTGGATCGATATGAGCGAGGACCCGCGTACCGCATCTGCCGGCACCGCATCCGGCCGCACTGCATCCGACCGCACTGCATCCGACCGCACCACGATCGGACCGGAGAACACCGCGGAGCGGGTGGCCCTGTGGCGCGCGCTGCACGTGCTGATCGACGCGCCGCCGCACGTCCTCGAGGACACCGTCGGACTGGCGCTGGTCGACCCGCCCGCGCAGTGGCGCGATCGGCCGGACATGGATCCGGAGTTCACCGCCGGGTTCCGCGCCTCCATCGTCGCGCGGGCCCGGTTCGTCGAGGACCTCGTCGCCGAGCAGGCCGCTGCCGGGGTCGACCAGTACGTGATCCTCGGCGCGGGGATCGACACGTTCGCGCTGCGGCGCCCGGAGATCGCCGCGCAGATGACCGTCTTCGAGGTCGACCAGCCCGGTCCCCAGGAGTGGAAGCGCCGGCGGCTGGACGAGACCGGGTACGGCGTTCCGGGGCACCTGCGCCTCGTCCCGGTGGACTTCGAGGTCGAAGACTGGTGGTCGGCGCTGCTGCGGGCCGGGTTCGACGCGTCGAGGCCCGCCGTCGTGGTTTCGACCGGCGTCGTCCAATACCTCACCCGCGAGGCGACCGCCTCGACCTTGCGCGCCGCCGCGGGCCTCGCCGCCGGTTCGACGCTCGCCGTGTCCTTCCTGCTGCCCATGGACCTCATCGATGACGGCGACAAGGGCGGGCTGGAGGCCAGCAGCGACGGCGCGCAGGAGTCGGGCACGCCGTTCGTCAGCTTCTACACGCCCGACGAGATGCTCGGCCTCGCACGCGGGGCCGGTTTCCGCGAAGCCGACCACGTGGCCGGTCCGGCGTTGAGCGACCGGTACTTCGCGGGCCGGGCGGACGGCCTGCACTCATCGAGCGGCGAGGATTTCCTCATCGCCCGCACGTGACGCGGCGCGACAGCGCCCCGTTCGCCGCCCTCACGGCCACACGCGCAGTGCCCGGAACGAATACCCGTCCTGTTCCGCCTGCTCGACGTCCATCACGACTCCCTGCCCCGCCCGTAGCTCCAGGAAGCCCGTCATCGCCAGGGAGCTGAAGTGCGCCCAGCACCCGCCCGGGGCCTCCGGCGCGTCGATGACGCCCCAGCCCTCGTCGGCACGCCACTCACGCACGATTCCCGACACCGTCATGGTGGGTTCTCATCACGATCCGGCGGCATCGCCTATTCCTTCCAAACCGAGCGTTCACTAGGGCACGTCTTTCATCGCCGCGTCGAAATACCCGCGAGTAACACCGACGAGTACATTCGAGCGAATTCAAGAATTGATTCTAATGTTCCGGACTGCCCTTCCACCTGGGGATACGTTACACACTTCGGCGGCGATGGCATGGATCACACACCATTGATTCCATTAGCCACCCTCCCTAATATCAATCATGTCCATCGCAGTAGAAGCGCAGCAGGGGTCGCTTTCTACTCACCAGACGGAGCCCGATTGGGCGGAACCGCCGGATACATATAACCGGCGGATACGGAAAACAAATGGCGCGGGGAGCGCCACGCGGCAACGCGTCCCGACGGTTCGGGGGAATCGCCGGGTCACGCGAACCCGCACAAGTCGCACCGCTCAGCCGCGGTGCTCTTGTCCAGCCTCCCGCCGCCCGGCCTCGGCCGACCGAATCCCACTGCCCGATCCCCCGGCGGGGAGCACGCACCGCGCTCCCCGCCCGGCGCCCCCTTGCCGTCCTCCGGCCAAGCCCCGGCGCCGGCGGGAGGCCCGAACCCGGCCCCCGGGGCCGCAGACACGCCCGCAACACGTGAAGGACCACGATGAACTCGCATTTCACAGCGCAAGCCGACCCGCAATCGCAGCCGCGCCGGGTCCGCCTCGCCGACCTCCCCTCCCTGGTGGGCGAGAGTCTCGGCCCGTCCCGCCGCATCCTCATCGACCAGGAGCGGATCAACGGGTTCGCCGACGCGACCGGCGATCACCAGTGGATCCACGTCGACCCGGAGCGCGCGAAGGACGGCCCGTTCGGCACCACCATCGCCCACGGTTACCTCACGCTGTCGCTGGCGGTGGACCTGTTCTGGGACGTCCTCGACGTGACCGGATCGGACCAGGTCATCAACTACGGGCTCGAGAAGGTCCGCTTCCCCGCTCCCGTGCCCGTCGGCTCCGAGGTCGGCGCCACCGCCACGATCGACTCGGTCGACGCGATCGCCGGCGGATACCAGGTGGGCGTGACGCTCGTGTTCGACGTGCCGGGCATCGAACGCCCCGTCTGCGTGTGCGCGACGATCCTGCGCTACCTCGGCGACGTCGAATCCTGACCGGTCGCCCCGGCCGCACCAGCACCCATCCGTTCCCACCAGAAGAAGGCGAAGGCGATGACCGACAAAACCAGGAACTCCGGCAACCGTGAGAAGACCGCGAGCGCGGGAACGTCCGGAAGGTCGGGCAAGACCGCCGGCGCCGCCAAGCCGAAGTTCCCGATGAAGACCCGCATCGCCGCGGAACTGGACCCGGCCGGCTGGCTCGGGTCCACCGCCAAGGCGGCCGTCGGCGCGGCCCGCAACCCCGTGGGGGTGGCGTCGGCCGTCGAGAACCTCGCGACCCGCCTGGCCAAGGTCCCGACGGACACCGCCCGCGTCGCGCTCAGCGGCAAGAACGTCGAAGGCGCGCCGGAGCTGCAGGGCGACCGCCGCTTCTCCGACAAGGCCTGGCGCGAGAACCCCGTCTACTTCTCGCTCGTGCAGTCGTACTTCGCTGCGCGCGCGTTCGCGCTCGACCTGGTGGACGCCTCCGGTGCGGACAAGATCACCGCGGCCAAGGCACGACAGTTCACCGAATTGTTCTGGGACGCCGCCGCGCCCACGAACACCCCCGTCACCAACCCGAAGGTGCTCGCCCGCGCCTTCGAGACCGGGGGCAAGTCGCTCGTCCGCGGCGCCGGATACGCCGTATCGGACCTGCTCAAGCGCAAGGGCCGCCCGCTGCGCGTGGACAACGACGCGTTCACCCTGGGGGAGAACATGGCCGCGACCCCGGGCCAGGTCGTGTTCCGCAACGAGCTGATCGAGCTGATCCAGTACGCGCCGCAGACCGACGAGGTCCACGCCGTTCCCATGCTGGCCAGCCCGCCGTGGATCAACAAGTACTACATCATGGATCTGGGACCGGGCCGGAGCTTCCTCGAGTGGGCGGTGCAGCACGGGCGCACGGTGTTCGTCATCTCCTACCGCAATCCGGATGCGTCCATGAAGTCGGTGACGTTCGACGATTACGTCGAACTCGGCATCGACGCGGCCGTCGACGCGGTGCAGGAGATCACGGGGGCGCCCACGGTGGACCTGGTGGGGCTGTGCCTGGGCGGGGCGCTGGCGAGCATCGCGGCGGCGCTGTTCGCGGGGCGCGGCGATACGCGCATCGGCAGCCTCACGCTCATCAACACGCTGCTCGACTACACCGATCCCGGCGAGATGGCCAACATGACCGACCCCGACACGCTCGACAAGGTCGAGGTGCTCATGGTCAAGAAGGGGTATCTGCCCGGGGCCGACATGGCCACCACCTTCGACCTCATGCGCGCCAACGACCTCATCTTCGGGTACTGGGTGTCGCGGTGGATGCTCGGCGAGGCGCCGCCCGCCTTCGACCTCCTGGTCTGGAACGAGGACTCCACCCGCATGCCCGCCGCGATGCACACGAAGTACCTGCGCGACCTCTACGGCGCGAACCTGCTGGCCCAGGAGAAGTTCGAGATCTGCGGGCGCCCGATCTCCCTGCGCGACTTCACCGGCGACGTGTACATCGTGGGCGCCGAGACCGACCACATCGTGCCTTGGGAATCGTCCTACAAGGGCGCCCGGCTGTTCGGCAAGGACGCGCGGTACGTGCTGTCCAACGGCGGGCACATCGCCGGGATCGTCAATCCGCCCGGAAAGAAGAGCTGGTCCAAGGCCGTCGGCGCCCCTGAGGGCGAGCAGGCCGGCGCGCTCCCCGCCACGGGCGCGGAATGGGACGGGAAAGCCACCCGCAGGGACCGCTCCTGGTGGGAGGATTGGGCGAAGTGGGGCTCGGCGCGCGCGGGCGCGCTGCAGGCCCCGCCCAGCATGGGCAGCGAGACGCACCCGCCGCTGGTGGCGGCCCCTGGCACGTACGTCCGCAGCTGAGCGCACGCCCCGGCGGCCCGCCCGGGCGCACACCGCACGGTCAGGAGTCCGCTATGACGAATCCGGCATCCCACGGGGACGAAGGCAGCGGCGAGGGCGCCGCCGGCTCGGGTGCGCGCGCCCGCGCCCGCCTGTCGTCATTGGCGGGCACGGCGCGGGCGTCCACAGGCCCGGCGATCAAGGGCGTCGGCAGGTTCGTCGGCGACGCACGGGCACGACGGCGGGCCGCGCGCGGCGGGCAGACCACGTCCGGGGTCGACGGCGGTGCGCAGCAGCCCGGCGACAAGGCTCGTCCGGTCGGCGTCCCGGAGCCCGGCACCGCCGCACCGGCCGCCGACGCGGCGAGCGCTCCGGACGTGCAGCCGCAGGAGCCGCCCGCCGCCGGGCCCGCCCCGCACGGCCCCGCCGCCGCGGCACTCGACACGGGCAAGCGGCTCGGCGTCGCGGCACTCGGGGCGGGCTGGAAAGCCGGCACCGTCGCAGTGGGCGTCGGCCGCAAGGCGGGGTCCGCCGCCGTCGGAGTGGGCAAGAAGGCCGCCCTGCAGGGCGTCGACGCCTACGAGAAGTCCGTCGAGACGGCGATGGAGACGCAGAAGAAGATGTTCGGCTCCACCGGCATCTCCGCCGTCGACGACGCCGTAGCCTCCCACACCACGAGGGTCGGCGAGTCGACGGCCGGCGCGGCGAAGACCGCCCGCGGGGCGCTGGGCGGCGACGCGGACGCCGCCCCGGAGGACTCGGGCGCAGCGAACGACAAGCGCGCCGCGGCCGACGAGCGCACCGGGGAGCAACCCTGACGGCGGGAGTCCGCCGCCCGGCCGTCAACCCGCGGGCGCGTCCAGCCGGGAAGGCAACCCGAAACGCTCGAACAGGCCCGGTGTGAAGAAGGCGACCACCTTGGCCACCCTGTCGCCGTCCAGCCGCAGGACCTGCAGCTGGAACGGGGCGTACGTGCCGTCGGGCTGCGCCATGTACAGCCCGAACGCGGGCTGGCCGTTGGCGCTCGTGGCGAGCATCGGCATGTCGCGCGGCCCGCCGGGGCACCGGGTGTCGATGAGCTCGCCGATCTGCTGCGGTCCGGAATACCACCCCGTGAACGGAGGCATCTCCCACACCGCATCCTCGGTCAGCATGCCCACGATCGCGTCGATGTCCTTGCGCCAGAATGCATCCACGTAGGCGTCGAGCAACCGCCGCTGCGATTCGTCGAGCTCACCGACGACGGAGTCCTCGCTCAGTCCGGCATCCTTCAACTCGCGGTGCGCGCGCTGCAGCGCCGAATTGACCGCCGTGGCGGTGGTGCCGAGTACCGCGGCCGTCTCTTTGGCCGTCCAGCGCAGAACGTCGCGCAGGATCAGCACAGCGCGCTGGCGTGCCGGCAGGTGTTGCAGTGCCGCCACGAAGGCGAGACGGATGGACTCGCGCTCGGTCACGGCCACCGCGGCATCGGGGATCGGCTCGAGCCAGGGGATCTCGTGGTCCTCCACCAACTCGTCCGACGCCCGCGAATCGGCGGTGCCGAGCCCGGTGGGGAGCGGGCGGCGCGAACGCCCGTCGAGGTTGGTCAGGCAGACGTTGGTGGCGATCTTGTACAGCCAGGTCCGCACCGACGAACGCCCCTCGAACGCGTCGTAGGCACGCCACGCCCGCAGGTAGGTCTCCTGCACCAGATCCTCGGCCTCGCCGACGGACCCCGTCATCCGGTAGCAGTGCGCGAGCAGCTCGCGCCGGTATCTGGTTGCGACGGCGGTGAAGTCATGCGGTTTCACGGCGTCGGTGGTCGCGGGCTCGGCGGCCTTCATCCTTATATGATGCCCGGCGGGGACCCGCAGGTAAAGAGTCTCGCAACCGCCGCATGCAATTCCAGGCGACCTCCGCCAAGTCATGATCTCACGTCGGATTGACAGATTAATGCCGCAGTCTTAACTTGGGGTCGTGACCTATAGCACTCCACAGCTGGCGCTCATCGAGGCGGCCGAGCGGATCGTCGCGGAACGCGGCATCGCCGCCTTGACGGTCAAGGACGTTCAGCTTGCGGCCCGCCAGGCCAACAGGTCGGCGGTCCGGTACCACTTCGGATCGCGCAACGACCTGCTCGAGGCGGTGCTCGAACTCCGCATGCGCCCGGTCGACAAGAAGCGCCAGGAGATGCTCGACCGGATCGGACGGTCCGACGATCCGCCGCAGGCCCGGCAAGCGGTGGAGGCCCTGGTCTGCCCCCTGGCGGCGGAGACGCTCGGCCGCGCGGACAGCCGCTACGCCCGGTTCCTCGTGCAGGCCTTGCTCGACCCCGTATTGGCCGAGATCGTGCAGAAGCACCTCCGTGCCGAGAGTTTCCGAATGGTCCAGAAACTGCTCATCGGACTCTGCCCCGTGGGAGAGCCCGCTGCGGGCTGGCGGGCCAACAACATCGTGAAGCTCAACATGATCACCCTCGCAACACAGGAGGGGCTGGGAACGCGCCGGCCGGAGAGCGCCGTCGTCGTGGCGGACCTCATCACCAGCTGCGTGGCACTGCTCAACGCACCGGCCTCAGAGGCCATGGATCTACAGTCAGGAGACACTCGATGACATATGCGATACCCGCCGCGGCGACGCCCACGCCGACGGATCCGCTGGCGTGCTTCGGACCCATCGTGGCGCCGCGTCTGGCCGCCGGCGTCGATGAACGGCCCTACGAAGCGTTCTCGCTGACACCGCATGCTCCGACGATCGGCGCGGAAATCTCGGGAATCCGTCTGAGCGGGGACCTCCCGGACGCGGTCATGGGCGAGTTGCGCCGCGCACTGCTCGAGTGGAAGGTGCTGTTCTTCCGCGGACAGGACATCAGCCGCACCGAGCACCGGGCGTTCGCCGAGAAGTGGGGGGCGCTCGAACAGCACCCGTTCTACAAGTACACCCAGCCGGGTCAGACCGACGTGGACGTGGCGACTCTCGCCAAGGACGGCACCGCGGTCGGCGCCGAGAACATCTGGCACAACGACGTCACCTGGCACGAACACCCGTCGTTCGCGGCGATCCTTCGGGCGGTGGAGATCCCCGACGTCGGCGGCGACACGCTCTGGGCGGACACCGGCGCCGCCTACGACCTGCTTCCCGATGACATCAAGCAGCGCATCGACGGGCTCGAGGCCGAACACGACTGGATCAAGTCGTTCGGCTCCGGCATGCCCGCGGACGCCATCGAGTCGCTCCGGCCGCAGTTCCCGCCGGTGCGCCATCCCGTGGTGCGCGTGCTCCCCGAGAACGGCCGGCGCGTGCTGTTCGTCAATGTCGCGTTCACCCAGCGGATCGTCGGCATGCCGGAGGACGATTCGAACGAGCTGCTGCGGCTGCTGTACCGCCACGTGATGCGACCGGAACTGCAGGTTCGGCTGCGGTGGCAGCCGGACACGATCGCGATGTGGGACAACCGGTCGTGCCAGCACTACGCCTCCAGCGACTACTTCCCGGCCCGACGCGTCATGGACCGCATCTCCATCGTCGGCGACAAGCCCGTCGGGGTGCGGGGATGAGCTGCGCGGACCGCTCGGATTCCGCACTCATGGCCGCGGAGAGCGAGGCAGACGGCATTGCCGCGCATTCTGATCTGCGGCTCCTGCTGGACACCCGGCACAGCTGCCGGGCGTTCGGGCCGGCACCCGTCCCGCGCGGGACGATCGAGCAGATCCTGGCGTTGGCGCAGTGCACACCTTCCTGGTGCAACACGCAGCCCTGGCAGGTCTCCATCACCGAAGGCGACGCGACGGACCGGCTTCGGGCGGGCATCGCCGAACACGTCCGTTCCCAGCCGCAGGAGCCGGACTTCGCCTTACCGTCCGAGTACCGCGGCGTGTACCGGGCGCGACGCAAGGAATGCGCGCTGCAGCTGTATTCCAGCCTGGGGATCGCCGACGGCGACCGGCAGGCGTCGGCCGCGCAGACGATGAAGAACTTCGCGCTGTTCGGCGCGCCGCACCTCGCCGTCATCACATCGGACGACGCCCTGGGCGTCTACGGCGCGGTCGACTGCGGGCTCTACGTCAATACATTCCTTCTCGCCGCGCACAGCCTCGGCGTGGCGACGATCCCGCAGGCCGCGCTCGCCGGAAGCGCACCGTTCCTGCGCCGGTTCCTGGGACTCGGGGACGATCGGCGGATCGTGTGCACCATCGCGTTCGGCTACGCCGATGTGGACCATCCCGCGAATGCGTTCCGCACGACCAGGGCCGACACCGGCACGGTCGTCGACTGGGTGTCATGACGGCTCCGAACGGTAAGGGCGGCGGCGGATGTCGCCATGTTCGACAGGCCGGACCCGGACATGGGCGAGTACGTTCACGCCGTCGTGCAACCCACGCGGAATGCCCGGCGTGGCGGGGACTGACGAGCACCCGCCGATAGCGCGCGGCACCGATGAAACCGCGCCGTGCGGGCGGTCTTCCTACGTGACGACACGAACAGGAAGGCACCATCATGAGCACACCTGCGATCGCCGCGGTCCAACCCTGCCTCTGGTTCGACGACCAGGCACGTGAAGCAATGGAGTACTACGTGTCGGTGTTCCCGCATTCGCGGATCAACGAGATCATCGAGTACCCCGACGAATCACTCGACGAACACTTCCGGGGCATGTCCGGCAAGGTGCTCAACGGACAATTCACCCTGGACGGCGTGGACTTCGTCTGCCTCGACGGCGGGCCGATCTTCACGTTCACCGAGGCGGTGTCCTTCGTGGTCACGTGCGCGGACCAGGCCGAGATCGACCGCTACTGGGCGGCGCTCTCGCACGTGCCCGAGTCCGAGCAGTGCGGCTGGTCCAAGGACCGCTTCGGCGTCAGCTGGCAGATCATCCCCGCGAACATGGGCGAGCTGCTGACCCGCCCCGCCCAGGTCCAGGCCATGATGGCGATGAAGAAGATCGTCATCGCCGATCTGGAGGACGCCTGAGCCGCAATCGGAACCCCGCACCCGGGCGAGCCGGGGCACCCGGTCGGAGAGTGGTGTACATCTCATTTCATTTGATCTACACTTCAGTCTTGTCACGACAGCGTCATGTAGCACAAACGATGCAGTGCGCACAGAGAACGCCGCCCGAATCGGCTTCCGGCGTACGGGAGCGGCACCGCCCGAACGCCCCGTGACGTCCCCTCGACCACCCCGCGCCCGCAGTCGGCGCGCACCCAGGAGGCGCCCCCATGACCACGCAGACCACCACACGCGGGGAGGCACCCGCGCGCAGGCCCGACGGGATCGGCCACATCATCGGCGACCCCGGCGGCGCCGCCCTGTTCACCTTCGGCTTGGCGCTCACCTGGGTCTTCGTCGCGGAGGTCGTCGACCACGACGCCGCGGGCGCGCTGGTGTTCGGCCTCCTCGTCGGCGGCATCGGCCAGACCCTCGGCGGCGTCATCGCGATCCTGCGCAAAGACAACTACCTGGGCAACCTGCTGATCACCTACGGGATCTGGCTGATCGGGTTCTTCCTGCTCTCCGTCGACGACCTCGGCAACACCAACGCGCGCGCCTGGTGGTCGTTCGCCCTCATCATCCCGTCGCTGTTCCTGGTGGTTCCCGCGATCCGCACCCGCGCCACCCCGATCATCCTCGCGTTCATCTTCCTCATCGGCCTCGAGCTCTTCCTGGGCCTGGCCCTGCTCAACACCGACGTGCCGTGGCTCGGGAAGGCCGTCGGCTGGCTCGCGCTGGCCTCGGCGTTCCCCATCTACTACCTGGCCTACGAGCGCCTGATGCGGGCCGTCGAGCCCGAGCACGCGCCGCACGGCGCCGAGTTCGACGCCGTGGAGGAGCGCGGGCACGCCGGCTGACGCAGGCCACCGGCCCGGCACCGCATTACTCTACAATTGTCGCTTACGTCGTTATATTATTGTAGAGTCTTGTAGTGCCGGGCGGAGCGGCTTGCAGTGCCGGGCGGCCCCGGCCACACACCCGAGGAGAGGGCGGAGCAGATGATCGACGGACGGGTAGTCGTGGACGCGCACGTGCACGCGCCGCACCTGGGCACGCTGCGCCCCGCGTGGCTGGACTGGGCCGACACGTTCTCCGGCGATCAACCATGGCGCGACGTCTACGCCGCTTCCGGGGCGCCCGACCCCGCACTGCTCGACGCGCTGTTCGAAGAGCAGGGCGTGGACCATGCCCTGCTGTTCTCCGAGTACAGCCCCCGCGCCACCGGCATCCAGCCGTTCGACGACCTCCTCCCCCTGGTCCGCCACAACCCGCGGCGGTTCCACCCGGTGGCGAACCTCAATCCGCACTTGCACTTCCCACTCGTCGACGAGCTGGAGCGGCAACTGGACCTGGGGGCGGTGGCGCTCAAGCTACACCCGGTGCACGGCTGCTTCGACCCTGGCGACAAGGAGCTCTTCC
This sequence comes from Tomitella fengzijianii, assembly GCF_007559025.1. Lineage (NCBI taxonomy): Bacteria > Bacillati > Actinomycetota > Actinomycetes > Mycobacteriales > Tomitella > Tomitella fengzijianii. Next base: position 181,710 of record NZ_CP041765.1, on the reverse strand, counting down.
CCGTCTACGCCCGCTGCGTGGAACGGGACATCCCCGTCATCTACCACTCCGGCACGTCGAGCTTCCCCGGCTCGCAGACGCGCTTCGGCAACCCGGAGCTCTACCTCGACGCCATCGATTACTTCCCCGAGCTGGACTTCGTGTTCGCGCACGGCGGGCGCGGATGGTGGTATCAGACCGCCGCGTTCCTCGCGCAGAGCAAGCCCAACGTGTGGCTGGAGCTGGCCGGGCTCCCCCCGAAGAAGCTGCCCGAGTACTACAGCGGATACAAGTTCGAGCGGATCGCACAGAAGATGATCTTCGGCACCGACTGGCCCGGGGTGCCGGGCACCCGCAACAACGTGCGCGCCCTCGCCGGCCTCGGCCTCGAGGACAAGACCCTCGACAACATCCTTTCCGGAAACCTCGCACGCGTGTACCCGCGCGTGGGGCTGTGAACCGCAGGCGGTGAACGACGCGATGAGCGACGACGACAGCACGGCCGCGGGACCCGGCGAATCCACCCTGCGCATCGAGGAGCACGGCGACCACGTCGAGGTGACGCTGGACCGCCCCGCCACCAGGAACGCCATCGACGCCGCGATGATCTCCGACCTGCACGCGCTGTGCGCGGAGCTGGAGCGGCGGCCGCGGATCATGATCCTCACCGGCGGGTCCGAGGGGGTGTTCGCCGGCGGCGCCGACATCGCCCAGCTCCGCGACCGCGGCCGCGACGACGCCCTCGCCGGCATCAACCTGCACCTGTTCAACCGGATCCGCGCGCTGCCGATGCCCACCATCGCCGCGGTGGACGGCTACGCGCTGGGCGGCGGGGCCGAACTCTCCTACGCCTGCGACCTGCGCATCGCCACGCCGCGGACCGTGTTCGGCCAGCCGGAGCCGGGCCTGGGCATCATCGCCGGCGCCGGGGCCACCTACCGCCTGGTCCGGCTGCTGGGCGAGAGCGTCGCCAAGCAGATCCTCCTGGCCGGGGAGTGGATCGACGCCGACCGGGCCCTGGCCCTGGGCCTGGTGCACTCCGTCGTCGATCCGGCCGGGCTGCGCGACACGGCACGCGCACTCGCGGAGAAGACGGCGCGCGGCTCGGCCGTCGCACTGCGCATGACCAAGCTCGCCGTCGACGCCGACGCGGCGGCGCACCCGCAGATCGACCTCGCCATCCAGGCGCTGCTGTTCGAGGACGACGAGAAGCGCAGGCGGATGACCGCCTTCCTCGAACGAAAGACGCGCTGATGCGCCGCCCGGCCGCCCGGCGCGCGACCGGCCACAGTCCACGAGACACGAAGGAGCAGCGATGATCACGACGCTGGAGAGCTACGTTCGCGGGTCCTGGCTCGCGCCCGCCGACAAGGGCACCGTGCTGCGCGACGCGGCCACCGGCGAGCCGATCGCCAGGATCTCCGCCCGCCCCCTCGACTACGGGCCCGTGGTCGACCACGCCCGCCAGGTCGGCGGGCCCGCGCTGCGCGCGCTGACCTTCCAGCGCCGCGCCTCGATGCTCAAGGCACTGGGCAAACACCTGAGCGCACGCATCCCCGACTTCACCGAGCTGTCCCTGGCCACCGGGGCCACCCGGCGCGACGCGGTGGTGGACATCGACGGCGGCATCAACGCGCTGTTCGTCTACGGCGGCAAGGGCGCCAAGCAGCTTCCAGACTCGAACGTGCTGCCCGACGGCGACTTCGAGCCGCTGGGCAAGAGCGGCGCCTTCGGCGTGCAACACGTCCTCACCCCCCGCCGGGGCGTCGCCGTGCAGATCAACGCCTTCAACTTCCCGGTGTGGGGGATGCTCGAGAAGCTGGCGCCGGCCCTGCTCGCGGGCGTGCCGAGCATCATCAAGCCGGCAAGCCAGACGGCCTACCTGACCGAGATGGTCTTCCGCGAGATCGTCGCATCGCGCCTCCTCCCCGAGGGCGCCGTGCAGCTGGTGTGCGCCCGCCCCGACGGCCTGCTGGACGAGCTGGGCCCGCAGGACTCGCTGGCCGTCACCGGTTCCCGGGACACCGCGGCCGCCCTGCGCCGGCACGACGCCGTCATCGCGAACGCCGTGCGCTACACCGCGGAGGCCGACTCGCTCAACTCCTCGGTGCTCGGCCCCGACGTCTCCCCCGGCGACCCGGAGTTCGACGTGTTCGTCAAGATGGTCGCCACCGAGATGACGCAGAAGGCCGGCCAGAAGTGCACCGCGATCCGCCGGGTGTTCATCCCCGCCACGAACATGGACGCCATGCAGGACGCGCTCACCGCGCGGCTCGCGAAGGTGCTGGTGGGCAACCCGGGCGCCGAGGACACGCGTATGGGCGCGCTGGCGAGCCAGGGGCAGCGCGACGACGTCCGCCGTGCCGTCGACACTCTCGCGGGCGCCGCGAAGGTCGTCTTCGGCGACGCGCACGGCCGGCCCGGGAACTTCTCCGCCGACGCCGATTTCGACGCTGGCGCATTCATGTCGCCGGTGCTGCTGCGGGCCGACGACCCGGACCGCGAGGAGCTGCACAGCGTCGAGGCCTTCGGGCCCGTCGCCACGCTGATGCCCTACGACGGCGCCGACCGGGCGGCGGAGCTGATCGCCCGCGGCCGCGGCAGCCTGGTCGCGTCGGTCGTCACCGGGGACACGGACTTCGCGGTGGGCCTCATCGCGGCCGCGGCGCCGTGGCACGGCCGGATCCTCGTGGTGGACCGGGACAGCGCGGCCGAGAGCACGGGGCACGGCGCCGCCCTCGCCCAGGCCGTGCACGGCGGCCCGGGGCGCGCCGGCGGCGGAGAGGAGCTCGGCGGATTGCGCGCCCTGCCCCACCACCTGCAGCGCAGCGCCATCCAGGGCGGACCGGGCCTGCTGGCAGAGCTCACGGAGCAGTAGCAGTAGCCCCCGTTCCGAGCACCTGTTGCACCCCCGCGCGCGGGTTCACGCGCGCGGGGGTGCAACAGGTGCTCGGAGCGCGGCGCGGCGCTCACAGGAACTCGAGCGGCTCCGGCACGATGATGAGCGCGACAGCATCGGTGAGCGCCCGGACCTCGTGGACGACTCCGGCCGGGGTGCGCAGGTAGTCGCCCGCGGAGATCGTCGTCTCCCCCACCTTGAGCCGGCCGGAGATCACGTACATCTCCTCGCCCGCCGGATGCCGGTGCGCGTGGCTGACGGCACCTTCGTCGAACCGCAGGAACGCGGTGCCCGCCCCCTCCTGGACCTCGTTGAGCGGGGCCAGGTACACCCCCGAGCCCACGATGATCCAGTCGACCGCGTCGAGGGCGATCGGCGGGATCGCGGCCGGCGCTCCGTGCGAGTCGGACATGAGGCTCCCTTCAGCATCCAACGCAGCGCCATCCCGTCCCCTGCGGAAACCGGGTCCCTGCCGAAACCGGGTCCCTGCGGAAACCGGGTCCCTGCCGAAACCGGGTCCCTGCCGAAACCGGGTCCCTGCGGAATCCGGGGCCGCTCCCAGCCCATCGTAGTCGCGATCAGCTGCGGAAGGCGCTGATCCGGGCGTTACGGTCCCATCTTCATCTACATTCGTATTGCATGTCGTCACCGCACTGTGGAGCATAATGAACGTGATGCACCCCACACCCGGAGAGGCCGCCATGCCCGACACCCCCGCGCCCACGACCCCCGCGCCTGCCGCCACCGCGACCCCGACGTTCGCACCCGTCGCCGTCGCCGCCGACCTGCGCCCCGACGGCGTCCGGCTGCTGCACTCGACGACGCCACTCGCCCCGCACGAGCCGAGCCTGGTGCACGCCTTCCGTGCGGGCGCCGCGGCGCACCCCGGCAGAACCCTCCTCGCCCAGCGCACCACGCCCGGCGAAGACGCATGGCGCACCATCACCTGGGGAGACGCCGCCGTGCGCGTGGAGCGGCTGGCCGCCGGGCTGCTCGAGCGGGGACTGGCGGACCGGCCGGTGATGATCCTGTCGCCGGGCGGCATCGAGCACCTGGTCCTCATGCTCGCGGCGATGAGCGTGGGCGCACCGGTGGTCCCGTCCAGCGTCGCGTACGCGCTGACCACCGCCGACCACGCCAAGCTGCGGGCGATGGCCGACCTGGTCGACCCGGCCGTCGTCTTCGCCGACGGCCCCGAGTACGCGCACGGCGTCGCCGCGGTGAGCGCGGGCAGGACGGCCCTGAGCGCCGACGGGGCGGTCGACGGCACCCGGGCCCTCGCGGCCCTCGAATCCGCCGACCCGTCGAGCCTCGCCGCGGTGCGCCGGCGCGCGGACTCGATCGACCCCGGCACCGTCGCGAAGATCCTGTTCACGTCCGGCTCCACCGGCGCGCCGAAGGGCGTGATCAACACGCACGGGATGCTCACCGCGAACCAACAGCAGATGCGGCAGGCATGGCCGTTCCTCGCGGCGGAGCCGCCCGTGCTGCTGGACTGGCTGCCGTGGAGCCACACGTTCGGCGGCAACCACAACCTGAACATGGTGCTGATGAACGGCGGCACCATGTGGATCGACGACGGCCGGCCCGCGCCGGGGATGATCGAGCGCACCGTCCGCAACATGACGGACGTCGCACCCACGGTCTACTTCAACGTGCCCGCCGGCTACGGAGTGCTGCTGCCCATCCTCGAAGCGGACGAGTCCGCCGCCGCAGCGTTCTTCGCGTCGCTGCGCCTCGGGTTCTACGCCGCGGCCGCGCTGCCGCAGGAGCTGCTCACGCGGATCCGCGCGCTGGCACGCCGGCACGGCTCCGGCATGGAGATGACGACGTCCTGGGGCCAGACGGAGACGGCGCCGGCCATGACCACGGCGCACTTCCGCATCGACCGCAGCGACACCATCGGCGTGCCGCTGCCCGGCTGCGAGCTCAAGCTGGTGCCGTCGGGGCCGAAGCAGGAGCTGCGGGTGCGCGGTCCCAACGTCACGCCCGGGTTCTTCCGCCGGCCCGACCTCACCGCGGCGGCGTTCGACGACGAGGGCTACCTGCGCACCGGCGACGCCGTGCGCATGGTCGACGAGGACGACCCCGCGCGCGGGCTGGCGTTCGACGGCCGCATCGCGGAGGACTTCAAGCTGGCCACGGGCACGTTCGTCTCGGTGGGCACGCTGCGGCCGGAGCTGCTCTCGGCCGCGGACGGACTGCTCACCGACGCGGTGATCTGCGGACACGACAGGGAAGAGGTGACCGCGCTGGCGTGGCCGGCCGCCGGTCACGCCGGCGAGTGCGACGAGAACGGCGTCCCCACGCCGCGGTTGCGCGATGCGCTCGCCGCGGCGCTCGCGCGGCTCGCGGATGGCGGACGGGGGTCGTCGCAACGCATCGAACGGCTCCGCCTCCTCACCGAGTGGCCGAGCCTCGACGCGGGCGAGATCACCGACAAGGGCTACCTCAACCAGCGCGTGGTCCGCGAGAGGCGGGCCGCGGACGTGGCGCTGGTGACGGCGGGGAGCGATGACGCACGGATCATTCACCGGCCGAACAGCGCAAACACATGATGTTCTACAGACCACTAGACGTCACGTCATAGTTCTGTAGACTATGCATATCCGGCAGACAGCGCACACCGCCCCCACCGCGCACACCGCAAGGAGTTCACCATGACCGTCAAGGACGATCGCATCGGCGCCGCCCCCAGCCCCACGGGCAAGCTCAGCCCCATCGACTACAGCGAGCGCATCCCCAACAACGTCGACCTCGCCGGCGACCGGCGCCTGCAGCGCGCGCTCGAGCGCTGGCAGCCCAAGTTCCTCGACTGGTGGAAGAACCTCGGCCCGCAGCTGCCCACCGAGGACGTCTACCTGCGCACCGCGGTGGCCGTCGGCCGCGACGGCTGGGCGCACTTCGACTTCGTCCCCATGGAGGAGTACCGCTGGGGCATCTTCCTGGCGGAGGCCAAGGAGGACCGCAAGGTGAACTTCGGCCAGCACAAGGGCGAGCCCGCCTGGCAGGAGGTGCCCGGCGAGTACCGCGCCGAGCTGATGCGCCTGATCACCGTGCAGGGCGACACCGAGCCCGCCTCCGTCGAGCAGCAGCGCGTGCTGGGCATGACCGCCCCGTCCCTCTACGACCTGCGCAACCTCTTCCAGGTCAACGTGGAGGAGGGCCGGCACCTGTGGGCGATGGTCTACCTGCTGCAGGCGCACTTCGGCCGCGAGGGTCGCGAGGAGGCAGAGCAGCTGCTCAAGCGCAACTCCGGCGACGTCGACTCGCCGCGCATCCTCGGCGCCTTCAACGAGGAGACCACCGACTGGCTGCAGTTCTTCATGTTCACCTACTTCACCGACCGCGACGGCAAATACCAGCTGGGCACGCTCAAGGAGTCGGCGTTCGACCCGCTGGCCCGCACCTGCGAGTTCATGCTCAAGGAGGAGGCGCACCACATGTTCGTGGGCACCACCGGCGTGCAGCGGACGGTGGAGCGCACGGCGCAGCTCATCAAGGAGCACGGCACCCACGACATCTGGCAGTACGGCGGCATCCCCCTCGAGGTGATCCAGCAGTACCTCAACTTCCAGTACTCGGTGTCGCTGGACCTGTTCGGTTCGGAGCAGTCCACCAACGTCGCCGCCTACTACACCGGCGGGCTCAAGGGCCGGTGGCAGGAGACCCGCCGCAAGGACGACCACGACCTCACCGAGGCCACCTACCCGGTGCGCATGATCGCGGACGGCCGCATCGTCGAGAAGCAGGTCCCCTACCTCACCGCGCTCAACCTGGACCTGCGCGACGAGTACACGGCCGACTGCGAGAACGGCGTGCGGCGCTGGAACCAGGCGCTCGAGGACGCCGGGCTCGAAGAGCGGCTGACCCTCCCGCACGAGGGCTTCAACCGCCAGGTCGGCAACTACGCGGGCCACTTCGTCAGTCCCGAGGGCGAGGTCATCACCGAGGAGCAGTGGAACGCCGGTGCGGCCGCGTGGCTGCCGTCGCAGGAGACCCGCGACAAGGTCGCCGCGCTCATGGTCCCCGAGTACGAGCCCGGCGAGTTCGCCGGCTGGATCGCCCCGCCGCAGACCGGCATCAACGACCAGCCGGTGGAGTTCGACTACGTCCACCTGGCCGAGGAGGGCCTGGCCTGACGACCCGCGCCATGGACGTCTACGTCACCCTGGGCCCCGACCAGGAGTCCGCGTCCTCCGTCGCAGCCGCGGCGGAGGACGCGGGCTTCGACGGGGTGTCGTGGGGCGAGCACCTGTTCTTCCACGGCGCCACGCCCAACGCGTTCGTCGCGCTGGCCGCGGCAGCCGGGGCCACCGCCCGGATCCGGCTGCTCACCTCCGTGGTGATCCTGCCGCTGTACCCGGCGGCGCTCGCGGCGAAGCTTGCCGCCACACTCGACCGGGTGTCGAACGGCCGGCTCGACCTGGGCGTGGGCGTCGGCGGCGAGTATCCCGCCGAGTTCGAGGCTGCGGGGGTGGACGTGCGCACGCGCGGCCGCCGCTCAGACGAGGCGCTCGAGGTGCTGCGGCGCCTGTTCGCCGGTACCCCGGTGTACTTCGACGGCGACTTCACCCGCATCCGCGGCGAGGCGCTGCAGCCCCCGCCGGTCCAGCGCCCCGGGCCGCCAGTGTGGCTGGGCGGTCGCAGGCCGGCCGCCATGCGCAGGGCCGGCCGCTTCGCCGACGTGTGGTTCCCGTACATGTACAGCCCCGAGCAGTTGGCCGAGTCGCTGGCGCAGGTGCGCGCGGAGGCCGAGCGGGCGGGACGCGATCCCGCCGCCGTGCGCGGGGCGGTGTTCTGCTGGGGCGGGGTCGACGACGCCGACGGCGCCCGCTCGCGCCGCGAGGTGGTCGACACCGTCAGCGGCGTCTACCAGCAGGATTTCGACCGCCTCGCGGACCGCTACCTGCTGCACGGCACCCCCGACGACGTGGCCGCGCGCATCCGCGAATACCGCGACGCCGGCGCGGAGACCCTCGTGTTCTCCCCCGTCGGCGACGGGCGGCGCCGCGACGAGATCGTCGCGACGTTCGGTGACGGGGTACTGCCGCGCGTGCGATGAATACGCCCGGCCGACGCTCTACCCCGCGCCGGCCTCCCAGGCCTCCCACGCCGATTGGGCCGGCTCGTGCCAGCTCGCGTGGCAGTCGCGGAACGCGCGCGCAGCATCGGGGCCCGGCCAGTCGTCCGGAAGCAGTCGCGCCGGCAGGTCCGGGTCCAGAAACGGGAACCGCCGCCACGCCTGCACCAGCCGCACCTGCGCGGCGAACGCGTCGGCCGGGGCCAGCCCGTCGTCCGGAACGAAGACGTCGGTGAACTCGCGGTACTTCCCGCCCACCTCGTCGAGCTTCCAGGCGGCCTCGATCAGCGCCTGCCGCTCGCCGATCTCCGCCCACTGCCCGGTCCACACGAAGGCGGACGGGCGCAATCCCAGTCCGTCCAGCACGCTTTCGAGCTCGTCGAGCTTGGCGGCGTCCGGCACCACCCAGAGCCCGGGTGCCGGCGAGCCCATGCCCAGCCAGGTCAGCTGGGTGCGCAGCCGGTGCCGCAGCTTGCGCTGCGCCTCCGGCACCGCCACCGACAACAGCACCCAGAGCCCGTCCCAGTCGTGCTCGTCGGCCAGGAACGTGTAGATGCGCGCCGTGCCCTCGCGCAGCAGCTCCGCGCCCGCGGCGGTGAGACTCCAGCGGGTGCGGCGGCCGTCCCGCATGGATTCCAGCAGGCCCTCCGCCGATGCGCGCGCGATGGCCTGGCGCGCCGACTTCTCCTCCACGCCGAGCGTGCCGAGGGATTCCAGCAGCGTGGACGTCCACACGTCGGCGCCGCGCGGGTAGACGAACTCGCCGAGCACGGTGAGCAGCAGCGAACGCGCGCTGGCCCCGCCGAGCTCCGCGCGGCCCGCGGCGAGGCTCGTGCCTGCGGCATCGGTGATGGACACCTCGGCTCCTTTCGCCGGTGATCGGCGGCCGCGGCCCGGCCGTTCGCGCGGCGTGGTCCGCCCGCCGCAGCAAGACGTGCGTCCTACGCTATCGCACCACTTTTCATTCTACAGTTCATTGACGTTCCACCGTATTGATGTAGAGTGATGTGCATCGCATACGTGCTCCCCAAGGCAGCGACCCGAGAGGTTCCCCCGATGACCGTCATCGACAACGACGCCCCCGCCACCACGGGCGACCACGCCCCCGGCCCCGTGGTCGACTTCGACACCGAACCGGCCGCGTACCGCCACTGGAGATTGGAGATCGACGGCCCCGTCGCCACCCTCACGCTCGCAGTGGACCCCGACGGCGGCATCGTCGCCGGCTACGAGCTCAAGATGAACTCCTACGATCTGGGCGTGGACATCGAGCTCTACGACGCCGTGCAGCGCCTGCGCTTCGAGCACCCGGAGGTCACGTCGGTGATCGTCACCGGCGGCCTCGACCGCATGTTCTGCGCCGGCGCCAACATCCGCATGCTGGCGGCCTCGCCGCACGCGTGGAAGGTGAACTTCTGCAAGTTCACCAACGAGACCCGCAACGGCATCGAGGACGCCACCGCGAACTCGGGCCAGACGTACATCGCCGCGGTCAACGGCACGTCGGCCGGCGGCGGCTACGAGCTCGCCGCCGCGTGCGAGCAGATCCTCCTGGTCGACGACGGCACCTCCGCCGTCTCGCTCCCCGAGGTTCCGCTGCTCGGCGTGCTCCCCGGCACCGGCGGCCTGACCCGCGTCGTCGACAAGCGCAAAGTGCGCAAGGACCGGGCCGACATCTTCGCCACCCGCCAGGAGGGCGTCCGCGGACAGACCGCGGTGGACTGGGGGCTCGTCGACGGGCTCGCGAAGGCCTCGGCGCTCATGACCGACGCCCGCGAGCGCGCCCTCGCCGCGGGCGCCGGTTCGCCGCGCCCCGGCGACGCGCAGGGCGTGCGCCTCACGCCGCTGCGGAGGTCCGTCGGCGACGACACCCTCGAGTACACCAGCGTCTCCGTGGACATCGACCGCGACGGCCGCCGCGCCGACATCGTCGTCACCGTCCCGGACGAAGCGCCGCCCGCCGACGCCGCGGGCGCGCTGGGCCAGGGAGCCGAGTATTGGCCGCTGCGGGTGACCCGCGAGCTGGACGACGCGATCCTGCGCCTGCGCACCAACGAGCAGGAGATCGGCACCTGGGTGTTCCGGGTCCGAGGAGACCACCAGCGCGCGCTCGCGTTCGACGCCCAGCTGCGCGAGCTGTCCGCGGACTGGTTCGTGAACGAGGTGAACCACTACCTCAAGCGCACGCTCAAGCGCCTGGACGTGACGAGCCGCAGCCTGTTCTCGGTGATCGAGCCGGGCAGCGCCTTCGACGGGTTCCTCGCGGAGATCGCGCTGGCCTCGGATCGCCAGTACATGCTCGAAGGCGTCTTCGAGGACGTCGACCCCGACGCGACGCCCGCCAGCCTCACGCTGACGGACTCGAACCTCGGCCCGTTCCCGATGGGCAACGGCCTGACCCGCCTGCAGTCGCGCTTCTACGGGCACGACGACCAGGTGGACGCGGTCGCCGCGGAGAAGGACACCGCCCTGGACGCGGCCGCGGCCGACGGGCTGGGCCTGGTCACCATGGCCCTCGACGACATCGACTTCGAGGACGAGCTGCGCATCGTCCTCGAAGAGCGGGCGTCGCTGTCCCCCGACGCCCTCACCGGCATGGAGGCCAACCACAGGTTCGTCGGCCCCGAGACCATGGAGACCAAGATCTTCGGCAGGCTCACCGCCTGGCAGAACTGGATCTTCATCCGCCCCAACGCCTCCGGCCCCGAGGGCGCGCTGCGTCGCTTCGGCACCGGCCGGCGCGCCGATTACGACATGAAGCGGGTGTAGTCGATGACACTGTTCAACGCGGCGGACTTCCTCGTCCACCGGCAGGCCCGCGGCGGATTCGCGGACAAGACCGCGGTGGAGGGCACTCGCGAGCGGACCTATGCGGAGCTGTCCGCCGACGTCGCACGCGCGGCCGCCAACCTCCGCGGGCTGGGCCTGCACACCGACGACCGCGTGCTGTTCGTCATGGTCGACGACGTGGAGTTCGTCGTCTCGCTCCTGGCAGCCTTCCACGCCGGGCTGGTCGCGGTGCCGATCTCCACGATGTACGACGGCCGCGAGCTGGCGGAGATCGTCGAGGACTCCGGCGCCCGCGCCGTCGTGGCCAGCGCCGAGTTCGCCGGCGCGGTCAACGAAGCCGTGTCGGCGGCGTCCGAGGTGGAGCACCTGGTCACCTCCGGCGACTTCCCGGTCTCCGTCCCGGACCGGGTGAACGTGCTCCGGTGGGAGGCGCTCGCCGCCGAGCCGGCCGTCCCCATGCCGGAGCCCGCCGCCACCGACGACGATGCGTGGGCGCTTTGGCTCTACACCTCGGGCACCACGGGCAAGCCGAAGGCCGCGATGCACCGGCACGCCAACATCCGCCACGTCTACGAGACCTACGGGCGGCAGACGCTGGGGATCACCTCCGACGACCGGTGCCTTTCCGTCGCGAAGATCTTCTTCGCCTACGGCGTCGGCAACTCGGTGTTCTTCCCGCTCGCCGCCGGTGCGACGACGGTCCTCGAACCGCGCCGGCCCACCCCCGAGGTGTTCGGGGAGCGCGCCCGCGCCGCGCGGCCCACGCTGTTCTTCGGCGTGCCCACCTTCTACAACGCGATGGTCCACTCCACCCTGCCGGACGACGCCTTCGCGTCGGTGCGGCTGGGCGTCTCCGCGGGCGAACCGCTGCCCCGGGCGCTGCAGGAGAAGGTGCTGGCCCGGTTCGGATTCGAGATCCTCGACGGCATCGGGTCCACCGAGGCGCTGCACATCTTCCTGTCCAACGTGCCCGACGACATCCGGCACGGCACCACCGGCCGCCCCGTCCCCGGCTGGGACGTGGAGGTCCGCGACGCCGACGGGAACGTCTGCCCGCCGGGGGAACCGGGCGAGCTGTTCATCCGCGGCGCCAGCCTGGCCGTGGGCTACTGGCGTCGCACCGACGCGCAGCGCTCGGTGTTCCTGGGCGACTGGATGCGCACCGGCGACACCTACATGCGCGACGAGGAGGGCGTCTTCACCTGCCTCGGCCGCTCCAACGACCTGCTCAAGGCCGGCGGCATCTGGGTCACCCCCGGCGAGGTCGAGGCCCGGATCCTCGCGCACCCGGCCGTCCTGGAGGCGGCCGTCGTGGGCAGCGAGGACGAGGCCGGCCTGGTCAAACCCGTCGCCGCGGTGGTGCTCAAGACGCCGCACGACGCCGTCACCGAACGCGAGATCATCGACTGGTGCCGCGACGGGCTCGCCCACTTCAAGGCGCCCCGCGCCGTGCGCTTCGTCGACGAACTTCCCAAGACCGCGACGGGCAAGCTCCAGCGGTTCCGCGTCAAGCAGCAACTGGCCGGCACGTTGACCGCACCCGAGCGGGAGCCGGCCCACCTGGCAGGAGGGGCCCGATGACCGCACACGACCTCGACATCCTCATCGTCGGCGCAGGCCCCGTGGGGCTGTACGGCGTGTACTACGCCGGCGTCCGCGGCCTGAAGGTCGGCGTCATCGATTCGCTCTCCGAGGTCGGCGGCCAGGTCAGCGCGCTGTACCCGGAGAAGCAGATCTTCGACATCGCCGGCTACCCGCGGGTGAAGGGGCGCGACCTCGTCGCCGCCCTGGCCGCCCAGGCCGCACAGGCGGACCCGGTGTACCTGCTGGGCCAGGAGGCGCAGGAGCTGGTGGAGCACGACGTACCGGCCGGCTCCGGCGCGCGGCGGTTCACCGTCACCACGTCCACAGGCGACGTCGTGCACTGCGGGGCGATCGTGCTCACCGCGGGCATCGGCACCTTCACCCCCCGCAAGCTCCCCGCCGGCGAGGAGTACCTGGGCCGCGGCCTCGAGTACTTCGTGCCCGACCCGCTGCCCTACGCGGGGTCGGACGTCGTGATCGTCGGCGGCGGCGACTCGGCCCTGGACTGGGCGCTCATGCTCGAGGAGCACGCCAAGTCCGTCACGGTGGTGCACCGGCGCAAGATCTTCCGCGCCCACGCCGCCACCGTCGCCCAGGTGGAGGCGTCGACGGTGCGGATGATCACCGACGCCGAGGTGGTCGCCCTGACCGGCGGCGACACGCTGGCCGACGCGCGCGTGAGGACCAAGGGCACCGGCGACGAGGAGGTGGTCGCCTGCGGCAACGTGGTGGCCGCGCTGGGTTTCCTCGCCAACATCGGCCCGCTGCGCGAATGGGGCATCGAGCTGCGCGACAACCGGCACATCGTCGTCGACTCGGCCATGCGGACCACGCGCCCCGGCATCTTCTCCGCCGGTGACATCACCGAGTACGACGGCAAGGTGCGGCTGATCTCCGTCGGATTCGGCGAGGTCGCCACCGCCGTCAACAACGCCGCGGTGCACCTGGACCCCGATGCGCAGCTTTTCCCCGGGCATTCGACCGACGAACAGCCCGCGCCGGAGCCCGCGACGGCTTAGCCTTCCATTCATCAGCAGCGTCCGGGCCTCCGCGGCCCCGCGCCGCTGCCGCGCCAGGCATGCGCGGCATCGCGAAAGGAGCGAACCATGCCGTACGTCATCGCCAGCCCCTGCGTGGACGTGATGGACAAGTCCTGCACGGAGGAGTGCCCCGTCGACTGCATCTACGAGGGTGATCGCAAGCTCTACATCAACCCCAAGGAGTGCATCGACTGCGGCGCATGCGAGCCGGTGTGCCCCGTCGAGGCCATCAGCCAGGACCGCCGCGTCCCCGAGGAGGACGAGGGGTTCATCGCGAACAACCGCGAGTTCTTCGAGTCCGTCCTCCCCGGCCGCGACGAGCCGCTGGGCGCCCCCGGCGGCGCGCACAAGCTCGGCCCGGTAGGGGTCGACACGCCGATGGTGGCGGAGCTGTGACCGCCCCGCTGGGTCGTCCGGCCCGGGAACTGACGGACGAGGAACTGGAACATCAGGGCACGCAGGCGCACGCCACCCGCAACTGGGTGTTCCTGCACGGCACGGCGGCGCAGTTCGCCACGCACACCGCGCGCATGCTGGAGCTCGAGCAGGAGTACATCCGGCGCTTCCCCAAGCGCACCTGGCAGGGATCCGGCGGGGCGCCGGCCGCCGCGGGCGACGAGGTGGAGCAGATGAAGGCGGCCATCGCGGGGATCGTCGTGCAGCTCCAGGCGCTGCTCGAGATCACTCCCGCGGAGCCCACCGACGGCAAGGTCGCCGGGGATCCCGTGGACACGCTGCTGCGGCGCGTCGCCGAGGCCCCGCACGGCCGGATGCACAAGCTGGTAGTGCACCAGGCCGCGCGCGAGCTCGGCATCAGCCGCGAGAAGCTCGCCGAGCTCTACAAGGGCGACCCGCGGCTGCTGGACACGGAGAAGGGCGACCGCGTCATCACCGAGGCGGGCAAGGCCCGGATCGCCGCCGCGGCCCAGTGATCGCGGGATATCGGCCCCGGAACGCCGGACGCAAGCACCGTGCCGGGGGCGGCCCGCGTCAGCGGGACCGGATCTCGGCCAGGACGCCATCCTGGAAGGCCCGTGTTTGGCGGCCTGAGGGCGCGGGCCCGCCGGACCGCGCGGCGATCGCCTCCTCGATGATCCCGGCCGGCCGGTGGCCGGCCGCGAGGAGCCGGCGGCCGGCATCGACCTTCGACAGCCAGGTCCCGTCGCGATGCCGGACCAGCGCGCGGCAGGCGCCGAGGACCGCGTCGTCGGCTCCCGCCGTGGGCCCGTCGTCGGCCTGGCCGATCAGGGTCGCCCACCAGCGCAGCGAGGCGATGAGCAGCCCCCGGAGGTCTTCCGGGGGCAGTTCCGCGAAGGCCTCCGGCGCCGGCGGCCCCGCCAGCACCCGGCCGCACTGGTGCAGGATGCTGCGGTCGAGCCCGTACCAGAACGCCCCGTCGGCCGCCGGACGGTCCGCAGGGTGGAGGGTCTGCCGGAAGGCCATGGCCGGGCCGTCGTTCAGCTCCAGCTCGAAGCCCGGCTCCGCGGTGCCCGACTGCGCTGTCGCCACGGTGTAGACCACCAGTTCCAGGCCGCGGGCCGGGCACGGCAGGGCACTGTGCCGCAACCGGGCGATCAGCTCCCGCTTCACTGCGTCGTCCAGCCGGTCGCGGCAGAGCAGGGCGATGTCGATGTCGCTGCGGCCGGGCTGGAACGCGTTCAGCGCCAGCGAACCCGCGGCGTATGCACCGACGAACTCCGCGCCGAGCACCGCCCGGGCCGCCCGCACGAGGGCTTCCAGGTACGGCTCCACATCGTCGTCCGGCACCACCCCATCATCGCCGACCCGGCAGGCGACGCGCGAGCCCCCTGCCGGGTCGGCGATTCAGTGTCCGGACGTCGGCATGCCGCCGGCGGCGGGACGCCGCGGCGCGGCGTCGTCGGCGGCTGCTCGGTCGGTGTCGGTGGTGGTGGTGGTGGCGGCGTCGGTGGTGGCGGCGGCGTCGGTGGGATCCTCCAGGGTCAGGTCCCGTCCCCGCGTCTCGGTGATCATCGCGAGCGCGGTGATCGAGACGGCGGCCGTGACGATGATGATCAGGCTCAGCGGCCAGCTCGACTCGCCGAGTGCCGCAAGCAGGCTGCTGGCGATCAGCGGGGTGAATCCGGCGCCGATCAGGCTGGCACCCTGGTAGCCCAACGATGCGCCGGTGTAACGGACGGTGGTGCCGAACATCTCCGACAGCATCGGCACCAGCGGCGCGAACATCAGGTTCTGCAGGACCTGGCCGATCACCAGGCCGACGATCATCAGCGAGACTTCGCCGGTGTTGATCAGCATGTACATCGGGAAGGCGAACGCGGCGGCGCCGACGGCGCCGATGAGCACGGTGGACCGCCGGCCGATCCGGTCCGACAGCGTGGCCGCCGCCGGGATGGCGGCCAGCGACACCACCGACAGCAGCACGAGCACCTGCATCACGGTGGACTCGTCGTAACCGATGCCCGTCGCATAGGCGATGATGTGCGACGTCATCAACGCGGTGAGGGCGAACGGGGCGATGCCCGCGGCGCAGGCGAGCACCACAGGCTTCGGCTTCGCCAGCAGCTGCTTCAGCGGCGTGCGATCGGCGCTGTCCGCGTCCGCGCGCTCCGCCGCCTCCTGGAAGACGGGGCTCTCGACGACTTTGCTGCGCATGTAGAGGCCGACGACCACCAGCAGGGCGCTCACCAGGAACGGGATCCGCCAGCCCCAGGAGTGCAGGCTTTCCTCCGGCAGCAGGCTCACGATCGCCACCGCCACCGTCGACAGCAGGAACCCGATGGGCGAACCCAGGTTCATCACGCCCGACCATTTTCCGCGGTTGTCGGCGTCGGCGTGCTCCACGACCATCAGCGCTGCGCCGCCCCACTCGCCGCCCACGGCCAGGCCCTGCACGACCCGCAGGATCACCAGCAGCACCGGCGCCGCCACGCCGATCGACGCGTAGCCGGGGAGCAGCCCGATGAGGAAGCTCGCGCCGCCCATCACCGCCATCGTGACGATGAGGATGTGCTTGCGGCCGAACCGGTCGCCGAAGTGGCCGAAGACGATTCCGCCGAGTGGGCGTGCGACGTATCCGACGGCGAGGGTGCCGAAGGCCGCGATGGTCGAGACGATGCGGCTGTCGCCGGGGAAGAAGACCTCGCCGAACACCAGCGCCGCCATCGTGCTGTAGAGCAGGAAGTCGTAGTACTCCAGCACTGTGCCGAACAGGCTCGACACGGCGACCTTGCGCAGCTGTGCGGGCGACGACTCGTGGCTCCCGGGGGCCCGGCCGGTTTCTTCCATCTTGTTCCACCTCACAGTGCGGCTCGCGTTGAGCGTTCCGGTCGACATCGACGAGCGGATGCCTCCGCCTGAAACCAAGCATTCGCTTGGTTCCTATTATGAGGGTGATAGTCGCCACGTCAAGTCCATCCTTGCGTACGCGATCATGCGAGGAAACCACTGAAACATGGTTTTTGGACGGGTTATTCGCCGTACTCAAAGTCCAACACGGCACTGGACACTCTCCCGCCAAGTAGGAAATGAGCATTTGCTCATGCCCTGGAATTCAGGATGGACCGTGGGCCGTGGCCGAGCGGGCCCGGCAAGAGGGCGGACGGCCGCGGGCGCGGTGTATGGTGCAGCCTGCACGGAATGCGACGGAGGGGTCGTGCCAACGGAAACCGCGACGAAGGCCGAGCGGAAGCGGCAGCTGATGCTGCGGGCCGCCACTGAATTGTTCGCTGTGCACGGCCTGGCGGGCACGTCGATGCGGATGATCGCGACGAGCATCGGCATCCTGCCGGGGAGCCTCTACAAGTACGTCGACTCCAAGGATGCGCTGCTCCAGGAGATCGTCCTGGGCCACCTGCGCGCGGTGCATGCGGAGTTCCGACACGTCCTGAACCTGTCGCTGCCGCCCGCACAGGAACTGGGCGAGCTTATCCGCAGGTCGCTCATCCTGGTGCAGCGCGATCCGCACTCGCCGCAGATCTGCCGCAACGAGGAAGGCGCCATCCGCCGGCTGGCCGGCCACGCGGAGATCCGGTCGCTGGCGGCGGCAAACCACAGGCTGTGGGTCGCTTCCATAGAACGCGGAGTCGCCGAGGGTGCGTACCGGCCGTCGATCAACCCGGCCGCTGCGTACGAGCTGATCAAGGACGGCATCTGGCTGACCGGCCGGTGGTTCACGCCCTCCGAGCACTATTCCGCCGCCGACCTGTCCGTCGAGTGCGTGGAGTTCTACCTGAACGCGCTGGCCCGATAGCGCCGAGTGGGCACCACCATGGACCGAGCCGGCCGGTCCGTGCGCGACGCCAGATTCCGGGCGGATGGTGCGCGCCTACTGCGTGGGCGCACCCATGCGGCGGATCGCGTCCAGCATCACGGCCGGGGCATCAGGGGCATGCTCTCCGGGCCGGATGGTGATGGACTCCCACGTGCCCGAGTACGGGAACATCCCGTGGTCGTCATGCAGTCGCCGGGAGACCGGCGAGCGGGACATGGTTCCCGCTGCCAACCCGCTGAACGGCACGAGCCAGGACAGCTGCAGCATGTCGACCCCGGTACGCAGTGACCTACCGTCGGCTTCCAACGACGCGATCCAGCGGTGCTTTCCGGGCGCTTCGACGTTCAGTCGGAGTCTGCGTGCCCCCTGGGGAACCGGCGCCGGATCGGACACGATGGTCCGCCCCCACGCGTTCTGCTCCACGATGAGCTCGCCGCCTGAAATGTAGAGCACATATCCGGACTCCTGCCCCCCGTGCGCGACGAGTACACCTTCGTCACCCGGGCGGTAGCCGTCCGGTCCCAGATCCACATCGATAGTGAACGAGCGGCCGTCGATCAGCTGGTTCGCCCGGAACCGTTCAAGCGGCGGCGTCTCCGGAAACAGGACCGTCTCGGTGGCGAAACGCTCCTCCGCCGGATCGCGCTGCATGAAGTGCAGCGGGCTGCCGTTGGACATCGGATAGACGCTGTTGGCGACGGCTGCGGCGTCGAACCGTGCCGCGAGCTCCGCGACCGTTCCGGGATGCTCGGCAGCGACGTCGTCGAGTTGGACCGGGTCGCGGTCGACCGAGTACAACGCCCAATGGTCCTCGGCGAATGCGGTGGCCGCCGTATGATCGGCCACCGCCTCCCAGGCGGGGTGCCCGTCGAGGCTCGGGGCATAGAAGGCGCGCTCGCCGAGACATTCGTAGTACTGGTCGCCGTGCGCACTCGGCGCGTCGGGGTTGCGCAAGGCCTCGACCATCGAGGACCCGTCGAGTGTTCGCGCATCGCGGCCGTTCCGGGTGGCCGGCACAGCCACGCCCGCCAGTTCGGCCACGGTCGGCAGCAGGTCTGTCACGTGTGCGTACTGGTGACGTACGCCCAGCCGGCCGAGCCCGGTCGGCCAGGAGATCAGGAAGGACACCTGGTGCCCGCCCCGGTAAGTGCTGAACTTGTGACGCCGGAACGGCGTGTTCGAGGCGGTGGCCCACCCTGTCGCGTACAGCGGCCACGTGGAGGGGCCCCCGAGCTCGTCGATCCAGCCGATCTCCTCGGCCACACGCTCGTCCGGCGTCGGCACGTGCGCGCGATTCAGATTCGACAGGTGATTCATGATGCCGACATCACCGCCGCCCCCGCCGGACGCGCCGTTGTCGGACAGGAACACGAAGATCGTGTTGTCCAGTCGCCCCAGTTTGCGCTGAATGTCGCGGATCCGGCCGACGGACTCGTCGATCGTTTCGATCATCGCGGCGTAATTCTCCATATGCCGGGCCGCCAGGCTTCGGCCGTCCTCGGCCAGTGCGTCCCATCCCGGGACGTCCGGACCGAGGGCGTCGTCGAGCGGGGCGGTACCGACCTCAGCCGGGATCACGCCCAATTCGTCCTGGCGTCGACGCCGCTCGGAACGGATCGACTCCCAGCCCGCGTCGTAACGGCCGCGATGCTTTTCTGCCGCACCGGGCTTGATGTGCATCGGCGAGTGCACGGCAGCGTGGGCGAAGTACATCATCAGGGGCTTCGACGGCTCTGCCGCGGCCGATTCGGCGATCATCGTGACGGCCCGATCGGTCAGATCGTCGGTCAGGTAATAGCCCTCGGGGTACTCGGTGGTGTGCACCGGGTTGTTGCCCTCGTAGAGTTGTGCCGGGTTGTGCAGATTGGCCTGCGCCTCGAGGAATCCGTAGTACTGGTCGAACCCACGCTGAACCGGCCATGAATGGCGGTCTCCGGCGGCATGCATGTCCTGCTCGCGGCACAGGTGCCACTTCCCGATCGCCATCGTGGCGTAGCCGGCCGCGCGGAACGTCTCAGCCATCGTGGGCTGGTTCTCCGGGAGTTCGGCCGCATAGCCGGGGAAGCCGTCATCGACGTTCGCGACCGCGCCCATCCCCACTGCATGCGAGTTGCAGCCGGTGAGCAGCGAGGCGCGGGTGGGCGAACAGGTGGGCGTCACGTGGAAGTCCGTCAGCGTGGCACCTTCAGCCGCGACCGCATCCAGGTTCGGGGTGGGAATCTCGGAGCCGAATGGACCGATGTCCGAATAGCCCATGTCGTCGACGATCATGACGATCACATCGGGCGCGGTGCCGCCCGGACCTCCGATGGGCCCGGGCCGAGCCGGCCACGACGGAACGGCGCTGGGCAGATCCTCGGCGATCACTCCACTGAACCCGTCAGCGGAAGGGGCGTGCCGATCACGGTGCATCCGGCCACTATTCGTCATGCCGATGACGGTAGACACACATCACCGGAAGCGAATCCCATTCCCGCCCTGTGGGATCACGTGCACGTCGCTGTGCGATGTGCCACAGAATCGGGCTTCGGACGCCACCCGGCGACGGCGATGGCACACGACTGTTCTGCGCAGCGCCGCAGGCAGTTCGGGCAGATGACGTCTCGATGGAAGGGAACCCATGACACGGAACAGAAGGATCGGGGTGGCCGCAGCGGCGATGCTCGCGAGCTCCACGCTGCTGGCAGGCTGCGTCAGCGCCGGCAGCGGATCCGGTTCCGGCGAGAGCGGCGCGGCGGAGGTCACGCAGGCCGGCATCATCGGCGACCAGCCGGAGGCCGGTGAGCCCGTCAGCGGCGGCACCCTGAGTTTCGCCGGCTATTCGATGCCGTCGAGCCTCGACCCCACCAAGACCCAGCCCGCCGGCTCGACCGGCGGCACCGAGATGGCCAACATCTACGGCCTTCTCGTGCGCTTCGACGCCGACAAGCAGGAGTACGTCCCCCAGCTCGCCGAGTCGCTCACCGAAAGCGACGACCACCTCGCCTGGACCATCGGCCTGCGCGAGGGCGTCACCTTCTCCGACGGCACGCCCCTGGACGCCCAGGCCGTCGTCGACAGCATGAACCGCTTCAACGAGAACCGCGGCGCCAACAGCCAGCAGTTCAAGGCCGGCGTCAAGAGCATCGAGGCCACCGACCCGCAGACCGTCACGGTCACCCTCAACGCGCCGTGGTCGGAGTTCCCCGCGCTTCTCACCTTCGGTCACGGCATGATCCTCGCGCCGGCCGCCTACGCGGACCCGAACAACTTCAAGCCCATCGGCGCCGGCCCCTACACCGTCGCCAACTTCGCGCCGGCCGAGTCGCTCGAGCTCGCCCCGCGCGCGGACTACTGGGACGGGAAGCCGTATCTGGACAGCCTCAAGTTCGTCAACATCGCCGGCGGCCAGCCCCGCATCGAGGCGCTGAGCTCCGGCGGCGTCCAGATGACCTTCCTGCGCTCCGCCGAGTGGGTCGCCGACGCCAAGGGCGAGTACCCCGGGTTCTACGAGCCCCTCAACGTCAACGATGTGCTGCAGATCAACAACCGTGAGGGCCACCCCGGAGCGGACCCGAACCTCCGCAAGGCGATCGCCCTGGCCATGGATCCCGAGGTGATCAACCAGCGCGCATTGAAGGGCGACGGGCACCCGACGACCAAGATCTTCGCCGAGTGGTCCAAGTGGCACAACGACGTCCCCGCGTTCGAGCAGGACACCGCGCAGGCCAAGCAGCTCGTCGACGCCGCCAAGGCGAACGGGTTCGACGGGAAACTCAGCTATGTGAGTGTGAACGACCCGACCTCGCAGGCGACCGCCACCGCCACGCAGGCCCTACTCGGCGCGGTCGGCATCGACGTGGACGTCGAATACGCCGCCACGGTCACCGACATGGTCAAGCGCCTCTACGTCGATCACGACTTCGACCTGGGACACGGCAGCTACAGCATCTCCGATGCCGTGCCCTACATGCGCCTGTCCGCCTCACTGCGGAGCAACTCGTCGAACAACATCCTCGGCTACGACAGCCCCGAGATGGACAAGCTGCTCGACACCGCGCAGCACGCCACCACCGAGGACGCCGAGAAGGCGGCGCTGAAGGCGATCGAGCAGAAGATCCACGAGGACGTGCCCTATGTGAACCTGGGCTGGGGCGCGAACTTCGTCGCCTGGAACCCCGACGTCTACGGCGCCACGCCGAGCAACGACGGCATCATGCTGCTGGGCAACACCTGGATCAAGAAGTGACGCCGGATCGACGGCGGCCCGGCATGACGACGACGCGGCCCGGCCGACCAGCCCGCAGTACCTAGGCTGCTCCGCCCCGCCGCAGCGCGTCGAGCCTGGCTGCGAGCCGCTCCCGGTCCTCCTCGCCCAATCGCACGCCGAGCTCACGCACGCCGTCCACCGCCTGGTCGACGGAGATCTGCGCGTGCTCGGTGGGCCGGCCGGCCGTGCGCACGGTGCGCGCCCCCTCGGTGATCGTCACGTGCCCGTAGGGCATGTGACGCATCACCATCAGGTGGTTGACGAACGGCGAGTGCGGCTCACGTGAGGTGACGAAGTGCCCGGCGCGCACGTCCGCCGGCTTCACCGGCAGTTCATCCGTGCGGTGCTCCACGGCGCCGTCGCGGCTCAACTCCCACACCGGGGCGCCGTCGTCGTCGAGCAGCGCGAGGCGCGCCGTCCGCCCGCCCAGGTCCTGGGTCGCCCCGTCCTCCAGCGCCAGCGGGCGGAGGAGGCTGTATCCGAAGCCCGGGTCACACATCCACCTCCGCCCGCCGGCCTCGGCGAGCACCGTCATGTGCGTGCGCGTGTTGGTCGGCGAGTGCACCCGCCCCAGCGCGCGGCGCACCGGAAAGCCCAGGTGCTCGGCCGCTGCGGCGAAGATCTGCGCGTGCTCGAAGCAGTATCCGCCGCGGCCGCGCCGCACCAGCTGGTCCTGCACCGCATCGGGGGCGACGCCCGGGTGCGTGCCCATCAGCGCGTCGACGTTGGCGAACGGCAGCGCCCGCACGTGCGCCTCGTGCAGCGCGGAGAGAAGCTCGACGGACGGCTCCGGCCGGTTGCCGTCGGCAACCTCGACCATCCCGATCATCCGCAGGTACTCGGGGATATCGAACAGGTCGGTGCGCCACGACGCGCCGGTCAGCGGCGGCTCCGCCGGAGACGCCGACGGGGACGGCCGCGACCGCGCCGGTTCGGCGGGCATCGGTTCGGCGGGCTGTTCAGCGGGCGTTGGTTCAGTGGGCATCGGCGGCAGCGCCCCCTCTTGATTTTGCTGTGATCTATTGCACTTATGCGGCTTCGTCGCTACATTTTGTCACGGACATTGCCGTTACGAGTTGCATCGACAGCCGCTGGGTGTCGCCATGTCCATCGTGCCCGGGCACGCCGCCGACCCTCCAGCGGTAGGAGCCACGCATGAGACGACGCATCAGGGCCGCCGGCCGCGGAGCGGTCACCGTGACGGCCGTGCTGGCGGCGGCGACGGCGCTCGCCGCACCGTCGGGCGCAGTGCCGGGGACGCCGGGCCTCGGCCCCCTCGGCACCGCCACCGTGCACGGCGACATCTACTCCACCGACACCATCCCCGGCCAGGGCCCCGGCACGCAGACCGGCGTGCACGCGTCGATCCCTGGCGGCACGTGCTCGTCGGTGTTCGTCGGCGGCGACGGCATGCCCGTGGCCCTGTGCACCGCCTACGTCGGCACCGACCCGCTCGAGACCACGCCGCCCATGGTCGTGCTGCTCGACCCGGCCACCGCGGCTCCCCTCGCGCGCATGCAGCTGCCGAAGGGGGCGCTGCTCGGCGGCGTGTACGGGTACCTGGACGACCAGGACCGCGTCGTCATCGCGGACGGCGACGGAGTCCTCCACGCCGTCGGGCACAGCCGCGACGCCGCCGGCGCGTGGACCCTCACCGACGAGGTGCTCGCCGACCTGGACCCGCTCATCCGCGACGGCGACTACGTCACGGGTCTCGCCCCCGGCGTCGACGGCCGCATCTGGTTCGTCACCGTAAACGCGGTGGTCGGCACGGTGGTCCCCGGCGAGCCCGCGTCGGCGCGGACCCTCGACCTGCCCGCCGACGCGGGGCAGCCGGCGGGTGAACGCGTCTCCAACGGCATCACCGTGCGACCCGGCGGCGCCTCGGTGATGACCACCCGCGCCCTCTACGAGGTGGACCAGGGCGAGGACAGTCAGCCGCGCATCCGATGGCGGCGGGCCTACGACCCCGGCGCGGCGCGGCACCCGGGGATGCTCAGCCACGGGTCGGGCTCCACGCCCACGTATTTCGGGCCGAATCAGGACGACTACGTCGCCTACCTCGACGCCGCCGACCAGTCGACGCTGTTCGTCCTCGACCGCGCCAGCGGGGAGGTGCGCTGCGAGATGCCCGCGTTCGCGACCACGCTGCACCCGGAGACCGCCGCGCCCGACGGCCGGCTGATCGCGGGGCCGGCCCAGTCCGAGAACTCGCCCATCGCGCTCGAGTCGCCCGGCGGCGGCGAATGGTCGCTCATCATCGCGAACACGTACGGATTCCAGTACTTCCCGATGGCGGTCGACGGCCCGGCGGTGCCGGCTCAGGCGCCATACCGGGGCGGCATGACCTCGATCGTCACCGACGGCAGCGGCTGCACCCGGCAGTGGACGTCGAACACCCGGACCGCGACCCTGCCGAAGGCGACCACCGGCGACAGGCTGATCCACGGCCTGTCCTACGGCGACCTGCCCGCGCTGCCGGCGCAGTCGGCCGAGCTCCCCGGTGCGGCCGAAGCGGAACGCGGCGTCCAGGACCTGCTGGCGGCGGGGCTGCCCCAGAAGGTCGGGCCGGTGTACTACACGGCGATCGACGCCGACACCGGCGCGGAGGTGGTGCGCTCGTTCGTCGGAAACGCCCCGCTGGACGAGCCGATGGAACTCACCGGAACGGTCGCACCGAACACCGGCGACGGCGACGGGCCCGGCGTGTACTGGCAGGGGACCGTGGGCCGCATGCTCCGCATCGGCCCACCCGCGCGGTGATGCTCTGCGCGCCCGCCACGCCGGGACGGGTCTACGGGCAGGTGAACTCCACCTCCATGCGGCCCGCCGCCTCGGTGTCGTCCTGCGTCACCGCGGAGGACACGCGGTAGTTCGCACCGTCGACGGTGATCTCCGCGCCCGTCCTGTCGGCGTCGGTGGCCTGCCACTCGTCGCGCCCCTGCTCCAGCTCGAAGTCGTCGAGCCTGGGCGGATCGGAGAGCACGATCTCCACCTGCAGTTCCCTGTTCGCCGCGCGATCCTGCGCCTCGAGTTCGATCTGCGGGAAGCCCTCGTCGTGCTCGTGGTCGCAGCGCACGTCGGGGAAGCCGGTGTCCTGCGGGGCACCGTTCAGCACCACGGATTTCACGGTGGCACCCATCCCGGACTGCGCCGGTGCGGTTTTCCCGGTCTGCTGCGGCACCGGCTGCGCCGCACCCGGCTCCGCGGTTTCGGCCGGGGCGGCGCCCGGCGGCGCAGTACTCGCGGCGTCGTCCTGGCCGTCGCCGGATGAGGAGCACGCCGACGCTCCGAGAATCGCCGCGACTGAGACCACCGCGGCGGCCGCCCGGACACCTCTCCTGCTCGTTGTCCCGCTCATGGCGCCGACGCTAACAGAACCGGCGGCCGCCCAGGCTCCTCATGCGCCGGGGCCGGTGGTAGACCGGATGCACACCCTCGGCGAAACGGAACCCGATGACCAGCCTGTCCACCGGCGCGGAAAGCACCCTGTTCGGCATCCTCATCCTCGCGGCCTGCCTGTGGATCGGCGGGATGGTGACGGTGGTGTTCGTCGCCCGCATCAGCTCCGCCACTCTGGATCCGATGGCACGGGTGGCGTTCTTCCGCGCGTTCGGGCGGGCCTTCGGGGTCTTCGCGACGGTCGACCTGCTGGTGGGACTCATCGTCGGCGCGGTGCTGCTGGGCACCGCGCCGTGGACGGGGATGAGCACCGCGCTCGCCACGATCGCCGCGGCGCTCGTCGTCGGGTTGGCGGCCGGGATCGTGCAGGCACGGAACATGACCCGCCTGCGCCGCCGGGCGGAGGAGAGCGGCGGGGCGCTCGACGGCCACGTGGCCCGCGGCGGCCGATCCGCCGCCGCGCTGCGCGGCACGATAAGCCTGCTCACCCTCGCACTGTTCGCTGTGGGGCTGGCGCACTGGCTGTGAGGCGGTCCCGTCACTGGTGCGCTTTGGTGGACATCTGGTCGAAAATCCGCCGATCCCCAGCCAAATGTCCACCAAAGCCGGGCGGCCGGTGACGCGCCACCCGCGGCGAAAGCTCAGTCGAACACGATCACGCCGCGCAGGTTCACCCCCGCCTCCATGTCCTCGAACCCCTTCGCCACCTCGTCGAGCGTGTAGGTGTTGGTGACCAGCGAGTCCAGTTCCAGCTTCCCGGCGGTGTACATGTCGATCATCCAGGGGATGTCGACGGTGGGGTTGGACGCGCCGAACAGGGATCCCACCAGCGACTTCTGATACAGCGTCAGCTCCAGGGGACTGATGGGCAGCCCCACGTCGGACATCTTCCCCAGGCCCGTCACGACGCACACGCCGGCCTTGCGGATCGAGGAGAAGGCGGCCGCGATGTGCTCGCCGGTGGTGTTGCCGACGGTGACGATCGCGGCATCGGCGCCCTGCCCGTTGGTGAAGGTGCGGGCCAGCTCGGCGGCCTCCTCGACGTCGGCCACGGCGTGGGTGGCGCCCAGGCGCAGCGCGCTCTCGCGCTTGAAGGCCACCGGGTCGACCGCGATGATCCGCGACGCGCCCGCGTGCGCCGCGCCCTGGACGGCGTTGATGCCCACGCCGCCGGTGCCCATGACGATCACCGTCTGCCCCGGGTAGACGCGCGCCGAGTTGACGGCCGCGCCCCAGCCGGTGCCCACGCCGCAGCTGAGCAGGCACAGCCGGTCCAGCGGCAGCGACTTGTCCTGCACCTTGATCGCGTTGTCCACGTGCACCGTGGTGTATTCGCTGAAGGTCGCCAGCCCGCACGTCTGCCCCACCGGGGCGCCGTCGAGGAGCATGCGGTGGCTGTCGGGATCGTCCGGCCGCCCGCCGGTCATGATCGCGGCACCCCGGTCGCACAGGTTCTGCATGCCCGACGCGCACCACCGGCACTTGCCGCACGCCGCGAGGAACGAGAACACCACGTGATCGCCCACCGTGAAGCCCTCCGTTCCCGGGCCCACTCGCTCCACGACGCCCGCGCCCTCGTGGCCGCCGCAGATCGGGTAGTTGTGCACCGCGTGGTCGCCTGCCGCGATGTGCGCGTCCGAGTGGCACAGGCCCGAGGCGGCCATGCGCACCATGATCTCGTCGCGGCGCGGCTCGTCCAGCTCCAGGTCCACCACCTCGAACTTGCCCGGCGCCTGCGTGATGACGGCTCCCCTGGTACGCATCCGGTCTCTCCTCGTCGTCCGATGGTCTACGCCGTGCCCGCCGGTCCGCGCTCCGCATGATCCGGCCGGTCACGCCGGCTTCCCTTGGTCTACCGGCGAATCCGTGCGGAGCCGCCCCGAGTGTCCACTGGGCAGGACACGAATGTTGCCCGGGTCACAGCGGATCTAGCGTCGAGGCCATCACTCGCACCCCAGGATGAGGAGCACGCGCGCATGACCACCGTCGCAGAGTCCGGTTCCACCGCGGACACCCTTGCCGCGCTCGACGACATCCTCGCCCGCCAGCGCGCCGCGCGCCTGGCCGAGGGGATGCCGTCCGCGGCCGCACGCCGCGCCCGCATCCAGGCGGTGATCGACCTGCTGGTGGACGAGTACGACGCGATCGTCTCCGCCATCGACGCGGACTTCGGCGGCCGCCATCGCGGCTACTCGATCATGAACGACATCCTGGGCTCGCTGGGCTCGCTGAAGTCCTCGCGCGACCGCCTGGAGGAGTGGATGGCGCCGGAGCCGCGCCAGGCGTACGCGCCGTACGACCAGTACGGCGCCACCGCCGAGATCCGCTACACCCCCAAGGGCACCGTCGGCATCCTGGGCACGTGGAACGCGCCGGTGTTCACCCTGCTCAGCCCCCTCGCCTCGGCGCTCGCCGCGGGGAACCGCGCCGTGCTCAAGCCCTCCGAAGTGGTGCCGCGGACCGCGGAGACCGTCGCCCGGCTCTTCGCCGAGCGCATCGACCCGCTCGACGTCGCCGTGGTCACCGGCGGCCCGGAGGTGGCGGAGCAGTTCACGGCGCGCCCGTTCGGCCACCTCGTGTTCACCGGCAGCACGCCGGTGGGCCGGGCGGTGATGCGCAACGCCGCCGAGAACCTGGTGCCGGTGACGCTGGAACTGGGCGGCAAGTCGCCGACGCTCGTCTCGCGCAGCGCGGACCTCGCAGCGGCCGCAGGAAAGGTGGCGGGCGCCAAGTCCAGCAACGGCGGACAGCTGTGCGTGAGCCCGGACCTGGTGTACGTTCCGCGCGAATCGGTCGACGCGTTCGTCACCGCGCTCACCGGCGCCTACGCGCAGCTCGTGCCCACCGTGCAGGACAATCCGGGGGCGATCAGCATCGTCGACGAGCGGCACGCCCGGCGCGTGGCCGGCCTCGTCGACGACGCACGCGCCCGCGGTGCCCGCGTCGAGACCGTGCCCGACGAGCAGCAAGACGGCCGGCGGACGCCCCTGCATGTGGTGGTGGACCCGCCCGAGGACGCGGCCGTGCTGCGCGAGGAGCTGTTCGGCCCGGCGGTGGTGGTCCTCGGCTACGACGCCGTGGACGGCGTGCTCGCAGCGCTGGGCGAGCGGCCCGCACCGTTGGCCCTGTACTGGCTGGGCACGGACGACGACGAGCTGCAGGCGGTGCTCGACGGCAGCACGTCCGGCGGCGTGACCGTCAACGACCTGATGCTGCACCCCGGACTCGAGGACGCGCCGTTCGGCGGGGTCGGCGACTCCGGCATGGGCCACTACCACGGACGCGAGGGGTTCGTGGAGTTCAGCCACGCGCGCAGCGTCTTCCACGCCCCCGCCGGGGCCGGGCAGCCGCCCGCCGCGCTCTACCCCGAGGGCTTCGAGCAGATGATGGCGTCGATGATCACGCGGTAGGGCCGGTCACGCGATGGCGACGCCGTGCCGGCACGCGCGCAGCGCGGCGAGCAGCCGGTTCCGCAGTTCCCGCGGGTCGATGACGTCGTCGTAGGTGGCGGTCTGCGCCAACTGCCACGGCCCGGACGCCTCGTGCTCGACCAACGCGCGGCGGGTGTCGTCATCGGCGCCCGAGGTTTCCCCGCCCACCGCGGCCGGGATGCCGCCCAGCATCGCGCCGGGGAAGGCGAGCGACACCGTCTGCCCGCCGAAGGCGTTCTGCCCCATCACCGAGCTGCCGAAACCGAACGCCTTGCGGATGGTCACGTGCAGCTTGGGCACCGCCGCCCGGTGCTGCGCGACGAACATCCGGGCCGCCTCGCGCAGGATCCCCGCCCGCTCGGACGCGCTGCCCGAGAGCACGCCCGGGTTGTCGGCGAGCTGCACCAACGGCAGGCCGAAACCGGCCGTCGTCGCGACGAACCGCGCGGCCTTGTCCGCGGCGGCGACGTCGATCGCGCCGGCCAGCACCGCGGGCTGATTCGCGACGACGGCGACAGAGCGCCCGCCGATCCGGGCCAGCGCGGTGATCATGGACGGGCCGTACTCCGGCTGTATCGGCAGCAGCGTGCCCTCGTCGACGATCTCCTCGAGCACGTCGAGCATGTCGTACGGCCGCCGCGGGTCGGGCGGGATGATGTCCAGCAGCGCGTCCACCGTGCGATCCCCGTCGCCGGTGCGGGTGAACGGCGGCGCCTGGCCCGCGCGTGAGGGGAGATAGGACAGGTACCGGCGCACCAGCGCCAGCGCCGCGTCGACGTCCGTGGCCACGTTGTGGGCGACGCCGCTGACCGCCGCGTGCACGCGCGGCCCGCCCAGTTCCTCCTTGGTCACCTGCTCGCCGGTAGCGGCCCGCACCAGCGGTGGCCCGGCCGTGAACAGGGACGCGAGGCCGTCGACCATGACAACGAAGTCGGACAACGGCGCGGCCAGCGCGCCGTGCCCCGCCGACGGGCCCGTGACGACAGAGATCACCGGGACCTCGCCCGCCATCTCGGCGAGCACCTGCAGGTCGTTGGGGGCAGGGCGCTGCGGTTCGAGGCTGTTGGCGGCGCGGTGGCCCGCCCCTTCGAGCATGAGCACCAGCGGTGCGCCCTCCTGCCGGGCGAGCCCGGCGACCCGCGCCCGCTTGGTGGCCGCGGCGACGCCGATGGACCCGCCCGCCACCGAGAAATCCTCGGCGCCCACGAAGACCGGGCGGCCGTCGATGGTCCCCGAACCGGCGACGAACGCGTCGGCGGGCGTCTCCGAGCGGCCGGCGAGCAGACCGACCTCGGTGAACGTGCCGGAGTCGAGCAGCCGGGCGATGCGCTCGCGCGCGTCCACCCGCCCCGCCGCGCGGTGCCGGCGCAGCTTCTCGTCGCCGCCCATCGCGCGGGCGGCGGCGCGCCGCCGTTCCAGCGAGGCGAGCAGCGGCGCCCAGTCGTCGCGGTGGCCCACTGCGGCGTCCTTCCTGTTCCCAATAGCTCTGTGTATACGGATCGGCGGCCGGACACCGGGGACCCGGTCAGGTGAATGCGCTGCGTACGACCTTGCCCGTCGCGTTGCGCGGCAGCGGCTCGGTGCTCACCGTCCAGGACGACGGGATCTTGTATCCGGCGACGAGGCCCGCCAGGTGGGTCCGCAACGCATCGTGGTCGGCCTCGGCGCCGTCCCGCAGCACGACCACGACCGCCACCTCCTGCCCGTACTCCGCGCTGGGGCTGCCGAACACGATCGACTCGGCCACGCCCGGGTGGGTGTCCAGGGCGTCCTCCACCTCCACGGGGTAGATGTTCTCGCCGCCGCGGATGATCAGGTCGCTGCGGCGCGAGTTGATCTCCAGCTCGCCGTCCCGGAGCACGCCGATGTCCCCGGTGTGCAGCCACCCGTCGCCATCGATGGTCCGCGCCGTGGCCTCGGGGTCGTCCCAGTAGCCGAGCATCACCACCGCGCCGCGCACGCACACCTCGCCCTCGACGCCGTCCGGCACCGTCACGCCGTCGTCGTCGCAGACGCGGATCTGCGTGTTCACCGCGGCGCGGCCGACCGAGCGCGGGTTCGCCGCCAACTGCGCCGGCGTGGCGATCGTCGCGGCGGTGGCGCACTCCGTCTGCCCGTAGGTCGCGACCATAGAAGAGGTGGCCTGCGGCAGCAACTCACGCAGGGCGGCACGCATCGCGGGCGGAGTCGGCGCCGCGCCGAGCGAGAACGAACGCAGTGACGACAGGTCGCGGCCCGCGGCGTTGCCTTCCTCGAGCAGCCGGTGCGCCATCGTGGGTACGCCGGTCCAGTGCGTGACGTCTTCGCGCTCGATGAGCTCCAGCACGCGGTCCACGCTGAAACGCCCCGTGGCGATCACCGCTGTCTCCCCGTTGTCGAGACGGGGCACCGCCACGTTGTGCAGCGCGGCGATGTGGAACAGCGGACTGGTCATCAGGTAGCGGCGTTCGGACTGCGGCGCACCCGCTGCGGCCGCGGCCGCGTCGTTGTAGCGGTAGAAGTCGCGGGCGGCGATGAGGTTCCGATGCGAATGCACGACGCCCTTGGGCTTCCCGGTCGTGCCCGAGGTGTAGATGATCACGGCCGGGTCGTCCTCCGCCAGACGTACTCCGGGCGACTCGGCGGCGCCGGGCGCCGCGCCGATGTCGACGAGGTCGGACTCGATGGCCAGCATCGGCACCCGTGCCGCCGGCCACTCCGCCGCGGCCTTCGCGAGGCGCTCGCGGCGGCGCTCGTCGGCGACGATCACCGACGGCCGGACATGCCCGCATGAGTAGGCGATCTCGCCCACCGCCCAGTGCGAGTTCATTGCAACGGCGATCCCGCCCAGAGATGCCGTCGCCCAGAAGGTCACGATCCACTCGATGCTGTTGGCGGCCAGGATCCCCACCCGGTCCCCCGGCCCCACCCCGTACCGGTCGCGGAGCTCCCCGGCCAGCGCGGCGACCATCCGGTAGTGCTCGGCGAAGGTGACCCGCCGTCCGTCGCAGACCAGGTAGACGCGATCGCCGTGCGCGCGTGAGCGTTCCAGCATGTCCACCAGCGAGCGGTCCCGGTCGGCGAACACGGGCATCCGCCTTCCGTGCACGTCCTCCCCGTGGATCACGGGGAGCGTCTCCGGTGCCCGCGCCACGCCCGGGCGCCCCGGCGTCACGCCTTCCACGCGTCGCCGAGCAGGATCATGGAGTTCGAGCTGCCCTCCACACCATGCACGTTGTCATGCCAGGCGGTGTACTCGGCGAAATAGCCGATGTTGATGAACGGCACGTCCTCGTTCACCTGCTGCTGGATCTGCGCCATCGCCTGCAGCTTCGCATCCTTGTCCGTGGCAGTCTGGAACTGGTCCACCAAAACGTCCATCTCCGGGCTGGTGGACATCCCGTAGAGCTGTTTGCCTCCGCTGTGCATGGTGTCGAACATCTTGGCGAACGGGTCCGACTCGCGGTACGACAGCCCCCAGGCGCCCAAGTCGTAGTTCCGTTCGGAGCCGATGACCCGGATCTGGTCGCCGATGGTGGGCATGATCTTGGTGTCGACGTCGAACCCGACTGCTTCGAGCTGCGCCTCCAACGCCAGCGCCTGCTGCTGGCGCGCCTGCTCGGGCGAGTTGATCGAGACGAGCGTGGTGCCGACCCCGTCGGCCTTCGCTTCGGCGACGAGCTTCTTCGCCCGCTCCGGATCGAACTCCGGTCCTGCGGCGTCGGTGTGCCAGCGCGAGTATTCCGGGAACAACTCGCTCTCGCCGTACTCCGGGTCGCCATACGCGCGCTGCGCCAGCACGGACGGGTCGGTCGCAAGCTGAATCGCCTTGCGTACGCGCGGGTCCGATCCCGGACGGCCCGGAGCCGCGTTGATGATGTAGGTGTTCGCGGCGGACGTCATGTTGACGTAGCCCGGCAGGTTCTTGCCCAGCAACTCGGTGACGTCATCGGGCTCGCGGACGAACGTCATGTCGACACCGTCGTTGAAGAACGTCTCCTTGGACACCTCCATCGTGGGCATGTACACCACCTTCACCGCGTCGAGATGCGGCTTGCCGCCCCAATAGTCCGGGTTGGCCTTGAGCGTCATCGACTCGCCCTGGCGCCATTCCCCGAGGGTGAACGGGCCGGCGCCGATGGGCGTGAAACCCTCGCCCGGAGGTCCCGCCGACGGTGCGACGATCATTCCGGGCCCGGAGGTGAGCATCACGTCGAACTCCGGCCACGTCTTGTCGAGCTCGTAGACGACCGTGCGCTCATCCGGGGTGGAGATGCCCGCGACGTTCGCCGTCCACAGTCCGGCTTCCGGCCCTTTGGCCTGCGCATAGCGCTCCTGACTCGCCTTCACGGCCGCCGCGTCGAGCGGGGTCCCGTCGGAGAACTCCACGCCGTCACGCAACGTCATCGTCCACGTCCGATAGTCGTCCGAGTGCGTGAGGCCTTCCGCCATCTGCGGCACCACCGACTGCGACTCCGTGTCATAGCGCATCAGCGAGTCGTAGACGTTCACGAGTTCGAGGCCACCGGTGGTCACCGCTGCGATGGTCTTGGCCGGGTCGACCGCCTTGGGCTCGGAGTACGCGGCGAAGCTGAGCTCGCCGCCCTCGACAGGTTCCCCCTCGGCTTCGGCGACGTTGACCATGCCGTCCTGGAGGTCCGCGACCGCGGTCGCCGATGAGTCGCCGCCCGCAGAATCGCCGGAGTTCGCGCATCCCGTGGCCAGAAGCGCCGCGGCCGCCGCGACCGCTCCCAGCCGCACCAACGCTCGTCGGTTCGATCTCATTGCGGAGTCCTTCCTCGTGCGGGACAGGCCGCCGGCGTTCACCCGGACGCCCCTGGAGCCGCGGAGACCGCGCCGCCCGCGGGATTCATCGGGTCCCGGCGCCTTCCGCGGTCACGCGGTCCGGGCCGTGCCGGTGTTGACCAAGCGTTTGCTACATGAGCAAGGTAACAGACGACCCGTGCGGGCGAAACAGGTCACACTCCAGCTGCGCCGCCGAGCGGGGCCGGCCGCCGGAACACGCGCCGGCCCGCGGTCACCGCCCGGAGTGGAAGCCGCCGAGGAACAGGGACGCCATCAGCTCGGCGAACTCCTCCGTGGAATGGTTCCGCCGGTCCGGCCAGTGCATGGTGGACCACAGCGTGTCGCGGACGGACCGGTAGAAGATCTCCGGCGGGATGTCCGAACGGAACACGCCCTGCTCCGCCCCACGCCGGATCGCCGTCAGCCAGTACCCGCGCATTCCCCTCGACACGTCGTCGACCGGGTCCAGCAGCCCGTGATCGCGCAGGTACGCCCGGTCCCGCTGGTAGATCGCCGTCTGGTGCGGATAGGCCTCGATCACCTCCAGCGTCTCCCGGATCAGCCCGCGCACGACGCCCTCCGGATCGGCCGCGGCCTTCTCCACGCGATCGAACCGCGCCTGGACGTCGGTCATGAACCCGCGCATCAGCTCATCGACGATCGCGTCCTTGGACTTGAAGTAGTGGTAGAGGCTGCCGGAGAACACCCCGGCCGCCTCGCCGATGTCGCGCACGGTGGTGCCCGCGACGCCCTTGGCTGCGAACAGCTCCGCCGAGCCCGACAGGATCGCCTCCCTCCGGTCTCCAGTGGTCCCCATGGTTCCTCCCGTTCGTGCCGCTGATCGGTCACCATCCTTCGTCACCGGCCCACGGGGGGCGCCTCCGCCCCACGCGGGGACTGCGCGTCCGCGTCGCCGCAGAGCCCCGCCACCGGCGCCGATCCAGCGCGGCGCGGGCCGGGTATTGCGTTTGACAGTGATGTCGGTCATTCTAGATCAAGCGCTTGCTCAACTCTGATGGAACGGGATCACCGAGAGCCGGAGGTGCATGTGGAAAACCTGAAGGCGCAACCCGACGGTGCCGCCGTGGACGACCCGGGGCAGCGATTCGCCGCCTACGTCGGCCGGGAGGCGGAGCCGCCGCGGGTGGCGCGCTACGCCGTCAACGAGGCGATGATCCGCAATTGGGCGGAGGCGCACGACGACTTCAACCCCGTCTACGTCGACCGCGCGGCCGCGAAGGCCACAGGCCGACCCGACGTGGTCTGCCCGCCCGCGATGATCTCGACGTGGGTGATGGCCGGCTACCGCCGGCATCGGGAGATCCACCGGCTCCGCGCCGAGGGCGTCACCGAGGACTTCGCGTACTCGCAGCTGCTGTCCGAGCTGGACGCGGCCGGGTTCACGTCCGTGGTCGCCACCGACGTCGAGCAGGACTATCACGCGGAACTGCGCCCAGGCGACCACGTCACCTGCCACTTCACCATCGAGTCGATCTCGCCGATCAAACAGACCGCACTGGGCCGCGGGTGCTTCATCACCCTCCTCAAGCGGTACCTGGATCAGGGCGACGCGCTTCTCGTCGAGGAACGCTTCCGCCTCCTCCGATTCGACCCGACACGCAAGGAGGGCGCCGCGTGAACGCGCAGCAAAGCCCGGACGCCACGCCGCACACCGGGGTGCCGCGGCTGACGATCACACAGGACAACGAGTTCTTCTTCGCCGCGGCGCGCGAGGGCCGCTTGGAGATCCAGCGCTGCACCGAGTGCGAGACGCTCCGGCATCCGCCGTCGCCGTCCTGCCCGCACTGCCGCTCGATGAAGTGGGACACGGTCGAGTCCGCGCGCCGATGCACCCTGCACAGCTACACGGTGCTGCACCATCCCAAGGACCCCGCTTTCGACTATCCGCTGGCCGTCGGGCTCGTGGACCTGGAAGAGGGCACCCGGCTGGTGGCGGACATCGCCGGCATCGACCACGCCGATCTCGAGTTCGGGATGGAACTGGAGGTGGGCTTCGCGGAGCACGCGCATGGCGAGGTGCTGCCGCAGCTCCGCCGGCGCGGGGACGGTGAGCCGCGATGAGCATGCCCCGCTGCACGATCGGCGACGCCCTCCCGCCGCTGGAGATCCCGCTGGACCGGACGCTGATCGTCGGCGCCGCCATCGCCTCGCAGGACTTCGAGGACGTCCACCACGACCCGGGCAAGGCGCGCGACCGCGGCACGCCCGACATCTTCATGTCGATCAACACCACCAACGGCCTGCTCGACCGGTACATCACCGACTGGTCCGGGCCCGCGTCACGAATCACGAGAACCTCTCTGCGCCTGGGGGTGCCGAACTTCCCCGGTGACACGATGACCTTCACGGGCGAGGTCACCGGGCTCGACGGCGACGCGGTGACCGTGCGGGTGCACGGCAGCAACGCGCGCGGCGTCCACGTCACGGCGCAGGTGACCGTCGCACCGGTCGACTCGGCCGTATCCCCGGAAGGAGCCGCGCGATGAGCAGCGGACTGTCCGGCGCCGCCGCGATCGCGGGCATCGGCGCCACCGAATTCTCGAAGAACTCCGGCCGCAGCGAGTGGCAGCTGGCGTGTGAGTGCGTGCTCGCGGCGCTTGACGACGCGCAGATCGGCGTCGACGAGGTCGACGGCGTCTCCCTGTTCACCATGGAGAACAACCCGGAGATCGCCGTCGCCCGCTCGCTCGGCATCCCGCAACTGAAGTTCTTCAGCCGCATCCCGCACGGCGGCGGCGGAGCGTGCGCGCCGGTGCAGCAGGCGGCGCTGGCCGTCTCCTCCGGGGTCGCCGACGTGGTCGTGGTCTACCGCGCTATGAACGAGCGCTCGGGCCACCGCTTCGGCGCCGGCCCGCCCGCCTTCGCCTACAACCAGAACACCGATCAGGAGTACCGCAACTGGATCAACCCCTACGGGCTGCTCACCCCGGCCCAGCAGGAGGCGTTCCTCGCGCAGCTCTACATGCACCGCTACGGGGCCACCAGCGCCGACTTCGGGGCGATCTCCGTTCTCTCACGCAAGCATGCGGCGAACAACCCGGCGGCGTGGTTCTACGAGCGCCCCATCACCATCGAGGACCACCAGGCCTCGCGCATGATCGCCGACCCGATCCGGCTGCTCGACTGCTGCCAGGAGTCCGACGGCGGCCAGGCGCTGGTGATCGTCAGCGCCGAGCGGGCCCGCGACCTTCCGCACCCCCCGGCGGTGATCTCCGCCGCCGCGCAAGGCGTGGGCCCCCAGCAGATCTCGATGAGCAGCTACTACCGCGATGACATCGACGACATGCCCGAGGTGCGGCTGGTCGCGGAGCAGCTGTGGGAGCAGTCCGGGCTGGGCACCGCCGACATCGACGCCGCGATCCTCTACGACGCGTTCACCCCCATGGTGCTGCTTCAGCTGGAGGAGTACGGGTTCTGCGGACGAGGCGAGGCCAAGGACTTCATCGCGGACGGCAACCTGGAGCTCGACGGCAGGCTGCCGGTCAACACCAACGGAGGCCAGCTCGGCGAGGGATACATCCACGGCGTCAACGGGATCGCCGAGGCCGTGCGGCTGATCCGCGGCACTTCGGTCAACCAGCCGGCCAAGGACCTCGCGAACGTCCTGGTCACCGGCGGTTCCCCCGTACCGCACAGCGCCCTCGTCCTCTCCGCCGACCACTGAGCGCGCCTCACCCATCCTCAGGAGCAAGCCATGACAGACCGCATCACCTACGCCCGCGCCACCCACGGTGAGGAGGAGATCCAGGCCGTCGTCGACGTGCTGCGCAGCGGAAGCCAGGGCCTGCGCATCGGCCCGAACGTCGCCGAGATGGAGGAGCGCGTGCCCGCGCTCAGCGGCAAGGCATACGGCGCGATGTGCAACTCGGGCTCGTCGGCGCTCTACCTCGCCGTCGAGCTGCTGGGCCTGCCGAAGGGCAGCGAGGTCATCACCTCGGCGCTGACGTTCTCCACCGACGTCGCCCCGATCATCCGGGCCGGGCTGGTCCCCGTGTTCGTCGACGTCGAGCCGAACACCTTCAACGCCGACGCGGCGAAGATCGAGGCGATGATCAGCGACAAGACCCGCGCGATCCTGCTGCCCAACCTCGCCGGCAACGCCCCCGACTGGGACGCCGTCCGGGAGATCGCCGACCGGCACGGGCTCAAGGTCATCGAGGACTCGTGCGACGCGCTGGGGCCCACGCTGCACGGGCGCCCCACCGGCGCGCGCGCCGATATCTCCGTCACCAGCTTCTCGATGGCCCACATCATCACCTGCGCCGGCAACGGCGGGATGGTCATGGTCGACAGCGAGGAGGAGCGCGACAAGGCGCTGCTGCTGCGGCGCTGGGGCCGCCGCAGCGAGCCGAATCTGTACGGCAGCACCAAGCACGTGGGCCGGGTGTTCCGCGAACAGCTCGACGGCGTCGACTACGACAACGACTTCATCTTCGACGTCGTCCCGTGGAACTTCGAGC
This sequence comes from Tomitella fengzijianii, assembly GCF_007559025.1. Lineage (NCBI taxonomy): Bacteria > Bacillati > Actinomycetota > Actinomycetes > Mycobacteriales > Tomitella > Tomitella fengzijianii. The sequence goes on along the minus strand of NZ_CP041765.1, from coordinate 143,735 downwards.
CCTCCGAGCTGGGTGCCGCGTACGGGGTGGTGCAGCTGAACAAGCTCGCCGCGAACTACGTGCGGCGCAAGGAGACCTGGGCCGCCTACACCGCCGCCTACGCGGAGTTCCCGGAGTTCTTCACCACCCCGGTCGAGCAGAGCGGCCTGGACACCGCCTGGCTGTGCTACCCGGTGATGGTCAACGCCGACGCGCCGTTCACCCGAAGCGACCTGCAGGAGGCGCTGGAGGGCGACGGGATCGACACCCGCACGGTGTGGAGCGGCAATCTGCTGCGGCACCCGATGATGTCCGGCGTCGAGCACCGGCAGCCGCCGGAGGGCCTGCCGGAGACCGACGCCGTCTTCGAGCGGGGCATGACGCTGGGCATGAGCCACGGGCTGACCGACGCCGAGGTGAAGCGCGTCGCCGAGAGCATCCGCCGGTTCGCGGAGTCGTTCCGGTGACGGCGCCCGCGCCGGCCCGTCCGGTGATCGTGGACCTGGCGCGCACGCCGTTCGGCAAGCGCGGCGGGTGGCTGTCCACGGTGCACGCCGCGGAGCTGCTGGGCACCGCGCAGCGCGGCGTCCTCGACCGTGTGGGCGTCGACCCCGCGCTGGTGGAGGAAGTGATCGGCGGCTGCGTCACGCCGCTCGGCGAGCAGTACGGGCACATCGCCCGCACCGCCTGGCTGCACGCCGGACTCCCGGAGCGCACCGGCGCCACCACCATCGACGCCCAGTGCAGCACCGCCCAGCGCGCGGTGCAGCTCGCCGCCGGGCAGATCGCGCTCGGCGCCATGGACGTGGGCGTCGCGTGCGGCGTGGAGCTGATGACGCGCGCCCCGCTGACCGCCAAGCAGGGCCGGGGCCTGGGCTCGCCGCGCCCCGCATCGTGGTCCGTGGATTCCCCCGACCAGTACACCGGCGCGGACCGCATCGCCGCGCGCCGCGGCTTCACCCGGACGGACCTGGACGCGTACGGCCTCCGGTCCCAGCAGCGCGCCCGGGCCGCGTGGGACGCGGGCCGGCTGGACGGCCAGATCATCCCGGTGACCGCGCCGCCCGCCGACGAGGGCGGGGGTCCCGCGGTGATCACCCGCGACCAGGGCCTGCGGGAGACGTCGATGGACGCGCTGGCGCGGCTGCGGCCGGTCAAGGAGGGCGGGCTGCACACCGCCGGCACCTCGTCGCAGGTCTCCGACGGCGCCAGCGCGGCGGTACTCATGTCCGAGACCCGGGCACGGGAGCTCGGCGTCCGGCCGCGGGCCCGCATCCTCGCGCAGTGCATCGTCGGCGGGGACACCACCTACCTGCTCGACGCGCCGATCGAGGCGGGGGCGACCGTGCTCGACCGCGTCGGCATGACGATCGAGGACGTCGACCTCGTCGAGGTCAACGAGGCGTTCGCCGCAGTGCCGATGTCGTTCGCGCAGGTGCACGGGGTGGCCGAGGACCGGCTGAACGTCAACGGCGGCGCGATCGCCGTCGGGCACCCCGCGGGCGCCACCGGCATCCGCCTGCTCGCGACGGCGCTCGACGAGCTGGAGCGGCGCGATCAGAACACCGCGCTCGTCGCGATCTGCGCCTCCGCATCGACCACCGCCGTCATCCTCGAACGGATCTAGCGCCGGTCGATCCGGCATCGGAAGGAGAAGCTCAGTGGCATTGGCACTGGACGACGACCGCAAGGCGCTCGCGGAGTCCGTCGCGGCGTTCGCGGCGCGCGCGGGCGGCCCGGCCGAGGCGCGCGCCGACTTCGCGCGGTTCGCCGCGGGCGGTCGCCCGTCGGTGTGGGAAGGGCTGTGCGCCCAGGGGCTGCACGCGATCCACATCCCCGAGGCGTACGGCGGCGACGGCGCGGGCATCGCCGAACTGGCGGTGGTCATCGAGCAGCTCGGCCGAGCACTGCTCCCCGGCCCGTTCCTGCCCACCGCATACGCGGGAGCAGTGCTCGCGTTCGCGGCCGCGCCCTCCGACGCGGCCGACAGGGCGCTGCGCGCGCTCGCGGGCGGGGCCACAGCGGCGGTGTGCGCGGGCGGCTCGCTCACCGCCCGCGCCGTCGACGGCGGCTGGGAGATCGACGGGGCCTCCGAGCCGTCGCTGGGCCTGCCGGGGGCCGACGTCGTGCTGCTGCGTGCCGCCGAGGGCAACGGCCACCGGTGGTTCCGCGTCACGCCTCCGGCCGGCGCGGTCGAAGCGGCGAAGGGCGTCGACCTGACCCGCGCGATCGGCACGCTCACGCTGGACGGGCACCGCGTGGCCGGCGCCGACGCGGTGCCCGGCGTCGACGACGGCGATGCCGAGTGGGCGCGGGCGGTGCTGTTCGCGGCGGAGGCCTCGGGGATCGCGACCTGGTGCCTGGACACCGCGGTGGACCACGTACGCACCCGCGAGCAGTTCGGCCGCCCTGTCGGCAGCTTCCAGGCCGTGCAGCACAAGGCCGCGATGATGCTGGTGCGCTCGGAGATCGCATGCGCGGCGGCGTGGGATGCGGCCCGCGCCGCAGACCAGGACTCCGGGCAGCGCGCGATCACCGCCGCGCAGGCCGCTGTGGCCTCGCTGGGCGGCGCGGTGGACAACGCGCTCGAGGGCATCGCGCTGCTCGGCGGCGTCGGCTACACCTGGGAGCACGATGCCCACCTCTACCAGCGCCGCGCGGTGAGCATCGCGGCACTGGCGGGGTCCACCGATCGCTGGGCGGACCGTCTGGGCGAACTCACGCTGGCCGACGCCGAACGCGACTTCACCTTCGTCGGCCCCGACGCGCTGCCCGAGCTGCGTGCGCGGGTGGGAGCGGTGCTCGACGCGACGCCGGGTGTCCGCCGCGTCGACCGCGACAGCGTGCGGTGGGGATCGGCCCGCGGAGACGCGGCGCGCACCGCGCTGGCCGACGCCGGCCTCGTCGCCCCGCACTTCCCGGAGCCCTACGGTCTGGGTGCGGGGCCGGAGGAGCAGGCCGTGATCGCGCAGGAGTTCGCGGCCCGGGGCCTCTCCCAGCCGTCGATGATCATCGGCGAGTGGGTGCTGCCGACGCTGCTCGAGCACGGAAGCGAGGTGCAGCGGAAGCGGTTCCTCGGACCGTCCCTGCGCGGCGAGATCGTCTGGTGCCAGCTGTTCAGCGAGCCGGGCGCGGGATCCGACCTGGCCGGGCTGTCCACCGCAGCCCGCCGTACCGAAGGCGGCTGGCTGCTGCGCGGGCAGAAGGTGTGGAACTCGTATGCGCACGAGGCGGACTGGGGCGTGTGCCTGGCCCGCACCGATCCGTCCGCGCCCAAGCACCGCGGGATCTCCTATTTCCTGGTGGACATGCGCAGCCCCGGCATCGAGGTGCGGCCGCTGCGCCAGGCCACCGGCCGCGCCGAGTTCAACGAGGTCTTCCTCGACGACGTCTTCGTCCCCGACGAATGCCTGGTGGGCGAGCCCGGCGAGGGCTGGCGCCTGGCCACCATGACGCTCGCCAACGAGCGGCTGCGCATGGGCGGGGCGCAGGGCCACGGGTCCAGCCGGCGTATCCGCGGGATCGTCGCCGCGGGCGAGCACGACTGCGCGCGCGCCGACGCGGTGCACGCGCTCGGCCTCGCCACCAGTCGCGAGCTGGCGCTGAACGCGATGAACCTGCGCGGGGTGCTCGCCCGGGTCGCGGGGCGGTCGCCCGGCGCCGAGATCAGCGTCGCCAAGCTCTACAGCGCCATCGCGCAGCGTGACGGCTCGCGGGACCTGATGCGACTGCTGGGGCCCCGGGCGGCGGTGCACGACCACCCGCCCGGCGCCGTCCCCGACGACGCCCTCGACGACCACGCCACCGATCACCTGGGGCTGCCCGCGATCCTCTTCGGCGGCGGCACCATCGAGATCCAGCTGAACGTGATCGCCCGCAGGGTGCTGCGCCTGCCGCAGTGACCGGCCCCGCACCCACGTTCCGCACATTCCCAACACCGCACCGCAGACCAGGAGCGACGCACATGCATCCAGAACTCTCCCCGGCGTCCACGGCGCTACGCACCGAGCTGCGCGAGTACTTCGCCGCCACCATCGACGACGACGACCGGCGCGCGTTGATGGACCAGACCGAGGGCGGGCCGGTGTTCGACCGGATCCTCCGGAAGATGGGCGCCGACGGCTGGCTGGGACTCGGCTGGCCCGCCGAGTACGGCGGGCGCGGCGAGGACCCGGAGGCCCTCTACGTGTTCTACGACGAGGTGATCCGGGCGGGCGCGCCGCTGTCGCTGGTCACGCTCAACACGGTGGGCCCGGCCCTCATGCACCACGGGACACGGGAGCAGAAGGACTACTTCCTGCCGCGGATCCTCGCGGGGGACCTGATCTTCGCCATCGGCTACACCGAGCCGGGTGCGGGCACCGACCTGGCCTCCCTGACCACGCGCGCACGTGTGGACGGTGACGAGCTGGTCATCGACGGCAACAAGATCTTCACCAGCGCCGGCATCCACGCCGACTGGATCTGGCTGGCGGTGCGCACCGACCTGGAAGCCCCACGGCACAAGGGCATCTCGGTGGTGCTGGTCCCCACCGACGCACCCGGCTTCTCCGTCACCGAGATCCGCACCGTCGGCGGCATCAGCACCTCCGCCACCTACTACGACGAGGTCCGGGTTCCGCTGAGCAACGTCGTCGGCGAACTCGGCGGCGGGTGGGGCTTGATCACCAGCCAGCTCAACCACGAACGCGTGGCGCTGGCCGCGCGTGCGGGCATCGCCGACCAGCTGCTGACCGAGGTTCTCGAGTGGGCCAAGGCCGAGCCGCACGGCGACGGCGGCCGGGTGTACGACCTGCCGTGGGTGCGCAGCAACCTCGCCGAGGTGTACGCGCTGCTCAGCGCCCTCGACCTGATGAACCTGCGGCTGGTGGCGGACGTCGCTGCGGGCACGCTCGGCGGCGGCGACTCCGCGGCCGCCAAGATCATGGGCACCGAGGGCGTCGTCACCGCCTACGGCAAACTTCAGGAAGTCCTGGGCGCCAAGGGCCTCCTGCGTTCCGGCAGCCCCGGGGCGGCGCTGGAGGGCCGCGTCGAGGCGCTGGGGCGCCGCGCCCAGAACAACACCTTCGGCGGCGGCACCAACGAGGTGATGCGCGAGATCGTCGCCGCCAAGACCCTCGGCATGACCACCGCCGCACGCCGCCGCACCGCCGAACCCACCACGTCTGGAGCCCGCTGACCATGCAATTCGAATTCTCCGAGGACCACGCCGCGATCGGCGGTCTCGCACGGCAGATCTTCTCCGCCCGCGCCTCCGCGGACGCGCTCCGCGAGGTCGAGGACGCCGGTGGTTTCGACGCCGGACTCTGGCAGGCGCTCGCCGAGGCGGACCTGCTCGGCGTGGCCCTCCCCGATTCGGCCGGGGGCGCCGGCATGGGCATGCTCGGACTCGTGGCCCTGCTCGAGGAGCAGGGACGGCGGGTGGCGGCAGTGCCGCTGTGGTCCTCCATCGCCGGCGCGGCGCTCCCGCTGGCCGAGTTCGGCACCGACGCCCAGCGACGGCGATGGCTGCCCGGTTTCCTCGAGGGATCGCACGTCCTCACCGGCGCCTTCGAGGTGGGCGACGGTACCGGGCTCGCGGTCCGGGCCGAGGCCGACGGCGACGGCTGGGCCCTGCACGGCTCCCTCGCCGCCGTGCCCGCGGCGGACCGGGCGGCGGCGTTCGTCCTGCCCGTGCGACTGCCGACCGGCGCGCCCGCCGTCGCGGTCGTCCCCGCCGACGCCGCCGGGGTGACGACGACCGCCGTCGACGTCACCAGCCACGAGAGCCACGCGGCGGTCGATCTCGACGGCGTGGCGGTCACCGCGGCGGACCTGCTGGACGGCGACGGCGCGCACATCGTCTCCTGGACATTGCGGCGCGCCCGCGTCGCGCTGGCGGCCCTCGCCGCGGGAGTGTGCTCCGAGGCGCTCGCCATGACCGCCGCCTACACCTCCGAGCGGATGCAGTTCGGCCGCGCGCTCTCGACCAACCAGGCCGTCTCCGTGCGCGCCGCCGACACCCACCTCGACGCGGAGAGCATCCGGCTCACCGCCTGCCGGGCCGCCTGGCTCATGGACGCCGGGCGCGAGGAGGAGGCGGAACCCGCCGCGCTGGTGGCCAAGTGGTGGGCGTCGCGAGGAGGCCTGCGCGCGGTCCACGCCACCCAGCATCTGCACGGCGGCATCGGCGCGGACGTGGACTACCCCATCCACCGGTATTTCCTCCGCGGGCGGCAGATCGCATTCACGCTCGGCAGCGCCGACGCCGTCGCCGCCGAGCTCGGCGCCGCCCTCGCCTGAACCGCGCCTCGTTCCAGCCTGCTCCGACCCTGATGCCCGTCCACGATCCCGGGAGGTCCTCTTGCCGCACGGCCCCGATCGCACCACCGCCCCGCCGGCGCCGCCGGTGTCGATGATCGAACGCGTGACGCTGATCGTCGACGCCTTCCACAACGCGGGCGAGTCGCTCACCCTCGGCGGCATCGCGCGGCGCGCGGGCCTGCCTTACTCGACCACCCACCGCATCCTGGAATCGCTGATCCCCCTCGAGTGGGTCAGCCAGACGCCCCTCGGCTACAGCCTCGGCCGCCGCGGGCTGCGGTTCCGCAACAGCGCCGCGGACTACTCGGCCCTGCGCGGCCCCGCCGCGCCGCACCTGCACGCGCTGCACCTGAGGACCGGCACACCGGTGTTCCTCACGGCGATGGACGGCATCGACGAGCTGGTGCTGGACCGGATCGGGGGCGGCCGCACCGCGACGCCCGGCCTCGAGGTGGGGGCACGCGGCGCGCTGCACCGCACCGCCGGCGGACGCGCGATGCTGTCCGCCATCGCCCCCGAGGACGTCGACGAGCTGGTCGCGGTGTCGCCGCGGGGCGGTCTTTGCGGCCCGCCGCCGTCGGTGCCGGCGCTGCACCGCGAACTCGACCGGGTGCGGCGGCGCGGCGGGCTCTCCGTCGAGCGCGCGGCGACGGTCCCCGGTTTCGGCGCCGGCGCGGGCCGCATGAGCGCCGCCTCCGCCATCGTCGGACTCGCCGCCCCCGTGTTCGGGCCCCGGGGCGCCACCGCCGCGGTGTCCCTGCACGCGCGGCCGACCGCACCGATCCGTGAATGGTGCATCCCGCTGCTCGTGCAGGTGGCGCGCCGGATCAGCGACGAGCTGGCGGACAGCGGCCGGGACGCCCGGCCCGCCGTCCCGGCCTCCGCCTGAGCGTCCGGGACATCACGCGGCGCCGGGCGCCCGGTGCCCGGTGCCCGGTGCCGCACGTGCGGGCGAAGCCCACTTGAGACCCACTCGACTCCTAATCCACGACGCCTTCGGCCCGCAGCGCTGCGACGACCCGTGCCGCGTCGTCCTCGGGCGCGCCGTCAGCCGTGCGCAGATGCACCCGCGGCGCGACGGGCTCCTCGTACGGCGAATCGATGCCGGTGAAGTTCACCAGCTCACCGCGGCGGGCTTTGCCGTAGAGCCCCTTGGGATCACGCGACTCGGCCACTGCGAGCGGCGTGTCGACGAACACCTCGTGGAACTGGTCCGCGCCGACGGTCTCGCGGGCCGCGTCCCGGTCCGCACGGAACGGCGAGATGAGCGAGACCAGCACGATCAGGCCCGCGTCCGCCATGAGCTTCGCCACCTCGGCCACGCGCCGGATGTTCTCCACCCGGTCGGCCTCGGTGAAGCCCAGGTCGCGGCCCAGGCCGTGCCGCACGTTGTCCCCGTCGAGCAGGTAGGTGTGGCAGCCCCGCGCGAACAGGTCGCGCTCGACGAGGTTGGCGATGGTCGACTTGCCCGCCCCGGACAGCCCGGTGAGCCAGACGACCGCCGGCCGGTGGCCGTTGCGGGTCGCCCGCGCCTGCGCGTCCACGTCCACCTGCTGCCAGTGGATGTTGTCGGCCCGCCGCAGCGCGTGGTCGATCATCCCCGCGCCCACCGTGTTCCCCGTAATCCGGTCGATCAGCACGAAGGCGCCCGTGGGCCCGCCCTCGGCGTAGGCGTCGAACGGCACCGGGCGGTCGAAGCTCACGTTGCACACGCCGATCTCGTTGACGCCGAGGGTCGTCGTCGCCGTGTGCTCGAGGGTGTTCACGTTGATCTTGTACTTGGGGCGGGTGATCCGGGCTTGGACCGTCGCAGTGCCGATCCGGCACAGGTAGGGCCGTTCCGGAATCATCTCCTGCTCGGCCAGCCACACCACGTGCGCGGCGAACTGGTCGGACACCGCCGGCGCCTCGTCCGCGGCCGCGATCACGTCGCCGCGGCTCACGTCGATCTCGTCGGCCAGGGTGAGCGTCACCGACTGGCCCGCGACGGCCGGGTCCAGGTCGCCGTCCATGGTGACGATCCGCTCGACCGTGCTCGTCTGCCCCGACGGCAGCACGCGCACCGCGTCTCCCGGGGCCACCGTGCCGGAGACCAGCTGGCCGGAGAACCCGCGGAACGTGTGGTCCGGGCGGTTCACCCACTGCACCGGCATGCGCATCGGCCGGGCCTGGCGGTCGTCGTCGATCTCCACCGACTCGAGGTGCTCGATCAGCGACGGCCCCTGATACCAGGGGGTGTTGGGGCTCGGGCCGGTGAGGTTGTCGCCCATCAACGCCGACATGGGGACGGTGACCACGCTCGGCGCGCCGATGCGCCCGGCGAAGGCGCGGAAGTCGCGGTCGATCGCGTCGAACACCTCCTGCGAGTAGTCCACCAGGTCCAGCTTGTTGACGGCGAGGACCACGTGCCGGATTCCCAACAGCGACACCAGGTATGAGTGCCGCCGGGTCTGCTGCAGCACCCCCTTGCGCGCGTCGACGAGGAGCACGGCGAGGTCGGCGGTGGATGCGCCCGTGACCATGTTGCGGGTGTACTGCTCATGCCCCGGGGTGTCGGCGACGATGAACTTGCGCTTGGTCGTGGTGAAGAAGCGGTAGGCCACGTCGATCGTGATGCCCTGCTCGCGCTCGGCCGCGAGGCCGTCGACGAGCAGCGCGAAATCCAGGTTCGCGCCCTGCGTCCCGGACTTGCGCGAGTCGGTCTCGAGCGCGCTGAGCTGGTCCTCGAAGACCAGCTTGGACTCGTAGAGCAGCCGGCCGATCATCGTCGACTTGCCGTCGTCCACGCTGCCGCAGGTGATGAAGCGCAGCATCGACTTGTGCGCGTGCATCTCCAGGTAGGCGTCGATGTCGGAGCCGATCAGGTCGGCGTCCACCGCGCGGTCCGGTGCGACCGGTTCGGATACCTGCGCCATCAGAAGTAGCCCTCCTGCTTCTTACGCTCCATCGACGCGGCGCCGTCCTTGTCGATGACGCGCCCCTGCCGCTCGGATGTGGTGGTCAGCAGCATCTCCTGGATGATGCCGGTCAGCGTGTGCGCCTCGGACTCGACCGCGCCGGTCAGCGGATAGCAGCCGAGCGTGCGGAATCGGACGCTGCGCATCTGCGGGGTCTCCCCCTCGGCGAGCGGCATGCGGTCGTCGTCGACCATGATCAGCGTGCCGTCGCGCTCGACCACCGGACGCTTCTCGGCGAAGTACAGCGGCACGATCGGGATGCTCTCGCGCAGGATGTACTGCCAGATGTCGAGCTCGGTCCAGTTCGACAGCGGGAACACGCGCAGCGACTCGCCGCGGGCCTTGTTCAGGTTGTAGAGCTGCCACAGCTCGGGGCGCTGGCGCTTGGGGTCCCACCGGTGCTCGGGCGAGCGGACCGAGAAGATGCGTTCCTTGGCCCGCGACTTCTCCTCGTCGCGGCGGGCCCCGCCGAACGCGGCGTCGAACCCGTACTTGTCCAGCGCCTGCTTGAGCCCCTCGGTCTTCCACATGGTGGTGTGCAGCGCGGACCCGTGGTCGAACGGGTTGATCCCGCGTGAGACGCACTCGGGATTGCGGTGGACCAGCAGGTCCAGATCGTCCGCGGCGGCGATCGTGTCGCGGAACTCGTACATCTGCCGGAACTTCCAGGTGGTGTCCACGTGCAGCAGCGGGAACGGCAGGCGCGACGGATAGAACGCCTTGCGCGCCAGGTGCAGCATCACCGACGAGTCCTTGCCCAGCGAATACAGCATCACCGGGTTCTCGCTGCCGGCGACGGTCTCGCGCATGATGTGGATGCTCTCGGCCTCGAGCCGTTCGAGGTGGGTGAGGGTCCGCGCGGGCCCCCGCGCGGTGGTTGCGGGACTGCTCATCGGGCCAGTACCTCCAGGGTGTGTGCGGCCAGTTCCGGCCGGCAGATCAACAGGTCGGGAAGCTTCGGTTCCGGGCGGTTGTAGCGCAGCGGCGAACCGTCGACGCGCGAGACATGCAGGCCCGCGGCGCGCGCGACGGCCACCGGGGCCGCCGAATCCCACTCGAACTGGCCGCCGACGTGCGCGTACACCTCGGCCTCGCCGCGCACCACCGCCATCGCCTTCGCCCCGGCGGAGCCCATCTCCACGAGGGTCCCGCCGAGGGGGCCGGCCAGGCGCAGTATCGGTTCGGGGCGCCGGGTGCGGCTCACCAGGATCCGCGGCGAGGCCGGGGACGGGGCCGCGAGCGGGTCCGGGTGCTCGGCGCTCGAGTACGTCACGCCCAGCGCCGGCAGCGCCACCGCGCCGGCCACCAGGTCGCCGCCCTCGACGAGCGCCACGTGCACGGCCCAGTCGGTCCGCGGAGGCTCGCCGTACTCGCGGGTGCCGTCGAGCGGGTCGACGATCCACACCCGGTCGGCGGTGAGCCGCGCCGCGTCGTCGGCGCCCTCCTCGGACAACACCGCGTCGCCCGGAAAACGTGCGCCGATGAGCCGCATGAGCTCGTCGTGGCTACGCGCGTCGCCGCGGTCCCGGAGCGCCTTGCGTGCTGCATCGTCGAGCCCGGTGCCGGCCTCCGCGCGCAGCCGCAGCAGCAGGCGCCCGGCCGCGTCGGCGAACTCCGCCGCCGCGGCGGCGTCCGCGACGTGCGGTGGCCGCTGGTCCACTTCGGTCATGAGGTCTTCTCCGTGCATTCGACGATGGAGCGGGCGAGCGCGGCGGTCGAATAGGCGACCAGTTCCTCGCGCGCTCCCCCGCGCAGCCACTTGTTGGTGAGCGTGTCCGCGATGCCCGTGAGTCCGGCCCACACGTACAGCACCATCGCGGGGTCGTCGCGCAGCGTGCGGCCTTCGGCGTCCGCCGACTCCGCGAGCGCACGGTGCAGGGCGGCGAACTGGCGGTCCGAGCACGCGCGCAGCTCGCGCACCGACTCCCGTTCCATTCCGCTGCCGTCGACCGTCTGCCACGTGGAGGCCAGGTAGCCGACGCGCTTCCACTGCCGCGTCGCCTCCGGCACGATCGCCGCCAGCACCCCGGCGACGCCGCCGTCGCGCGGCAGCGCTTCGATGAACTCCGCCAGCTCGGTCTCCGCCTCCTGCAGGAGCGTGATGAAGATGTCCTGCTTGTCGACGAAGTACTGGTAGATCAGCCCCGGGCTTATGCCGGCCCGCTTGGCGACGGCGCGGTTGGTGAGCGCGGGATAGCCGCCCTCGTCGAGCAGTCCGACGGCCGCGTCCAGCACCGCACGGCGCCGGGCCACAGCGTCGCCGTAGACGGAACCGCCCCGCGGTGTTCTTCCCTGCGTCGAGGTCATAAGGCCAAGATAACCACAAATTGACCATTGATCAATCTGTGGTGCCGGTCACTGATCCACGAGACCGCGTGCCATTGTGGGGACATGACAGGGATGCGGCACGACAGGCGGACCCCCGTGCTGTTCGCCCTGATCTTGTCGATGGCCCTCGTCGCGATGGACACGACGATCGTCGCCACCGCGGTGCCGCAGGTGGTCGCGGATCTCGGCGGATTCGCGCAGATCGGCTGGGTGTTCTCCGTCTACATGCTGGCCCAGACCGTGACGATCCCGGTGTACGGCAAGCTCGCCGACCAGTACGGCCGCAAACCCGTGCTGGTGTTCGGGATCAGCCTGTTCCTGCTCGGCTCGCTGCTGTCCGCTCTGTCGTGGAACATGCTCGCGCTCATCGTCTTCCGGGCGATCCAGGGCTTCGGAGCCGGCTCCATCGGCGCCACCGTCAACACCGTGGCCGGCGACATCTACAGCGTCCAGGAGCGCGGCCGCATCCAGGGCTACCTGTCCAGCGTGTGGGGCATCTCGGCGGTCACGGCCCCGGCGCTCGGCGGCGCGTTCGCGGAGTACCTCACCTGGCGGTGGATCTTCCTGGTCAACCTCCCGATCGGTCTGCTGGCGCTGGGACTGATCGTGCGGCTGCTGCACGAGGACGTCGAGCGCCGCAGGCACCGCATCGACTTCGCCGGCGCCGCGCTGGTCCTCGTGTCCGCGTCGCTGCTCATCCTCGGGCTGTTGCAAGGCGGCACGGCGTGGGCGTGGGGCTCGGCCCCGAGCATCGCCACCTTCGCGCTCGCCTTCGCCACGGCGGTCGCGGTGATCCTGGTCGAACGCCGCGCCGCCGAGCCCATCCTGCCGTTGCACCTGTGGACGCGCCGGCTGCCGGCCGGCTCCTACGCGGCCACGCTCACCGCCGGGCTGATGGTCATCGGGCTGTCGATCTATCTGCCCAACTGGGCGCAACAGGTGCTCGGACTGGACGCGGTGGCCGCGGGCTTCGCCCTTGCGGCCATGAGCATCACCTGGCCCACCGCGTCCGCGCTGTCCGCCCGCCTCTACATGCGCGTCGGCTTCCGCAACACCGCGCTCGTCGGCACGGCCTTCGCCGTCTCCTCGGGCGTGGTGTTCAGCCTGCTGTCGGTCACGTCGCCCGTGTGGCAGGCGGTGCTGGGCAGCGCGCTCATGGGCGCCGGGATGGGGCTCATCGTCTCTCCGCTACTGGTGGGCCTGCAGAGCACAGTCGGCTGGGACGAACGCGGCACCGTCACCGGCGGGGCGATGTTCGCCCGCTACCTGGGTCAGAGCCTGGGCGCGGCGGTGTTCGGCGCCGTCACCAACTCCGTGCTCCGCGGTCACGAAGGCGACCCGCCGGCCGTAGCGATGAACGCGGCCACCCACGCCACCTTCGTCGGGATCCTCGCCGCCGCGATCGCGACCGCCCTCATCCTCGTATTCGTGGTCCCGCGCGACTTCCGGGCACGCGCCGACGGAGAGCCAATTACGTAACGCGTAAACATGTAATATGCGATCGGGAACAGCGCCGGGTGGACGAGGAGTGCGAATCGTGGACGAACCGCGTTCCCCCGACGCGCCGCAACAGTCGCGCCGCCCACGCGCGGGGCGCCCCCGGGACGCCGCGAAGGACGAGGCGATCCTGGCCGCCGCCCGGCGCCTGCTGGCCGCGCGGGGCTACCAGAAGACCACCATCGCAGCGGTGTCACGCGAGTCCGGAGTCAACACCCCGGCCATCTACCGGCGCTGGCCCACGCGCGTGGCGCTGATCGAAGAGGCGGTCCACGGTCCCGCGGGGCAGCCACTCCCGGAGGCCACCGGGGACCTGCGCGCCGACGTCGAGTCCTGGGTCCACGTTTTCCTCGCCCGCGCGGCCCGGCCGTCCGCACGGGCCGGGGTGCCCGGGCTGCTCTCCGATGCACAGTCCGAGGACGACCGGTCCCGGCTCCTGCGGATCGGCGCGCCGGTGCGTCGGGCGTTCACGGCGCTGATCGACGCGGCCGAGGATCGCGGCGAGGTCCCTCCCGGAGCGGATACCGCGCTGCTGTTCGAGATCTTGTCCAGTTCCACCTCCATGCGCGGACTCACCCGGGGCATGGAGGAGGCCGACGCCTACGTCGCCGAGCTCGCCGGCGCACTCCTGGTCCTCGCCGCGCATCATCGCGAAGTACACCCGTAAGAATAGGAGCCCCTATGAAGCTCGACGTGCAATTGGATGCGCCGCTGGAGGATTCCGCCGCCCGGGCGCGCGAGCTCGTGGCGTGCGGGGTGGACGGGCTGTTCACGTTCGAGGGCGGCCACGACGTGTTCCTGCCGCTCGCGCTCGCCGCGCAGGCCGTCGAAGCGGACCTGATGACCAACGTCGCGATCGCGCTGCCTCGCAGCCCGCTGCACCTGGCGCACATGGCCTACGACCTGCACACGCTCAGCGGCGGCCGCTTCCGGCTGGGCCTCGGCGCGCAGACCCGGCCGCACATCGAAAAGCGGTACGGCGCAACGTGGTCCCGTCCGGCCGCCCGCATGCGCGAGACGGTCGCCGCAGTGCGGGCCATCCTCGACGCGTGGGAGAGCGGCACCGCGCCGGACTTCCGCGGCGAGTTCACCACCCACACGTTCATGCCGCCGATGTTCGACCCGGGACCGAATCCCTACGGGCGCCCGGAGGTCTGCATGGGCGCCCTCGGTCCGGTCATGACCCGCACCGCCGCCGAGGTCGCCGACGGCCTGCTGGTCATGCCGTTCAACACCGCCCGGCACTTCCGCGAGCACACGCTGCCCGCGGTCGACGAGGGGCTGAAGCGCAGCGGACGCACCCGCGCCGAGTTCGCGATCCACCCGCAGGTCATCGTGGCCACCGGCCGCACGCCGGACGAGCTCGAGCGCGCACGGAAGGGCGCACGATCGCTCTTGGCGTTCTACGGGTCCACCCCCGCGTACCGCCGTGTGCTCGACGCGCACGGCTGGGGGGAGACGCAGCCGCGGCTCAACGCCCTGCTCAAGGCCGGCGAGACCGCCGCGATGAACTCGCTCATCACCGACGGGATGGCGGCCGAGCTGTCCGTGCACGGCACACCCGAGGAGTGCGCGGAGCAGATCCTCGAGCGCTTCGGCGACCACGCCGACAGGGTGTGCTGCTATTTCCCCGGCTACGAGGTGTCCGATGCGCACATCGCCGACCTCGCCGCGGCGGTGGCGTCGTGAGCGCCGTGCTGCAGGAGACCTCCGCGGGCATCACCGTGCTCACGCTGCACAACCCCGAGCGGCGCAACGCCTTCACCGCGGGGATGGGACGCGCGCTCAGCGCGGCCTACCGCGCCGCCGACGAGGACGACGCGGTGCGGGCCATCGTCGTCACCGGGACCCCGCCGGCATTCTGCGCGGGGGCAGACATGTCGGCGGCGGGCTCCACTTTCGACTCGCCGCAGGACGGATTCACCGCGTCGCCGATCGACCCGCCCGCCTTCGCGTTGCGCACCCCCGTGATCGCCGCCGTCAACGGGCACGCCATCGGGATCGGGCTGACGATCGCGATGCAGGCGGACATCCGCATCCTCGCCGACGACGCCAAGTACGCGATCCCCCAGGTTCGGCGCGGCATGGTGCCGGATGCCATGGCGCACTGGACCGTCCCGCACATCGCCGGCACGGCGGTGGCCGCCGACGTCCTGCTGACCGGCCGCACCTTCTACGGCCCCGAGGCGGCGCGCATGGGCCTGGCCAACCGGTCGCTGCCCGCCGACGAGGTACTACCCGCCGCCATGGAGATCGCCGCGGACATCGCGGCGAACGTCTCCCCGCTGTCCGCCGCGCTGTCCAAGCAGCTGCTGTGGAACACGACTCGCCGCGGCTACGGCCCCGAGCGGGTGGCGGATCTCGAGACCCAGGCGCACCTGCAGGTGATGGGCACCGACGACGCCCGAGAGGGCGGTGCGTCGTTCGTCGAGCGGCGCGCGCCGCGGTTCACGTCGCGGGTGCCGCGTGACTGGCGGGGACTCGACTGAGCCGAGTCCCGCGCACGGCGCCGAGCGGAGTCAGGTCGCCGAGTCCCCGTCGCTTCGCGGACGTGCGCGCACGTGCATCCGCTCGCCCTGCGGGCCGAAGAGCACGAGCAGCTCCACCGGCCGGTCGTCGGTGCTGCCGAACCAGTGCGGGGTGCGCGTGTCGAACTCGGCCGCCTCGCCCGCGCCCAGCACCAGGTCCAGCTCCCCCAGCAGTAGACGCAGGCGTCCGTTCAGCACGTACATCCACTCGTAACCCTCGTGGCTCCGTTGCGCCCCGGGCGCCTTCTCCGGACCGATGATCATCTTGAAGGCCTGCACGCCCCCGGGCCGGCGGGTCAGCGGCAGATAGGTGCGGCCCTCCGCGCTCACCGGCTGCGACCGCACCCGCGGGTCCTCCGTGGCGGGCCCGTTCACCAGCTCCTCGAGCGGCACGTCGTGGGTCCGCGCCAGGCGCAGCAGCAGTTCGAGGGTGGGCTTGCGGCTGCCCGACTCCAGCCGTGAGAGCGTGCTCACGGAGACGCCGCTCGCCGCCGACACGTCGGTCAACGTCGCCCCTCGCTGCTCCCGCACCGCGCGGAGCCGCGGTCCCACACGCCCGATCGCCCTGTCGATGTCATCGTCGTCCATGATCCCATTTTGCCAATTCAGCAACTAAGTTTGTCAAATACGGGGCACCCGCGCATTCTGGTGGCATGACCGATACGCACGATGCAGAACCCACCCGGAACGCGAGTTCCGCACACACCCACGAGACCCTCGATGCCGTCGTGATCGGCGGCGGGGCCGCCGGACTCAGCGGCGCGCTCGCCCTGGCCCGCTCCCGGCGCAGCGTACTGGTGCTCGATGCCGGCGAACCCCGGAACGCCGTCGCCGCGCACGTGCACAACTTCCTCACCCGCGACGGCACGCCGCCCGCCGCGCTGTACGCGGCGGGGCGGGAGGACCTGGAGGGCTACGGCGGCAGCGTCGTCACGGCGCGTGTCACCGACCTGTCGCGCGACGGCGAAGACTTCCTCGTCACCTTTGACGACGGCGGCACCCGCACCACCGTCCGCGCCCGCAGGCTGCTCGCGGCCACCGGCTCGCACGACGAGCTGCCCGACGTACCCGGCCTTGCCGAGCAGTGGGGCTCGGGCGTGCTGCACTGCCCCTACTGCCACGGCTGGGAGGTGCGCGATCAGCGGATCGGCGTGCTGGCCACCGGACCTATGGCCGCACACCAGGCTCTGCTGTTCCGGCAGGTCAGCGAGCATGTGACCATGATCCGGCACGGGGCGGCGCCGTTCGGCGACGCGCAGTCCGCGCAGTTCGCGGCACTCGGCATCCCCGTCGTCGAAGGCCCCGTGGCGGCCGTCGAGTCCGACTCGGGCGCGCTCGCGGGGGTTCAGCTGGCCGACGGCTCCGTCCTCGGACTCGACGCGCTGGTCGTCGCCCCGGTGACGCGAGCCCGCGCCGGGGTGCTCGCGCCGTTGGGGCTGGAGCCGCGCGACTTCCTGGCCGGCGACACGCTGATGGGAACCGTCATCGACGCCGACCCCACCGGGAAGACCGCCGTGCCCGGCGTCTACGCGGCCGGCAACATCACCGACCCGTCGGCGCAGGTCATCGCTTCCGCGTCGGCCGGACTCATGGCCGGCGCCGCGATCAACGCCGACCTGGCCGCCGCGGACGCCGCGGACGCGCTGTACGAGTACCGGTACGGCCAGCGGGCCTGGGACGACCGCTACAGCGGGAGCGGCGGCCACGAGCACGGCCATTCGCACGCCGGCCACGCCTCCGACGGGCGGATGTGGAGCGGCAGGCCCAACGCCGTGGTGGTCGACGAGCTGTCGGACCTGCGGCCCGGCAGCGCATTCGACGCCGGCGCCGGCGAGGGCGGCGACGCGCTGTGGCTCGCGGAACGCGGCTGGAAGGTGACCGCCGCCGACCTCTCCACCGTCGCGCTCGAGCGCGGCGAACGCACCGCGGCGCACCGCGGGCTGACGGTCGATTGGCGCCACCTGGACCTCACGCGCGAGGCGGCTCCCGGGAGCTTCGACCTCGTGACCGCGTCCTACCTGCACATCCCTGCGGACAAGCGCGCGGCCCTCTTCTCCCGCCTCACCGCCGCCGTGGCGCCGGGCGGCACGCTGCTCATCGTGGGCCACCACCCGAGCGACGCGGACTCCGGCGTGCGCCGCCCCGACCTCGCCGACATCGGCTGGACCGCAGAGGATCTGGCGGAGTCGCTGCCGGACGGTTGGGCGGTGGACACGTGCGTCAGCCGCGCGCGGACGGAGCACGGGCCGGACGGCGGCGAGTGCACCGTGCACGACGCCGTCCTGCGGGCGCACCGCGCGTCGTGACGCCGCCGCGGCGGCCGCATCAGCCGGGAAACCCGGGCAGTCCGACCAGTCCGTAGTAGGCGGCGATCCCGACGAACACGACACCCCCGGCGGCCACGACGGTGTAGGCGACGCGGCCGGGCGCGGCCCACCAGCCGCGCACCCAGGCCGCCGGGGCGGCGACGACGGTGCCTGCCACCGGCAACGCCAGTGCGGCACCCACCCAGGGCAGGGACGTGAGCAGGGGCGACCCCAACAGCACGCGCTCGGACAACGCGTTGCCGTCGGCGACGAGGACCGCGAACTGGCAGGCGAACACCACGCCCAGCACGCCTGCGAGCCATGCGGCGAGCCGGGCGCCGGACTGGGCGCGCCCGCGCCGGGAGGTACCGGCCTGCGTGCGAGCCCCGCGCCACCGTTCCCAGGCGACGACCGCCGGATAGCCGGCGGCGGCGAGCAGCAGCACCACCGCGGCGGCGCCGACCGCGATCAGGTGCGGTCCGGGCACCTCATACCAGGCCAGCCGTTCGTACGCCGTGGCCTCCGGCCCCGCGCCCGCGAGCACGCCGTCGGCGAAGGCGATCCGGCCTGGCCCGCCGACCTCGGTGAACACGCCCGGCGACCGCTGAACCCAATGCTGCTCGCCCACGGCCGGATCCATCGAGAGCCCGTCGGTGACGATCCGGCCGTCCCTCTCGGCCCGCACCTGCACCGCCGAGGTCAGGCCCGCGAACCTCATCATCGAGTCGCTGCTCACCGTGGACGGCCGATAGGTGCCGGCGAACCGGTCGGCATTCCCGACGGCACCCGCCCCCATCGCGCCGGGCTCCTCTGCACCGGGCTCAGGTTCGCCCGGTGCCGGCGGAACCAGCCCGCGGATCAGCGCACGGGTGAGCTCCTTGGCATCCCAGAACGCCGCCCCGTCCACACCGTCCCCGTTGTAGGTGACGAACACGCCCACACCTGCTTCGGGCACCAGCGCGAGATTGCTGTGGAATCCCGGAAGGTCGCCGTCCTTGACCAGCACCCGCCGCCCGTCCCAGGAGCGTTCCGCGAAGGCGTAGGCCATGCCGGGCACCCGATCGTCCTGCGTGAAGTGCTGCCGCTGGACGCGCGCTGTCACGCCCGGCCCCAGCGCCGGATCGTCGCCCAGCTGGCCGACCATGAACCTGCCCATGTCGGCGGCCGTCGTCACCACGCCCGCGCCCGTCGGGGTCCACGGCCCGAACTGCCCGCGGGCGACCTCGAAGCCGCCGCCCGCGGGCCGATAGCCGGTGGCAGGCGACGCTTCCACCGCGGTCGGTCGAGGCTGGGCCAGGGTCGTCGAGTCCATGCCCAACGGCGCCAGGACCGCCTCGCGGACGTACTGCTCGAACGGCTTTCCGGTGATCGCCTCCACCAGGTGTCCCGCGAGGGCGAATCCGTAGTTGTCGTAGGCGACGACGCTGCCGGGTTCGCGCACCCGCGCCGGCGGCGCGTCGGCCACGCTCCGGCCCAGTGACTGCAACCCGCCGCCGGTGGCCGAGGCGCGGCCGACCACGTCGTTGTCGAACCCGCCGGTGTGCGTGAGCAGGTGCTCCGCGGTGACCGGCGTCCCCGGGTACGTGTCGGGCACCTGCATGTCGTCGAGGTACTCGTTGATGTCGGCGTGCGGGTCCAGCCTCCCCTGCCCGATGAGCCGGCCCAGCGCGGTCGCCGTGAACGTCTTCGCCACCGAGGCGGGGAAGAAGCCGGTGCGCTCGGCTTCCACCGGGCGCGCGTCGTCGACGTCGGCCAGGCCGTACCCCCGGCTGAAGACGACCCGCCCGTCGGCCACCACCGTCACGGCGGCGCCGGGAATGCGGTCCGACTCGAGTTGCCGGGACACTGCCTCGTCGGCGATCTCCTCGGCCACTGCGCCGGGGCCGACCGCCGGCGGCTCCGCCGCATATGCCGCGGCGGCCGATACCGTCGCCGACGCGGCGGCCAGCGACGCCACCGACACGGCCCGGGCCAGCATGGTCCAGGGACGCTTGCACCGGGTCGCCGCGGTCCTGGTCGCCTCAGTACTGGTCGCCTCAGAACTGGTCGCCTCAGCGGGGAGCATCGCCTACTCCAGCCCGTCCCAGAAACCGCACCGGTGTGCGGCCCCCGCGTCGATCGGCCCGACGGCGCCCGGGGCGAGCTGCTGCACCAGGGTCGTATCCGGCGCGGCCGGCGCCCAGCGCGGCGCGCCCGCGTGGTTGGGGTCGCCGGTGTGCGCGAAGCTCGTCCAGTACCCCACCATCAGGTCCGCGAGGCTCCGCTGACCGCCCGGCAACAGCATGCTCTGCCCGCCCAGGTCGAAAATGTACGGGAGGTCGGTCGCGTGCGCGGCGCCCATCGGGAACTGCGGCACCCACGTGAAGTTGACGTTGGGCGCGTTCGGGTCCGCGAACTCGTAGGCGTAGGTGGCGCCGCGCCTCGCCAGCGCGCGATCGCCCCGCAGCGTGGGGCACGCCCACGTCGCGTCGGTGACCAGCGTCGCCCACGCCAGCGCGGCGTTTCCGTAGCGGCTGATCGGATACTCGGTGGCCACCGCACCGGCATCGCCGCCGAAGGCCCGGGCCAGCAGGTCCGGGTAGGTCGGCGCAGTGATGGTGGTGGGGTCGTGCATGATCGCACCCGCCACGAACGAGCGGGCCTCGTCGCGGTTGCCGCCGCTGATCACGGGCACGTCCAGCACTGCGCCGCCGGCCAGCGCCGTCGCCGGATCGGCGGGCACCAGCTCCGTTCCGTACGCCAGGTGGTTCGCGAACTCCTGCATGTGCGGCACCAGCTCGTCCACGGTTTTCGTCCGCATGCACGCGAGCACGTCCTGCGTGCACCCGAGCCGGCGCGCCAGGTCGGCCCCGTCGGCGCGGGCTTCGGCCACCGGGACGTACGGGGTCTGGGCCGGCGATCGCGGGAACTGGGTTCCGGCCGGCCAATCCAGCATGCACGAACCGGAGGAGATGATCGCCTTGTCGATCAGCCCCTCGGCGCGGGGGCTGCTCAGCGCCGCGCACACCGACATGCCGCCCGCCGATTCACCGAACACCGTCACGTTGCCGGCGTCTCCCCCGAAGGCGGCCGCATTGGCCTGTACCCACTCGAGCGAGGCGAGCTGGTCGGCCAGCCCGAAGTTCCCCGATCCGGGAAGACCGGGAAGGCCGAAGTACCCGAAGACTCCGAGCCGGTAATTGACGGTGACCACGATGACGTCGCCCTGCTCGGCCAGGCGCGTGGCGTCGTACTCGCCGCCGGACCCGCTGGTGAAGCCGCCGCCGTGCCACCAGACCATCACCGGCAGCTGCGCATCGGGAGCCATGTTCCGGGGCGTGGTGACGTTGAGGTGGAGGCAGTCCTCACCGGGCTGGGGCCCCTGTTGCATGGACCCGGTCGGCCCCGCCGCGGCCTGTGCGCAGCGCGGGCCGGCAGCGGTGGCGTCGCGTACGCCCGCCCACTGCGCGACAGGCTGCGGCGGCGCCCACCTCAGATCATCGACAGGCGGTGCGGCGTAGGGGATGCCGAGGAACTCTCGGGTCGCGCCGGAGGTGCTGCCGCGGACGGCTCCGGAATCGAGTTCCACGGTCAACGGCGCGGCAAGCGGCGCCTGTGCGTGGGCGGTGACGGCGGTCGTCGCCATGAGCAGCGCTGCCGCCATTGCACTCATGACCGTTCGTGCGATGCGTGTTCGAGGGTCAGTCGGGGTCGTCGTGCGCTTCATGGGGTTCTCCGCTCGGAGGTGCGGCGCTCCGCGTCGCCGCGTCGAACAGGGCCTGCAGCTCGGCGGCATACGGCTGCGCCGGCCGGCCAGCGACCACATGCGCGAGCGCGCCGTCGAGCGCCTGCCGGATGGTGCGCGCCATCACGTCCACATTGAAGTCGCGGAACTCGCCCCGGGTCTGCCCCTCGAAGAGCAGCTCCCCCAACCGGTCCAGTTCGCGGATGTGCCGCCGATCCCCACCGCGCGTGGGCGCGTCGTCCTCGAACCCGGCGAACACCGCGTGCAGAGCGGCGACGTGCCGGGGGTAGGCGGCGTAGAACTCGACGCTGCTGCCGATGAAGGCGAGCAGGAACTCCCGCGGAGTGGTGGTGACGCGCAGGCTCGGCTCCAGCGTCTCCGCGCCGAGCTCGTACACGCGGGCTATGACCTGGTCGATCAGCTCGCCGCGGTCGCGGAAATGGTAGGTGAGCACGCCGCGGCTGACCCCGGCGCGCCGCGCGATACGCACGGTCGAAGCGCGGGCCAGGCCTACCTCCGCGATCACCTCGATGGCGCATTCGACGAGCTGACGGCGGCGGGCACCCCGGATGAACGTCTCGCGTTCACTCTCGCCGCGGTCGCGACCGCCATCACCTTCCAGCACCATCGGCATTAATTTAGCACCCCTGTTCAATGCTGTACAGGATTGTTCAGACCCGTCCGCCGCGCCACCGGGACGCACCCGCCGTCACTGCGTCCTGCCGAGGAACCCCAGCAACACGGCAGACGGCGCCGACGTCGCGGGCCGGAGCTGCGGACCGAAGCGGACCCCGCGATCACCCGGCGTGACGAGTAACCGCGCGGTCGGCAGCAGGTCCCGCGCAAGGGGCTCGGGAAGCGCGGGGCCCGGCGGCCCGGTCGCCGCCACGTCGTGCCCGTGGACCGCGATCTCCAGCGCCCCCGCCCGCAACAGCAGCCCCGGATCCAGGTCCGCGTCGGCGAGCCGGACGTTCCGAGTTCCGGCCGCCGACCAGGCGCCCAGCAGATCGCACGCCTTGCATCGCAGCGCCTCGACGCGCGCCCCGACCGGGCCCGCGGCATCGCCCCCGCACCCCGCACGCGGATGGATATCGACGACGCCCGCGCTCGCTTCGATGAACGCGTCGAGCGCATCGGACATGTGTTCCAGGAGCCGGCCCAGATTCCACTCGCTGCAGGGCGTGGGCGCCGACGGATCGTCCCCGGCCGACTGCAGGGCGCCGCGCGTGTACGACACGGCGCGTTCCAGCAAAGCAACGGGCTCCGTCACATCCGCCCTCCTCGCAGCAACCGGATGCCAATGGTGACCGGCGTCCGCACCCCGAGTCATCGCCCCGCGCGATGAGTCTCCGTGAGGACGCCGGTCGATACTCCCAGAACCGCACATCGCGCCCCGGCGCACAAGCAGAAAGCAGGCACGCACATGGCACGCATGCTCTTCGCCAACCTCCCCGTCGCGGACGTCGCGAAGGCCCGCGAGTTCTGGACAACACTGGGCTTCGGATTCAACGAAGAGTTCAGCGACGACAAGGCCGCGGCGCTGGTGGTCAACGAGCTCGCCTGGGTGATGCTGCTGCGCCAGGACTTCTTCCACGGCTTCCATGGCACCGCGCCGCACTCGGGCACCGAGACGTTTCTCGCGTTCGACGCGCTGAACCGCGCGGAGGTGGACGAGCTGTGCGCCAAGGCCGCGGCCGCCGGCGCCACCCACACCGAGTGGCGAATGGAGGACGGCCCGATGTATGCCGGCGCGTTTCGCGACCTCGACGGGCACCTCTGGGAGGTGCTGCATATGGACATGTAGCCGGCTTCTGGCACCGGAATCACATTCTGTGGGGGTGCGATGGTGGGAAACCGCCATCGCACCCCCACAGAATGTGAAGCATGTTCCACGGAGCTTTCAGGAACCCGAACTCACGGCCGCGCCGGCACCGGCAGTTCCGTGCCCGTGCGCGACCGGTCGCGCAGATCCTTCACGCCCACGCCCAGCGCGAGCACCACGACCACGGCGATCAGCCCGAATCCCACGGGCACCGCGACCGCCCACGACGCCGCGTCGAGTGCCGCGAACACCGCCGCGGTGATGACGGCGATGCCGACCGAGGTGCCGATGCGCTGCCCCGTCTGCATGATCGCCCCGGAACTGCCCGCGTACGCGAGCGGCACGTCCGCCAGCGTGAGCGTCTGGTTGGGGCTGATCACCGAGCCCTGCGCGATGCCGATGAAGACCAACGACCCCATCAGCCACCACTCGCTGAGGTGCCCGCCCTCGTGCAGGACCACGACGGCGACGCTGAGCGCCAGACCGGCGAGCGCGCTCACGAGCCCGCCGATCACCACCTTGCGGCCATAGGTCATCACCCTTGTGCCCGCCCAGTGCGCCGCGACCGCCGAGATGAGCGCCGCGGGGATGCCCACCGCGCCCGCCGCCAGCGCGGAGTGCCCGGCGCCGTCCTGCATGTAGAGGGCGACGAGCACCCAGATGCTCGTCATTCCCAGGAAGTACAGCGCCACGATGATGCTGCCGTTGGTGAAGCTGCGGGTGGAGAAGATGTTCAGGTCCACCATCGGGCTGTTGCCCTTGCGGGCGTAGCGGCGTTCCCACCGCACCCAGGCGTACGCCAGCAGCACGCCCACCGGCAGGACCAGCCAGATGAGCGCCGTGACCCCGGATTCGACGAAGGGCAGCAGCACCGCGAGCACGGCGAGCCCCAGTAGGACCGAGCCGACCGGGTCGAGTGCGCGTACGGCATCCCCTACCCGCACCACCCGGCCGGTGGCCGCGTCCCGGATGCGGCTGAACAGCGGGCGCGGAAACCACAGCAGCGCCAGCGCGAGGCACGCGAGGCCGATGGGCACGTTCACCAGAAACGTCAGCCGCCAGCCGATGTCCGGACCGCCCAACTCGATGAGGAGCCCGCCGATGATCGGGCCGATTCCCACAGCCACTCCGACGGCGCTGCCGAAGAAGCCGAACGCCCGGCCCCGCTCTGCGCCGCGGAAGTACTGCTGGATCATGCCCACGCCTTGCGGGTTCAGCAATCCCGAACCCAGGCCCTGCATGAAGCGCGCGGCATTGAGCGCATCGGCGTTGGGTGCGAGCCCGGCGGCCACGGACGACGCGGTGAAGATGACCACGCCCAGGATGAAGATGCCGCCGCGGCCCATCAAATCGCCGGCACGGCCCGCGGCGACGAGCACGATGCCGAAGGTCAGCGCGTAGCCGGACAGCACCCATTGCACGTCGGACTGCGCGGCGTCGAGGCCCTGTTGTATCGAGGGCAGCGCCACGTTGACGATGCTGACGCCGACGAGCGACATGAAGATCGCGACCAGCAGCACCGCCAGGACGCGCCAGCGGACCGGATCGGGTGCGGCGCCGGCGGCGCCACCGCTGGATCCGGTCTGCTCCACCACTGCCGCACGCCTCCTCAGAACCTCGCCCTATGCCAGGCGAACGATGCCGCCACCGGGAACATTCCCCGGCGTGACCGGCTATGCGCCCTGCCGGGTTCGCCAGGCCCTCGGCGCCTGCGTCGTCAGTCGGCCGTCGGGCAGATCCCGGGGATCTTGACGTTGCGGAGGGTGTCCGGGTGCGCGGACCCCGCTCAGATGTCGCCGAATGCGGCGGCGTAGCGGATGACGCCGGAGGGCACGGCTCCGCCGTCGAGGCTCAGCACCATCAGCGCCTCGTCCGGCACGGCGGTCCGCATCCGCACTCCGTGCGCCGATGCGCGCTCGAAACCGAACCGCGGGTAGCACTCCGGGTGGCCGAGCACGATCACGGACCTCTCCCCGCGCCGGCGCGCCTCCTCGAGCACCGCCCGGGTCACCGCCGTGCCCGCGCCGGTCCGGCGCGGGTCGCCCAATGCTGTGTGGCGGGCACGGCGTTCGAGGTTCTCAGCCGATCACTTCGGAGGCATCCGGATGCCGCCGTCCACCCGGACCACCTCGGCGTTCATGTACGAGTTGGTGAGCAGCTCCTCGACCATCGACGCCAGCTCGTCCGGCACGCCGAGGCGCTTGGGGAACAGCACGCTCTCGCCCAACTTGGCCTTGAACGCGTCCGACTCGGGGCCGCTGCCGTAGATGGGGGTGTCGATGAGCCCCGGGGCAATGGTGTTGAGGCGGATGCCCGCCGCCGACAGGTCGCGCGCCACCGGCAGGGTCATTCCCACGACGCCGCCCTTGGACGACGAGTAGGCCGCCTGGCCGATCTGGCCGTCGAACGCGGCCACCGACGCCAGGTTGACGATGGCGCCGCGGTCCTTGTCCTCGCCCGGGTCGTTGCGGCTCATCGCGGTGGCGGCCAGGCGCACGGCGTCGAAGGTGCCGATCAGGTTGATGGCGATGACCTTCTTGTACACGTCGATGTTGTGCGCGGACGCGAACTCGCCGTCGCGGCCGATGGTGCGCTGCGCGGACCCGATGCCGGCCGAGTTGACCAGAGCCTTCAGCGGCGCAAGCTCGATGGCGGCGTTGACGGCGGCCTCGATCTGCGCGGTGTCGGTGACGTCGACGGGGACGAACACGCCGTCGATCTCCTGCGCGAGCTGCTGCCCGGCGTCCGCGTTGAGGTCCGCGACGACCACCTTGGCGCCGCGCTTGGCCAGCCGGCGGGCGGTGGCGGCGCCGATTCCCGAAGCGCCGCCGGTGACGATTGCACTAGCTCCCCTGATCTCCATGATCCGCAGCGTAAAGCACCGCCCGGACTGCTCACCATGAGGCCCCGGTCACACCGCCGGGGCGGTGGATCGGCGGGCGGAATCAGGTGGCCGCCGCCTCGCCGTCGGCCCGCAGCAGGGCGAGCATCAGCCGGCAGAGCTCGCCTTCGTAGTCGTCGAGGCTCTGCCAGACGCCGCTCACCTGGTCGCGCTCCCATGACGCGAGTGCCGAGACGACGAATCGGGCCGCGAGCGCCACGCGCGCGGTGCGCAACGGCTGCGCCAGGTGACCGAGTTCGGCGGCGATGTCCGCATAGATGCTCTGCATCGCCTCCATCCCCCGGATCGGCGGGTAGTCCGGGTCGCCGGGCACCAGCGGCTCCGGCGTGTTGACGAAATCGGCATGGATGCCGGCGAGCCACTGTTCGTTGAACTGCGCCCAGTACGACGGCGTATGCCGGGAGACCTCGGCGACGAAGGGGCTCACGTAGGCGATGACGAGCCCGTGCAGGCGGTCGTCCGACTCTTCGGCGGCGATGCGCAGCTGTCGCTGTTGCTCCGCCCCCGTCGAACGTGCCGCCCACACTGCGGCGAGCAGCCCGTGCCAGGAGCCGAAGTAGTAGGCGATCGCCCCGTGGTTGCGCTGCCCGGCCGCGCGGATCACCTCGCGCACCGAGATTCCCCGCAGCCCGCGTGCGGCCACGAGCCGCTCGGCGGCATCGATCAGCGCCTCACGGGTGTCGGGCTTGGGCATGCGATGAGGATACGCGATGCTAAGGTCAGCCAACCTAGGTCATATGACCTAGGTTGGCTGACCTAGGTCGGCTGATCTACATTCTCCGACGGCCGAGTGATCGGTCGCGGCGGCGATCACGAGAAAGCGCTAAGCATCCATGCACACATCACGCATTGCACGACGAGCTCGATGGGCCGGGGCGGCGGTGATCGCAGCGACGGTGCTCGCCGGCTGCGGTTCGAACGCGGACGGCGACGGGGCATCCGCCGCGGCATCGGGGGACATCGCCTACGGCACGCTGCTGTCGAGTCAGCCGTCGACCGGCGACGCGGTGCTCCCCAGCGCCGCGGGAAACACCCGGGTGACCTACATGTCCGAGGGACCGCAGGGCGATCCGGCCGTGGTCTCCGGCTCGGTGTCCGTCCCCGGCGGTCCCGCACCCGACGGCGGGTGGCCGGTGATCAGCTGGGCGCACGGCACCACCGGCGTCGCCGATGCCTGCGCCCCCTCGTCGGGTTCGGTTCCCGGATCGGACGGCGAATACCTGCGCTACGTGGACGACACCCTCGACCGCTACGTCCAGGCCGGCTACGCCGTCGTGCAGACCGACTACGTGGGCCTGGGAACTCCCGGCGTCCACCCCTACATCAACGGCGACTCCGAGGCCAACGCCGTCACCGACATCGTCACCGCGGCGCGCGAACTCGACTCGTCCATCGGCACCACCTGGTACGTCGCCGGGCACAGCCAGGGCGGGCACGCCGCCGTGTTCACCGCCGCAGAGGCCCCCTCGCGCGCACCCGACCTCAACCTCGAGGGCGCGGTGGCCATCGCGCCCGGCAACAGGCTCGGCGACACCCTGCAGTACTTCGCCGCGGGCGGGCCGGACGTCCGCGCCGCGCTGGGCTACCTTCCGCTGATCCTGCTCGGCGCGCAGGCAGCCGACCCCGGGCTGAAGGCGTACGACTACGTCAGCGACCCCGTCGACCCGCTTCTGGACGCGGCGACGAACGGCTGCACCGACGCCACCTTCGCCGCTGCCCAACACGTCCCGGTCGACAAGATCATCCCCGACGACGCCGACCTGACGCCGATGGCCGACTACCTCGCGAAGCAGAACCTCGGCGGGCTCACGCTGCAGGTGCCCACCCTCATTCTGCAGGGCACCGCGGATTCGTCCGTGACCGAACCCAGCACCACCGCGCTGGTCGACACCCTCTGCACCGCCGGCAATCCCGTCTCGTACAAGACCTACGACGGCCTCGAGCACACCCCCACCGTGCCCGCGTCCTTCGACGACGCTCTCGCCTTCATCCGCACACTCGGCGACGGCGGCGCACCCGGCGGAGTCTGCGGGGCCTGACTGCACCCGGCCGGGAGGCCGGGGCACCCCGGGCAGGTCCCGCACGCCGGCGGAGCACGGCCTACCGCATGGGGCGTTCCCCGGCGCATGCATCCGCCATCCGGTGACCGAACTCACCGCGTCAACAGGTGACGTACGCACGTCCGATAGGCGATGTCCCTTAAGAAGGGATGATCCGCAACCGCAACCGCGTTGCAGACACCGGACCCACTGCCCGGCGCACCCCACAAGGGTCACGGCCGCGGAGTTCCACCACGCCCACGTCCCCGATCGGAGGGGTTTGCAGGATGATGCAGGCACGCACAGCACGAAACCGCGGGTTCACCGGAATCGACCAGCGCGCACTCGACGCGGTGGTCCAGGAGCTCTCGGCCCCGGGACGCCGGGGCGACTGGCTGACCGTCGACCAGACCGCCAGCGCGGCGGGGGTCTCCACCGACACCGCCGGCCGCATCACCGCGTACCTCGCTTGGGACGGCGCGATGGAGGCCGCCGCGAACAGGGACGACACGCGGTACCGGATGCGCGCCGACGGCGAGCCCCGGCCGCGGCGGGTGGTGGGCGCCCAGCCCTGACCCCGGTGGGCAGACCGCCCTCCCGGCGGGCCCGCCGTTCCGAGCATCGTGTGTGCAGGATCCGCCGGGATTGCGTACGCGGATCATGTACATCGCGCTCGAAACGGCGCGGCCGGCCCGCGCCCGAAACGCAGCAAAGCGCCGGGACCTCGTGAATGCGAGGTCCCGGCGCTTTGTTCTGTGGGCGAAGGGGGACTTGAACCCCCACGTCCCGAAGGACACTGGCACCTGAAGCCAGCGCGTCTGCCATTCCGCCACTCGCCCGAGCAACGCGATCGAGACTAGCACGGTGTCTCGTGGGCCCTCAAATCCCCTGTTCACACACGTGTGATCTGCATCGATGCGCGCGGCCCGAGATGCGGCGACAATGGTTGACAGGCCATACGGACCGGTGTAGCAGTACCCGCCCAGTATCCTCGAATGGTCAGGAGTCCCCGCTCCTGCTCACTGTGGTTACGCCGCGCGGCGGGAGAGGAGGCAGTCGGTGGGGTTTGTGCAACGCTTCGAGCGCAGGTTGGAGGGCGCCGTGGACGACGCCTTCGCGCGGGTGTTCGGCGGCAAGATCATGCCGGCGGAGGTTGAGGCCGCGCTGCGCCGGGAGGCGTCCGACGGCCTCCGTATGCAGGGGGACCAGCCGGTGGTCCCCAATCACTATGTGCTGACGGTCAGCGATTCGGACGAACAGAACCTGACGGCCGACGCAGAGCTCACGCTGCGGTCGTTCGCCACGCACCTCGCCGGATTCATCGACGAGCAGCGGTGGCAGACCTACGGCGACGTGTCGGTGGAGCTGCAGTCGTCGCCCAACCTGCACACCGGACAGTTCCGGGCGCAGAGCTCGATCGACCCGGATGCCGGATTCTCCGTGTCCTCGGATCCGGTGCCCGGCGAGGCGCCGCCGCGCGGTGCGGACTCCGCGCGGCCGCCCCAGGTTCCACGGGAAGCGCCCGACGCGCCGGCCGGCGGCCTGCCGTCCGAGCGCTACCGCGCGCGCAACGAGGGCCGGCTCACCGCCTCCCCGGCCCCGCAGCCCGAAGCCGCCCCTCCGCGACGCGGCGAGGAGCCGCGGGCCGAGGGGCGGCCACTGCACGACCCTCCACATCCGAGCGGCCGGGAGCCCGCATACGGCGGCGCCGCCTACAACGCCTGGGGTGATCCGGGTTACGCACCTGACCGCACCCCCGGACCGGACGCCCAAGACGGATACCCGCCTCGGGACCGCCCGCCGGAGGACCGCGCCCCCCGGAATTATGCGGCGCCCGGCTACGGCGTGCAGGGGCAGCCGCCGCAGGACTACCCGGCTCAGGACCACGGAGCCCAGAACTACGGGGCCCAGATGTATGGAACACAGGGCCGCGGCGCTCAGGGCTACGGAGCTCAGGGCTACGGAGCTCAGGGCTACGACCCCCGCGGCCACGCCCCCCAGGGCTACCAGCCTCAGGCCTACGGACGGCAGGACTACGGACAGCAGGACTACGACCCGCGTTCGGGCTACCCCCCGCAGGATCACACGCAGGGCTACCAGCAGCAGGAGTACCCGCAAGCGGGAGGCTTCGGGGCCTGGTCGCAGCCGCGCACCCAGGGCGTACGGCTGGTCCTCGACGACGGCAGCGGACGCACCTTCGACCTGCGTCAGGGCTCCAACGTGATCGGCCGGGGCCAGTCCTCGCATTTCCGGGTGCCGGACACCGGCGTGTCCCGGCAGCACGCCGACGTCCAGTGGGACGGCGCGGTGGCGCTGCTCGTCGACCTGAACTCCACCAACGGCACCGTCGTCAACGGCAACCCGGTCACGGAGTGGCAGCTGGCGCACGGCGACATCATCCGCGTGGGCCACACGGACATCGCCGTCCAGTTCCGCTGATCACCTCCTGCCGCATCGTGGCAGGTGGCGTGCACATGCGCCGGTGAGACGGGCGGAACGTCCGGCCGCACAAGTACGATGATCACTCGGTAGCGCGCACGACCGGCGCGGGCCCCTGCTCCGCGCCCGGACGGGGGTCCCGGCCAGTAGGCTGCGATCGGCGCCGCCGCCAACATGCCCGCCCGACGCCACGCCCCAGAACGATCGTCACTGCCCGTAAGAACCCCCCCCCGGGTGCCCGCCACCCACCGACATCGAGGAGGTGGACCACCGTGCAAGCTCTGGTGCTGCAACTGACGCGTGGCGGCTTCCTGCTGCTTCTGTGGCTATTGGTGTGGGCGGTGCTGCGCGTGCTCCGCACCGACGTCTACGCCGCTTCCGGCTCGCGGTTCTCCAGCGCCCGATATCCGGTCAAGCCCGCGCGCATCAGCGGCCGTCGCGCGAAGGTCGCCAAGCATCTCGTCGTCACGCAGGGCGCTCTGGCGGGGACCCGGATCACGTTGGGGACGCAGCCGGTGCTCATCGGCAGGGCCGACGATTCCACCCTGGTGCTCACCGACGACTACTCGTCTGCCCGGCATGCAAGGCTGTCGCCGCGCGGCTCGGAGTGGTACGTGGAGGATCTCGGTTCCACCAACGGCACCTATCTCGATCGCGTCAAGGTCACCACGGCCACGCCCGTCCCCTTGGGAACGCCGGTGCGCATCGGCAAGACCGTCATCGAGCTGCGCTCGTGACGCTGGTACTCAAGTACGCCGCGCGCAGCGACCGCGGCCTGGTGCGCGGCAACAACGAGGACTCCGTCTACGCGGGCGCACGGCTGCTCGCCCTGGCCGACGGAATGGGCGGGCACGCCGCAGGCGAGGTGGCCTCCCAGCTGATCATCGCGGCGCTCGCGCCGCTGGACGACGACGATCCGGGCGGGGACCTGCTCGGCAAGCTCGAGGCCGCCACCCGCGCCGGCAACGAGGCCATCGCCGATCACGTGGAGGAGGAGCCCGAGCTCGAGGGCATGGGCACCACCCTCACCGCGATCCTGTTCGCCGGCAGCCGCCTGGGCCTGGTGCACATCGGCGACTCGCGCGGCTACCTGCTGCGGGATGACCAGCTCACACAGATCACCCGGGACGACACCTTCGTCCAATCGCTCGTCGACCAGGGGCGCATCACCGCCGAACAGGCCAAGACGCACCCGCAGCGTTCGATGATCATGCGTGCGCTCACCGGCAACGACATCGAGCCCACTCTGACGATGCGCGAGTCGCGCGCGGGTGACCGCTACCTGCTGTGCTCGGACGGCCTGTCCGACGTCGTCAGCACCGAGACCATCGCGGACACCATGCGCGAGGGCGATCACCGCGAATGTGCGGACCGCCTCATCGAGCTCGCGCTGCGCAGCGGCGGGCCGGACAACATCACCGTCGTCGTCGCCGACGTCATCGACCTCGATTACGGCCAGAGCCGGCCGATCGTCGCCGGCGCGGCGTCGGACGAGGAGGACGAGGCTCCGCCCCCGGACACGTCCGCGGGGCGCGCCGCGGCGATGCGCCCGCCGGCCGCCAAACCGCGCAGAGTCCTCGCGACCCAGCCGCCGCCGGCGGCGAAGCGGCGCTGGGGGCGCATCGGTTTCGTCGCCGCGCTGCTCATCGTGCTCGCGGGCATCGCCGTCACCGTGGCGGTCATGTGGATCCGCAGCAGCTACTACGTGGGCGAATCCGACGGCCTGGTCGCGGTGCACCGCGGGATGCCCGGATCCGTCCTCGGCATATCGATGCAGAGCGTGCAGCAGGTGGGGTGCGTCGACGGCGAAGGCACCCTGCAGCTCGTGGCGCCGGATGCCGACCCCGCGGACTGCGATCTGCTCACCATCGACGACCTGCAGCCCGCCGCGCGGGAGCAGGTGCGCTCGGGCCTGCCCGGCGGCAGCCTCGAGAACGCGCAGCAGCAGATAGGCCAGCTGGCGCGCACCGAGCTGCTGCCGGTCTGCCGCCCCGCCGCGCCCGCGCCGGAACCGGGCACGGCTCCCGGCGCGCCGCCGCCTGCCGCACCCACCGCCCCGGCCGAGCCCACCCCGGCGCCCACGCCGTCCGATGCCGCGCCGACGGGCGCCTCCGAGTTCGCCCCCGGCCAGATTCCGGGACAGAACTGTCGGGTGGGCGCCTGATGAGCACACCCGGACCCTCAGCGGAGGACACCGCGTTCCACAGCCCGCCCGGCGGCTTCGCGCCGCCGCCGCAGACCAAGAGCGGCCGCACGGCCGAACTGTGGCTCACGCTGTTCGCGATCGCCGTCGTGTTCGCGGCACTCGTCATCGTCGAAGTGGCGATGGAACAGCACCTCACGTGGGACCTGGCCAAGTACGCTGCCGCCTACACGGTGCTGATGGTGCTCGCACACCTGGTCATCCGCCGGTTCGCGCCGTACGCCGATCCGATAATGCTGCCGATCGTGGCGCTGCTCAACGGGCTCGGCCTGGTCCTCATCCACCGACTGGACCTGGCCGACGAGGAGACCCAGGCCTTCCTGGGGAACCCCGAGCCCGGCTCCGATGCCAATCAGCAGATCATCTGGACGTTGATCGGGCTGATCTGCTTCGCAGTGGTGCTGTATTTCCTGCGCGACCACCGCGTGCTGTCCAGCTACAGCTACACGCTGGGGCTGGCCGGCCTGGTGCTGCTGATCATCCCGGCCTTGCTGCCGGCGCAGTTCAGCCAGGTCAACGGCGGCCGCAACTGGATCCGCTTCGCCGGTTTCTCGATCCAGCCCGGCGAGTTCGCCAAGATCCTGATCATCGTGTTCGCCGCGGCGTTCCTGGTGTCCAAGAAGGACCTGTTCACCACCGCCGGCAAACACGTGTTCGGCCTCGACGTGCCCCGGGCACGCGACCTGGCCCCGTTGTTGGTGGCCGTCGTCCTGGCCATCGGCATCGCCGTGCTGAACAAGGACCTGGGCTTCGCCCTGCTGATCTTCGGGACCATCCTGGTGATGATCTACGTCGCCACCGACCGCGCCAGCTGGCTGTTCATCGGCATCGGGCTGTTCCTGCTGGCCGCCACGGCCGCTTACTTCATGTTCGACCATTTCCGCGAGCGCGTGGAAGTGTGGCTGGACCCGTTCGCCACCTACAACACCAGCGGATACCAGATCTCGCAGGCGCTGTTCGGCTTCGCGACCGGCGGGCTGGCCGGCACCGGCCTGGGCAGCGGCCAGCCGAACACCGTGCCGTTCGCCAAGACCGACTTCATCATGGCCACGGTGGGCGAGGAGCTCGGGCTCATCGGCATGGCCGCCGTGCTGATGCTGTTCGCCGTCCTGGTGATCCGGGGACTGCGCACTGCGCTCGCCGTCCGCGACAGTTTCGGCAAACTGCTCGCGGCGGGGCTGGCGTTCACCTTGGCCTTCCAGCTGTTCGTGGTGGTCGGCGGCGTCACCAAGCTCATCCCGCTGACGGGCCTGACCACCCCGTTCATGTCCTACGGCGGCTCGTCACTGCTCGCCAACTACATCCTGCTGGCGATCCTGGTCCGCATCTCGGATGAGGCCCGCCGTCCGCCGGAGGCGCCCGCACGCCGCAATCCCACGCCCATCGGGGACGCCCCCACGGAGATGGTGAGGAGGGTCGAGTGAACACACCCATGCGGCGCGTCGCCATGCTGGTGATGGCCATGGTCGTCGTGCTTCTCGCCGGCGTCACCTACCTTCAGGTGTTCAAGGCGGACGAGTTGCGCGCCGACCCGCGCAACCAGCGCGTTCTGGTGGACGAATACTCCCGGCAGCGCGGCCAGATCTCCGCCGACGGGCAGGTGCTCGCGGCATCGACCGAGACCGACGACCGCTTCAAGTTCCTGCGCGTATACCCCGAGAACCCCAACGCGCCCACCAGCCCCGAGGCCAACGCGCCCGTCACAGGGTTCTATTCCCTCAACTACGCCAGCAGCGGGCTGGAGAAGGCAGAGGACCAGATCCTCAGCGGCTCCGACGACAGGCTGTTCGGCAATAGGCTGTTCGACCTCGTCTCCGGCCGCAACCCGCGCGGGGGCAACGTGGAGACGACGATCAACCCCGTGTTGCAGCAGGTGGCCTACGACCAGCTCACCGCACAGGACCTCACCGGCTCCGTCGTGGCGCTGGATCCGCGCACGGGCGCGATCCTCGCCATGGTCAGCGCACCCAGCTACGATCCCAACCTGCTGGCCGGGCACGACGGCAGCGAGGTGGCGGAGAACTGGAACCGCCTGCACACGGACCCGCGATCGCCGATGCTCAATCGAGCGATCTCGCAGACCTATCCCCCCGGTTCCACCTTCAAGGTCGTCACCTCGGCGGCCGCGCTGGAGGACGGCGCCACCATCAACGACCCGCTCACCGCCGCGGCGGGGCTGACGCTCCCGGGGACGAACACCGTCCTGCACAACTACGCGGACGAACGCTGCGGGCCCGGCGACACCGTGCCGATGATCGAAGCGTTCGCGCGCTCGTGCAACGCGGCGTTCGCCGAGCTCGGAATCAAGTACGGCGCGGACGCCCTGCGCGATACCGCGGAGGACTTCGGATTCGGGCCGGATACCCCGTCGATCCCGTTGCCGGTGGCCGACTCCACCGTGGGCACCATCCCGGACGCAGCCGCACTGGGTCAGTCGAGCATCGGACAGCGCGATGTGGCTCTCACCCCCCTGCAGAACGCGGTCATCGCGGCTACAGTCGCCAACGGCGGGGTTCGCATGCAGCCTTACCTGGTCGACGAGCTGGAGGGACCGGATCTGAAGACGTTGTCCACCACCTCGCCGACGTCGCCCGGCCAGGCCATCCCGCCGGACGTGGCCGGCGAGCTCACCGAGATGATGATCGCCTCCGAGCAGGACACCACCGGCGCCGGCAGCGTGCCCGGGGTGCAGATCGCGTCCAAGACGGGCACCGCGGAGCATGGTTCCACCCCCAAGCAGACGCCGCCGCACGGCTGGTACATCGCGTTCGCGCCCGCGCAGAACCCGGTCATCGCCGTCGCCGTGATCGTCGAGGACGGCGGCAACGCGGGCCTGTCCGCCACCGGCGGCAAGATCGCGTCGCCCATCGGACGCGCGGTCATCGAGGCCGCCGTGCAAGGGGGGCAGTGACATGGCGTTGCAGGGCGGCGCGATCATCTCCGAGCGCTACCGGCTCCAGCGGCATATCGCCACCGGCGGCATGGGTGCCGTCTGGGAGGCGGTGGACCTGCGCCTGGACCGCGAGGTGGCCGTCAAGATCCTCAAGCCGGAGTACTCGGACGACCCGGAGTTCCTCGAACGGTTCCGCACCGAGGCACGCACCACCGCCCGGCTGAACCATCCCGGCATCGCCGGGGTGTTCGATTACGGCGAGACCGCCGACCCGCAGGGATCGTCCATCCCGTATCTGGTGATGGAGCTGGTGCGTGGCGAGCCGCTCAACGCGGTCATCCGCCGCATGGGCACGGTGCCGGTGGACCTGGTGCTCGACATGCTCGAGCAGTGCGGCAACGCCCTGCAGGCCGCGCACCGGATGGGCCTGGTGCACCGCGACGTCAAACCCGGCAACATCCTCATCACTCCCGCGGGCCAGGTCAAGGTGACCGACTTCGGTATCGCCAAGGCCATCGACGCCGCGCCCGTCACGCGCACCGGCATGGTGATGGGAACTGTCCAGTACATCGCGCCGGAGCAGGCCCTGGGCCAGGAGGCGACGGCCGCGTCCGACGTCTACTCGCTGGGCGTGATCGCCTACGAGACGCTCAGCGGCGCTCGGCCGTTCCGTGCGGACAGCACCGTGGCGATCGCGCAGCAGCACATCAGCGAGGCACCCGCTCCGCTCCCGGAGTCGATCCCCGCGCCGGTGCGTGAACTCGTCCAGATCACGCTCACCAAGGACCCCTCCCAGCGCTACCGGGACGGCGGGGAGTTCGCGGCCGCCGTCGCCGCCGTGCGGGCCGGAAACCGCCCGCCGAGTCCGCTCGGCGCGGCCGGCGCCGGCGTCCCCGCGACATCCGCCATGCCGCCCACGCGCGTGGGGGGCCCGGCCGGGACGGGGATGACGCACGCCGCGCCCGCGGCCGTACCCGCGGCCGCGGGCCGCAGCAAGTGGTCGACGGGGCAGAAGGCCGTGGCGTGGACCGCGGCCTTGGTGCTGCTCGCCGCGGCGATGATCACCGGCGGCATCCTGTTCGCGGACGCCATCGACGGCGGAACCGACGCCACGCCGCCGCTGATCCCGACCACCAGCCGGCAGGCGCCCACCACCACGACGCAGGCGCCCGCCACCACGACGCGCCGGCCCACCACCACGACGCCGGCGCCCACAACGACGCGCCCGCCCACCACCACGACGCAGGCGCCCACCACCACGACCACCCCGCCGACGACGACGGAGCGGACCACCCGCACAACCGCACCGACGACCACCGGCGGCGCGAACGAGGGCGCCTCGAACCGGCGCACCTCCGAACGCCCCACCCCGCGGCGCACCACTGCCGAGCGCACCAGCGCCGCTGACTCCCGAGAATTGACGCCATGACGACGCCGCGTGAACTGTCCAACCGATACCGGCTGATCGAGACGATCGGCTTCGGCGGCATGTCCGAGGTGTTCCTCTCCCGCGACGACCGCCTGGGCCGCGACGTCGCCATCAAGGTGCTGCGCGCCGACCTCGCCCGCGACCCCTCGTTCTACCTGCGGTTCCGCCGTGAGGCCCAGAATGCCGCCGCGCTCAACCACCCGTCGATCGTCGCCGTGTACGACACCGGCGAGGCGGAGACCGACGACGGTCCGCTGCCCTACATCGTCATGGAGTACGTGGACGGCGACACGCTGCGCGACCTGGTCCGCCGCGATGGCCCCATGGACCCGCGACGCGCCACCGCCGTCATCGCCGACGTCTGTTCGGCCCTGGACTTCAGCCACCAGAACGACATCGTCCACCGCGACATAAAGCCCGCGAACATCATGATCAACCGGGCCGGCGAGGTGAAGGTGATGGACTTCGGCATCGCACGGGCGATGTCCGACAGCACCAGCACCATGACGCAGACGGCCGCGGTGGTGGGGACGGCCCAGTACCTCTCGCCCGAGCAGGCCCGCGGCGAGCGCGTGGACTCGCGCTCGGACATCTACTCGCTCGGCTGCGTGCTCTACGAGGTCCTGGCCGGGGAACCGCCTTTCACCGGCGATTCCCCCGTCGCCGTGGCCTACCAGCACGTGCGTGAGGAGCCTTCCGCGCCGTCGCTGGTCAACCCGGACGTGTCCGACGACCTGGACTCGATCGTGCTCAAGGCGCTGAGCAAGAACCCGGCCAACCGCTACCAGACGGCGGCCGAAATGCGCGGCGACCTGGTCAAGGTGCTCTCCGGCCAGCGGCCGAGCGCACCGCTGGTGATGTCCGACGAGGAGCGCACCACCATCTTCGGGACCGCCCCGGCGGCTCCGCACAGGATCGGCGGGGTCACCGCGGCCGCCGTCGGCGACGAGCCGCAGCAGGCCCCGCCGGCGCACCGCTCGCGCATGCGGTGGGTGTTCGCGCTGGTCGCGCTGCTCATCGTCGTCGGCGGGGCCACCTTCTTCCTCGTCAACCGCGTGGGTTCGGGGGGCGGGGGCGAGGTGACCGTGCCGGACGTCACCGACCAGTCCGCGTCGGATGCGCAGTTGTCGCTGCAGAATCTCGGCTTGAACGTGCTGCTGCAGCGCAAACCGGATCCGACCGTGCCCAAGGACACCGTCATAGACAGCGCCCCCGCCGCGGGGACCGTCGTCGACAAGGGCCGCACGGTGACCCTCGTCGTCTCGGACGGGCCGAAACAAGTGTCGGTGCCCAGGCTCGATGGCCTCTCCCAGGAGGATGCCGCAAAGGCCCTCGCCGACGCCGGCCTGGTCGTCGCCGACGAGGTCGAGCACAAGCCGTCCACGGATGGGCGCAACGGCAAGGTCGTCGCCCAGGACCCGTCGGCGGGCGTCACCGTCAACGCCGGCACCGCGATCACCCTCACGCTGGGCAGCGGCCCGCAGATGGTGCGCGTGCCCGACGTCGTCGGCCAGGACATCAGCCGCGCCCAGGGCAACATCGAGGGCGCCGGATTCCAGTTCACCGTCCGGGAGGCGGACAGCACGCAGTCGGCCGGCACGGTGCTGAGCACCGACCCGGGCGGCGGCAGCAAACTGGAGCAGGGCAAGACGATCACCATCACCGTGTCCCGCGGGAACCAGGTGACCATGCCCGACCTCACCGGAATGTCGCCCACCCAGGCCACCAGCGCACTCAAGGAGGCGGGCTGGACAGGGTCCGCGGTCACGCAGCACCCGGTGTCGACGCTGGTGCCCGCCGACGTCGGCAAGATCATCAAGCAGTCGCCCGCCGCGGGGCAGTCCGTCGCCAAGAACGGCGCCGTCAACGTGGACGTGGGCAAGCTCGGCATACCCGACTGACCCGCCGCCGCGGGGCAGAGGGAGGCGCGGGGTCGGGGCGCGGGCGGCCCTCAGCGGTGCACCGGTGTCAGCGGGCCCCCGCCGCGGTCTCCGCGACCTCGGCCTCGAGGCGGTCCACGAGCCCGCCGTCGACGGTGAATCCGCACGCGCCGAGCCACGTCGCCAGCATTCGGTGCCCGCCCTCGGAGAGCACCGACTCCGGGTGGAACTGCACGCCGTCTATCGGCAATTCGCGGTGCCGCACCGCCATGACCACCCCCGTGTCGGTACGGGCCGTCACCGCCAACTCCGCGGGAACCGTCGCGGGATCCAACGTGAGCGAGTGGTACCGGGTGGCCGTGAACGGGCTGGGCACGTCGCTGAGCACGCCCGTGCCGTCGTGCTCGACCACGGTCGTCTTGCCGTGCAACAGCTCGGGAGCGCGGGTCACCGTCGCCCCGAACACCGCGCCGATCGCCTGATGCCCCAGGCACACGCCCAGCAGCGGGATGCGCCTGTCGGCGCAGCGGCGGACGATGTCCATCGACGCGCCCGCCCGCTCCGGGGTCCCCGGGCCGGGACTGATCAACACGCCGTCCACGGCGTCGAGCACCGCATCGAGATCGCCGAGACGCTCGTCGTCATTGCGCCACACGTCAGCGTCCACGCCCAGCTGGCCCAGGTACTGCACCAGGTTGAACACGAAGCTGTCGTAATTGTCGATGACGAGGATCCGCATGGCGCGGATACTACCTGTGCGCGGCGCCATCGCTGCAGGTCGGTGCGCCGACGTCAGCCGCCCAGCGGCCTCGCGTACCGCAGCGGCGGGGTGTTGCCGGCCGCTGCCACGTGCTGCGAATCAGAACTCGTCACGTCATATCCCAGCCCGTAGCGCTCGGCGTACTGCTTGTAGATCTGCACGCCCCGTTCCCGGTCCAACGCGCCCCGCATCGACTCGACCGGACCGATCGCCGTGATCACGTACGGGGGGCTGTAGGTGCGGCCGCCCAGCAAGAGCGTGTTGCCGATGCACAACGGCGCAGACTGGGTGGTCACCCGCTGGTCCTGCACCTGGATGGCGTCCGCTCCCCCGGCCCAGAGCGCGTTGAGCACCGACTGCACGTCCTGCTGGTGCACCACGAGGTCGTCCGGCCGTGCACCGGCCGGGTAGTCGCCCGCGGCGTCCCGCTTCGCATCGGTGAGCGTCACCGTGACGCCCGGGCCGGTCAGCGCCCCCAGGCCTGCCTGCTCGTCGAGCCGTTGCGCCTGGTCGAGCAACCCCGCGACCCCGGCGTCGCTGCCCGCGGCGCGCGACTGCCCGGCTTCGAGCTGCGCTTGCAGATCGTCACGTTCGGCGCGGGCCGAGTCGGTGTCGCTGCGCGCCTGACGGACCAGGTCGGACAGGCGCGCGGAATCGGCCGTGCGGAGTTCCCTGCCCTGCGAGCTGACGTATGTGAGAGCGATGAGCAGCCCCATCACGGCGCACACCACCGGCACCCCCCAGTGCCACGCGGAGCGGCGGCCTCGCCGCCGCCCGCCTCCGCCGTCCGCAGCGGCGCCGCTGCCGCCCGCGCGCGACTCGGCGGACCCCGTTGCCTCGTCGCATACGGCGTCGTCACCCGCTGAATCGTCCCGTGCGGGCCCCTGCGCGCCCTCGTCGATCACACCCTCCAACCGTACGGCCGGGGTTCCGTCCATGCGGCATACCCTGCGGTTAGGTTAGCGTGTAGGCGAGGGCGCAGGACACGACCCGGTGCAGTGGACGAACGACACAGCGCAGTGGATGACGCGGCGCAGCCAGACCACGTGATGCCGGGCGCGCGTTCGCGGCCACGCAGGCAGGGCCTCGCGGTATCGCGGGCCCGTGCAGCGTCGGCCGATCACCGACCCGACCGGGAGCACGTTCCGGGGGGACGGCGCCCGCCGGCCCGCAGCAGATCGCAAGCAAGTGAGGACCCATGCCCAAATCGAAGGTTCGCAAGAAGAAGGGCGGCGACGCCGCGGCGGCCCCCAACCGCACGCCGGTCAAGGTTGCCGGCGGCCCGTCCAGCACCCTCTACGTGTCGGTGATGCTCGGGCTGATGGTCATCGGCCTGGCATGGCTGATCTTGATGTACCTGTCCGGCTCGGCGTCCTGGCTCACCTGGATGTCCGACCTGGGCGGCTGGAACTACCTCATCGGATTCGGCTTCATGGTCGCAGGACTGTTGATGACGATGGGGTGGCGCTAGCTCGTCCGTCGCTGCGCGGCGAGCGAATGACATTGATGTGATTTCTCCACACCTGTGGAGAAGCCTTGTGGATAAGTATCGGGACGGGGATGCGACCATGACCGGGCCGGAGGCGGGGCCGCAGCTGGCCTGGGCACCGAAATGGGCGACGGTGATCGCCGCGATCATCGGCGCGGCGGTGCTGGGCGCCGGCTCGGCGTCGTACTCGGACGACATCGTCGGCCGCGGCCTGCTCGGGCTCGCGGCGGTGCTGCTGCTGATCATCGCGGCGATCGGCGGGCTGGTGCGCCCACGCCTGCGTGTGGTCCCCGGGCCGGGCGGCGAGGCGCCACGGCTGGCTGTGCGCACGCCGTTCACCAGCCGTGAGTACCGCATCGACCAGATCTACCGCCTACGCGTGGTCCGTTATCCGCGCCTGGCCCGCAAGGTGCCGATCCTCGAGATCGACGTCCGCGAACCCGACGAACGACTGCTCCTGCTCTCCCGCTGGGATCTCGGCACACACCCCGATCGCGTCTACTCCGCGCTCGTCGAGGCGCGTGCCGTGCCCCCGGAGCCGCACGGCCTCTGACCGCCCCGTGCGGGCGCAAGCCGTCGGCGAACCTGTGAATTACATGGGTGTAAGTTGCTCACA
Source organism: Tomitella fengzijianii (assembly GCF_007559025.1). Classification (NCBI taxonomy): domain Bacteria; kingdom Bacillati; phylum Actinomycetota; class Actinomycetes; order Mycobacteriales; genus Tomitella; species Tomitella fengzijianii. The sequence goes on along the minus strand of NZ_CP041765.1, from coordinate 101,641 downwards.
GTTGGGGATATACCTGTGGATAACCTGTGGAGTACCGCGGACCCATCACGCGGGCGGCCGGTCAGAACCGCAGATGGGGCAGAATGAGCGCGTACTGGTCCTGGATGGACGTCACTTGTACGGCGATCAGCACGATCTCCACGACGAACAGCGCCCCGAGCACACCGAACCCCGCACCGAAGACCGCCTTGCGCGTCGGCTGATGCACACCGAGCGCGCGCAGCGCCTCCGGCGCGTAGACGATCGCCGCAGTGGCCGCGGTCCCCGCGAGGAAACCACCGAGGTGGCCGAGCCACGAGATGCCGGGCACCGACACCGAGATGATCACGTTGATGACGATCACCGCGATCATCATGTTCGGGTTGCGACGCAGACGCAGCAGGATGATCAACACGGCGCCGAACAGTCCGAAGATCGCGCCCGAGGCCCCGGCTGTCTGGCCGTTCCAGGCGCCGAACATCACCGCCGCGGACCCGCCCAGCAGGCCCACCAGGTACACCAGCGAATATCGCAGCTTGCCCAGCGCGTTCTCGCAGGCGATGCCCACCACGTAGAGCGCATACATGTTGACGGCCAGGTGGATGATGCCGAAGTGCAGGAAGCCGCTGCCGATCAGCCGCCACCACTCGCCATTGGCGACCAGCCCCGGCACCAGCGCGAATCGCTCGTAGAGGTCCGAGCCCCTGTTGTTGTCGAGGACGCTGCCGGCCTGCACCGCGGTGATCAGGTAGGCGAGGACGTTGAGTCCGATGAGCACGTAGGTCACCGTGGGGCGCGCGGCCAGCGTGGCGCGCAGGCTCCCGGCGGCGTTGCCGGCGGTTGCGGTGGGCATCCGGGCCGCCGCGCCGCGGCGCTCCTGCTCGATGCAGTCGACGCAGTGGAATCCCACGGGCGCCTGGCGCAGGCACTCGTGGCAGGCGGGCCGCCCGCAGCGCGAGCAGCGCAGGCCCGTGGGCCGGTCCGGATGACGGAAGCACCCCGGCAGGGGCTGGTGCATCTCTCCCCCGCCGGGAGCGCTCATCGTCAGCCCTGCTCGATGGTGATCGAGTTGATGACGACGTCGTCCTTGGGCCGGTCCGCCCGGTCGGTGGCCACGGTGGCGACCGCGTCGACGACCGCCTGCGAGTCCTTGTCGACGACCTCGCCGAAGATCGAGTGGCGGTTGTTCAGGTGCGGCGTCTTGCCGACGGTGATGAAGAACTGTGAGCCGTTGGTGCCGGGGCCGGCGTTCGCCATGGCCAGCAGGTACGGCTTGGTGAACTGCAGCTCCGGGTGGAACTCGTCGGCGAACTGGTAGCCCGGGCCGCCCCGGCCGGTGCCCGTCGGGTCGCCGCCCTGGATCATGAAGCCGTCGATGATCCGGTGGAAGACGGCACCGTCGTAGAACGGGCCGCTGGTGCCGCCGGAAGCGTTCTGGGTGCTGTAATCGGCGGTGCCGTCGGCCAGGCCGACGAAGTTGGCCACCGTCTTCGGAGCGTGGTTGCCGAAGAGGGCGATCTTGATATCGCCCTTGTTGGTGTGGAGGGTCGCTGTTGCGGTCTGAATCGGTGAAGTCACGCCCACCATCGTGCCATCATCCGCGCGCTTCGGAGTATTACCCCACCGCCTCGGCGGGACTATCCTCATGGGCACGGATACCCCGACTCCGTGAGGTGAGTTCCGATGCAGATGACCTCGATGCACGCCACGCCGAGCTGCGCCGACGTCGCCAGGCCCGTCCCGGCGCGGCGCGGGCGCAAGACCGCCGTGGCGGTGGGAGTGGCGTCCGCGGTGTGCGCCGCCGTGTACGCGCAGATGCACCGCGACGAGTTCGAGGCGATGGCGCGGCACCTGGATCTGCCCTCCGCACCGCAGACTTGAGCGGCGTCCGTCGGAGGCTCGCCGCGCCGCACCCGCCGTGGTTCCTGTGCCATGCTGGACGGTATGACTTCTGCGCGCGCCAGGACGCACCGTAGGCCCCGTCCGCCGTGGACGGTGCGGATCGCGGTTCTCGCCGCCGCGGTGGCGGTGATCACCGTATTCACCGGCGGAATAGCCGCTGCGGTGGCAGGCGGCCGCAAGCATCTCCCGCCGCCGGCCCCGCATCCTCCGCGCGTCGACGACCCGGCACGCTGACGTCGGGAGTGCCGCTGCGCGCCCGGCGCACCAGGCCGCGGGTCAGGCCGCGGACACCGGGCTCGCGCAGTACTTGCACTTGGTGGCCTTCATCGGCAGATCGCTCGAGAGGCACTCGGGGCAGCTCTTGGTGGGCGCGGGCTCGCCGAACACCTCGTTGCCCCGGTGCGCCTGGTACGTGCGATAGGGCACCACGATGACGAAATACACCACCGCCATGAAGATGATGAAATAGATGACGCCGGAGATGAACGCGCCGATGTCGACGAAGGTCTCCGGCTGTTCATCGTTGACGAGCCAGCCGAGCCCCATGCTGTCGCCGCTGCCGCCCGCGGCCGCGACCAGCGGGTTGATGACGTTGTCCGTGAACGCCTTGACCAGGTTGCTGAAGGCGGTGGCGACGACGAGGCCTACCGCCACGACGACGACCTCGCCCTGCATCATGAAGTTCTTGAAACCCTTGAGCATGCTTGAACCTTCCCGTTCCTCGCCCTCAATGGGAAACAGCAGTACTCCCGAATGTTAAAGCGGTGACTGACGGTACGCAACGGGTATTGACGTTTTCGCACGTGCAGGTCGCCCTCGGCGGCTCCGGAACACCCGGGTCACCCCGCCTCCTTCTTGAACCTGCGCGAGCCGAACCAGGCCGCAAGCACCAGCATCGCGATCGTCAGTCCCACGCCCCACCATGCCGTTGCAGTGCCGTACTCGCCGTCGAAGAAGTCGCGCACGCCGTCGACAACGTGCTTGAGCGGGTTGATGTTGCTGATCCAGTTCAGCCAGCCCGGGGCGAGGGTCATGGGCAGCAGGATCCCCGACAGCAGCAGTGCGGGAAGCGCGAAGACGTTGAGCAGCGGCGCGAATGCGTCCTCGCTCTTGAGCGTCAGCGCGAGGCCGTAGGAGATCGACGCGAAGGTGAATCCCAGCAGCGTCACGATGATCAGGGTCAGCACCACCCCGAGCACCGGCGCGCGCAGCCCCAGCGGAATGGCCACAAGAGTGAGGATCACACTCTGGAAGAGCAGCACGATCATGTCGCGCATAACCCTTCCCAGCAGCAACGACAGGCGGGAGGCCGGCGTCACGCGTTGCGCCTCGATCACGCCGGCGCGGTACTCGGCGATCAGCCCGAACCCGACGAAAAGCGAACCGAAGATCGCCAGCTGCACGAGGATGCCCGGAACGAACAACTGGTACGCGTTGCCGGTGCCCAATTGCCCGGCAAGCGGTTTGAGCAGCGGACCAAACAGCACCACGTAGAGGATCGGCTGCGACAGGCCGATGGCCACCCAGGCCGGGTTGCGCAGCGAAATCCGCATGGATCTGCGGAATATCAGCAGCGAATCGCGCCACAGCGAGTTCCGCGGGGCCGCGGCCGCCACCGGCCCACTCGCGCCGGAATCGTCCCGCGCCTCCGGCGGATTGCGGTCGCCGGCGCTCATCGACTTCCCTCCGGTCGCTCGTCCCCCCGGACACGGGCATGTTTCTCGCCCATGCGCTCTCTGTCCCCTGCGTCGAGCGTCCCACCGCCGTCACCGGAGCCGGGACCGTCCTCACGCAGCGACCGTCCCGTCAGCCCCAGGAACACGTCGTCGAGACTGGGCCTGCGCGTTTCCAGCGAAAGCGGGGTGATGCCGGCGCCGTCGAGCTCGCGGACCAGGGCCATCAGCGCCGAGCCGCCGTGCGGGACCCGCACATCCACCCGCGTCCCGCTCACGCTCGGGGCGTCGGCACCGGGAAGCCCTCCCACGAGCGCGCCGACGCGTGCGGCCTCTTCGGGCTGTTCGAGTTCGACGTTGATCACGTCTCCTCCGACCCGCGCCTTGAGCGCGTCCGGTGTGCCCTCGGCGACGATGCGGCCGTGATCGATCACGAGGATCCGGTCGCAGAGCGAGTCGGCCTCGTCCATGTAGTGCGTGGTGAGGAAGACGGTGGTGCCGCGGTGGTCACGCAGGTCTGAGATGTGCTCCCACAGGTTTGCGCGGGCCTGCGGATCGAGACCGGTGGTGGGCTCGTCGAGGAACACCAGGCCGGGCTCGTGCGCGAGCCCCATGGCGATGTCGAGGCGCCGCTTCTGCCCGCCGGACATCGCCTTGGGTTGGCGTTCCCACAGGCCGTGCAGGTCGAGGGACTCGAACAATTCGCGGCCGTGGGCGACGGCCTGCGCCTTGCTGATCCCGTAGAGCATCGCGTGATCGACGAGCTCCTCGCCGGCACGCGCTTCCGGGTGGGCCGCGCCGGATTGGGGGACGTAGCCGATCCGGCGCCTCACCCCCACCGGGTCCTTCCGCAGGTCGCAGCCCGCGACTGTGGCCGTGCCCTCCGTCGGCCTGAGCAGCGTGGTGAGCATGCGCAACGTGGTGGTCTTGCCAGCACCGTTGGGGCCGAGGAAGCCGACGATCTCGCCCGCCTCGACGTCCAGGTCCACGCCGTCCACCGCGCGGACCTCCTGGCGGCGCTTGCGGAAGGTGCGCGCCAGCCCCCGCGCATGGATCATGCGCGGGCCTCGCCGTCGTCCGCCGTCGACGCCTCCCGCACCTGCCGGATCGCGCGTGCGGACATCGCCGCGTCGTCGACGCGGCCGACCACCTCCGCCTCGTCGAACCGCATCCGGGCGTGTGCGATACCGGCGGAAAGGAGCGCGCGGCGCGGAAGCCCCAAGGCACGCAACTCCTCTCCCCACGGGTGCGGCCCCAGGATGAGATCGGCGCCGCCCGGGCGCATCCGAGTGCCCGTCGCCGACAGCGTCCACGGGATCCTGCGGGTCACGCCGTCCATATGCGAATAGACGTCGACGCCTGACGACGCCGCGCCCCCGCCCGGTACCGGCAGGCCGCGTGCGAAGCGCAGATCGGCCACCAGCCGGTCGTCGACGCGGACGACGCCGCGGGTGCCGTCCGGCGAACGGTCGAGGTCGATCCGCGACATCACCTTGGGAAACCCCCAGATCGTCCGGCCCGCTTCGCGGGTGAACTCCTCCGTGACGGGCAACCGGTGGACGAAGGCGCCCGCCCCGCCCGACAGGAGCGCGCGCAGATCGCCCAGGGCGCCGGCCGGGCCGCCCCCGGCCTCCGCGCGCACCAGGAATCCGACACCGAACTCCTTGTACCGGTGCAGGTCCCCGTCGTGGTACTCGACGAACATCAACGCGCAGACGGTACGACCGGGACGGTATGGAAGCACCGAGAGCCCCGAGTAGTCGATCATGCTCTGGGCCCGAGCCGCGGACACCGGGAAAATCGCCGCATACACGTCCGCGTCGCGGATATGCACGGGCATCGCGATCTGCTCGTCGAGAATTCGGAAGGTTGTCGACACGTCCTCGCCTCCTGTGGGGCCTCCTGGAGCTTCGCGGCCGCGCGAGCGCGCCGCGCCGGACCATCGTACGTGTGACGCGCACCATATTCCCGCCGCGACGCCCTCCGACCTCGCGCTCCCGAGACCCGTGGCTACCGTCTCCTCGTTGAATATCACCGCAGAGATGCGAAACAGTAACGAATCGGTTACGTTATGCGTACTGACGCCGAAGAACTGGATGATCATGGCACAGAAGACTGCACGCCGGATGCTGCTCGCCGGAGCGGCAACGATGTCGGCGGCTTTTGCGAGCATCGCATTCAGCGGCATCGCCGCCGCGGCCACATCATGCCCGGCGGGGCTCGACACCCTCACACCCGACGCGCTCACCCGCGCCACCGACGTCGCGCAGCAGTCGCTGGGCGCGAGCTTCCCCGATCGGGACGTCACCGGCGCCTACGTCGCCGGCGCCACCCGCTCCGATGCCGGACCCGTCGGGCAGGAGATCATCTCCGCCTGCGGCCCCGACGTGCAGAGCAAGTCGGTCATCGTCGACTTCGTCTTCCCCGCGATGCTCCCCGACGCCGCCCGCTCCTACGGCGCCGCGGTCGTCGCGGTCGACAACGGCCGTTACAGCGTCTGGCGCACCGCCTGACCTCCTGAAGCCCGCCTCCGCACTGCGCGCCGACGGAACCGGACCCGCGTAACCTCGGCAACCGTGCGCACCCATACCGTGATCGACTCGCCGATCGGCCCGCTCACGCTGATCGGCGACGACGGCGCACTGTGCGGGCTGTACATGCGGACCCGCCGTCACCCGCCGGCCGCCGACGCCCTCGGAGAGCGCGTGGACCACGGGTTCGCCGAGGCGACGACGCAGATCCGCGAGTATTTCGCGCGCGAACGGGATCGGTTCACGCTGCCCCTCGCACCCCGCGGGACCGCCTTCCAGTTGGCTGTGTGGGAGCTGCTGCGCGCCATCCCGTACGGGCGGACGTGCTCCTACGCGGAGCTGGCCGGGCAACTGGGCAGGCCGTCGGCGGTGCGCGCGGTCGCCGCGGCGAACGGGCGCAATCCGCTCAGCATCGTCGTGCCCTGCCACCGGGTGATCGGGAGCGACGGGCGCCTCGTCGGGTACGGCGGCGGCCTCGAGCGCAAGGAATTCCTCCTGCGGCTCGAGGCGGGCGGCGGCCAGGACGCGCTGTTCTAGCGGTGCGCAGTCCTGTGGAGAACCACGTAAAACAGCCTTGACCTGGCTGGTCGGCGGCGACCTCACATTCTGGCCCCGCCGGACGTATACATACTGTGACCATGACCCGCCATCGCACGCCGCCCCGCAGCGCCGCCGCGGACGCCCGCGTTCCGTTCCAGCGGGTCGTCGAGGTTCACGGCGTTTCCGTCCTGCGGGTATGCCGGGCGCTCGTCGGCCCGGTGGACGCGGATGACGCCTGGTCGGAGACCTTCCTCGCCGCGCTTCGTGCGTACCCGGAGATGCCGCCCGGCCGCAGCGTCGAGGCCTGGCTCGTCACCATCGCGCAGCGCAAATGCATCGACATGCTCCGCTCCCGTGGCCGCAACCCCGAGCCGGTGGCGGAACTCCCGCCCGTTCGCAGCGACGTCGGAATCCCCGGCGCCGCCGACGAATTCGCACCACTCTGGCACGCGCTGGGCAGACTGCCCCTGGTGCAGCGTCAGGCGGTGGTCTACCACCACCTGGTCGGGATGCCGTATGCCGACGCCGCGCGGATCATCGGGAACTCGGCGGCGGCCGCACGCCGCGCCGGGGCCGATGGCATCGCGGCGCTGCGCAGAGCCTTGGCCGAGCCCACCGGCACCGCTCCACCGCCCGGCGCATTCCGCGACGACGCGGCGGATGTCGCGCCGTCGCCCGAGCGCGCCCCGCCGCTGCCGCCGCGCCGGACCGCGGCCGCCGGCCGCCGCGCCCACCACTCAACCGGAGGAGCCACGCAATGAACTCCACGACGAAACCGACGCCTTCCGGCCCCCGTGGCCGGGAGGCCGCGGCCGGGCACCCGCGCGACGCCCGCCGCACCGATCCGGTGGACACGCTCGCCCTCCTGCGGGCGGCCGCCCCCGTCGGCGAACATTCGCTGGTCGAGGAACTGTTCACGCGCATCCTGTCCGGCGCGGACCGCGAGGGACTGATCGACGTCGCCTACCGCACGATGGATTCGCCGCTCGGTGAGCTGCTGATCGCCGCGACTCCGTCGGGGGTCGTCCGGGTCGCGTTCGGTGTCCAGGGACACGACGCCGTCCTCGACGACCTGGCCACACGGGTCTCGCCGCGGGTGCTCCGCATGCCGTGGCGGCTCGACGACGTCGCAACCGAGATCGACGAGTACTTCCGGGGCGTCCGCGCCGCGTTCACAGTTCCGGTGGACCTGCGGCTGGCGCACGGCTTCCAGCGCGCAGTGCTCGAGCACCTCCCGCAGATTCCCCGCGGCGCCACCGCCGGCTATGCACAAATCGCTCAGGCCGCGGGCAGCTCGGGGGCGGCACGCGCGGTGGGTACCGCATGCTCACGCAATCCGCTCCCGATCCTGCTCCCCTGCCACCGCGTCACGCGCAGCGACGGCTCCCTCGGCGGGTATATCGCCGGTCCGGCGGCCAAGAAGTACTTGCTGGACCTCGAGGCCGCCCGCCGGCCGACGGGGACCGCGGCGCCCGAGCCCCCGGCGCGCGGGACCTCCGCGCCAGCAGCCATGTCGACGCGTCGCACAGGTGCTGCACATGGCGGATTGGAGGAAGCGTGATGGCGGGAACGACTGCGGTCGTCGGCGACGACGGCGTGGCCCGGTGCCCTTGGGCCATAACCGATCCGCTCAACACGGACTACCACGACACCGAGTGGGGCGTGCCCGTCCACGGCGAGCAGGCGCTGTTCGAGCGGATCTGCCTCGAGTCTTTCCAGGCCGGACTGTCGTGGCTGACCATCCTCCGCAAGCGGCCCGCATTCCGGGACGCGTTCGCCGGCTTCGACGTCGACCGAGTCGCCGCGTTCGACGCCGACGACGTGCAGCGACTGCTGGCGGATTCCACCATCGTCCGCAACCGCGCGAAGATCGACGCCGCCATCGGCAACGCCCGTGCCGTGCAGCAGCTTCGGGACGGGCAGGGCATCGATGCGCTGTTGTGGGGCTATCGGGGGCCGGACGCCGGCGCCCCGCGCACGGCGGAGGAGGTTCCCACACGCAGCGCCGCATCCGAGGCGATGGCGAAGGATCTCCGCGCGCGGGGGTTCCGCTTCGTCGGCCCCACCTCGTGTCACGCGCTGATGGAGGCGACGGGGATCATCGACACCCACCTGGCCGACTGCCACCGCCGCGGCATCAGGTGCACTGTCGACGGCGTGCGACCGGCCGGTGGCGAAGCCGAGATCAGTGCCGGCTGCGCCAGTAACCGCAGAACATGATGTCGTTCTTCGACACGCCGCCGCGCACCCAGTGCCGGCGCAGGCCCGACGCCAAGCTCTGCTCACCGACAACCCATCCGTAGAACCGCTCGGGCGGGACGGCCGTGGCGCACGCCGCCGCGAGAACCGATTCTCCCGGCGCCGCACCAGGTTCGCGCACGATCCATCGCACGTCGATGCCCTCGGGGTGCTCCAGTTCGCGGCGGTCGTCGGCATCGGGCACCTCGACGAAGGCCGTACCGCGCATATCGGGGTCCAGCGAGGACAGCACCCCGCCCAAGGCAGGCAGGCCGGACTCGTCGGCGGCGAGGATCACGCTGCGCAGCGACGGATCCGGGTTGAATCCGACGCCCTCGTCATAGACGGCCACCGCGTCCCCGGGGCCGCAGGTAAGCGACCACGCCGCGGCGTGCCCCGCCGAACCGGGCGCGTCCTGGCCGTGCAGCACGAAATCCACGTCCAGCTCGGGTCCGCGCGGCCCGTCGGCGCGGAAGCCGCTGACGCTGTAGTTGCGCAGGACCGGCCGCGTCGTCTTCGAAATGGTCAGGTAGCGCATGTAGGCGAGGGTGTCGAGCTTCGCCGGCAGCCGCGACAGCGAGTCCTCGGCCACCGGGATGAACAGCCGGAACCACTGGTCGAAGCCCGCGTAACGGAACCTGCCGACGTCCCCGCCGCCCAGGGTCACCCGGCTGAACGACGTCGACAGCCGCTCCGAGCCCAGCACCTCCAGCGTCAGCAGCTCCGTGTCGGCGGGCTTGATGCCCCGGGCCCTCATGTTCTCGCGCGCCATCGGCTCTCCCTGGGTTCAGACGACACACGGCCGCCATCGATCCTCGGCTGTTAGCCCAGCCTAACCTCATGAGGTCGGGGCCACAGTCCCCCCTCCACGAGCGTCCCTGCACCCCGCCCGGCGGACCGATCCGCGCGGGGCGCCGCATAACGCCGCGACGCGGCCGGGTTCCACCGGGCGGGAAACACGCACGACAGCAGCACTGCACCGGGTGGTAACGTCGGAACCGGAAGTTCTCGGGGCGGGGTGCAATTCCCCACCGGCGGTAATGACGTCGAGCACACTGGTCGCCACCAGGTGTCGGCATCGAGCCCGCGAGCGCCCTCGAACGGAGTGATCCGCGCGAGGGGACGAGCAGATTCCGGTGCGATTCCGGAGCCGACGGTCACAGTCCGGATGAGAGAGAACGCCACCGACGGGGTTTTCGCCTATCGTCGGCCACCGCCCTGAGATCACCGCAGTGATCGAGAAAGTGGGCGAGGAAATGTTTACCGGAGACGCGCAGATCGTCGGACACAGTGCGCAGGACCGCCGGTCGCATCCCATCGACGACTCGCGTACCCCCGCGGCCGACCGCCGATTCGACAGCATCGACCGCGCCATCGGCGACATCGCTGCGGGCAAGGCCGTCGTGGTCATCGACGACGAGGACCGCGAGAACGAGGGCGACATCATCTTCGCCGCGGAGAAGGCCACCACCGAACTCGTCGCCTTCACTGTCCGCTACAGCTCCGGATACCTCTGCGTGCCCATGACCGGCGACGACTGCGACAGGCTCGACCTGCCGCCGATGTACCGGTCCAACGAGGACCCGCACGGCACCGCCTACACCGTCACAGTCGACGTGCGCACCGGGACCAGCACCGGCATCAGCGCCCGCGACCGCGCCCGCACGATCCGCGCCCTCGCCGACGCGGACTCCGTGGCGGCCGACTTCTCCCGGCCCGGACACGTGGTCCCGCTGCGTGCCCGCGACGGCGGCGTGCTCCGCCGCCCCGGCCACACCGAGGCTGCCGTGGACCTCACGCGCCTCGCCGGGCTCAACCCGGTCGGTGTGGTGTGCGAGATCGTCAGCGAGGACGATCCCACCACGATGGCGCGCACTCCCGAGCTGCGCGAATTCGCCGACGCCCACGGCCTGGCGCTGATCACCATCGCCGACCTCGCCGAGTGGCGGCGCACCCGCGAGCAGCTGGTCACGCGCGGCCCGGTGGCCAATGTCCCCACCACGCACGGCACTTTCCGCGCCGTCGGATACACCGGGGCGGTCGACGGGCGCGAGCATGTGGCGCTGCTCTCGGGCCGTCCGGGCGCGCCGGCCGCCGCCGAGGCCGCTCCCCCGTCCGCCCCCGCCACCGTGCGCATCCACTCCGAGTGCCTGACCGGCGACGTGTTCGGATCCACCCGTTGCGGCTGCGGGCATGACCTGGGTTCGGCGATGGACGCGGTATCGGCCGCCGACACCGGCGTCGTCGTCTACCTGCGCGAGGCCGGGGCGCACGGCGAGGGGCTGGTGCACACGCTGCGCTCGTTGGCCCTGGACGAGTCCGCCGCGGCCGCCACGCCGCCGGCCCCCACCACGGGGGACCTGCACCTCGCCGCGCAGATGCTGGCCGACCTCGGCTTCCGCTCGGTCAGGCTGCTGACCTGCGAGGCAGACGAGTCCGTGCTGTCGGGCACCGGCAGAGACATCCTGGCCAAACATGGGATCGACGTCGTCGAGGTCGCCCCGGCCGTCGGTGGAAACCCGGATACGGCCGCCGCCACCGCGTAGCCTCCGTGCCTGTGGATCGCCGCATCGACTTCATCACCTTCGCGACGGAGAACCTCGACGCGGCGCGCCGCTTCTACGTCGAGGGCCTCGGCTGGACGCCGCTGCTGGACGTGGCCGGCGAGATCATCTTCTTTCAGAGCTCGCCGGGCCAGGTCCTCGGGCTGTTCGACGCCCGCAAGTTCGACGAGGACCTTCCGCGCGCCGGCGGCGACGCGTCGACCCGCGCACGGGTGAGCGGCGTGACGCTGGCGCACAACGTGGACAGCAGGGACCAGGTGATCGCGGTGGTGGACGCGATGCGCCGCGCGGGCGGGACCGTGCGCACGGATCCCGAGGACGGAGCCTTCGGCGGGGTCTTCCACGCGCATGTCGAGGATCCGGGCGGCATCGTGTGGGAGATCGCGCACAACCCGGGCTGGCGCGTCGACACCGACGGCACCGTCCGACTCGGCTGAGGCCCGCAGAGCCTCACGCGGTCCCGGCGCGCAGACGGCGGCGGCGCCGGCACCCCCGGCGCGGGGCGAACCCCGCTTCGGAAGCGCCGGCGCCGCAATCAGGTCACCGCCGTGGCCGGCCGCTCAGGCCGCGCCTTCCTCCTCGCGCTCGGCGACGAGGGTGAGTGCGATGTCGACGATCATGTCCTCCTGGCCGCCGACGAGCTTGCGCTTGCCGCACTCCATGAGGATGTCGCGGACGTCGAGGTCGTAGCGCTTGGCCGCCGTCTCCGCGTGGCGCAGGAACGACGAGTACACGCCCGCGTACCCGAGGGTGAGGGTCTCCCGGTCGACACGCACCGGACGGTCCTGGAGGGGTCGCACGATGTCGTCGGCCGCGTCCTCGAGCGCATTGAGGTCGCAGCGGTGCTCGAAGTCGGACAGGTTGGCCACCGCGATGAACGCCTCGAGGGGGCAGTTGCCGGCGCCCGCGCCGTGCCCGGCGAGCGAGGCGTCGACGCGGAAGACGCCCTCTTCCACCGCGGTCACCGAGTTGGCGACGGACAGCGACAGGTTCTCGTGCGCGTGGATGCCGATTTCGGTCTCCGGCTTCAGCGCGTCCCGGTAGGCGTGGACGCGGTCGCGCACACCGTTCATCGTCAGGCGCCCGCCCGAGTCGGTGATGTACACGCAGTGCGCGCCGTAGGACTCCATGAGCTTGGCCTGCTGGGCGAGCACTGCAGGCTCGGCCATGTGGTTGAGCATCAGGAAGCCGGCCACGTCCATGCCGATCTCGCGGGCGGCCTCGATGTGCTGCGCGGAGACGTCCGCCTCCGTGCAGTGGGTGGCGATGCGCACAGAGCGCACGCCCAGGTCCCAGGCCTTCTTGAGCTCTTCGACAGTGCCGACGCCCGGCAGCAGCAAGGTGGTGAGACGCGCGTTCTCGAGGACCTCACCGGCGGCGGCGATCCACTCCCAGTCGGTGTTGGAGCCGGGCCCGTAGTTCACGGAGCCGCCGGCGAGCCCGTCGCCGTGCGCCACCTCGATGGCGTCGACGCCGGCCTTGTCGAGTGCGGTGACGATGCGCTTGACGTCGTCGGTGCTGATCTGGTGTCGCACGGCGTGCATGCCGTCGCGCAGCGTGACGTCCTGGACGAAAATCGGGGTGCTCATGCTGTTATGCCTCCTGCGCCTGGCTGCCGGCCGGAATGGTCTTGCCGGCCGCGATCCGCTCGGCCACCTGCAGGCCCGCGGACGTCATGATGTCGAGGTTGCCGGCGTAGGCCGGAAGGTAGTGCGCGGCGCCCTCGACCTCGAGGAACACCGACACCTGGTGGGTGGGCTTGGCATCGTCGGCGATGTCGTCGTCCAGCAGCGTATCCACCGGGCGGTTCTCGTCGATCTCGGTGATCTGCACCTTCTGCTTGAGCCGGTAGCCGGGCACGTAGGAGGCGACCTCGTCGATCATCTTGTCGACCGAGAGCTTGATCTCCTCGTGGATCGTCGGATCATCGGCCTTGACCAGGCAGTACACCGTGTCGCGCATGATCAGCGGCGGCTCGGCCGGGTTGAGGATGATGATGGCCTTGCCGCGCTGGGCGCCGCCGACTTTCTCGATGGCCTCGGAGGTGGTCTCGGTGAACTCGTCGATGTTGGCGCGCGTGCCGGGGCCCGCGGACTTCGACGCGATCGACGCGACGATCTCCGCGTAGGCCACGGGGGCCACCCGGGAGACGGCGGCGACGACGGGGATCGTGGCCTGGCCGCCGCAGGTGACCATGTTGACGTTCTGCGCGTCCTGGTTCTCGCCCAGGTTCACGGCAGGCACCACGTAGGGGCCGATGGCGGCGGGCGTCAGGTCGATCATGCGCTTGCCCAGCGGCTGGAGGATCTCGGCGTTGTGCACGTGCGCCTTGGCCGAGGTCGCGTCGAAGACGATCTCGATCTCGTCGAAGTTCGGCAGCTTCAGCAGGCCGTCGACGCCCTCGTGCGTGGTGGGCACGCCCATGCGCTGAGCGCGGGCCAGGCCGTCGGACTCGGGGTCGATGCCGACCATCGCGCCCATTTCGAGGTTCTTGGAGTGCCTGATGACCTTGATCATCAGGTCGGTGCCGATATTGCCGGATCCGATGATCGCGACTTTGGTCTTAGTACTCACTTGTCGTTCCCTTCATAAGATTCCGCCCCTCCACTGAAACGGGCGGTGACGCTGCCGAGCCCGGTGATCTCCACGGCCACCTCGTCGCCGGGGCTGATGGGGCGCATCGGGCCGAGCGCCCCGGAGAGGATGACCTGGCCGGCGCGCAGCGGTTCGCCGAAGTCGCGGGCCGCACGTGCCAGCCACGCGACGGCGTTGAGCGGGTCGCCCAGGCAGTCGGCCCCGGTGCCCGAGGAGACCTCCTCGCCGTTGATCAGCATTTTCATGCCGACCTCCACCGGGGTGAACTCGTCGAGCGACTTGCGCGCGGAGCCCAGCACGTAGACGCCGGCGGAGGCGTTGTCGGCCACCGTGTCGCCGAAGTGGATGTCCCACCCGTCGATGCGGCTGTCGCAGATCTCGATGGCGGGCATGCCGTAGTCGATGGCGCCGCGGATCTGTTCGGCGTCCAAGTCGCCGTCGGCGAGGTCCTTCGCCAGCACGAACGCGACCTCGGCCTCCGCCTTGGGCTGGAGCAGGTGGCCCATCGGCACGATGTGGCCGGGGGCGTAGTCCATGTCGTCGAACAGGACGCCGAAATCGGGCTGGTCCACGCCCATCTGCGCCTGCACGGCCTTGGAGGTGAGCCCGATCTTGCGGCCGACGATCTTGGCCCCGCCGGCGACCCGCCCCTGCGTGAGGCGCTCCTGCACCCGGTAGGCGGCGGGCAGATCGGTGGAGCCGATGAACTCGCGCACCGGGTTGCAGGCCACGCGGGAGTTGAGTGCGTCGAGCAGCCGCGCGGCGGCCTTCTCCTCGGCCGCCAGCTGCTCCGCGGTGGGCGAATCGGCGCCGTCGATGGATTGCGTCATGTGACCATGATGTCCCGCGCGCGGCCCGTCCACCAGGGTTGCGTATCGCTGAGCGATACGCGAGCGGGTACCGTTGCAGTCGTGGACGACGGGGCGGATCGAGACACGGTCATCGGCAAGGTGGTGCTGATCCTGCGCGCGTTCTCCGCCGACGACCACACGGTGGGCCTCGCCGAACTCGTCCGGCGGACGGGCCTGCACAAGGCGACGGTCCGCAGGCTCGCCGAGGAACTCACCACGGTCCGGCTGCTGGACCGCGCCGACGGCGGCTACCGGCTCTCCGGCGGGCTGTTCGAGCTGGGCATGCGCGCGTCCGTGGAGCGCGGCCTGCTCGAGCTGGCGATGCCGTTCCTCCAGGACCTCTACGAGCGCACCCACGAAACGGTGCACCTGGGCGTGATCGACGGCCGGGAGGTGGTGTACGTCGCGAAGATCGGCGGACACCGGCAGGCCAGCGCCCCCTCGCGCACCGGCGGCCGGATGCCGCTGCACTGCACCGGGATCGGCAAGGCGCTCCTGGCACATGCCGATCCCGAGCTGCGCCGGAAGGTGCTGAGCGCGCCCCTGGAGCGGCGCACCCCGCGCACCATCGTCGCGCCCGGGCTGCTGGCACGGCAGCTGGAGACCATCGTCGAGCAGGGCGTGTCGTTCGAGTACGAGGAATCCGCGATGGGCATCGCGTGCGTCGGTGCGCCGATCCTCGACGTCGCCACCAACGCACCCGTCGCCGCGGTCAGCGTCACCGGCCCCATAGCGCGGTTCCGGCCCGACGCGCACGTCGCCGCCGTGCGGGCCGCGGCCGGCGGCATCGCGTCCACGCTGCACCGGCGCGCGGGACTGCGCGAGGGGTGAGCACGAAACCCGGACCTGCCCGCTATTCGCCGGGCATGTCGATGGTGCAGCGGGTCAGTTCCGTCAGCGCATCGTCGCCGCCGGCGTGGGCGGGCGCCTCGATGGCGAGCAGCACGTTGATGAGCATGCCGTGCGCGAGGAAGTCCCGCGCCTGGTCGGGGCTGCAGCCGGTGCGGTCGACGATCATCGCGTAGATGTGCGCCATCCCCGAGCGGGCGAGCTCACCGATCCCGGGCTCCGCGCCCGCGGCGAAGCCGTGCATGAGCACCAGCAGTTGCGCACGATCGGTGACGAGTTCCCGGTACGCGCCGCCGAGGGACTCCCAGAATTCCGGGGAGTCCGGGTCGATCTCCAGCCGGTCCAGCCGCTCCTCGAACACGGCGACGATGCGCTCGAACGCCGCGGTGAACACTGCGGCGAACAGCTTGGCCTTCCCGCCGAACATCCGCACCACGTAGGGCTGTGAGACGCCGGCCGCCCGCGCCACCTCGTCGGTGGTGGTGCCCGCGTAGCCGCCGCGCGCGAACTGCTCCGTGGCCGCGGCGACGATCGACCGCTGCCGATCTTCGCGGCTCATTCGCGTGGCCGGCGCCTGGCCGGCGGCCGTCATCGTGCTGCGTGCGGTTTCCCCTTCGACGGACATATTGACAGGTTATCAGTCGATGCTTAATACTGGGGATCGTAGTTATCAGTCGATGCTTACATGAATGTCGACGCCCCGCCGCGCCGCCGTTCACAGGTCCTCACCGAATCGAGGTGCACATCATGACCATCGCATCCCCCTCGGACCCCCACGCCGGGTCCGCGAACCGCGGCGCACCCGGCCCGGGCATCCGCCGCGCCACACCGCTGTGGCTCACGCTGCTCGCGGTATCACTGCCCATGTTCATGGCGACGCTGGACAACCTCGTCATGACCAGCGCACTGCCCGTCGTGCAGAAGCATCTGAACGCGTCGGTGACACAGCTCGAGTGGTTCATGAACGCGTACACGCTCGCCTTCGCCACGCTGATGCTGGCCGCGGCGGGAGTGGGCGACAGGTGGGGACGCAGGCGTGTGTTCCTCGGGGGCATAGCACTTTTCACCGCGGGCTCGATCGCGTCGGCACTGTCGTCGACGCCGGAGACCCTCATCATCGGCCGAGCCGTGCAGGGCATCGGCGCCGCCGCCATCCTGCCGCTGTCGCTCGCCCTGCTTGCGGGCGCCGTCCCGGAATCCCGGCGCGCACTGGCGATCGGCGTGTGGGGCGGAGTGTCCGGGCTCGGGGTGGCACTGGGCCCGGTCGTCGGCGGGGCGATCGTCGACGGCATCTCGTGGCAGGCGATCTTCTGGCTCAACGTGCCCGTCGCCGTCATCGCGATCCCGCTGGTGCTCGCCGCGGTCGACGAGACTCGGTCGATGCGCGTGCACCTGGACCCGGGCGGCGTGCTGCTCGCGGGCGCGGCGGTGTTCCTCACCGTGTGGGCGATCGTGCACGGCAACGACGACGGGTGGAGCTCGCCGGGCGTGGTGGTCCCGCTGATCGTCGCCGCCGCGCTCGCCGTGGCCTTCGTCGCCTGGGAACTACGCGCCCGCCAGCCCGTGATGCCGATGCGGCTGTTCCGTTCCCGCAACTTCACGCTCGCCAACATCATCGCGGTCGCATTCTCACTCGGCATGTTCGGCGCCGTGTTCCTGCTGGTGCAGTACCTGCAGGTGGTGATGGGGTACAGCCCGCTCGAGGCCGGTCTGCGGACGCTCCCCTGGACGGCGGCGCCCATGATCGTCGCCCCGATCGCCGGCGCGCTCGCGCCGCGCTTCGGGCTGCGCCCGCTGCTGACCGCAGGGCTCGCACTCCAAGCGGGATCCCTCGCCTGGATAGCCGCCGTCCTCGGCCCGTCGATGGAGTACACGGCGTTGATCCCCGCGATGGTGATGGCCGGAATCGGCATGGGCCTGACGTTCGCCCCGGTCGCCACCGCGGTGCTCGCAGACGTGGCGGACGCCGACCATGCGGCGGCGAGCTCGGCCAACTCGACGCTGCGCGAGGTGGGGGTGGCGCTCGGCATCGCGGTGCTCACGGCGGTGTTCCTCGGCGCCGGCGGGCAGATCTCCCCCACCGGGTTCGACGGCGCACTGCAACCGGCCATGCTCGTCGGCGCCGCCGTCGTGGCCGCCGGCGCGGTGGCCGCACTGTTCCTGCCCGGACGCCGCGTCGCGGCGGAGCGCGCTCCGGCGGGTGACCCCGCACCGGCCGAGGCCACACCGGCGGACGTCGCGCACGAAGTTCGAGCGTGACAATGGCGTCGCGCCCGAAGTTCGGGCGCGACGCCAACGGGCCGGCCCATCCCGCCCCCGGCACCCGCCCTATGGCACCAGCACGATCCGCTCCTTCACCCCGTCCTCCATGAGCCGGTGCGCCTCGGCGGCCTGCTCCAGCCGCAGTACCCGCGGTTCGCGCACACGCAGCCGGCCCGCGGCGAGAGTCCGGTTGATGACCGCCGCCGCGGCCGCCAGGTCGTCGACCGACGCATTGGAGATCGCGAACCCCGTGATCGCCGCGTCGCGCGTGTAGATTCCGCCGACGGGCAGCGGCGGCCGGGCGCCGAGCCCCGACGCCAGCACCACCCGCCCACCGTGCGCCAGCCGCGGAACGGCGAGATCCAGGTCGTTGCGCCCCGAGTTGTCCCACCACACGTCGGCGCCGTCGGTCAACGCCGCGTCGAGCCTGGCGGGGAGGTCGCCGGCGCGGTAGTCCACCACCCCATCGGCGCCCAGGTCGCGGCACCACTGCGCATCGGCGGCCGATGCGGTGGCGACGACGCGTGCGCCCGCCGCCGCGGCCAGCTGTATCGCGGCGCTTCCGACCCCGCCGGCGCCGCCCTCGATGACGACCGTCTCGCCGAAGGCCACCCGCGCATGCCGGAACAACCCCAGGTAGGCGGTCGCCGCCGTGTGCAGCAGCGCCGCTGTGGCGACCGCGTCCACCCCGTCCGGCATCGGATACAGGCGGTCGGCGGGCACAAGCACGTACTCGGAGAACGTGCCCTGGCGGCCGTGGTGGCCCATGCTGTTGGTCCACACGCGGTCACCGGGTGCGAACTCGTGCGCGCACGCCTCGCCGCTGCGGACGACGGTGCCCACCGCGTCGCGGCCGATGACGAACGGGAAGGGTGTCGGCGTCGCGTAGGCGCCGGAGCGCACGAACCGGTCGACGTGGTCGACGGCGACGGCCTCCACCCGCACCAGCACGTCGCCCGGCCCGCCGGCCGGTACCGGCAGTTCCCCCGTCTCGATCACGTCCGGTCCGCCGAGGCTGTTGATGAACGCTGCACGCATGGACTCCATCGTGCTCCTCCACCGGGCGCAATGCTCGCGGTCCGAAGCCCTTCCGGTGAGCGGCCCACGCGCGCATGCTTGTCCACAAAGCGGCCGCGGGTCGGATGTCGAGAATCCGCCTCCGGCTCCGTCCCAGTAGTGAATGCACCCGCATCGGAACGTAAGGAGTCACGCCATGAAGTACCTGATGCTCAAGCACTACCGCGGCACCCCCGAGGTCCGCTTCCCCCCGATGGATCAGTGGACGCCCGAGGAGATCGACGCCCACATCCGGTTCATGAACGATTTCGCCGACCGGCTCAAGGAGTCCGGCGAGTTCGTCGACGCTCAGGCCCTGTCGCCCGACGGTGCGTGGGTCCGGTTCGACGGCCATGGCCGGCCCGCCGTGACCGACGGCCCTTTTGCCGAGACCAAGGACCTCATCGCCGGGTGGATGGCGATCGACGTGGAGTCGTGGGACCGCGCGGTGGAGCTGGCCGGGGAGCTGTCGGCCGCACCGGGGCCGCAGGGTGAACCCATCTACGAGTGGCTCGAGCTGCGCCCGTTCCTCACCGCGCCGCTGCCCGCGGACTGATGGACGAGGCCCTGCTGCGGGAGCTCGTGCCCGCGGTGATCGCCGTCCTCGTCCGGCGCGGGGCGGATTTCGCGTCGGCCGAGGACGCCGCACAGGAGGCGGTGCTCCACACACTTCAGCGCCCACCTGCCGTGCCGCCGCGGGACCCCAAGGGGTGGCTGATCACCGCGGCGTGGCGCCGGTTCCTCGATGCGGCCCGCGCCGATGCGGCGCGCCGCGCGCGGGAGTCGGCGGCGGCGGAGCAGCCGCCCGCGGGCCCGGCGCAGGAGAGGGACGACACGCTGCGGATGTACTTCCTGTGCGCGCACCCGGCCCTGTCCCCCTCCGCGGGAGCCGCGCTCACGCTACGCGCCGTCGGCGGGCTGACGACCCGCCAGATCGCGTCGGCGTTCCTGGTGCCGGAATCGACCATGGCGCAACGCATTTCTCGCGCGAAGCGCCGCATCGCGGGTGTGCCGCTCGACGAGCCGGGCGATCCGGCCACGGTGCTGCGCGTGCTGTATCTGGTGTTCAACGCCGGCTACGACGGCGACGTGGACCTGGCCGCCGAGGCGATCCGCCTGACCCGCACCCTCGCGGGGCTCTCACCGGAACCCGAGGTGGCCGGGCTGCTGGCGCTCATGCTGCTGCACCACGCCCGGCGCGCCGCGCGCACCGACGGGCTGGGCCGCCTGGTGCCGCTGCGCGCGCAGGACCGGGGACTGTGGAACACCGCGCTCATCGCCGAGGGCGTGACGATCCTGCAGCGCGCGCTGGCCCGCGACAGGCTCGGCGAGTACCAGGCCCAGGCCGCGATCGCCGCCCTGCACGCCGACGCGCCGCGCGCGGACGAGACCGACTGGCCACAGATCGTCGAGTGGTACGACGAACTGCTGCGGATCACCGGCAATCCCGTGGTGCGGCTGAACCGGGCGGTGGCGGTGGGCGAGGCGGACGGGCCGCAGGCCGGGCTCGCCGCGCTGGCCGACGTGGACCCCGCCCTGCCCCGGCACACCGCCGCCCGCGCCTACCTGCACGAACGGGCGGGCGACACCGATCTCGCCGCTGATCTGTATGCGGAGGCGGCCCGCGCCGCGACCAGCGTGCCGGAGCGCGACCACCTCATCCGCGAGGCCGCCCGGCTCCGGCACTGATCACGCCTCGCGGAGCCTACAGTTGCAGGTGCAACCGGAGCGCGTCGTCGAGCGCATTCATCGTCGGCGCAGGCAGACGTGCGATCACCGGCCCGATACGTTCGACCGCGACTGAACGGACCTGTTCCGCCTGCGCCTTCGAATCCATACGAAGCCCGGTGACCTCGGAGTCGAGGAGAACCTGGAACGGATACAGCCGGGCGGTGCTGCTGGTCACCAGCACTACCGTCACCACACCACGGCCCAGGCGCGCCGCCGTCGCGTTGGCCCTGTCATTGCTGACGATGACCGCCGGACGCTTCTTGTTCGCCTCGCTTCCGCGAGCCGGTTCCAGATTGACCAGCCGCACCTCACCGCGCAGCATCAGCGAGACCGTCCCCCGCCACCGACTCCCAAGCGGCAGCGTCGCCGGACGACTCCCACTCGCTCCACGCCGCCGCGTAATCGTCTTCCAGATCGACATTCCGGAGCATCCTGACCGCCCGCTGGATTGCGGCGGAACGTGACCCCAGCCCGGATTCCCGCATGTACGAGTCGAGAATCTCGAGGTCCTCTTCCGGCAGGCTCACGCTGATCTTCACACCACAATGCTACTCCAGTAGCCCACGGATGCCGGCGCGTTCGCGACGCCGCGTCAGTTGTTGTGCTGCGCGTTGGCGATGCGCTTGAACACCTCGCCGCGCAGCCGGCCGTATTCCGGCTCCGCCTTGGTGTCCACCTGGTTGCGGGGCGAGGGCAGCTTGACCTCGACGATCTCGTCCACGGTGGCCGGGGCGCCGGAGAGCACCACCACCTTGTCGCCCAGGTAGACGGCCTCGTCGATGTCGTGGGTGACGAACACGATCGTCACGCCGAACTCGTCGCGCAGCTTGAGCACGGTGTCCTCGAGGTCGGCGCGGGTCTGCGCGTCGAGGGCCGCGAACGGCTCGTCCATGAGCAGGATCGTCGGCCGGTAGGCCAGCGCGCGGGCGATGGCGACGCGCTGCTGCATGCCGCCGGACAGTTCGCGCGGATACTTGTTCGCGTGCGCGGATAGCCCGACGGCCGCGAGCATCTGGTCGACCAGCGCCGCGCGCTCGGCCTTGGGCATCTTCTTCTCCAGCAACGGGAACTCCACGTTCGCCGCAACCCGCAGCCACGGGAACAGCGAACGGCTGTAGTCCTGGAAGACCACCGCGAGGTTGTCCGGCACCCCGTCGATCTCCTGGCCGTCGACGCTGACAGTCCCGGACGTGGGCGGCTGCAGGCCGGCGAGGCACCGCAGCAGCGTGGTCTTGCCCGCGCCGGACGGCCCGACGATGCACGCAAGCTCGCCCTTGGCGACGGAGACGTTGATCTCCTTGAGGATCTGTTTGGTAGAGGCGCCCTTGCCATAACTCTTGGCCAGGCGGTCCACCTCGAGTGCGTTGACCGTCACGGGATTCTCCTCAGCGTAGGTGCGGTGTCGGGCGGTCGTACGGGGTGCGGTCGCGGCGGTCATGACTGGTCAACCTTCCAGGCGAGGACGCGGCGTTCGACCGCGAAGAAGATCTCGCTGAGCAGGTAGCCGAGCACGCCCATGGCGATGGTGCCGGCCCACAGGCCGGGCATGTCGAAGTACTGCTGCGACGAGAAGATGTAGTGGCCGATGCCCTGCGTGGAGGCCATCATCTCGCTGACCACCACGAGGATGATCGAGAACGCCAGCGACGTCTTCATGCCGGCGAGGATGAGAGGGCTGGCCGCGGGCAGCAGCACCTTGAAGATCCGGCGCATGCGGGACGTCTTGTAGATCCGGGTGACGTCCTCGACGAGTGGGTCGAGGCCGCGCACGCCGTCGATGGTGGCCAGCAGCGTCGGCCACACCGAGCCCACCGCGATGACGGTGATGCGCATCCAGTCGGTGGCGCCCATGGCCAGGATGAAGAACGGCAGGATGGCGGCCGGCGGGATGGAGCGGGCGAAGGTGATGATGGGGTTGAAGGCCGTCTCGAGCACGCGGACCCGCCCGATGAGCATGCCGAACGCGATGCCGCCCAGCACGGCCAGCGCGTAGCCGACGAGCAGGTTGACGACGCTGGGGATCACGTCGTCGACGAACCCGCCGGAGGTGAGCCAGTCGCCGAGGTTGGCGAGGATCGTGTTGAGCGACGGGAAGTACAGCGATGACGCGTTGATGGAGATGATCCACCACGCGGCGATCAGCAGGATCGGCAGCGCGAACATCTGCAGCAGAGTGACCATGCGGCGTGACATGTCATGCCTCCTTTGCGTAGGTCGGGTGCCAGGCGAGCAGCGTGCGCTCCCCGAACCGGAACACGAGGTTGATGAGGACGCCGAGCATGCCGGTGACGAGGATCAGCGCCACCATCAGCGGCGAGTCGCCGCCGTGCTGCGCCTCTGCCAGCGCCTGGCCCAGGCCGGGGCTGCCGGCCACGAGTTCGCAGACGATGGCGATGAACAGCGAGATGACCGCGGACACGCGCACGCCGCTGGTGATGAACGGGGCGACGGACGGCAGCAGCACCTTGAAGAACGTGCGCCGCCTGCTGATCTTGAACACCTTCGCCGTGTCCAGCGTCATCTGTTCGATCTGCCGAACGCCGTCGATGGTCTGCGTGAGCATCGGCCACATGGCGGCGTAGATCGCCAGCAGCACCACCATCTGCAGGCCGGTGCCCCACACCAGGACGAACAGCGGCAGCAGCATCACCGGTGGGATGGTGCGCAGAAAGTCGATGGTGGTGCGCGTGGACCGGTGCCGCAGCCGGCCGCGGCCCAGGAACAGGCCGACGGGGATGGCGATGAGTGCGGCGCCGATCAGGCCGATCGCCCACTGGACCATGGTGTGGCGCACGTTCTGCCAGAACTCGCCGGTGGTGACGACCTCGCCGAGGGCGCGCATCGTGTCGGTGAACGTGGGCAGCACGTTGTGGCCGAAGGCGTCGATGACGCCGAGCCACTGCCAGATCAGCGCGAACACGACGAGCGTGCCTCCGCTGATGAGGCCGTTGCGGATCTTCTGCGCGGCGGGGCCGAGCGCTTCTGCGCCGACGTTCCGCACGCTGCGGGTACTGACTGCGACGGTCATCGGAGGATCTCCTCACCCGTGACGGGCTTTTTGATGTAGTCGTACTCGATGAGCAGGTCGGACAGCCGCTTGATCTGCTCATCGGTGATGGTCGACGAGTACTCGAAGGTGGTGATCTCGTTGATGAGGTTCTCCGGGATCCTCGTGTATCCGCCCAGCGCCGTTCGCACCGCGTCGGGATGCTCCTGCGCGTATTCGTTGGACTTCGTCAGTGCGGCGACGAACTTGTCCATCAGCTCGACGTTGTTGTCCGCCGTCGCCTCGCTGGTGAAATACGCACCCACCGGGGCACCCGGCGTGGGGCTGGTGACGTAGGAGAACAGGGGCTTGAGCCCGCGCTTGCCCGCAGCGGTGCTGAACGGTTCGCTCAGTGCGCCGGCGTCGACACGCCCTCCGGCGATGGCCGCCGCCATGTCATTGGACGCCAGGGTGAGGAACTTGACCTTCTCCGGGTCGCCGCCATCGCGCTCCACCATGATCTTGATGCCCAGGTCCTGGATGGAGCCGAGCGCGTTGACCGCGACGGTCTTGCCTTCGAGGTCCTTGGGCGCGTCGATGCCGCTGTCTGCAGCCACGAACACCCGGTCCGGGTCGGTGGCGGGGTCGTATTCGGTGGGCGCCTTGTCCGCGCCGGCGATGATCGTGATCGGGGCGCCCTTGGACTTGGCGACGATCAGCGGCACCACCGCCGCGAACCCCACTTGACTCTCTCCGTTGATGACGGAGGCGAGGTTGGGCGCGAATCCGGTGGCCACTTTCGGCTCCACCGTCACCCCGGCGTCCGCGTAGAAACCCTGGGTATTGCCGAGATAGATGGCCACGTCGCTGGGGTTGGGGATGGTCCCCACGTGGAAGGTGTCGCCTTCGATCTCGCCCGACGCGGTGCCGCACGCGGCGAGGACTGCACACGCGACCACCGCCGCGAAGAGCGCGCTCAGCTTCTTCATCGTGTCTCCTTCGCCGGTGAACCGGCCGGGGTGACGGACCCGTCCAGGACGCCGCGCCGGACGGGTACGCGCAGCAGGTCGCTGCTGACGAGCACTTCGCCGTCGAAGTGCTTGCGGGCCTGGGTGATCCACTCCTCATCGGTGACGCCCTCGGTGGGGATCAGGTGCCACAGCACGAGGGTCTTGACGCCGGCCTCCGCGGCCACCCGGCCCGCGTCCTCAGCGGTGGTGTGGGCCTGCCGGAAGTGCTGATGCAGCCGCCCCACGTCGGTGTTGGTGCCGCGGGTGAGCAGGTGGAGATGCTCGGGCGAGAACGCCTCGTGCACCATCACGTCGGCCCCGCGGGCGAGCTCGACCATCGCCTGGCAGTACGTGGTGTCGCCGGAGATGGCGATGGCGCCGCGCTCGGTCTCGAAGCGGTAGCCGTACGCCTCCAGGGGCGGGTGCTCGACGGCCGCGGCGGTCACGGTGAGGCCGTCGGCGCTGAAGACCGTGCCGTCGCCGGCGACGTCCTGCGGGGCGAACAGCGAGCGCAGCTTCGGCCGGCCGAGCGCCTCGCGGTGGTCGACGTCGATACGGTTCATCGCGACATACTGGTCGGTGATCTGCGACATGGGCCGGGGACCGTAGGCGGGGACGGGATCGACGAGGCCCGCGGTCCATGCCAGCGCGACGAGGTTTCCGTAGTCGGCGTTGTGGTCGATGTGGTGGTGGGTGAGCAGCACGCCGCCGAGGTCGCGGAGTCGATACCCCGCAGAGACGAGTTGGCGGGCCACGCCGTTGCCGCAGTCCACCACGTAGACGACGCCGTCGTGCTCGACCGCCATCGCCGGCGCGCTGCGGCTGGGATTCGGCTGCGGGCCGCCACCGCTTCCCAGGATCACGAGTTCCATCACCACTCCTCGGCTGCACTGCGCCTCGTCGGCTGTGTGCGCTGTGTTGCTGGTCTACAAGGTCGTGGTAATGAGATTAGGGTCACATGCAATGCGCGTCTAATGCCGATTTCCCAACAAGGCATACCCCTCTGCACATAACGACATCGACGCACGGCAACGGGGCGCCCGGCACCGTGCGGTGCCGGGCGCCCCGTTGGAAACGCAGGCGGTTCCTAGTCGACGGCCCCTGCCAGACGGCCCTCCGCGATGACCGCCTCGCCGTCCCGCTCGCCTTCGGGCACCCGGCGGAACAGGGCCACGGCGCCGGACAGGCTGATCGCGCACATGACCACGAGGTACACCGTCACACCGGCCGATCCGCCGGATTCGCCCACGAGCGCGGTGGAGATGATCGGCGCCAGACCGCCGCCGAGGATTGCACCGAGCTGCAGGATCAGCGAGGTTCCCGAGTACCGCACCGATGCCGGGAAGGTGTCGGCGATGATCGCACCTTGCACGCTGTGGGTCACCGGAACGATCAGGCCCATCCCCAGGAATGCGAGCGCCGCAACCACCACGCTGCCCGTATTCAGCATCGGCAGGAACGCGATGCACCACACCAGGATGGCCAGCGAGCCCCAGACGAACATCCGCCGGCGGCCGAAGCGGTCGGCGACGCCCGTCCAGTACGGGATGCTGACGAACCACACGACGGCCGCGCCGGAGACGCAGGCGATGAGGAAGTCCTTGTTGTAGTCGAGTTGCTTGGTGCCGTAGGAGAGCGTGAACACCATGAACACGTAGGCCACCGCCGAGTTCGCGAGCACCGCGCACAGCGTGAGCCCCAACCGGGCGAAGCCGGCGTCGAGCGCATCACGCAGCGGGAACCGCGCCACGCTCTTCTCTTCGACAACCTGCGAGAACGACGGCGATTCCTCGACGCGCAGCCGGATGGCCAGGCCCACCGCAACCAGCACGATGCTGAGCAGGAACGGGATTCGCCAGCCCCAGGATTCGAAGGCCCCTGTCGGCATTAGCGCGCTGATGCTCAGGAATACGATGTTGGCGACGACGAGCCCGGCGGGCGTGCCCATCTGCGGGAATCCGGCGTACAGGTTGCGCTTGCCCGCCGGGGCGTGCTCCATCGACATCAGCGTGGCGCCCGCACCCTCGCCGCCGAGGCCGAAACCCTGGACGACCCGTGCGATCACCAGCAGCGCCGGTGCCCAGAAACCGATCGCGTCGAAGTTCGGGATGAGACCGATGGAGGTGGACGCGAGGCCCATCATCAGCAGCGACACGATCAACGTGTTACGCCGGCCGATGCGGTCACCGAAGTGCCCGAACACCAGGCCTCCGACGGGGCGTGCGACGAAGCCGACGGCGAAGGTGCTGAAGGCCGCCAGCGTGCCGGCCGTGGGGCTGAGTTCAGGGAAGAACTGCTTGTTGAAGATCAGCGCCGCGGCGGTGCCGTAGAGGAAGAAGTCGTACCACTCGAGCGTGGTGCCGACGAGCATCGCCGCGGCGGTTCTGCGGCGCGCTGCTCGGAGCGAAAGCCGCTGTGCCGGTTGATGATCCATCGTAGTCTCCCTGGGCTCTATCAGACGAGGTTCTCATCCAGTAGAGCCTGGTGATGCTCCGCACACCAATGCTCTTTCTCCGCGGGCTATGCCCATAACGGAATGGCGCGCTCGGCACCGTCATCGCTACGCCCGCACAGCGGCTCCGGGCGGTCCCGCCCTTTCGGCGGCACCGCCCGGCCGGTCCTTCACTTGTTCGCGGTCTCCTACAGCCCCAGGAACCGCTCCGCATTGCCGTGCGTGATCAGTGCGCGCGTGGCGTCGTCGAGGAACTCGCTCTTGCGCACCACCTCGCCCACCGGCCGCTCGCCCAGCGGGTACGGGTAGTCGCTGCCCACCATCACGCGCTCGCGCCCGATGGTGTCGACCAGCAGCCGCAGCGCGCGCTCGTCGAACACCACCGAGTCGACGTGGAACCGCCCCAGGTAGTGCGACGGCGGGTACTCGGAGGTGCCGATGACGTCGTTGCGCCCGTGCCACGCGTTCTCCATACGTCCCAGCCAGAAGGCGAACGACCCGCCGCCGTGGGCGAAGCAGATCTTGAGGCGCTCGTCCACCCGGTCGAACACGCCGCCGAGGATCATCGACAGGACCGACAGGTGCGACTCGGACGGCATGCCCACCAGCCAGCGCGCCATCCACCGGTCGAGCCGCGGCGAATTCGCCATGTCCCACGGGTGCACGAACACGGGCACGTCCCGCTCGGCGCAGTGCTGCAGAAAAGTCACCACGCCCTCGTCGTCCAGGTCACGGTCGCCCACGTGGTTGCCGATCTCGACGCCGCGGTGCCCGTTGTCGAGGCAGCGGTCCAGCTCCGCGCAGGCCAGGTCGGCGTCCTGCAGCGGCACCTGGCAGAACGGGATCATCCGCTCACCGGCCGGCGCGGTGATCTCCAGCGCCAGGTCGTTGAAGATCCGCGCGATCTTCGCGGCCTGCTCGCCGGTGCGCCCGTAGTTGAAGAACACGGGGGTCGGCGAGACCACCTGGGTGTGCACGCCGTCGGCGTCCATGTCGGCCAGGCGCACGGCGGCGTCCCAGCAGTCGGACTGGATGCGCCGGAACTCGGTTGTGCCGGTCATCATCATGGCCTCGTGCTCGGATTCGAGCCGCAGCCACGGCGCGTCCGCCCCGCCCTCGGCCGACACGTCCGGCCAGCCCTTGGGCACGTAGTGCGTGTGGATGTCGATGATCTTGCCGTTCACTGCGGTCTCCTCTGCCATGCGTCAGCCCTTCCCGGGGTGCAGGGCGCCGCACTGCGGGCAGGTGCGCGCGTCGATGTCGTTGTGGAAGTTCTCGAACACGGGCGGCATGTCGTCGACGAGGCTGCGCACCTGCAGCTCCACCTCGTGCACCTTGGCGTGGCACTGTTCGCAGTACCACTGGAACTTCTCGAGCGTCCCCTCGGCGCGCACCCGCTCGATGACGAGGCCGATCGACTCGGGGTCGGGGCGCTGCGGCGAGTGCGGGATCCACGCCGGCATCAGCCACGTCTCTCCCTCGCGGATGTCCACCCGGTGCGGTCCGTCGTCGGTCATGACGTTGACGTGGATGTCACCGCGGATCTGGTAGAACCACTCCTCGTACGGCTCGAAGTGATAGTCGTAACGCTCGTTGGGGCCGCCGACGACCTGCACGATGAAATCACTGCCCAGCGCCATCATCTGGTTGTTCACCGGCGGCTTGAGCAGGTGCTCGTGGTCCTTGATCCAGCCCTGGAAGTCGATGACCGGGGGGATGTTCGTCATTGTCCTGCGCTCCAGTTCGTGGGGTGGGTCAGCGGCCTTGCGGCTTGTGCGCGACGGCCTGTATCTCGATCAGCAGGTGCGGGTGCGGAAGCTGGTGCACCGCGACGGTGGTGCGCGTGGGGCCCGCCTCGTCGAAGTACTGCCCGTACACCTCGTTGTATCCGCGGAAGTCGTTCATGTTCACCAGGAAGGTGGTGATCTGGGCGACGTCCGACAGCTCCGCCCCGACTTCGGCGAGGATGTCGCGGATGTTCTCGATCACCGCGCGGGTCTGCGCCGCGATGTCCAGGGCGGTGCTGCCCATTTCGTCCACCTCGACGCCCGCGAAGGAGTTGTCGGGACGCCGTGAGCTGGTGCCGGAGACGAAGATCAGGTCGCCCACCACCTTGACGTGCGGGAAGCGCCCGCGGGGCGTGGCCTTGCCTTGCACGACGGTGCTGCCGGAATCGGCTTTCGCAGAGCGGGATTCGGTGCTCACTGGCGCACTCCCTTCAGGCTGACGGATCCGAGGCCGTCGACGGTGCAGCGAGCCTCGGCCTCGCCGAGCGGCAGCGCCGCGGTGGCCGCGCCGGCGAGCACCACGTACCCGGCTTTCAGCGGGATGCGGCGCCGCCGGCACATGTCGAGCAGCGCGTGCAGCGCCTGCTCGGGATCGCCGAGGATCGCGGCGGTGCTGCCGTCGACCCGCTCGTCGCCCACCCGCAGCGTCACGGCCAGGTCTGCGGCCGCGCGCACCGGCACCCACTCACCCACGGCGAACCCGGAGGCGGAGGTGTTGTCGGCCACCACGTCCGCGTAGGTGAAGCGGAAATCGCGGTAGCGCGAGTCGATGATCTCGAGCGCGGGTGCGATGGCGTCCACGGCTGCGACGATGTCGGCTTCCGGGTCGTCCAGGTCCACGTCGGCGCCCAGGCGGTAGGCCACCTCGGGCTCGACCTTGGGGTGGATGTAGCGGGCCAGGTCGGTGGCGCCGCCGTCGGGCACCGCCATCGCGTCGGTGAGCCGGCCGACGATCACGTCGGACACGCCCATCTGCGCCATCTTGGCCTTGCTGGTGAAGCCGAGCTTGACGCCGACGATCCGCTCGCCGCGGGCGGTGCGCAGCCGCACCAGCTCGTCTTGAACGGCGTAGGCGGTGTCGACGTCGAGCGGGCCTTCCCCCTCGATGCTCGGGGTGTCGGCGCACGCGGTCTGCGCCGCGTCCAGGCGCAGCGCCAGCTCGGCGACGCGGGCGTCGGCGTCGGTGTCGGTGTCGGTCATCGGTTCTCCTCGCTGGTGGGGACGGGACGGGCGGTCACAGCGCCACGCACACGTTGGTGGGTTCGGTGTAGAAGTGCAGGGCCGCCTCGCCGCCCTCGCGCCCGATGCCCGACAGGCCCACGCCGCCGAAGGGCGAGCGCAGATCGCGCAAATACCAGGTGTTGACCCAGGACATGCCGACGTTCATCTTCTGCGCGACGCGGTGGCCGCGGCGCAGATCATTGGTCCACACGGCCGCGGCCAGGCCGTACTCGGTGTCGTTGGCCAGGCGGATCGCCTCGTCCTCCGAGTCGAAGGGCACCAGGCCGGCGACGGGGCCGAACACCTCCTCGCGCATCACGCGCGCGGAGTTGGCGATCCCGGTCCACAGCGTCGGCTCGATCCACGAGCCGCCGGCCAGGGCGCCCTCCATGCGCGGCACGCCGCCACCGGTGAGGACCTGCGCCCCCTCCTGCACGGCGAGGTCCAGGTAGTACTGCACCTTCTCGCGGTGCTTCTGCGAAATGAGCGGACCGGTGGTGGTGTCGAAGTCGGTCGGCGGGCCCAGGCGCAGCTTCTCCGCGCGCTCCACCAACCCGGCGACGACGTCGTCGAAGATGCCGCGCTGGATGTAGACGCGCTCGGTGCACAGGCACACCTGCCCGGTGTTGGTGAAGATCGAGCGGGACAGGCCGTCGATCGCCTCGCCCAGGTCCACGTCGTCGAACACGACGGCGGCGTTCTTGCCTCCCAGCTCCAGCGACACCGGGCGCACGCGCGGCGCGACGGTCTTCATCACGTGGGTGCCGGTGGCCGACGAGCCGGTGAACGTCACGCCGTCGATGCCCGGATGTCCGGTGAGAAACGCGCCCGCGGAATCCGCGCCAAAGCCCTGCACCACGTTGTAGACGCCGCGCGGGACGCCGACCTCGGCGATGACCTCGGCGAGCAGCGACGCGGTGGCCGGCGTGTCCTCGCTGGGTTTGACCACGACGGCGTTGCCGCTCATCAGCGCCGGCGCCACCTTCCAGGTGAGCAGCAGCAGAGGCAGGTTCCACGGCACGATGATCGCGACGACGCCGAGGGGCTTGCGCACCGCGTAGTTCAGCGCCCGGCCGCCGTCGGCCGTCTCGGTGATGAACGAGTCCTGCCCGGCGGCCGAGACCACGTCGGCGTAGGCGCGGAAGTTCATCGGCGCGCGGGCCACATCGAGTTTGCGGGCCTGCGTGATGGGCTTACCGGTGTCGGCGATCTCAGCGGCGACGAACTCGTCGAAGCGCTCCTCGATGCGGTCGGCCACCTTGCGCATGAGGGCGGCGCGCGCGCTCACCGCGGAGTCGGCCCAGCCGGCGTCCAGCGCGGCGCGTGCCGAGCGCACGGCGCGGTCGACCAGCTCCTCGTCCGCTTCATGGACCCGCGCGTACGCGCTGCCGGTGGCGGGGTCGACCGCCGGAAACGCGCGGCCGGGGTCCGGATCGACGAACCCGCCGTCCACGAAGTTCCGAATCCACTGCTCAGGCTGTGCGGTCATGACTCCACTGTGATCCCCATCGCCATGCGATTCCAATACTCATTCCGCAAGGGGGTATGCCTGAACAGCTATGGCGTTATGGCGGCGCACTGCCGCGACCGCAGGCATGCAGTTATAGGTATACCTCGCCACCGCTGCGACATTGGACAGGCATGTGTCCGGCGGCACAGGATTAACCGTCCCCTTGCACACCCCCTGACACCACAGCCCCTACGCACCGTCGGACCAGGAGGCGCACGTGATCGACCCGCGCATCGAGTCGCTTTACAACGTTCGCCGCACCGTCACGCCCGCGGTGTTCGACGCGAACATGGCCGCCTACCGGTCGCGGTCCGACGACGCGGTGCGCAGGCTCGCCGGCCACCGCGACATCGTCTACGACGCCGCGAGCGGGCAGCGGCTCGACATCTGGGCGCCCGGCACCGCCGCGTCCCCGCGCCCGGTGTTCGTCGTCATCCACGGCGGCTACTGGCGGGCACTGTCGCGCCACGACACCGCGTTCATGGCCCGGCCGCTGGCCGACGAGGGCATCGCCACCGTGACCGTCGACTACGGACTCGCACCCGGCACGCGGCTGGAAGAGATCGTCCGCCAGGTGCGTACCGCCGTCGCCTGGGTGCACCGCAACGGCGGCGGATACGGGCTGGACACCGGGCGGATCGTCGTGGGCGGCAGCTCGGCGGGCGGGCACCTGACGGGCGCGGTGATGACACCCGGCTGGCAGACGGCGATGGGCGTGCCGCGCGACGCCGTCCGCGCCGCGATGCCCATCAGCGGGCTGTTCGACCTGCGCCCCCTGGTGCACGCCTCGCCCAACGAGTGGCTGTCGCTCACCCCCGACACCGCCGCCGCGCTCAGTCCAGCGCTCAGTCCCGCGTTGACCGCCGCGCAGGACCCCGAATCCGGAGCCGCGGATTCCTACCTGCCACCCGCCGTGATCGCAGTGGCCGAGCACGACGGCGAGGGGTTCCTCACGCAGAGCCGGCGCTTTCACGACGCGTGGTCGCACAGAGCCTCCGCCCGGCTGCTGACGATCCCCGGGCGCAACCACTACGACGTGTTCCTCGACCTGGCCGACCCCTCGACCGCCCTGTTCCGTGCGCTCACGGGCCTGTTCGAGACGACCGCCGGCGCGGCCGCGGCGCGTCAAGCCGGCGGCGCATCCTGACCACCGGAGCGCTCCCTCCCGTCATCGGCAATGCTCCCATCCCCAGTGAGGTCCGAATGTTCAGCAAGATCCTTGTGGCCAACCGCAGCGAGATCGCGATCCGCGCCTTCCGGGCGGCGGTCGAGGCCGGCGCGCGCACCGTTGCCGTCTACGCGTATGAGGACCGCGGCAGCGCCCACCGGCTCAAGGCCGACGAGGCGTATCAGATC
The DNA here is from genome assembly GCF_007559025.1 of Tomitella fengzijianii. Taxonomy (NCBI): domain Bacteria; kingdom Bacillati; phylum Actinomycetota; class Actinomycetes; order Mycobacteriales; genus Tomitella; species Tomitella fengzijianii. The sequence continues at coordinate 68,548 of NZ_CP041765.1, read as the reverse complement.
GGTGAGCCGGGCCATCCGGTGCGCGCGTATCTGGACGTCGACGAGATCCTGCGGGTGGCCCGCGAGTGCGGGGCTGACGCGGTGTACCCGGGGTACGGGTTCCTCTCGGAGAACCCGGCCCTCGCCGACGCGTGCACGGCGGCGGGGATCGCGTTCATCGGGCCCGATGCGGAGGTGCTGAGGCTGGCGGGCAACAAGGCCCGGGCCATCGAGGCGGCGCGTGCGGCAGGCCTGCCGGTGCTCGCCTCGACCGCGCCGAGTCTGGACTTCGACGCCTTGGACGCCGAGAGTGCGGCGATGGAGTTCCCCGTGTTCGTCAAGGCCGTCGCGGGCGGCGGCGGCCGGGGCATGCGCCGCGTCGACGTCCGGTCGGGGTTGCGGGCTGCACTCGAGGCCGCCTCCCATGAGGCGGCCACCGCGTTCGGCGACGGGGCGGTGTATCTCGAGCAGGCGGTCATCGCGCCGCGGCACATCGAGGTGCAGATCCTGGCGGACACGGCAGGCGAGGTGGTGCACCTGTACGAGCGGGACTGCTCGGTGCAGCGCCGGCACCAGAAGGTCATCGAGCAGGCGCCCGCCCCGGATCTGGACCCTGCTCTGCGCGAAAGGATCTGCGCGGATGCGGTCGCCTTCGCCCGGCACATCGGCTACACCTGCGCCGGGACGGTGGAGTTTTTGGTCGACGAGGCCGGCCGGCACGTGTTCATCGAGATGAACCCGCGCATCCAGGTCGAACACACCGTCACCGAGGAGATCACCGACGTCGATCTGGTGGGCGCGCAGATGCGCATCGCCGCCGGGGCCACGCTCGCGCAGATCGGGCTGACACAGGAGTCGATCCGGATCCGCGGCGCAGCGGTGCAGTGCCGCATCACCACCGAGGACCCGGCCAACGACTTCCGCCCGGACACCGGGCGGATCACCGCGTACCGCACGCCCGGCGGGGCGGGGATCCGGCTCGACGGCGGCACGTCGGTGGGCGCGGAGGTGGGCGCCTACTTCGATTCGATGCTGGTCAAGCTCACCTGCCGCGGCGCAGACAGGGCCAGTGCGCTCACCCGGGCCCGCCGCGCGCTGGCGGAGTTCCGCATCCGCGGGGTGTCCACGAACATCCCGTTCCTGCAGGCGGTGCTCGAGGACGAGGACTTCACCGCGGGCGCGGTGGACACCGGGTTCATCGAGACCCATCCCGGGCTGCTCGACTCGCGCCGCCCGGCGGATCGCGGCACGAAGATCCTCGAGTACCTCGCCGACGTGACGGTGAACCGTCCGCATGGCGGCCGGCCCGCGGGGGTGCGCCCGGCGGTGAAGCTGCCCGCCGCCGAGCGGATGGCCACCGGCCTGTCCGTGGCGCCGCCGGACGGCTCGCGGCAGCGCCTGCGCGCGCTGGGGCCCGAGGGATTCGCCGCGGCGCTGCGCGCACAGCCGGCCCTGGGCGTGACGGACACGACGTTCCGGGATGCGCACCAGTCGCTGCTGGCCACCCGGGTGCGCACGCATGATCTCGTCACGGTGGCCCCGTATGTGGCGCGGATGACCCCGGAACTGCTCTCGATCGAGGCGTGGGGCGGGGCGACTTTCGATGTGGCGCTGCGGTTTTTGAAGGAAGACCCGTGGGAGCGGCTGGCTCTGCTACGCGAGGCGGTGCCCAACATCTGCCTGCAGATGCTGCTGCGCGGCCGCAACACCGTCGGCTACACCCCGTACCCCACCGACGTCTCCGACGCGTTCGTCGCCGAGGCCGCGGCCACGGGCATCGACATCTTCCGCATCTTCGACGCCCTCAACAACGTCGAACAGATGCGCCCGGCCATCGACGCGGTGCGCGCCACCGGCACCGCCGTCGCCGAGGCCGCCCTGGCCTACACCGGGGACCTGGCGAATCCGGCCGAGGACCTCTACACCCTGGACTACTACCTGCGCATCGCCGAAGAGCTCGTCGATGCCGGGGCGCACATCCTGGCGGTCAAGGACATGGCCGGGCTGCTGCGCCCGGCGGCGGCCACCCGCCTGGTCGGCGCGCTCGTACAGGAATTTGACGTGCCGGTGCACGTGCACACCCACGACACCGCGGGCGGCCAGCTGGCCACCTACCTGGCCGCCGCGGCGGCCGGGGCGTCGGCGGTCGACGGGGCGGCGGCCCCGTTGTCGGGGACGACGAGTCAGCCGTCGCTGTCGGCGATCGTCGCCGCCACCGCCCACACCGACCGGGACACCGGCCTGGACCTGGGCGCGGTGTGCGCGCTCGAGCCGTACTGGGAGGCGCTGCGCGGGGTGTACGCGCCGTTCGAGGCGGGCCTGCCCGCGCCGACCGGGCGGGTGTACACCCACGAGATCCCGGGCGGGCAACTGTCGAATCTGCGCACCCAGGCGGTGGCCCTCGGGCTCGGCGACCGGTTCGAAGACATCGAGACCGCGTACACCGAGGTGGACCGGATGCTGGGCCGGCTGATCAAGGTCACCCCGTCGTCCAAGGTCGTCGGCGACCTCGCACTGTCCCTCGCCGGTTCCGGCACCCCGGCCGCCGACTTCGCGGCCGACCCCGGGGCGTTCGACGTGCCCGACTCGGTCGTGGGCTTCCTGCGCGGCGACCTGGGCGAGCCGGCCGGCGGCTGGCCCGAGCCGCTGCGCGGCAAGGCGCTCGTCGGCCGGCGCCCGGCCGTCGACCAGACGCCGCTCGGCGCCGACGACCGCGCGGCGCTCACCGAGCCGGGCGCGGCGCGGCGCGGCCGGCTGAGCGCCCTGCTGTTCCCCGCTCCCGCCCGCGACCTGGCGGACCATCGCGCCGCGTACGGCGACACGTCGGTGCTGCCGTCCGACGAGTTCCTCTACGGGCTCGACCCGGGCGCCGAACACCGGATCGAGCTCGAACCCGGAAAGACGCTCATCGTCGGGCTTGAATCGATCTCCGAGCCGGACGAACGCGGCATGCGCACGGTCATGTGCACCCTCAACGGGCAGCTGCGACCCGTGCAGGTGCGCGACCGCGCGGTGGACGACGCGCACCCGCGCGCCGAAAAGGCCGACCCGCTCGCGCCCGGCCACGTGCCCGCCCCGTTCGCGGGCGTAGTCACGCTGAGCGCGGAGCCCGGCACCGTCGTCGATGCCGGCGACGTGATCGCCGGCATCGAGGCGATGAAGATGGAGGCCGCGATCACCGCGCCGGTGGCGGGCACCGTCACGCGCGCCGCCGTCACGGAGGTCGCCCACGTCGAGGGCGGCGACCTGCTGGTGGTGATCGAACCCTGACCTCCGCCGACGGCCCCCGCGACCGGCTACTCTCGGGGGCGACACGGCCCGGCGATCCCCAGGAGGGCGGAGTGGACCTGCCCAAGCTGCTGGACGGACGGCTCAAGATCCGGCACCTGGTGCTCATCGACGCGCTCACCCGGCAGGGCAGCGTGATCGGCGCGGCCTCGGAGCTGCACATCACCCAGCCGGTGGCCACCCGCAGCCTGCGGGACATCGAGTCGATCCTGGGGGTGGAGCTCTACGAGCGCGGCCCCCGCGGGGTCACGCCCACCATCTTCGGCTCGGCATTCACCGACCACGCCCGTGCGGTGCTCGCGCAGCTGCGGCAGGCGGGCCGGCACGTGGTGGAGCTCGCGGACGCCGATCGCGGCACCGTCGTGGTCGGCACCCACCTCGCCGGGTCGAATGTGCTGCTGCCCCAGGCGATCGCGCGGCTCAAGACGCGGCGGCCGCTACTCACGGTGGTCCTGCGCGAGGGTGCCCCGGATGCGCTCTTAGTGGACCTGGAAGCCGGGCGCATCGACCTCGTCATCGGCCGGCTCACCGCCCCGTCGACGAGCTCCATCGTGCGGGCCCCGCTGTACGAGGAACAGGTGGAGGTGTTCGCCGGGGCGCACCATCCGCTCGTCGGCGCCGACGAGCTGACCCTGCACGACCTGCACGCCTACCCGTGGATCCTTCCTGGCACCGAGACGGCGCTGCGCGACGAGCTGGAGCAGGCGTTCGCACGGGCCGGCGTGCCACTGCCGGAGAACCGCGTGGAAGCCACCTCGTTCCTCGCCGTGCGGCAGCTGCTGCACGACACCGACACGGTGGCCGTGCTGCCCAGCCTCATCGGGCACAGCGACGCGCGCCTGAGTGTGCTGCCGGTGGCGCTGAGCACCATCGGCCACAGCGTGGGGCTGACTCTGGTGGCCGGCCGGCCGCTGGGCCCGTCCGCGCTGGTGCTGGTGGACAACCTGCGTGCCGTGGCCGCCGGGCTGCGGTAACGGCTCGGTCAGGCCGTCGCGCGCTCCGCCGCAGCGGTCCCGCTGCGGTCGCCGGCCGCGCTCATCCGCAGGTTCTCGTCGTCCTCCACGGGCGACTTGCGCAGCAGCTTGACGTCGGCCCAATAGCTCATCGACGTCAGCCAGGGCGCCCGGTCCCCCTGCTGCGGCAGCTCGTCCACCGCGCGCTGGATGTACCCGGCGGCGAAGTCGAGGAACGGCCGCGTCGGCATGCCCTCCGGCGCCTCGGGCACCACGGTGTCGGCGCCGCGGGCGTCCATCAAGCCCAGCAGGCGGCAGAAGTGCTCGCACAGCATGCCGATCTTCAGCGTCCACGACGAGTTGGTGTAGCCGATGGCGAACGCCAGGTTGGGCACCCCGGAGAGCATGAACCCCTTGTAGGCCCGCGTCTGGTGCAGGTCGATCTCGCGGCCGTCGACGGTCAACGGCACCCCGCCGAACGGCTGCACGTTGAGCCCGGTGGCGGTGATGATGATGTCCGCCTCCAGGTGTCCGCCGGATTCGAGGCGGATGCCGGTCTCGTCGAACGCGGCGATCCGCTCGGTCACCACCGACGCCTTGCCGCCGCGGATGGCGCGGAACAGGTCGCCGTTCGGCACGACGCACAGGCGCTGATCCCAGGGGTCGTACGGCGGGTTGAAGTGGGTCTCCACCGGATAGCCTTTGGGCAGCAGCCGCTTGTTGATGCGCAGGATCGCCCGGCGCATCAGGCGCGGGAAACGCTGGCACAGCTGGAACATGATCTGCTGCCGGATGATGTTCTTGGTGCGCGCCACCGGGTGGGAGATGCGCTCGCCGAACACTCTGCGCAGCGTGTTGGCCACGACGTCTTCGGAGCTCAGCGGGATGATGTAGGTGGGGGTGCGCTGGAGCATCGTGACGTGCTCCGCGTCGTCGCACATCGACGGGACCAGGGTGACGGCCGTGGCCCCGCTGCCGATCACCACCACCTTCTTGCCCGCGTAGTCGAGGTCCTCCGGCCACTGCTGCGGGTGCACCACGGTTCCGCGGAACCGCTCGCGGCCCTCGAAGTGCGGCGTGAAGCCCTCGTCGTAGCGGTAGTAGCCGCCGGCGGAGAAGATCCAGTTGGCAGTGACGGTGGACCGCGCTCCGGTGTCGGCGTGCTCGATCTCGATGGTCCAGCGCGCGTCGGCCGACGACCAGGACGCGCCGACCACCTTGTTGTGCAGGCGCACGTGCGGGTCGATCCCGAACTCCGTGGCCGTCTCCCGCAGGTAGGACAGGATCTTGTCGGCGGGCGCGATGGCGGCGTCGTCGCTCCACGGCTTGAAGTCGTAGCCGAAGGTGTGCAGGTCCGAGTCCGAGCGGATGCCCGGGTAGCGGAACAGGTCCCACGTGCCGCCGGTGCCGCCGCGCGCCTCGAGGACCGCGTAGCTGCGCTGCGGATGCTCGCGCTGCAGGTAGTACGCGGCACCGATGCCGGAGATCCCCGCGCCGATGATGACCACGTCGAGGTGCTCGGTGCCCCCGCCCGCGCCGGTGCCGGTGGTGCCGTCGATGAGATCCGTCGCCGTCATGTCCGCTCCTGCCCTGTCGTCTGCGTTGATTCCATACTCCACGGCTGCGTGCCCGCACGAAATGTCAATGTGCACCTACATGCACAGCAACTTGTGCAGTGTGCACCACCGGGGCCGGTTATCGTGGGCGCATGCCGTGGCCGATTCCGTCTACGCGCGTCCGGGAGCTGATCCGGCAGGGCGCCGAGATCGCCCTCAACGTGCCCGAGTCCTGGATGGCGGACCTGGACACCGTCACCCTCTCCGGCCCGGCGCGCAGCCGGATCGCCGACGACCCGGTGCTCGCCGAGGCCACCCGCCGCACCAACCGTGCCAACCTGCTCACCTGGGCCGCCGCCAACGTCCGGGCCCCCGGGGAGCCGGTGGAGGCGCAGGTGGACGACGCGCAGATCGCCGTCGCGCGGGACATGGTGCGGCGTGGCCTGGACGAGGCGGCGCTGGACGCCTACCGGGCAGGGCAGAGCGTCGCCTGGCGGTACTGGATGAAGATCACCTTCGCCCTCACCCGCGATCCGGCCGAGCTGGAGGAGCTGCTCGACGTCACGTCGCAGTCGATCTCGGCGTTCGTCGACGACGTCGTCACCGCGCTCGCCACGCGCATGCGGTCCGAGCGCGCCGAGCTTACCCGCGGCTCGCAGGCGGAACACCGCGAGGTGATCGCGCTGCTGCTCGAGGGCGCCCCGATCACCCGCGAGCGCGCCGAATCCCGGCTGGGCTACGCCTTGGAGCGCACCCACCATGCGGCGGTGGTGTGGAGCGAGGGGCCGGACCCGGACGTCACCACCGTGGACCACGTGGCGGAGATCCTGGCCCGTCCGGCCGGCGGGGAGCCGTCGCTGATGGTCTCGGCGGGGTCGGGGACGCGGTGGGTGTGGAGCCAGGCCGCGCCGGACCTCGCCGCGGTGGAGGCCGCGGCCGACGCGGCGCCGGACGTGCGCGTGGCGCTGGCCGGCCCCGCGCAAGGCGTCACCGGGTTCCGGCGCACGCACCTGGACGCGCTGACGGCGCAGCGGATGCTCGCCCGGCTGGGGTCGCGGCGGCGGGTCGCGCACTACGACGCGATCGCGCTGGTGGCGCTTGCCACCGAGGATTCCGAGCGGGCGGCCCGCTTCGTCTCCCGCACACTCGGCGGGCTCGAGCACGCCGACGACGCGCTGCGCGATGCCGTGCTGACCTATCTGCGCAGCCAGTCCAACGCCACCCGAGCCGCCGAGCTGCTCTACACGCACCGCAACACGCTGCTGCGGCGGCTCGAGCGCGCGGAGGAGGCGCTTCCCCGGCCGCTGGCCGACGATCCGATCGACGTGGCCGTCGCGCTGGACATCGTGCGCTGGCGCGGGGCCGGCGGCTGACCGGCCCGTTTTCTGCACTCCATCGGGAGCTATGCCAGGCACCGAGCATGCAGACCACGATGATGCCGACCCGTTCCCGATGTGCACGGCTGTCTCACGGGTGGCGCAGTCGCGTAGGTTCACCTGATGAACGACATCCGCGGGCAAAGCGCCTACGCTGACGAATCGTTTCACGAAGCCGCAGTCGGCGGCTTCTACGTTCTGGCCGCAGCGGTTCTGCACGGCGACCCTGGCAAGGCTCGCGACGCAATGGTCGGCCTACGCGGCAACCGTAGAACGACGAAGCTGCACTGGAACGAGATGGATCACGGGCAGCAGCGGAACGCGGCCGAGACAGTGGCCGGGCTTGACGGCTTTCATATTGTCACCGTCGGCGCCCCAGTACCGAAAAGACGCCAAGAGCGTGCGCGTGCGATGTGTCCTGTCCAGGCTGGTAGACGAGCTGCACGGTTACGGCGTGACCATACTGCATCTGGAGGCCCGCACACAGACGCTTGATCGCCGCGACGTCTCGACAGCCATCGGCGCACGGTTCGCGCTGCCTCGCGGATCCGCGTTCCGTATCGAGCACACGCCCGGCCGCGATGAGCCGCTTCTGTGGATTGCCGACATCGTCGCCGGCGCTGTCCGCGCAGACCGCGAAGGCGCCACATCTGCCCGACGCATCTTGGACGACTGCGTATACGAGATCACGATTGACACCGGCTGCTGACCGACTGAAGACATGCGTAAGGCCAGGGTCCCGGTCTGCCCCAGGTGCACCTGGCCTTGCGACTCGCGCGACTTCCACGAAGCCCCGCTCGCCCGCAATAGTAGTCCAGCAAGTCCGTTCCGGCCACCACAGTCGGCAAGATTCCCGAGAGCGGATGCAGGCAGATCGGACCGGTGGCGCTGGACATCGTGCGCTGGCGCGGGGCCGGCGGCCACGTGGACTCACGGTGGCCGCGGCCCCGCTGCTCAAGTCCAAGGCCGGTCGCGCACCCGCCGTCGGTCGACCGGAATGATCGTGGTCCCGTGGGCGAGCAGGGCCGATGCGGTGAGGCCGAACATCGCGCGGAAGGTGTCGCTGAAATGGCTCGGTGAGGCGAAGCCCGCGCCGAGGGCGGCATCGGTCAGATCGCTTCCCTCCTCGATCGCCGCCGCCACCGCAAGCAACCGGGCCCACAGCCGGTAGCGCCGGAGGCTCGTGCCGGCGCCCGCGGAGAACACGTGCAGGAATCGCGAGGTCGACAGCCCTGCGTCCGCCGCCAGCCGCGCAGCGCTCAGGTCCGCCGCCGGTTCTTCGAGGATCCTGTTCATCGCCTGCCGGACGCGGTGGTCGACGGTATCGGGCGCATCACCGCCGAGCAGGACCCGGCACAGTCGCCCCGGATCGACGTCCCCGGACAGCGCGTCAAGCAACCGGTCCTCAGCGCGATGCGTCGTTGCGACGGCACCGGAACGGTCGCGCATCGCGGCGCGGAGGCGGTCGGCGTGCACCGATCGGGGGTCCGTGTAGAAAAACAGCATGCGCCCGTCACCGGGGGCGATCCGGTGAGGTGTGCGTGCCGGGATCAGCGCGCTGCGGCACGTGCGTGCGCCATCGCCGGCGGTCGCGACGCTGAACCGGCCGTCGACCCCGAGGGCGAAGCAGTGCAAGGGTGTCGAGTGCACGCCCAGCTGGAACGGTGGCCCCAGGTAGGCGGCATGACCGGCCCACAGCCACACCGTGCGGGCGGGTTGAACGGGCGGAGAGGTGCTCACGGCGTCCATGGTCGTCCATCCGATGGTCGCGTGCGCCGCCGGTGAGTCGGCGGCATCGACGACTGTCGCGCCGGGCTCGGTGAGCACCACGGCCGTCATCGCCTCACGTCGTCTTCGTCCGAACGCAGCAGGGCGGCGCCGCACGCCAGCACTCCCAGGGCGGCGGTGTCCACCGCCGCCACCCGTGCGATCTCCGGGTTCACCGGCCCCTCCATCAGCACCAGCGCGAGGAATCCCGCGAAGCTGATCGCATTCGCCCCCACCGCCGCCGCGCGGAGGTCCGGGCGGAACGCCGCGGCCACCAGCCCGATGCCGATGACCCCGAACAGCATGCCGCGATGGCGCAGCAACACTGCCGTCCCCGAACCGCCCGGCTCGATTCCGTATGCCGCGTAGGCCATGTCCGCCGACAGCGCTCCCAGTGCCGGCACCGTGTTGATCAGTCCGGCGACAACCAGCATTGCTTGCCCACAGCGTCGGATACGCATCCCGTCCTCCTCCTGCTCGGGTGACCACGATGCTCCCGCGTGCAGGAGGGTCGCGCTTCCGAGAACCTGCTGCCCCGGCACGTCGGCGAACTCTAGAGGTCGGGCTGCACGGTCGAGTGGTACTGCAGGAGCGCGGCCAGACCGGTGGCGACGATGCGGTGGGCGTCGGCGGCATCCTCGGCATGCAACCGGGCGTACAGCGGGGCGACGCGCGGATCGACCGGGCGGAATCGCTCGTCGTCGGACACGGATGCGGTCGTCGCACATCCGATGACGAAGTTCGACAGCGTGTACGAGGCGCTGAGCGGATCCTGCACGTTCGATTCCGTCAGCAGACTGCACATGTGCTCGGACAGGCGCAGGTAGCCCGGTCCACGGGGCGCGCGGAACCCGATGACCTGACAAGCCCACGGGTGTCGAAGCAGATGCCCGTGGAAGGCGAGCATGAGGTCGTGGATGCCCATCCCGCGCATCCCCTGCTGCACGTCCTCGTCGTCGCTCAACGCCTGATCGAGAGCGAGGTCGAACAGATCGTCGACGGATTCCACGCGCGAGTACAGGCTGGCGGGAGCGACCCCGAGCCGGGTCGCCACCGCCCGGACCGTCAGCGCACCGAGTCCACCGGCGTCCATCAACGCGGCCGACGCGCGGGCGACGGCCTCGACGTCGACCGCCCGCGCCCTGCGCACCGGCTTGCGGTGCTCCCAGTAGCTCATAGGCACCCCCTCGTCTTATACGAACTATGTAAGCTTAAGCCCCATGCTCGATGCCTCCTTGCTTCCCTTGCACAACGGCCACGCGCGCCTGCGACGGCTGCGTCACGATGATGCCGTCGCCTATGCGGCCGGTACGGCCGACCCGGACGTTCAGCGGTACGGGCACCTTCCCGAGCCCTCTTACACGCCGGCCTCCGTGCGAACCATGATCGACGGCGACGTTCGCGCCGGACTCGAACGCGGCGACCTGGCGGTCCTCGCGATCGCCCGGCCGGAGACGGACGAGTTCGCGGGAAGTCTGGTCCTCTTCAACCTCGCCGAGGACCGCGGGGAGGTCGGCTTCTGGGTGCACCCGGACCACCGCGGAGGCGGCATGGGCTCCGCGGCGCTGGACCTGGGCGCGCAGTTCGCGCGCCGCGCGGGCCTGGCGCGGCTCACGGCCCGCACCGCCACCGGCAACGCCGCGTCCCGCCACGTCCTCACCCGGGCGGGCTTCGTCGAGACCGCACGCGCGATGGGGACCGCGCCATCGGGCCACGACCTCAACCTCATCCACTACGAGCGCACAACCTGAGCCGACCACGGCACGCCGAAGCCGTGGCCAGGGCTATCGCCTAACGGCCAGTCCGGAGCGCCGCCGCTGCTCCCGACCGTGGCCGACGCCGTCGAGCGTCCGCACGGCCCCCGAGTCAGGCCCGGGACCCTGCAAAGCCCCCGGCGTCGGCGGCCTCGCCGGCGATCCCCGCGGCACTCTCGACCGCCTCGACCTCGACCACCTCCTCGTCGCCCCCCGCCGGGCGGTACTTCGGCAGCAGCGCCGCGATGACGAGCGCCACCAACGACGCCCCCGCCGCAGCACCCATGACGATCTGGAACGCGGAACCGCTGGGCAGCACGGCCCCGCCGACCTCCATCGTCACCGAGGCGACGACGACACCCGCCACCGCGCTGGCGAACGAGGTTCCCAACGAGCGCATGAGCGTGTTGAAGCTGTTGGCGGCGCCGGTCTCCTCCACCGGGACGGCACCCATGATGAGGGCGGGCATGGCCGCGTAGGCCAGCCCGATGCCGGCGCTGATGATGCCGGAGATCACCACGACCTGCCACACCGAGTTCATCCAGAACACGCCCATGAGGTAGCCGAGGCCGACGACGACGGCACCCGTCACCAACGTGTACTTGGGGCCCACGCTCATCGTGATGCGGGACGAGACCGGGGCCATCGCCATCATCAGCAGGCCGCCGGGCGCCATCGCCAGACCGGCCACCAAGACCGACTGGCCCAGGCCGTAACCGGTGAACTCGGGGATCTGGATGATCTGCGGCACCACCAGCGACTGCGCGAACATCGCGAAGCCGAACACCGCCGAGGCGGTGTTGGTCATGAGCACCTGCTTGCCCGCCGCCACCCGGACATCCACCAGCGGACGCGTGGCACGCAGCTCCCACAGCACCCACGCCACCGCCAGCACGGCCGCGGCGACGAACAGGCCCACCGTCAGGCCCGAGCCCCAGCCCCAATCGGCGCCCTTGGAGATCGCCAGCAGCAGGGTCACCAGCGTGGCGGACAGCGCCGCCGCACCGGCGTAGTCGAACGATCCGGAGGCGCGCAGGTCCGATTCCGGCACCACCATCACGGTGAGCACGAACGCCAGCACACCGAGGCCCGCGGACACCCAGAAGAGCATGTGCCAGTTCGCGTACTGGGCGATGAACGCGGCGAGGGGCATGCCGAGCGCGCCGCCGACGCCGAGCGACGCACTGATCACCGCCACGCCGCCGGCGAGCTTCTTCGGCGGCATGATGTCGCGCATCAGGCTCATGCCCAGGGGGATCACGCCGGACGCGAAGCCCTGCAGGGCGCGGCCGATCACCAGCGGCACCAGGGTGGACGCGAACGCGGCGAGGAGCGATCCCACCACGAGGACCACCAGGCTCACCAGCAGGAGGCGGCGCTTGCCGTACATGTCGCCGAGCCGGCCCATCACCGGGGTGGCGACGGCGGCGGCGAGCAGCGTTGCAGTGATCGCCCAGGCCGTGTCACCCGCGGACGCCCCGACGAGGTCCGGAAGATCCGGGATGATCGGGATGATCAAGGTCTGCATCAGTGCGACGACGATGCCGCCGAGCGCGAGGACCGCGACGATGGCGGAGTTCTTGGACTCTCGGCCGTCGGTGGAAGCGCCGTGAGCGTCGAGCCCGGTGCGTGGAGCCATAAGTATCCGATCTGATCTACGCCACCGGCGTTCCGATCGGCCGCGGCGGCATTTTAAGTCAAGTGACTTGCGCGACGCTATATCAGTCACCTGACTTAGAACAACCGTCGCCGGGGTAGGGTGACGGAACTCTCGGACCGGAAACGCCCTCCGGCGCACTGGAAGGAATCGGCCCCATGACCCCCGCGACCGCCCCGCCCGCTCCCGGCGCGCGCACCACCCGCACCGCCGCCACCCGCGCCGCCATCATGACGGCGGCCGAGCGGCTCTTCGCCGAGCGCGGCGTCTCCGCGGTGTCCAACCGGCAGGTGGGCGAGGCCGCCGGGCAGGCGAACAACACCGCCGTCGCGTACCACTTCGGCACCAAGACCGACCTGATCCGGGCGATCATCCGCAAGCACGCACAGGACATCGAGGCCAGGCGGACACCGATGCTCGCGAGCGTCCGAGGCTCCGCGGACATCCGGGACTGGATCCGGTGCCTGGTCCTCCCGTCCACGGAGCATTTCGCCGCACTCGGCGCACCCTCCTGGTACGCGCGCTTCAACGCGCAGGTGATGACCGACCCCGCCCTGCGCGCCCTCATCTACGAGGACGCGCTCTCGTCGGCGTCGCTCCAGGAGAACCTCATGGGCCTGCGCGCCACGGCCGACGCGATCCCGCCCCGGATCCGGCGCACCCGCGCCGACATGGCACGCCAACTCCTGGTGCACATGTGCTCCGAGAGGGAACGGGACCTGGACTTGGCCGCCGACACCGACGGCGCGGGGCGATGGCACTGGGCCGGCACCACCGTCAATGACGACGCCGGGACATGGGAGGAGCTCGCCACCGACCTCGTCGATGCGCTCACGGGCCTGTGGACCGCGCCCATCTCCCGCTGACAGGACCGCTCACCCCAAACCGGGCCGCGTGGCCCTATACTGATCCGCAGGTCACTCTCCGACCGGCCCGGTCACACACCACTCGTACGCAATGAGGTCCCCATGCGCCGCACCACCGTCCCGCACCGCGGACACGGCTGCGGCGTGCGGCTGACCATGCGGCGCCATGTGGACCTGCTGCGCGTGAGCAGCGCCGGCTGTACCGCTTCTCGCTGAGCCCCCCGCCGCCCGGCCCCCGCCCGCGGCGCGTTCCCCGAGATCCCGAGGTACCCCCGTGACCACCGCTGCCGTCTCCGATTCCGAGACCGATCCCGCCGCCGGCGCCGTCCCCGTCGACAGTCCCCCAGTCGACACTGCTGCCGCCCCGGCCGCACCGGCCGCCGAGCCCGCCGCGCGCGGCCGCCTTCGCGCATTCTTCGACTACCGGCGCACCATGATGACGCTCGCCGTGCTGCTGGTGCTGATCCCGGCGATCGTGCTGTTCCCGGGCACCAGCCGGGAGGCGCTGACCGAGGGCCTCAACGAGGGCTTCACCATGGCGCACCTGATGGCCTTCGTCGCGATCGCGCTGGTCGCCGCCGCGGTCAAGGGGCTCTCCGGCTTCGGATACGCCCTCATCGCCACGCCGCTGGCCGCGGTGCTCATCGACCCGTCGGTGGCCGTGATCGTGCTCGCCGTGCCCGCCCTGGTGATGAATCTGTTCCAGGTCGGCGAGACGGGCACCGGCTGGCAGTACCTCCGCCAGCACTGGTCTCTGGTCGCCGCCGCCCTGGTGGGCTCCGTGATCGGCGTGTTCATCCTCAAGAACTTCCCGGCCAAGCAGCTGCTGGGCGTGATCATCGGCGTCGTGCTGGTCAGTTACGTGATCTGGTCGGTCGCCCGCAAGGGCCGGCCCGCCACCGGCACCGCGCACCCCGTCTCCCTGGGCGCCGTCGGCGTCGCCGAGGGCGTGCTCCTGGGCGCGGTGAACATGGGGCCGCTGCTGCCCGCCTACCTGCACACCTTCGAGCGCGACGCCCGCCGCTACATCGGCGGCATGTCGCTGGTGTTCACGCTGGTCTTCGCCGAGCGCATCGGCCAGATGTCGGTGAACGGCCTGATGACCGCGCAGCTGCTGTGGCTGGGTTCGGTGATCGCGCTGGTGACCCTCGTCGGCCTGGCGGCGGGCACGGCGCTGCGCCGCTGGGGCCGCATCAACCCCTCCGTGTTCAGCGCCCTGGTCCTCACCCTTCTCGGCGCCACGGGCGTGACGATGCTGGTCAAGGCTGTGCCGCACTTCTTGTGAGGCGGCAGAGCCCGTCAGGCGGCAGAGCCTTCGTGGCGACACTGCGCCTGTGCCCGGCGGTTCACGGCCGCAGGTAGGACCACCCCTCGCGCTGCCGGCGCACCAGGTGCGCCACCCCCGAGTCGACGACGGCGACGCCGGGCATCAGGTCGTCCTCGGACAGCTTCCGGGCGGTGAGGGTGTTGGCGCAGGCGCAGACGGTCACACCCTCGCCCTGCAGCGCGGCGACGGTGTCGGCCAGTCCCGATTCGCCCGTGCACAGCTCCACGCCGGGACCGTGCGTGACAACCTCCACCACGGTGCCCGGGCCCAGCGCGCGGATCAGATTGGTGGTGTTGCGGAGCACCGTCGCCTGGCGTTGCGGGTCGGACTCCGGAAGGTGGACCACCACGCCGTCGGTCATGGGCGTCTGCGGGCTCATCGGTGCCGTGCTCCCCTCGTCGGCGCCGCGCGGGCGCACGGCGCGACACCCATTGTCGCGTCCGCACCGCACGCGTGGCCCGCCGGGTGCCGTCGAAATCAGGCAGTCGACCGGCTTGTATCCGATTCGGGCTGCTAACCCCAGCGGGCTGCGGGACGATACCCGGATTACACGACCACCACCCCGGCACAGCCGACGCGGCGGCCGGGCAGAGGTAAGGAGTACACCATGCGACGCACTCTCCTGCGCGCCGCGGCGTCGACGGGCACGGCCGCCCTCCTGACCGCGGGGGCGGTGGGCGTCGGAGCGGCGGGCACGGCCTCCGCCGATCCCGTCCACACGCTGATCCAGACCCCCGTGATCAGCGGGCCCGACATCGGACCCGCGTCGACCCCCGAGGGCATGTTCCCGCTGATCCAGGTGGCCGCCACCGACGGCCAGGCGCCCGGCGAGACGACGTTCTCCGTCCCCCGGCCGTTCCCCTACTACTACATGCACGCCTCGCGTTTCGTCGTGGTCCACTGGCAGAACCTGCAGACGGGCGCCTCGGGCGACGTTCCGCTGCGGTACTGGCAGTCGCTGATCGAGTCCGGCGGCACCCCCAACCTCCCGCCCGATTTCCCGGCGACCCTGCCCACCTCCGCGACCGTCGATACGGGAAGCGGGCCGGTCGTCGCGACGGTGACGCACTTCCGCACCGCCTATCAGGCGCCGCCCGTTGCGCACGGCGTGCTCCCCGGACTCTCGGTTTTCATCTCCTGAAACCCGCCGGCAAGCGCGGAGACCGACTTCCGCGCCCCAGGACAGCCCGTTGCCCGACCGATCGTTCGCTCGCTATCCTCGGGTGGTGACGGACTGGCGGGACTTCACCGACGACGGGCTCACCCCCACGCTACGGGCGGCGCGGGAGCTGTTCGCCCGCAACGGCTATCACGCGACGTCGATACGCGCCGTGGCGGACGCGGCGGGCCTGTCCGTGCCGGGGCTGTATCACCACCACAAGTCGAAGCAGGCCATCCTCAGCGCGCTCGTCGGCAGCGCCATGGATCGCATGCTCGCGCACTCCCGCGCCGCGGACGCCGACTCGGACGGCTCCGCACTCGGGCGCTTCGACAACGTGATGGAATGCCTGCTGCGGTTCCACATGCAGCGGCGGGACGACGCGTTCGTCGCGTCCACCGAGATGCGCAGCATGGACGACACGGTCCTGCGCCGGCACGTCGCGCAGCGCGACGAACAGCAGCGCATGATCGCCGGGATCATCGAGCAGGGCGTGGCCGACGGGACGTTCCGCTGCCGGCACGTCGACGATGCCGCCCGCGCCGCGGCGTCGTTGTGCGTGGCGCTCGCGGGCTGGTACGACCCCGCCGGCTCGCTCGCCCCGGACGAAGTCGTCGCGCGCCAGCTCCAGATCGCGCGCCGCATCGCCGGCGTGGAGCTCCCCCGGGCCTGACCCGCGAAGCCCCCGCAGGCCCGGCTATTGACGTGCGCGCTGCGCGGTGACAACCTGTGAACATTACCGAGCGATCGTTCGGTCGGCCTTAGGCCCGGCCGGCCGCCCGCTCGGGTGGTCCGGTCGACGGGACGCCCCAGCCGTCGCCTTGCACAGGAGGAGGGCCCATGGCCATCGAACTGACCCCCACCACGGAGGCGCGACGCGTCGCCGATGCGACACGGGA
The DNA here is from genome assembly GCF_007559025.1 of Tomitella fengzijianii. NCBI lineage: Bacteria > Bacillati > Actinomycetota > Actinomycetes > Mycobacteriales > Tomitella > Tomitella fengzijianii. Next base: position 51,967 of record NZ_CP041765.1, on the reverse strand, counting down.
GCTGGTCCGCGCCCGCATCCTGCCGTTGGAGCAGGAGCACGACGGCGATGTCGCCGCCGCAGGCGGGGACGCCTTCCGGGTGCACATCCAGCAGCTCGCCCGCGATGCCGGCGTGTTCGCGCCCCACGCTCCGGTCGAATACGGGGGCCTGGGCATGGACATGCGCGACCGCGCGCCGGTTTTCGAGGAGGCCGGATACTCGGTCTTCGGGCCGCTCGCCATGAACATCGCCGCCCCCGACGAGGGCAACATCCACATGCTCGCCCACATCGCGTCCGCCGATCAGAAGGAGCGGTACCTGGCGCCGCTGTGCCGCGGCGAGGTGCGCTCGGCCTTCGCGATGACCGAGCCGGCACCCGGAGCGGGCGCCGACCCCGCGGCGCTCGCCGCCACGGCCGAGCGGGTGCCCGGCGGCTGGCGGATCGACGGCGCCAAGCATTTCATCACCGGGGCCGACGGGGCCGGATTCTTCATCGTCATGGCGCGCACCTCGGGCACCGCGGGCGACCTCGGCGGGGCGACGATGTTCCTGGCGCCGGCCGACGCCGACGGCATCCGCGTGGGCCGGCACATCCCCACCATCGACCGCTCGATGGTGGGCGGCCACTGCGAGTTGACGTTCGACGGCCTGCGGCTTCCCGACGACGCGGTGCTCGGCGAGGTGGACGAGGGCTACCGGTACGCGCAGGTCCGGCTGGGCCCGGCCCGCATGACGCACGTGATGCGGTGGCTGGGTTCTGCCCGCCGCGCCCACGACATCGCGCTCGGATACAGCGCCGAGCGCAGGCTGTTCGGGCAGCGGCTCGGCGACCTGGGCATGGCGCAGAAGATGATCGCGGACAACGAGATCGACATCGCCGCCACGCGCGCCCTGCTGCTCACCGCCTGCGCCGAGCTGGACGCCGGCGACCTCGGCACCACGGCCACCTCGATCGCGAAGGTGTACGGCGCCGAGGCCGTCCACCGGGTGATCGACCGCAGCATCCAGCTGTGCGGCGGGATGGGGGTGTCCGCGGACCTCCCGCTCGCCCGCCTGCTCAGCGAGGTGCGGCCGTTCCGGATCTACGACGGCCCCTCCGAAGTCCATCGCTGGTCGATCGCCAAACGCGCCGTGCGGCGCGCGGCACGTGCGCGGGAAGAGGTCCGGAACCGCGAGGACCCGCGTACCGGGGAGAAGGTGTCCCGATGAGCGGCCCCGCGACCGACGACACCGTTCGCGCGCTCGACCTGGACGCCCTCCGCGCGTACATCGGCGCCAGGGCGGAGGTCCGCGGAGGCCTGACCGCGACCCGGCTCGCGGGCGGAAAGTCCAACCTGACCTTCCGGGTCGCCGACGAGGCGGGCACCGCCTGGGTGGTGCGCCGGCCCCCGCTGGCCGGGCTCACACCGTCGGCGCACGACATGACGCGCGAGTACCGGGTGACCTGCGGGCTGGCCGGCAGCGGCGTGCCGGTGGCCCCCGCCGTGGGACTGTGCGAGGACGAGTCCGTGATCGGTGCGCCGTTCACCGTCATGGGGTTCGTCGAGGGTGACGTGGTGCGGACGGCCGACGAGCTGGCCGCGCTGCCGGACGCGGACATCGCGGTCTGCACCGACGAGATGATGCGGGTGCTCGCGGCGCTGCACGCGGTGGACTACGAATCCGCCGGGCTGGGCGACTTCGGCCGGCCCGACGGCTACCTCGAGCGGCAGGCCAAGCGCTGGCTGCGCCAGTGGGAGTACGTGGCCACCGGCGACCTGCGGGACGTCGAGGTGCTGGGAAACCGGCTGCTGGAACGGATCCCCGCATCGCCGGCGCCGTCGATCGTGCACGGCGACTACCGAATCGACAACGTGATGCTCGCACCGCGCGATTCCGGCCGGATCGTCGCCGTGGTGGATTGGGAGCTGTCCACGCTGGGCGACCCGATCTCCGACGTGGCGATGATGTGCGCCTACCGGCATGCCGCGCTGGACAGCGTGCTCGGGTTTCCCGCGGCGTGGACGCAGCCGCGTATCCCGCAGCCGCAGGACCTGGCAGAGCGCTATGCCCTTGCCACCGGCGCCGACCTGCCCCACTGGGACTTCTACATGGGCCTGGCCTACTTCAAGATCGGCGTGATCGCGGCCGGCATCGCGCACCGCACCCGGGCCGGCGCCGCGGCCGGAGAGGACCACGCCGCGGCCGCCGTGCCCGAGTACATCAGCCTGGGGCTCGCGGCGCTGGCCGGCAACGGGTAGCCGCGTGCCCCGGGGGTAGGCGACAGAGTGCCGCCGACCGATTCACAGCGACTGGAACAGCGCGAAAATCGGTATCCACAACACGGCGGAGGCCCGGGCGAACGGGCTCGTGTCCATGTTGTCGGTGATCCAGTCGCTGAGGCTGCCGAAGACGACTTCCGATCCCATGATTCCTCCTTGAACTGGAGAGTTGCGGCGGCACCCGTACTGGAGGCTCAGCCGATGCGGGCTCTCGGGCCACACGGGCAGGCGGCGCGCGGTTACGCCCCGTACCCTACTCTTGTCATTGAATTAAGGCCATGCCCTCCGGCATCGGATAGCGAATCCGCACCGATCACGCACCCGCACCCGTCGCCTCCTCGATGAGGGCCTGCACCGATGACCGCAGCACCGCGGACCGCTGCCCCGCGGAGAGCGCGCCCGGGTTGGTCACCGCGGTGGTGCCGATCCCGTCGACCACCACCCAGACCGCCCGCGCCGTCCTGCGCACCGCGTCGTCCTCAAGCCCCTGAGGCAACGCGGTGGACAGCAACTCGGCCAGCCGCCACTCGCCGTCCGCGGCGTAGGTCTGCAGAACGCGGGACAGCTTGTCGCTCACCAGGCTTGCCGCCTCGAAGGCGACGAGCACCCGCCAGAAGCGCTCCGACGCCTCGTCGTGCGGCAGCGCCTGCTCGACCAGCCCCAGCCACTCCTCGAGCCCCGAGGACGCGCCGGTCTCGGTGACCCTGCGGGTGACGTCGTCGAGCGCGGCGCTGAGCGCCGCCTGCAGCAGCTCGTCCTTGTCCGCGAAGTAGTGCGAGATGAACCCGGTCGTGGTCCCCAGGCGCGCGGCGACCCGTCGCATCGTCGCGTGCTCCAGGCCGCCCTCGGCCACCAGCGCGCACGCGGCGTCGGCCACCCGGCGGCGCGGATCGTCCGTGGTTGCTTGCGTCATCTCGCTCCGTTCCGCGTCGGCCACACCGGCGTCCACGCCGGGCAGGTCAGCATAACAACCGTTGTCTCCTCGCCCTGAACACGTCCTATTCAACATAACAACTGTTGTGTTGTCGCCTGGATATCGTTTACAGTGCGTCTGAATCACCGCACAGATGCGCACGGGCGCACGGGGAGGACCGACGATGACATCCCACCGGACCAGGCTGAACCGCTCCGACTACGAACGCGGGGACGTGCCTATCCGCAGCGTCGGCTGGGCCCCCGAGACCCTGCCGCCGCCGATGGCACCGCTCACCGGCGACACCGAGGCTTCCGTCGTGATCGTCGGCGCCGGCCTTGCCGGAAGCTCCACCGCGCTGCACCTGGCCGAGCGCGGGATCGACGTCGCCGTCGTCGAAGCCGCCCAGCCGGGCGACGGCGCGTCCGGCCGCAACGCGGGCCACGTGCAGCCCTACCTGGCCACACTCGACCCCACCGAAGACTGGCCGGACAAGGGTCAACGCCTGCTGGACACGGTGATCGAGGGCCGCGGCATCGTCTACGAGTTGGCCGACAAGCACGGCATCGCCTGCGACGCGCAGGCCACCGGCATGGTCGAGGGCGCTATCCGCCGCTACGGGGAGCTCGAGGAGAAGGCCCGGGTGTGGCGCGGATACGGCTACGACGTGGACGTGGTGGGGAAGGCCGACCTGACCCGGTTGCTCGGCACCACCGAATACTCCTACGGCCTGCACTGGGGCGAAGGCGGATCAGTCAACCCCTACCTGTTCACCCGCGGGCTCGCAGACGCGGCCGTGAACGCCGGCGCCCGGGTGTATGGCGACTCGCCGGTGATCTCCGTCGAGCAGGAGAACGGGCGCCGGCGGGTACGCACGCTCCACGGTTCCGTGCTGGCCGACCAGGTGGTCCTCTGCACCAACGGGCACGCCGGCAACCAGTTCTACCCGGACCTGGCGAAGACGCAGTACCCGCTGGTGGCCTACGCGATGGCGACCACGCCGCTGCCGGACGACGTCCTCGCTGCCGTCAACCCGTCGCGCGCGGCGTTCACCCAGTTCCCCGCCGGCCTGGTCCCCATGGTCATCGACGAGCGGAACCGGCTGATCACGGCGTCCATCCCCCGGCCACGCGGTGCCGACAAGGCCGAGACGTATTTCCGGCACACGCTCGACTTCCTTCACCGCACGTTCCCCGTCACCCGCGACGCGGACATCGGCCTCGAGTCGTACTGGACCGGGATGACCGCGAGCTCGTCGTCGGTCTACCACGCCGACTACCCCCAGATCTTCCGCGTCGACGACGGAGTCCTCGCCCTGATGAACCTGGGCACCTGGGGCGTGTTCCTGGGCCCCCTGCTGGGCCGCAACCTCGCGAACGCCCTGGCCGACGACCGGATGAGCGACGTCGTCCTGCCTATCACCGAGCCGGAGACGGCCCGGTACCGCAACAGCTTCAACTTCAAGATCCGCTACGTGCTCATCCCCGGTGCGCGCGTGGTCGACCGCTTCAACATCCTCTGACCCGCCGGCGGCCGCCACGGCATTGCCACACCGAGCAAGGAGACCCCCATGAAACGACATCTCGTGCGGCGCAGGACCATAGCCGCCTCCGCCGCGCTCATCGCGAGCGCAGCCCTGCTCGCCGGATGCGCAAGCACCGGCGGCTCCGGCGGCGGCACCGGCGGAACCGACGGTGCCGCCGTCACCAAGGCGGGCATCGTCGGCGAGCAGCCGGACGCCGGCGGCCCGGTCGACGGCGGGACCCTGAGCTTTGCCGGCTACTCGATGCCGTCGAGCCTGGACCCGCTGGTCACGCAGGTGGCCGGGTCCACGGGCGGCACGGAAATGGCCAACATTTACGACCTGCTCGTGCGCTACGACGCCGAAAGGAAGGAGTACGTGCCGCAGCTGGCGGAATCGCTCACCGAGAGCGACGACCACCTCACCTGGATCCTCACGCTCCGCGACGGCGTCACCTTCTCGGACGGCACGCCCCTGGACGCCGGCGCCGTGGTCACCAGCATCAACCGCTACAACGAGGGCCACGGCGTGAACAGCGACCAGTGGCTGGCCGGCGTCGCGTCGATGGTCGCCACCGACCCGCAGACGGTCACGTTCACGCTGAAAGCCCCGTGGTCCGAGTTCCCCGCGCTGCTCACGTTCGGTCACGGCATGATCCTCGCGCCGGCCGCCTACGCCGACCCGGAGAACTTCCGGCCCATCGGCGCCGGCCCGTACACCGTCGAGAAGTTCGCCCCCGCGAGCTCACTCGAACTCACGCCCCGCGCGGATTACTGGGACGGCAAGCCGCACCTGGACACCGTGAAATTCGTCGACATCGCCGGCGGCCAGCCGAAGATCCAGGCCATGGATTCCGGCGGCGTCCAGATGTCGTTCCTGCGCACCGCGGAATGGATCTCGGACGCGAAGGCGAAATACCCCGGCTTCTACGAGCCGCTGAACCTCAGCGACATGCTGCAGATCAACAACCGTGCGGGCCATCCCGGCGCGGATCCGAACGTCCGCAAGGCGATCGCCCTGGCCGTCGACCCCGAGGTGATCAACCAGCACGCGTTCAACGGCGACGGCCACCCGACCACCAAGATCTTCGCCGACTGGTCCGAGTGGCACAACGACGTGCCCGCGTTCACGCAGGACACCGCGCAGGCCAAGCAGCTCGTCGACGCCGCCAAGGCGAACGGTTTCGACGGCAAACTCACCTACGTGAGCGTGAACAGCCCGGCCGCCCAGGCCATCGCCACGGCAACGCAGGCCATGCTGAACGCGGTGGGCTTCACCGTGGACGTGCAGTACACCGCCACGATCACCGACATGGTCAAGCGCCTCTACGTCGACCACGACTTCGACCTGACCTACGGGTCGGGCGCGATCTCCGACGCGGTGCCGGTGCTGCGCATCGACGCGGCGCTGCGCAGCACCTCGCCGAACAACCTCGTCGGCTACAGCGACCCGGCGATGGACGCGCTGCTCGATGCCGCGCGGACCGCGGTAGGCCACGACGCGAAGCAGGCGGCGCTGAATGCCGTGGAGCAGAAGATCCACGACGACGTGCCCTACCTGGGTCTGGGCTGGGGCGCGAACTTCGTCGCCTGGCAGCCGAACGTCCACGGGGCGATGCCGAGCAACGACGGCATCATGCTGCTGGGCAACACCTGGATCGCGCAGTAGCGGTTCGGCGACACGTCCGCACTGACGACGGTGACGGGGCGTCCGCGCAGCACGAGCGCGGGCGCCCCATCGCGTCGGACTATCCCGCCTGCGTCGCAACCGAGTAGTCGCCGGTGGCCTCGCCGGTCAGCCGCCAGCCACCGTCGATCCGGGCCAGATCGACACCGTCGACGTTCGTGGTGGTCAGCCGCGGCCGCTCCGCCCCCGGGTACCACGCCTCCACCAGGCCGGCGCCCGTCCCCGCGAAGCCGCCGTCCTCCACCTCGGTCAGCCCGGGCGCGGCCCGCGGATAAGCCCGCGACAGCGGCCGGGCGAAGTCCTCCACAAGTCCCAGCGGGGCGCCCGATGGGCAGTCGATCGCGTTGAGGTTGCCCTGCGGCTTCTCGGTATTGCCGTCCCGCACCGCGTGCGGGTCGCCGCACGCCTGCACCCACGACCACCAGGCGCCGCCGGTCCGGTACCGATCGAGATCGTCGACGAACCTGTCGACCTGGGCGGCCTCGACGGCGGGATCGCCCCACCAGCCCCACTCACCCGTCCACATGGGCGCGCCGTACACGTCGGCGGCAGCCATGGCCAACTCGAAGCCCTGGTCGATCGTGGGGAAATCGCTGCTCAGCAGGATGGACTCGGCGTAGAGGTGCGGGGAGAACACGAGCAGCGGATCGGTCAGGTACTGCGGGGGCGGCAGCGCGTCGACGCCGATCCCCGACCAGATCGCGCTGGGTTCGAAGAACACCAGGTGCTCGAACCCGCCCTGTTCGGCCGCGCGGATGGCGCCGATCGCCCGCTGGTAGAACCGGCCGAGCTGATCGGCCGCGGCGACCGGGCCGCGCAGCCCCGGATTGGGTTCGTTGAGCAGGTCGTAGCCGGCCACCGCCGGCTCGTTCTTGAACTCCGCGGCGAGCCTGGCCCACGTCGCGACCAGGTGGTCCTGGATGCCGTTCACGTTGTCGTAGAAGTTCTGGAAGGCGCGGGCGACGGCGGGGGCGGACTCCCGCAGGTCGCCGATCGTGCAGGTGGTCCAGCCGTCGGTCAGGGTGGCCCACGCGGGGGCGCCGTCCCAGCCGAATCCCGGCTGCATCCCCGGTGGGCAGGCCACACCGTCGGGGGTGCCCACCGCCGGCCCCCAGGCATCCTGGTGCATGTCCAGCACCGTGTAGATGCCGTGCTCCTTAGCCCGCTGCACTGCGTCACGGATCCGGTCCACATAGGCCTGGTCGAAGGCGCCGGGAGCCGGCTCGAGCGCCGACCATGACAGGTTGAGCCGGACCACGTTGAAGCCGAGCCGCGCCATCCGCGCGAACTCGGTGCCGTCCATCGGCACCACCGTCGGCAGCGGCGGATCGTTCTGGGCGTACTCGGCCAGCTTGTTGAAGTTCGCACCGCGCAGCAGCACCGCGCGGCCGTCGACGTCCGTGATCGCCTGGCCCTCCACGGTGAGCCGGGGCATCGTCCACCCGCCCGTGGACTGCGCCGGAGGCACCGCGGCGGCGCCCGTCGCGGGCAGGACGGCGAGAAACAACACGAACGCGCCGGTCAGCAGCAGCGACCGCCGGACGCGAAGTAACCTGGACATACGACTAACTTAATGCGGTCTACGCCGATGCATCACCGATTCGCGTCTTCCGGGCGGCGAGTCTTTCGCCCATGCACGCGTGTGGTAGCTCAAGCCAGTGCAAAGACGGCCCGCTCGCAGCGAGTCTCAGCGTCAGAGATGTCCCGGGAACGCCCGGCACGTGTCCGGTCGCCCGTCGGCGGCGACCTGCGCGTCCACCCGGAGTAGCCCGCCCGTGGCTGGCACCGGGACCTGTTCCGCGGTGCCACCGATCAGCCCACCGGCCGCGTCGTAGCACGCCACTCCCAGGTTCATCGTGACGCCCGACCCCACTTGAGTCTCGTCGGGAAGGCCATGCAGCAGGAACCGCGCCGTGAATTCTCGGGGCCCGTCGCCGGTGATCTCATACGAGTCGGCGGCTTCGATCCGGCTCCACAAGTCGGAGAACTTCTCGTCACTCACGCGCGTCGTCACGGTCATCGACGCCACCGTCGCGTCGCCGGGCACGACGGCATCCACCGGCACGGCGAACTGCTGATCCGCCCACGACACCATCGCGGGCCCCTGTGTGCTCGCGAGCACCTCGTCGTCGCTGTCGCGGAACTCCACATCGGTCAGCATGAACCCGCCGACGGCGTCCTCCCCCGCCGTGGCCGTGACGATCCCCTCCACCTGCGAACCGGTCTGCATGAACCACTTGCCGTCGACCATGGCCCCACTGCTGTCATCGGAACCGCAGGCCGATAAGCCGCATGCCGCCAGCGCGCAGAGCGCGACCACGCCGCCGACCTTCACCGACCCCTGCCTCATGGGCGTCACCCTAAGCCACGCCTGGGGATCAGGATCCATCCCGATGGGAGACACTGCGCGGGCCGCCCGACCCCTCACCCGTACAGCGGCTCACCGAACCGATCGGCGAAGACGAACTCCTCCACCGGCCGGCGCCGCAGGTTCGTCGGGAACGGCCGCGCCGGATAGCCGGCGCACACGTACGCCGCCGTGAGGTACTCGTCCGGGATCCCCAGAAGCTCACGGACGGCCGACTCCTCCCGGCACAGCATTGTGGTCACCGTCGTCGCCACCCCCGCATCGCGCAGCGCCAGGCACAGGTTCTGCATCGTCGGATAGATCGACGCGCCGCCCACCACGCTGGTGCGCCGCAGGTCCGCGTCCGTCACCTTCAGCGCCGCCTCCCGCGCGCACAGCACCAGGATGACGGGTGCGTCGGCGAAGTGCTCGGCATGATGCCGCGACGGCTCCAGGGCCCTGCGGCGCCGGTCGGATTCCGGCAAGCGAGTGTCCGACGGGCCGAACTCCTCGCGCCACAGCCGCAGGTACGCGTCCCCCAGCGTCGCCTTCAACGCCCGGTCGCGCACCGCGATCCAGCGCACGGGCTGACGGTTTCCGCCCTGCGGCGCGAAGCGGGCCGCCTCGAACGCCGCATACAGGACCTCCTCCGGCACCGGCTCGTCCCTGTAGTACCGGCAGGTGCCGGTCGTCCGCATCGCCTCGATCACGTCCATGGCGTCCTCCTGACACCCGCCACGCTATCGCCGTACAGGCCGCGGTGTCCTGGTCGTCGCGAACCGGCACACGCCGCCGCTCCCCGGCGACGACCGCGGTCACTCAGGGTGTTCTCACCTCGGGTGCGTATCTTCGTCGTCATGCGTTTCCACCTGATCCCCGCCGCGGTGCTGCTCGCCGGGCTCGCCTGCGTCGGCACGGGGGCGGCCGTCGCATACAACGACGACCCCGTGGTGCATGCGAGCTCCCCGGAGCAGCCGCAGCCGTCTGGCGGGCTCGGCGACGCGCGCAGCAGCCTGCGGCAGGCCAACCTGCCGCTGTCGTTCCTGAACAACGGGGTCGAGCAGCTCACCGACGGAAGCAGGCAGCTCGACGACGGCGCCCACCAGCTGGCCGACGGGCTGACCCAGGCCCGGGAGGGCGGCGGGCAGCTGTCGGCGGGGCTGGATCAGCTCGACGGCGGCGTCGACCAGCTCGGCGACGGCGCCGCGCAGATCAGCGGCGGCGTGGACGAGGTGGTCGACCGCCTCAACACGTTCGCCGGCATGCAGGGCACGATCACCGCACGGCTCTCGACGCTGGCCGACACCCTCGGATCGCAGCCCGGACCGGTGACGCAGGGCGCCGCCGGCGACCTCCGCGCCCTCGTCGACACGGTGAACAAGGAGGGCTTGGGGCCGCAGACGATGGCCCGGCTCGACCAGCTGCAGGGCGGGGCACGGCAGCTCTCCTACGAGCTCAACGACCCGAATGCCCAGTTCGTGGCCGGCATGACGCAGGCCGCCGGCGGCGCGCAGCAGCTGTACGACGGGCTCGTGCTGCTCGACGACGGCGGGCAGGCGCTGATCGACGGGACGGGGCAGCTCACCGAGGGCGTCGAGCCGGTGGGCAACATGGTCAGCGGCATCTCCGACAACGTCAAGGCCGCGACGGGGGCACTGTCCTCCACGTCGACGTCCGCCGCCCCGGCATCACCGCCCGCCGCACCGACCGTCGACGAGCGCGCGTGGTGGCCGTACGCGCTGATCGCCCTCGGCGCGGTGCTCATCGCGGTGCCCGGCGTCCGCGCCGCCGTCGTGTCGCGCCCGGCGCCCCGCCACGGCGGCTGACGGCGCGGCGGCTGGAGAGGAGAGACAATGGCGCCCGTGACATCGACCGACGACCCGGCCGCCCTCAAGGCCCGCGCCCGTGGCCGCATCGACGCAGCGCGCGGCCGCCTCATCGCGCTGAGCCGCGCGATCCACGCCGCCCCGGAGCTCGCGTTCGACGAGCACCGCGCGGCGCGGCTGACCGGCGAACTGCTGGCCGCCGAGGGGTTCGCCGTCGAGCACGGCGCTGGTGGCCTCGACACGGCGTTTCGCGCGACCTTCGGCGACGGCGACCTCACGGTGGGCCTGTGCGCGGAGTACGACGCGCTGCCGGGGCTGGGGCATGCGTGCGGGCACAACGTCATCGCCGCCGCATCGGTGGGCGCCGCGCTGGGGCTCACCGACGTCGCGGACGATCTCGGCATCCGGGTGGCCGTGATCGGCACCCCCGCCGAGGAACAGGGCGGCGGCAAGATCCGACTGCTCGAACGCGGCGTGTTCGACGCGGTGACGGTGGCGATGATGGTGCACCCGGAGGCGTTCGAGGTGCACCCCGCGGACGTCGCGACCCCCGCCGTCGCCCGCTTCGCCGCCACCTACACCGGTCGCCCCGCGCACGCCTCGGCCGCGCCCCACGAGGCCGTCAACGCCGCCGACGCCGCCGTGGTCGCTCAGGTGGCCGTCGGACTTCTGCGCCAGCAACTCACCGGCGACAGCCGGATCGGGCTGTTCGTGCGCGAGGGCGGCGAGGCCACCAACATCATCCCGGCGCGCACCGTCGTCGCATGCGAGGTGCGCGCCGCCACCACCGACGCGCTCGACGACCTGCGGCGACGCGTCACCGCCTGCTTCGAGGCCGGGGCCCTCGCAACCGGCGCGCAGCTGACGATAGAGCAGACGCAGCCGCCCTACGCCGCCCTCGAGCCGGACCCGACTCTGGCGCGCAGTTACGCGGCGAACGCCACCGCGCTCGGCCGCGCGCCCGCGGAGCGGGGCACCCGCACCGTGGGGTCCACCGACATGGGCGACGTCACCCGCGCGCTTCCCGGCATCCACCCGATGATCGCCATCCGGGGCGCCGAGAACCATCCGCACACAGCGGGATTCGCCGCCGATGCGGTGTCACCCGCGGCGGAGGACACGATCGTGGACGGGGCCCTGGCGCTGGCGTTCACCGGCATCGACATCGCGCTCGACCCGGAGGCGCGCGGACGGTTCCTTGATCGGCACCGGGCGCGGACGGGCCGGGCCTGACACTCACCGCCCGCCGCCGCGTCACTGTCCACCGCGTCACCTTCCACCGCGTCACCTTCCGCCGCGCACCGCAGCCTCCACGCGCTCGCCGATGCCGCCGTCGACGTTGCGCCAGTACTCGAACGCCCGCTGCAACACCGGCTCGGACACGCCATCCAGCAGGTGGCCGGCGATGTTCGACACCAGCCGCTCGCGGGCGGCGTCGTCCATCACCTCGCGGACCAGCGTCCCCGCCTGGCCGTAGTCGTCGTCCTCGGCGTGCAGGGACGCGGCCGTGCGCGTGAGCTCGCCGTCGGCGGGCCACCCGGCAGGCTCGCCGAACCGTGCCGTGTCCGCGGACGGCCCGCCCTTGGAGTTCGGCGCGTACACCGGGTCGGACGCGTTGTAGAAGCGCATCGCGCCGTCCTTCGAATACGAGTGCACGGGCGCGTTCTTCGGATGGTTCACCGGCAGCTGCCGGTAGTTCGCACCGATGCGGGCGCGGTGCGCGTCGGCGTAGGCGAACACGCGGCCGAGCAGCATCCGGTCGGGGCTGGGGCCGATGCCGGGGACCATGTTGTTCGGCTCGAAGGCCGCCTGCTCGATCTGCGCGTGGTAGTCCGTCGGGTTCTCGTCCAGCGTCATCCTGCCGACCTCGATGAGCGGGTAGTCGCTGTGCGGCCACACCTTTGTCAGGTCGAACGGGTTGAACCGATAGCCGGTGGCATCCCCGAACGGCATGATCTGCATGTACAGCGTCCAGCTGGGGTGCTCCCCGCGCTCGATCGCCCGGTACAGGTCGCGGGTGTGGAAGTCCCCGTCCGCTCCCGCGAGCCGGTCCGCCTCGTCCTGCGTGAGGTACTCGATGCCCTGGTCGGTCTTGAAGTGGTACTTGACCCAGAACCGCTCGCCCTGCGCGTTGACCCACATGTAGGTGTGGCTGGAGTAGCCGTTCATGTTGCGCCACGTCCGCGGGATGCCGCGGTCGCCCATCAGCCAGGTGACCTGGTGCGCCGACTCCGGCGAAAGCGTCCAGAAGTCCCACTGCATGTCGTGGTCGCGCAGGTTGGTGTCCGCCCTGCGCTTCTGCGAGCGGATGAAGTGCTGGAACTTCATCGGGTCGCGCATGAAGAACACCGGCGTGTTGTTGCCGACCATGTCGTAGTTGCCCTGCGACGTATAGAACTTGAGGGCGAACCCGCGCGGGTCGCGCCACGTGTCCGGGCTGCCCCGCTCGCCGGCCACGGTGGAGAATCGCGCCAGCATCTCGGTGCGCCTACCGGGCTGGAACACGTCGGCCTTGGTGTAGGCGGAGACGTCCCCGGTCACCTGGAAATGCCCGAACGCCCCGCCGCCCTTGGCATGCGGCTGCCGCTCCGGCACCCGCTCGCGGTTGAACTGCGCCATCTGCTCGATCAGGTAGGCGTCGTGCAGCACGATGGGGCCGTCCGGCCCCACGGTCAGGGAATGCTCGTCGCTCTCCACCGGTATCCCGGCATCGGTGGTGGTGGGTTTGTCGGAACTCATCAGGGCTCCTCCCGGTAGTGCAGGGCCTCCGGTGGCGCCGACCGCGTCCGCTCGGCTGTCGACCACCGGTGGTGATCACGCTGCACGGGGTACCCGGTTATCGGGTTCGTAACCACGCCGGACTCGCCGACGACTCCCGTGAGCGCTCTTCCCGCCGCGGGCTCATCCGCCCGCCACGTGACGTCCATGCTTGCCCTGCCTCCGGCCCGGGTCAACCGTAGGCGGCATTTCGGACCGCGGCACCGGGCGCCATATCGGCAAAAGCACCAGGTCGAACTGCACCCGTCCGAGGGCATCCGGATCCGTCGCCCCCTGGCGCATGCGCAGTCCGGCGTAGCGTTGAAGCATGGCCGACAGGGACGCGAAGTCCCACGACGCGCCGACACGCAGACGCCGCCGCAAGTGGCGGCTATCCCAGATCACCGTCAGCGCGCCGTCCGCGATGCGCCGTTCCATCACCGGCACCGCGGTCGGAAACTTCATGGAGTGGTACGACTTCGGCGTCTACGCGTACCTGGCGACGGTCATCGCCACCGTCTTCTTCCCCGGCAACGGATCCGGCGCGGCGAACATCGTGGGCACCTTCGGCATCCTGGCGGCGTCGTTCGTGGTGCGCCCCCTCGGCGGCGCCGTCCTGGGCCCGCTGGGCGACCGGATCGGCCGCAAGCGGGTGCTCACGATCACGATCACGATCATGGCGGTCGCGACGACCACCACCGGACTGCTGCCCGGGTATTCCGATCACGGCTTCTGGGGCGGCGTCGGCGTCTGGGCGGTGATCCTGCTGCTCGTCACCCGCCTGCTGCAGGGCTTCTCCACGGGCGGCGAGTACGTCGGCGCGATGACCTACGTGGACGAGCACGCGCCGGACCGCAAGCGCGGAATGCTGGGCGGCTTCCTGCCCACCGGCACACTGACCGGCTACGTCGTCGGCGCCGTGCTGGTCACCGGGCTCACCGCGGGACTCTCCGACGACGCCATGCAGTCCTGGGGCTGGCGGATCCCGTTCCTGATCGGCGCGCCGATGGGGCTGATCGCCCTCTACATGCGGCTGCGCCTGGAGGAGACGCCCGCCTACCAGAACCTCAAGACCGAGGACCGCGTTACCGAACAGGGCGCGGCGCATCAACTCCGCCGGACCATCATCGACCAGTGGCCGCAGATGTTGGTGTGCATGGGGCTGGTGCTGACCTTCAACGTCACCAACTACATGCTCAGCGGCTACCTGCCCACCTACCTCAGCGACATCGTCGACGTCCCGCAGACGGACGCCCTCATCATCGTCACCGTCGTGCTGCTGATCCTCGCTCTGGTCGTGGTGTTCGTCGCGCGGTTGTCCGACCGGTTCGGCCGAAAACCGATCATGTGGACCGGGTGCGGCCTGCTCGTCGTCGTGTCGGTGCCCGCCGTGGCGCTGATGGGCGCCGACGCCGGCGTCTTCGTGGTCTTCCTCGGCGTCCTGCTCGTCGGGCTGATGCTGCTGTGCCTCAACAGCACCGAGCCGTCCGTGCTGCCCGCGCTGTTCCCGACGAGCGTGCGGTACGGGGCGCTCGCGATCGCCTACAACATCTCCGTGTCGGCATTCGGCGGCACGACCCCGCTGATCGCCTCCGGCCTCATTTCGCTGACGGGCGACACTCTGATACCCGCGTACATCCTCATCGCCGCCGGCGTGATCGGCGCCGTCTCCGTGTACTTCACGCCGGAATCGGCGAACCGGCGCCTCCCGGGCGCGACGCCCACCGTCGCCACGAAGAAGGAGGCCCGGTACGTGGCCAAGGTCGGGACCATCGAAGACCCCGACTCCGCGGGGACCGGCGTCACCGAGACCCGGCCTCCGGAGGAGTGAGCCCGCGGACGGGCGATCGACTCTGTTCATTGCGCGTGACGAGCGGTAGGGTCGGCACCATCCTCGACGACGGTCCGAACGGGTCGGAGGCCCTTCATGAGCAGCGTCCGAGTACTGGTGGGCACGCGCAAGGGCGCGTTCATCCTCTCCGCCGACGGCGCGCGCACGGACTGGAAAGTCGACGGTCCGCTCTTCGCCGGGTGGGAGATCTACCACGTGGCCGGGTCGCCGGCGGATCCCGACCGGCTGTGGGCCTCGCAGTCCACCGGCTGGTTCGGCCAGCAGGTCCAGCGCTCCGACGACGGCGGTGCGTCCTGGGCCCCGGTGGGCAACGAGTTCGCCTACGCCGGCGCCGTCGGGGATCACCAGTGGTATGACGGCACCCCGCGTCCGTGGGAGTTCACCCGCGTCTGGCACTTCGAGCCTTCGCCCACCGACCCGGAGTTCGTGTGGGCGGGGGTGGAGGACGCGGCGCTGTTCAGCTCCGCCGACGGCGGCGCCACCTGGCTCGAGTCCCCCTCCCTGCGTGCGTGCCGGGGATCGGACTGGATGCCGGGGGCCGGCGGCCTGGGGCTGCACACCATCGTTCTCGACCCCACCGACTCGGCGCGCATGTTCGTGGCGATCTCGGCGGCGGGCGTGTTCCGCACCGACGACGCCGGCGCCACGTGGACTCCGGCGAACCACGGGCTGAACTCCGGCCACCTTCCCGATCAGGACGCCGAGATCGGCCACTGCGTGCACCGGATCGCGATGCACCCGTCCCGCCCGTCCACGCTGTTCATGCAGAAGCACTGGGACGTCATGCGCACCGACGACGCCGGCGACAACTGGTACGAGATCAGCGGCGATCTGCCGTCGGACTTCGGCTTCCCCGTCCAGGTGCACGCGCACGAGCCGGAGACGGTGTACGTCGTGCCGATCACCAGCGACGAGTTCCACGTGCCGCCCGACGGCCGGTTGCGCGTGTACCGCTCACGCATGGGCGGCACCGAGTGGGAACCGCTCACCGCGGGTTTGCCGCAACAGAACTGCTACGTCAACGTGCTGCGGGACGCGATGGCGGTCGATTCACTCGACTCCTGCGGCGTCTACTTCGGCACCACCGGCGGCCAGGTGTACGCCTCGCGCGATTCCGGCGACACGTGGGATGCGGTGGTCCACGACCTGCCCGCGGTGCTGTCCGTGGAGGTGCAGACGCTGCCGTGACTCCACCGACCGCGGACGGCGCCGAAACCCGGGAGGACACCCGGGTGCGGGTGGTGCTGCCCGGGCACCTGTGCGTGCTGGCCGACGTGGACGGTGAACTGACGCTGCCCGCAATCGCACCGGTGACGATCGGGTCGGTGCTGGACGCGGTCGAGGAGGCGTATCCGGTGCTGCGCGGAGCGATCCGCGACCACGACGCCGGCGCGCGCCGCCCCTACGTGCGCTACTTCGCCTGCGAGCAGGACTTCTCCCTAGACCCGCCAGGCACCCGGCTTCCGGAGCCCGTCGCCGACGGGCGCGAGCCGTTCCTCATCGTCGGCGCCATCGCCGGCGGGTGACCCGCCGCGCACCGCCCGTCCCGTCGGGCGGGAGATCGCGTCTCGGCGAGTGCGTTCACGACACACATGCGCATAGTGTGGTGCTTACCACAGTTCGATCTCGGTGACGGCGGGAAGGACACGTGCAATGACGCTCTCAGCAGACGGTTCGGCAAGTGCGCGCATGATCGACAAGGAGGCGCCGCCGGAGCGGTTCGCCCGCGGCTGGCACTGCCTGGGCCTGGCCCAGGACTACCGCGACGGCAAACCCCACTCCGTCGAGGCGTTCGGCGGCAAGCTCGTCGTATGGCAGGACACGGAGGGGAAGCTCAACGTCCTCGACTCGTACTGCCGGCACATGGGTGGGGACCTGTCGCAAGGCACCATCAAGGGTGACGAGGTCGCCTGCCCGTTCCACGACTGGCGCTGGGGCGGCGACGGCAAGTGCAAGCAGATCCCCTATGCCAAGCGTGTGCCCATGCGCGCCCGCACCCAGGCCTGGCCCACCATGGAGCAGGACGAGCTGCTCTTCGTGTGGAACGACCCGGAGGGCGGCAAGCCGGAGGAGTACATCCCCGTCATCCGCACCGGCGACGACGAGTGGACCGAGTGGCAGTGGAAGACGATCATCATCGACACCAACTGCCGCGAGATCGTCGACAACGTCGTCGATTTCGCCCACTTCTTCTACATCCACTTCTCACTGCCCACGTACTTCAAGAACGTCTTCGAGGGCGTCACCGCCACGCAGTACATGAACGGCGAGGGCCGCGAGGACATGCTGCCGCCGGGCGTGGACCGCGCCAAGGTGTCCCAGGGAAATTCTTCGGTGGCCTCCTACTACGGCCCTTCGTTCATGGTCGACGAGCTCTGCTACCACTACACGGGCTACGACGTGGAGACCAAGCTGATCAACTGCCACTACCCGGTCACGCCGGACAAGTTCGTTCTGCAGTACGGCGCGACGGTGCGCAAGACCCCCGACATTCCCGAGGGCCAGGCGGAGGCGATCACCGCGTCCAACGTCGGATTCATCACCAAGGGCTTCGAACAGGACGTGGCCATCTGGCGCAGCAAGGCCCGCATCAACAATCCGCTGCTGTGCGAGGAGGACGGGCCGATCTACCAGCTGCGCCGCTGGTACGAGCAGTTCTACGTGGACCGCGCCGACGTCACCGCCGACATGACGGACCGCTTCGAGTTCGAGATGGACCCCACCAAGGCCAACGAAGCCTGGCGCGCACAGATCGCGGAGAACCTCGCCAAGCGCGAAGCCGAATCCGCACACTGAACGCTGAACGAAGGAAGGTCCGCGTGATGTCGATGCAACCGGTCGCCTGCGGCGAGTGCGGCGCGCGGGTGGGCGTGCACAAGCGCAACAGCCAGCACACCGCAGTCCAATGGCACGGCGACGCCGTCGAACGGTGCAAGTGGTTCCAGGTGGCCCGCGCCGCCGGTGAACGCTCGGCGGCGGGCACCCTCAGCTGCTATGCGTTGTGCGCGAGCATCGACCAGGCCGTGCGCGAGGGGAACGTCAGCGTCCGCGACGAGGACGTGCTCGGCTACAGCGGCGTCGGCTCCATGGAGGAGGCCGTCGGGGCCGACTCCCCGCCGTGAAGCCCGCGCCTCACTTGAACGCCACCTCGTTGCCGCGCAGCGACGGCGCACCGATCACCGTCGTCCACCCCGGAATCGACGCCGCATCCGCACCCGACGCCGCCGCATACACCTGCGCCAACGCGTCCTGCTCGGACTGCGAACCCCGGTACTGCGACGCCGGCTCCGCCGCGTACATCGGATCCGGCGGATACAGCGTGGGCGCCCCGCCCGTGTTGATCACCGGCGGCTGATACGACCCGTCGTCGAGCGGGCCGTCGATGGGCGCGGGGAAGTTCTGGCCGGGCACCACCGGGTAGCAGCGGGGCGTGCGGGAGTCGAACCATCGCGGCTCGTCCTGGTTCGGCAGGTAGCGGCCCCGCGGGTTCACCAGCTCGAGCGTCACCCGGATGCCGGGGTTCTCCGTGCCGGCACCCACGACGCCCTTGGCGCGGTCGTGCAGCTTGTCCATCTCCTCGAGGGTGCAGCCGAACGCCGGCGACGCGTCCGCGAACACCTCCAACGGCCGCACCGACTGCGCCGACACCGCCACGAAATCCCCGCGCGTCCGATCGATCAGATCCGAGGCCGC
This sequence comes from Tomitella fengzijianii, assembly GCF_007559025.1. Lineage (NCBI taxonomy): Bacteria > Bacillati > Actinomycetota > Actinomycetes > Mycobacteriales > Tomitella > Tomitella fengzijianii. The sequence continues at coordinate 33,130 of NZ_CP041765.1, read as the reverse complement.
CCGCGCCGTATCCGCACCCGCCAGCAACAGATCATGGATCCGATCCTGCATATCCACCACCGTCTTGCTCGTGGTCCGCAGATTATCGAGCGCATCCACCAGATCCGGCGCCGCCGTCGAATACGTCCGCGCGAAATCCGCGATCCCCCGGATATCCGCCTTCACATCCGGCAACCGGTCCACCACCCGATCGGTGATCTCATCGAGCTGCTCGATCCCCCGCCCGATCGCATCCCCCTGCCCCTCGAGCATGTGATTGATCGCCGTCAACGTCACCGACAGATCCTGCGGCGGCACCGCCTGCAGAATCGGCAACACCGTATCGAGCATGTGCCCGATCTCCACCGCATTGCCCGACTCATCCTGATAGATCGTGTCCCCCTCCGACACGTGCCCCGACGACCCCTTCGGGACCTGCAACGCCACATACCGCTCGCCGAACAACGTCTTCGGCAACAACCGCGCCGTCGTCTCCGGCGGCACCTCACGCGCCAGCTCCGGATCCAGATCCAACCGCAGCACCACCTTGTCCCCGTGCGCCTGCGTCGAACCGACCGTCCCCATGATCACCCCCCGCGCCTTCACATCCGCACGCTCGGGCAACGCATTACCCGCACTGTCGGTCACCAGATAGATGCTCGTATACGTCGTGAACGCCTTGTTGTACTGCAACACCGTCACCGCCACGAACCCGATGACCAACGCGATCAGGACCACCCCCAGGGTCCGGCGGCGCGCGACGGACGTCTCGAGCAGGGTGAACGATTCCGAACTCACTATCTGGCCCCCGCGCGTCGTCCGTCTGCGGTCTTCGCGCCCGCGGCCCGGCTCCGGCGGAGCGCCTCGTCCGCAGCACTGCGGGCGCTGCAGACGCGAAGATTACTGTTCCTGTCGGTATCACGATAACGGGGCGCGCGGCATCCTCCGCGCCGGGTACGCGGTGCACCGATGCATCCGATCATCCGAGTGACACACGTCACCACCTGCGCAAACGGAGCAGATCGGTAGTCGTTCGCGGTGGCCGACAGCGTCAGCCGGCCTCGACGAGCACGACGCCCGCGGCGATCACCCCGATGCCGACGAGCATGCGCCTGGTCAGCGGATCGCCCCAGATCGCCCGGGCCAGCAGTGCCACCATCGCGATGCCGGCGGCCGTCCAGATGCCATAGGCCACGCCGATCGACATCCCGGCCCTCAGCGCGCCGCCGAGAAACCCGAACGCCAGGACGTAGCCGGACACCACCGGAACCAGCCACGCCTTCTTCACCAGCCCACGGGAGGCGCGCAGCGACAACGTCGCGAACAGTTCGGCGGCGATGGCCGCCGCCAGCCACACGCCCGCCATCACGGGACCCGCTCGGACGCGTCCCGGCCGGAATCGGGCGACCCCGTCTCGACCAGCACCACCCCGACGATGATCAACGCGATGCCGGCGATCGCCGCGGCGCTGAGCGTCTCGCCGAAGATCACGGTGGCGAGCACGGCCGTGAGGGCGACGCCGCTTGCACCCCAGATGCCGTAGACGACGCCGATCGGCAATCCCGACCGCAGCAGCCACGACAGAAGTGCGAAGGCGGTGATATACGCGGCGACGACCAGCGCGTACCACGCCGCGTGCTCGGTGGCCGCGCGCAGCGACATGGTGCCGAGCACCTCGGCCCCGATGGCGCCGGCGAGCACCAGCCACCTGTTCATACCCGCTCCAGCTTCGCATCCGCACGGTCGATGGGCGCGCACCACGTGGAGACGTCGCCGGAAGATCCTCGGGGCGACGCGCAGGGTGCATGGCCGACGATACGGACATTGTCGAACATGCCATTCGACGCTGCTCGAACCGCGCACCGGTTGCTGCTACGTCCGGATCGACCCGGCGCCTTGACGCCTCCCGCGCGCGGCCTCCTCAGCCGAAGATCTTCTCCGTGTACTTGGCGATGAGGCCGGTGTAGAAGCGGGGGGCCGCGCGCACGAGCAGATCGAGAGCCTTGGCATCGTTGCCGACCAGGACGCGTGCGCGGTCGTCCTCCACGCCGTCGACGATCGTGCGGGCGGCCTTGTCGGCGGGCAACTTCAGCAGCTTGTCGTTGTAGGTGCGCACCCGGACCCGGTCCCGGTCCGTCGGCACCTCGCCGCGCGACTCGGCCTGCGCGAGGGCCGCGGACGCGATGTTCGTCTTGACGCCGCCGGGGTGCACCACGGTGACGGCGACGGGCCGCTGGTCGGCGAGCATCTCCGCGCGGAGCGTCTCCGTGAATCCGCGGACACCGAACTTCGCCGTGCAATACGGCCCCAGCTCCGGCTGCGCCATGATGCCGTTGAGGCTGGATATGTTGATGACGTGGCCGTCGCCCGACGCGATGAGGTGCGGCAGGAACGTCTTGGTGCCGTGGATGACGCCCCACAGGTTGATGCCCAGGACGCGGTCGAACACCGCGTAGTCGGAGTCCAGGATCGAGTGGCTGCCGCCGGAGATGCCGGCGTTGTTGTAGATCTGGTGCACCACGCCGAATCGGGTGACCACATCCTGCGCGAAGGTCTCGAAATCCGCGCGGCTGCTCACATCCAGGTGTGAACCGGACGCCTCGGCACCGAGCGCCCGCACCTGCCCCTCGGTCTGCGCCAGCCCGCGGTCGTCCACGTCGGCCAGCGCCAGCTTCGCGCCGCGCCGCGCCAGTTCCAGCGCCAGCTCGCGCCCGATCCCCGACGCCGCACCCGTCACCACCGCGACCTTGCCGCTCACGCTTCCCATCCGCGCCTCTCCGGTCCACCGGCGCCGCGCCCGGCGCCATGGTTACTCATCGGGTTTCCCATCCGTGTTGCGCACGACAGTATCGGACCGGACGCCGTGCCGAGTCGATCCCGGGCTCTGGCGACGGGAAACCTGAATCCCGCCGGGTTCCGGTGGTAGAAAAGCGGTATGGCGCATCTCAAGGTGATCGGCGACGACCTGGTATTGCGGCTTTCCCCGCTCGAGGTCGCCGGTGCCATGCACCGTTCAGTGCGGGTGCCACTGCACTGTGTGGCGTCGATCGCGCCGTCCGACCTCATGTGGGGGGAACTGCGGGGACTCCGCGCCCCCGGGACCGGGCTGCCGCGGGTGATCGCGCTCGGCACGTGGCGATCAAGCGGAGACAGAGACTTCGTCGCGGTCTACAGGACCTCCGGCGTGGTCATCACGCTCGAGGACTCGGAATGGTCACGCCTGCTGGTGTCGTCCACCGACCCCGACGCCGTGTGCGCGCGGATCCGGCAGGCGCTGCACGGCCAACCGTCCACCGGGTCGGCGGGATGATCGCCGCCGTTCCCCGTGCGGCGGCAGCGGCGGCGGCATTGCCGGATCCAGCGGTCCGCGCTGCCGAGTTCGGCGGTTTCACGTGAAACCGCCCGCGCCTGACAGCAATCGCCGATGCTCGGGACCGACACGGTGACCGGCCCAGTGCGCCCGCCTCCCGGCATCGGAGTCGTCAACGCACTCCTCGCCGCCCGGATGTCCACCAAGTCGATCTCCGCCGCGCCGATCCCCGCGTCGCTCCTCGTCCGGCATCTCAGTGCCGCCGTCGGCGAACGCGCGGATGGGAGTCGCGGCTACCCCTCCGCGCATTCCCTCTACCCGGTGAACGTGTTCGTCGCGGTCGGGCGCGTCGACGATCTGCGTGCAGGCGCCTACCGATTCGACAGCGCCCGACACTCGCTCACACCTGGCGCCGGCGGGGACCATCGGCGCGCTTTAGCGCAGTCCACGCTCGACGCCGGGTGGGCCGCGCACTGCCCAGCCGTCCTGGTATTGGCAGCGGACCTCGACGCAGCCGACAGGGCGTTCCACGCCCAGGGTCCGGGACGCGGTGCGCGGTACTGCTGGGCCGAAACCGGCGCGGTCACCCAGAACGTCCACCTGTGCGCCGCCTCGCTCGGGCTCGGAACGGTCTTCCTCGGCGGGGTGAACGACGATGCGATGCGCGTGGCAGCCGGGCCGCTCATCGGAGAAACCCATTCCGTTCTGGGCCTGATGCCGCTGGGCTTCATCCCCGACTGACACCCCGAATGTCACACCGCCTCACGCCGCAGCCGCGGCGGGTGCGTGCCGATCACTCCGATGCACCCGATCTCCCAGGAGCACCCCTTGACGGACCCGAACATCCCAGCGCCGATGGACGACGCCGACCGCCTCGCAGACCCGTCGATGATCGAGTTCATCCGCCGCATACGAGATCCGCTCGCCCGGATGCAGATGGAGCATCAGTTCGCAGTCGACGAGGTTCTCACCAAGGTCTCGATCCTGCGCCGGGAGTTCCTCCACCTGCACCGGTACAACCCCATCGAACACGTCGGCTCCCGCGTCAAGTCGACGCCGAGCATCCTCGACAAGGTCCTGCGCCGCGGCATCGAACTATCCCCCGAAGCCATCCGCGCCGGCATCACCGACATCGCCGGGGTCCGGATCACCTGCAGCTTCATCGCCGATACTTACCGCATCCTCGACACTCTCACCGCACAGGCCGACGTGCGGGTGGTCACGATCAAGGACTACATCGCCGATCCCAAGCCCAACGGCTACAAGAGCCTGCACGCCATCCTCGAGATCCCCGTGTTCCTCACGACGGGCCCCGTCCCCACCATCGTGGAAGTGCAGATCCGCACGATCGCCATGGACTTCTGGGCGAGCCTCGAGCACAAGATCTACTACAAGTACGAAGGCGCCGTCCCCGCACACCTGACGGCCGACCTGTCGGATGCGGCCGAGGTCGCCGCGCAATTGGACCGCCGGATGGAGCACCTCCACCAAGAGGTCCGCACCGCCACCCCGCCCTCGGACGACGCCGTCGCCATCGACGTGCTGGACGAGAAGCTGCTGCGCCGCATCAGGGAACGCATCCGCCACCAACAGCGGGGAAACGAATGACGCGCACTGAATCCCCCGGCGGGTCCGGCTTCGCGGGAGGCGCCGTACCGGCGGAGTTGCCGGACGAGCACCACCTCGCCCTGGTCGGCGGGGAGATAGCCGCGCCGCTCGACGGTCATCGGCGGGCCGCTGCTGGTCCTCCCACCCTGCGATCAGCGGTGGACACCTGGGCCTGCCCGGCGGATAGAACCACCCCATGAAGGTCTACACCGGGACAGACGCAGCACTGCCCCCCACTGCGGTGGCCGCGCTCGCCCGCCGCGCCGAGGCGGCAGGCTACGACGGCATCCACGTCTCCGAAACCATCCACGACCCGTTCCTTCTCGCCCACGCCGCGCTGCAGGCGACCGAGCGGATCGTCGTGCGGACCTCCGTGGCGCTCGCATTCGTCCGAAGCCCCCTGCTCACCGCATACACCGCGTGGGATCTGGCGAAGATCTCCGGCGGCCGCTTCCACCTCGGGCTCGGCAGCCAGGTCCGCCAGAACGTCGAGGAACGCTACGGAATGCCGTGGTCGGCGCCCGCAGACAGGATGCGCGAGTACATCGGAGTGCTCCGGGCGGCGTTCGACACCTTCCACACCGGCGAGCTGCACTCGTATCAAGGCGAGCACTACCGGTTCACCCGGATGCAGCCGTACTTCAACCCCGGGCCCGACGACGACACCCCGGCGCCGCCGATCTACCTCGGCGGTGTCGGCCGGCGCATGCTGACCGTCGCCGGTGCCGTCGCGGACGGACTGGTCACCCACCCGACCAACTCCGACCCGCGCTTCCTCGCCGACGTCTGCCTGCCCGCGCTGCACACCGGCGCCGCGGAGACCGGCCGGTCGACAGGCGATTTCGAGCTCGTCGCCGGGCTGCAGGTGATCACCGGAGCAACCGACACGGACGTGGCGGCTGAGCGCGAGCGCCGCCGCCGTCTGTTCGCGTTCCTCTACTCCACACCCGCCTACCGCGGCGCCCTCGAACGGTGCGGGCTCGTGGGGCTCCAGGAGCAGCTCGCGTCGCTGGTCCGCGCGGAGGATTGGGGCAGACTCCCCCATGTCGTCACCGACGGGGTGCTCGACGCGGTCATCCCGACGGCACGCTATGACCGGCTTGCGGAGACCATCACCGCTCGACTCGCCCCGATCCGCGACGTCGGCATCGCCGTAGGGGCCACCCTCGCGCTACCCTCCGATCCCGCGCACGACCGGCTCATGGCCGGCGTCGTATCCGACTTGCATCGCAAGCGGTGAGACTACGCGCCGCGGTCTGCGAGAATGGCCGGCGTGAGTACAGGTGAAGCCCGGCGTGCAGGACGACGGCGGGACCCGAGCCTCGACCCCCGTCTGCTCTCCGGCGCCATCGAAGTGTATGCGCGCGAAGGTTGGCGGGGTTTCACGTTCGACAAGGTCGCCCGCGTCGCCAACGTGGGCAAACCGGCGATCTATCGGCGCTGGGCGACGCGCGAATTGCTTCTGGTCACCGCCTTCAACCGGACCCACTTTCCTACCGCCCGCGACCTCGGATCGTTCGAGGACGACGTCCGCGACTTCGTCGAACAGTGGCTCACCTGGTACGCGACGCCGTTCCTGCCGCAGGCCGGCAGCCGTTTTCCCGCCGATTGCGCGAGCAATCCGGAGTTGGCCCGCCTCTACGACGAGATCGTCATCGCTCCCCGCGGCAAAGCCGTTCGCGCGGTCACGCGCCGTGCGATCGACCGCGGTGAGGTTCATCCGGATCTGCCTGCCACGCTCCTCCCCGACATCGTGTTGGGAAGTATGAACATGCACTGGGCGTTCTCCCCGAATCGCGAGTCGCCGGAGTTCGCCGAGAATCTTCGGAACCACGCGTCGGACCTCATCACGGTCCTCATGCGGTCGTTTCTGCGCTGAGCGATCGCTGCGACACCGCCGTCGCCCGCACCGAGGTCAGGCCGAGATCACATGAATGCGTTCTCCCGGCCCCCATCGAGCCTGCGGGGATCGATCGTCCGCCCCCGCACCATGGCGTGGACCAGATAGGAACCCACCACGTTGCCGTCTTCACTGAAGATGAGGCCGCGACCGCCCACCAGGCCCCGGCCCGCGTAGACGCTGGGATTCACGTACAGATGCCATTTGCGCGGATCGTAGTCCGCATGGATGTTGATCGTCGTCGTCATCACGCCGGTCGACAGGTCCTCGTGGGCCAACGTCTCGCCCACGCCGGCGTGCGGGCGCATCGATGCCGCGATCGTCCAGTGCGTCACCGGCTGGACCAGCATCGCGAGTCGCAACGCTTCGCTCGACGGAAGGTCGCGGTACCGGATCCACGCGCAGATCTCCGGGTCGCCGACCTCGTCGCGGTCCGCGAGGTATGCGCCGTGGACAGCACGGATCTCCCGACCGGTCAGACCGAAATCGCAGGGCACGGACTCTGCGGGCCCGGGCACCGCCGGCATCGGCGCATCATGGGCGATGATCGGATCGGCGCCGCCGTCGAGGAGAACCAGACCGGTGACTTTGGCGTCGCCGTCCTGCGCCAGATCCACGGCGACGGTGCTGAACGACTTCCCACGCTGCACGAACCGCGTCTCAATGGCAGTCTCCTTGACGAAAGACACAGGGCGCATGAAATGTGCTGTGGCCGAGATGATCCGCTTGTCCGGTTCCGTCTTCGCCGCAGCGACGAGGAATGCACCCAGCGACTGCCCACCCTCGACGACGTCGCGCTCGGTCTCCGGGCCGACAGGAACCGCGAACCGGTGCCGCCCGGACGGTTCGACCGCCATCATCCCCAGCACTGTGCGCACGTCGCCCCAGATCGGGAAGTCCGTCTCGACGATCGAACCGTCCGGCCACTGCTCGACCACGACCACACGGATCTTCTCGTGATAGAAGGCCACTCGCGACGCGAGCGCATCCATGCCCTCCACCGGCACCGGGTATCCCCATGCCGCGTCCGTGATCGCGTCCGCCGTCCGGCCGGCGGAGACCGTGAAGTACTCCGCTGCGCCTTTGAACTTGCAGGACGTTTCGGTATCACTGCTCGTCAGGCGATCCCAGTGCACGTCATCTCGAGGGAAGTAGAGCCGGTCGGGATGGCCGGACTCCTGCACCACGACGCATCCCGTGCTGTCGGCGAGCACGAGTTCGCCGGCATAGGCGCGTGCATGCCAGTCCACCGGGCGCACGGTGATGCGGTGGGGATTCCGCTCTCCGCGGGGATGTCGCTCTGACGCGCTGGCAACACGCCCCGTGTCGGCTGTGGTGACGCTCTCGCTCATGGGAACCCATCCTGTCGTCATTGTCGTCGATGGCCGGTGCGGTCACGGTGACTCGGCGAACTCCGGTCGCACTGTCGTTGCCTCGGAACCGAACTCCGGGTGCCGTCGGCCAACTCCAGTGTGATCAGACTAATACGTACGTATTCCGGACGCAATTGTCCGAGGTGTTCCTCCGTCTGCCCGGCGGCGTGGCCGCGGTGCGGCGCACCCGCAACCGCTGCGGTGGCGAAGCTGCAGCAGCCGCGTCAGCAGGCGAAACTCCGGGAAACGCCTGTGGGCAGGCGTCAGAGGCCCTACACTGGCGCGATCTGCGGCGTCGACGGGCGCATCCGCGGCGGAGGGAACAGTCTCGATGGCCACCACACTCGTCATTGGCGCCACGGGATACCTCGGCCGCCATATCGTTGCCGAGCTCCAGGCACGCGGACACCATGTGCGGGCCATCACCCGCGATCGCTACCGTGCGGAAAGGCCCGGGCCCTGGGATGCTCCCCCGCTTGGGGGATCGACGACCGAACTCATCGTCGGCGAAATCACCGACCCTGTGATCACCGACGGCATCGCCGAGGGCACAGACCACGTCATCTCCGCCCTCGGCGTGACGCGGCAGAACGCCGACCCGTGGACCGTCGACAACCTCGCCAATCTCGCCGTCCTGCGCTCCGCGATCAAGCACGGCGCAACATCGTTCAGTTACGTGAATGTGATCGACGGCGAGCAGTGCCCCGCTCGCATCACGAGGGCGAAGACCGCATTCGCGCAGACCCTCGACCTCGCCCCCATCGTGTCGCAGCGCATCAACCCCACCGGGTACTTCTCCGACATGATGGAGATGTTCTCGGCGGCGCGCCGCGGCGTCGTACCGATCCTGCGCCCTGCGGGGCGGATCAATCCGATCCATGGCGCAGACCTGGCGTCCTACATAGTCGACCGCGCCGAAGCGGGAGAGAACGGCACGTGGGACGTGGGTGGGCCCGACGTCTTCACCTGGGCCGGCCTGGCAGAGGCCGCGTTCACGGCCCTTGGCAAGAAGACGAGGACCGTGCGGATACCGCCGCAAATCGTCCCGCCCGTACTGCGGCTGGCAGGCGTGTTCAATTCGCGCCTCGCCGACTCCGCGGCCTTCGCCACCTGGAGCATGCTCCATGATTGCGTCGGCACCCCAGCGGGCAGCCGCCACCTCGCAGAGTTCTACTCGCAGCAGGCTGGCAGATGACCCGGGGACCCCGGGCGCCGGCCGACTCGATCCATCAGCGAAGGGAAGCCCGCCCGTCGAACTGCTCGAGCCGCCGACGAGCGTGGCGCTCAGCGCCGAACCGCAGGGCACCATTCCGTGCAGTGCCGTGGTGGAGACTAGGGGAATCGAACCCCTGACCTGAAGCTTGCAAAGCTACCGCTCTACCAACTGAGCTAAGTCCCCGTGGGTGTGCCGTCACGTGATCCGGCACAGTCTACAGCCGGTGCCAGGTTTCCCGTCGATCGCGGAGGAACACGACGTAGCCGACGACGGCTGCGACCACAGCACCGGCGGGGAGGAGAAACCGCACGACCGGTGTCCCTTCGTCGGCGCCGAGGGTGGGCCTAGGAGGACTTGAACCTCCGACCTCTTCGTTATCAGCGAAGCGCTCTAACCGCCTGAGCTATAGGCCCTCGAACGAATCCAGACACTACCGTACGCCTTCGCCGGTTCCCAAATCGGTGGCCGGCATCCCGCGTTCGCGCAGGTCACACACCCGCTCAGTCCCGGTCGGCCAACGTCACTTCGACGCCGCCCACCATCTCCGAGGACATGTTGTAGATGAAGGCGCCGAGCGTGCTCAGCGCCGTCAGCAGCACGATGTTGATGATCCCGAGGATCGCCGCCACGCCGAAGACCTGCCCCGGCCCGACTAGCGCGGAGCTACTCTCTTCGGTGGAGATGATGTCGGACACACCGCTGTTGAGCCGGTCCCACACGCCCATGCCGTCGAGCACCACGTAGATGATGGCGACCGCCACCATCCATACCAGGAACAGCGCCACGGAGACCACCAGCGACACCTTGAGGGCCGACCAGGGGTCGATGGACCGCAGCTGCATGGAGGCGCGCAGGGGGCCGCGCCCGCGCCGCTTGCCCACGGTGACCGCCGTGCGCTGATGCGACTCGGGCTCGAGCTTCGTGTCCACGGGCGCGGGATGCCGCACATTGCCCAGGTCCGGCATCTCCGTCGCCGCGAGGCTCGATCGGTCGATGTGGCTCGTGGGGCCGTCGATCCCGCTCGCGGATCTACCGGCCGCCGCAGCACCGCCCTTGGTGGCCGATGAAGCGGATGTCCGCGAGGTCGGTGCGTCCGTCGTCTCCGGCGCGGGCCTGGCCTCCTGCGGCTCCTTGCCCAGCAGTTTCGCGGCCGCGGTGCCCGAGATGATGGGCCGCTTGGACGACTGCTGCTCGGTACGCCGCGGCACGCTGGCACTGGCGGAGGCGATGGTGCGCCCCTTCCGCGGCGCGCCGGCCCCCGCGCCCTTCGCATCACCGGGCGTCCCCTTCGACGCACCGGACTGCGGGCCCGAGTCCCTCTTCGGCTCGCCCGCGGGCTTGGCGTGCTCCTCGGACATCTCACGCTGATGCACGCGCTCCCGCATCCGCTCGGCCTCCTCGGCCCGCGCCCGCTGCGCCGGATCCTGCCCCTGGCCGGGATCCGTCGTGGAAGTCCGGGGCCGCTCGGGCGTACCGCCCGAGCCGGGGCGGGGGGCCGGCGTCTCGTCAGGGCTCACTTACGACTCCTCGGGTGCGTCGTTTTCGGTGGCGTCCTGCACAACATCTTCGGGCTCATCGGCGTTGCGTGCAATCGCCAGGAGCGTGTCGCCGTCGCCGAGATTCATCAGGCGCACGCCCTTGGTCTGCCGTCCGGCCTTGCGGACCTGCTTGGCGAGGGTGCGGATGACGCCGCCGCTGGACGTGATGGCGTACACCTCGTCGTCGAGGTCCACCATCAGCGCGCCCACCAGGTCGCCGCGCTTCGGGTCGTGCTGGATTGTCAGCACCCCCTTGCCCCCGCGTCCCTGCGCCGAATAGTCCTCGATCGCGGTGCGCTTGGCGTAGCCGCCGGAGGTGGCCACCAGCAGGAACGTGCCGCGGCTGACGGCGCTCATCGACAGCAGCGCGTCGTCGTCGTTGAACCGCATTCCCTGCACGCCGGAGGTCGCCCGGCCCATGGGGCGCAGCACGTCGTCGGCCGCGGAGAACCGGATGGACTGGCCCTTCTTGGACACCAGCAGCAGCTCGTCCTCGGACGAGACCAGGCGTGCGCCCACCACCTCGTCCTCGCCGCGCAGATTGATCGCCACCAGGCCGCCGCTGCGGTTGGAATCGAAGTCGCTCAGCCGCGACTTCTTCACCAGCCCGGCGCTGGTGGCCAGCACCAGGTAGGGCTGGTCTTCGTAGGTCTTGATCTGGATGACCTGCGCGATCCGCTCCTCCGGCTGGAACGACAGCAGGTTCGCCACGTGCTGGCCACGCGCGGTGCGCGAGGTCTCCGGCAGCTCGTACGCCTTGAGCCGGTAGACGCGGCCCTTCGTGGTGAAGAACAGGATCCAATCGTGCGTGGAGCACACGAAGAAGTGCGCGACGATGTCGTCCTGCTTGAGGTCGGCCCCGCGCACGCCCTTGCCGCCGCGCTTCTGGGAGCGGTAGAGGTCGGTCTTGGTGCGCTTGGCGTAGCCGGTCTCGGTGATGGTGACCACGACGTCCTCGCGGGCGATCAGGTCCTCGGCGCTGACGTCGCCGTCGGCGGGCACGATCCGGGTGCGCCGGTCGTCTCCGTGCTTGTCGACGATCTCGCCCAGCTCGTCCTTGACGATCTGCCGCTGGCGGTCGGGCCGCTCCAGGATGTCCTTGAGGTCGGCGATATCGCGTTCGATCTCCGCCAGGTCGTCGACGATCTTCTGCCGTTCGAGCGCTGCCAGGCGTCGCAGCTGCATCGCCAGGATGGCGTCGGCCTGGATCTCGTCGATGTCGAGCAGCTCGATCAGGCCGGCGCGCGCGATGTCGACCGTCTGCGAGGCGCGGATCAGCGCGATGACCTCGTCGAGCGCGTCGAGCGCCTTGACGAGTCCGCGCAGGATGTGAGCGCGCTCCTCGGCCTTGCGCAGGCGGTACCGGGTGCGCCGGACGATGACCTCGAGCTGGTGGGTGACGTAGAGCCGGATCATCTGATCCAGGCGCAGGGTGCGCGGCACGCCCTCGACGATCGAGAGCATGTTGGCGCCGAAGCTCGTCTGCAGCTGGCTGTGCTTGTACAGGTTGTTGAGCACCACGCGGGCGACGGCGTCACGCTTGAGGGTCACGACGATGCGCATGCCGATGCGGTCGTTGGTGTGGTCCTCGATCTTGGAGATGCCGGCGATCTTGCCGTCCCGCACCTGCTCGGCGATCGAGCTGATGAGGTTGTCCGGGTTCACCTGGTACGGCAACTCGGTGATGACGATCATCGTGGGGCCCTTGGGCTCCTCCTCGATCTCCACCACGCCGCGCATCTTGATCGAGCCGCGGCCCGTCCGGTAGGCGTCCTCGATGCCCTGCGTGCCGGTGATGAGGCCCGACGTCGGGAAGTCCGGCCCCTTGACCCGTTCCATCATCGCGGCGAGCGTGGACTCCTCGTCCGCCTCCGGGTTGTCGAGGCACCAGAACACCGCCTCGGCCAGCTCGCGCAGGTTGTGCGGCGGGATGTTGGTGGCCATGCCCACCGCGATGCCGCCGGAGCCGTTGGCGAGCAGGTTGGGGAACCGGCTGGGCAGGACCGTGGGTTCCTGCGTCTTGCCGTCGTAGTTGGGGATGAGGTCGACGGTCTCCTCGTCGATCTCGCGGAGCATCTCCATCGCCAGCGGAGTCAGCCGGGCCTCGGTGTTGTGGCTGACGAAACCATTGGTGAGGAACGCGTGATCATCGGAATCCACGCGGAGGCTGTACACGGGTTGCACGCCGTTGTCCGCGACGTCCGCGACCTCGGCGAAGTAGAAGCGGCCGTCGGTGAGCTCACGCGCGATGGCGAGGGCGTCCGGCTCCGTGATGTGCGATTCGATCTCGTCACGCCGGTGTTCCCACCGGGCGATGCGGTCGACGTTGTGGCGGCGCAACCAGTCACGATTGCGCCGGTCGGCGGCGCCGTGTTCACGAAGGAACCGACCGAGCCCCGGGACGTGATCGTGGCTCAGCGACCGGGACGTGGCGGCGGGGCTGCCCTGCTCCGCTGCATCGAGGATCGCCCGGAGCTTGGTCTGCTTGTCGCCGCCGAAGCCGATGTGCCGCGCGAACAGCTCCGCGTCGCGGCGGTTGGTGACGGCCACCTTGAATTCGCCGGTGGCATGCCGGTAGCGCTTGCTGATCACCCCGAACTCGAGGAGCAGTTGCTGCACCTCACGGGCCAGCCGGGCGCTGTACGTAGAGTAGGAGATCTGCACCGTGTTGCGCGGGATCTCCGAGCAGGAGCCGTCACCGGTGAACAGCGCTTCGAGGAACGTCCGCTTGGTGGAGGGTCCGGCGCGCCACACGAACTCGGGGATGTATTTCTCCGCGCTCCGCACGCCCACCATCTCGCCCAACACGGATGCCCGGAGCTGCTCGACATTCTGAATGTCGAGCTCATGCAGAAGCGAGCCCGATGCGATACGACGGCTCGACACGTAGCGTCGTCCGCCGATCAGCGCGTCGTACATGCCGACGACGAGGCCGAAATAATCCCTGTCGAGGTTGTTGAACCCGGCCCGGCCCTCCGAGACGAACCCCTCGCTGACGAATGCCCCCGCGAGCAGCGCCGCGGCCGTTTCCCGCCAGTCGCCCGGCCCGAATTCCTGCGCCGGCGTGCGCTGGATGACGACACGGTCGCCGCGGCGAATCTCGGACAAGAGCTTCCACAGCAGCGTCGGCACCCCGGCGACATCGACCAGGCACAGCACCGGGTGGTTGGTGGTGCCCGAGAGCGTGTACCCCTCGGCCGTGGTGACGGTCTGCGTTTCGTGGTCGCCCGAGTGGAAGAGCATGTCCGCGGCCACCGGCCCGCCGTGGCGGTCGAGGACCTTGAGATCCCGCAATGGCGTGTCGCTGTGCGGGCGTGCCCCGGGGACGATGTCGCCGATCCGCACTGTCGCACCCGTTGTCACCCGCACGCGCGCGTCCGCGGTGACGCAGTACCTCATGGCGGCTGCCGGGTCGTTGCCCGGGGAGCCGAAGTTGCCCTGCCCGTCCACCAGCGGGTACCGCAGCGACCACGGCTGGGCCATGCGCACCAGGGTGTCGTAGATGGCCGAGTCGCCGTGCGGGTGGTAGTGGCCCATCGTCTCGGCCACCGAGCGCGCCGACTTCACGTAGCTGCGGTCGGGCCGGAAGCCGGACTCGTACATCGCGTAGAGCACGCGGCGGTGCACGGGCTTGAGACCGTCGCGCACCTCGGGCAACGCGCGCCCGACTATGACACTCATGGCGTAGTCGATGTAGCTGCGCTGCATCTCCTGCTGAATGTCCACCGGTTCGACCCGGTCGTGCGAACCCTCCGGCGGCAACGTGGTGTCGGTCATTGGCTCCTCTTCTGTCCAGCCCGGTCCTGTCGTGCCGTGCCGTCCCGCGGCATGCGTGAACCTGGCGCAACCGCTCAAGTCTATAGGCGGGCGCCCGTCCACGCTGGTAGTGGGCGATGCGGCACGTCCCCCGTGCCGCTCATCGGAGCCGGTTCGCCGTCGAACCTGCGAAACCCCCGGTAGACCGGCCGCCGGGTCCGCGCCGCGATCCGAGGGCGATCAGCCGTAACACGAACCGGCAGACCGTAACGATCAGTTCACATCGGAGCAGCCGCACCGCAATACGCGCTCGCTAGTTTGAGGTCCTGCCACCAGCCGGGAGGATCCATGCAAACGCCGTCAAAACCGTTCTCTCCCAACATTTCCCACCATCACCTTGCAATGGACGGAGCCGGGGCATGACCGCCACGCACTGTCCGTACTGCGGGCTCCAATGCGCGATGACGGTCTCGGGCGACGTGCCGGGCCGCGCCGCGGTCACCGCCCGAGACTTCCCGACCAACCGCGGCGGGCTCTGCCAGAAGGGCTGGACCAGCGCGGAGTTGCTGGCGCACCCGGACAGATTGCGCACGCCGCTCATCCGGGACGACGCGGGCACTCTGCGTCCTGCCACCTGGAACATTGCGCTCGACGCCGTCGCCGAGGGCATCTGGCGGACCCGGCGGCGGCACGGGCGGGACGCGGTCGCGGTCTACGGCAGCGGCGGGCTCACCAACGAGAAGGCGTACATGCTGGGCAAGTTCGCCCGCGTCGCCCTGGGAACGGCGAGCATCGACTACAACGGCCGCTTCTGCATGTCGTCGGCGGCCGCCGCCGCCACCCGCGCGTTCGGGATCGACCGCGGGCTCCCGTTCCCGGTGTCCGACCTGACGGATGCGCGGGCGATCATCCTGTTCGGCGCGAACATCGCCGAGACGATGCCGCCGCTGCTGGGGCACCTGCGGTGCGCCGCCGCCGCGGGCGGGCTCGTCGTCGTCGACCCGCGCCGCACCCCCACTGCCGCGGCGGCGGAGGAGTCCGGCGGAATCCATCTGCCCCTCGCACCGGGCACCGACGCCGCCCTCGCTCTGGGCATGCTCCACATCGCGGTCACCGAGGGGTACATCGACCACGCGTTCATCGACGCGCGCACCCGCGGCTTCGACGACGCCTGGTCGGCGGCCGCCCGGTGGTGGCCCCACCGCGTCGAGACGGTGACCGGCGTGTCCGCCGACGCACTGCGCCGCGCCGTGCGGATCCTCGCCCGTTCACGCGACGCGGGCACCGGCGCCTACGTCCTCACCGGCCGCGGGGCCGAGCAGCACGCGCACGGGACGGACACCGTGTCCGCCGTCATCGACCTCGCCCTGGCCATGGGGCTCCCGGGGCGGCGGGGCCGCGGCTACGGCACCGTCACCGGGCAGGGAAACGGCCAGGGCGGCCGCGAGCACGGGCAGAAGGCCGACCAGCTCCCCGGCTACCGGCGCCTGTCCGATGCGCTGGACCGCGACCACGTCGCGCGCGTGTGGGGAGTGCCCGCATCGTCGCTGCCGGCACCCGGTGTCTCCGCTTACGAGCTGTTCGACCGCGCGGGCATGGACCGTGGCGTTCGCGCGCTGCTGGTGCACGGCGCAAACCCCGCCGTTTCCGCCCCCCGGTCCGCACACGTGGTCGAGCGCCTGCGCTCGCTGGACCTGCTGGTGGTCAGCGACTTCGTCCTGTCCGAGACCGCCGCGATGGCCGACGTCGTGCTGCCGGTGCTCCAGTGGGCCGAGGAGGACGGCACCACGACCAGCCTCGAGGGCCGGGTGCTGCGCCGCCGCCGCGCCGTATCCCCGCCGCCCGGCGCCCGCAGCGAGCTGCGGGTGCTCGCGGACCTCGCGGTGCGGTTGGGCCGGCCTGCGGAGATGTTCCCCACCGAGCCACGGGCGGTGTTCGACGAGCTGCGCCGCGCCTCCTCCGGCGGCGCCGCCGACTACGCGGGCATCAGCTACTCCCGCCTCGAACGGGGCGAGGCGCTGCACTGGCCCTGCCCCGCCGAGAACCACACCGGCACTCCCCGCCTGTTCCTCGACCGCTTCGCCACCGGCGACGGGCGCGCGCGCTTCGCCGGCGCGGACCACCGGGGCCCGGGCGAGGCCACCGATGACGAGCACCCGCTGTACGCCACCACCGGACGCATCCTCACCCAGTACCAATCCGGCGCCCAGACCCGCCGCATCACCGAGCTCGTGGACGTCGCCCGGGAGGCGTTCGTGCAGGTCCACCCCGACACCGCGGACCGCAGCGGCGTGCGTGACGGGGCGCTGGCGCGCGTGGTCGGCCGCCGCGGCGCCATGACGGCCCGGGTGCGCGTCGACGATGCGATGCGCACCGACACCGTGTTCGTCCCCTTCCACTTCCCGGGCCGCGGCCGCGCCAACCTGCTGACCAACCCCTTGCTCGATCCGACCAGCCGCATGCCCGAGTTCAAGGTGTGCGCAGTGCGATTGGAGGCCGCCGAATGACCGTATTACGCACTGCCGTAGGGGATCCGGATCCCATTCACGTCGTGGTGGTGGGCAACGGCATGGCCGGGACCCGGCTCGTCGAGCAGATCCGCGCCCACGATCCGCGCGGCGCGCGGGTGCGCATCACCGTCATCGGCGACGAGCCGCATCCCGCGTACAACCGGATCCTGCTGACCAACGTGCTCGCCGGCAGCATCGGCGCCGACCAGACGCGCATGCGCACCGGCGCCTGGGGCCCCGGGGATCGTGTCGCCGTGCGCACCGGAGTCCGCGCGACGGGCATCGACGTCGCCCGCAGGACCCTCGGTCTGGACGGCGGGCACCCGCCGGTGGCCTACGACGAGCTGGTCCTGGCGACGGGAAGCACTCCGAAGCGTCCGCACATCGACGGCGCCTATCGCGACGACGGCGCACCGGGGCCGGGCGTCGCTGCGTTCCGGACCCTGGACGACTGCGACGCGATCGCCGCTGCCGCGCGCCCGGGGGCGTCCGTGACGATCGTCGGCGCCGGACTCCTGGGGATCGAGGCGGCACGCGGCGCGCTGATGCGCGGCGCGTCCGTGACGCTGGTGCACCCGCAGGACTACCCGATGGACCGCCAGCTCGATCCCGACGGGGGCGCCGTCCTCGCCCGTTCGGTCCGGGGGCTCGGCGCCCGCCTGGTCGTCGGCCGGCGCGCCGCCGAGTTCCGCCGGCCCGGCGCGAATACCGGCGCGGAGCTCGTACTCGACGACGGGTCGCGCATCGCCACCGATCTGCTGATCCTCGCCGCCGGCACCGGTCCCCGCACCGATCTCGCTCGCACCGCCGGCATCGACGTAGCGGACGGGATCATCGTCGACGACGCCATGCGCACCAGCGCGCCGCACGTGTCGGCGGCGGGCGACTGCTGCGAGCACCGCGGAGTGGTCTACGGGCTGGTCCAACCGGCGTGGGAACAGACCTCCGTTCTCGCCGGGCGGCTGTGCGGCGCCGGCGGCGCCCGCTACTCCGGCAGCGCGCAGGTCACGCGGCTCAAGGCGCACGACATCGACCTCGTCGCCATGGGCCGCGTCGACGTCTCCGGCCACGACGAACTGCACGAGGTGCTCACTCTCGCGGATCCGGCGCGCGGGCGCTACGCCAAGGCCGTCGTCCGCGCCGGGCGGCTCGTCGGTGCCCTCTCGCTCGGCAATCCCGGCGTGGCCGGGGCGTTCACGCAGCTGTTCGACTCGCGCGGTCCGGTTCCGTCCGACCGGATGTCATTGCTCGTCGGACGCGCGCCCGCCGGGGGCGCCGCGCTTCCGGAGGACGCGGGCCCCGGAGCGGTGGTGTGCCGCTGCAATTCGGTGACCCGCGGCCGGATCGCCGAGGCGTGGCGGGGTGGGGCCACGACGAGCGAAGCGATCGCACGTTCAACCCGCGCCGGGACCGGGTGCGGCGGATGCCGCGATGCGGTCGCCGGCCTGTGCGGGCTCTGGAACACGCGCGGGCGGACAGGTCCGGCGGATGAAGGCGCTCCGGACAGACGGAACGGAAACGCAACGGAGGGAGACGCCGCATGAGCGCGAAGACACTGGTCGTGATCGGCCACGGGATGGTGGGGCACCGACTGGTCCAGAACCTGCGCCGGCGGGACGAGGCTGGAGCCTGGTCGGTGACCGTGCTCTGCGAGGAGCCGTGGGCCGCCTACGACCGCGTCGGCCTGTCGTCCTACGTCGGCGGGTGGGACCCGGGCCCGCTGGCGCTCGAGGGCAACGACTTCGCCGACGACCCCCTGGTGGACCTGCACGTGGGCGACGCCGCCACCACCGTCGACACCGCCGCCCGCTCGGTGCGCTCCGCGTCCGGGGCTATCCACACGTACGACGCGCTGGTGTTCGCCACCGGGTCGCACGCGTTCCGTCCGCCGATCCCCGGCAACGACCTGCCCGGCTGCTTCGTCTACCGCACAATCGACGACCTCGACGCGATCCGCGCCGCCACCGAGGGCCACGGCGGCGAGCAGGCGGTGGTCGTGGGCGGCGGCCTGCTGGGCCTGGAGGCGGCCGATGCGCTTCGCTCGCTCGGCCTCGTCCCGCACATCGTCGAACGGGGCGATCGGCTACTATCCGCGCAGGTCGATGCCGGCGGCGGCGCGCTGCTGGGCCGTCTCGTCTCCGAGCTCGGCCTGCACGCGCACACCGGCCTGGGCACCGAGGAGATCGAGCCCGCCGGCGGCCGGCTGGCGGTGCACCTGTCCGGCGGCACTGTGCTCGACGCCACTCTGGTGGTGTTCGCCACCGGAATCCGGCCGCGGGACGCGCTGGCCGGCGAGGCCGGACTCACCCTCGCGCCACGCGGGGGCATCGAGACCGACCTCGCGATGCGGACGAGCGCCCCCGGGGTGTACGCCGTCGGCGAATGCGCGGCGGTCGAGGGCACCTGCTACGGCCTCGTCGCGCCCGGTTACGCCACCGCCGACGTGGTGGTCGACCGGCTCCTCGGCGGCGACGGCGTGTTCCCGGGGGCGGACACCTCGACCAAGCTCAAGCTGCTGGGGGTCGACGTGGCGAGCTTCGGCGACGCGCACGGCATCGGCGACGGGGCGCTCGAGGTGGTGCTGTCCGATGCGGCCAAGCGCACCTACGCCAAGCTGGTGGTCTCGGACGACGCGTCGACCCTGCTCGGCGGAATCCTCGTCGGCGACGCCACCGCCTACACCACCCTCCGCCCACTGGTCGGATCGCCGCTTCCCGACGACGCGGCCGCGCTGATCTCGCCGGCCGCGTCGACGGCGGGGGCGGGCTCGCTCCCGGACGACGCCGAGATCTGCTCGTGCAACGCCGTGACCAAAGGGCGCATCTCCGCGGCCATCGCGGACGGCGCCTGCGACCTTGCCGCGGTCACTGCACGCACGGGGGCGGGGTCGACCTGCGGCGGCTGCCTTCCCGCGGTCAAGCAGCTCCTCACGTCGTCCGGCGTCGCACTGCCGAAGGCGCTGTGCGAGCACTTCGACATCTCTCGCGCCGAGCTGTTCGAGATCGTCCGAGCCACTCGCACGCGAACATTCTCCGCACTGCTAGCACGGTACGGCCGCGGCGCCGGATGCGAGATCTGCAAGCCGGTCGTGGCGTCGATCCTGGCCTCCACCTCCTCCGACCACATCCTCGACGCGGAGCAGGCGGCGTTGCAGGACACGAACGACCACTTCCTGGCGAACCTGCAGAAGAACGGCACGTACTCCGTCGTCCCGCGCATGCCGGGCGGCGAGTGCACGCCCGAACAGCTGATCGTCATCGGCGAAGTGGCCCGCGATTTCGACCTGTACACCAAGGTGACCGGCGGCCAGCGCATCGACCTCTTCGGCGCACGGGTGGAGCAGCTCCCACAGATCTGGCGCCGGCTGGTAGACGCCGGGATGGAGTCCGGCCACGCCTACGGCAAGTCGCTGCGCACCGCCAAGAGCTGCGTGGGATCCTCCTGGTGCCGGTACGGCGTACAGGATTCCATGTCGATGGCCGTGCGCCTGGAACTGCGGTATCGGGGACTGCGATCGCCGCACAAGCTCAAGCTGGGGGTATCCGGGTGCGCGCGCGAATGCGCGGAGGCCCGATCAAAGGACGTGGGGGTGATCGCCACGGAGAACGGATGGAACCTCTACGTGGGCGGCAACGGCGGGCAGACGCCGGCCCACGCGCAGCAGCTCGCCGGCGGACTCGACGACGACGCGCTGGTCCGCTGCATCGACCGCTTCCTGATGTTCTACATCCGCACGGCGGACCGGCTCCAGCGCACCGCCCGCTGGCTCGACGAGATCGACGGCGGCCTGGAGCACGTGCGGCAAGTGGTGTGCGAGGACGCCCTGGGGATCGCCGCGGGGCTGGAGGCGGCGATGGAGGCGCACGTCGCCGGGTACCGCGACGAGTGGGCCGCCGTGCTCGACGACCCCGGCACCCTCGAGCGATTCGTGTCCTTCGTCAACGCGCCCGGCGAGCCGGATCCCACCGTCGCGTTCGACGAATCGGGCCCGCGCAAGGTGCCGGTGCTCGTGGGCATGCCCGACTTCCCTGTTGCACGCACGTGAATCCTTCTGCCGCACCGAGGAAATGCTTACCGCAACCCAACGCGCGCGTAACCGGGACGAAACGGCCGGTCCATAGCGTGGGAGTCGCAACAGATCGTGGGGCCGCGCAGGCCCGAGCGGAAGCAGGGAGCAGACGATGATCTCCACTCGCACCACCGATTTCGCACCAACTGCGGTGCTGGATGCGCCGGCCCGCCCAGTCGCCGGGGCCGCGCGGACCCCAGGCCCGTCCGTGCCTCGCAACGCCGGCGGCTGGACCCCGGCATGCGCGGTGCACCGGCTCCTGCCCGGTCGCGGCGTGGCCGTGCTGCTGCGCGGCGGCACGCAGGCGGCGCTGTTCCTGTTGGCCGACGGGAGCGTGCACGCCGTCGGCAACATCGACCCCGTCGGGCGGGCGGCCGTGATGTCGCGCGGGATCGTCGGGGACCGCGGCGGTGAGCCGACTGTCGCATCGCCGTTGCTCAAAGACGTGTACTCGCTGGTCGACGGCCGGCGTTTGGACGACGCCCGGCCCGGTCTTCCCGTCCACCCGGTCCGCGTGGTCGACGGTGTGGTGCACGTGGGCCCGGCGACCCGGGCCGACGTAGACGCACGGGCCCGGTGAACGCCATGACCGCACCGTCGCTCATCATCGCGGCGCACGGCACACGGGACCTGCGGGGGCTCGCCACGATGGCCGCGCTCGCCGACCAAGTGGCGGCCGCCGCTCCGGCGGCGGTGCGCCTCGCCTTCGCCGACGTCGCATCTCCGACGCTGGCGGACGTTCTGGACGCCGCCCCCGCCGCGGACGCCATCGTGGTCCCGGCCTTCCTCGCATCCGGGTTTCATGTGCGCACGGACCTCCCGCGGCAGGCCGCCGCGGCCGGGCCGCGCCGCACCCTTCGCATTGCGGGGGCGATAGGACCCGATCCGGTTCTCGCCGCGGTCCAGGCATTGCGCCTGCGCGAGGCCGGACGGGCGGAGGCGGAC
Organism: Tomitella fengzijianii; assembly: GCF_007559025.1. Taxonomy (NCBI): domain Bacteria; kingdom Bacillati; phylum Actinomycetota; class Actinomycetes; order Mycobacteriales; genus Tomitella; species Tomitella fengzijianii. The sequence goes on along the minus strand of NZ_CP041765.1, from coordinate 10,926 downwards.
GCCGTCCTCATGGCGGCCGTCGGTTCGTCCGATCCACGTGCCCGCGCGGACGTCCGCCGCGCCGGGCGCCTGCTGTCCGACGCGTTGGACGTCCCCGTCAGCACTGCACTGTGCGCGGACGGATCGAAGGCCATCGAGGCCGCCGTCGAGAGGCTGCGGTCGGCGGGTGCACGACGCGTCGCCGTCTCGCCCTACCTGTTATCCGAGGGTCTCTTCCACTCTCGGATCACCGATTGCGGGGCCGACGTCGTCGCCGATCCCATCGGAGACCACCCGGCGCTCGCGCGGCTCATCGTGCACAGGATGCGCGCGATCGCAGTGCCGGCGGCCGAGGCCCGGCAATGTTCCGGTGACCGTCGGCAGCCGTTCACACGTGCGCGTCGAGCCATCCGATGAGGCGGGTGGTGACTTCGTCACGATTGGTCTCATTGAAGATCTCGTGCCGTGCGCCCGGGTAGATCTCCAACTCCACGTCCTTGACCCCGGCGGCGCGGTATCGGTCCGCCACCGTCGTCGGCATGTAGCCCTTGCCGGCGAGCGGGTCGTCCTCGCCGCTGAGGACCAGGATCGCGACGTCCGGGCTGATCTTCGCCAGCACCTCCTGGTCGCCCGTCAGAACGCTCGCCCCGAAGATGCCCGGCAGCAGGTCCGGCCGCACGTCGAACCCGCACAGCGGATCCGCGACGTACTTCGCCACCTCGTCGGCGTCACGGCTGAGCCACTCGTAGCCTGTGTCCCCCTCGAAGCCCGCGTTGTAGGCATCGAGATTCGCGTCCTCCGCGGCCTCGGATCCCGGCTCCGGCATCGCGGCGGCGGCGATGTCCAGCGCGGTGGTGCCGCTCAGCGCCACACCGACGTAGTCGGCGGAATGGTCGAGCAGCACGAACTGCGACGCGAATGAACCCATCGAATGGCCGACGAGGAAGTGCGGCACCCCGGGCACCGCATCGGCGATCATGCCGCTGACCTGAACCAGATCCGCAACCAATCCGGCCCATCCGGCCTCACCGAAACCACCGTGCGGCACCGCGTCGCTCACCGAGGACCCATGTCCGCGGTGATCGTGCGCCCACACGTCGTATCCGGCCGCAACGAGGACTCGAGCGAGCCGGTCGTAGCGCTGCGCGTGCTCCGCGAGCCCGTGAGCCAACTGGACTGTGGCCTTGGGCTTCTCCGCCGGCCACCGATAGGCCTGCAACGTCAGACCGTCGACGGCGGAGACCACATGTGTGCGTTCCATCGGGAGGAACCCCCTTGTAAGACGTCCACGCGGCCCCAGCGGCTGCGCTTCGTCACATTGTGCGTCGCACGCCGCAGCGCAGTGATGCGAGTCTCACTGGCCAGTCGCCGTCCCGCGCGGCGCCGGGCGCTGTTTCACGTGAAACCGTTTCACGTGAAACAGCGCCGCGCCCTCACACGGGACGCGCCGCGATGAGGTTCATCGCGCGCAGCGTGAGCACCACCGTGCCGTCCTGGTTGAACATCTCGCCCGTGGTGTGGATGATCCCCCGGTCGGGCTTCGACCGGGAGCGGCGCGACTCGTCCACCGTCACCCGGATCCGCAGCGTGTCGCCGGGGCGCACCGGGGCGGTCCAGCGCAGTTCGTCGATACCCGGCGAGGACAGGCTCCCCACCGCGGTGAGGAAGTTGTCCGCGAACATCCGCATGAACACCGACGCGGTCTGCCACCCGCTGGCGATCAACCCGCCGAACGGCCCCTCGCGCGCCGCGTCCTCATCGATGTGGATGGACTGCGGGTCGTACCGGTGCGCGAACTCCAGGATGTCGGCCTCGGTGACGGTGATCGACCCGTACTCGAACACGTCACCGGAGACATAGTCCTCGAGCCACCTGTCCGACACGGGATTTGCGAAGTCGCGGACGCCGATGGACGCGGTCTGCCAGCTGTCTGTCATGACTGACACCCTATGCGCGCGGCGCCGTTTCGCGTGGTCACAATACAGGGGGACGCTGCACACGCCCCGGTGTCCCGCCGCCCGCCGACCCCGCGCAGCCCTTGCGATACCTCCAATCTGATGTCATTCAATCGGGATCATTTCCCTCATCCAATTATGAAAGCCACTGAACTCTCGTTTACATTCGAGTAGAAGCCACGAAGTGTGATCGGTCACAAGCTCCTGTCCGCCGTGCAAGTGCGCACGGTGATGCGAGGGTCCTGCCGGTCTGCTCTACCGAACGGAGATCACCTATGCCCCACAAGATTCGCCGCATCGCCGGTTCCGGCGCCGCGCTCGTCGCTGCCGTCGCGCTCGCCATCCCCGCTGCGGGCGCCGCTGCCGCGATCGACCTCCCCGCGCTCGGCGGCGGTTCACTGGGCAGCCTGGACGTGCTCGGCAGCCTCGGCGGAAGCGCCTACGAGGGCGTGGCCGGCACGGTCACCACCGAGGTGAGCGAAGACGGCGCGACCAACAAGATCACGCTGACGCAGAGCGGCGGCGAAGCGGTCAACGACGTCCTGTGCCGCGCCTACGTCGTGCCGAACGACGCGCTCGAGGGCGTCGACGACCACGAGATGAAGCTGATGATCTCGCAGGGAATGGGATACGACGGCGAGAACGACGTCGACGAGAACGACGTCCTCCAGCTCGACACGAACGCCGGAGCGGACACCGACTCCAGCGTTCTCAACGCAGCGGACCTTACCGCGGGCGACTACTCCATCGTGTCCGCCTGCTTCAACTACGAGGACGGACTTCTCGGGGCGCAGCAGAGCTTCACCGTCGTCGACAACGACGGCACGCTGACCTTCGCGCAGGCCGGCGGCGGTCTGCTCGGCTCGCTCGACCTCTTCGGCTCCCTCGGCGCGCTGTCCGCCAGCTGATCGAACACCTCCCCACGATCGGGCCCCGGATGCCACCTATAGCAGGCATCCGGGGCCCGTTCGTCACGTGACGATCAGAAGCCCTACCTACATACACAGCGACCCCGGCTCGCATTCCGGCGAGCCGGGGTCGCTGTGTGGGGGCCAGTTCGCTACACGTCGAGGAATCGAACGTCCTTGGCGTTGCGGGTGATGAAGCTGCGCCGCGCCGCGACGTCCTCACCCATCAGAATGCTGAACAACTCGTCGGCCGCGGCGGCGTCGTCCAGCGTCACCTGCCGGAGCACGCGGACCGACGGGTCCATCGTGGTCTCCCACAATTCCTTGGCGTCCATCTCGCCCAGGCCCTTGTATCGCTGGATGCCGTCGTCCTTGTTGATCTTCTTGCCCGCCGCCAGGCCGGCCTCCAGCAGCCCGTCGCGTTCGCGGTCGGAGTAGGCGAAGTCCGGCGCGACGCCGCGCTGCCACTTGAGCTTGTACAACGGTGGCTGCGCCAGGTAGACATGCCCGTGCTCGATCAGCGGACGCATGAACCGGAACAGCAGCGTCATCAGCAGCGTCGAGATGTGCTGGCCGTCCACGTCGGCGTCCGCCATGAGCACGACCTTGTGATACCGGAGTTTTGCAATGTCGAACTCGTCGTGAATACCGGTGCCGAGCGCCGTGATGATGGTCTGCACCTCGGCGTTCTTGAGCACCCGGTCGATGCGGGCCTTCTCGACATTGATGATCTTGCCGCGCAGCGGCAGGATCGCCTGGTACATCGAGTCGCGGCCCGACTTGGCCGAACCGCCGGCCGAGTCGCCCTCCACGATGTAGACCTCGCACTTGCTGGGGTCCTTGGAGCGGCAGTCCGCCAGCTTGCCGGGCAGTCCGCCGATGTCTGTCGCGGTCTTGCGCCGCACCAGCTCACGCGCCTTGCGGGCGGCCATCCGGGCCTGCGCCGAGGAGACGGCCTTGTTGACGATGACTTTCGCCTCGGCGGGGTTGGATTCGAACCAGTACTCCAGGTGCTCGTTGCACGCCTTCTGCACGAACGACCGCACCTCGGTGTTGCCGAGCTTCGTCTTGGTCTGTCCCTCGAACTGCGGCTCGGTCACCTTCACCGAGATCACGGCCGCAAGGCCCTCGCGGATGTCATCGCCGGAGAGATTCGGGTCCTTGTCCTTGAGAAGCTTGTGGTCCTTCGCGTACCGGTTGACCGTAGAGGTCAGCGCCGAACGGAACCCCTCCTCGTGGGTGCCGCCCTCCGCGGTGTTGATGGTGTTGGCGAAGGTGTGCACCGACTCCGAATAGCCTGAGTTCCACTGCATCGCCACCTCGAGCTCGTGCCCGTCGCCGGCGGCCGTGAAGGCCAGCACCGACTGGTGGATGGACTGCTTGGTGCGGTTGATGTGCTTGACGTAGTCGATCAGCCCGCCGGGGTAGTGGAAGATCCGGCGCTTGACCTTGGGCGCGACCGCCTTCTCCTCGGCCTCCTCCGCTTCCTCGGCCGCGTTCTTGGGCGCGTCGGCGACGTCGCCGACGACCTCGTCGGTGACCTCTTCCTCCGCGACACGCTCGTCGGTGAGGACGATCGTCAGCCCCTTATTGAGGAACGCCATCTCCTGCAGTCGGCGCGAGACCGTCTCGAAGTCGTAGACCGTGGTCTCGAAGATGTCGGGATCGGCCCAGTACCGCACGGTGGTGCCGGTCCGGGAGGTCGCCTCGCCCTTGTTCAGCGGCCCAGGAATCGACTTGTTGTACTGCTGGTCCCAGTGGAACCCGTCGTAGTCGATCTCCACCTCGAGCACCCTCGACAGCGCGTTCACCACGGACACGCCCACGCCGTGCAGGCCGCCGGAGACCGCGTACGAATCGGAGTCGAACTTGCCACCCGCGTGCAGCTGGGTGAGCACGACCTGCACGGTGGGTTCGCCGCTGGAGTGCATGTCCACCGGGATCCCGCGGCCGTCGTCGGTCACCTCGACGCCGCCGTCGGCCAACAGCGTCACGTTGACGGTAGACGCATAGCCGGCCATCGCCTCGTCGACGGAGTTGTCCACCACCTCCCAGACCAGGTGGTGGAGCCCGCGCTCACCCGTGGACCCGATGTACATGCCCGGACGCTTCCGGACCGCCTCGAGCCCTTCGAGGATGGTGATGGAGGAGGCGTTGTAATCGCCCGCCGAGCCGTTGGATGACGCCGTGTCTGAATCGTTGGCAACCACTGGTCGCTAGCACTCCTTCTGGTCGAGCCGCACACACACGTCCACCACCCGCACGGGACGCCGCCGTGGCGGCGCCGTCCCGGCCGCGCTCGGAGGCCGGAGATCCCGGGCCCCGATCGCACCCCGCGAAGGGCGCCCGGCTGTGGGTGGTGGACATGACGGCACCATTACCCCTCCAGTCTACTGCCTCGGCCGCCCTGCGAGGCCACTCACACACCCCTGATGCCGCCACTGCGGCACGAACGTGATCATCGATGCGACCGGATACGGCCCCGCCCGGGCAGACCACTCTGGGCACCGCACGCGGTCGGCGACGCCTCAGCCGTAGGTGTCACGCGGCCCCCGCCCGCTGACGTGCCGGGCGCCGTGCCGCCAGCTCGGCGCGCTCGGTCCACGGATCTCCAGCTTCGTCACCACGCCGTCGCCCACCGCCCGGGCGATCTTCGAGAGGATCTGCGCCTGCACCATCCTGAGCTGTGTAGCCCAGGCCGTCGATTCGGCCGTGACGTGCAGGATCCCGTCGCTCAGCGACGTAGGCGCCGCGTGGTCGGCGATCTCCGCACCCACGACCTCGTCCCAGCACCCGAGGACCCGCCCCTCCGCCACGTGCCGGTTCCATCCCCGACGTCGGGCAAGGGATGCCGCGAGAGCCCCCAGCGGTTGCGGGTCACGGGGGTCGGCCGCCGGCCCGGACCAGCGGCGGCGTGATGGCTTGCGTTGTTGGCGCCTCTGGGGGGAGGCCATGCCCTTGCCCACGGATTTACCCTGCGCCGCCGCCCGCGCGCGCGCCTCTTCCAGCGCGCGTCGCGCCAGATCGGCACCGCGCGGCGGCCCGTCGTCGCCGGCGGACAGGCCGTTGCCCTCCGAGTCAGCCGTCATGACCGGTCTCCTCCGTCTCGTCGGCATCGGGCGATCCGTTCCCGGCCGCGGCGTCGCCGTCGCCCGCCGACGCCGAGATCGTCGACGTGCGCCCGAGATCCCCGCGGTCCCGGATCGACACGACGTACCGGCGACCGCGCAGCTCATCGGGAACGTCCTCGGCGACAGCGGCGGTTACCAGCACCTGCTCGGTCTGCCGGGCCACCGCGGCGAGTGCGTTGCGCCGCCGCCGATCGAGCTCGGCGAACACGTCGTCAAGGATGAGGATCGGCTCGGTGCCGTCCTGCCGCAGAAGCTGGAACGCGGACAAGCGCATCGCCAGCGCGAAGGACCACGATTCACCATGGCTCGCGTAGCCCTTGACCGGATGCTCGCCCAACCTCAACTCGAGATCGTCGCGGTGGGGGCCCACCAGGCACACCCCGCGCGCGATCTCCCGCTCGCGCACCCGCGCCAGCGCCTCATGCATCGCCTTCTCCAATCCGGCCGCGGCATCGGAGAGCGGTGCGGACGGCTGCGCGGGGGGCATGTCCTCGGCCAGACTACAGCGATAGCCGAGCGACGCAGCCTGGGATTCCGGCGCGATCGACGCATAAGACCCGGTCAGATGCGGTGCGAGTTCGCGGACCAATTCCAGTCTGGCGGCGATGATCTCGGCGCCATACGCGGCCAGGTGACCGTCCCACACCTCGAGGGTCGCCAATGCGCTCTCCCCGCCGGAGCCGCGGCCGGCGGCCCGCATGGCGGGACCCGCCGATTTCAGCAGGGCCGATCGCTGCCGCAACACCTTCTCGTAATCGGCCCGCACTCCCGCCAGCCGCGGCCGGCGGACCGTCATCAGCTCGTCCAGGAAGCGCCGTCGCTCGCCAGGATCACCGCGCACCAGCGCCAGATCCTCCGGCGCGAAGAGCACCGACTGGACCACGCCCAGGATCTCGCGGGTCCGGCGCACCGGGCTCTGGCGCAGGCGCGCCTTGTTCGCACGACCCGCGTGGATCGTGAGATCCACGGAGAGTTCCCTGCCCTCGTTGATGGCCGTCGCGGCGATCAACGAGGACTCGGCGCCGGCCCGGATGAGGGGCTGGTCCGACGACACCCGGTGCGATGACAGCGTCGACAGGTACTGGACGGCCTCGAGGATGTTCGTCTTGCCCCGGCCATTGGCACCGACGAAGACGGTGACGCCGCGGTCGAGCTCGAGGTCGAGCGACTCCCAGGAGCGGAAATCCTGCAGCCGCAGGTGACGGACGAACACCGCCGCGGTCAGCCCGGCAGACGCACTGGCATCAGCAGGTAGGTGTAGCTGCCGCTCGATGCGGGGAACGCGCCCGAATCGTCCGCCTGGGGAAACTCCTCCGCCGCCGGACACAGCACGGCGGGCCGGCTGGGACTGGTGAATCCCAGATGCACATGCTCGGTACCCACTGCACCGAGCCCCTCCTGCAGGTAGCCGGGGTTGAACGCGATGGTCAGCGGCTCGCCCGCGAACTCGGCGGGCAAGGACTCCTCGGCGCTGCTGGAATCGTCCCCGCCGGCGGCCAGGACCAGCCCGTCCTCGGAGAACTGCATGCGCACCTGCGCGCCGCGCTCGGCCACGAGGGCGACACGCTTGATGGCCTCGGTGAGCGGCGCCACCTCCACCGCCGCTACCGCGGTGTGCGTGGCGGGCAGCAGCTGACGGAACTTGGGGAACTCCGCGTCGAGGAGCCGCGCGGTGGTCTGGCGTGGCCCCGAGGTGACGCCCAGCATCCCCTCGGCCCCGACCGAGCTTCCGTCACCCATCTCGATCTCGATGTCGGCGGACGCGGAGGCGGTCATGGTCTTCGCTGCCTCGGCCAGCGTGCGCGCGGGCACTAGGACCGCGGCCTCGAGTTCCGGGGTCGCCGGTTTCCACTCGAACTCGCGCACCGCGAGCCGGAAACGGTCGGTGGCGGCCATGACCACCTTGTCGCCCTCGATCTCCACGCGGATGCCGGTGAGCATCGGCAGGGTGTCGTCCTTGCCTGCGGCGACCGCGACCTGGCCCACGGCCTGCGCGAACTCTTCGGACGGGACCGCACCGGTGTGCGCCGGCGGCGTGGGCAGCTGCGGGTAGTCCTCGACGGGGATGATCGGCAACGAGAACGTGGCCCGACCGGCCACGATGGTGAGGTGCGTGCCGTCGAAGGCGACGTCGACGGGCTTGCTCGGTAGCGCTTTGGTGATGTCCGCGAGCAGTCGGCCGGAGACGAGGACCGTGCCCGGTTCGGACACCTCGGCGGGGACCTGCATGCGCGCGGAGGTCTCATAGTCGTACCCGGAGACGGTCACGCCCTGCTCGGTGGCTTCGAGCAGGATCCCGCGCAGTACCGGAACCGTGGGGCGGGCAGGCAGGCTGCGCGCGACCCAGGTGACGGCGTCCTGGAAGTCATCTCGGGTGACCCGGAATTTCATGCCGGCTAGCTCCATCAGACCCGGGAATCCTTCCAGTGTGGCGGCCGAGGCCGGCGGTGTTGCGCGTCAGTCGTGGTGCGTACTGCCACCGCTGATGTTGCGCGGTGATCGTTCGGTGGTCCAGCTCGGTGGTGCGTTCGACCCCGCGACGGGTACGGCGCAGAGCGTTGGCGCGGGGCGGTTCGGGCTTCTTGAGGGTGCGCCGGGCACACCTGTTCTCGAACCCAGATTAGCCGATGGCGCTGGCGCCGAGAGCCGGTCCGGGAACTCCACCGTAGGTCGTCCGGGGTCTGCCGTAAAGCGCGGGCACCGGCCGCCACCGGAACCGGCTGAAGGGTCGCCGGGGTGGAGTTTCCACACAGGCTGTTTTGTAGTTTCCCCCTTGAAAGAGATCTAAGCAGTAGTAGTAGGTCCTGTGAGTCTTGTGCACAACCCTGCTCGATACCTGTTGGGAGCGGTTCCGGCGGTGTGTACCGCGCGGTGGACGGAGTTGTGGACGAAGGGGGGCGGCTGTGGACGGAGAAAAGTTGTTCCAGTCCGGTCCCCAAGTTTTCCCCAGGCTTGGAGACTTATCCCCATGGTTGTCCACAGGTGTGCAAACTCGTCACCGGAGTCACACGAGCCCCTGATTCACCATTCCGGGGCGTGCCGCGACGGGTGTTCGTGGTGTGAATCACGGATCGGGCGGCGGTCAGGGGGCCGGGCCGCGTTGCCCGTGGCGCAGGACGTACGGGGCGTACGGGGCGTCGTGTGTGCGCGGCGCGGTGGCGCGCCTGTACGCGGCGCCCCTGGACCGCACGGGCGCGCGCGGCGGCGTGGACCGGCGGTGGGCCTCAGAGCTTGGAGCGCTGCTTGATTCGCGCAGTGAGTTCCTGGACCTGGTCGTAGACCTTCCGACGCTCGGCCATCTCGCCGCGGATCTTCTTCTCCGCGTACATGACCGTGGTGTGGTCGCGTCCGAAAGCCTGGCCGATCTTGGGCAACGACAGGTCGGTCAACTCCCGGCTCAGATACAGCGCGATCTGCCGAGCGGAGGCGATCTGTCGGGCCCTGCGTGGACCGCACAGCTCGTCGATCGTGGTGTCGAAGTACTCGGCCGTCACCGCCATGATGGTGGCCGCCGTGATCTCGACGGTGGCGGTCTCGGGGGCGAGGTCGCGCAGCACCACCTCGGCCAGGCGGATATCGAGAGGCTGCTTGTTGAGCGACGCGAACGCCGTCACCCGGATCAGCGCGCCTTCGAGCTCGCGGATGTTTCGCTCGATGCGGCCGGCGATGAGACCGAGGACGTCGTCGGGCACCTCGATGGAGTCCATCTGGGCCTTCTTGGACAGGATGGCGATGCGCGTCTCGAGGTCCGGGGGCTGGACGTCCGCGATCAGTCCCCATTCGAAGCGGGTGCGCAGCCGGTCCTCGAGGGTGGCCATCTGCTTCGGCGGCCGATCCGAGGTGATGACGATCTGCTTGTTCGCGTTGTGCAGGGCCTCGAAGGTGTAGAAGAACTCCTCCTGGATGCCCTCTTTGTTCTCGATGAACTGGATGTCGTCCACCAGCAGCACGTCGGTTTCGCGGTAGCGCCGTTTGAAGGCGACCTTGCGGTCGTCGCGGATGCTGTTGATGAAGTCGTTGGTGAACTCTTCGGTGGACACGTAGCGCACGCGTAGCCCGGGGAACAGCCGCTTGGCGTAGTGGCCGGCCGCGTGCAGTAGGTGCGTCTTGCCCAGTCCGGACTCGCCCCAGATGAACAGCGGGTTGTACGCGCGGGCGGGCGCCTCCGCGATGGCCACGGCGGCCGCGTGCGAGAAGCGGTTGGACGGGCCCGTGACGAAAGTGTCGAAGGTGTACTTGGGGTTCAGTCCCGCCTCGCGGGCACTGCCGGCGGCCTCGGGGGCCGGCGTGTTGAAGTGCGACGGCCAGGTGCGGTCCAAGCTTTCCCTTGCCTCCTGCTCCTCCGCGATCAGGTCCTCCTCCGCTTCCGCGGTGAGTTCATCGCGGCGTCCCTGCAGCAGCGTGGCGGTGTCGGTGTAGTGCGGTTCGGCGGGATTCGCCGCCCACATGCCCGCACCGTCCGACGGTGCGGGCATCTCGGCGGCCGCGTGCGAGGGATCCTCGCGCGGCCGGTCCGCCCCCGGATCGTCGTCGGGAGCGGTGTCGATGCGGACGGCGATCTCCACCGGGTCGCCCAGGTGGCGTTCGAGGGCGTCGGATATGGGCTGACGCAGGACGCGCTCGATGGCGTCGCGCGCGAAGCTCGACGGTGCCGACAGGAGTGCGAAACCTCCGGCGAGCGTGATCGGCTTGGCGAGAAGCAGCCACGCGCGTTGCTGCCGGCTCAGCGGCAGGCCGGGCATGGCAGGCGAACCCTCGTCACGGGCTGCGGAGGTGAGCTCGGAGACGACGATCGGCCACACCCGTGACAGAGCGTTCGGGTCTTGCTCCACAGAACCTCGTCCTCCCCTGGCATCCTTGATGTCCTTCAGCGGTCATTGCGCGGCGGTGACCAGGAAGAACGCGCTCGTCGCACTGGGGTGCGCAACGACTGCGTCCGACGATCGCCGACAT